>NZ_CP085081.1:0-1200000 GCF_023243115.1 Sediminicoccus sp. KRV36
TGGCCAGGACCATCTCAGGAAAAAGGAAAAAGAAGAAGAGGTGGTGGTTGGTAGTAGGGGGTGTGAATCATGGGGAGCCATCCTGTCCCGAAACCATCCACAGGGTTGTTCCAGGGATTGACAATGGCATGAGGCGGGCTTGTTGCTGGCCTGGCCAGGCTTTCCCCGTCCTGGTGCAGATGCATCATGGATTCATACAGCCGGGGTGAAAATGTTCGGTTTGTCCCCGCTGTCAGTCGGCGTATCCTCCCTGGAGGCATTTCATCCCCGTTTTGCCCAGGTTCCAGCGGATTGATCCACAGCCCCATGCCTGCTCGAAACACCAACCTGCACCTTGTCTCCGACAGCACGGGTGAGACGCTGAACAGCATCGCCCGCGCCGCGATCGCGCGTTTCGACAATGCGGGCGTCGTCCAGCATCGCTGGTTCCTGGTGCGCAGCCGCATGAACCTCGACCGCGTGATCGAAGGGATCGAGCAGGAGCCCGGGCCGGTGATCTTCACCCTGGTGGATCGCAGCCTGCGCCATACGCTGGAGGAAACCTGCGGTCGCCTGGGAGTTCCCTGCCTCTCGGTGCTGGATTCCGTGATGGACCTGCTCCAGGCCGAAATCGGCCTGCGCGCCACCGAGAAGCGCGCTGCCCAGCACGTCATGGATGCGGATTATTTTCGCCGGATTGACGCCATGCATTATGTGCTGAGCCATGATGACGGGCAGGGCACGGCCGGCATCATGAATGCGGATGTTGTCCTGGTGGGGGTCTCACGCTCTTCCAAGACGCCCACCTGCTTCTACCTTGCCAATCGTGGCGTGAAGGCCGCCAATGTGCCCCTGGTGCCGGGTGCGCCCCTGCCGCCCGAGCTGGAAAACCCGCCCTGCCCCGTGGTTGGCCTGACGATTGACCCGGTTTCACTGATCGATATCCGCCGCCACCGGCTGAAGATCATCGGGGCAGGTGGCGTGCGCGTGGGCGAAAATGAATATGTCGACCCAGAGGCGGTGAAGCAGGAAATCCTGGCCGCGCGCCGTCTTTGTACCGCGCATGGCTGGCCCGTGATCGACGTGACGCGCCGCAGCATCGAGGAGACCGCCGCCACAGTGATGCAGCAGGTGGAACTGTGGCACCAGCGCCGTGGCAACAGCGATATCCTTGCCCCTGAGGACCCTGCCGCC
The DNA here is from genome assembly GCF_023243115.1 of Sediminicoccus sp. KRV36. Classification (NCBI taxonomy): domain Bacteria; kingdom Pseudomonadati; phylum Pseudomonadota; class Alphaproteobacteria; order Acetobacterales; family Roseomonadaceae; genus Sediminicoccus; species Sediminicoccus sp. KRV36. Next base: position 1,174 of record NZ_CP085081.1, read on the forward strand.
GCCATTCTCGGCCCCAAGGCGTGAGGTTGATCCTGGCCTCGCAAAGCCTGTCCCGCCGGGCTTTGCTGGAAGGCGCCGGGCTGGCCTTTGAAACCATGCCCGCCGCCGTGGATGAGACCGCCATCAAGGAAAGTGCCCAGGCCGAAGGCGTCTCGGCAGCGGATACCGCCATTCTGCTGGCGGATGCCAAGGCGGCGCGCATTGCCCGCCGGCATCCAGAAGCCACGGTCATCGGCGCCGATCAATTGCTGGTGTGCGACGGCGAATGGTTCGACAAGCCCGTGGACCTGGCGGCCGCGCGGCAGCATCTGCATCGCTTGCGCAATCGCGCCCATGAATTGCTGACCGCTGTCGTCGTCTGGAAAAACGGCCAGCGGGCCTGGCATCATCTGGCAACACCACGCTTGGCCATGCGGGATTTCTCCGAAGCATTCCTGGATGAGTACCTGGCCCGCGAAGGCGCCTTCGTGACGCAAAGCGTGGGCGCCTATCGGCTGGAGGGCATGGGCATCCAGCTGATGCGCGATATCCGGGGCGAGCATACGGCCATATTGGGCCTGCCCTTGCTGCCCCTGCTGGCCTATCTGCGGGATTCCGGCGCGCTGAAAGGGTAGCAGCCCGCGTTCTCGCGGCGCTTCAGGACAGGACGCCGTCATCCCGCAGCTGTTGAACCTCAGCCGGTGTCAGGCCGAGCTCGGCGCAGATGTCGGCATTATGGGTGCCGGGCAGGCTGAGATCATGCCGCAGGCCGGGGCGCTCGCCATCGAGGGTGATGGGCAAAGCGGGCAGCTTCACGCTGCGGCCATCCGGCAGTGTCAGCGGCACCAGGCCGCCATTGGCGTTCAGATGCGGGTCATCGAACAGATCGGCCGGCTTGCCGATGGGTGCGTAGGGCAGGCCGAGCGCTTCGCATTTTTCCATGAGCGCTGGCTTGGTATAGTGGCGCAACGCCGCCGCGATCACCGGGATGGTGCGGGCCCGCTGGGCCACACGCTGCTGCTTGGTGGCCAGTGTTGCATCCGCCGCCAGCTCATCCAGCCCGAAAGCCGCGCAAAAGGCTGGCCAGGCGGTATCCGTGACCACCCCGACAAAGACCTGGCCACCATCCGAAGTGTCAAACACGTCATAGACGGGCCAGGCCGGGGTGCGCGTGCTCATGGGCGGGGGGGCTGTGCCGGTGATGGCGGCCTGGGCCATGTGCTGGGACATCAGGAGCGCCACGGTTTCGAACAGGGCCGCTTCCACATACCGGCCACGGCCGGTCTGGGCGCGCTCCGTCACGACGGAAAGAATGGCTATGGCGGCGGAAAGCCCGCCCATGATGTCGATCACCGAAGAACCCGCCCGCATCGGCCGTCCTTCCGGGCCGGTCATGTAGGCGAGGCCCCCCATCATCTGCACCACCTCATCCAGCGCCGTGCGATGCTGATAGGGACCGTTCAGGAAGCCCTTGCAGGAGCAATAGATCAGGCGGGGATTTTCAGCGCTCAATGCCGCATAGCCCAGGCCCAGCTTGTCCATCGCGCCGGGGCGGAAATTCTCGATCAGCACATCGCTGCGCGCGATCAGGCGCTTCACCAGAGCGAGGCCGCGGGGCGATTTGATATCCACGCAGAGGGAACGCCGATTGCGCTGAAAGCTCGCGTAGAAGCCCGTGCCGGAGCCGGTCAATGCCCGCGTCGAATCCCCCTTGGGGGCGGGCTCCACCTTGACGACATCGGCGCCGAGATCCGCCATCACCATGCCGGCGGTGGGTCCCATCACCATATGGGTGAATTCAACGACCTTCAGCGCGGCAAGCGGGGCGATGGTCATGGCGAAACTCTCCTGAATCACAAGCTTGGGCGCCGGATGTGGTGGTGGCAAGTGGGCTTAATCCGCGGCCAGCTGACCCAGGAATACACCGCAAAGCTGCGCGATGCGCGGGCCCGCCTTGCCATCGCCATAGGGGGAGGTGCCGCGGGCGAAGCCGCCCCCCGCCGCGGGATCGTCCAGGAAACGCGAAACCGCCTCCAGGATGGTGTCGGTCTGCGTGCCGATGAGCCGGACAAACCCCGCCTCGACCAGTTCCGGCCGCTCGGTTTCGGCGCGAAGCACAAGGACTGGCTTGCCCAGGGCCGGGGCTTCTTCCTGCAAGCCGCCACTGTCGGTCAGCACGAGGTGACAGTTTTTCAGCAAGCCCGTCATGCGCGGATAGTCCACGGCCTCGATCAGATGCACCCGCCCGAGCGAACCCAGCATGGGTTGCACCACCTGGCGCAGGGCAGGGTTGGGATGCATGGGATAGACGAATTCCACATCGGGGAAGCGTGCATGCAGGGCACAGATGGCCTGGCAGATATTGCGCAGATTCTCGCCCGTATTCTCACGCCGGTGCATGGTGAGCAGGATCATTCGCCGGCCTGGCTGGCTCGGATAGGGCAATGCAGGCTCGGGCCGGGCAGCGACATCCAGCAGGGCATCAATCACCGGATTGCCGGTGACGTGGATCAGGCCGGGGGCAATCCCCTCACGCAGGAGATTGGCGCGCGCCCCCATGCTGGGGGCGAAGTGGATGGCGGCGATGCGCGCGGCGAGGACACGGTTGAATTCCTCGGGGAAGGGATAGCCCGGGTCATGGGTGCGAAGCCCGGCCTCCACATGGCCGAAGGGAATGCGGCGGTAGAAGCTGGCCATGGCCGAGGCCAGCACCGTGGTGGTATCGCCCTGCGCCAGCACCAGGGCGGGTTGCTGCTCAGCCAGCACGGGATCGAGTTGCTGGAGGATGCGCGCGGTCAATTCGGCCAGGCTTTGCCCAGGCTGCATCACCTCCAGCTCGCGATCGGGCCGGATGCCGAATATGCCCAGCATCTGGCCGATCATGTCGCGGTGCTGGCCGGTGCTGACCACCGTGACCCGCGCCCAGGGCTGGTCGCGCAGCGCATGGATGACGGGCGCCATCTTCACCGCTTCCGGGCGCGTCCCGAGGATGCAGAAGATATCGCTGATGCTGATCGGCCACCTATCGAGCTTGGTATCGAAGACGCAGAAACCCAAGCTTCCGGCCAGGGAGAGAACATGAGGCGATGCTTACCGGAAATACCCGGCAAACATGCCCAATCAGCAGGAATGTATCTGAACGGCGCTTGGGATTTCAACCGGCATCCATGCGCCATGTGACGCGTTCCGCTGGCGGAACAGGTCCGCGCGAGGCGGATGCTGCCTCAAGCCATGGGAAGGGTCGGGCGGGGGTACTGAAGAAGAAGTGCCAGGGGCGGCTTCCGTCACGGCCCCTGGCCTGATGCAGTCTCACCGGATCAGGCGGTGACCGCCTGATCCGGTGATGCATCAGCCGCGGGCGACCTTCACCGCGCTTTTTGCAGCGCCCACCATCAGCCCGACTTCATTGGCGATGGTGACAAGCTTGAAGCCCATCTTGATCATCCGGTTGGCGTATTCCGGCGAGCCATTATGCAGCCCGGCCGCGATACCGCGCTTGGATGTCTCCTTCAGCAGCTTCTCGTAGATGCCGAGGATGAACGGGTCCTCCACATCCAGCTTTGGCTCCAACCCATAGGAGAAGCTGAGATCGGACGGGCCGACATAGATGCCGTCAATGCCCGGCACGTCGAGGATGGCTTCGATGTTCTCGATCGCCTGCTTGGTCTCGATCATCGGGATGACGAGAATGTCGTCATTCGCCGTCTTCTGGTAGCTGCCGGAGGAGCCATAGGCACCCGCGCGGATCGGCCCGTTGGAGCGTGTGCCGCGCGGCGGGTATTTGCTGAACTGCACCAGGTTGGCGGCTTCCTGCGGGGTGTTCACCATCGGGCAGATCACGCCATAGGCGCCGGCATCCAGCACCTTGCCGATGATGCCCGGCTCATTCCACGGCACCCGCACCATCGGCGTCGCACCCGAGCCCGAGGCGGCGATGCCCTGAAAGCAGGCCACGCAGGAAAGGTAGTCCTGCACGCCATGCTGCATGTCCACCGTGACGGAATCCCAGCCGCACTGGCTGTACATCTCGGCACTGAAGGCGTTGGGAATGGCGAGCCATCCATTCACCACGGCCTTGCCTGATTTCCAGGCTTCTTTGACCTTGTTCGCCATCGCTTTTCCTCCTGCGTTGCATACGAGGCGGGAAAGCTAGGACGGAAGTGCGGGGCTGGTAAGACCTGTGGCCGGCTCTGCACCGGGTGATTTCAAGCCATCCCAGCAGCGGGAACATGCCGTGGCCCAGGGGCCAGCCTCAGGGGCAATCAACCCGCACGCCGCTTGCCACCGTGCCAAGCGAGGGCTGGCCCATGGATTTCGGCCATTGGACGAGCGGCAACATCAATCCCTGCCCGGCCGGCATGGAAAGGCTGCGCGCCGTTGCCTGGCTGATCGTCCCCGCCGGCCCCGTATAGGTGACAACCGTGTTGATCGCGCTGCCCGAGGAATTGGCGAAGGTACCGCTATATTGCCAAGGCCGCCGCGCATCGCTGACCGAGCGCGGGTCGAGCGTGATGTTGGTGAGGCTGATTCGCCCATTGCAGAATTGCGCCAGCTGCGCCTGGGCGGGGGCTGCCGGAACGGCGAGCCCCAGGGCCAGCGCCAGGGCCGATAGGGGGAGGATGCGGTGCAACATGTTCGTCTCCGTGGAATGCCTGGAAGACTGGGCCGCGCCATCCCCAAGGGCAACGCCATCCGGCCCATCACGCCGATCGGCCTGCCCGATGATGCAACCCTGATCTCCCCGCCCCGACCATCGCCCAAGCGGCGCGAAGCGGGCATGATTGCCGGGACACCGGGAGGACACGCCATGAACACCCTTGCTTCCGCATCCGCTTCCCCATCCGCTTCCCCCCTGGCTCCTCGGCCCGTGGATGCCGTGATCGCGGCCGCCCGCGCCCTGCTGGGGGACCGGATGACGACCCATGACGCCATCCGCCAGCAGCACAGCCGCGGCGAGGATACTTCGACGCCAACCCTGCCCGATGGCGTCGCCTTCGTCGAAACCACGGCCGAGGTCAGCGAAATCCTGAAGCTCTGCCACCAGCATGGCGTGCCGGTGACGCCCTTTGGGGCGGGCACCTCGCTGGAAGGGCATGTGAACCCGGTGCGTGCCGGGATTTCCCTCGATCTCAGCCGCATGACCGGCATCCTCGAGGTCAATGCCGAAGATATGGACGGGCTGGTCGAGCCTGGCGTGACGCGCCAGCAGCTCAATGAATATCTGCGCGACCAGGGCCTGTTCTTTCCGGTGGATCCGGGTTCCGTCTGCACCATCGGCGGCATGTGCGCGACGCGGGCTTCCGGCACCAATGCCGTGCGCTACGGCACCATCCGGGAAAACGTCCTGGGCCTCGAAGTCGTGCTGGCGGATGGGCGCGTGATCCAGACCGGCGGCCGCACGCGAAAGGCGGCCAATGGCTACGACCTGACGCGGCTGTTCATCGGCAGTGAGGGCACGCTTGGCGTCATCACCAAGGTGCGGCTGCGCCTGCACGGCATCCCCGAAGCGACCAGCGCCGCCGTCTGCCAATTCCCGACGCTGGCCGATGCGGTGAACAGCGTCATCACCACCATGCAGCTGGGCATTCCCGTTGCCCGCATCGAATTGCTGGATGAGGTGCAGATGGCGGCCTGCATCGCCTATTCCAAGCTGGAGGGCTACGCCGCCGCCCCCACGCTCTTTCTGGAATTCCATGGCACCGAGGCAGGTGTCGCCGAACAGGCGGAGAGCGTGCAGGCCATCACCGCGGATTACAACGGCTCAGGCTTTGCCTGGGCGCGCGATGCCGAAACGCGCAACAAGCTGTGGAAAGCGCGGCATGACGCCTACTGGGCCTGCATCGCCGCCAGGCCGGGTTCGCGCGGCATCGCCACCGATGTCTGCGTGCCCATTTCCCGCCTGGCCGAGGCGCTGCTCGGCGCCAAGCAGGATATCGAGGAATCCGGCCTGATGGCGCCCATCGTCGGCCATGTGGGCGATGGCAATTTTCACACGGTCATCCTGGTCGAGGAAGGCAACCCCGCCGCCATGGATGCCGCCTGGGAGCTGGACAAGAAGATCGTCCGCCGCGCGCTCGATCTCGGCGGCACATGCTCGGGCGAACATGGCATTGGCCTGGGCAAGCGCGAATTCCTGGAGGCCGAGCACGGGATGGAGGCCATCGCCGTGATGCGCAGCCTGAAGGCGGCGATGGACCCCAGGGGCATCCTCAATCCGGGCAAGATGTTCCGCAATTGAATCCCATCGCCGCCCCGCTCCTGGCGCTCACGCTGGGGCATGTGTTTTCCAATGCGGTGCGCACGCTTCCGGCCGTGGCGACGGATGTGCTCACGCGTGACCTTGCGATCAGCGCGGAGACGCTGGCCGGCATCACCGGCGCTTTCCCGGCGGCCTTCGCCGCGGCGATGATCCCGGTTGGCGTGGGGCTGGATCGCTATGGGGTGAAGCCGGTGGCCCTCACCCTCATGGCGATTGCCGTGCTGGGCTCGGGCATGGCGGCCCTGGCTCCCTCGGCCGCGACGTTGCTGCTGGCGCAGATCGTGCTCGGCATCGCCTGTTCGGGCATGATGATGTGCCCGATGACCTATGCGGCGCGGGCGGTGCCGCAGGCGCAGTTCGGGCTCTGGGCCGGGATGATCCAGGGCATTGGCAATTCGGGGATGATCCTCTCCGCCTCGCCCCTTGCCTGGCTGGTGGAAGTGGCGGGTTGGCGTGCCGGCTTCTGGGCCTGCGGCGTGCTCGCGCTGGTCGCGATGGCGGCGGTGTTCCTGACAGTGCGGCATGAACGCCCGGTCGAGGCCGCGCGTGTCAGCATCTGGCAGAATGCGCGGGAGGTGATGGGCTTCGCCCTCTCCCCCCGGCTGCGCGGCTTGATGGCCCTGGCCTTCGTCTCCTTCGGCGCGGTGCTGGGGGTGCGCGGGCTGTGGGGCGGGCCCTGGCTGATGGACATCAAGGGGATGGGCCGGATCGAGGCCGGGCATCTGTTGCTGGCCTGCACACTGACGCTGGTGGCCGGCCCGGCACTCGCCGGATGGGTGGTCAGCCGCTTTGGCCAATTGCGGCGCCTGTTGCTGGGCGGGCATCTGGCGGCGGCGGGCTTCATCGTCCTGCTGGTGCTGGGCGGACCGCTCGGCTTTCCGCCCTGGGCGGATGGGCTGCTGCTGGTGTTGTTCGGTGCCAGCATCACCTTCCAGATCCTGTGCTTCGCCCTGCTGCGCAGCCTGGTGCGCCCTGAGGAAGCGGGGCGCGCGCTTTCGGCGCAGAACATCTTCTTCTTCGGCGGGGCGGCCGTGTTGCAGGGCTTGAGCGGCCTGGCCGCTGCACTGGGCGGCGTGGCCGCAGCCTTGCTCACTTTTGCCGTGGCGCTGGTGGTCGGCTGTGCGCTGTTCATGCGCTGGCAGAAGGCTTAGCGCGTTCTTGATGCCCGGCCGCTTTGCCGGGCGCTTCGGGGGATGCGTGCAGCCGGAAGGCTGGAGCGGCTTCGCCGTCTTTGCGTTCTGCGGGAGCCCGCCATCGCCCGGCCCCTCGCGCGGGGCCAGGCCTGGGCGCCATCACCGCGGGCAGGTCACCTGCGTGTAGCGAATCATATCCGCCTGGCTGAGCTGCCCCGTGCCCGACGGGTTGTTGAAGTTCTGCTGGCCCAGCTGCACCGTGACCTGCTGGTAGCTCGCCAGATGCGCCACGACCGAGCCGTTCTGCGCCCCGATGATGTGTGGCGCGGTGAAGCGCACCGTGTAGCGGATCGACTCGCCCGACTGGTTCTGCAACTGCACGAAGTAGGGCACGGACGAGCGGGAGCCATTGCTCTGCACATTGCTGTAGAAGGAATTGGCGACGATCCGCCCATCGCAGTAGCGGGCCATCTGTGCCTGCGCGCCAACCGAGGCGAAGGCGATGGGAAGCGCGGCGAGAGCCGCGAGGGTGAAGCGCTTGGACATGGTGTGGTTCCCTCCTGTTTCTTCAGGCCCGGGTCATTCCGTCCTGATGTCAGCAAGCTATCCGGCCGCCACCATTGGCACCAATCCGCAAAACCTGAGCTTCCGATAGCCATCACCGATCACGTCCTGATCGTTGCGCAGTCAGCGCGCCCGTTCAAGGCTCGCGTGCCAGCTCCACCAGGTTTCTGAGCAGGCTTGCCGCAGGGGGTGTGATGAAGCGGCGGGCCGCCTCCAGCGCGGCCGCGCGGCGGCCATTCCCGGGGGCGGCGAAATCCATCAGGGCGCTGGCCCAGGCCGCCGCGTCTTCCACCGCGAGCAATTCCGCGTGATGCGCCGCGAATTCCCGATGCACCGGGATGTCGGATGCGATGACCGGCGTGCCGCAGGCCAGGGCTTCATGCAGCGGATAATCGAACCCCTCCTCCAGCGAAGGTGCGAGGACGGCGATGGCGGCCTGGGTGAGTTGGCGCATCGCGCGGTCACTCAGCCCTTCGGCGCGCAGGAAGCGCATGCCGCTCGGCATGTCGCCCAGGCCGGCGAAGACAGCGGCCGCATCCAGGCCAGGTGCCCCCACCAGCAGCATGTCGAAGCGCGCTCCATCCGTGATCAGGCGGCAGGCGCGCGCGATCAGGCTGATGTTCTTCCGGCCCGTGAAAAGCCCCGGCATCAGGAAGAAGCGGCGCGCGCCGTCCTGCCGGTCCCGGCTTTCGCCAAACAAGGCGGCGACGGGCGGGGGCACCACCTCGATCCTTGGAAGGCGCAGGCCAAGACGGGCGGCGCTATCCTGCAGGTCAGCCCGCGCGGCGTTGGAGCAGGTGACGACCCGCGCCGGATGCTCGGCCAGGTTGCGCAGGATGCGCGTCAGCCGTTCGGCCCCGCCAGGTGCCGCGAAATGCGGGGAGCGCAGCGGAATATCATCGGGCAGGTAGCAGAGGCGATGTGTGCAACCGCCCAATGCGGCAAAGAGCCGTGGGTCATCCAGGTTGCGATGCGAGAGATTGAGATAGGCTGCGCCCCTCAGCCCCTCCGCCAAAGGCGGCTGCAGCCCGCCGCGCCGGTAGAGCAGCTCCGCCGCCAGGGTCCGCGCCCCATCCACCAGGGGCAGATGCCGGTCCGTGCGGCGTGTCCGGGCGGGGGGAAAGGCGGCGTCATCCCCGGCCAGATAGGCGGCGACGCGGCGGCAGCCGGCATCTTGCGCATGGCCCTCCCAGCGGGCCGCCGCACCCTCGATCAGGCGGCGCGCCGTCATGGGCTTGAGGGGGCGGATCACCCCGCCATCGGTAAAGACGAAGCGGGTGTTGGGTTCTTCGGCCAGGAGAAGCCGGGCCATGCCGAGCTCCAGGCGGTCAATGCCGCCGGGCGCCGGGCGCAGCGCGCGCCACAGCAGACGCGAGATATCAAGGGCCAGCGGCCTCACCTGGGTGCTGGCGGAATGGCGATGGAAAGGCGCGTATAATCCGCGGCCGTCGCGATCAGCAGCCGCTCCAGGGAGAAGCGCCGCACCGTGACAGGCCGCGCCCCCATGCGCGTGGCCAGGGCGCGCGCCGCCGGCGTGCGAACCTCCATGTCGAGCGCGGTGATCTCATGGCGCGTCATCGCCTCGATCCCGGCCAGGATCAAAGCGCCGCCAACACCAGGCCCGCTGAAGGATTTCGTCCCGCGGAAGGGCTTGAGCACATCTATCCCATAGAGATAAGCGCCGCCTGGCCGTGGCCGGGACCGCGCCTCGATGGCGGAAAACACGAGGAAGGCGTGGCTGCCGCGCGCCCAGCCGTAGCAGCGCAGGAAATCACCCAGGCTCGGCCCGAAAGGACCCGCGCCCCGGTATTTGAGGCTCATATAGCCCGCAAGGGCGCCGCCCACCGTGGCGACGAAGAAGCGGTCAGCCCGCATGCCGCGGCGGAACAGGGCATGGCGCTGCCTCGCATCGCCCAGCAGCGCCACAAGCCCCGCCCGGCCGGTGGCCGCGAGGTCGAGCACCTGATCGCAGAGCGGCCCGGGGGTGAGTGGGCTGACCACCACCTCGCGCCGCGGATCAGAATTCATCATCGAGGAAGAACCATTGCTCCAGCCGTTCCAGGATCACCGGCTCGATCAGGTCATTGAGGAATTGCACGTCATCCAGCGGGTTTTTCGTATCGGGCGGCAGGTCAATCGCCTCGCCGAAAAACACCCGGAACCGGCGATCCTCGATGCGCGTCACATAGCACAGCACGACGGGCGTCCTGGTCCGCCGCGCGATGCGCGCCGCGATGCCCAGATTGCCATCCAGATGCGGCGGGCGGCCGAACAGCGGCGCCATGAGTTTCCCTTCCCGCGCCTCATCCACGAAGATGGCCAGGATGCCGCCATCGCGAATTTCCTGCATGGCGGCGCGCAGGCCGCCGGCATCGGGTGGCAACAGGCGCAGCCCATTGCGCTTGCGCAGATCGGAGATCACCCAGGTCTGGCCCCGGCTTTCCCATTCGATGGGCGCACAGACCACGCTGAGCCCTATGGCCTGCAAGGCCTCCAGCATGACTTCCCAATTGCCGGTGTGCAGGCAGAGCGCGACCACGGCCGTCCTCTTGGCGGTGGCCTGGGCGCGCTCGGGCTCGACGATCTCGATGCGCCCGGCGGCGTATTGCCGGCCGACGGTCGCCACCTCGCCCACCTGGCGGCCGATATTGTCGAGGAAGGCATTCACCCAGGCCTCGATCTGCGCGTCGCTCGCCTCGGGGCGGTGGCGCTTGAGATTGGCGCGGGCGCGCTCCACCACCCAGGGCCGCTGCTCGCGGATGTTGCGCACGGTGCTGCGGCGCGAGAGAGTGGGGGCCAGGTCAATCGGCAGCCGGCGAAACACCTGGTAGAGGGTGATTTCCCACAGATCGAGCAGCCGGTTGCGCAGAGTGGGCGCGCGCCTGTCGGGTGGTGCGGGGCCGGGTCGTGTGGAATTGGGCGTCTCGGTCAAGCGCGTGCCTCCAGCCGGACCAGGATGGGATGTTGCGGGCGCAGGGACAGGCGGCAGATCGGGTCGGCGCGAAAGCCCGGCTCCACCACCAGCCGGAAAGCGCGGGCGATCATGGCAAGGCAGAGGATCGCCTCGGTCAGGCCGAAATTGAGCCCCGCGCAGATGCGTGGCCCGGCCGAGAAAGGGATGTAGCTGTAGGGGATGGGCGCTGCCCCATCCAGGAAGCGCTCCGGCCGGAAATGCATGGGCTGATCCCACAGATCGGGTGAGCGATGCAGGATCCAGGGGACCACCAGCACCAGCGCATCTTTTTCCACCGCGATTCCGCCCACCTCAGTCGCCTCCAGCGCCTGCCTGGGGAGGATCGGCACAGGCGGATAGAGGCGCAACGCCTCCTCGATCACGGCGCGGGCATAGGGCAGGTTGGCCGCATCCTCCGCATTCGGCTCGCGGCCGGCCAGGACCCGGTCCAGCTCCTCGTGCAGGCGGGCCTCGGCCCAGGGGGCCTTGGCCAGCAGGTAGAAGGCCCAGGTCAGAGTGGCCGCCGTGGTTTCGTGCCCGGCCATGAAGATGGTCGCCGCCTCATTGCGCAGCGCCTGCACATCCAGGCCAAGGCCAGGGCTGCGCTCCATCCGCCGGACCAGCAGGTCCACCATGGAGCCATGCTCGCCCCGCCCGGCGACATGCTCGGTGATCACATGCTCGACCACGCCGTGCACCTCGGCGATGGCCTGGCGCAGGGCGGCACCCCGGCCGACGGGCCAGCCTTCGGCAGCACCCAGGAAGAAGGGCAGGTTGAAGCTGTCGATGCGGGCCTGATACCGGCCAAAGCCACGGACGATCCCGGCCAGCGCCTCGGCCCCCAGCCGCGTGCCAAAGATCGAGCGCGCGATGATCTGCGCGGTCAGCTCCGCCATGGCGGGCAGCAGGCTGATCTGCGCACCATCCTGCCAGCCCCGCAGCAATTCGGCCACGGCGCCGGTCATCATCGGCGCGTAGAAGGGCACCTGTGTCTTGTGCACGATATCGGCCACCAGCGGCCGGCGGCGGCGCCAGGTCTCGCCATCGCTGATGAACAGCCCGTCGCCCAGCAGGGGTGAGAGGGCGCGGCGCATCATCGCGCCCTTGCGCTCGAAACGCTCGGCCTGGGTGACGAAGACCGTCTTGATCGAGGCCGGATCATTGAAGACGCAAACCTGGCGGCGCAGCAGCGGATAGGCGAAATCCCGCGCCGCATAGCTCTCCGCCGTCCAGAGCGCGATCAGGCTGCGCCGGGCCATGATGGCCAGGCGCAGCGCGCCTGGCGGCTCAGCGAGTGGCCGCGGATGCGCGGGGATGAGCCAGCCATCGCCGGCTTCCTCGATCACCTCGGGCTGGAGGGAGAAGGGCTTCAGGGCAGCCTCACGCGGCAGGTTCAGCGGGAATCTTCAGGATGGCGCCGGAGCAGGCGGCGCTGCACCGCTTCCAGATAGCGCGCCCAGGGCCGGCCGGCGAGGAGAAGCCATGCGGCGCCAGGCCCCGGAGCGACATGGCGCCGGCCACGATCCGCCGCCGCCAGGATCCGGCCGGCGACGAAAGCCGGGCTCAGCGCCGTGTTGCCGGCGGCGAAGCGCCGGGTGAAGGCGGGCCGCCTCGTGCGCTCCTCGGCCAATTGGGGGGTGTCCGTATCGGGGGGGAAGGCCGTCAGCACCCTGACGCCATGCGCCCCCAGTTCGAGAGCCAGGATATCCCCGAGGCCCCGCACCGCCCATTTGGAGGGCGCATAGGCGCTGTAGCCGCAAAAGGCGCCCAGCGCCGCCGCCGAGGATATCAGGATGATCTGCCCCCGGCCCGCCCGGGCCATGGCGGGCGCCAGGGCATGCACGACATGGAGCGTGCCCAGGTAATTGGCCTCCCATTGCGCGACATGTTCGCCCAGCGGCTGATCGAGAAACCGCCCGGGAATGGCCAGGCCCGCGCTGGTGACAAGCCAATCCGGCGCGCCACGCCGCGCCACCAGGGCGCCCATTGCCGCCGCGACGTCCTGGCCCTCGCGCACATCCAGCGCCAGCGCTTCCACATCGCCAAGCCCGGAGAGCGATGCCGCCGTCTGGGACAGCCGCGCCGCGTCGCGCCCGATGATCACCACCTGGCAGCCGCGACGCAGCAGCGCCTCGGCCAGGGCGAGCCCGATGCCGCTGGAACCACCGGTGATGAGACCCCACGGAGCAGCGCGAAGCGGCTCTGGCGGCATGGCTTGATCCTGTCACGACGCCGCCACGCGGGGCGGAACACCTGCAGGATGGGGCGGCGGCGCGCCCCTTGGAAGTGGGCGGGGGGTGGCGGATGTCGCGCCATGCGCGATTCACGGCCCGGGGGGGCCTGGATGAATTTGTAACGGGTCGAGGCTGGTCTATATTGCGAAGGCTTGCTTTGATGGGAATGACCGCATTTTTCGAGACGACCTGATTTGGGGCTACTTCAAGCGGGTTGGTGAAGGTCTCGTCGCGTTCCGGCACTGTCAGCAGCCATTTTTGCCTTCTGGAAAAAGCGTTGATCCTGTCATTCCCTGATCCGATTGAAATTCTCGGCCTGAGCCTGCGCCTGCCTGGCGCGGCCGATCTGCAAGGGCTTTGGTCCCTTCTGGAGCAGGGAAAATCCTCGGTCCAGGATGTCTCCCCGCCCGATCGCTGGCGGCCGGAGCGCTTTCTCAGCCCGGATCCCCTGGCGCGCGGCACCACCTACACCTTTGCCGGCGGCTATCTGGATGGCGCCCTGCAATTCGACGCCGCCGCCTTCGGCATCTCGCGCCGCGAGGCGGAGCAGATGGACCCGCAGCAGCGCACCCTGCTGGAAGTCACGTGGGAGGCGCTGGAGGATGCCGGCATCGCGCCCTCCCGCCTCGCGGGGCGACGGATCGGCGTCTATGTCGGGGCCTCGGCGACGGATTACGCGGATGTGCCGCTGCTGGATGTCGGCGCGGTGGATTCGCACTTCATGACGGGCAACAGCCTGGCCATGGTCTCCAACCGCATTTCCTACGCGCTGGACCTCAAGGGGCCCAGCCTGACGATCGACACCGCCTGTTCCTCCTCGGTCGTCGCGATGGCGCAGGCGGCCGCGGCCCTGCGGGATGGATTGATCGAATTCGCCATTGTCGGCGGCGTGAACATGCTCTCCTCGCCGGCGCCGTTCATCGGCTTTTCGCGGGCCGGCATGCTCTCGCCCACCGGGCGCTGCCGCCCCTTCTCGGCCCAGGCGGATGGCTATGTGCGGGCCGAGGGTGCCGTGGTCATCATCCTCGCGCGGGCGGGCGAAGCCATTGGGGGGGGGCGGCCGCGTGCCGTGCTGCACGCCATCGGCGTGAATTCGGATGGCCGGACCAACGGCATCTCTCTCCCCTCCCTCACCGGCCAGAGGGACCTGCTGGAGGCGCTTTACCGCGAGGCCGGGATCGCCCCGGATGCCCTGGCCTTCGTCGAGGCGCATGGCACCGGCACCCGCGTCGGAGACCCGATCGAGGCGCGGGCCATCGGGGAATCGCTGGGCCGCCACCGGCGCCTGCCGCTGCCGGTCGGCTCGGTCAAATCCAATGTCGGTCACCTGGAATCCGCCTCGGGCATGGCGGGCCTGGCCAAGGTGGTGCTGTCGCTGGAGCGGCGGCGCTATCCGGGAACGCTGTATCTGGAGGAGGTGAACCCGGATATCGACGTGGTGGCCCTGGGGCTGGCGCCCGCCGCCAGCGCCGTCGAACTGGCGGCCAGCGGGCCGCTCTTGGCCGGGTTGTGCAATTACGGCTTCGGCGGAACCAATGCGCACGCCATCCTGGGTAACGTGAACAAGCCGGCCACGCAGCCGGCAGCCGCCGCGCCATCACGCTTCCTGGTGATCTCGGCCCATGGCAAGGCCGCACTCAAGCACCTCGCCGCCGCCCATCTGCCCGCGGTGGAGGAAGCCGGCGCCGCAGCCGTGGCGACCGAGATCCGCCTGACGCGGGAACGCCTCGCGCATCGCCTGGTCATTGATCTTGCGCAGGGCGGCGATGTGGCCCAGGCCCTGGCCAACCCCGAGCTGCCGCGCCCGGATGTGGCGATGGGCGAGGCCATTGCGCGCCGGGCGCGCGTCGCCTTCGTCTTTTCCGGCAATGGCAGCCAGTGGCCGGGCATGGGGCGCGCGGCGTATCGCGGCAATGCCACCTTCCGCACCGTGTTTGATGAGCTGGCGGCCGGCATCCGCGCGGCCGGCGGGACCTGCCCGCTGGAGACGATGGAGGCCGAGGATGTCGCCATCCGGCTGACCGCCACCAGCGCCATGCAGCCGCTGCTCTTTGCCATCCAGGTGGCACTTTGCGCCGCCCTCGCCGCGGATGGGCTGGTGCCGGAGGTCGTGCTCGGCCACTCCGTGGGCGAGGTGGCGGCCGCCGCCGTCTCTGGCGCGCTGGCCATGCCGGATGCGGTGCGGCTGATCGTTCAGCGCAGTGCGCATCAGGAGCCTGTGCGTGGCCTGGGCGGCATGGCCGTGCTGGGCTGCGATGGCGAGCGCGCGGCCCAGATCATCGCGGCCAGCGGGCATGGCGATGGGGGCGGCGCGCTGGAGATCGCAGCGCATAACGCGCCGAGCTCCACCACCATCTCCGGCGAGACGGATGCACTGGCCGCGGTGGTGCAGGCCGCGCGGCGGGCCCGCATTGCCACGGTCACCCTCGATATCGCCTACCCCTTCCACAGCCGCGCGCTCGATCCCGAAAAGGCGGGCACCCTGGCCGCGCTGGCCAGCTTGAGCCCGCGCGAAGCGCGCATCCCGATGATTTCGACGGTCACGGGCGCCAGGATCGACGGCAAAGCGCTGGGTGCCGCCTATTGGTGGGAGAATATCCGCGCACCCATCCTGTTCCAGGCGGCGATGGCCAGCGCCCTGCCCGAGGCGGATCTTTTCGTCGAGATCGGCCCGCGCCCGATCCTGCTCTCCCTCCTGGCGGAAAACGCCCGGCATGCCGGCGCCCGCGCCGCCGTGATGGGGACGCTGAACCAGGCGCCACGCTCCGACGAAGCCGACCCGGTCGCGCGCATCATCCTGGAGGCCATCGCCAAGGGCGCGCCGATCGGCCTGGAAACCGACGGCATGCCCATAGGCGAACGGCTGCTGCCGCAGATGCGCTGGGACCGCCAATTCTACCTGATCAACGAGACGACCGAGGCCTATGGCGTCTATGGCTCCAGCTTCCGTGGGGTTCCCACCCATGTGCTGATCGGCTCGCGCCTCGCGCCGGGCGGCACGGAATGGCGGCATGTGGTCAGCATCGAGGCGCAGCCTTTTCTCGAAGGCCACCGGGTGGATGGCGAAGTCGTCATGCCGGCCACGGCCTACATGGAAATGATGCTGGCGGTTGGCCGGGAGGTGCATGGAACCGCCCGGCTGCGCATCCTGGATCTCGATATCCTGCGCGCCCTCTCGCTGGAGCCGGGCAGCCCGCGCGAACTCAGCATCCTGTGGAACGAAGCCAGCCGCCAGGTGGAAATCCGCTCCCGCCCGCGCTTTGAGGCGGCGAATGCCTTTGTCCTGCATGCGCGGGGCGTTGTCCTGGTGGAGCAGGCGGCGACACCCACCCCGGAGCTGCCCCCACAAGGCGGCGTCATGCATGGCCAGGCCAGCCTCTACGCCGCGGCGGAGATGTGCCGGCTAGGCTATGGCGGGGCGTTTCGCGTGGCGCTGTCGGCCCGCGTCACCGGCGCGGTGACAGTCACCGAGCTTGCGCCGGTGCCGGCCGATCTGGGCTTCTTCACCGATACGCAGGTGATTGATCCACCGAGCTATGACGCGGCGTTCCACGGCATTTTCCTGGGCGTCCCGCAGCAACCGGGGCAGGTCCTGGGCGAATTGCCGATCCGGATCGAGCGGCTTTCGCTGTACCGGCCAGGCACCCCGATCACCCGCTCCGTCGCGCGGCTGGTGCGGCAGACGACCGATGCGCGGGTCTTTGACTTGGACCTTCTCTCGGCCGAGGGCGAACTCGTCGGGCAGGGTTCCGGCCTGGTCATGCGCCGGCTGCTCATGTCCTCCTGGCGGGAGGCGGATCGCATCGTCCAGACCCATGGCGAAGCCTGGCAGGCGGGGCCGTTGGGGCTGGAGGAACGCCTTGCGCAGGTGATGGCACGGCGCCCTGAGGAGGATGCCGCGCTGGCCGCCGCACGGCGCGATCTCGTGACCCTGGCCGGGGAAATCGGCGCGCATGTGGTGACCAGCCTGGCCGGGCAGAGATTTTCCGCGCCGGATCAAGGTGGCCTGATCGCGCCGGAAGGCGCCGTGGTCTGGCGCGCGCTGATCGACAGCCTCTGCGACATGGGCCGCATGACCGAGGCTGAGGAGCATTTCCAGCTGGATGCTCCGCCTGGTGACGCGTCACTGGCGCTGGCGGAGTTTGCCCGCCGCCATCCCGGGGCCAGTGCCGATCTGCGCCTGGCCGCGCTGGCGCTGGATGCCTTGCCGGCGCTGCTCACGGGCGGCCAGGTCAGTCTGCCCCCGCCCGAATTGCTGGAAGCGCTGGATGCGGCGTCGCTCTTTGCCGCACCGAGCCATGCGGCCCTGGCCGGCATCATCGAGGAACTGGTGCAGGGGACCGCGCGGCCCCGCTTGCGCGTCTTGCTGCTGGAGCCGGGGCTGGGCGGGCTGCTGGAGCGGTTGCTGCCCCTGGTCAGGCTCGGGCGGCTCTCGCTCTCCGTCCTGACGGCGGACCAGCCGGGTGGGGAGAGGCTGCTGGCCAGGCTTGGCGCGCGCGAGCTTGTCGGCTTGCGCAGCCCGGATTCGGGCGCCGATGGACGTGGCCATGATCTTGCGGTGTGCGCCGCCGTCACGCCGCTGGATGGCGGTGAACCCAGCCCGCTCGACCTGCTGGCCAGCCTGGGTGACGCAGCGCCACCCTTGCTCGTTGCCATCCCCGCGCATGATCCGGCGATCGATATCCTGCGGGCCACGCTGCCGGGCTGGTTCCGGTTTTCCCTGACGCCCGAAATGCCGGTGGGTGCCTGGCCCTATCCGTCCGAGGCGGATGAGGCCCTGGCGTCGCGCGGCTTCATCGCGCGGCAGAGCCGGCAGGAGGGCCCTGATGGCGCCCGCCTGATCCTGGCCCACCGGGCGCGGCGCGCGGAGCGCAAGGCCGATCCCACAAGCTTCGCAGTCTGCGTGACCGGCCATGCGCCAGAGGAATTGGCGCCGCTGCGCGAAGCGCTGCCGGGCTTCGAGCTTCGGCCGGCGGCGGATGCGGCGGAAGCGGCGGCGCTGGCGTCCGGCTTGCTGGCGCCCCTCGATTATGCCGTGATCCTGCACGCGACGCAGCTCGACCTGCGTGGCGCGGATGAGCGTGACGCCCTCGCGGCCGGCATGCTGCGCCTGCGGGAGCTGGCGATTGCGCTGAGTGATTCCGGCACCGCCTGCCGCCTCTATGTGGTGGTGCATGATGCGGGGCAGGCCGCGGCCCAGGCCATGGCGGCCTTCGTGCGCTGCCTGATGAATGAATTCGCGGCGGTGGATGTCTGCCTGCTGCGCGCATCCCCCGGTGCGGACCTCGCGGCGGCGCTGCGCCTCCACATCGCGCAGCCTGTCCTGGAGCGGGAGCTGCTGGTCGGTGCCGAGGGCATCCAGGTCCCGCGCGCCACACGCCAGCTCACCCAGGCCCCCCGCGCGCTGGAAGCCGGCGAGCGCAGCCTGCTGCGGATCGGGATGCGGGGGCTGGAGGACCTGGCCTGGAGCATCGCGCCGCGTGCCGAACCTGGCCCCGGCGAAGTCGAGGTGGAAGTGGCCGCGACCGGCCTGAACTTCCGTGATGTGATGCTGGGCCTGGGCGTTCTGGATACGGAAATCCTGGGCGAAGGGCTGACCAGCGGCTCCCTGGGCTTTGAATTTGCCGGCCGCGTCGCCAGGATTGGCGAGGCTGTCGCCGGGCTTGCGGTCGGTGACGCGGTGATGGGGTTCGGCGCCCAGGCCTTCGCCTCGCATCTGACGCTCCCCGCGGCGCAGGTCTTCCCCGCCGGCGAGGATTTCACCACCGAGACCGCGGCCTCCATCCCCGTGGCCTTCATCACGGCCTGGTACGGGCTGATCGAGCGCGGCGGGCTTCGCCGGGGTGAAACAGTGCTGATCCAGGGTGCGGCGGGCGGCGTCGGCATGGCGGCCTTGCAGGTGGCCAAGGCGCATGGCGCGGTGGTGATCGCTGCGGCCGGGACGGCCGAGAAGCGCGCGCTGCTGCGCCGCCTGGGGGCCGATTTCGTCGTGGATTCACGATCCGCCGATTTCGAGGCGGCGGTCCTGGCCCTGACGGGCGGCGTGGATCTGGTGCTCAACTCGGTGGCGGGTGACGCCATGCGCGCCGCGCTGCGCCTGGTGAAGCCCTTTGGCCGCTTCATCGAGCTGGGCAAGCGGGACTACCTGGATAATACGCGCCTGGGCCTCCGGCCCTTCGTGAAGAACATCACCTATATCGGCGCCGATATTGACCAGCTCCTGGCGCATGACCCGGCCCTCATCCGGCGGATGCTGGGCGCCGTGATGACGCTGCTCGAAGCCGGGCGGCTGACGCCGATCCCGCATCTGGCCTTCGAGGGCGCCCGCGTGGCGGATGCCTTCCGGCTGATGCAGGCCTCCTCCCATATCGGCAAGATCCTGGTGCGGCCGAGCCTGGTGGGCCTGCCGCCAGCGCCCCCGCCGGCGGTGTTCGAGCCTGCGGCGGGCGTGCATGTGGTCCTGGGTGGGGCCGGTGGGTTTGGCCTGGAGACCGCCCTTTGGCTGGCGGCACGGGGCGCGCGCAGCGTCGTCGTCGCGTCCCGCCGGGGCGAGGTTGAGCCCGACCAGGATGAGCGCGTCGCGCAGGCGCGCGCGGCCGGCACGGATTTCCGGGTGGAGCGCCTGGACGTGACCGAGGCCGACGCGGTGGCGGCCGCCTTTGCCCGCTGGCGGCGCGAATTCGGCGCCATCGCGGGCGTGATCCACACCGCTATGGTGCTCGAGGACGGGCTGATCCTGGGGTTGACGCCGGAGAAGATCGCTCGGGTCCTGGCCCCCAAGGTGGCCGGAATCCGCGCCATCGAGGCGGCGCTGACCGATGACCGGCTGCAATACCTCGTCGCCTATTCCTCGACGACGACCTTCGTCGGCAGCCCGGGGCAATCCGCCTATGTGGTGGGCAACGCCTTCCTGGAGGGCGTCATGATGGAAATGCGCGGGCGTGGCTGGCCCGCCTTCGCGGTCTGTTGGGGGGCGATTTCCGACGTCGGCGTCATCGCGCGGACCAGGGGGCTGGGCGAACGGCTGCGGGCGGCGACGGGCGTGGCCGGGGTGACCTCGGCCGAGGCGCTGGACCATCTGGCGGGCCTGCTGGCCGCACCGGCCGAGGCGCCGGTGGTGAGCGCCTATTCGGTGATCCGCTGGACACCGGCCGCCAATAAGCTGGCCGTGCTGCGTTCCCCCTATTTCGCCGAGGTGTTTGCCGAGGTGGGGCAGGCGGGTGACGCCGGCGGCACGGAGATCCCGGATTTCGCCTCGCTTTCCCCGGAGGAGGTGACGGCAGCGCTGCTGGAGATGGTGCGGGGTGAAGTCGCGCGGATTTTGAGGCTTCCGCCGGATGCCGTTGATCTGGACCGGCCGCTGATCGACATCGGCCTGGATTCATTGATGGCCCTCGAATTGCGCCTGGGCATGGAAAAGCGCGCGGGGGTGGAGTTGCCGATGACGAGCATGGGCGGGCATCGATCTGTGCGGGACCTGGTGGACCGGATGGCTCAGATGTTGCCCTCTCGCCGGTCTCATTAATTGTTATGTCCTTGATATCAGGGACATAGGCGCCGTCCTGACTCTTTGTGGATGAATTTCAAGATTGTTGCGCTCGCGGCTGTGGCCTGTTCAGCGACTGCCCACCAAGGAATGCTAGGCCTTGACGCATATTTCATGCATATAAAAAACATGAAAATTCACCACTTCGTCTTTTCGTTGCCTGCGCCCTGTATTATGAGACATTTTTAGTCGGGCAGAAGGTTCATCAGGTCGGAGCGACACCCGTTGGTTCATCGCAGGTTCAGGCTTTTGAGTTTATGCATATTTTTCAGTCGAGGAGGCAGGGTAGATGAACTTCAGGTCTCCTGTCGCAGGGCTGGAACTCAGCAATTCGAGCCCTGATGAGCAGGGTGAAGCGGCCTCTCCTGGCCTGAGAAGCGGCCGTCGCCAACCGCGAAGCCGCGCGTTGCGGCCTGGTGCGGTCCAGCATGACACCTCCTTCGAGAGCCTGCCCGCCTATCAGGAAATCCTGATGGACCGGCGGATCGGCCCGGCGCTCGGCTTCACCAATCCGTATTACCGTCTCCATGAGGCTCGGGCCGGGGTCACGACCACGATCGACGGCCGGGAACTCCTCAACTTCGCGAGCTATGACTACCTGGCGCTGAACGGGCACCCCGAAGTCATCGCCGCCCATCGGGAGGCGGCGGATCGCTATGGGACCAGCGTCTCGGCCAGCCGGATCACCGCGGGCGAGCGTCTGGTCCATCGTGACCTCGAAGCCGCACTCGCCGAGCTGTATCAGGCGGATGACGGTGCCCTCTTTGTCAGCGGCCATGCCACGGCGGCTTCGATCATCGAGACCATCCTCGGCCCCAAGGATCTGCTGATCCATGACTCGTTGATCCATAACTGCGTGGTGGTCGGGGCCAAGGGTGCGCGATGTCAGCGCAAATCCTTCCGACACAATGACCTGGATGACCTAGAATCCTACCTGACGCTGACGCGTCACCTGTTTGACCGCGTGCTGATCGTCTCCGAGGGCTTGTTTTCCATGGATGGCGACGGGCCGGACCTGTTCCGCCTCGTTGAGATCAAGGAGCGCTTCCAGGCCTGGCTGATGATGGATGAGGCGCATGCGCTGGGCGTCATCGGCGCGACCGGCAAGGGCATCGCCGAGCATGCTGGCCTGGACCCGCAGCGGGTGGATATCTGGTTCGGCACCCTGTCCAAGGCCTTGGTCGGATGCGGCGGATATGTCTGTGGCTGCCAGGCCTTGATTGATATCCTCAAGGCGCGGGCACCCGGCCTGGTCTACAGCGTCGGCATGCCGGCACCTGTGGCGGCGGCGTCGCTCAAGGCGCTGGAGATCATGCGGCGGGAGCCGCAGCGCGTGGCCGTGCTGCAGGCCAACGGAGCCCATTTCGCCGCCGGTGCGCGGGCGCGTGGCCTTGATATCGGGACCAGCTGGGGCTTCGGGGTCACGCCGGTCATCCTGGGGACGGATATCCGCACCTTCCGCCTCGCGCAGGACCTTGAGCAGCATGGCGTCTATGTGTTCCCGGTGATCGCGCCTGGCGTGCCGCAGGGCAGTTCGCGGGTGCGCTTCTTCCTCTCCGCCGCTCATGACACGGCGCAGATTGACGCGGCGCTTGATGCGGTTGTGACGCTCCTCGATCGCCAGTGATCCCCAGACGAATCAATTCGGGCATCCTCGCGGAACCCGAGGGACGGGTCCTTGATGTCCTCGTGGCCCTCGTGCCCCGTTGGGTCAGCCCCGATATGCTCACCGGGCTCGGGATTTTTGGCGCGATGCTCGGGTGCCTGGGCTTCGCGATGGCGCTGACCAGCGGCGTCTCGCTCTCGCTGGTGGCTGCCGGTTTCGGGTTGAACTGGCTGGGCGATTCCCTCGATGGCAGGCTTGCACGCCTGCGGCGCACCGAGCGCAGGATTCAGGGTTTCATCCTGGATAACGGCGTGGACCTGATCTCCTATCTGCTGTTGGCGCTTGGCTTTGCGATGTCGGGCCTCGTTTCGCTGCCCATCCCCTTCCTGCTGCTGTCGCTTTATGTGCTGCTGAGCAACCTGGCGCTGGCGCGCCTGCTGATCACCGGCGTCCACGACCTTGCGATTGATGCGGTGGGCACGACGGAACTGCGTGTCGCCTTTGTGGGCCTTGCGGCTCTCCTGTTCGGATTTCCTGAGTTTTTCAGGGCCTTGATCCCCCTGCTGGAGATCACTGTCCTGGATTTCCTCTCGCTGTTCTGGGCCAGCCTGATGCTGCTGAACTTCGTCATCGTGCTGCGGCGCGATATTCGCAACGCGCGGCAGGCCGATGAAAGCCTGGCCAGCCGGCTGGCCCGTGACCCCGAAAGCCTTCCACCATGAGCATCTGGCGCCAACACACCACGCCCGACGAGATCCATGCCCGTGCCGAGGGCACCATCAACGGCCTGCTCGGGGTTCGCATCACCGAAATCGGCACCGATTTCGTGCGCGGTGAAATGCCGGTGGATGAGCGCCATGTGCAGCCCTTCGGCATCATCCATGGCGGCGTCTCCGTCGTGCTGGCGGAAACCTTGGGCAGCCTCGCTTCCATGATGGCTTGCGAGCCGGGTTTCATGGCGGTGGGGCTCGAGATCAATGCCAACCACCTGCGCCCATTGGCCAAGGGCGGGCGTGCCTTCGGGCTGTGCCGGCCGGTCCGCATCGGGCGCAGCGTCCATGTCTGGAATATCGAGCTGCGGCGGGAGGATGGGGAATTATTCTGCGTCTCCCGCCTGACCACCGCGATCATCGAGAGGAAGACGCCCGCATGACCAAGCCCCGGATTGCGCTGATCGGCACGGGGGGCACCATCGGCTCGCTCGGCCGGGGCCCCTTCGACATCGCGGATTACGCGACGCTGGGCAATGTGATGGATGCCGACCAATTGCTGGCCTATTGGCCCCAGGTGCATGAGGTGGCGGATGTGGTCGCGGTGAAATACGCGGCCGTCCCCTCCACCGCGCTGGGTCCGAAGCATTGGCTGGAGCTTGTGCTCCTGTGCGATCGCGTGGTGGCCGAAATTCCGGGCCTGGATGGCATCGTCATCACCCATGGCACCGCCACGCTGGAGGAGACGGCCTATTTCCTCTCCCTCACGGTCAAGGTCGAGGTGCCGGTGGTGGTGGTCGGTGCGCAGCGGCCCTCCTCGGGGCTGTCCTCGGATGCCGGGATGAACCTGGCCAATGCCTGCCGCGTGGCGGGTGATCCGCGGGCGCGGGGCCTGGGGGCGCTGGTGCTGCTGAATGACGAGATCCATGCGGCGCGTGAGGTCACCAAGACCAGCACCTCCCGCCTGCAAACCTTCCGCAGCCCGGATTTCGGCTGCCTGGGCCATGCTGATGCCGATGCCATCGCCTGGTATCGGCGCCCGCTGCGCAAGCTGGGGCGGGAGACCGAGTTCGATGTGCGCAAGCTCAGTCAGTTGCCGCGCGTGGATATCGTCTATTGCTATGCCGGTGCCGATGGCGCGGCGGTGGAGGCATTCCGCGCGGCCGGGGCCGATGGCATGGTCTCCGCCGGGTTCGCGCCGAGCTTCGTCACCCCGGCCCTGGGCGAGGCCATGATCGCCGCCATTGCTGCCGGAACGCCCATCGCCGCCAGCACCCGGGCGGGGTCGGGGCGGATGTTCTACACCACCCGCATGCGGGAAGCGGGCTTCCTGAACGCCGACAACCTCAACCCGCAGAAAGCGCGCATCCTGTTGATGCTGGGGCTGACCGTGACGCGCGATCCGGCGGAGCTGAACCGGATGTTCGCCGAATACTGACTGGCCTCAGCCCAGCGTTCCGAAGCCTTCGCGCCATGCCTCCGGCATGGGGGCGGGGCGGCGGGTGGTGCGATCCGTGAAGACGATCACGCTTTCGGCCGTGGCAAAGCAGCGGCCATTCTCGAACAGCGATTGCGCGATGGTGATGGAGCTGTTCCCCACCTTCGCGATGGCGCTGCCGATCCGCACCGTGCCGGGGTAATGCACCTCCGCCAGATACTCGATGATGACGCGGCGCAGCGCGGAGCCCAAGGCCCTCTCGCGCGGAATGCCCGCCACCGCGGAGATGATCTCGCCCCGCCCGGCCTCGCACAATGCCGCGATCGAGGCGTTGTTCACATGGCCGTTCAGGTCGGTGTCCTGGATGCGGAGCTTTTCCTCCGTCCAGAAGGGGAAATCAGAGCGCACGCAATCCCGCATTGGTGATGCTGATCTGGCTGGCGCGGCAGATATCAACGTTGCGGATTTCGGCCGCGCGGCCGTTCTGCCACACCACGCGGAAATCATAGGGACGGGCATTGGCCAGCCGCACATTGGAAGCAGCGCCGGGGCGCAGGACATTCTGGCCGAGGCGATCCGGACCCCAATTTCCGATGGATGTCGGCGTATAATGCAGGTTGAACACCGTGGCGGAGGAGTTGTTCACGAAGCGAATGCTCGTATCGCAGTTGATGATGCCCGAGGCGACCGGCCCGGAGGCAACAGGCTGGCGGGTATCAGGCGTGCAGGCACCGAGGAGAACGCCCGCGGCGAGCAGGGCCATGACGGATGATTTCATCACAATTTTTATCCCTGGGACGATTGTGGCACTTGTGTAACCAAATGTCCCAGGTTGACAAGATGGCAACCCTGCTCAGGGAAGGTTGATTCCAAAATTACCGACGCTGACCTGCGTGCCCGAGCAGATGGTGATGCGCCTGCGCTCCACCGCCTGCCGGTCCGCCCAGAAAAGCCGCATGTCATAGACGCCCGGCGCGGACGCCCGCAGCGTGCTGGTCCGGCCGGGAGACAGCACTTCCTGCCCCAGCATGTCGGGGCCCCAATTCGTCAGTGCCGCATCGCGCAGATGGATGCGGGAGATGATCCGTGTCGAAGCGTTGGTCACGCGGAAGCTGCCATCGCAGGCAGGCCCACGCGGGGTGGCCGCTGCGGTGCCGGCGGCCCGGGGCTCGGGCGGTTCGGCGGCGCAGCCGCCCAGGCCGAGAGCGCCCAGTCCCAGGGCGCCGAGCAGCAGCGCCGCTGGCCAGGGCTTCATGCGCGCCCGGCGGCCTTGTCAGCCTCATAGCGCGCCTTGTTCTCGGCATTGGCGGGGTAGAGGCCGGGGAGCGCCATGCCGGCATCCACCTGCGTCATGATCCAGCCTTCCAGGCGTTCCTGCTCGACGCTTTCCTCGGTCACGGCCTCGACCATGGCCTGGGGGATCAGCACGCAGCCATCGGCGTCACACACCACGACATCGCCCGGGAAGACGGCAACGCCACCGCAGCCGATGGGCTCCTGCCAGGACACGAAGGTGAGGCCCGCAACGGAGGGGGGTGCCGCGCCGCCAGCGCACCAGACCGGCAGGCCCGTGCCATTCACACCCGCCACATCGCGCACCGCGCCATCGGTGACGAGGGCGGTGACGCCGCGCTTGGCGAGGCGGGCGCACAGGATATCACCGAAAATCCCGGCATCCGCGACGCCCATGGCATCGGCCACGGCGATGCAGCCTTCCGGCATGGCTTCGATGGCCGCACGGGTGCTGATCGGGCTGGACCAGGAGGCGGGGGTGGCCAGATCCTCGCGCGCGGGGACGAAGCGCAGCGTGAAGGCTTCACCCACCAGGCGCACATTCTGCGCGGCCGGCGTGAAGGGCGCGGCCTTGCGCATCCAGACGTTGCGCAGCCCCTTCTTGAGCAGCACGGTTGTCAGTGTCGCGGTGGTGATCTTCTCAAGCTTGGCTTTGGTCGCGGCGGAAAGCGCCATCGTCATTCTCCCGGGGCTATCTCGCGCTTTTCCGCCCGGAAGGCCCGTGCGTCAATCGGATGGCGCGCCCAGTGTCCTGCTCCTCAGGCATGAAGGTGCAGGAAACGAGTTTCCTGCCGGGGTCCAAGGGGCAGCACCCCTGGGCACCTGCCTAGAGAAAATGCGCCGGCACCAGCCCCTTCGCGCGCGCCCCCCGCGCCAGCTCCTCACGGTCATCCGGATGCGCCAGGCCGATGATCGCCTTCGCGCGTTCCGGCACCGAGCGCCCCTTGAGGTTCACCATCCCGTATTCGGTGACGACGAACATCTGGTCGGAGCGTGGCGTGGTGACGACATTCCCCGGCGTCAGATCCAGCACGATGCGGCTGCGGCGCTGGCCATGCCGCTCATAGGTGGAGGCCAGGCAGATGAAGGATTTCCCGCCCTTCGAGGCATAGGCCCCGCGCACGAATTGCGCCTGGCCGCCCGTGCCGCTGATATGCCGGTGGCCCGCGGATTCCGAGGCCGCCTGGCCCTGCAGATCCAGCTGGGTCGTGTTGTTGATCGCCACCACGCGGTCATTGCGGGCGATGGTGTCCGGCAGGTTGGTATGATCCACCGGGCGGCACAGGAAATCGTCATTCCCCCGCAGCGTGTCATAGCTGGCGCGGCTGCCCAGGCAGAAGCTGTAGGTGAGCAGGCCCTGGTCAAACGCCTTGCGCCCGCCGCTGATGCGCCCCGCGCGATACAGCTCGATCAGCCCGTCATTCAGCATCTCGGTGTGCACGCCGAGGTCCTTCACGCCGGATTCCAGCAACAGCGTGGTCACGGCATTGGGCATGCCGCCAATGCCCACCTGCAGGCAGGCGCCATCCTCGATTTCGGCGGCGATGAGCCGGGCCACGGCGCGGTCCACATCGGTGGCCCGGGCGTTCGGCAATTCGGGCATCGGCGTGTCATCGCCCTCGATGACGACATCCACTTGGCTGTGATGCACCCGCACATGCGTGCCCACCGCGGCCGGCATGTCGGGCGTGATTTCGAGGATGAGGGTGGTGGCGCGCTCGATCACCGCCGGGTGCCAGAGGCTGATCGGGCCGAGGTTGAAAAACCCCTCCGCATCCATCGGCGCCGCCTTCAGGATGGCGATGTCCACGCGCTCGATGAAGCGGCGATAATAATCCGGGATTTCGCCGAGATGGCAGGGGATGTAGTGGCACAGGCCGGCATCATGCTGCTTCCGGTCATAGCCGGAGAAATGCCAGTTGTAGCAGGCGAAATGCGCGCGCCCGGGGTCGGCTTCCAGCACGGCGCGGGGGCGCATGCTGAGGCAGTTGCGGATGTTCACGCCGTGCAGTTCCGCCTTGCGCGCGGCCAGGGCGCGGTCAAAGGCGTCGGGCTGGTTGAAGGTGGCGCCGTAATCGAGCCAGTCACCGGACTTCACCAGTGCCGCGGCCTCTTCCGGCGTCATCTGGCGCGCTGCGCGGCCGGCTGTCCGTTGGATCATCGCCATTCCTTCATTCGCGTGTGGCGCGCAGGCTGATGCCGAGGGGCAGCCAGGCGCGGTCCGGCCAGGTCCATAGCCCATCCGGACCGCGCACGAGCGACCGAAACATTTGCCAGGGGCAGCCGGGATGCTCCTTCAGCCATTCCAGGCGCAGCCCGGCATCGCGCAGCGCGCCGAGAATGTCGGAGAGGCTGTGCAGCCATTGCACCGTGTGGCTGTTGCTCAGCACGGCTTCAGAATCGGCATAGTCACGAAATTCATGGATCTCCAGCGGCCCGCCGCCGAAATAGGGCACATCCCATCCGGGGCGCCCCTGGGCATCGGCGGGTGCGGCATCGTCGAAGACCAGCGCCACGGGATGCGCCTCGGCGAAGAACAGCGCGCCGCCCGGCCGCAGCAACTGCGCGATGACACGTGCCCAGGCCCGGATATCGGGCAGCCAGCAGATCGCGCCCCAGCTTGTGAAAACCAGATCGTAACCCGTGCCGAGTGCGGCCGGCGCGTCATGGATGTCGGACTGCACGAAGCGCGCCTGCACGAGGCCGAGTTCGGCGGCGAAGCAGCTTGCCGCCGCAATGGCGGGGGCGCTGAAATCCAGGCCGACCACTTCGGCGGCGCCGCGCTGCGCGAGGCAGAGCGTGTCATCCCCCATATGGCATTGCAGATGGGCGATGCGCAGCCCGGCCACATCGCCAAGCCCCGCCTCGGCGATGGCATCCAGCCGCCCCTGACGCGCACGCAGATGGGCGCGGTCATACAGCGCCGAGCCGAGATGCAGCGGCACGCGTTCATCCCAGTTTGCCCGGTTCAGGCTGCGCCAATTCCCGCTCACGCGGTCTTCTGTTCCTTGATGCCGAGTTCGGCCACCATCCGCTCGCGCATGATGAATTTCTGCACCTTGCCGGTGACGGTCATGGGGAATTCCTCGACGAAGCGGATGTGGCGCGGGATCTTGTAATGGGCGATCTGCCCACGGCAGAAATCGCGGATCTCCTCCTCCGTGGCACTCTCGCCGGGCTTGAGGCGGATCCAGGCGCAAAGCTCCTCGACCATGCGCGGATCAGGCACGCCGATGACCTGCACCTCGGCGATCTTGGGGTGGCGGAACAGGAACTCCTCCACCTCGCGCGGGTAGATGTTCTCGCCGCCGCGGATCACCATATCCTTGATGCGGCCGACGATGTTGCAGTAGCCCTCGGCGTCGATCGTCGCCAGATCGCCCGTGTGCATCCAGCCTGCGGCGTCAATCGCCTCGGCCGTGCGTTCCGGCTCGTCCCAATAGCCCAGCATGACGCAATAGCCGCGGGTGCAAAGCTCACCCACAGCGCCGCGCGGCACCACGCGGCCTTCGGCATCCACGATCTTCACCTCGACATGCGGATGAATGCGGCCGACCGTGCCGATGCGCCGCTCCAGCGGGTCATCCACATGGGTTTGGAAACTTACGGGGCTGGTTTCCGTCATGCCGTAGCAGATGGTGATTTCGCGCAGGCTCATCTTCTCGATGGCCTGGCGCATCACCTCGATCGGGCAGGGGGAACCCGCCATGATTCCCGTGCGTAGCGAGGAGAGGTCGAAGCGCGCGAATTCGGGGTGGTTCAGCTGTGCCACGAACATGGTGGGCACGCCATAGAGCCCTGTGCAGCGCTCGGCCTCCACGGTCCGCAGCGTTTCGAGCGGGTCGAAGCCTTCGCCGGGATAGACCATCGCCGCGCCATGGGTGGTGCAGGCCATGTTGCCCAGCACCATGCCGAAGCAGTGGTAAAGCGGCACGGGGATGCAGATGGCGTCCTGCTCGGTCAGGCGCATGGTCTCGCCCACGAAGAAGCCGTTGTTCAGGATATTGTGGTGCGTGAGGGTGGCGCCCTTGGGCGCGCCGGTGGTGCCGCTGGTGAACTGGATGTTGATCGGGTCATCGCTCTGCAGCGCGCCGGCCTGGGCCTGCAGCGCCGTCTTGTCGGCCGATGCCATGAGCGTGGTGAAATTGACGAAGCCGGGCGCGGTTTCCGGGCCGATCTGGATGCGATGGCGCAGGCCGGGCAGGCGGGCGGGGCCGAGCGCATCCAGCATGGCGATATAGTCGCTGCTCTTGAAGCGCGTGGCCGTGATCAGCGCGAGGCATCCCACCTTGTTCAGCGCGTATTCCAGCTCCGACAGGCGATAGGCCGGGTTGATGTTCACCAGCACGAGGCCGGCCAGGGCAGTGGCATATTGCGTCAGCACCCATTCGGCATTGTTGGGCGACCAGATGCCGACGCGATCGCCGGGCCGCAGCCCAAGCGCCAGCAGATTGGCGGCAACATCCTCGGCGCGCGCCAGCAATTCGCCATAGCTCCAGCGAATGCCCTGCTGCCGGACGATCAGCGCCGGGCGGTCCTGCCAGCGCGTCGCTGCCGAGGTGAAATGCGCGCCGATGGTGGCGCCGATCAGCGGCGTGGCCGAAGCGCCATGCACGTAGCTCGTCTCGGTCTGGGTCAGCATGCCGCGATCCTTCGCAGTTGCGCCGTGGCCTGGAGGATCAGCACCTCGGGCGGGGCGGTGATGTCGAGCACCAGTGCCGCTTCATCCGGTGCGGGGGGTTCCAGCGTGGCGAATTGGCTGGCCATGAGGCTGGGCGGCATGAAGTGGTGCTCCCGCGCCGCCTGGCGCGCCGTGATCATGGCCGGCATCCCCGAAAGATGCAGGATGCGCAGCCCCGGCACGGCGGCGCGCAGACGATCCCGATAGACGCGCTTGAGGGCCGAGCAGGCAATCACGCCCCCCAGCTGCTGCGCGGCCAGCCAGGCACCCAGCGCATCGAGCCAGGGCCAGCGATCCGCATCGGTCAGCGGCGTGCCGGCCGCCATCTTCGCGACATTGGCGGGGGGGTGGAAGGCATCGGCATCCGCGAAGGGCAGCGCCAGGGCCAGCGCCAGCTGCGCGCCGATGGTGGATTTTCCCGAGCCCGAGACGCCCATGACCAGCACATGCAACATCATGGCTGCCGGGCCGGCCGGGTGGCGATGCATGACGGGAAGCGGCCCCGCCTCACCCCGGTTGCCCCTTCCTCGGGGCTTGGGGGCGGGGCTCCAGATGGCCGCCAAAGCCCTTGCGCATGGCGCTCAGCGCCTTGTCGGCGAAGCTGGCCTCCTGGCGGGAGCGGAAGCGCGCGAAGAGGGCGGCGGCGAGCACCGGGACGGGCACGGCCTGCTCGACCGCCGTATCCACCGTCCAGCGGCCCTCACCACTGTCGCTCACATGGCCGCTGTATTCCGCGAGGTCAGGGTCGAAGGCCAGGGCCTGGGCCGTCAGGTCCAGCAGCCAGGAGGAGACGACGGAGCCGCGGCGCCAGGCCTCGGTGATGTCGGGCAGGTCGAGCGGGAAGGGTGCGGCGCGCATCAGGTCCAGCCCTTCGGCCATGGCCTGCATCATGCCGTATTCGATCCCGTTATGGACCATCTTGGCGTAATGCCCGGCGCCATTGGGGCCACAATGGACATAGCCCTTGGCCGGCCTGGGGTCCCGCGCTTCGCGGCCCTCGGTGGGCAGGGCGCTGCCTTCGCCCGGCACCAGGGCAGCGAGCAAGGGATCGAGCCGGGCCACCACCTCGGCCGCGCCGCCGATCATCAGGCAATAGCCGCGCTTCAGGCCCCAGACGCCGCCCGAAGTGCCGATATCCAGGTAATGCAGCCCCAGCGCCTTGGCCTCGGCACCGCGCCGGGCGGAATCCTTCCAGAAGGAATTGCCGCCCTCGATGATCACATCGCCCGGGCTGAGCAGGGCGTGCAATTCCCGCAGGCAGGCCTCGGTGATTTCGCCCGCCGGGAGCATCACCCAGATGATGCGCGGCGCATGCAGCAGGGAGACAAGCTCCGCCAGGCTGCTGGCCCCGGTCGCGCCCTCGGCCACCAGTGTTGCCACCGCTGCGTCATCCCGGTCGAAGGCCAGGCCTTCATGGCCTGCGCGCATTACCCGGCGCAGGATATTGCCCCCCATCCGGCCGAGGCCGACCATTCCGAGCTGCATCGCGCTTCCCCCCGCTTTTTCTGCGTGATTTGATGGCGCAAACGCCGCCGCGAGGAAAGAGATGATCGCAATTCCTGAAGAAGGCCAGGAATGGCCGGCCCTGAAGCAGGCCCTGCTGGAGGCCAAGGCCCGGGATTATTCCTGGAAGCGCGGCCGGATGGCGGTGTTCTTCTACTACCTCGACGAAGCGCTGGAGCGTGTTCAGCAGGAGGCCTATCTCACCTTCTGGACGGAAAACAACCTGGGCCAACGCGCCTTCCCCTCTCTCGCCCGGCTGGAGGGGGAGGTGGTGGAGATGGGCCTCTCCCTCATGCGCGCACCCGAGGGTGCTGGCGGCACCTTCACCTCGGGCGGCAGCGAGAGCATCTTTCTGGCGATGCTCGCCGCGCGCGAGAAGGCCGGCGTGGCCCGGCCGAATATTGTCATTCCCGATACGGCGCATCTCACCTTTGACCGTGCCGGCTGGTATCTCGGGCTGGAGGTTCGACGCATCCCAACCGCCGCTGATCGCCGCAGCGACATCGTCGCCATGATGGCGGCGATGGACGCGAACACCGTGGCGTTGGTGGGGTCCGCGCCGAATTATCCGTTTGGTGGAATTGACCGCATCGCGGAGCTGGGCGCCCTGGCGGCTGCGCGCGGCGTCTGGCTGCATGTGGATGCCTGCGTGGGCGGCTTCCTCTCGCCCTTCCTGTCGCGGCTCGGGGTGGCTCTGCCGGATTGGGATTTCGCCGTGCCCGGCGTCACCTCGATCAGCGCCGATATCCACAAGCATGGCATGGCGCCCAAGGGGGCCTCCTTGCTGTTGCTGCGTGATGCGGGGCTGAAGCAGCATCACCGCTTCGAGAGCAAGGCCTGGGCCCGTGGCCTCTACGCCGCCCATACGGCGCAGGGCACGCGGCCTGGCGGCGCGGTCGCTGCCGCCTGGGCGGTGATGCGGCATCTCGGGCAGGCCGGGTATCTCGATTGCGCGCGCCGGATTCGGGAGGCGCGGAGCGTGATCGCGGCAGGCATCCAGACGATCCCTGGCCTGGAGGTGCTGCCGGGCGAGCATGCCATCCTGGTGTATCGCAGCCATGATCCGGGGCTGCCTATCGGCCGGGTGGCGACGATCCTGGATGGGCGCGGGTGGCTGGTGAGCCGACAGCAGGAGCCGGACGGCATTCACCTGCATCTCAATCCCCTGCATGCCGAGGTGGCGGAGGAATACCTCGCGGATCTCCGCCTGGCCGTGGCTGAAGCGCGCGCAGGCGCCGCGCCCGAGATGGCAGCCGGGCGTGCTTACTAGCCCGTGCCCTACCGCTTATTCGTTGTGAATCAACAACCTGCCGAAGGTGCAGGAAACTGAGTTTCCTGCCGGGGAGCCCGAGGGGCAGCGCCCCTCGCCCCCCTTCACCCGCTCATCGCAGCGCGCGGGCTCAAGGCCCTCAATCCGGCCTGATCCCCGCTTCGCGGACCAGGCGCCCCCATCGGGTCACTTCCTCGGCGGCAAAGGCGCGTGAGCGGTCCGGGTCCCAGGCCAGGACATCGAAGCCGCCTTCCTCCGCGCGGCGGCGCGTCTCGCCATCCCGCAGGGCGAGTTGGGTTGCGCGCGCGATCTCGGCGAAGGCGGCGCGTGGGACGGCGGTGTTGGTCAGCATCGCGGTCCAATTGGTCATTTCCAGCTCGGGTGCGCCGGCCTCGGCCACGGTGGGCGTGTCGGGAAGGAGGCGATGGCGCGCCGCTCCGGTCACGGCGAGGCCGCGCAGACGCCCCCCCTGAATCTGGGCGAGGCATTCGGGCAGGTTGGAAACCATGAAATCCAGATTGCCGGCAACGAGATCGGTGACACCGGGCGCCCCGCCCCGATAGGGCACATGGGTGATGTTGCCGCCCGCCCCTGAGACACGCCTGAACAATTCCAGCCCCAGATGCGGTGGCGACCCATTGCCTGAACTGCCGCCATTCAGCACGCGCCCCCGCGCCTGCGCGATCAGGTCAGCCAGGCTGCGGGCCGGGTTGGACGGGTTGACGACGACGACCAGCGGCAGCGATCCCAGAATGGAGACCGGCAGGAAATCGCGCATCAGATCATAGGGCGCATCGGGGATCAGGCTGACATTCACGGCATGGGTGAGCGTGATGGCCAGCAGCGTATGCCCATCAGGCAGGGATTTCGCCGCCGCGTCGGCGCCGATCATGGCGTTGCCGCCGGCTCGGTTTTCCACGACCACCGGCTTGGCCCAGATCTCTGAAAGCCGATGGGCGACCAGCCGCGCCATGATGTCGGTCAGGCCCGCGGGTGTGAAGGGCACGATGTAGCGGACCGTGCGGTCCGGGAAGGCTGATGTCTGGGCCCGGGCGGGCAGGGCCAGGGGCGTAAGGAGGGGGGCAAGGGCCAGCGCGGCGCGGCGCGGAATGAGCATGGGCAAGATCCTCCATGGGCGATCGGACGGCGCCCTTCAGGCAGGATTGTAGGCGGTGGCGGGGGGCGTTTGGCAAGGCGCCGCGCCTCTGGCGTAATGCGCAACGAAACCGAGGATTTTCAGCCATGACCGCAGCCTCCCCCCTTCCCTCAGCCTTCCCCCTTCCCTCCGCGACCCCGGCCGAGCTTGGGCTGGACCCCGCGAAGCTCGACCTTCTCTGCGCGCGGATCGAGGCGGATATCGCGGCGGGGCACCATCCCGGGGCCCAGGTCGCGCTGGCCCGGCATGGCAAGCTGGCGCTGTTTCGCAGTTTTGGTGCCGCGCGGGCGGGCGTTGCGGCGAGCGATGCGTCGCTGTGGCTGCTGTATTCCAACACCAAGGTCATCACCGCGGCGGGTCTCTGGGCGTTGGCCGAGGATGGCCTGCTGCGACTGACGGATCCGATTGCGCAGCACCTTCCGGGCTTTGAAGCCGGAGGCAAGGGCGCCATCACCTTCATCGAGCTGCTGACCCATCAGGCCGGCTTCCCGGGGGCGGAAATTCCACCTGCCGCCTGGGAAGATGCGGCGAAGCTGCGAGAGCTGGTCTGCGCCCTTACGCTGCAATGGGAGCCTGGCAGCCGCGTGCGCTACCACCCCTCGGCCGCCCATTGGGTCGCGGCGGCCGTCATCCGTGCCGTGACGGGCGAGGATCACCGCGCCTATCTGCGCCGGCGGATCATCGCGCCGCTCGGCCTGGATGCGGAGCTTTTTGTCGGCGTTCCGGTGGAGATGCAGGCGCGCACGGCGGATATGCATGACGTGGATGGGGCGGTGCGCATGCCGGAGGGCACCGCCGCATTCCTGGCGGCGGGTGTTCCGGGCGGCGGCGGCTACGGCACGGCACGGGCGATGGCGGCCTTCTACCAGGCGCTGCTCCAGGGCGGCGCCTTGGCCGGGCGGCGCATCATCTCACCGCGCATGATGGCCTATGCGGTGCGGAACTACACCGGCGACCGGGTGGATGAGTATAATGGAATGCCGATGCATCGTGGGCTGGGGCCACATCTGCGCGGGACCACGCCGGCCATGCGTGGCCTGGGCGCCATCGCGCATCCCGGCACCTTTGGGCATGGCGGGGTGGGCTCGTCCTATTGCTGGGGCGATCCGGAATCCGGCCTGTCCTTCGCCTTTCTGTCCAACACGCGGCAGACGGAGGAATTCCATGGGCCGCGCATGGATACGCTGAGCACCCTGGCCCACGCGGCCGTCATTTCGTGAGGAGGCGGACCAGCCCGTCCAGCTGGTCCAGGTCCTTATAGGCGAGGATCACCTGCCCGCCCCTGACGCCATGGCGGATGGTGACCTTGAGGCCGAGATGCCCGGTGATCTGGCGCTCCAGCGCGCGTGTCTCGGCATCGGATTTCGGCTGGCGCGCGGCGGGCGGGATATTCTTTGCCGCCGCCAGGGCTTCCGCCTGGCGCACATTCAGGCCGCGATCCACCACCTGCAGCGCCAAGGCCACAGGGTCCTTGGCGGTGAGCAGCGCCCGTGCGTGACCTGCGGTCAAGGCGCCCTCACGCAGCAGGTCCCGGACGCGCTCGGGCAGGTTGAGCAGCCGCAACGTATTGGCGACATGCGGGCGGCTCTTGCCGACGGCGCGGGCCAGGGCTTCCTGGGTCAGGCCGAATTGCTCGGTCAGGCGGCCATAGCCCTCTGCCTCTTCCAGCGGGTTGAGATCCTGGCGCTGGAGGTTCTCCACAAGTCCGGCGGCCATGGCCTCACGGTCCGAGAACTCCCGCACCAGGGCCGGCACCTCATGCAGCCCGGCCGCCTGGGCCGCGCGCCAGCGCCGCTCCCCGCCAATGATCTCGAAGCGGTTCGGCCGGGACTTGATCGGTCGCACCAGGATGGGCTGCAGCACGCCGTGCTCACGTATGGAAGCCGCGAGTTCCCCGAGTGCGGCCTCGTCCAGCGCCTCGCGCGGCTGGAAGGGCCCAGGCTCGATCGCGCTGACCTGCAAGGTGCGCAGGCCTGGCGCGCTCGGGCTCGCGGCCGCGGCGTCACCGAGAAGGGCTGAGAGGCCGCGGCCCAGGGCAGGGGATTTGGTCATGATGCGGCTTCCTCGGCCATCGGCGAATCGGGGGTGGTTGGCCCTCGGGCATCCCAATCAGCACGGATCAGGATTCGCGCTCCAGATCATTCTTTGCCAGTTCGCGCAGGCGCGCGCGGTGCCGCCGCAGGAATTCAGCGGCCAGGCGGGTATAGGCTTCGGCCCCGGGCGAGCGCGGATCGTAGAAGGTCACCGGCAGGCCGTGGGATGGCGCCTCGGAGACGCGAACATTGCGGGGAATCACGGTGTCGTAGACCTGTGACTTGAAGAAACTCCGCACATCGGTTGCCACGGCCTCGGCCAGGTTGTTGCGGCGATCGAACATGGTGAGCACGATGCCATCCAGCCGCAGCGCGGGGTTGAAGCCGGCCCGCACGCGTTCCAGCGTCTGGATGATCTGGGAGACACCTTCCAGCGCGTAGAATTCTGCCTGAAGCGGAACCATCACCGACTCGGCTGCCACCAGGCCGTTCAGCGTCAGCAGGCCAAGCGAGGGGGGGCAATCCAGCAGCACCCATTCGACGCCCTTGAGCGCTTCCGCCCCCTTTGCCAGCGCATCCCGCAGGCGTGTTTCCCTCCGGGCAAGGTCCACCAATTCCAGCTCGCCGCCGGCCAGGTTGGGATCAGCCGGGATGATGGACAGGTTGGGGATGGCGGTTGGGCGCAGCACCTCGGCCACGGGCCGGCCTTCGACCAGCATGGCATAGCTGCCCGCGCCCCGGGCCGCGCGCGCGATGCCCAGTCCGGTGGAGGCATTGCCCTGCGGGTCGAGGTCAATCAGCACTACGCGATGACGTGCCGCCAAGGCCGCTGCCAGGTTCACAGCCGTCGTGGTTTTCCCCACACCCCCCTTTTGGTTGGCGAGAGCAAGGATGCGAAAGGCGGATGGGTCAGACACCGGCAGGGCGTATCTCGCTGAGGCGGAGGATGGTCGCTAGGGCATCGGTGCGGCTTGTGAACCGCTCCGTTTGCATAAGCCAGTGCGGGGCGGTGGCCGTCAACTCCGCCTCCGCATTTCGGCCCTTGGGCAGCACGGCAACGCCGTCTGGCGCCAGGATTCTCGCCGCATGCGTGACAAGTTCCCGCAAGGGGGCCAGCGCACGCGCCGTCACGACCTGGATGGGAGGCAGGCGCGCCGCTTCGATTCGCGTAGGGTGCACCCGCACATGGTTCAGGCCCAGGCTGCGGGCGGCTTCCATCAGGAAGGCGGCTTTGCGCCGATCCGACTCGACCAGATGCGTCTCCTGCTCGCGTCCGATGGCGATGACAATTCCGGGCAGGCCGCCGCCCGAGCCAAGATCTGCCAGCGCGCCATCCGGCAGCAGGGGTCGCAGCTGCCACGAATCAAGCACATGCCGGTGCCAGACCTCCTCCTCCGATGCCGCCGCAATCAGATTGATCTTCGCGTTCCAGCTGAGCAGCAGGCGCAGATATTCCCGCAGCCGAAGCTCTGTTTCACGTGAAACATCGAGGGATGGCGCGTCAGGCTGTTTCACGTGAAACACCGCGGCGAAGATGAACCGCCAAGGCGGCGACGGCGGCGGGCGTGATGCCGGGCAACCGGCCAGCACCGCCCAGCGTGGCAGGACGGGAGCGTTGCAGGCGGTCCCTCATCTCGTTGGAGAGGCCGGCAATATCGGCAAAATCCACATCCGCCGGGATGGCCAAGGCTTCCTCCCGCTCCAGCAAGGCGCGTTCGCCCTCTTGTCGTGCCAGATATGGGCCATAGAGCGCCTCGGCCTCGACATAGGCGCGGACGCGTTTCGGCAGATCGCGCAGCCACGGAAACAGGGATTCCGCGGCGACCGCCGACATGGCTGGCAGCGACAAGGTATCAAGCGCGCTGCGCCAGCGGCCATCCTGGTTCACCGCAACACCGGCCGCGGCATAGGCGGATGGAGTGGCGCCCTCCGTCCGTGCGCGCGACAGCGCCTCGGTGACGTCCGTCGCGAAAGCGCGATGCATCGCGGCCCTGGCCGGGCCGATGCAGCCCCAACCCAGCCCCTTCTCCGTCAGGCGCATGCCGGCATTATCGGCGCGAAGACTGAGCCGATACTCCGAGCGTGCCGTCAGCATGCGATAGGGCTCACTGACACCCTGCAGGGTGAGGTCATCCACCAGCACACCGAGATAAGCCTCAGCCCGGTTCAGCGTGGCATCCGCCGTACCGCCGGACGCGATATGTGCGGCATTCACCCCGGCCAGCAGCCCTTGCGCGGCTGCCTCCTCATAGCCGGTGGTGCCGTTGATCTGGCCGGCGAGAAAAAGCCCAGGCAGCGAACGGCATTCCAGGCTGGGCCGCAGCGCGCGCGGGTCCACATGGTCATATTCGATCGCGTAGCCTGGCCGCAGGATCGTCGCTTGCTCCAGCCCGGGGATGCTGGCGATCATCGCGCGTTGCACATCCTCGGGCAGGCTGGTCGAAATGCCATTGGGATAGACCGTCGGATCGTCCAGCCCCTCGGGTTCCAGAAAGATCTGGTGCCGCTCACGCCCGGCGAAGCGAACCACCTTGTCTTCGACGGAAGGGCAGTAGCGCGGCCCGATGCCCTCGATCTGTCCGCCATAGACCGCCGAGAGATGCAGGCTACCGCGAATGATGTCATGCGTGCGCGCTGTCGTATGGGTGATCCCGCATTCGACCTGGCGGTTGGTGATCCGCTGCGTCATCCAGGACAGCGGCTCCGGCTCGGCATCGCCTGGCTGCATTTCGAGGCTGGCCCAGTGGATCGTGCGGCCATCCAGCCGCGGCGGCGTTCCCGTCTTGAGCCGGGCCAGCGGCAGTCCCAGACGCTCCAGCGCGAGAGCGAGGCCCACCGCCGGTGCCTCACCCATGCGGCCGGCCGGAAAGCGCTGGGTGCCGATATGGATCACGCCGCGCAGGAAGGTGCCAGTCGTGATGACCAGGGCGCCACAAGCTACGCGACGCCCGCTGGCTGTCACCACTCCCTGCAGGCGCCCCTGTTCGATCACGAGATCCTCGGCCGGCTCGCCCAGGATGCTCAGCCCCGCCGTTTCGGCCAGCAGGGCCTGCATCGCCTCGCGATAAAGCCGGCGGTCCGCCTGGGCGCGCGGGCCACGCACCGCGGGGCCCTTGCTGCGATTGAGCAGCTTGAAATGGATCCCTGCCGCATCGGCGGCGCGGCCCATCAACCCATCCAGCGCATCCACCTCACGGACCAGATGCCCCTTGCCGATGCCGCCAATTGCCGGATTGCAGGACATCTCCCCGAGCTTCGCCGGATCATGCGTCAGCAGCAGCGTGCGTGCGCCACATCGTGCGGCAGCGGCAGCCGCCTCACAGCCGGCATGGCCGCCGCCCACCACGATCACATCGAAGCGCATGTCCCACATGGTCCGGCGTATAGCAGCCGCCCGCGGAGAGGGCGATTCACCGCGCCGCGGATCAAACTCTACTTGCCAATGCAGAATTCTCCGAAGACCACATCCAGCACCTGCTCCGCATCCACCCGCCCGGTGAGGCGGGAGAGTGCGCGTAACGCCCGCCGCAGTGTTTCCGCGCGCAATTCGGGCAGGCCGGCACCTGGAAGGCGGTCCAGCTCTTCCAATGCGTCACGCAACGCTGCCCGATGCCGCGGGCGTGTCAGCAGCGCGGCGTCCGAAAGGCCGCCCAGTGCGGCGGCGGCTTCCTCCAGCTGGCTGCGCAGCGCCGCAAGCCCTTCGCCGGTGCGGGCCGAGACGCGCATGGCGCCACGCATGCCGGCGCCGGTCAGGTCCGCCTTGTTGAGCACCACAAGGGCATCCTTCCCCTGCAGCATCAGTGTCGCTGCATCAGGCTCGGCATCCGCGGCAAAGACCAGCAAGCGCAGATCCGCCATCTCGGCCCGCGCCAGGGCGCGTCGCACACCCTCCGCCTCGATGTCATCGGCGGCTTCGCGCAGCCCGGCGGTATCCGCGAGCGTGACAGGCATTCCGGCCAGGATCATGCGCACTTCCACCACATCCCGCGTCGTGCCGGCCCGCGCCGAGACAATCGCCGCCTCGCGCCCGGCCAACGCATTGAGGAGGGAAGATTTTCCCGCATTCGGTGCGCCCAGGATGGCGATGCTCAGCCCCTCGCGCAGCTTCTCCCCGCGGCCGCCCTCGGCCAGGAGGGCCGCCATCTCGGCGCCAAGGGCCGCCGCATCCGCTTCCACCCGCGCATCGAGGTCATCCGGAAGATCCTCCTCCTCGAACTCGATGAAGGCCTCCTGCCGGGCCAGAATCTGCGTCAGCCGCGTGGCCCATTCGGCATGGCGCCGGGCCAGCGCCCCCTCCGCCTGGCGCAGCGCCTGGCGGCGTTGGGCCTCGGTCTCGGCCGCGATGAGATCGGCGATGCCCTCGGCGGCGGTCAGATCCAGCTGGCCATGGAGGAAGGCGCGGCGCGTGAATTCCCCGGGCTCCGCCGGCCGGGCTCCGAGCGCTTCCAGCGCCTCCGCGACGGCCGCGATGACCGCCGGCCCGCCATGCAGGTGCAACTCCGCGCTATCCTCGCCCGTGTAGCTGCCCGGTGCCGGAAACCAGAGAACCAGCGCCCGGTCCAGCGGAATCCCCGCATGGCGCAGGAGCCGCAGGCTGGCGCGGCGCGGGGCCGGCAGCGTCCCGGCCAGCGCCTGCAGCAAGGCCCCGCTGCCCGCACCCGAGAGCCGCATGACCGCCACGGCGGAGCGCCCGGCACCCGTCGCCAGCGCGAAGATCACCATCACGCCTTCGCCGGAACCACGTCCTTCTCGGTCAGCATGAGCCGCCGCGCTCGTCCCCCTTCGGCCAGATGCGCGGTGAGAACCTCGTCAACCTCCTCGCGGGTGCGCACCTGGTACCAGATGCCTTCGGGGTAGATGACCAGGGTCGGGCCGAACTCGCAGCGGTCCAGGCAGCCCGCCTGGTTGATGCGCACCCCCTTCAGCCCAAGCTCCTTGGCGCGCGCCTTCATGTAGTCGCGCAGCCCCTCGCTGCCCGCCGCGGCGCAGCTGCCGCGCTTGTGCCCATCGGGCCGGCGGTTGCAGCAGACGAAGACATGCGCCTCGAAATAAGGCGGGGGGTCGGCTTCGGCCATGCGGCCTCCTGTGCGGTGGTGCGTGTTTCATCCCACATGTAGCAACAGCGTGGCCCGGCGCCAGACCGGGACGCTTGACGCCAGCCCCGTGGCGGTGCTGCATCCACCTGCGCGTGCAATACAGGGAAACATGCCGCAACTTTCGCTTCACACACCGCTCGGTGAAATCACCCTCTCGGAGGATGAGGGGGCGATTGTTGCGCTCGACTGGGGTCGTGGCAGCGAGCAGGAAGCCACACCCCTCCTGCGTGAAGCGCGGGACCAGCTGCATGACTATTTTGACGGGAAGCGCGCCCATTTCCACCTGCCCCTCGCCCCCAATGGCACGCCCTATCAGCGCCGTGTCTGGTCCGCCTTGCGCGGGATTCCAGCCGGGGAGACCCGCAGCTATGGTGACATTGCGCGTGAGGTCGCCTCGCATCCGCGCGCCGTCGGCCAGGCCAATGGCCGCAATCCCATCCCCATCCTGATCCCATGCCACCGCGTGGTCGCCGCCAATGGCGCGCTCGGCGGCTATTCCGGCCTGGATGGGCCCGAGACGAAGCGTTATCTCCTGGCACTTGAGGCGCGCACGCTCAATCTGCCCTCCCCCCATTTTCTGATCTAGGAACACCCGCATGAACCACGCCATCCGCGTCCACGAATATGGCGGCCCGGAGAAGATGCTCTGGGAGGAAGTGCCCCTGCCACACCCCAAGCCGGGTGAGGCGCTGATCCGCCAGAAGGCGGTCGGCCTCAATTACATCGACGTCTATTTCCGCACCGGCCTCTACAAGGCGCCTTCGCTGCCCTTCACCATCGGGATGGAAGGGGCCGGCATCGTCGAGGCCGTCGGCGAGGGCGTGACCGAGGTCGCGGTCGGGGATCGCGTCGCTTATGCGTCCGGCCCCATGGGCGCCTATGCGGAGGCCCGCACCAACAAGGCGGATCGCCTGGTGAAGATCCCCGAGGGCATTGATTTCGAGCAGGCTGCCTCGATGATGCTCCAGGGCATGACCGCGCAGTATCTGCTTCGCAGCACCTACCGCGTGAAGGCTGGCGAGACGATCCTGATCCATGCCGCGGCCGGCGGCGTCGGGCTCATCATGGTGCAATGGGCCAAGTCCCTCGGCTGCACCGTCATCGGCACCGTCAGCACCCAGGCCAAGGCCGAGCTGGCGCGCGCCCATGGCTGCGACCACGTCGTCATCTCGGGCGAGGATCTGCCCGCCGCCGTCAAGCGCATCACCGGTGGCGCGATGCTGCCCGTGGTTTATGACAGCGTGGGGCGTGACACCTTCACCGCCTCGCTCGATTGCCTGGCCCCGCTCGGCATGATGGTCAGCTACGGCAATGCCTCGGGTGCCGTGCCGCCGATTGATATCGGCATCCTCGCCGCCAAGGGCTCGCTGTATCTGACGCGCCCGACGCTGGGCTCCTACACGATGAAGCGCAGCGATCTGGAGAATGTGGCGGCCGAGCTCTTTGCGG
This sequence comes from Sediminicoccus sp. KRV36, assembly GCF_023243115.1. Classification (NCBI taxonomy): domain Bacteria; kingdom Pseudomonadati; phylum Pseudomonadota; class Alphaproteobacteria; order Acetobacterales; family Roseomonadaceae; genus Sediminicoccus; species Sediminicoccus sp. KRV36. The sequence goes on from NZ_CP085081.1 coordinate 44,077, forward strand.
TGGTCAAATCCGGCGCGGTGAAGCTGCAGATCAACCAGCGCTATGCGCTCAAGGATGCCGCGCAGTCCCATCGCGACCTCGAAGCCCGCAAGACGACGGGCAGCACCGTCCTGCTGCCCTGAAGGAGACAGGGCGCGGCCTTCGCGGCGCGCCCAACTCCCCTCAGCCTCTCAGGAAATAGCGGTAGCGATACTGCTCCAGCATCCCCAGGCCGCTCTGGAGTGCCCGGGACGCCGTATTGGTCGCGGCGACCTGGGCAAAGAGCTGCGTGGCGCCATGCGCCGCCGCCCAATGGGCGGCGGCGCCGATCATGCGCTGCGCCAGGCCGCGCCGGCGGAATTCCGGCCGCACCGCGAGGTCGAAGACCCCGCAGAATGCGCCGTCGCTGGTGGTCGCCATGGCGGCTGCGGCAACGCCATCCTCGCGCAGCACCAGCCAGGCGACGGGAATGGCGAATAGCGGCACCGCTTCCAGCTTCTCGGCCCGCCGCGTCGCGGATTGGTATTCCGCCGTACCAATCACCTCCAGCCAGGTCGTGTCCGGCGCCGCGAGGAACTCGACCGCGGCATCGGCCCGGGCCACCGGGCCGAGCGGCCCGCAGGTGACCAGGCTCTCATCGGCCTCCTGCCAGCCATCCTGCCGCAGAAGCCCCTCCAGCCCGGCCGGATCGAGCGGTGAGGAGCGAAAGCGCGGCTTCAGCCCCAGGCGCCGGTAATGCGCCTCGATGCGGGCGACACGCGGTACGAGATCCGGATCGGCGGCCGGGTCGAGAGAGGCGGCGGCATTGGCGCGGCCTGTCCCGCCCAGGAAGGCCTTCACGACGAAGGGGCCATCGAACAGCACGCGTGGGGCAGGCAGGGCATTGAGCGTCGCGCGTTCCAGGGCGGCGACGATCCCGGGCCTCACGCCGCTTCCCGCGCCAATTCGGCCATGGCCGTCTGGTAGGTCCTGTCGAACAGCGCTTCCAGCCCGGGATTCACGCCGCGCAGCCCGGCCGCCACGCGCCCGGCCCAGCCGACATACTCGACGCGCCGCGCATGGTTCCAGGAAGCGGGCGGTGCGGCCACGATGGCACGCAGGTTGGAAATCTTGTCGGCCAGCTTCACCATCTTCGCCGCGGCGGATTTCTTCGGCGCCTGCGAAACCTGAAGGCCCTTGCGGATCTCCTTGGGCAGGCTCTTGTCATCCGAGACTTCGGCCACGATGGCCGCGACTTCCGCGCCGAAACGCGCGGCCAGTGCTTCCAGCGTCACGGGCTCGGGGTCATTGTCGCTATCCTCGACCGTATCATGCAGCAGGGCCGCGATGATCGCCGCCTCGGGCGCGTCATGTTCGGCGAGGATCTGCGCGACCTCGATCGGGTGGTTGATATAGGGCTCCGCCGCGGCGCCCTTGCGGCGATGCGTGGCATGGACGGCGGCCGCGAAACTCGCGGCCGCCAGGATCTTGGCGCTCATCGGCGAAGCCTCAGCCGCGCATTCGCGGAAATCCGCGCATCAGGAAACTCCTTGGAGAGGCTACTTGTAGGGCTGCTGGTAATATTGCTGCTGCGGCGGGGGCTGCGGCGTGGTGATCACGCCGGTGGCCGCGCCGACCGCGCCACCCGTGATCGCGCCGATCGCCGCCCCACGCCCGCCGCCGGCAATGCCGCCGATGGCCGCGCCGGTTCCGGCACCGATCAGCGCCCCGCCCGCCGCACGCTGGCCGGGATCATAGGGGTTGGTGCAGGCGCCCAAGGCAAGAAGCGCGCTGATTCCGAGGGCCGTCAGAACTGGTTTCATCGTGTTGTCCTTCCACACGTTACACGCGGGCATCGTTCAGGCGAATCGTGGCAGCAAGATGGAGCAGCGCGAGGGCCCGCCAATCCCGGCATCAATTCCCGGGATGATTGGCCGTTTCGCGTCGCGCCGGCAGAATATACCACGGAACGGGTGGTGCCGCGCCATAGCCCGGCGCGGCTCCGCGGTAGGGGCGCGCCGGCGCGCATCCGACGATCAGACCGAGCAACGGGATCAGCAGAAGCGCGCATTTGGCCATGGGCGGACACTGGTGGTGAAAGGTGGCGGGAAAATGGGCGATCCGCGCTGCCCTGCATTGCCGGCAGCAGCGCCCCTCACGGCCCTGCTCTGACTGCGCCCTGCTCTGACTGCGCCCTGCTCTGACTGTACCTTGCGATGACAGAGCGCCGCCATGACAGAGAACTGCGCTCTGTCTCCGCCGCGCGCGGCGGAGACAGGCCGCGCCCCCCAGCCGGATCGCCCCTCCGCCCGCTTGCGCCGACGGAGGGCCTCAGCCGGCCAGTGTCAGGTGTTCATCGCGTCGAAGAAGTCCTGGTTCGTCTTGCTGTATTTCAGCTTGTCCGTCAGGAATTCCATCGCGTCCTGCGTGCCCATCGGGTTCAGGATGCGGCGCAGCACCCACATCTTGCTGAGCGTGCCACGATCCACCAGCAGCTCCTCCTTGCGGGTGCCGCTCTTGGTGATGTCGATCGCCGGGAAGACGCGCTTGTCGGAGAGCTTGCGGTCCAGGATGATTTCGCTGTTGCCGGTGCCCTTGAACTCTTCGAAAATCACCTCGTCCATGCGGCTGCCGGTATCAATCAGCGCGGTGGCGATGATGGTGAGCGAGCCACCTTCCTCGATGTTGCGCGCGGCGCCGAAGAAGCGCTTCGGCCGCTGCAGCGCATTGGCATCCACACCACCCGTCAGCACCTTGCCGGAGGACGGCACGACGGAATTGTAGGCACGGCCCAGGCGGGTGATGCTGTCCAGCAGGATCACCACGTCGCGCTTGTGCTCGACCAGGCGCTTGGCCTTTTCCAGCACCATTTCCGTGACCTGCACGTGGCGCGTCGCCGGCTCGTCGAAGGTGGAGGCGACGACCTCGCCCTTCACCGTGCGGGCCATGTCGGTCACTTCCTCGGGCCGCTCGTCAATCAGCAGCACCATCAGGAAGACGTCAGGGTGGTTGGCCGTGATGGATTTGGCGATGGATTGCAGCATCACCGTCTTGCCGGTGCGCGGCGGGGCGACGATCAGCGCGCGCTGTCCCATGCCGATGGGCGCGATCAGGTCAATCACGCGATGCGTGTTGTCCTTCTGCTGGCCCTTGGGCACCTCGACACCCTCGATTTCCATCTTCAGGCGGCGCGTCGGGTAGAGCGGCGTGAGGTTGTCGAAATTGATGCGGTGGCGCAGCGCCTCGGGCGGCTCGAAATTGACGGCATTCACCTTGAGCATGGCGAAATACCGCTCGCCATCCTTCGGTGCGCGGATCTGGCCTTCCACCGTATCGCCGGTGCGCAGGCCGAAGCGGCGGACCTGGGCGGGGCTCACATAGATGTCGTCGGGGCCGGGCAGGAAATTGGCCTGCGGGCTGCGCAGATAGCCGAAGCCATCGGACAGGATTTCCAGCGTGCCTTCGCCATAGATCGCCTGATCGTTATCGGCGAAGGTCTTGAGAATGGCGAACATGATGTCCTGCTTGCGCAGGATGGAGGCGTTCTCGACGCCCAGCTCCTCCGCAAAGGCGAGGAGTTCGGGCGGCGTCTTCGCCTTGAGTTCTGAGAGGTGCATGCAGCATCCGAAATATAAGTCGCAGGGGAAACGCCGGGGGCGAGGAAATGGGGGCCCCGAGATTCGCGCCACGCGATGAGCATTGGCGGATTCGGCGATCGGGAAGGAGGGATCGGCCCGTCAGGCCGACGCGGAGGAACCTAGGGATGCGGGGCCCCCGCGTCAACAACCTTGTCAAGGGAAATTTACGACGCCTCAGAAGGGCTTCACGATCACCATGATGACGATGACGATCATCAGCAGCGTCGGCACCTCGTTCATGATGCGCCAGTGACGCTGCGGAAAAAGGCGCTCATCACGCTCGAAGGCCTTGCGGTGCTTCGCCAGGTACATGTGGAACCAGGTCATTCCCAGCACGCAAGCTAGCTTCACGTGCCACCAGCCGGAGGTCCAGGAGACCACGCCGGGTGTGGCCACCAGCACAAGGCCAAGCAGCCAGGTCACGATCATGCTGGGGTTCATGATGGCGCGCAGCAGAAGCCGCTCCATCTTCTTGAAGCGCTCATGCTCCACCCCACCGCCGGGGGCGATTTCGCAGTGATAGACATAGAGGCGCGGCAGGTAGAACAGCCCGGCCATCCAGGCCATCACCGCCATCAGATGGAAGGATTTCACCCAGAGATAGGCAGGCGCCAGAACGTCCAAGATCAGTGTTCCTTCAGGATGGCGGCGACGAATGCATCGAGGTTATCGCCGGGAAACAGATGGCCGGGAATCCCTGCCGCGGCGGCGGCCTGCATGTCGGTCTCGCGGTCGCCGATCAGGAAGCTGCCTTCACGGCGCAGCGGGAAATGCGCCAGCCAATCCTCGATCATCCCGGCACCCGGCTTGCGGCGTGGGCTGGCGCGGCGATAGCGCTCGGCCTCGGCCTTCTCGTGGAACGGGCAATAGGCGAAGCCATTCAGCAGGGCACCGGCTGCCTTGGCCTCCGCCGCCATCCAGTGATGCAGGCGGCCCACGGCGGCTTCGTCATAATAGCCCCGCGCCACACCCGCCTGGTTGGTGACGATGCAGACCGCGAGGCCCGCCGCATTCAGCCGGCGCAGCGCGGCCATCACGCCGGGCACCCAGCGCACCTCCTCGATGCGATGGGGATAGCCGGTATCCTCGATCAGCACGCCGTCGCGGTCGAGGAACGCGCAGGCGCGCCGGGGGGCATCCATCTCCATGCGTCGCGGATAGCATGAAGCCGTTGCGCTCGCACGCTGGCCTTCTCGCCCCGAGGGGATTAGAGGTGCGCGCATGCAGTCCGCCGCACCCACGACCGATCCGGCCCGCCGCGCCGAAATCGCCCGCAAGACCGCCGAGACGGAGATCCACGCCCGGCTGAACCTCGACGGCACGGGCCAGGCCGAGATCACGACCGGCATCGGCTTTCTCGACCACATGCTGCACGCGCTCACGCGGCACGGCCTGCTGGACCTGGCGCTGACCGCCAAGGGCGACCTGCATATCGATTTCCACCACACGGCCGAGGATTGCGGCATCGTGCTCGGCCAGGCCATCCGCGCCGCGCTGGGCGAGAAGCGCGGCATCACGCGCTTCGGCCATTGCCTCATGCCCATGGATGAAGCCCTGGCCGAATGCGCCATGGATATCTCGGGCCGCCCCTTCCTCGCCTGGAATGTCACCTTCACCCGCGACAAGGTGGGTGAAATGGATACCGAGCTGTTTGAGGAATTCTTCCGCGCCCTGGTGATGAATGCCGGCCTGACCTGCCACATCACCCAGAAGGCCGGCACCAACGCGCATCACATCGCCGAGGCCTGCTTCAAATCCTTCGCCCGTGCGCTGCGCATGGCGGTGGAGCCTGATCCGCGCCAGCGCGGCGCCATCCCCTCCACCAAGGGCGTGCTGGAGGCCTGATGCGGAGCTGGACCGTCCATCTCCCGCCCGGCACCGCGCGCGGCTCGGTCCCCGCGGCCGGCCAGATCCAGGCACCGATCCTGATTCCGGAGGGGTTTTCGCTCTGGGCGGTGATTTTTGGCCCCTTCTGGCTGTTCTGGCATCGCGCCTGGCTGGCGGGCCTGGTGGTGCTGCTCGGCCTGGTTGCTCTGAACCTTCTGCCCGGCCCCTATGGCACCGCGCTGGCACTCGCCGCCCATCTCCTGCTCGGCTTCCAGGCGCAGGATCTGCGGCGCTGGACCCTCGCGCGGGGCGGCTGGACGCTGGCACATCTGGTGCAGGGGCGCGACGCCGAGGGCGCCCTGGCCCGGCTGCTGCAGGCCGAACCCCGCCTGCTGCCCCTCTATGCCGGGGAGGTCGCGCGATGAAGATCGCCGTGATTGATCCCGGCTCGGGCAATCTCGCTTCCGTGCGGCGTGCGCTGGAGCGCGCCGCCGATGGCCCCGTGACCGTCGAGATCACCCGCGAGCCGGAATCGCTGTTCACCGCCGACCGCATCGTGCTGCCGGGCCAGGGCGCCTTCGCCGCCTGCCGCGCCGGGCTGGAGGGCATGGTCGCTGCCCTGTATGAGCAGGTGCAGGTGCGCCGGAAGCCCTTCCTCGGCATCTGCGTGGGCCTGCAATTGCTGGCCGAGCGCGGGCTGGAGCATGGCGCCACCCCCGGCCTCGCCTGGCTGCCGGGCGAGGTGGCGGAGATGGACCCCCGCGCGCCCGATGGCACGCCGCTGCCCCTGCCGCAGATGGGCTGGAACACGCTGGATTTCACGCCCGGCAGCCATCCGGTGCTGGAGGGTCTGCTGCCCGGGGATCACGCCTATTTCGTGCATTCCTACGCCTGGCGCGGCGGTGAGCCCGCGGATGTGATCGCCACCACCGGCTATGGCGGCCCGGTGCCCGCCATCCTGGGGCGGGACAACATCATCGGCACGCAATTCCATGTCGAGAAAAGCGCCGCCGTGGGTCTGCGCATCCTCGGCAATTTCCTGCGCTGGCAACCCATGCGGGGGGCGGCATGAACACCGAACCCGCCCCCCCTGTGCCTGATGTCGTGCATCGCCTGGAGGTGGAGCGGGTGGACATGCTCGATCCGCATGATCTGGCCGATCTGTGCGAGGCGACCAACGCCGCCATCGTGGAAGGTGGCGGCTTCGGCTGGGTGGAGGCGCAAAGCCGCTCGGCGCTTGAGCGCCATTTCCGCGGCGTCATGCTGGTGCCCGAGCGGGAATTCTTCGTCGCGCGCCTGGATGGCGAGGTGGTGGGCAGCGCGCAGCTGGTCCGCCCACCCCGCAACAACGAGGCGCAGGGCTTCACCGCGCAGCTCACCCACGCCTTCATCGCCCCCTATGCGCGCGGCTTCGGCCTGGCGCGGCTTCTGGTGCGCCGCGTCGAGGAACGCGCGGCGGCCATGGGGATCCGCGTGCTCAACCTCGATGTCCGCGCCACGCAGGAAACCGCGATCACGCTGTTCGAGCGCCTGGGCTATGTGCGTTGGGGCACCCACCCCGCCTATGCCCGCGTGGGTGGTGAGACGGTGGCCGGGTATTTCTATTATCGCCTCATCGAATTGCCCGGCGGGCGCAGCAATGCCGATGCCCTGGGCCGGATCAAAGCATGAGCGGCTTCACCCTCTATCCCGCCATCGACCTCAAGCAGGGGCGCGTCGTCCGGCTCCAGCGCGGCGATATGGCGCAGGCCACCATCTATGCCGAGGACCCGGCGGAGCAGGCGCTGCGCTTCGCCGCCGATGGCTTCACCTGGCTGCATGTGGTGGATCTGGATGGCGCCTTCGCCGGCAAGCCCGCCAATGCCGAGGCGGTCAGCCGCATCCTGGCGGCGGCACCCATGCCGGTTCAGCTGGGCGGCGGCATCCGCAACATGCCCACGGTGGAAGCCTGGCTGGGGGCGGGCATCACGCGCGTCATCCTGGGTTCCGCCGCCGTGAAGGACCCGCATTTCGTGCGGGAAGCCTGCCGGCATTTCCCCGGCCGCGTCGTCGTCGGCATTGATGCGCGCGGCGGCATGGTGGCGACCGAAGGCTGGGCCGAGACCAGCACCCTCTCCGCGCGCGACCTGGCGCTGCGGCTGGAAGATGCCGGGGCCGCGGCCATCATCTACACCGATATCGAGCGCGACGGCATGCTGAGCGGCGTGAATCTCGAGCAGACGCGGAACCTCGCGATGGCGCTTGATACGCCCGTCATCGCTTCGGGCGGTGTTGCTTCCATCGCTGATCTGGTGGCGCTGAAGGCGGTGGCGGCGGATGGGATTTCCGGCTGCATCCTGGGGCGGGCGCTCTATGACGGGCGGATCGCCCCGGCCGAGGCGCTGGCGCTGGCGGCGGCGTGATCCGGTTGGCGCAGCCCGGCGATCTGCCGGCGCTGCTCGACCTCTACCAGCACCTCAACTCCGATGATCCGCGGCTGACGGAGGCCGCGGCGGCCACGCCCTGGTCCAGCCTCATGGGGTCGGACCTCATCAGCGTGGTGGTGGCCGAGGCGGAGGGCGCGCTCGTCGGCTCCTGCATGCTGGTCGTGATTCCCAATATCACGCGCGGGGCGCGCAGCTTCGCGCTGATCGAGAATGTCGTGACCCATGCGGCGCACCGCAAGCGTGGCCTGGGCCGTGCCGTGCTGGCGGCGGCGCTGGAGATCGCCTGGGCGGCGGATTGCTACAAGGTGATGCTGGCCACGGGCTCCGCGCGGGAATCCACGCTGCGTTTCTATGAGGGGGCCGGCTTCCGGCGCGCGACGAAGACGCATTTCGAGGCGCGCCGCGCCTGACGGCGGCGCCGTCTCACGCGGCGGCCACCAAAGCATCGCTTGACGCCCGTGCAAAAACGCCGCATCCGCCTGCCCCCAAGCTCCATCCGGAGCTTTGGATGAGGCAGGAATTCATTCGTGCTCGCGCTCCGTATCATTCCCTGCCTCGATGTGAAGGAAGGCCGCGTCGTCAAGGGCGTGAACTTCGTGGCCCTGCGCGATGCAGGCGATCCGGTGGAGCAGGCGCGGGCCTATGACGCACAGGGTGCGGACGAGATCACCTTCCTCGATATCGGCGCCACCCATGAAAACCGCGACACGATGTTCGACGTCGTCTCCCGCACGGCGGCCGAGGTGTTCATCCCGCTGACCGTGGGTGGCGGCGTGCGCAGCGTGGAGGATATCCGCAAGCTGCTGCTGGCCGGGGCGGACAAGGCCAGCATCAACAGCGCCGCCGTGAGCGACCCCGACCTGGTGCGCCGCGCGGCCGAGGCCTTTGGCAGCCAATGCATCGTCGTCGCGGTGGATGCGAAGCAGGTGCGCGATGGCCATTGGGAGGTGTTCACCCATGGCGGCCGGCGCGAAACCGGCCTTGACGCCGTGGAATGGGCGCGCCGCATGGCGAGCCTGGGTGCGGGTGAAATCCTGCTGACCTCGATGGACCGCGACGGCACGAAGCAGGGTTTTGACCTGGAGCTGCTGCGCCGGGTGGTGGGGGCCGTGCGGGTGCCGGTGGTGGCTTCCGGCGGCGTTGGCGCACTTGAGCATTTCGTGGAGGGCGCGCGGGCAGGGGCCACGGGATTGCTGGCCGCCAGCGTGTTTCATGACGGCGTGTTCCGCATCGAACAGGCCAAGGATGCATTGGCGGCGGCGGGGCTGCCCGTGCGCCGCGTCCGGGAGATTGCGTGATGGCGAAGACTGCCAAGGTTTCCAAGACGGCGAAGCCCGCCAAGACGGCAAAGCCCGTCAAGGCCGCCAAGAAGCCCACGAAGAACAAAGTGGCGCGCAAGGCCGCGAAGCTGCCCATCCCGGCGAATATCCCCGTCGAGAAGGTGCGCATCCCCAAGGCGGTGCTGCGTGCCGAGGCGGCCCATCTGAAGCCGCTCGAACTGCCCGAGGATGGTGATGCGGCGGTGCTGGATCGGCTCTGGACCACCATCGAATCGCGGCGCATGGCGGGCAATGCGGCCACCTCGCATTCGGCCAGGCTGATTGCGCGCGGCACGCAGAAGGTGGCGCAGAAGCTGGGCGAGGAAGCGGTGGAGCTGGTGATCGAGGCGGTGGCCCGCAACCGCCCGGCCACCATCAGCGAATCGGCCGATGTGCTCTACCACCTCATGCTGCTGCTGGTGGATGCGGGCATTACGCCGGGCGAAGTCTGGGCCGAGCTGCGCCGGCGCGAGGGGATTTCGGGCATTGCCGAAAAGGCCTCCCGCCCGCGGCCCAAGGCGCTGCTGGCCATCGCCCAGACCACCAAATTGCCCTAGGTTGCCGGCCATGAGCGTGACCGGCCTTCCCCCCTATGACCCGCAGAACATCTTCGCGCGCATCCTGCGCGGGGAAATACCCTGCAAGCGCGTCCATGAGGACGCGTTCGCCCTGGCCTTCCACGACATCAACCCGCTCACGCCCACGCATGTGCTGGTGATCCCGAAGGGCGCCCATGTCAGTGCCGCGGATTTTCACGCGAATGCCAGCGCTGAGGACATCGCGGGCTTCTGGCGCGCGGTGGCGCAGGTGGCGAAATCCCTGGGGCTGGAGGCGTCGGGCTACCGCCTGCTGACCAATATGGGCTTGGATGCGGGGCAGGAAGTGCCGCATTTCCACGTGCATGTCTTTGGCGGCAAGCGGTTGGGGCGGATGGTTTCCGCTGGGTGAGGGCGTCGGGCGAGAGCCCGCCTGGAAATGTCGGGCGAGAGCCCGCCTGGAAATGTCGGGCGAGAGCCCGCCTGGAAATGTCGGGCGAGAGCCCGCCTGGAAATGTCGGGCGAGAGCCCGCCTGAAGATGTCGGGCGGAAGCCCGCCGGTGCCAGCTCGTCCCCTCCCCGCGTCACCCCAGCCCGAAGGCGCGCAGCTCCGACACCGCCGCACGCACCGGCGTAAAGCCCGAGACGGCTTCAAGTGCCGCAAGCCGCACCGAACGCAGCTCGGCGTCCGAGAGGGACAGCATGCGCCGGATGGCGCGCGCCACCGCCGCCTCATCCGTGGTGTTCGCCAGGAAGCCGCTGACGCCGTCGCTGATGAAATCCGTGGCACCGCCCAATCCGGGGGCCAGCACGATGGCGCCGCAGGCCATCGCTTCCGCGGCGGTGCGGCCGAAGCCCTGGTAGTCCGAGAGATCCAGGAAGACATCCGTCGCGCGCAGCAATTCCGCCACTTCCAGCTGCCGCAGCCGGCCCATCAGCGTCACGCCCTCGGGCAGGGTTAGGCCGGCTTCGCGCAGCTCTTCGGCGGTGCAGCCAAAGGCGGTCACGGCCACCGGGCCGAACTCCCCCGAGGCCAGGCGCTCCAGGATGCGCAAGGTCCGGCGCGGGGCCCGGCGGGGTGTTGCCGGGCGCACCATCGCCGTCACCTGGCGCAGCGCTCCGGCGGGGCGCCGAGCCGGGCGATAGATTCCGTGATCAATGCTCGGCACCACCAGATGCGTCGCATGCCCGTGCGCCGCCTCCACCATGCCGGTGAGCCAGCGCGTCTTCGCGAAATACGTGCACTCCGGCAAGACGGCATAGCTGGCAATGGCCAGGGCATGCTCCGCGCTGCCCGCCGCGTAGAACAGCGGCTCGTAATCCTGCACGTAATACGCCGCGCGATAGGCGGGCGCCCGCCCCAGCCGCGCGACCTCGGCGATGGTATGCGCCGAGGTGTTGGTGGTCGCCACCAGGACATCCTCCTGGGCGGCCAGATGGGCCAGGTCCTTGGGGCCGTCAAACGCCTCCATGCCGCCGGTCTCCACCCAGGGGAAGCGGTCATAGGTGTGGCGGAAGCCCTCGGCGTTGCGGCGGTTCACCAGCACCCGCGCCTCGATGCCGAGGTCCCGCATCGCGTTCACCTCCTGCACTACGGAATGCGCGCCGCCACCACCGCCACCGACCGGCAGAACGAAGGAGATTCGCGCCATGCTCAAACAGGCCCCGCTTCAGGCTGCATGAGTTCCGACCCGAGATGAGCCAGCCGCGCGCGCAACTGCCCGAGCGGAACGCAATCCTGCATGATCCGCTCCAGTGCCGGGATGACGACACCCGGATGCTTGTTGGTCATTTCCAGCCATCCGGCGCGCGAGAGCCGCGCCCGCGCCACTGAGCCGAAACTGACGCTCTTGTGGTGATAGACAAAGCAATCATCCGCCACGGTCAGCCGGAAGCCGGCACGGCGCGCGCGAAGGCAAAGATCGGTCTCCTCGCCATAGCCCATGGGGAAGGCATCTTCGTCGTATGGCCCCACCACATCAAACACCTCGCGGCTGATCATGGTGCAGAACCCGTTCAGCACCGGAAATTCCGGATAGGCCCGTTCCGAGACACGGTCCAGGATGGCCTGGACCTGTGGCAGATGATGCGGCGCGATCATGCTGTTGGTGGACCAACTGCCATCCGGCCGCTTTGCCGCCGGCAGGCTTTGCCAGGTGGCGGCGTTGGACAGCGGGCCCACCATGCCCGTCCCCGGCCGCGCGCGCGCGGCGGCGTGCATGCGGTCCAGCCAGCTCGGCGGGACGATGGTGTCGGAATTCAGCACCACCACCCAATCGGCGCTGGTGAGCAGCACGCCTTCATTGATGGATTTCGTATAGCCGCGATTGCTGTCGCGGCGGTGCAGGATGAAGCGCGGATCGGCCGCCGCCTGGGCGCGCAGCATTTCGGCGGTGAAGTCCCGGCTGCCATCATCCACCATGAGGACCTGCATGGGGCCGGTTGCGCCATTGCGCAGCGCCTCCAGGCATTGCTTCACCTCCTCGCCGCCGTTGAAGATCGGCAGGATGATCTGGGTGAAGGGATGCGCGCCGCCGGCGGCGCGCGAAGCGGCCCGGCTGGGTGGCGGCGCCTGCCACAATGCGGGCAGCAGGCTGTGGTCCTCGGCGCGTGCCTCGCCATGGACGCGAAGGAACTCCACGGCCTGGGCGAAGGCGCCATCCAGCCTTCCATCCTCGAAGCGGGGGGCTTCGGGCAGGGGCTGCGTCCCCTGCTCCGGCAGCAGGGCGGAAAGGCCCTTGGCGCCTTCCACCCGCAGCCCGATCCAGACGCCGCCCTCCGCCAGCATCTCCGCCTCCTCGGCCGAGAGCAGGAGCTCGATGGGATGCTCGGAGGGGCGGCGAAACACCCAGCCCCGCCGCAGCCGCCGCAGGGGCTTGAAGCCTGCGCCCTCGCGGCGCTCCAGCAGGATATCGAACCGCGCGCGGATCTGGGTTTCCGTGGCTTCGGGCAACCAGGCGATGATGCGCCAGGGCTGCGCCTCCCCCGGGGCTGGCGGGTCCAGCCGGATATGCAGGGTGACGGTGCTCGCGACCGCGTCGGCCAGCAGCCGCAGGCCACGCGGGATGCCGGACCCCGCCGGGGGCTCGGCCAGCGGGGGCTCGGCCAGCGGGGGCTCGGCCAGAGGGGGCTTGGCCAGAGGGGGCTTGGCCAGCGGGGCCTCGGCCAGAAGCTCAAAGCGCAGGCCCGTGGCGGGGCTGGCTGCCTCGGCCAGGAGGCCATCGGCGATGAGGCTCGCCATGCCGGCGGGCCTGACGCCGGCCAGGCCCTCGGGCCAGCGCATCCCGGTGCGCCTCTCCGGTTCGGCCGGCATGGGCGCACCCGCCGCCCGATGCGCCAGCAATGTGAGGGGCGAGCCATCAAGCTCCAGCCCGGAGATCATGTGGAAGGCGCGCGCCCGCCGCGGCACGCCGTCCCGCAGCATGTCGGGCAGCGGCCAGGTCACGCGGTGGCGGCCCTGCGCATCGCGCAGTGGCTCGGCCGTCAGGATGTGGGTGGGGAAGCCCTCGATATCGAGGCCGATTTCCGGCAATTCCTCAGCGTCGGAAGCGTCGGAAGCGCCGGAAGCGTCGGAAGCGTCGGAAGCGCTGGCTGGGGCGGATGGATCAGGTGACACCCAGCCCCGCAGCGCCGGCGGGTCTTGCGCCAGATGCAATGTGCCGCCGGGGTTCGCCGGCATGGCATCCGGCCCGGCCTCACGAGGTTCAACCCTGCCATCCATCCAGTGCCATCCATCCAGTGATCGCCACTTTCACGCGGAATACATCGTTTTGAATAGCATTGGCGGGCGGGCCAAGGAAGGCCGGCCTTGAGCTTGCCCGGCCGCGGGGATACATGAAGTTGCCGCCGGAAAGCACGCTTTCCGCGTGTCAGCTGCGAAAAGGCCCCGATGCTGGATCAGGACGCGCTCTCCCCCGGCCATGCCGCTCCGCCGCTCCGCCTCCTGGTGGTGGCGGCCCGACGTGACCCGGAGGCCTCGGCCGGCCGCATCCTCGCCGCCGCCGCCGAGGACGCGACACTCGAAGCCCGGCTGCTCTGCGGTGCCGCCGGGATCGAGCCGCCGCCTGGAGTCCGGATTTTCCAGCCGCATGACGACCACAGCTTCCTCGCCGAGGCCGAGCCTGGTTACGATGCCGCGGCGCTCAGCCAGCTCGACGCCGATCTGCTGCGCAAGCTCGGCGCCTGGCTCACCGACTGGGCGCCCGAGGTGGTGCATCTGCATGATCTGGCGCCCTTCGGGATGGAGCTGATCGGCCTGCTGCGGCGGCGGCTGCCATCGGCCCGCATCCTGGTGTCGCTCTCGCCCGATCTCGCGCGGCGGATCGGCATCACCGGCCCGCCGCAGGGCTTTCTGCGCACCGCGCCGCTGCGCCGCTTCCTGGCGGAATGCACGCTGTTGCTCCCTTGCGAGACGCTGCTGCCCGCCTGCCTGGCCTTTGGCCTCGACCCCGCCCGCCTGCTGGTCCAGGCCTCGCTGCCGCCGGATTTGATGCCCACGGAATTGCCGCCGCTCGGTCGGTTCCTCGTGGTTGCCGCCTTCCCGAAAGGCCCGGCCGAAGCGAGGCTGCTGGCGACGGCCGCCGAATTGCTGGCCGGTACCGGCCCCCGGCTGCGGATCGAGCTGCATGGCGACGGCCAGGACCAGCCGCCGCTGCGGGATGCGGCGGCGGTGCCCGGCAGCCCGCTGGCGCTGGTGCCCGGGGATGCACCGCGCGGCGCCTTGCTGGCCCGCGCGCATCTGGTCCTGATGCCCGATGCCGAAGGCGCCGATCCCGAGGGGCTCGCGCGCCTCGCACTCGCGCTGCGCCGCCCTGTGATTTGCGCCGGGCAGGGGCCGCTCGCCACGCAGCTCCAGGCGGGGCGGGATGCCTGGCATTGCGCCATGAACCCCGTCAGCCTCGCGGATCTCCTGCTGGCGTTGCACGAAACGCCCGGGCGCGTGGCGGCGATGGCCGATTCCCTGCTGCCCCCGCCCAGCCCCGCCGAGGGGGCGGCCGCGCTGTTCGGCCTGTACCGGGAGGTGCTGTCCGACCCGTCACGCATCGCCCATCCGGCCAGGATCTGAGCCATGCCGGACACGCTCCATCCCCCCGCCGCGCAATCGCTTCGTTTCAGCCCGCGCGCCGTGGCCCGCTCGGAAAGCGCCAATTACCACCAGGGCGAGGATATCCGTCTGCATCTGGTGGTGCGCGGGCACCAGGGCCACCCCTGCCTGATCGCCAATGACTGCCTCGAAGGCCGCTGGGGCGAGGAGCTGCGCCTGCCGCTCTCGCCGGAGGAAGCGCTCTCGCCCGCCGTCCAGGTCGCCTTCACCGCCATGGGCATCGAACTGGCGCTGGCCGGTGCCGCGCCCGTGGCGTTCCGGCCGGGCCTGCCGGTGCCGCAATCCCTCGTGACCCGGCACGGGCCGGATATCGAAGCGCAGATCGGCGCGGTACCGGCCGCGCGGGCGCTGGCGGCATCGCCGATGGCGGGGGAAGGCGTGATCGAGGCCGCGGCCAGCCTGCCGGGCACGGGTTATCGCCTGCTCCTGCTTCGGCTGGCCGATCCGGCCCTGGAAGAATCGCTGATCCTCGCCCCGGTGCCGCTGCGGCTGCGGGATGCCACCGGGCTCGCCCCCGCCGCCCCCGCCTGGATCTGCGCCCTGCCCGAGGGCCAGGGCTTGCTCGCCGCCGTCGAGAGTGCCGGCGATGCGCCGGTGAGCGGCGCCGAATTGCTGCCGCCGGGCCGTGCTCCGGTGCTGCTGGTGCCCGCCCATGGCCAGGCCCAGGCCATGCGCCCACCGGCCAGCGAATTCCTGGCCCGGCTGGCCCAGGCGCGCGGCCCGGCGAAAGCCGAATTGGGGCGCCTGCTGGCGCGCGGCTTCACCGGCCGCAATACGCTCTCCTGGCTCTCGGCGCCGGTGGGAATGAGCGTGGCGCGGCTGCTGCCCACGCCCGAAGGCCTGTTGCTGCAAGGCTGGCTGAGCGATCCGGGTAATGCGATCGCCGCCATTCGCCTCCGCGCGGGCGAGAAGACCTGGCCCCTGCGCCCGGGCGCCTGGCTCGATACCGAGGCCTGGGACGGGGATGGCGGGCGCGGCTTCCTGGCCCATGCGCCGTTTACCACGCAGCAGGGCACGACCCGGCTGGGCGAGGCATGGCTCGATGTGACGCTGGCGACGGGCGAGACCGGCACCCTGCCCCTGCCACTGCCCGAGCCGCTGGGGATCGCCCCCCTGCGCGCCACCCTGGCCGAGCTGGGTGCCCTGCCGGAAGCCCTGCTGGATCATGCCTTCGGCGCGGTGCTCGGCCCTGCCCTGGCCGCCTGGCAGCAGCAGCGCCTGGCACGCCCGATGGCGGTGGAGGAGCGCGTCTTTGGCGCGCCGCCCGAGGCGCCGCGCGCCAGCATCATCATCCCGCTGCATGGCCGGCTGGACATGCTGCCGGTCCAGATGGCGCTATTCAGCGCCTGCCGGATGGCGGGCGATGAGATCATCTTCGTCCTGGATGATCCGCCCCGGCGCGAGGCGGCCCTGGCGCAGGCGCAATCCGCCTGGGAGCGTTTCGGCCTGCCGTTGCGGTTGATCCTGCCCGCCGAATCCCGCGGCTTCGGCCCGGCCAGCAATCTGGGCCTGCGCCATGCGTGCGGCGGGGTGGTGGTGTTCCTCAATGCCGATGCCTTCCCGCAAGCCACGGATTGGCTGGATCTGCTGGTCGCTGCCCTGGCCGAACCCTCGGTCGGGGCGGCGGGCGCGCGGCTGCTCTATCCCGATGGTAGCCTGCAGCATGGCGGCATGCGGCTGGAGCCCGGGCCGGCCGGCTGGCTTTTCCCGGCCCATCCCGGCAAGGGCCTGCGCCCCCTGCCCGCCGCCGCCGAGCCGCGCGACGTCGAGGCGCTGACCGGCGCCTGCCTGGCGCTACGGCGCGAGGTGGCGGAACAGTTCGGCGGCTTCGACCCGGCCTATGTGATCGGTGATTTCGAGGATGCCGATCTCTGCGCGCGGCTGCTGCAGGCCGGGCTGCGCTGCGTGATGGAGGACCGCGCCACGCTGGTCCATCTGGAGCGCCAGTCCCAGGGCCGCGCGGATGCGGAAGCGGGGCGCTGGAACCTCACCTTGCTCAATGCCTGGACCTATAACCGCCACTGGAAACCTGCCTGATACGGCGTGCCGCTCAGCGACCCACGCGCTGCGCGGCGAGGGGCAGGGCCAGGCTTTGCTCGGCGCAGGCATCAATCCGCCGGCGCTCCTCCGCCACATTGCCCTGATAGACGATCCGCACGTCATAGAGGCATTCGCCAACCGGCAGGCTGAAGGCGCGGGTGGCGCCAGCGCGCAGGGTTTCCGTCGCACCCAGCCGGTCCTCGCCCCAATTCTGCTGGGAGCTGGGCGAGATATAGACGTTGTTGATGATGTTGGGGGTGCCGTTGCGCAGGCTCAGCGCGGGCGTTCCCCCGGGACGGCAGGGCCGGGGGGTGCGGGCTTGGACTGCGCCAGGGCCATGCCGGACAGCCCCATCATCACACCGAAACACATCACCGCGATCCGAGCCATGGCCTGTCTCCCGCCCTTTGGGGCAAAGGCTACCGGGCTATGGCCGCGCAACACAAGAATGAGCTGCTGCGCCTGGCCGCGATACCCTCCGGCAGCCGCAGGCCGCCCGATCAGAAACGCTCGGCGCGGTAGGGGGCAGGGTCCAGGAAGGGCGCCTCGCCGCACATCATCTCGGCCAGCAGGCGGCCGGTGGTGGGGCCGAGCGTCAGGCCCTGATGGGCATGGCCGAAGGCGCACCAGGCCCCGGCCTGGCCGGGCAGCGGGCCGATGATGGGCAGCATGTCCGGCGTGCAGGGCCGCACGCCCATCCAGGGGCTGGCATCCACCCGATCCGCCAGGGGGAGAAGCGTCCGCGCCACGGGTTCGGCGCGCTCCAGCTGCACGGGCGTGGGCGGCGCATCGGGCCGCGCGAATTCGGCGCCGGTGGTGAGGCGGATGCCGGCCCGCATGGGCGCCAGCAGGAAGCCGCTCTGCATGTCGAGGATGGGGCGGTTCAGGGTCGCGTTGCCGCGCATCCGGTAATGCATGTGGTAGCCGCGCTTGCCGAAATAGGGCGGCGCGTAGCCCAGGCCCCGCGTCAATTCGACGGCGGCGGCGCCCAGCGCCACCACGACCTGCGCCGCCTCGATCGGGCCGTCCTGGCCCTGCACCCGCCACCCAGCGCCGGCGCGGGTCAGCGTCATGGCATCGCCCAGCGCCAGCTTGCCGCCCGCTGCCAGGAATTGCCGCGCATAGCTGAGGGTGAGCGCATGCGGGTCACTGACCGAACAGGGATCCGGGTAGTGGATCGCGCCCGCCCGCCGGACCTGCAGATGCGGCTCGGCCGCGGCGAGTTCCGCGCCATCCAGCGCGGTGAAGTTCACGCCGAAATCACGCTGGGCCTGCTGCACCTGGGTGAGGGCCGTGGCGAAAGCCTCCTCCGTGGCATAGAGCTTCATCCAGCCGATGGGGCGCAGCAGGGCCATCGCCTCGGTGCCGTCGGCCAGGGCCCGGTGCTCGTCGAGGCAGGTGGCGATCAGCGCTGAGAAGGCGCGCACCGCATGCAGGTAGCGTGTGGGTTCCGAATGCCACCAGTATTGCAGCAGCGGCGAGGCGAAGCCGGGCAGGGCCAGCGGGTGGTAATGCACATCCGTCGCCCGGTTGCCGGCGATGCGGCGCAGTTCGGCCAGGGCCCGGGGGAAGGGGTGCGGATAGACGGCCTCGCGCTGGATCAGCCCGCCATTGCCGAAGGAGGCGCCCTCGCCTGGCCCCTGGCGATCGACCAGCGTCACGTCACGGCCGCGGCGGCGCAAATGCAGGGCGACGGAAACCCCCACCATCCCCGCGCCGAGTACGATCACCGAAGCCGCCATGCCATCCTGCCCCTGCCAAAGCCGGCAGCTTGAACGACGCCCGCGTGACCCGTCCATGGCCCGCGCCGGGGCCCTTCGCGGATGACCTGGAGGCCTCGCTCCACGGAACTCCGATGGCTGCGCAGGAACAGGAGCTTGGCGCAGCGGCGCCCATCCGGGGTTCCTGCCGCGATGCGCGGCGGTCAGCGCCCTTGGATGCGCATTTCCGTGCGGAAGCATTTACCCAACATGCGATAAACCGTCCGGCCGGTATAGTTTCTCTTGACATACCGTCCGGCCGGTATAGTTTCCCGGCATGCCAGAAGCCCCTCCGATCCCCGATGCGCGGACCCGTATCCTCGATGCCGCCGAGCGCATTGTTCAGGCCAAGGGCGTGCCCGCCCTGACGCTGGAGGCCGCCGCGCGGGAGGCGGGCATTTCCAAGGGCGGCCTGCTCTATCATTTCGCCTCCAAGGAAGCGATGTTGAGCGGGCTGGTCGCGCGCCTCGCCGAATATGTGCAGATGGATTTCGACGCGGTCCTCGCCGCGCAATCGGGGCCTTGCCCGGCCAGCCGCGCGGTGCTCGCCTGGGCCTTCGACCATCCCGAGCAGGTCTGCGAGGAGCAGCACCGCGCCGGCGCCGTCTTCCTTGCCGTGTTCCATCATGACCCGGCCATGCTGGGGCCCATCCGCGCCGTCTTCGCCCATATCCGCGACCGGCTGCGCGCCGATGCCCTGCCGCCCGGCCATGCCCTGGCCATCATGGCCGCCAGCGACGGGCTTTTCTTCGGCGCGCTGTTCGGCATGTACGAGCAGTCCGAGGCGGAGCGCCTGGCCATCCGCACCGCGCTGGAGGGTTTGCTCGGGGAGGCCGGCGCATGAACCGCAAGCTCCTGCTGGGTGTCGCGCTGATCGCGGCGGGCGCCGGCGGCTGGTACCTCTACGCCGGGCAGACCCCGCCGCCCGCGCCTGTGGCGGCGGCCCCCGCCGTGCCGCTCGGCGTGGGTGCGCTGGGCCGGATCGAGCCCGCCTCGCGCATCCGCAAGCTGAACCAGCCGGGCGGCATGGCCGTCACCCGCCTGGAACGCCTGCTGGTGGCCGAGGGCGATGAGGTGCGTGAGGGGCAGCTCCTCGCGGAATTCGCCGATGCCCATCTGAAGGACGCCGCCGCCCAGCAGGCCGAGGCCAATCTGGACGAGCTGCGCGCCGCCCTCGCCCGCGTGCGGGAAGCCGGCCGGCCGAGCGAGATCGCCGCCCAGCGCGCCCGCATCGCCGCGATCGCCGCGCAGGAGGAAATCGCCCGGCGCGAGGCGACCCGCACGGACCGCCTGGTGCCCTCCGGCGCCGGCTCGGAGGCGGCGGCGGAGCGCAACCGCTTCGTGCTGTTCCGCCTCTCGGCCGAGCGTGCTTTGGCCGAGGCCGATCTGCAAACCCTCTCCACCCCGCGCGAGGAGGATCTGCGCCTGGCCGAGGCACGTGTGGCCGCCGCCCAGGCCGCGCTGGAGAAGGCGCGCGCCGATGCGGAGCTGGCGCGGGTGCGGGCGCCGATCGCGGGCACCATCATCCGCATCTTCGCCCGGCCGGGGGATCAGGTGGGCAATGACGGGCTGCTGGAAATGGCCGATCTCAGCCGCATGGATGTGGTGGCCGATGTCTTCGAGACCGATCTGGGCCGGCTGCAACCCGGCGCCATCGCCGATATCACCATCCCTGGCGAACGCAGCCGCGTGACCGCCACGCTGCGCGAAATCGGCTGGCAGGTGCGCCGTACCACCCAGGCCGGGACGGACCCGGTGGCCGCGGTGGATAGCCGCACGGTGGAGGTTCGCCTGACCCTCTCCGAGGAGGGTGCCGCACTGCTCCGCCGGCGCACCAATATGCAGGTGCAGGTGGCGATCAGGCCCTTCAGCACGCCGGTGGCCGCCCGATGAACCAGATCAGCGCTGCCGAAAAATTCCTCCCCTGGGCACCGGAACTGACGGGCGAGGCGCCCCCGCCGCCCAGCCCGCCGAAGCCGCGCCCGGGCCTCACGGGGTTCTTCCTGCTGCCGCTGCGCCTCGCCTGGCGGCAATTGCGCGCGGAGAAATCGCGCCTGGCCGCGGCCATGGCTGGTGTCATGTTCGCCTGCGTGCTCGTCTTCATGCAGCTGGGCTTTCGCGGCGCGCTGTTCGACAGCGCCACCAACATGCTGGGCGCCATGCGGGCCGATCTGTTCCTCATGCACCCGATGACGGATGCGAGCTTCCGGCCCGAGCCGCTGCCCCGCGCCCGCGCCTTCCAGACCCTGGCCGACCCCGATGTGGCCGTGGCCGTGCCGATCTACCTGGCGCAGACGGCCTTCCGGAATCCCGAAACCGGCCGCAAGCGCGCCGTCCAGCTGATCGGCCTGGATGCCGAGATCGGCGCCGTCGCCTTCACCGGGCTCGCACCGCTGGTGGATGCCTTGAAGCGCCCGGATACCATCGCCTTCGATGTTCGCTCCCGTCCGGAATTCGGCCCGATCGGGCCGCTTTTCGCCGAGCGCGGGCCCTTCCAGGTGCAGCTGGGCAATCGTGAGATGGAGCTGGTCGGGTTGGTCGAAATCGGCCCCAGCTTCGGCGCCGATGGAAATGTGGTGCTGAGCGAGACGAATTTCCGCCGCGTCTTCGAGCGCCGCGTCTCGAACACGGATCTCGTGGCGCTGAAGCTGCGCGACGGCGCCGATGTGCGCCAGGTGCAGGCACGGCTGCGCGGCATGCTGCCCGGGGATGTGGTGGTGCTGACCCATGCGGAGCTGGTGGCCCATGAGCGCAGCTATTGGGAGAACGGCACGCCCATCGGCTTCATCTTCGTCTTTGGCAGCCTGATGGGCCTCGTGGTGGGCATGGTCATCGTCTACCAGATTTTGTTTTCCGACATTGCCAGCCACATCTCGGAATACGCGACGCTGAAGGCCATGGGCTATTCTAATGGCTATCTCTCCCGCGTGGTGATGAGCGAGGCCTTCATCCTGGCCATCATCGGCTTCATTCCCGGCCTGCTGCTCTCCACCTGGCTTTACAACTGGGTGGGTGCGGCGACCTTCCTGCCGCTGGCCATGTATCCCGAGCGTGGGGTGACGGTGTTCCTGATGATCTTCACCATGTGTGCCCTGGCCGGCCTGCTGGCGATGCGCAAGCTGCGGGACGCCAATCCGGCGGACATGTTCTGATGGAAGCGCCGGTCGAGCTGCGGGACATCACCTTCGCCTATGGGGAGGGCGAGCTGCGCCGCGCCGTCCTGCGCGAGGTGGATCTGAGCATCGCGCCTGGGGAGATCGTGCTGCTGACCGGCCCCTCCGGCTCGGGCAAGACCACGCTGCTGACGCTGATCGGCGCGCTGCGCGCCATGCAGCAGGGCCATGCGCGCGTGCTCGGGCAGGAACTGGCCGGCGCCAGCGAGCAGGACCGTGTGCGGCTGCGCGGGCGCATCGGCTTCATCTTCCAGAACCACAATCTGCTCGGCTTTCTCACGGCCCGGCAGAATGTGGCGATGTCCCTCGAACTGCATGGCGGCATGAGCGAGGCCGAAAGGCTGGCCCGCGCCGGGGACATGCTGACGGCTGTGGGCCTCGCCGATCACGCGGAAAAGCCCCCCTCCCAGCTGTCCGGCGGGCAGCGGCAGCGTGTCGCCGTCGCGCGCGCCCTGGCGGGCGAGCCTGGGTTGATCCTGGCCGATGAACCCACCGCCGCCCTGGACAAGGTGAGCGGGCAGGAGGTGGTGCATCTGCTGCGGGACCTGGCGAAGACGCGCGGCGTGCCGATCCTGCTGGTGACGCATGACCCACGCATCCTTGATATCGCGGATCGTATCGTCGCGATGGAGGATGGGCGCATCGTGCAGCCGGCCCGGGCGGCTTAGCGGGCGGCTTGATCAGGCCAGGCAGCGAGGCGGCTTTGCCCTCTCGCACTCTGCCGCCAGGAAACTCAGTTTCTTGAATCTTCGATCATTCAAATCCCCGAATGAAGCTGCAGGAAACCAGTTTCCCGCCGGGGAGTTCGAGGGGCTGGCCCCTCGCCGCGCGGCTGGGTTCAGCCGCGGGCGTAGCGCAGCAGCATGGCCCCGCCATCCGGCCCGACCCGCCGGACATGGATGCCCGGTTCCGCCCCGGGCTGATTGCCAAGCCAGCTCCCGTAGAGTCCTTCCAGCACCGAACCGACCCAGCTCCCGGTCAGGTCCGCATGCGTGCCGACCATGGGTGCCGCCACGTGGCGCAGCATCACGGTGCGGTTGTTCACATCCAGGCTGATCTGCACATAGCCCCAGTCGGCGATGGCCAGCGTGTCATTCATCCGGGATTCGAGCTCGTCCAGCGTGCCGCAGGCCGGCAAGGGCATCAGGGAGGCCATGCGGGCCCCCACCATGCGCAGCAGCCCCTCGCGCGCGCCGTGGTCCAGGTGGCTTTCCAGGGTCTCCATCATGGCGCGCAGAAAGACGCGCCATTGCGGCGCCACGCCGCGCCGGGCGAAATAGGTCAGGGCATTCTGGTCGGTGATCTGATCCTGCACGAGCACGCCTTAACACAGGGGAGATAGGTTGACCCATTCCCTATAGCGGAGAAGCCGGCAGACGGAAAATCGGCCATGCCGGGCCCGGGCCAGGGCATGATGCGCGGCCGCCCCGCTTGCAGGCTGCGCCCCGCGGCAACATGTTGCCGGTCAGAGACAGCCGCGGACACCGCCCCATGATCAGCCTCCCTGCCCCGAAGCCCGACATCCTCGCCCGGCGTGACGCGATCCTGGCGGATCTCGGGCGGCTGCTGCCGGCCGATGCGGTGATCGGCGAGACGATCCGCATGAAGCCCTATGAGACGGACGGCCTGGCCGCCTACCGGCAGATGCCGCTGGCGGTGGTGCTGCCCCGCACCACCCAGGAAGTGGCGCAGGTGCTGCGCTATTGCCACGCCAATGGCATCCGCGTGGTGCCGCGCGGCGCCGGCACCTCGCTCTCGGGCGGCGCCCTGCCGCTGGCCGATGCGGTGGTGATCGGGCTGATGCGCATGAACCGCATCAAGGAAATCAACCTGGAGGACCGCTACGCCGTGGTCGAGGCGGGTGTGACCAATATCGGCATCACCAAGGCCGTCGAGGGGGATGGCTTCTTCTACGCGCCCGATCCGTCCAGCCAGCTCGCCTGCATGATCGGCGGCAATGTGATGATGAATTCCGGCGGTGCGCACTGCCTGAAATACGGCGTGACCGCGAATAACCTGCTGGGCCTCACCTTCGTGACCATCGAGGGCGAAGTGATCGAGATCGGCGGCAATTACCTGGATGCGGCGGGCTATGACTGGCTCGGCCTGATCACCGGCAGCGAGGGGCAGCTGGGGATGGTCACCGACGTGACCGTGCGAATCCTGCGCGGGCCGGAAGGGGCGCGCGCCATGCTCGCCGCCTTTGACGCCGTGGAGGTCGCGGGGGCGGCGGTGGATGCCATCATCGGCTCGGGCATCATCCCCGTGGCACTGGAATTCATGGACAAGCCCTGCATCCATGCCTGCGAGGCCTTCGCCCATGCCGGCTACCCGCTGGATGCCGAGGCCATGCTCATCATCGAGGTCGAGGGCAGTGTGGCCGAGCAGGACATGCTGCTGGGCAAGATTCGCGACATCTGCGCCCGCTTCAACCCGACGAGCATGAAGCTGGCGGAAAGCGCCGAGCAGTCGCTCGCCATCTGGAAGGGCCGCAAGGGCGCCTTCGGCGCGGTGGGCCGCATCAGCCCCGACTACCTGTGCATGGACGGCACCATCCCGACCGGCGAATTGCCCCATGTCCTCAAGCGCATCGGGGAGATGAGCGTGCAATACGGGCTGGGCGTGGCGAATGTGTTCCACGCCGGCGACGGCAACCTCCACCCGCTCATCATGTTCGACGCGAATGACCCGGAGAGCTTCCGCAAGGCGGAGGAATTCGGCGGTGATATCCTGAAGCTCTGCGTCGAGGTGGGCGGCTGCCTGACCGGCGAGCATGGCGTGGGTGTCGAGAAGCGGGACCTGATGACCACGCAATTCACCCTGCGCGAACTCGATCTCCAGCGCGCCATCAAATCCGCCTTCGACGCAGATTGGCTGCTGAACACGGCCAAGGTGTTTCCCCTGGCCGATAACCCGAAGATCGCGGCGTGACCCGGCCCGAAGGCCAGGGCGCCGAAGGGCTCGGGGAGTTGATGGGGGCGGGCAGTATCGCGCCTGCCACGGAGGAATCGCTCGCCGCCGAAATCACCCGCGCCCATGCGGCGCGGGAGCCGCTCTGCATCGAAGGGCGCGGCACCAAGCGCGCCATGCTGCGGCCGGTCCAGGCGGCGCGCACGCTCTCCACGCGCAACCTCACCGGCATCACGCTGTATCGGCCCACGGAGCTCATGATCCGCGCCCGCGCCGGCACGCCCCTGCCCGAGATCGAGGCCGCCCTGGCCGAGAACAACCAGCAGATCATCGCCGAACCGCCCGATCTCACCGCCATGTTCGGCGCCAGCGAGGCCGGCACGCTGGGCGGTGCCGTCTCCGCCAATCTCTCGGGCCCCCGCCGCATCATGTGGGGCGCCATGCGGGACCATGTGCTGGGCATCCGCGCCGTGACCGGCGAGGGCGAGGTGTTCCGCTCCGGCGGGCGGGTGTTGAAGAACGTCACGGGGCTGGATCTCTGCAAGCTGCTGACCGGTGCGCATGGCACCCTGGGCGTCCTGACCGAGGTGACGCTGAAGGTCCTGCCCCGCGCCGAGGCCACCGGAACCCTGGCCATCCGCGTGCCCGATGCGGCGGGCGGCGTGGCGGCGCTGAGTGCCGCACTCGGCTCGCCCTATGGGGTGAGCGGCGCGGCCCTGCTGATCGAGGGCCACGGCCTGCTCGGGCTGGAGGGCATCATCGCCCTCGCCCGGATCGAGGATTTCACCGAGAGCGTGCGGTATCGCCTGGGACGCCTGCGCACCGAACTGGCCGCGCATGGCGAGGCCACGCTGCTGGACACGGCAGCGTCCCATGCCGTCTGGCGCTCGGTGCGTGATGCCGAGCCGCTGGGCGCCACCCCGGAGGAGGCGATCTGGCGGATTTCCGTCGCACCCTCGGCGGCGCCGGGCGTGGTGGCGGCATTGGGCCGGGCCTTCGCGGCGAAGCTCATGCTGGATTGGGGGGGCGGCTTGATCTGGGTGGCCGGCCCCGCGCGGGAACAGGCCCATGGCGCGGTGATGCAGGCGGCCGCGGCGGCGGGGGGCAGCTTCACCCTGTTCCGCGGGCCCGCATCCCTCTCCGCCCATGTGCCGGTCCTGCCCGAGGAAGCGGCACCGCTGGCGGCCATCGCGCGGCGCGTGCGGGCAGCGCTGGACCCGCTGGGTCTGCTCAACCCGGGGCGCATGCGGGGCTGAGCCGCGGCTTGCCAAATCCTGCCCGGCGTGCTGCTGAACGCCGCCGCGAAATCCCTGGAGAGACGCTTGATGATCTGGCTTCCGCTTGGCCTCATGGCCGCCACCCTGACCCTGGCCGAAACGCGCAGGCTGACCGGCGCGCAGGGCGGCTGGATGGGCCTGGCCCTGCCCCTGGTGTTTTCCGCCGCGGCGCTGTGGCTGCTCGGCTGGCTCTTTGTCTCGGTGGACATGCTGGCCCTGGCCAAGGACAGCAAGGCGGCCCTGTTGGCCTTCGATGCCATGCATTACCGGCTGAACACCGCCATCCTCGCTCTGCTGGGCCTGGGGCTGGGCTTCAGCGGGGCGGCCCGCAGCGCCGGCCTGGTGGCACTGGCCGATCCGGACGAGCCGGCGCCCAGCCTGTTCCTGCCGGTGCTGACGGCGGTCCTGGGCGGGGTGCTGGTCCTGGTCGCCTTCTCGCGCCTGTAGGGCGCCGGCTGGCGCAGGCCCTGGCGGTGTCTCGCGGGTTGTTGGGGAATGTGCCGTTGAGGGGGGAATGCGAGAGGGCGCTGCCCTCTCGCGCTCACCCGCCAGGAAACAGGGTTTCCTGGACCTTCAGGTGACGATGTCTGGCGTGGGGTGAGCGGCTGGTGGCGCGGAGGCCTCACTCCAGCCTTGTGCCGGATACCCGTACCAGTTCCGCATGCCGGCGGATTTCGCTGTCGAGCAGCGTGGTCAGCCGCGTCGCCGGACCGCCGATGATATCCAGCCCCTGCGCCACGAAGCGCGCACGGCTCTCCGGCTCCTCCAGGATTTCGTTCACCACGGCGTTGAGCGCCTGCACGATGGGCGCCGGCGTGCCACGCGGCAGCATCAGGCAGAACCAGCTGCCGAATTCGAGGCCAGGCATGCCCAGCTCCGCCATGGTCGGCACATCCGGCAGCACGGCGGAGCGGCGGTCACTCAGCACGGCGATCGGCGTGACCTGCCCGCCGCGCACCTGCGGGGCGGCCCCGGTGACCAGGTTGAACATCACCTGGATGCGCCCGGTGAACAGGTCAGTGAAGCCCTGCTGGATGCCGGCATAGGGGATATGCACCATCTCCGTCCCGGTCGCCTGGCGATACAATTCCCCCGCGAGATGCATCGAGCTGCCATTGCCGGAGGAGCCGAAGGAAAGCCGCCCCGGATTGGCCCGCGCATAGGCGGTGAAGGCCGCCAGGTCCCGGATGTTCAGCCCGTTATTCACCACCAGGATATTGGGCACATTGCCCAGCAGGATGACGGGCTCGAAATCACGCTGCGGGTTGAAGGCGAGGTCCCGGTACAGCGCCGGGCTGGTCGCCATGGTGCCGGCCCAGGTGAAGAGGATGGTGTGGCCATCGGGGGCCGCGCGGGCCGCCGCTGTCGCACCCACATTGCCATTGGCGCCCGGCCGGTTGTCCACCAGGGTGCGCTGGGGCAGGCGCTTGTCCATCTCCTGCGCCAGGATGCGCGCCAGGGTATCGGCCGTCCCGGCCCCGCCGGCCGCCGGCAGGATGATGCGCAGCGGCCGCTCCGGCCAGCCGGCGGGCAGGGTTACGGCGGCCTGGCTTGCGCCAGGGATGGCAGCGAGGCTGGTGAGCATGAGGCGGCGCGACGGGAAGGGCATGGCTGCGATATCCATCCGGAAGATGGCGATTTTGTGCGCCGCAACCACATGCGTGATCAACAGGTTTGTTTGGCTCCATGGACAGCGAAGGGCCCGGGTGACACGATCAATGACGCAATGCAGCAAAGCGCAATGCGCGAAAGAGGGGCCGCATGAACCAGACGACGCGGATCATTCCCCAGGGCCTCGCCCAACATGAGGCTCAGGTGGCGCAAGACCTTGAGGCGCTGAACCTGCCCCCGCGCAACTGGGTGCCGGCCATCAGCCGCGATGGCGTGGCGGTGCGGGATGTGGTGGTGATCGGCGCGGGCATGAACGGCATCGCCGCGGCCGGGGCGCTGATCTTCAAGGGCATCCGCAACATCGCCGTGCTAGAGGCGAGTGCCCCCGGGCAGGAAGGCCCCTGGGTGACGACGGCGCGGATGGACACGCTGCGCTCGCCCAAGACCTTGCCGGGCCCCTGCTTCGGCATCCCCTCCCTCACCTTTCGCGCCTGGTATGTGGCCAGCTTCGGCGCCGAGGCCTGGGAGGCGCTGTACAAGATCCACAACGCCACCTGGCAGGATTACCTGGGCTGGCTGCAACGCGTGCTGCGCCTGCCGGTGGAGCATGGGGTGCGCGTGGCGCGCATCAGCCCGTATGAGGGGGTGCTGCGGCTGACGCTCAGTGATGGCCGCACCCTTCTGGCCCGCCGCGTGGTGATGGCGACGGGCCGCGCCGGCGCGGGCGGGCTGCACATGCCCGATTTCGTGGCGCCCGATCTTTTTCCCGACCTCGCGGCCCTGGCCCCGACGCCGATTGATTTCACCGCCTTGCGCGGCAAGTCGCTCGGCCTCATTGGCGGCGGCGCCTCGGCCTGGGACAATGCGGCCACGGCGTTGGAACAAGGTGCCGCGGAGGCGCATCTCTATGTGCGGCGCGCCACGCTGCCGCAGATCAACAAGGGGCGTGGCAGCGCCGGGCCGGGCTTTCACCAGGGCTGGGATTCGCTCAGCCTGCAGGAGCGGTGGGACCTGATCGTCTACATGCATGACGCGCAGGCGCCGCCGCCGCATGAGACGGTGAAGCGCGCGCTCCGGCTGCCGGGCTTTCAGATCCACCTGGCCACCCCGGTGCGCGCGGCACGGCGCGGTGATGCGGGCGTGGTGCTCGACCTTGGCGGGCGTGAGGTTCGCCATGATTTCCTGATCGTCGGCACGGGCTTCGTCGTGGATATGGACCGCGTGCCCGAACTCGCCGATTTCGCGCCGCATATCGCCCGATGGGAGGATTGCTACACGCCGCCGGAGGCGCTGCGCCGGCCGGAGATGGCGGCTTTCCCCTTCCTGGGCGGCGGTTTCGAATTGCAGCCGCGCGATGCTTCGGCGCCGGCGGAACTCGGCCTGATCCACATGATGAATTACGGCGCCCATGCCAGCCATGGCGGCATCGCCAGCGATATCCCGGGTGTGGCCGTCGCGGGGGAGCGGGTGTCACTCGCGATCCTGCGGCATCTTTTCCAGGCGGAGATCGGTGCGCTGCGCGATGAACTCAGTGCCTTTGACGAACCGGAACTGGAAGGCACGCCTTTTTTCGTGCCGCGCTGAAGGGGCCGCGACGTCGGTGCCAACATGATGGGAAGGAAACGCGCATGCGCGATGTGATTGACGAATTGGCGGGCATCGCACCCGGCAGCAAGCTGGACACGCTCCGCGCCCAGCGGCCCGATGTGCGCAGCAGCCTGAACGCCTATGAAGCCGCGATCTTCGAGGGCGAGAGCGGCCTGACCACGGCCGAACGCCATGCCGTGGCGGAGCATGTGGCGACGCTGAACGCCGAGGCGGCGCTGGCCGCGCATCATCGTGCCCGGGCGGGCGATTCACCACGGCTGCCGGCGCTGCTCTCCTACGCCACGCTGATCACCCGCCAGCCCGACCAAGCGTCGCCCGGCGCCATTCAGGTGCTGATGGCCGCGGGCCTTGCGTCGCGGGATGTCGTCATGCTCGGGCAGCTCATCGCCCATCTGAATTTCCAGGCGCGGCTGCTGGCCGGGCTGCGTTTGCTGGAGGATGCACCATGATCGCCGCCCATTCCGCCCTCCGCGCCACAGGCGCGCTCGTGCCATCGGAGGCGACATGACCTCGACCCATGATTTCGGCTTCCCCATGGAAAGCCTGAACTGGAAGGCCTGGGCCCCCGTCCTCGACCTGGCCGATGCCACGCCGGATGAGATCAAGGTGCTGGAAGAAAGCCACGCCAAGGCCAAGGAGAACCCGTATTACCTGCTGCTGGTGCAGGAGGCCGAGGTGCTGCGCCAGCGCTCCAAGCTGTTCAACACCATCATGTATGGCCCGCGCGGCGCCTCGCGCGCCGAGCGCGAATTGGCCGCCACGGCCGAATCGCGCCTGAATGGCTGCCCCTACTGCGCCAGCGTGCATGCGCTGCGCTATGTGCAGATGAAGGGCGATGCCGACCTGATGCAGCGCATGATGGCCGATGGCGTGGATGTTCCCATGCCGCCGCGCGCGCGCGCCATCGTGGATTACGCCGTGCGGCTGGCGGCCACGCCCTCCGCCGCCACGGCCGCCGATGTGCAGCGCCTGCGTGACGAGGGGATGAATGATGCGGAAATCCTCGACATCACGCTCTCGGTGGCGATGTTCGCCAATGCCAATCGCCTGATGCAGACGCTGGGGGAAGCCGTCCGGCCATGAGCGCGCATCTGGCGGAGCCCAACCCTGCCGGCGCCGCGCCACGACATGCGGATGGCGCGGCGCTGACCGCGCTGGCCCATCGCGTCCTGCCGGCCGGGCATTTCGGCAATCTGGCGAGTGACCTCGCTTTGGTGCGCGGCGCGGCGGCCCATGTCTGGGACAGCGAGGGCCGCGAATATGTGGATTATCTGCTGGGCTCCGGGCCGATGTTCGTGGGCCATGCGCATCCGGAAGTGACGGCGGCGGTGCTGGCGCAGGTGCCGCTGGGCACCACCTTCTTCGCCAACAACCCGGCCGGCATTCATCTGGCCGAGCGCATCGTCGAGGCCATGGCCTGCGCCGATCAGATCCGCTTCGTCAGCTCCGGTTCCGAAGCCAACATGTATGCGATGCGCGTGGCCCGCGCCTTTCGCGGCCGGGAGAAGATCCTGAAATTCGAGGGCGGCTATCACGGCATGAGCGATCACGGGCTGATGAGCCTCTCGCCCAAGCGCGCCGCCAATTTCCCGCAGGCCATTCCGGACAGCGCCGGCATCTCGGCGCGCGTGCGCGATGAGGTTCTGGTGGCGCCCTATAATGACGCGGCACATGCGGTGGCACTTATCGAAGCGCATCACGATGAGCTGGGCGGCGTGATCGTCGAGCCTTTCCAGCGCCTGCTGCCGCCAGCACCAGGCTTCCTGGAAGCCCTGCGCGAGGTGACGGCGCGCTACGGCATTCCGCTGATCTTCGATGAGGTCGTGACCGGCTTCCGCTTCGCTTATGGCGGCGCGCAGGCCTATTACGGCGTGACACCCGATCTCTGCACGCTGGGCAAGATCATCGGCGGTGGTTTCCCGTTGGCGGCCATTGCCGGCCGTGCCGACATCATGGCGCATTTCGACCGGGCGCTGGTGGGGGATGGCGGCTTCCTGATGCAGGTGGGCACGCTGTCGGGCAATCCTGTGGCCTCTGTCGCGGGGTTGGCGACGCTGGATATCCTGACGCGTCCCGGCGCCTATGAGGGCGCCTTCGCGACGGGCCAGGCGCTGATGGATGGGCTGACGCGGCTGCTGCGCGATGCCGGCCTGCCCGGCCAGGTGGTGGGTGAGCCGGTGCTGTTCGATGTGGTTTTCGCGGAGGGCGACATCCGCAACTACCGCGACATGCAGCGCGCCGATGCCAGGCTGGCGGGCCATTTCAACCGCCATTTGCGGCAGGCCGGCATCCTGAAGGGCGACAGCAAATACTACATCTCGCTCGCGCATACGCCCGATGATGTCGCGTTCACGCTGGACGCGTTTTCCGGGGCGATTCGCGCCCTGTAGCCGCGTGCCGGCACCCCTTACTTCAACAGTTCCGCCAGCAAGGGGTTGGGAAACCTTCGGCTGCGCGTGATCGCGTAGAAGCCTTCCACCAATCCCGGCACCTGGCAGCGTTCCACCAGCTGCCCCGTCCGCAATTCATCGCGCACGACGATGGGCGGCACCAGGGCGACCCCGGGGCTTTCCCGCGCCAGCAGCCGCAGCATCGCCATGTCATCCACCTCGGCCAGGATGATGGGGCGGATGCCGGCCTGGTCCATGATCAGATCGAAGCCCGCGCGGATGGAGCTGCCCAGGGCCGGAAGCAGGATCGGCGTTTCGCGCAGGTCATCCGGGAAGCGGAAGGGCCGGGCACGCTTGGGCTTGCGGCCAACCAGGCTGACCGGCTGCTCGTCCAGCAGCCGGCTGTTCCAATCCTTTTCCGCATCGCGCGCGACGGGCGCGTTGGACAGCACGGCATCGAGCGTCAGCGCATCGAGCTGCGCCAGCAGATCCCGCAGATGCCCGGAATGCACCACCAGCTCCACATCCCCCCGGCCGATCAGCGGGCGCAGAAGTTCCAGCTGGAAATTGCGCGACAGCGTGGTGATGGCACCGATGCGCAGCACGCGCCGCGCGGCGGGCCCGCGGCCCTTCAGCGTATCGAGCAATTCATCGCCGGTGCGGAAGATCGTCTCGGCGTGATCAAGCGCGATGCGACCCGCCTCGGTGAGTTCGAGGCGCTTGCCGATGCGGGTGAACAGCTTCTGGCCTAGCTGCGCCTCCAGCGCGGCAAGCTGGGTGGAAAGGGCCGATGGCGCGACATGCAGCCGCGCCGCCGCGCGCGTCAGGCTGCCCTCCCGCGCGATGGCCCAGAAATAGCGCAGATGGTGGTAGTTCAGGCTGGCCATGAATCATTCTCCAGAACAGAACCATATCTTCCATTCTTTGAATTTTCCAGATGCATTGCAGCACGTTAACCAACCTCCATCCCCTTTGGAGGTTTGCCCGCATGTCCTGGATCGCCGCCCTGGCGCCGCTTCTGCCGCTGCTTGCCGCGTTGCTGCCCGGCGATGCGCGGCGTCTTGTCACAGCCGCATCACTGGGCGCTTTCGCGGCGGCGCTGGCTGTGGCCTTTGGGCTGATGCTCTGGGGGGGCACCAGCGGCTTTCTGGTGCATCTCGATGCCGTCTCCGGCGTGATGCTGCTGCTGGTGGCCTTCATCGGGCTGATCGTGACGCTCTACAGCCGCCGCTACCTGGATGGTGATCCAGGCCAGGCGCGGTTTTTCCGGGGGCTCGGCTTCACGCTGGCGGCGGTGCTGGCGCTGACGATTTCGGGTAACCTGCTGTTCTTCGCTGCCGCCTGGATCGCCACCAGCCTCTGCCTGCATCGGCTGCTGGTCTTCTATCCGGAGCGGCACGGCGCGCAGCTTGCGGCGCGGAAGAAATTCATCACCAGCCGGTTGGGGGATGCGGCGCTGCTGGCCGCCCTGCTGCTGATCCTGGGCCGCTTCGGCACGCTGGAATTCGGCGTGATCTTCGCGGCCACCGATGCGCTGCGAGCGGAGGGTGAGGCCGGCATCGCGGTCCATCTCGCGGCCATCTTCATCGCCATCGCGGCCATCCTGAAATCCGCGCAATTCCCGGTGCATGGCTGGCTGCCGGAGGTGATGGAAACGCCCACCCCAGTCTCGGCGCTGCTGCATGCGGGGATCATCAATGCGGGCGGCTTCCTGGTGGTGCGCATGGCCGATCTCATGGCGCTTTCCGCCGCGGCGCTGGATGTGCTGCTGGTGATCGGCGCCATTACGGCGATCTTTGGCGCGGCGGCCATGCTGACGCAGACCAGCGTGAAGGTGGCCCTGGCCTGGTCCACCGTGGCGCAGATGGGATTCATGATCCTGCAATGCGGCCTGGGCGCCTTTGCCGCCGCCATGCTGCACATCGTGGCCCATGCCCTCTACAAGGCGCATGCCTTCCTCTCGGCCGGCGGCGTGGTGGCGCAGCGCGGGCCAGGGCTTGAGCAGCCCTTGCCGGTGGCGATGCTGGTCCCCGCCCTTGGCGCCTCGGTGGCGCTCGTGCTGGTGGTGGGCACGCTGTTCGGCATGCCCTTCGCGGCCAAGCCCGGTGTCGCGGTGCTCGGTGCCACGCTGATGATGGGGCTGACGCCGATGCTGGCCGCCGCCTTGATGGCGCGTGATGCGGCGCGCTTCGTGGCGCTCAGGGTGGCGGGCTTCGCGCTGGGCGTTTGCCTCGCCTATTTCGCGCTGCAGATGGCGGCCGAATGGCTGCTGGCGGCGGCCCTGCCCCCCAGCACGGCCGAACGTGGCGCCTTCGCCCTGGTGCTGGCGGCGCTGACCATCCTCGCCTTTGGCGCCTTGCTGGTGCTGAACGTGCTGCGCCGGTCGGGCCGCCCGGGCCCCGCGCTGCAGGCTTTCTACGTGCATCTGTTCAACGGCTTCTATGTGAATGCCTGGTGCAACCGGCTGGTGGCGAAGCACTGGCCCGTGAAGGGAGGCGTGTGATGAACGTGATCTTGCCCCAGCTGCGCCAGGTGGCCGCGCGCATCGCGCCGGTCTGGCCGCTCGCTGACTTCGTGGCGGTGAATCCGTTTCTGGGCCTGGTGGACCAACCCTTCGGCGCGGCCCAGGCGCTGCTCGGCCAGGTCAGCGGCAGGCCGGCCTTGCCGGAGCGCTCGCGCCTTGCCGCGGCACTGGAAAGCGGGCGCATCACCGAGGCTGATCTGGTGGCTGCCATCGCTGCCGCGGGCGCGGCCACCACGCCGGCGGCCTTGCGGGCGGCAGCGCTGCAGCCGCGCCCGGAATCCCCTGTCGCGCCACAGGCCAGGACCGTGGCCGATGTGCTCGACGCCACGCTGGGCACGGATTGGACGCGCATCACGCGGGAGGAGATCGCCAAATGGATCGCGGCCTGGAGCGACGAGGGCCAGGCCAGCTGGGCCATGCCCTGGCGGGGTGAGGCGCTCTATGCCGCCTGGCGACAGGCCGCGCGGCAAGATCTCTCGCCGGAACTGGCGGGGCTTGCGGGGTTTCGCGCGCATGTCGCGGCCCTGCCCGCTGACCCGGCCGAGAGCGTGGCCGCCAGCCTGAAGGTGCTCGGCATTCCTGAGCCCGAGGCTTACCTGCACCGCGCCCTGCTGGGGCTTGCCGGCTGGGCCGCGCTGTTGCGGCAGCGCGGCTGGCTGCGGGAGCTGGATGGCGCGCCGAATGACGCGGTGATTGAATTGCTGGCGATCCGCCTCGCCTGGGAACAGGCGCTCTACGCGCATCACGCGGCGCCGGAATTCCGCGCGGCCTGGCGGGCGCGCCTTGCCGCGCCCGCCGATGCCTCACCCGATCTCACGGCTGATCTGCTGCTGCTGGATGCCTATGAGCGTGGCTATCAGCGGGAACTCGGCGCCCAGTTGATGCGGCCGGGCGTGCCCGCGGCACTGCCGCCGCTGGTCCAGGCCGCCTTCTGCATCGATGTGCGTTCGGAGGTGTTTCGCCGCGCGCTGGAGGACGTGACCCCGCAAGTGGCCACCATCGGCTTCGCCGGCTTCTTCGGCTTCGCGCTGGAATATGTGCGGCTGGGCGATGCCAAAGGTGCCGGCCAATGCCCTGTCCTGCTCAAGCCGGGCCTGATCATCTGCGAGGCGGTGCAGGGCGCCTCCGCCCAGGAGGAAGCGCGCCTGGCCGAAGGGCGGGGCCTGCGCCGGCGTGCGGCCGATCTCTGGGCCAGCTTCCGCAGCTCCGCCGTCTCCTCCTTCGCCTATGTCGAGACGGCGGGCTTCCTCGCGGCGCCGGCACTGGTGCGTGGCACGCTGGGCATCACGGATGCGGCCGCCGATGGGCTGGATCCGGCGCTGCGGGCGCGGCTGGCGCCCAGCCTGGAGACGCGGCCCTGGCAGGCACGCGCGCATGGCTTCGCCAGCGCGGCACGGCTCGATGCGGCGGAGGCGGTGCTGCGCGCCCTCTCCCTCACGCATGATTTCGCGCCGCTGGTGTTGCTGGCGGGGCATGGCAGCAGCACGGTGAACAACCCGCATGCGGCCGGCCTCGATTGCGGGGCCTGTGGCGGCCATACCGGCGAGAGCAATGCGCGCGTCGCGGCCGCCGTCCTGAATGACCCGACGGTGCGGGAGGGATTGGCCGCGCGCGGCATCGTCATCCCCCCGGCCACGCGCTTCCTGGCCGCGCTGCACGACACGACGACGGATGAGGTGACGCTCTACGATGCCGATCCTTCCGATCCCGCCATCGCGCAGCTGCGCGGCTGGCTGGATGCGGCTTCACGCCGCGCACGCCTGCTGCGCGCCGCGGCACTGGGCGTCACGGGTGATCCGCATGCGGCGATCGCCCGCCGCAGCCGGGATTGGTCCGAGGTGCGGCCGGAATGGGGGCTGGCGAACAACGCCGCCTTCATCGTGGCACCCCGTGCCCGCACCCAGGGCCTGGATCTGGATGGCCGCGTCTTCCTGCATTCCTATCTCTGGCAGGAAGATGCGGGCTTCGCTGTGCTGGAACTGATCATGACCGCGCCGATGGTCGTCGCGAACTGGATCAACCTCCAATACTACGGTTCCACCGTGGATCAGGCGGGGTGGGGCAGCGGCAACAAGGTGCTGCACAACATCACCGGAAGGCTGGGCGTGCTGGAAGGCCAGGGCGGTGACCTGCGCACCGGCCTGCCGATCCAATCCCTGCATGATGGCACGCAATGGCGGCACGAACCGCTGCGCCTGCATGTCGTGATCGCGGCACCGGAGGCCGCCATCGAGGCCATCCTGCGCAAGCATGCGGGTGTGCGCCAGCTGGTCGAGAATGGCTGGCTGCATCTCTTTTCGCTGGATGCCGAAGGCCTGGGGATGCGGCGCTATCGCGGGCCAGGAATCTGGGAGGCGGGCTGAGCCTCAGCGCGCCGTCAGCGTCAGCCCGAACATGTCCCGCCAGCCATCCAGGCTGCTCTGCGGCTTGCCGCTGATCTGCGAGATGGGCAGTGGCGCGCGCGGCTGGGCCACGAGCTCCAGCACCGTCGCCTCGCCGCGCAGGAAGCGCGCCACGGCGTTGCGCGCATCCGCGAGGCGGGGCCCCGCCAGCATGGCGGCCGATTGCCCGATGAGGCGCTGGCGGAATGCCGCTTCGGCAATGCGCTCCTGCGCTGCCTGGGTCCGCACCCAGCGCTGGAAGACCGAGCGGTCGGCATAGCGCAGGCGCGCGGAGAGCAGCCGCGCGGATTGCGCGCCGCTGGCGTCCATGTCCTCCGGCACGCGATCGGCACGGAAGGCGAGATTGAGCTCACCCACGTCACGCAGCTCGATTCCGAATTCGCTGAGCTCCAGGAGCTGCGCCGTGACGTCATGCGTGGCTTCCAGCCGGGCCTCGGCGCCCAGCGTGGCATAGCCCAGGCGTTGCATCCAATCGGCGATGGGCGGTGTCGGCATCACCTCCAGCCCGCGCAGCGCGAAAGCGCCGGTCTGCGGCCGGCCGGCCGTGATCTCACCCCGCAAGGTGAGGGCGGAGAGCCGGGCGATGGGGGCGGCGCCCTGGCTCAGCGCGACGCCTTCGATTTCCAGGCTTTGCCGCCCTGGCGCCCGGCGCGGCGCGCGCTGCGCGATGACGGCGCCGAGCAGATCGGCCGCATCCAGCCCGGCATAGGCGATGCGCGCGATGGTCAGACGGTCCGCCACGCCCATCTGCGGTGCGAGGATTTCGAGGGCGGTCAGGCTGGCCTGCCCGGTCCGCCCCGCGCCGAATCCCTCGATGGAGAGGCCGCCGATATTCACCGGTGCCGGCCCCGTGCTGCGCCAGCCCTCCAGCCGCAGCAGATCCGCCGTGACATCGCCGGGCTGGACCGTCTTGCCGGCGGCCGGGCGGCGGATGGCCAGGCCTTCGAGGTCCAGCCGCTCCAGCGTCACCGGCAGATCCCCGCCCGAAATGGCGATGCCGCGCAGCGAAAGCCGGGCGATGCCATCGTCGCGCAGGCCCTCCAGCCGGGCCTCGGTGATGCGAATGCTCTCATTCTGCCGGCGCAGCACGGCGCCGCTCAGCACCGCGCTGCCCGCGACATCGGTCGCTGTCGCGCGGTCGAAGCTGAGCGTGACGTCGGCGCCCAGCAGGCGACGAAGCTGGGTGACGGCGGCGGGCTCCTGGGCGTGCGCGAGCATGGGCAGGAGGAGCAGGGCGGCAAGGAGGATCTGGCGCATCCACCAAGGCTAGACCCGCATCGGCGCGGCGCGCCAGTTTCCTTTGCGCCCCACACCCTGGCGGAACCGGGCGGCATGCCCCATCTGTCACAGGCATGAGCCAAGTCCCGGCCAAACCCAGCAACGCGGCGGTGGCCGCCTTCCTCGCGAAGGTGGAGGCGATGCCGGCCGTGCGCCCGGTCTCCGCCCGGCGTGGCCGGCTGATTTTCGCCGTGGATGCCACAGCCTCCCGCCAGCATGCCTGGGACACCGCCTGCCATTTGCAGTCCGAGATGTTCTCCGCGACGCGGGATCTGGGGGGCCTGGCCGTCCAGCTGGCCTATTGGCGCGGCTACATGGAATTCGCGGCGACACCCTTCCTGACCGATACGGCCGAGCTGGCGCGCCGCATGTCCGGCGTCACGGTGATGGGCGGCCAGACCCAGGTGCTGCGCGTGCTGGAACACGCCTTGCGCGAGACGAAATCCGAACGCGTGAACGCCCTGGTCCTGGTGGGTGACGCGCTGGAGGAAGCCGTGGACCCGATCTGCCATCTGGCGGGGCAACTGGGCCTGCATGGCACGCCCGTCTTCTGCTTCCAGGAGGGTGCGGACCGCGTCGCCGAACAGGGTTTCCGCCAGGTGGCCAAGCTCTCCGGCGGCGCCTGGGCGCCGTTTGACGCCAGCAGCGCCGAGGCCTTGCGCGCCTTGCTGCGCGCGGTCGCGGTCTTCGCGGCCGGTGGGCGGGCTGCGCTGACGCGCCTGCCGGGGCGTGAAGCGCAGCGCATCGCGGGCCAGCTTCCCGCGCCCCAGCGCTGAAGTATGGGGGGCTGAGCGCCATGTACGCGGTGGCAATCGGCGCGGCGCTGCTGCTGGGCGGGCTGGTGCTGCTTTACGCCTTCGCGAATGCGCGCCCGGCCGCCATCAAGACCTCGCTCATCTGGGGGGTTGGCACGCTGGGTGCTGTCGGCATCACGGCGATGCTGCTGACTGGGCGCGGCGCCAATGCGCTCTGGGCGCTGATCATGTTCGGCCCTGCCTTGCTCCAGGCCTTCCGCGGCTGGCGCGCGCGCCGCAGCTTCGGCCGCCCGGCGGAAGGCGCCGAGGCGAGCGGCGTGGAGACCACGACGCTGGACATGCGCCTGGATCTCGGCAGCGGCGCCATGTCGGGGCGGGTGCGGCGCGGGGATTTCCAGGGGCGGGACCTTGCCTCCATGGATCGCGCCGAACTCATGGCCCTGCTCAGCGACTGCCAGGCGCTGGATGCGGAGAGCGTGCCCCTCATCGAGGCCTGGCTGGACCGCACCGATCCCGAATGGCGCGATGCTGCGCCGCCGCCCCAGGCCGCTTCTGGCGGCCGCATGACGCGGGCCGAGGCGCTGGCGGTGCTGGGCCTCAGCGAAGGCGCCAATGAGGAAGCGATCCGTGCCGCGCATCGGCGGCTGATGCAATCCGCCCACCCCGATCGTGGCGGCAGCGACTGGCTGGCCAGCCGCGTGAACGAAGCGCGGGATTTGCTGCTCGGCTGAGCCTTGGCGCCCGGTGACTGAGGGTCGGAGGGGAGGGAACGCGAAATGCCTCGCCCCGTCCCGCTCATCGGCTTGGAATTGGCGTGTCCTGAACCTGGGAAGTCACGCATGAACCATGCAAGCGATGGAGGTGCAGGAACCTAAGGTTCCTGCCCGGGTGCTCGAGGGGCTGGCCCCTCGATCTTGTCCTCACGAGGCATCTTCCCGCCCGAAAGCCGCCGCCGCACCCACCGTCTCGCGGCCGCGAAGCCCCGCCCCAGCGGGCCGCGTGCCTGCCGCAAGGCCTGGCGCACAGCCTCGGCCGCCCGCCGGGCCGCCTGCCGGGCCAGGACCCAGGCCGGAATGCCCTCCAGCGTGCGATGCGCGAAATCCAGCATCCGCATCACGCCGTCATGCAGCCAGGCGAACCAGGGCACCTGCATCATCTTTGGCTTGGCGATGGCGAAGACGCGGGTGGAGAAGGCCGCGCCGATGATCTTGGTGCCCAGGATCACGATGGCCGCCCAGATGAAATGCCCCTCCCGCAGCAGCCATAATTCACCCAGCTTAAGCAGGGGGATGATGGGCACGAAGGGCAGCACGAAGACCGCGATGACGGCGCCGGGGCTCAGCCGCTCCACCAGATGCTCCAGCGCCGTGAAGAGGGGTAGCCGCGCCAATTGGCGCCCCAGCGCGGTGAGCCAGGCCCAGAGCGTCACCTCCAGCAGCACCACGAGCATGGCCAGGGCGATGGCGAAGGGCGCCACCAGGCGGCGCGTCAGGTTGCGGCGTGCGGAGGGCATGACGAGGGAGGTTGCGCGCCCTTCCGCCGGACGGCAAATCAGGCCGCGCCCTACCGCCGCCGCAGGAAGACGAAATGCGCGTGGTCCTGCCAGGTGTGGCGATCCAGGATGCGCATTTCGAGCAGTTCCAGCGCGCGCTCGAAGGCGGATTTCGTGAAGAACCACCAATAGGGCCAGGTGCTCGGTGCGCCCTGGGTGACATAGGGCATTTTCGCGCCGTCGCTGGCCGGTGCGTGGATGTCCAGATCCACCTGGAAGCGGTCCAGGTAATACCGGCGCAGCACCGCGCGTTCCCGCCCGCGCAGCGCTGGCAGGAACAGCGCCGAGGCGGCCGCGAAGCTGACGCGGCCCTCGGCATTCTCCACCGCATCGGGCACGACAACGGTGCTGGCGATGAGATATTCCCCCACCACGCGGCGCAGATTCAGCAAGGTGTGGATCGGGTTGGGCGCATGGTAGAGCAGCGAGGCCGCGTTCACGATGTCGAAGCGGCCCAGCTTCTGGGCGAAGCCCGGGTGATCCACATCCGTCTCTGGCCGGAAATCAATATCGTGGATCTGATGGGCGCGGGTCGAATCGCGAAAATAGGCCCAGAGCTCATGCTCCAGCGGCAGGATATCGGCCATGGCGACATCCACGGCCCCGCAGCGCTGCGCCCAGCTGGCGCGCTCATTGCCGCTGCGTTCGCGGATGCCGCCGATATCCACGAAGCTCCGGCCAGGGGCCACGGCCGCGATCCAGTGATCCATGCGGTCCTGTGGCGCCAAACGGCCCACCCCGAAGCTTGGCGCCGCTTCCATCAGGCCATGGCACCGCGGGCGGCCACCGGCCACAGGCATTCGACCCTGCCCTTCCGGACACCCACGTACCAGTCGTAGCGATCCACCGTCGGGTCGCAATGGCCGGGAATGAGGCGCAGCTTTTCGCCGAGGCGCGGGCGCAGGGCGGGGTCCTCCACCGTCAGCTTCCCGTGCTCATCCGAGGCGCCGACATAGGAAACGCCCGACCGGCCGGACACGATGGGGTAGCCGCTATCCGTCGGCACCGCCTTGTGGCCCGCATCCA
Organism: Sediminicoccus sp. KRV36; assembly: GCF_023243115.1. Classification (NCBI taxonomy): domain Bacteria; kingdom Pseudomonadati; phylum Pseudomonadota; class Alphaproteobacteria; order Acetobacterales; family Roseomonadaceae; genus Sediminicoccus; species Sediminicoccus sp. KRV36. The sequence goes on from NZ_CP085081.1 coordinate 85,191, forward strand.
CCACCGAGATGTGGGGAGTCGCCGCACTCATCACCGTGGCGAGCACGAAGAGCGCGTGGCGAAAGGGCGGTGCCTCGGTGTTGCGGGCGTAATCGGCGTCCATGAAGGCGTAGGAACCGGCCTGGATTTCCGTATAGACGCCGCTCGCCACCTCATGCTGGAAGCTGCCGCTGCCGGCCCCCCCCACCACGGGGCAATCGAGGCCACGCTGGCGCAATTGCTCGACCGTGCGGCGCGAGGCTTCGACCGCGCCGGCAATGGCGGCGGCGCGGCGCTCCGGCTCGCGGATGTGCTGGGCGCTGCCATGATAGGCCTGGATGCCGCCGAAGCTGAGGTGCTTCGAGGCCGCAATGATCTCCGCCAGGGCCACCACGGGCGGGCCCGCCTGCACGCCGCAGCGCGCCCCGCCCACGTCAATTTCCACCAGCACGGGAATGCGCACGCCGGCCGCCTGGGCGGCCTCCTCGATGGCGGCGATCTGCGCCGGATCATCCACGCAGATGGAGACCTGCGCGATGCGCGCCAGGGCCGCCAGCCGCGCCAGCTTGCGCGCGCCCACCACCTGGTTCGTCACCATGATGTCGGGGATGCCACCCCAGGCGAGCACTTCCGCCTCGCCCACCTTCTGCACGCATTGCCCGATGGCGCCGCGGGCCATCTGCAGCTTCGCGATCACCGGGGATTTGTGGGTCTTGGCATGGGCGCGCAGCCTGGCGCCGGTGGGCGCTAGGAAGGCCGCCATGGTGTCGAGGTTGTGCTCGAAGGCATCGAGGTCAATCAGCAGCGCGGGTGTGTCCACCTCATCTTCGCGCATGCCGGGTTCGGCCGGAGGGGCTTGGAGCATCTGCAATCCTTCTCGCGGCCGTCATGCCGGCCGCATCGCTTTGCCCTATGATGCGGCGATGCATGGCAATGATCCAGACGTCCTCATCATCGGCGCGGGCTGCGCCGGAATCGCGGCGGCGCGGGCGCTGATCGCCGAGGGGCAAAGCTGCGTGGTGCTGGAGGCGGGCGCCAGGGTGGGCGGGCGGGCCTTCACCACGCAAGCCCTGGGCGCGCCTTTGGATCTGGGCGCCACCTGGCTGCACGGGGCGCGCGAGAATCCGCTGAGCGCGTTCATCGGCCCGCATCTGGACCATGACACGGTGCGGGAGCGGCATCTGCACCTGGGCGAGCGCTTCGCCACCGCCGCCGAATTCGCCGCCTATTGGCGCGCGCATGCCGATTTCGAGGCCGCGCTGGCCAATTCCCCCCAGACCCCCGACCGCAGCGTGATGCAAGCGGCCCCCCAGGGCGGCCCCTGGGATGCCACGATCGCGCATTGGCTGGGCGCGCAGATCAACGGCGTGGAACTCGGCGGCGTTTCGCTGGAGGATTATCTGAAGACCGATCTGACAGGCCCGAACCTCCTGCCGCGCGAAGGCGTGGGCAGCCTGGTCGCGCGCCTGGCGGAGGGCCTGCCCATCCGGTTGCACCACGTGGTCACGCGGCTCGACTGGTCCGGCCCCGGGGTGGTGGCGGAAGGGGATTGGGGCAGGCTGCGCGCGGGCCGAGCCATCGTCACCGTCTCCAACGGCGTTCTGGCCGCCGGTGGCATCGCCTTCACGCCGGCACTCCCGGCCGCGACACAAGCCGCCATCCAGGGCTTGCCCATGGGGCTGCTGACGAAGATCGCCTTCCGCGCGCGCGGCGCGGATCGCCTGGGCATGGCCCCCTTCCACAACGCCCGCCGCGCCGTGACGCGTGAGGCGCCGCAACCGATGAGCTGGGTCTTCTGGCCCTTCGGCGCGGATCACATTTTTGGCTTTGTGGGTGGCGCGCGCGCCTGGGACTTGTCGCGCCAGGGGCCGGCGGCGACAGAAGCGGCGGCGCGCGCCGACCTCGCCGCCCTGTTCGGCCCGCGCGCCGAGGCCGCGCTGGGCGAGGCGCTGGTCAGCAACTGGGGCGAGGACCCATTGTTTCGCGGCAGCTACACCCATGCCAGGCCGGGCCACCATGCCTCCCGCGCGGTGCTCGCCGCGCCGCTGGGCGAGGGCCGCCTGTGTTTCGCGGGGGAGGCGTGCCATGCGCGTTTCGCCGGCACCACCGGGGGCGCCTGGCTCTCGGGCGAGACGGCGGCGCGAATCAGTGGATGACAGAAGCTGCATGCCAGGGCCAGGATAAGCCCCAAGGCGCCCCATCCGAGCGGTGCCACGAGGAAACATTCCATGAGCATCTCCCGCCGCGCCACGCTCTCCCTCCCCCTCGCCGGACTGGCGGCGCCCGCCTTCGCGCAGAACCGGGGCGATCCCAACGTGCTACGGGTGAAGCTGTTTGGTGATCTGCGCGGGCTCGATCCCTTCATCTCGCCCGAATACATGGCCCGCAACCATGGCTACATGGTCTATGACACGCTCTTCGCGTTGGACTCCAAGCTGCGCCCGCAGCCGCAGATGGTGGAAAGCCACAGCGTCAGCGCCGACCGCCTGACTTGGGATTTCACCCTGCGGGAGGGGCTGCGCTTCCATGACGGCGCGCCTGTCACCAGCGATGATGTCGTGGCCTCCCTGCGCCGCTGGGCCATCCGGGACGGCCATGGCGCGCAGATGCTGGCCGAGGGCAATACGCTGGTCGCGGTGGATGCGCGGCGCTTTCGCCTGACCTTGCAACGGCCCTGGGCGCTGGTGCTGGATGCGCTGGCCAAGCCCTCGGGCCTGCCGGCCTTCATCATGCCCGCGCGCGTGGCCGCGACACCGATCACCACCGCCATCACCGACCCCACCGGCAGCGGCCCCTATATGCTGCGGCGCGAGGATTGGCGGCTGGGCGACCGCACCACCTATCGCCGCAACCCCGATTACCGCCCGCGTGCCGAGGCCCCCGATGGGCTGGCCGGGGCGAAGATCGCCCGCATGGAGCGCATCGAATGGGTGGTGCTGCCCGATTCCAGCAATGCGCTGAACGCGCTGCAAACCGGCGAGCTCGATATCTTCGAGGAACTCCCGCCCGACCTGTTTCCCATTGTCAGCCGCAACCGCAATCTCCGCCTGGCCGCGCAGGATGCGGCGGGCGTGCAGCCCATCTTCCGCATGAACCAGGTGGTGGCACCCTTCGACAATGTGAAGCTGCGCCAGGCCATGCGCCTGCTGGTGGACCCCTCCGAGATGATGCCCGCCTACATGACCGATCGCGAGCGCTGGCGCGATTGCCGCAGCTTCTTCCCCTGCGCTTCGCCCTTCCATACGAATGAGGGCTGGGTGGCGCCCAATCTGGATCTGGCGCGCACCGCCGTGCAGCAATCGGGCTATGACGGCACGCCCGTCGTGGTGCTGGATGCGCAGGACAGCACGATCAGCAGCACCTTCGCCCGCGTCTCGGCCGACCGCATGCGGCGCGTGGGCATGAATGTGGATTTGCAGGCGATGGATTGGGCGACGCTGGTGACGCGGCGCCTCTCCAAGAACCCGGTCAACCAGGGTGGCTGGAGCCTGTTCTGCTCGGCGCCGGCGGCGGTGGATCTGATGGACCCGGTGAGCCATATCGCGCTGCGTTCGGCGGGTGCGCGCACGGCGCTGCCCGGTTGGCCGGACGACCCTGAGCTGGAGCGCCTGCGCGATGCCTTCGCCTTTGCGGCGACCGAAGAGGAGCGCCGCGCCATTGCCGTGCAGACGCAGCGCCGCGCGGTGGACAGCGTGCCCTATCTCCCGCTCGGCATGATGAGCCTGGTGCGTGGGCATAGCGCGCGGCTGAACGGGATTCTGGAGGCGGCGATCCCAGTCTATTGGAATATCAGCAAGGCAGGGTGACAGTCAGGCCTCCGGCGGCTGGGGCCATGGGCCCCAGACCCCTTCACGAGGCCGAGATGCTCACGACTTCGGATAGGAATTCTCAATGGATGGGGTCTGGGGCCCATGGCCCCAGCCGCCGGAGGCCCTACTCCGCCCGCAAATTCAACGAAGCCACCACAGGCCGCAGCGCCGCCACCTGCGCATGCACCATCGCCGTGAACTCGGCGCTGGAATTCCCGCCCGGATCAGCGCCCAGCTCATCAATGCGCGCGGCCAGCGGCGGGTGGCGGGAGGCCGCGGCGATCTCGGCCTGAAGCCGGGCAAGGATGGGTTCCGGCGTGCGGGCCGGCGCGAAAAATCCGTTCCAGCCGAGGATTTCCGCATTGGGAAATCCTTGCTCCCGCACCGTCGAAATTTCCGGCAGCAGCCGGTTGCGCGTGGTGGAGCGGATGGCGATGGGCCGCAACGCGCCGGCGCGGATATGCGGGATGCCGGTGGAGAGCTGGTCCCCGCCGAACTGGATGCGGCCCACCATCAGATCCTGGATGAGCAGCGAGGCGCCGCGGAAGGGCACATGCTCCATCTGGAAATTGCCGTCGCGCTTCAGCACCTCACCCACCAGATGCCCGGCACTGCCCGGGCCGGTGGAGCCATAGAAGGGCGGCGAGGGCTGCTGGCGTGCCCAGGCGATGAATTCCGGTACGGTGGTGGCCGGCACGGAGGGGTGCACCATCACCACGGTGGGCACCAGCGCCCCAAGGCTGATCGGCGCGAAATCGCGCTCCAGCGAGTGCTGCGCGCGGTTCTGGAACTCCATCACGGCGGATGTGGCCGAGAAGGTGGAGTTGTGGAACAGCAGCACCTGCCCATCGGGTGGCGCCTTGGCCACGATATCAGCGCCGATGGAGCCGCCGCCCCCGCCGCGATTCTCGACCAGGATGGAGACGCCCAGCGTCTCGGTCAGGCGCTGGCCGAAGAGGCGCGCCAGGACATCCGTGGTGCCGCCGGCGGCGAAGGGCACGACGACGCGGATCGGGCCAGACGGCGTCCAGGATTGGGCCCGCGCGACGAGCGGCGCGGCCAGTGGCGCGGCGAGCAGAAGACGGCGGCGCATCATTCCACCCGCATCTGCAGCGATTGCACGAGCGGCCGCATGGCGGCGATCTGCCCATGCACGGCTTGGGTGAATTCCGCGCTGGAATTGCCACCGGGCTCGGCCCCCAATTCCTGGATGCGGGCGGCCAGGGCCGGGTGGCGGGCGGCGGCCGCGATCTCGGCCTGGAGGCGGATCATCACCGCCTCCGGCGTGCGGGCGGGCGCGAAGAAGCCATTCCAGCCCAGCATTTCCGCATTGGCGAAGCCTTGCTCGCGCACGGTCTGCACATCAGGCAGCGCGCCGGCGCGCGTCGTGGCCAGGGTGGCGATGGGGCGCAGCGTGCCACCGCGGATATGGGTGAGCGAGGAGGAAAGCTGATCGCCCCCGAACTGGATTCGCCCGGCCAGCATGTCCTGCACCAGGGGTGCCGCACCGCGGAAGGGCACATGCTCCATGGGGAAATTCCCGTCGCGCTTCAGCACCTCCCCCATCAGGTTGATGGTGCTGCCGGGGCCGGTTGAGCCATAGAAGGGCGCGCTGGGCTGGCTGCGCGCCCAGGCGGCGAATTCGGTGATGTTGCGCGCCGGCACGTCGCGGTGCACCAGCAGCATCATCGGCACATTGGCGCCCATGCTGATGGGCGCGAAATCCCGCTCGATGGAATGCGGTGCCCGGCCCGCGAATTCCAGCGCCGCCGTGGTGGTGCTGAAGGTGAGGTTGTGGAACAGCAGCGTCTGCCCGTCCGGTGCGGCCTTGGCCACCACATCCGAGCCGATGGAACCACCCGCGCCACCGCGATTCTCGACCACGACGGAAACGCCCATCGTCTCGGTCAGGCGTTGCGCGTAGAGCCGGGCCAGGATGTCGGTGGTGCCGCCCGCCGGGAAGGGCACGATGATCCGAATGGGGCCGCTGGGGGTCCAGCCAGTAGATACCCCCTGGGCGCGCAGGACGGCCGGGGTGAAGCACAGGCCCAGGGCAAGCGGGGCAAGCTGGCGGCGGGTGAACATGGGTCCGGCATCCTCCAAAAGGCGCCGCACTCATTCGTGATGCGGCTGCCTTCCCCTATTGGGGAGGCTGCGCTGGCTGGCGTCAACCGGTTGCGGACAACACCCAGGCGACCATGACGATCGCGCCCGAGAGCGCACCGGCTTCCAGGCTGAAGCGCAACAGGTCAGCAGCTTCGCGCCATGGGCTGGCGTGACTGCGTTTCGGATTGCCTTCGACCTGCATGCCCGACCACCCCGGTTGGAGAAGATGCATATAAGTGAGGCATCGGGTCCGTAACAAGTCGAATCTGGCGCGATTCTGTTAAAAAAGAGGCAGACCCTCTCAGTGGCCGGCATTCTCTCCCGAGAAGTCCGGCGCTTCGAGGCCGGAGGCCTCCAATTGCCGCACCAGCTGCGCCTTCAGCCGCTCCAGCCCGGCCTCGGTCGAGGCCTCGCAGCGGGCGACCAGGACGGCCTGGGTGTTGGAGGCGCGCAGCAGCCACCAGCCATCCTCGCTCAGCACGCGCACGCCATCCACGGCCTGGACCTGCGCGCCCTCGGTCGCGAGGCGGCCGCGGACTTCCTCGATCACCTGGAATTTGCGGGCCTCGTCGCAATTGAAGCGCAGCTCGGGCGTGTTCAGCACCTGGGGGAGGGCCGCGCGCATCTGCGCCAGCGTCTGGTCGCTGCGGGCGAGGATATCCAGCAGGCGGACGCCGGAATACAGCGCGTCATCAAAGCCGTACCACTTATCCGCGAAGAAGGTATGGCCCGACATCTCACCCGCCAGCGGGCAGCCGGTTTCGGCCATCTTCTGCTTGATGAGGCTGTGGCCGGTCTTCCACATCATGGGCACGCCGCCCGCCTTGGCGACCTCGTCGAACAGCACCTGGCTGGCCTTCACATCGGCGATGATGGTGGCGCCCGGGTGGGATTTCAGCACATCCCGCGCCAGCACCACCAGAAGCTGGTCGCCAAACAGCATATGGCCGTCACCATCCACCACGCCGATGCGATCCGCATCGCCATCAAAGGCGATGCCGAGGTCAGCCCCTTCGGCCTTCACCCGGGCGATGATCTGCTCGAGGTTCTTCAGCACGGTCGGGTCGGGATGGTGATTGGGGAAATTGCCGTCAATCTCGCCATTGATGACGACGTGCTTGCCCGGCAGCTGCTTGACCAGGCGCTCCGTGATGGCGCCGCCTGAGCCATTGCCCGGATCCCAGACCACGTTCAGCGTCTTGGCGCCGCCGGCGTAGTCCTGGACCATGCGGGCGATATAGGCCTCGCTTACATCCGCGTCCCGCGCCGAGCCGGGCGCCGTCATCACCACGTCCCCGGCGGCAGCCATGGCGCCCAGCGTCTGGATATCCTTGCCGAAGAACGGCTTCTTGCCGATCATCATCTTGAAGCCGTTGTAGTTTGGCGGATTGTGGCTGCCGGTTAGCATCACGGCGCCATCGGCCTTCTGGTCGTAGCTGGCGAAATAGAGCATCGGCGTCGGCCCGCAGCCCACGCGCACCACCTCCATGCCCGAAGCGACCAGCCCCGCCACCAGGTGCTGCTGCAATTCGGGCGAGGAGAGCCGCCCATCCCAGCCCACCGCCACGCGGCTGCCACCCGCCCGGCCCACGATGGTGCCGAAGACCCGGCCGATGGCGAAGGCATCCGCCGGATGGAGCGTCTGCCCCACAATGCCGCGAATGTCGTATTCGCGCAGCGAGGTCTTGTCGAAATGGTGCGAGAAGGCGGCCATCAGGGTCTTCCGATCGAGTGATAGGTGAAGCCCGCCTCGCGCATCGCGGCCGGGTCATAGACATTGCGCAGGTCGAGCATGACGCGCCCCCGCATCACGGAAGCCAGCTTTTCGGGCGCGATGTTGCGGAACTCGTTCCACTCGGTCAGCAACACAACGGCCTCGGCCCCCGCCAGCGCATCGAGCGCGTTGTTGGCATAATGCACGCCGGCCGGCAGGAGTTGCCGCGCGAAGCCCATGCCCTGCGGATCAAAGGCGCGGATCACCGCCCCCGCCGCGGCCAGCTTCGGTACGATATCGAGCGAGGGCGCATCGCGCATGTCATCCGTCTCGGGCTTGAAGGTCAGCCCGAGCACAGCGATGGTCTTGCCGGCCACGCTGCCGCCACAGGCCGCGATCACGCGGTCCGCCATGGCGAGCTTGCGGCCGTCATTCACCGCGATGGTGGCTTCCACCAGGCGCAGTGGCGCGCCGAGATCCTGCCCGGTGCGGGCGAAGGCGATGGTGTCCTTGGGGAAGCAGGAGCCGCCATAGCCCGGCCCCGCATGCAGGAATTTGCGCCCGATCCGGCCATCCAGCCCAATGCCGCGCGCCACCTGCTGCACATCGGCGCCGGCCTTTTCGCAGAGATCCGCCACCTCGTTGATGAAGCTGATCTTCATCGCGAGGAAGGCGTTGGCGGCGTATTTGATGATCTCGGCCGTCTCTAGCCCCGTGGCGACGATCGGCGTCTCGATCAGATAGAGCGGGCGATAAAGGCGCTTCAGCACGGCTTCCGCCCGCGCGCCCGCCTCGCCTTCCTCGATGCCGATAACAATGCGGTCCGGCCGCATGAAATCCCCGATGGCCGCACCTTCGCGCAGGAATTCCGGGTTGGAGGCGACGGCGATATCGAGATCAGGCCGCGCTGCCTTCACCCGGCGTTTCACCTCGCGCCCGGTGCCGACCGGGACGGTGGATTTCGTCACCAGCACCAGCGGCCCCTTCGCCGCGCGCGCCACCTGCTCGGCCGCGGCGAAAACATAGGTGAGGTCGGCATGGCCATCGCCGCGTCGGGTGGGCGTGCCGACGGCGAGGAACACCGCCTCGGCTCCGGTCACGGCTTCGTCGAGGTCGGTCGTGAAGGTCAGCCGGCCCTCGCGCGCGTTATCGGCCACCAGGTGGTCCAGCCGCGGTTCATAGATCGGGATGCGCCCGGCCTTGAGGGCTTCGATCTTGGCGGGGTCCGTGTCCACCACGGCCACATCCACCCCGAATTCGGCGAAGCAGGCGCCGGAGACGAGGCCGACATAGCCGGCACCGATCATCGCGATCTTCATGTCACCGCACCTTCGGGCGCAGGGCGAAGGCGGTGCCGTCCGGCCGGTGCCGCGCTGCTTCGCCAGGGCTGTGCCAGGGCTCGATCATGCAGCGCTGCCGGGCGGCCAAGCGGTCCGCTCTCACCGATAGGTGTTGAGAAACTGACGCACGGCCGGCGCGATTTCGGGGCGTGCCAGGGCAAAGGCGATCTGCGCCTCCAGGTAGCCCACCTTGTCGCCGCAATCGAAACGTCGGCCTTCGTAGCGCAACCCATGGAAGGGCTGGTGGCCGATCAGCTTGGCCATGCTGTCGGTGAGCTGGATTTCCCCGCCCGAGCCCTTTTCCATTTTGGCCAGATGGCCGATCACCTCGGGCATCAGCACGTAGCGGCCGATGATGGTGAGGTTGGAGGGCGCCTGGTCCACCGGCGGCTTCTCCACGAGGCCCTTGATGGAGACCAGCCGGCCCATATCCTTCTCGATGTCGAGCACGCCGTATTTGTTGACGCGCTCCATCGGCACTTCCTCGATGGCGACGACATTGCCGCCCGTCTCGGCATAGGCATCAGCCAGCTGGCCGATGCAGGGCTTGTCGCATTGCATCAGGTCATCGGGCAGCAGGATGGCGAAGGGGTCATCGCCGATGAAGGCGCGCGCGCACCAGATGGCATGGCCCAGGCCCAGCGGCACCTGCTGGCGCACGGTGAGCAGGCTGCCCGGTTCGATGGCCAGGCCGCGCAGCTCGCGCAGGATGTCCATCTTGTTGCGCTCTTCGAGGGTCTTTTCCAGCTCATAGGCCACGTCGAAATGCTCGACGATGCTGGTCTTGCCGCGGCCGGTGACGAAGCAGAACTGCTCGATGCCGGCGGCCCGCGCCTCATCCACGGCGTACTGGATCAGCGGGCGATCCACCACCGGGAGCATTTCCTTGGCCAGCGCCTTGGTCGCCGGAAGGAAGCGTGTGCCCATGCCGGCAACGGGCATGACGGCCTTTTTCAGCGGCTTTGGCATGGGTCTCTTCCCTCCAGTATGGATGTCATGTGTTGCCACGGGGAAGCGTCGGGCGGCAAGTCATGCCGGGTGACGATTCCCGCCAGGGCCATGCGGGGCTCAGCCCCCGCTGCGCGCAACCTGCTGTGGCCGCGGCGGGACCGGGGTTTGCGCGGCGCGGGCAGGCGGGCGGGCCCGGCTTTGCGTCGAGCTCGCCGTGGCTGGCCGGGCGCGGCTGGCGGCCTGCGGTGCGGCCGTGACCGTCGGGCGGGCTGGCGCGGGGCGCGTGGCGGCCGTGGCCTGGAGCCGGCCGGGTGCGGGCCGGCCCGTGTTGCGCGCAGCCAGTCCGGTGTTGCGCGCGGCAGGGGCGGGCGCGCGTGCGGCGAGGGCCGCGCGGCGCGGGCCCGGGCCGAGCGTCGCATCCCGCCCGGCGACAATGCGGGGCGCCGCAGAGGCCATGACCGGCACGCCGCGCACGCCCATTCGCTGGAAGCCCTCATCCAGCAATTCGGCCATGTGGCCATTGCGCTGCGGCCAGGAGCTGCCGCCAAACACCGCGCCGACCAGGCGCACGCCTTCGCGCTGCGCCGAGGTGACGATGTTGAAGCCGGACGCATTGATGAAGCCGGTCTTGATGCCATCGGTGCCCGGGTAATCGCGCAGCATGCCGTTATGGTTGCGGATCATGCGGTTGCCATGGGCGAAATACTGCGTGGCGAAATAGTGGTACTGATCCGGGAAATCCGCGATCAGCCGGCGCCCGAGCAACGCCATGTCCCGCGCGGTGGTCACCTGCTCGGGGTCGGGCAGGCCGGAGGCGTTGCGGAAGGTGGTGCGCGTCATGCCCAGGCTGCGGGCCCGCTGGGTCATGGCGCGGGAAAAGGCATCCTCATCGCCCGCAAGCGCTTCGCCCACGGCGGTCGCGATGTCATTGGCCGAGCGGGTGACGAGCGCCAGGATGGCGCTTTCGGCCGAGATGCTGCCGCCGGCCGGCACGCCCAGCTTGGACGGCGGGCGAGAGGCTGCTTCCGCGCTGACACGGATCGGCGTGCTGAGCGAGAGGCGACCATCGCGCATCGCCTCGAACAGCATGTACAGGGTCATCATCTTGGTGAGCGAGGCCGGGTGCCGGGTTTCATCGGCATTGGCGGCACTCAGCACCTGGCCGGAGCGCGCATCCACCACGATGGAAGCGTAGCGGTCCCGCGCGGTGATCTGAGCGGTGGCAACCCCGGCCCACAGACTCAGGATGAGTGCCATGGCGGCGCGCGAAAGAGCAGAGATGATCATGCGGATTCCCCAGCACACCGCGGTTTTGCCTCCCCCAAGGTTCGGCCGTGGCGTTTACGCTGGGGGCAAAGAAACAGCCATGCCGCCGTTTGTCCATCCGTTTCGCGCATGGGGGGCGCTTTTCCTTCCCCCGGGAATTTTTGTGCAGTGCACAAAAATCGCTTGCAACGGCCGGGGGTGGAGCCTAAATACGCTTCATGCTGCATTGCAGCAAAACATGCCTCTTCGTTCCTTCCCCAGTTCCGGGGCGGCCGGAGCGGCTCTCGGAAGGATGAAGACCATGGCAAATCAGGCAGACATGAAGAAGGCGATGACCCAGGCCGCGCAGACCGGCGCCGCCCAGGCGAAGAAGCTGGTTGAGGACGGCACGGCCCAGGCCCGCGTTGCCGTCGAGAAGACGATGGAGACCGCCAACAAGACCGCTGGCGACATGATGAAGGCCGCCGAAGAGGCCGCCGAATTCAGCCGTGGCAACATGGAGGCCCTCACCAAGGCGTCGCAGCTCTATGTGACGGGCGTGCAGGACCTGTCCCGCCAGACCATGGCGATGTTCCAGGCTCTCTCCGAGCACGCGATCGAGGGCGTGAAGGCGCTGTCCACCATGAAGAGCATGAAGGACGCGACCGACTTCCAGGCCTCGTTCACCAAGACCGCGTTCGAGCGCGCCATGAACGACACGACCAAGATCTCCGAAGCGGCAATGAAGCTGGCCGAGACCTCGATCGAGCCGATCTCGGCCCGCATGACGCTCGCCATGGAGAAGATGGCCAAGCCGCTGGCGGCGTAAGTCACTCATAAGGCCGGGTAACCGGTCCTTTGGAGCCTTCGGGGGCCCGGCCGTTCTTGCGGTCCGGGCCCTTTCCTTTTGGGGATTCCGCATCGTGATGCTCCGAACCCCTTCCCGTGGGGCGGCCGCACCCGATATCCTCCCTCGCGCGGCACCCACGAGACGAACAGTGCCCGACGCCAATTGATGGACGACCGGAACCGTATGATGAGCCCAATCACCATGTCCGATCCGGACAAACGCGACGGCGATGGCGGCCCCGCCACCGGCGTTGTCGTCAAGCCGCGCCCCAAGACCAAGAAGCCGGCGATGTACAAGGTCCTCATGCTGAATGACGACTACACGCCAATGGAATTCGTCGTTCACGTCCTGGAACGTTTTTTTCAGAAGAATCGTGACGAAGCCACGCGTATCATGATGCATGTCCACCGCCGCGGAGTCGGCGTCTGCGGTGTCTACACTTACGAAGTTGCCGAGACGAAGGTGACGCAGGTGATGGATCTGGCCCGCCAGAATCAGCATCCGCTGCAATGCACGATAGAAAAAGAGTGAGACCTGGAATTAAATCGCCATGCGGAATGACATGTTTGACATGACGCATGGGGTGTGACGGCAAGGGAGCGCCACCACATCATCATCCATCTGCCACGTGCCGATCCTCGGTTCTGGCCATCTCCAGTGGGAGCGTTGATCCATGCTGTCCCGCAACCTTGAGCAGACGCTCCATCGCGCGCTTGGCCTCGCCAATGACCGCCGCCATGAATATGCAACCCTCGAACACTTGCTGCTCGCCCTGGGCGAGGATGCCGATGCCACCACCGTGCTGCGCGCCTGCGGCGTGGATGTGGACCGGCTGAAGCGGGAACTCACCGAATTCCTCGACAAGGACCTGGCCGGGCTGGTCAGTGACCGCACGGGCGATCCGAAGCCGACCGCTGGTTTTCAGCGCGTCGTCCAGCGGGCCGCCATTCATGTGCAGTCCTCGGGCCGGGATGAGGTGACGGGGGCCAATGTGCTCGTCGCCCTCTTCAGCGAGCGCGAAAGCCATGCCGTCTATTTCCTGCAATTGCAGGACATGACGCGCCTCGATGCCGTCAACTTCATCAGCCATGGCATCGCCAAGGCCCCCGGCCGCTCGCAGCCCCGTCCCGTCCAGGGCCAGGCGCCGACGCCCGAGGAAAATGCCGGCAAGGAGGAGCGCGAGGAAAAGCCGCGCGGCGGCAACCGCAACCAGGATGCGCTCAGCACCTATTGCGTGAACCTCAACAAGCGCGCCCAGGCCGGCAAGATTGATCCCTTGATCGGCCGCGATCACGAGATCGAGCGCACCATCCAGATCCTCTGCCGCCGCACCAAGAACAACCCGCTCTATGTGGGTGATCCAGGCGTGGGCAAGACGGCCATTGCCGAGGGCCTGGCCAAGCGCATCGTCGAGGGCGATGTGCCGGAAGTGCTGGCCAAGTCCACGATCTATTCGCTCGACATGGGCAGCCTGCTCGCTGGCACCCGCTATCGCGGCGATTTCGAGGAGCGGCTGAAGGCCGTGGTGAATGAACTGGAGGCCCAGCCGGGCTCCATCCTGTTCATTGACGAGATCCACACTGTGATCGGCGCCGGCGCCACTTCGGGCGGCGCGATGGATGCCTCCAACCTGCTCAAGCCGGCTTTGGCCCAGGGCACGCTGCGTTGCGTCGGTTCCACCACCTACAAGGAATATCGCAACCACTTCGAGAAGGACCGCGCGCTGGTCCGGCGCTTCCAGAAGATCGACGTGAACGAGCCCTCGATCGAGGACACGGTCAAGATCCTGCAGGGCCTCAAGACCAATTACGAGAAGCACCACAAGGTGAAGTACACGCCCGAAGCCATCCGCGCCGCGGTGGAGCTTTCGGCCAAGTACATCCATGACCGCAAGCTGCCCGACAAGGCGATTGACGTGATCGACGAAGTCGGCGCTTCGCGCATGCTGGTGCCGGAGAACAAGCGCAAGAAGACCGTGACGCTGAAGGATGTGGAGGAGGTGGTCGCGAAGATCGCTCGTATTCCGCCTAAATCCGTCTCGGCCGATGACAAGGAAGTGCTCCGCACGCTGGAGCGCGACCTCAAGGCGATGGTCTTCGGGCAGGATGCGGCGATCACGGCGCTCTCCTCGGCCATCAAGCTCAGCCGCGCCGGGTTGCGCGATGCCGAGAAGCCGATCGGCAACTACCTGTTCAGCGGCCCGACGGGCGTCGGCAAGACGGAAGTCGCCAAGCAGCTGTCGAAGACGCTGGGCATCGAGCTGATCCGCTTCGACATGTCGGAATACATGGAGCGGCACAGCATCAGCCGGCTGATCGGCGCACCGCCGGGCTATGTCGGCTTCGACCAGGGCGGGCTGCTGACCGATGGCATCGACCAGCATCCGCATTGCGTCCTGCTGCTCGATGAGATCGAGAAGGCGCACCAGGATCTCTACAACATCCTGTTGCAGGTCATGGATCACGGGAAGCTCACCGACCACAACGGCAAGACGGTGGATTTCCGCAACGTCATCCTCATCATGACGACCAATGCCGGCGCGTCCGACATGCAGAAATCGGCCATCGGTTTCGGCAGTCCGGTCCGCACCGGCGAGGATGAGGAGGCGGTGAAGCGCATGTTCACCCCCGAATTCCGCAACCGATTGGATGCGGTGATTCCCTTCGCCGGCCTCAGCCAGGAAATCGTGGCGCAGGTGGTCGAGAAGTTCGTGATGCAGCTGGAGGCACAGCTTGCCGACCGCAACGTCACGATCGAGCTCTCCTCCGGCGCCAAGGAATGGCTGGCCGAGCGCGGTTATGATCCGCTCTATGGCGCGCGGCCGCTGGCCCGTGTGATCCAGGAGTTCATCAAGAAGCCGCTGGCGGAGGAGCTGCTGTTCGGCCGCCTGGTCAAGGGCGGCGCGGTCAAGGTGAACCTGACCGATGGCGCGCTGAGCTTCGATATCGCCGAGACACCCGTCGCTGCCCTGCCCAAGCCGGAAGGCGATGGCGAGGCGGAGAAGGAGCCGGAAGCGACGGCCGAATAGGCCTTCGCCCCCGCCTTGCGAAACGGGCCCCGGTGGGAAACCATCGGGGCCTGAATTTTTTGGGAGGGCGTGCCATGACCACCGATACCCGCATCGAGGACTGGGACAGCTACAGCGCCGGATTGCGCGAACGCGGCAAGGAATTGGCCGCGATGCACCCGGAACTGATGAAGGGCTTCTCCGCCCTTTCGCGCGGCGCTTCCACCACGAAGCACCTGGACGCCCGCACGCGGGAGCTGATCGCTCTTGCCGTCGCCGTTACGACACGATGCGAGGGCTGCATTGATGCGCATGTGCGCAAGGCGCGGGCCGCCGGTGCCAGCAAGGAAGAGGTCGCCGAGGCGCTTGGCGTGGCCATTGCGCTCAACGCCGGGGCGGCGCTGACCTACTCGCTCCATGTGCTTGACGCGATGGATGGTGCGGGCGGCTGAATCCAGCGGCATGCGAAACCTCTATATTCACGTTGGTCCGCCGAAGACCGGAACGAGTGCGGTGCAGCAGCTTTGTCGCACCAGGCCGGATTTGCCTGTGCTTTACCCGCAGGTCGGCCTCTGGGCGGATGGTTCGCACCACAACCTCGTCTTCAATTTCTTTGGTCATGCGGCGCGGCCGGAATTGGTGGCAGAGGATTCAGCCGCCCAATTCGCGCGGATCGCCGCCCTGGCGGCGGCGGATGACAGGGACCTGCTGATCAGCTCCGAAAGCCTGGCCGGGCTCGATGTCGGCGCTTTCATCCGGGCCTTGCTGGGCCATCTCGGCCAAGGGTGGGCGCCGCAAATTCTGTTCGCCTGTCGCGAGCATTTTGAATGGGTGGCGTCCCTCTATAACCAATCGGTCAAGGATCCTGTGCTGCGTGAACAGCAGCGCCCAGGGGCCTATCTGCGTGCTTCGGCGCGGCGGTTTTGCATCATGCCGATGCTGGAGCGCCTGAGCGCCACGGGATTTCCGGTCCGCGTCGTCAGTTATCACCCGGCGGCGGATTTCGTGCCGCGCTTCCTGCGTGCCATCGGCATCGGCGAAGCCGAACAACTCCCGGTCGAGCGGCGCAATATCTCGCTGGGGGTTGTGGGCCTGGTCGCCATGCTCGCTGTCAAGCAGGTCTTGGCTGAGCCTGAGGAGATAGAGCGCCATTTGCGGGCGCTGCGCGGCATGAAGGGGCTTTTTGCCTCAGCACCTCTGATTTTCGATCATGAGTCGATGGCGGCCGTGGAGCCCATTTTCGCGGAAGATCGTACGCGGCTGGCGCAGGCCCATGGCGTGCTGCTGCCCACGGTGGAGCTTGCCACGCGTGAGGATCAATTCTTCCTGACGCAGAGCGACTTCGACCAACTCACCAGCCGTTTCGCACCCCTGGGACCGCAGGCGGAGGCGATCAGCCTCGCGCTTCTGTCCTTTGTGCGGGCGTGAACAGGAAGGTAGCGACCTCGTCGCGCACGCCGGCATCGGCCAGGCCCAGCCATCGCGCTGGGCTCGCCAGGGCGGCGATCACGCCCAGATGGCCCATGCGCGGATAGGTCACGTGCCGAACCGGCACCCCCGCCTCCATCGCCCGTGCGGCCAGGATGCGCGAGTGGTAGGGGCCGACGATGGTATCCGCCTCGCCATGGAGCAGCAGGAGCGGCGGCGTGACGCCGGCGCGCAGGGGTGAGGGGGCGGCCCGCACCCGTGGTGCGGGGAAGATCGCGGGGGGATCCACCTCGGAGGCGCCGAAATCATAGGGGCCGGCCAGGCCGATGAAGCCCCCCACGGCAGCCTGTGCGCCCCAGCTGGCATCCAGTGCGACGCAGGCGGCATTGAAGGCCCCGGCGGAGTGGCCCATCAAAATCAGGCGGCGCGTCGGTTCGCGCGCGGCCAGAACGCGGACGGCCAGCGCCGTATCCTCCACGAATTCCGGGAATCGTGCCTCGGGCCAGAGGCGATAATCCGGCACGGCGACCATGCAGCCCAGCTGGGCCAGCGGCAGGGCGATGAAGGGATATTGCGCCCGACTGCCAGAGCGCCAACCGCCGCCATGGACGAAGACCACCAGCGGTGCCGTCTCACTGAGGGCAGCGGGGCGGTACAGATCCATGCGATGGCGCGGCAGCGGGCCGTATGCGCTGGTCGATTCGCGCGTGACACCGCCCGCGGGCGTCAGCGCATTGGCGAGATCCGTCGCCTTGCAGCCCGTCAGAGACAGGGCTGCCGCGGCTGGAAACAGCGTGCGACGTGAGATGCGGGGTGGGTTCATGATGATCATACGTAGGCCGCCGGGCTGCGGATGCGAGGGTCGGGTTGACCTTGGCCGCCATCGCCCCTAATCCCGGGCGCACTGCACGTCCCGTTCGTCTAGAGGCCTAGGACACCAGCCTTTCACGTTGGCAGCACGGGTTCGAATCCCGTACGGGACGCCATTACATTCCTCCAAAGCGTTGATTTTTTTACCTTTACGCTTTGCGCTCTAATTCATCCCCCACGATATCCCCCACAATGCGCAGAGGCTTGGCGGCATTTCGGGCTTAACAGTCGCCATCCAGGGCAGAGCGTCCAGCTATATAGCCACCCCACCCCATCGGCCGCGGCGGAAACAGCCACGCCATAGCGCCCGGCACCCTCAGAACAGCACCGCCGCGCGGCGCGTCGAGGATGCGGAACATCACGCGAAGCTTCCGCCCCTCATCAATCCCGAAGCGGCTCCGCCCGCCATGTTTCCAATTTCCGTGCCGCTTCGGCCGGTGCGGGGCGAGTGTCTGGCGTAGCGCACGGAATGCAGCCCACCCGGGCGGGACATTGCGCCCGCTCATTCGGAAACGTCCGGCCAAAGGGCATCCCCCACAGCGGCCAGCGGTGCCGCCGCCTGAACGAAACGCGCCACCGCCTCCGATACAGCCTCAAGGCCCCGCTCACCCGGCGGCAGCAAGGCCAGCCGCTCAAGCCCCGCCAGGGCGCGCGGTTCAATCTCAATCCAGGCCCACACCACACCCCGCCGCCGCCGGCTCCGATAGGCGCGGGCGCGCTCCCGGTTCAGCGCCCGCCGTTCCTCCGCGCGCTCCGCTGCCGTCATCGCTTCATGCGTTTCCGTCATTTCCGCCCCGTTTCGTCCATTCAACGTGACGCGCCGCCACCAAAGGCCCGGCGCCAAAGATCATCGAGGAAGGCGATGCACTCCGCCGGGAGGCGCACCGCCACCGGCTTGCCGTGCAGCCAATCGCGCATCTGTTCCATTCGTGCGCGCTGCGCTGCCGTCAGTTCCGGCCACCGCGCCAGCAGCGCGATTTGCTTGCGCGCCGTCCGCGGCGGCAGGCTCCCAAAGCTAAAGATCGGCGCCGCCTGCCGCTTAGCTTCCGCGTCCACCACAGCGGCCAGTGTGTGCCAATCCAGGCCAGCACCTTGAAGCGTCCGCGTGATAGCGGCGGCGGCAGCAGCCACCTCGCCGGGCCGGTCGCTCGCCAGCACCGGCAGCAGCTTGGCGAGGCGCCCGCCAATACGGGAAAGCTCGCTCATGTCCGCACCTCATGAATATTGCCCGGCGCCAGATGCACGGGCGGGTGACAAGTCCAGCAGCGCCAGCCGGTCGGCTCCCGCGCCTCACGCCACCACCGGCCACCACCTTGCGGCGTGTAGCGGCCACAGCACCCGCACCAGGCCCCAGGCGGCGGCGTAGAAGTCACGTCCGCCCATGCCGGCGGTCGCTGCAAACCGGAGAGGCGCAGCGCGGCGACATCCGGTCGGCAATGCCTTCCTCGCCCGTCGAGAGGAACAGCGTCCGCCACACGGCGACGGCCGCTACGGGAGAGAGAGGTTGGAGGAAGTGGAACTGGCGTCCCGTACGGACGCCATATGGGCAAATCAGGCTGAACCATAGCGGCGCAAGGCACCCCTAGAGCATCGGCAAGAAAGCAAGGTCACAGCTGCCTTTGCGCCGGTATGCTACGCCATGGTGCAGAATGACATTGCGACCGCCGAGTGTGGGGGATAGTGTGGGGACTGTGGGGGATGGGCTTCCCCTCGACACACTCACGCGGAGCGGCGGCAATGGCGGGAAATCTCGACGCTAAAACGGTGGAAGCGGCGAAGAAGCGGGCCGCGCCCTATCGCATGTCAGATGGCGGCGGGTTGCTGCTGGAAGTGCGGCCGAGCGGCGCGCGCATGTGGCTGGTCCGGCTGACGGTGGACGGCAAGCGGCGGGATGTGGGCCTGGGTGGCTATCCTGGCGTGAGCCTCAAGGAAGCGCGCGAGAAGGCGGCAGCGGCCCGCAAGATTGCAGCCGATGGCGGTGATCCGGTGGCGGAGCGTGAGCGGCTTGAGCGGGAGCAGGCGGCGCAGCGTAAGGCCGCGGCCGAGGCGGAGACCCGAACATTCCGCACGGTGGCGCTGGCCTGCATCAAGGCGGAGGCGCCCGGCTGGAAGAATGAGCGGACGGCGCTGCTCTGGCAGAACTCGCTTGAGCGATGGGCCTTCCCCGAATTGGGCGATATGCCGGTGGCGGAGGTGGATCGTGCCGCGGTGCTTCGCGCGGTGGGCGAGGTGTGGCGCACCCGCCCGGCGACGGGGCGCAAGGTGGTGCACCGCATCGCTTCCGTTCTCCGATATGCCGCCGCTCATGGCTGGCGCGCGAATGACAATGCGGCGGATGCGCGGATGCTCCGCCATGCTGGGCTTCCGGCGCTGCCGGGTGGCCGCAAGCAGCCTTCCTTACCTTGGGGGCGGTTGCCGGCCTTCATGGTGGCGCTGGACGCCATGCCGGGGCTTGGGGCGCTGGCGCTGCGCCTTGTGGTGCTGACGGCGCTGCGCTCCGGCGAGGTGCGGAATGCGCGGTGGTCCTGGCTCGCCTTCGATGGGGTGCCGACGCTGACGGTTCCAGGCGAGGTGATGAAGGGCAAAAAGACGGGCGAAGTGCTGCCGCATCGCGCGCCGCTCTCCAATGCCGCGCTTGAGGCTCTGGCGCGTGCTTATGCCGAGGCGAACGGCACCACCGCCACCGCGGCAGAGCTTCCGAAGCTGGCGGCGCTGGCGCGGGATGCGCTGATCTTTCCGAGCGCCAAGCGCACCACACCGCTTTCCGACATGGCGCTCTCTGCCGTCATGCGCCGGATGAATGCCGACAAGCCGGAGGATGCGCCGGCACCCTGGCGCGATGCGGATGGGCGCGTGGCGGTGCCGCATGGCTTCCGCGCCACCTTCTCGACATGGGTGGATGACACCCGCCCGCATGAGCGGGAGGCGGCTGAAAAGGCGCTGGCGCATGAGGTGGCGAACAAGGTGAGTGGGGCCTATCGGCGCTCCGATTTATTCGACCGGCGCGAACCGCTCATGCGGGATTGGGCGGAGCATTGCGGCAGCGGCCCGAAGCGTAAGGCGAAGGCGCGAACTGCCGCATGATGGCACTGGCGAGACGTGAAAAGCGGGGCTGTGTGTTTGTGTCTGGCAACACTGGTAACGGTGGCAACAATGGCTGTTCTGTGGGGCCTTGCTGGCGTTGCCACCTTCAAAACGGCGCTGGCAACGGTGGTAACGGTGCGGGCGGCGGATGCGCGCGACTGCTGCAAGTGACGGCACGGGAATCGGCGCATTTCATGTAATCTCTGACTTGGCGGGGCTAGGTTTGGCCGCCGAACGCCCGGATTCCGAACGGGCCGCCTCGCCGCTTTTCATTCGGAACGCGCATCGGAGGCGCATGGATGACGGAACTGAGGCCGCCGGCTGGCGGGTGGACGCTGGCGGAGGCGGCGGCGACGGTCCTGCCTGAACTCTACGCCGCGGCGGCAAAGCCGCCTCCGAAGGGTTGGTGGATGGCGGGCGGTGCGGAGGCGCACAAGAAAGAGCGCGATGCGTTCCGCCTCGCCTTTAGCCGCTTGATGGAAGGCGGAGGGTATGCCGCCGATGGAGTAGCGGAAGGCGACGCCGGGCCAAGCCCGATCTCTCCGGAAACTTGGCGCGCGGCGCATTTTCAGCTTGGGTTTCCGGGTGAGCCAAATCTGCCGGCTGAACTTATTGGGGGTGGGCAACGCTGGCATGGCGTGCGGGTGACGGTTGCCGCCGCGGGCCTATGCGCAAGCTGCGCCGAAGTGCCGCACCCGCCATACGTTCCGCCGCTTAGTGACCTCCCGGAATGGTGGACGCTAACGCAAGCAAGCGTGTGGATTGCGCTGCGGGATACGGCGGCGGTGCGCGACGCTGGCCCGCCGCACCATGGGCGAGACACCCGCGGTGTTGTGGGCTGGCATGTGGATTGGGCATGTCGGAAACTCGACGGTGCAGAGGTGGGGCCGGACCCTGCCGCGGCCGATGAATTACTGGCGGCGGCCGCGCGCCGGGGCGCGATACGCGGGCGCGGCACACCGCACACATCGAATGATCGTCGGGAGTTGGAATCCGACGATTGGGCGCTTGTGACGATTGCCGAGGATCAGCGGGAACGGGGCGCGAAGTATCTAGGCCCGGCGCGAGGTGACGGGTTGCACTGGCGCGGTGTGGTGGTGGCGCGGGATGATGTGGTGCGGGAGTGGCCGCCCTTTGATGATGCGGAGCGAGAGCCGGTTGAGCCTGAACCGGTCGTCCTTGGGCCGCCGGAGGCGCTACCGCTTGCGAAGCCGCCGCACGCGGTAAGTGGAGCCGCGACCGCCGCCGAAAACTGGATGCGCGAAAACGTCACCTCTGCGGGCGCGTGGAAGCGCGATGGCGCAATCCGAGCATGTCAGAACAAGACCGGCGCGACTTATAGGGAGGCGCTGGCAGCATGGAACGCGCTTCCCGAAGGTTTAAAAGGCACGCGAGGGCGCCCGCGCGCTGCTCAATAAATCGGGCAGCGGGCGCCCGCTGTTTGATTTTCGTGCCCGATTTTCTGCCTGCCATCTCTGCCGCATGGCGAGCCATCCCGGCCCGCTGAGCGTCATGAGGTGCCACCTTGGCTTCCCAACACACCACACCGCGCCGGAAGCGGCGCCCGGATGAGCGGCCCGCGCCGATGCGCGACGCCATCTCCTACACCCTGCCCGATGCCTCGCGCCTGAGCGGCCTGAGCGTTGCCACGTTGCGGCGCCGTGCTGCGGATGGTGCGCTCCGGCTGTTCCGCTGTGGTGGGCGCACGCTGGCCGATGGCGCTTCGCTGCGCCGGATGCTTGGCGCTGAATGAAAACCGCCGGGCGCAGCGTGTGCGACCCGGCGGCGGTGCAGAACAAAAGCGGCTTCTCAACACCCGCAAAATACTGCGCCCGCGTGCCTGACGCCAGCACTAACCGCCCGGTTCCGACAAGGAACCGACCCATGACAAAAATTCTTAGCCTGCTGAGCGAAGCCGCCGAGGCTCGCCGCCGCGGCGACTTGGCTGCCGCCATGGCCGCCGAACTCGCTGCCGTTTTGGTGGCCCGCACCCTGACCGCCACCACGCGGCCGGAGGTGCGGCAATGAGCGCGCATCCCTTCCCGCGCCATGGTGCTGCACCGCGCCTCGATATTGCCGCGGTGGCGCGTGCCGCTCTCCCGCATCTGCCGGAACTCTGCCGGCGGTGGCTGCCGGGCGGAAAGCAAATCGGTGCCGAATGGACATGCGGCAGCCTGGCCGGCGAGCCGGGCGCATCCTGCCGCGTGAATCTCCGCACCGGCCGATGGGCGGACTTCGCCGCGGGCCAGAAGGGCGGCGATGTGGTGAGCCTCGCCGCGGCGGTGCATCGCCTGACCCAAGCCGAGGCCGCCGAGCGGCTGGCGCAAATGCTTGGCATGGGAGGCGCGAACCATGGCCGCTAATCCCTTCGCGCCCCTTGGCGCTGTGCCTGAGGTGCAGGAAATGCCCGAAGCCGTTGCGTCCTGGCAGGCGGAATTGCCGGCACCGGAGGAACCGCCGGAGGCGTTGCGCCATCCCCGGCTTGGCGTGCCGGTTTGCGGGTGGACCTACCGGGATGCGGAGCAACGCCCGCTGTTCCGGGTGTTCCGCTTCAATCTGCCCGATGGCCGCAAAGAGTTTTCGCCGCTGACATTCGGCACCGCGAAAGAGCAACGGCGCTGGCACTGGAAGGCACCGCCGGCACCGCGCCCGCTCTATGGCCTGGCGGACCTCGCCGCGCGGCCTGACGCGCCCGTGATATTGTGCGAAGGCGAGAAGGCCGCCGATGCTGCCGCGGTGCTTTTCCCGGAGCATGTGGCGATGTCCTGGCCGGGCGGCAGCGGTGCCACCGGCAAGGCCGATTGGAGCCCGCTGGAAGGCCGCCACGTCATCATCTGGCCCGATCATGACGCGCCGGGTGCAGAGGCGGCAGGCAAGCTCCACACGGCGCTGGCGGAAGCCGGAGCGGCTTGCGCGGCGGTGGTGGAGATCCCTGCCGACTGGCCGGAGAAGTGGGATTTGGCCGATGCGCTGCCGCCCGATGTGACGGTGGAGACGTTGCGGCAGATGGTGGCCGATGCGGAGGCGCAAGCGGTGCCGCCGCAAGGCGAGGATGCGCCGAAGATGCCGCGCCCCTTCTTCATGCGCGCCAGTGGCGTGTGGTGGCAGGCGGAGCCGATGGAAGGCGGACGCGATGTGGTGCAGCCGGTGCATGTGTGCGGGCCGCTCCGGGTGGTGGCCGCGACGAATAACGGCACCGGGCAGGCTTGGGGCGCTTTGCTGGAATGGGAGGATGCGGACGGGCGGCAACATCAATGGGCGATGCCGCGCGCCATGCTGGCCGGTGACGGGCAAGAGGTGCGCTCCCATCTTCTCGACGGCGGCTTGTTCCTGGCTTCCAGCCGCAAGGCACGGGAGAAGCTGGCCGAGTATCTGACGCGCGCCAATCCGCCCGACCGCGTGCGGGTGGTTTCGCGGATTGGGTGGCATGGTGCGGCAGGCGCGCGGGTGTTCGTCCTGCCGGATGCCACCATGGGCCGCCTGGCCGGCGAGCGGGTGATGCTGCAAACCGAGCGGCCCGACGCGCTGCCGCCGCTCCATCAATCCGGCACGCTGGCCGAGTGGCAAAGTGATTTGGCGGCGCTGGCGGTGGGGAACTCTCGCCTGGGCTTCGCGCTGGCGGTGGGTTTCGCGGCACCGCTTGCGGCGCTGATCGGCGCGGAGGGTGGCGGCTTTCATTTCCGCGGGCCTTCCAGCGTGGGGAAATCCACCGCTTTGCATGTCGCTGGCAGCGTGTGGGGCGGCGGCGGTTTGCGCGGGTGGTGCCGAAGCTGGCGCACCACGGATAATTCCCTGGAAGCGGTGGCGGCGGCGCATTGCGATTTGCTGCTGTGCCTCGACGAAATGGGCGAGGCCGGGGCCGAGACGGTGGCGAGTGCGGCCTACATGTTGGCGAACGGTGCCGGCAAAGGCCGCGCCGGGCGGGATGGCAGCGCGCGCCGGGTGGCGGAGTGGCGCAGGTTTTCCGCCATTCTTGCGCGATGGCTGGCGGATGCAGAAGCGCAACGACGCCCGAAAATCACTCTCTCCGGCGCGGCGTTCTCCGAAGCTGGCGACTTGGGCGATTTACCAGCCAGTCTGAAAGCCTTGGAAATCTTGGAGTTTCCTCGGCGAAAATGTAGCGGAGTTGGTTGCAGCACATGGGCAGCGTAAAGAACTGCTGCCGAATCGTCGATTGGCA
Organism: Sediminicoccus sp. KRV36; assembly: GCF_023243115.1. Taxonomy (NCBI): domain Bacteria; kingdom Pseudomonadati; phylum Pseudomonadota; class Alphaproteobacteria; order Acetobacterales; family Roseomonadaceae; genus Sediminicoccus; species Sediminicoccus sp. KRV36. Next base: position 109,754 of record NZ_CP085081.1, read on the forward strand.
AGCCCATTCTCTGGCCCGTGCGTCTGGGTACCGCCACCGCCAATTACCAAGTCGGCCTCGCCACCGTGGCGGCCCTCGCTGCCGACACCACCGTCCGCGCCGTGCTGCAGCGCGTTCCGGCGTCCGGCGCATGAGCGCGGCCCAGAGCGGCGTGAACCCGCACACCACACGCGGCTATCGCAACCGCAATCCGGGGAACATCGAGCATGTCCCGACCAACAAATGGCAGGGCCTCGCTGAGCCGCCCTCGGATGGGCGTTTCTGCCGCTTCACCAGCCACGAGTTGGGCATTCGCGCACTGGCACTGCTGCTGACCACATACCAGGACCGGCACCAGCTGCGAACGCCGCGCGCGATCATCACGCGCTGGGCGCCCAAGGTGGAGAACGATACCGAAGCGTATATCGCAGTGGTGGCGCGGCGGATCGGCGTCGGACCGGATGATGCGATCGACCTGCATCGGCATGATCACCTTCGCCCGCTCGTGGAGGCGATCATCCACCACGAATGCGCGGGGCTGTCCTATCCAGCCGCGGTGATCGATCGCGCGCTCACCCTCGCCGGGGCGCCACCTGCGCCGCCGGTCACCTTGCGTGACGTCGCTACCATCACCGACACCGGTCGCGGCGCGCTGCTGGTCGGCGCGGCGGGTATCGCCACCGCCGTCGTCCAGGCGACACCCGCCATCCAGGCCCTGGGCAGCCTGGCGCCAGCGGTCGCCATCGCGCTGATCGCCGCGGCGGTGGTCGGTGTACTGGCCTGGCGCCTGCGGCGGCCCGCATGAACGCCTTTGCCGAAGCCCTGGCCGTGCTCCACGCCGATCCCAATCTCGGCGAGGACGCGGTCTACCTGCCACCCGGCAATGGCGCGCCCGTGCCCTGCCGGGTGCTGCGGCGGCAACCCGATCCGGTGTTGGATTTGGGACAGCACCATGTCCGGCAAGCCGGCTGGGTGTTCGAGATCCAGGTCGCGGAGGTGGCGTCCCCCGAGAAGGGCGGCCAGCTCCAACTCGCCGCCGGCGCCCGCGAGATCTTTGACGTGCAGCTGGACGAGGCGATGCTCAGCCACCGGGTCTCGGTCCGATGACCCAGCGCGAGACGGCCATGGCGGCACTCCTGGCCGTGCTTCAGGCAGGCCTGCCGGGTCACAGCGTGCTGCGCGCGACCGGCACGCCAGAGCCCATTCCCAACGGCCAGGCGCTGATCCTGCTGCATGACGGCAGCTGCGAGGCGGCCGAACCGCTGCTCTCGCCGCTGCGCTACGAGATCATCTGGAACGCGCCCATCACCCTCGACGCGGAGACCGCCGCCATCCGAGAGGGTACGGTCGAGGCACTGGCCGCTCTGCTGGTGGCGGATCCCGGCCTCGGCGGCGCCGTTGATTGGGCCGAAATCGGCATGCCCGAGGCCGAGGTCATGTCCTCGCCCTCCCTCGAAGGCCACGGCCAGCAACCGCCCGTCTTCTCCATCTCGATCCCCATCCGCCTGCACTACGTGGCCGACAGCCCCGCGGGCTGAGCCTCCCCCACCCATCCACCGCCACCCTGCAAGGAGACCGCCACGATGCCCGTCGGCGCACAAGGCAAAGCCGTCTCGCTGTTCCAGCAGACCGAGGCCACAGAGGCTGTAAAGCCCACCGGCAATTATCGTCGGCTGCCGGTCAAAAGCTTCTCGCTCGCCCCCACCGAGAACATCCAGAGCGAGGTCGTGCTGTCCAGCTCCGCCACAACGCGCGATCCGATGGACCCCTACCGGGACTTCATCGACCTCGCCGGCGATGCGGTGGTGCCACTCGATCTGACCAATATCGGCCACTGGCTGCGCATGCTGCTGGGCGCGCCGACCAGCTCGGGCACCACCAACTTCACGCATGTCTTTCAGTCCGGCTCCAATGCCCTGCCGAGTGCCGCCTTCGAGAAGGTCTATGGCGACGTCTCCGGTGCCCATGAGGGCTATCTCGGCGTGCGGGCGAACACCATGAGCCTGCCTATCCAGCCGAGCGGCGCCGCGGACGTGACCTTTGGTCTGATGGGGCTGAGCTACACGCCCAACCTGACCTCGGCCCCTGGCACGCCCACCACCGCCACCTTCGAGCGGTTCAATCGCTTCCAGGGCAGCATCCAGCGCAATGGTGCAGCGCTGCCGGCCTTCATGACAGGGACCATCAACTTCTCGAACTCGATGGAGCCCGTAAAGGCCATCCGCAACGACCGCCGCATTGAGGGCATCGACTGGGCGGAGCCCACCGCAACCTTCGAGGGCACGGTCCGGCTCACCACGGCGAATGCCCCCATCCTGACCGATGCCATCGCCGGCACGCCCTGCTCCTTCACCTACGCGCTGACGATCAGCGGCACCAAGTCGCTGGCCGTCTTCCTGCCGCGCATGACGCTGACGCCGACCGGCCCACGGCTGGAGGGACCCATGGGGATTGATATCCCCGTCCGCGGCACCGGCAGCTTTGATACGATCGCCGCGTGCATGATGCGCGCGACGCTGCTCAACCAAACCGCCACCTACAGCTGAGGGCCGCGCCATGCTGAAACTCAATCTCAAGCCCGAGCCCACTTGGCTCGAAATCGGCGGCGGGCTCCGCGTGAAGGTGCCGCCGCTGGACACCGCCATCCTCCGCGCCGTCGAGTATCAGGCCTTCCAGGCCTATGCCGCGATGAAGTCGGTGGCCAATGCCGGCGATGACACGGTGACCCTGGATACCGTGGCCGTGGCGCGGCTGGAGGGTGCCTATGCGCTGGCCCGCACCCGTGCCTTGGCTGATCAGATCATGGATTGGGAGGGCATTGGCGGCGAGGATGGCAGCGCCCTGGCGCCGGCCGGTGCGGCGCTCGACGCTTTCGCCGCACACCCCATGGCAGGGCCTGCCTTTGCGCGGGCCTATGAGGCGACGGTCGGGCCGCTGCTCGCGGAGGGAAACGGCTCCGGGAATTCCTTGCCTGGCGATGGGGCGGGGGCGACCGCTACTGCGCCGGATGCCTCGCCGGCGGGAACGGGCGATGCGGCGGTTGCCCCGCCATCCGCCACGCCCCGCAAAGCCGCGAAGGCGTAGCGGTTCTGGAGGCTGTCGAGGCCTCCATTCGACAGGACATGGCGGGCGCCTCGGTGGATGCGGGCGCAGCACTGGCGCTGGCCGCAGCCTTCGGTGTGGATGGGCGCGCCGCAGCGTATCTGATCACTCAGGCGACGCGGGGCATTGCCGCCGGCTTGGCCAAGGGGCGCGATGCAGGCAGTGATGCTTAGCCTTGGTAGACGCTCAGCGCCGCCTATGCTGCCCCGTGCATCGACGCGTGGAACTGTACCAGCACGTCAAGGCCTGCGCCAATCACCTTCGTGACCCTGCACGGGAGATCGCCGCACGTGACAGACGAAGCCTGACAATGCTCCCTGACGTGCTGTACGCTAGAACAATCACGCCGAGCGACGCCTGGCCCTGATTGTCAGGCGGGGAGATACAAGCGGATGGACCTGCCACAGACCGGGCGATGCCAATGTGGTTCGCTTTGTTACGAGATCACGGCGGTACCGCGCATCGTCTATGCCTGCCACTGCACCGATTGCCAGAAGCAATCCGGCAGCGCTTTTGGGATGGGGCTCGTCGTCGCCGAGGCGGAATTTCGACTGACCTGCGGTGACCCAGGCCGCTTTGAGCGTCGCCATGACAGCGGACGCCGGTCCGAAGCTTGGTTTTGCCGTGATTGCGGCACCCGGCTTGGCAGTGGACCGATCAACGCTCCAGACGATCGCGGCATGCTGCGAATTCTCCGGGCTGGCACCCTCGACGACACCTCATGGCTTCGGCCAGCGGTCCATGTCTGGGTCCGCAGCGCCCAACCATGGGTGAAATTGCCCGACGGTGTGCCGCGCTTTGAGACGCGCCCGCCTGTCCCGGTCTGGCTGCTGTCCACCGATTGACCAGCGCGGCGCATCTAATCTGATCGTCGCGCGATGAGCGAACTCGTGTGATCTGTCGAGTTTTCAGCCGCACACTGAATTTCCACCCGCGCGGCTTGCTGCGCTGTGGCCGACGGCGCGCACCACCAACGGTGGGGACGCGACGTTAGGGTTGAGCAAAAGGGGCAGCCATGCGCGTCGTCGCCAGGATTGAGGGTATCGCCCCCTCTGAATGGCTGAAGACCCGCTCTCGCGTGGTGGCCCAGGCGATCTCGATCGGTATCGACGCCGCCGGCAAGGGCGCCCAGCAGGACATCCGCGCCATGATCCGCGCGGCCGGCATGGGCCAGCGCCTGGGCAATGCGGTGCGCCAAAGCACCTTTCCCAAGCTGCCCCACGTTTCGATGCGCGCGGCCAGCGAGATCTCTGCCTCCAGCAACGCCGCCGATATCATCGAGGCCTTCTCCGAGGGTGTGACCATCCGCGGCCGCGGCCGGTATCTGGCCATCCCCACCGCGGCCGTGCCGCGCGGCCGCTGGAACGCCAAGCTCACCCCGCGCGAGGTCGAGACGCGATTTCTCCGCAAGCTCGAGCTGCGGGTGTTCGGCGGTAAGCCAGCCCTCGTGCTGGTAGAGGCCCGCACCACACGAGGTGGTTCTGTGCGTGGCGCCACACGCGCCCAGATCGCCCGCGGCCGCACCCGTGAGGTGGTCATGTTCTGGCTCCAGGACAGCGTGACACTGCCCAAGCGTCTGGCCCCGCGTCCCATCGCCGCCAGCTGGGCGCGGCGTCTGCCAAGCCTGATCGATCGCGCGGCGACCTCCCTGAAACGCTGACCATGTCCGGCTCCGCCAATCGCTGGGTGCTGCGCCTTTCCACCGAGGGCGCAGACCAGGTGATCCGCGACCTGCGCGCGGCCGCCACCGAGAGCGCCGCGGCCGGCCGCGCCTATGACGCGCTGATCAAGGCGCAGCCGGCCCTCGCGACCGGCGCCGAGCGTACCGAGCAGGCGCTGCGCAAGAATGTCGACGCCATGCGCGGCATGCGCGGAGAGCTTTCCGTGTTGGGTGCCGCCACGGACGGCCTGACGGCGAGCCTCGGTCGGTTTGGCTCGGCGCTCACCTCACCCGCAGCCGCCATCGCTGGGCTTTCCGCTGGCGTTGTCGCCGGCGGCGTGGCCATCGCCCGTCTGGGCGATGAATACACCACCACCATGAACAAGCTGCGCGCCGCCACGGGCAGCGTGCAGGCAGCCGGCGCAGTTTATGCCGAGCTGGTGGCCATGTCCCAGCAGACCGGCGCATCCATCTCCGAAAGCGCCGGAGCCTTCGTGCGCTTCTCGGTCGCCGCGCGCGCCATCGGCGCCACCAATGGCGAGGTGCTGCAACTTACCCGCACCATCCAGCAGGCCGGGCTCATCTCCGGTGCCTCCACCCAGGAGGCCGCCGCCGGCGTCCAGCAGCTCGGCCAGGCGCTGGCATCGGGCACGCTGCAAGGCGACGAGCTGCGCTCCATCCTGGAGAACATGCCCACCCTGGCCGAGGCCCTGGCGCAGCAGCTTGGCGTTAGCATCGGCCAGTTGCGGACGATGGGCAGCGAGGGCCAGCTCACCTCGGATCGCGTGTTCCAGGCGCTGCTGCGCGCCAGCGAGGCCATCAACAAGCAATTCACCGAGCTCACCCCCACCATGGGCCGCGCCTTTGGCGTGCTCGGCCAGGCCATGGTCGAATTCGTCGGCAAGCTGGATCAGGCGCTCGGGCTCTCCCAGGCCATCGCCCGGGCCGCGACAGCGGCGGCCGCCGCGGTGGGCCAGGTCAGTGGCGGCATGGCGCCCCGCTCGCCCGCCGAGCAGGCCGATTTCGATGTGGCCCAGGCACGGGAGCGCATTGCCCGCCTGGAGGCCGAGGCAGCATCCCTCAGCGGGGAGCCGGGCCTCTACGCCACCCCCCGCCGCGGCACGATCTCGCGCGCCATGCAGGAGGCGGCGGCCCAAACCCAACCCCGCGAGGAACGCCTCGCCGAGCTCCGCCAGCGCATCGAGGCCGAGAACACCCTGATCCGTGAGGGGCTGGCGCGCCGCAACCAGGTCCACACCGAGGCCGACGATGTGCGCCAGGCCGAGGAGGCGACGGCAGCGGCGCGGCGTCTCGCGGCAGCCAGGACCGCGCAGACCACCGCGTTCAACACCACGCGCGACGCTCTGGACCAGGAGCGCAAGCTCCGCACCGATCACGCCACCCGCATCACGGCCATCGACGCGGGCCTCGCCAATGGCGACACCGACGCCGCCGGCGCTGCGCGTCTGCGGCGCATGGCGAATGAAGAGCTCGCAGACGGCCTCAAGGCTTTGGACGCGGCAGCGCGCGGGCGGATCGAGACGGATGAATCCCTCGCGCAGGTGGCGCGCATCGTCTCTGATATTGAGAAAGACCGCCTAACGTTGATGCGCGACGGCGAAACGGTGACTGCCGCGGCTCGCACCGAGATCGAGAAATATGCCGACGAGCAGGCGCGACTGAGTAACCTGCTCGCCGCGGGCGCCATCACGCAGGAAACCTATAACCGAGCTGTGGCCGCGGCCGATCCGGCGGTGAAGGCTGCACGCGAGGCCGCCCGACAGGTCGAAGCCGACAACAAGCAAATGACCGATGCGGTCGTGCGATACGGCGCTGATCGCTTCGCGGATATGTTCGGCAACAATCAGAAAAGCTGGAAGGAGATGTGGCAGGGGTTCCTCGGCACCGCCCGGAGCGTTCTTGCGCGCATCGCTTCCGAGGCGATCATCCGCCCGATCATCGCGCCCGTTGTCTCCGGATTGGGCCTCGGGCAATTCGGCTCGGCGTCGGGCATCGGGACCTCTATCGGCAGCATCTTCGGCCCCTCGGGCGGCACGGCGGTCAGCAACGCAGGCAGCACGCAAGGCGCCGTGAGCCAGGCGGGGCAGTCTGCCGGCCTGTTTCAGTTTGGACGATCCACAGGGCTGGGCGGTGCATTCACCGGCGGCACTGCCAACAGCGGCTATGGTTTTCTCGACAACGCGCTGAACGCTCAAATTGCGGCACCGGTCAATTTCCCAAGCGAGGCGGCCTTCCAGGGTTTGGTGGACGGGACGGCCTCAAACGGCCTTTCGGTCGGCGGCGCCCTGGGCGGTGCGGCAGGCATCGCCGGCGGGGCTTACGGCATCTATTCCGGCGTCCAGCGCGGAGGAATTGGAGGCTACACGTCAGCCGCCGGCGGCGCACTTAGCGTCGCATCGGGCGTTTCCACAATCCTGCAGACGCTGGGCGTTATCAGCGCGGGGCTCGGCCCCATCGGCTGGATTGGCGCGGCCGTGCTGGCCATCGCCGGCGCGCTGCTGCCCGGGCAAAAGCCATCCTCGCGCGGGCAAGAAACAAGACTCGATTTCAATTCCGGGGTGAGCACCTATGCGGGCCTCGGCGGAGACCGATACAGCCAGGCGAATCGTGATCAGAGCGCAGCGGCGGTGCAGTCCATCGTCTCGCTCGCCACACAACTCGGGGATGCGCTCGGCGGGGCGAGAATCAACGGCAATGCGGCGGTGGGGGTCACCGAGCGCGGGCTTTATCTCGATGTCGCGGGGCGCAAGGCGCAATTTGCGAATGATGAGGCCGGATCTAAGGCGCTCGCGGATACGGCCGCGCTTTATGTGCTGCAGGCGTTTCGGAGTGTCGCCGAGGGTGATTACAACAAGCTCGCGAACAATAGCGGTGACATCGCGAGTCTGCAGGCAAACCTCGAGTGGTATGAGGGCACCTATAAGGCCCTGCAGAAGGTGGGCGAGGCGACGAACGAATTTGAGCGCCAGGTGACCGCGCTCTCCAAGCCCTATGACGACGCCATCGCCAAGGCCCGCAGCCTCGCCCTGGCCGAGGACGGCATCACCCAGAAGCGCGACGAAGCCATCGCCAAGCTGACGCAGCAGCGCGATGCCGAGGTGGCCAACATCCGGGAATCCATCCAGGGCCGGCTTATCGCCGCTGGCGCCATGGGCGGCGATATCAACGCGCTGAATGAGGGCGTGGTCGCCCGTCAGGAGGCTGCCACCGCCGCCAAGTAGGTGGAGGAGCTGCGCACGCAGCTGGAGGGCCTCGGCCTCGCCGCCGGCGAAGTCGCGGCCGAGGTCTATAGCTTCACCGGCCTGTTGCAGGCCGAGACCTATCAGCGCCTCGCTGCGCGCCAGGCCGCAGAAGCCCAGCGCCAGGCCGAGGCAGAGGCGGCAGCCCAGGCGCGCGCGATGAGCTTCAAGGCGGCAAACGACAACCTGCTGAGCCGCGCCATACGCGTGGGCCTGGTGGCCGGCGATGCCGATGCCTTCGACGCGGCCAGGCGGGCGAGCGCCGAGATTCGTAGCCTGACGGAGGAGCTCGAGAATCTGCGCATCAATTCCGATGGGGTCGCGGCGGCTGTCGCTTCGCTCACGGCCATCCAGGCAGCCGAGGCCGATCAGGCGCGCAAAGCCGCGCTGGCTGGCGTGACGGTCGGCGTGACGGGGCTCTCACCGCAGGCGCTGCAAGCCGCCGCCGGCGGCGCACTCGCCACGATCACCAGCCTGCGCAACTACGTGGGATCGTTTTCCACCACAGGCGCTGGCGCGGGCACTGCGCTGGATCGCCTCTCCGGCTCGTTGCGTCAATTCGATGCCGTCTTCGGTGCCGCGAGCGCGGGCGATGCGAACTCCCTCTCCGGCCTGCAAAACGCTGCCGAGGCCTATCGCGTGGCGGCGCGCGAGGTCTATGGCGGCGGCCAGGGCTTCGCTGATGCCGTACGGCTGATCACGGAGCGTGTTGGCAGCGTCGCTGACCTCGGGCCAGAGACGCTCACGCAAAGCTTCATCGCAGAGAATGCGCGGGAACAAACTGACCGCCTGATGCAAGGCAATGAGGCGCTGCTTCGGGAGGTCGCTGCCCTGCGCCAGGATATCATTCTGCTGATGATGCGACCTGCCGCATGAGTTGTTGGTCAGAACAACCATGGGCGGATCCGCCGCTGATTGTGCGGCCACCGGCGTCAGCGGATGCGCCCATCGTACCAGATCGGTTCGACGATCGGCTGGGCGGCGCTGTGGTGCTGATTGCTGATATCGAGGCGGCTCTGAATGGCGGCACGCTGCCCATCGGGGGCGAGCCGTGGGCGGATCGCCCCTGGGCGGAGCCACCGCCCGCCGCTGCACCCGCTGGGGGTGTCGATACCATCCGCGTGAGCGATCTCGGCTGGCGCGGGACGCAGCCATATGCGCCCCTCCTTGCGGAAGGCCCATCGATCGAGCGCCGCGTGGCGCTGGCACCGGGCGCATCGGATAGCGTGGCCTGGGGCTTTCTGCGGCTGGCCTCGCCGGGTTTAATTCCCGGTACGTCGCTGGCTGGACGCGACACTGCGATGCGCCGCGTTCGGGTGCGCGCGGGCATGCGCGGCTTTGACGCGGCGCGCGGCTATCCGACCGATCCGCCCGCATCGGCCCTGGTGGATGTATTCAGCGGGTTGGCCATGTCCTGGCAACCGCGCGACGATGGCGCAGTGATCCCGCTGCGTGACCCCGGCGCATGGCTCGCGGCGCCGATCGGCGTGCGGAAATTCCTCGGCACGGGCGGCGCTGAGGGGCCCGCGGATCTGGCAGGCACGCCCTGGCCCATCGTCCGCGGCGGCTCTGCCTCGGTCCCTGTGCGCAGTGTTCCAGTGATGCTCGTGAACGCTGCAGCGCGTGTCTACCGATGGACAGACACCGGAATTCCCACCCAGCTCTACGAGGACGGCGCTCCGGTCTACACGGGGATCGGCCAAGTTGCAGACGCCTTCGCGGCATCGCCTGGCGTGGGCAACTGGTCCTGGGATGCGACCGGGCAAATTCGGATCGGCTCCGATCCGCAAGGCGCTGTCACGATGGATGGCTATGGCGGCGCCACACTGGCGGCGACGGTGCTGCGCGATTTGATTGTGACGGGACTTGGCCTGCCAGCGCTGCTCTTCGATGAAGATTCCGCCATCAACACGGCCGCGGCAGTGCCCTATGTCGGCGGCTGGGCATGGTCGGGCAAGGAGAGCGCACGGGACGCGATACAGCCGCTGCTGGCCGCCTTGGGTGCGCGTCTGGTGGCATCACGCTCTGGCGGGTTGCGTCCGTGGCCGCTGCGCGCGATCCCTGCCACGGCGCGCGCCGTGGCGGTGTTTGACACTGCCACCGCGATCTCGGTTTCCCCAGTGTCACTGGACGCGCCGCTGGCGCCACCAGCCGCCGAGTGGAATGTCGGCTACGGCAGGACGCACAGCATGACCGCCAACCCCAAGGCGAGCGTCTTACCCGCGGAGCGGGAGCGGCTGGCGCAGGCCTGGCGCACGGCGCGCTGGGCGGATCCGGCCAACCTGACCCGCTACGTCCAGGCCGGCCGACCTGACCTGGTCGAGACGGCCTTGCTTGGCGCGTTGGATGCTCAAGGGCTGGCAAATGCTCTCGGCGCGCTCTGGGGCGTTCCGCGCGGGCTCTGGCAGGTGCGGGTGCCCACCGCTGCGGCGCTGGTCCGCGAGATCGGTGACGTGGTCCAAATCCGCTGGCCGGCCGATGGGTTGGGCGTTGGGCTGGGCGGTGGGGCACTTGGCCAGGTGGTGGGCGATTCCCTGCGCGGCGGCGAGCCCACGGCCTCGCTGCTGGTGCTGGTCTAGGAGGCGCGCCATGGCAATGCTCGGCTATCAGAACGCTGTCCTAGATCCTGCGGTGGTGCTTTCGGCATCCTCGGTATCGGATGGCTACAGCCCCGAGTTCCTTCGGATCGGCATGGGCAACCCCAGCGTCGCATGGCAGACGGTTTCCGGGGTGGTGAGTGCAACGCTCAGCCTCACCGCCCCGACGCCGATCACCTGGCGCGTGGCGTGCTTGGCGCGCACGAACCTGACCTCGAGCGCAACCATGCGGGTGCAGGTGGGCGCTTACGACAGCGGCACGATCTCGGCTGGCGTGGTGGCCGGCGTTGGTCAGGCGCTGCACATCCTTCCGGCTGACGCATCCGGGCCTTCCATGGTGATCACGCTCACGGACGCCGCAAATCCCGATCGGCTTCTGAATGTTCCTCTGGCCTATGCTGGTCCGGTCCGAGTGACCAATATCGCGCCGTCCTCAGAGGCCGGCCGCGATGTTCGTCGCGCTGACACATCCATGCGCGGCGGGACGGTGATCGTGGAGCCTCTCTCGGCGGCGCGCACATGGAATCTGGTCTTTGCCGCTCTGCTCGACAATGACATCGCATGGCTTGACGCGCTCGAGAGCGCAGCCGCGGGTGGCATCAACATCTTGGCTGTTCCGCGCGAGGGCAGTGCGCGCGCATCAGCGGAGACCATCCTCGGACTTTTAAAGCCAGGGGGCCGCGGATTCCTCACGGCCACCGGCCATCGTCGCACGTGGTCCGCCACCATTTCCGAAAGGTTATGACATGTCCGGCACTTTGCTCATCAGGAATCGCGTCTATCAGGTGGTGCCCAATCCGGGCGGGCCGATTGGCGCTGGCTCAGTCATCACGCTGGGTCTCGCCTTCTCATCGGCGCATCGCACATTTCTGGCCGCCTTCGGGGCCGGCAACCCGGCTTACTTCATCCTGGATGACGGCGCAGGCAAGCGCTTGTCCTGCCTCGTCACGGTCAACAGTGGCGGCACGGTGACCATCAATGAAGTGATCGGCTCGCCCGCGACGGAGACCTTCGCATCCGCCTGCATCGCCTGGTCCGCGGTGCCGGATTCGGAGATGGCGCTCCAGCGGTACTCGCAGTTGGCCGGTTTCCGGAATCTGCTCATCAACGGCAACCCGGTGATCAACCAGCGGGCTTATGTGAGCGGCACGGCGACGGGTGCTGCGAACCAATACACGCTGGATCGCTGGCGCGTCGTGACGTCAGGCCAGAACGCATCCTGGACCGACAGTGCGGGCTTGCGAACCGTGACCGCGCCGGCTGGCGGCATCGAGCAGGTCGTCGAGGCTCCCAACAACCTCGGCGGCTTTCACACTCTCTCCTGGACGGGAAACGCAACGGCCACGGTCAATGGTTCTGCCATCGCGAACAAGGGAACGATCTCCCTCACCCCCAACACGACCGTCATCGTGCGTTTCACGGGGGGGACCTTCACCATGGCGCAGCTCGAGCCGGGGCCGATCGCGACGCCATTCGAGCGCCGCGCAGCCGCCGCTGAAATGATGCTCTGCCAGTGGTATTTCGAGCGTCGAAACTACGCCAACGGATCGCATTTGGGGGCGGGCGCGCTCACCACCACCATCAACCCGCTGGTCATCACCGGGCTGCAAATTCCCTTTCGGCCGAAGCGCACGGCGCCAGCCGTTTCGGGATCGGGCGCAGCCGGCTTTACGCTGAACACCGTCGCCTGCAACTCAATGTCCTTCGGCTCCGATACCGGCGGCAACGTCTGGATTCTGAGCGCCGGCGTGGCATCCGGCTCGGTCGCCACGCCATTCACCTGCGTCCCGGTCTCCACGAACACCAACGTCTGGATCCAGGCCGATGCGGAGCTTTAAGCCATGATCCAGTCCATTCGCTTTGCTGCGGCCGCACCCTCGACCGCGGCGATCATCACCATGGAGGACGGCCAGGAATGGTCCACCGACACGTCGCTGCCACCGGACACATGGCTGCGCGAGCTGATGCACGACTGGCTCGCGGGCCAGGCGCCGGCTGACTACGTCGCGCCGGTCGTGGCCGCGCCACGCATCCTGACCGTGCTGCAATTCCGCGACCGACTGACGCCGGCCGAGGAAGTCGCCATCACTCAGGCGGGCATGGCCTCGGCCGCGGTGCGCGTCTGGCTCGATCGGCTCTCGGGTGCGCAGGAGGTCAATCTCGACGACCCCCGCACCGTGGCGGGGCTGCACGCCATGGCGGCGGCCGGCCTTCTGACCATCGAACGGGTGACGGAGATCCTGGCATGAGTGGCGATCCTCCGATCATCGAGATGGCCTCCACGGCCGCGGCCGCCGGCGGCGCGGGACGGGTGCTGCTGGCGCTGCATGGCGGAGAGCGGCGCTGGCTTGTCCTGCTGATCGAAGCCGGGCTCGGCGCGCTGCTCGGGATCATCGCCGCGTCGGCCGTGACCTATCTCGATCCGTCGCTGCGCGATGCGGGATGGGGGCTGCTCATCGTGGGTGGCGCCGCGGGGCTTTCGGGAGCGCTGGGAACCAGGCTGCTGGATCTGGTCGTGGCGGGGTTGCAGAGGAGGATGGGGTCGTGAGGCGTGACCGGTGAGAACATCGCCCAGTTACGCTGCTTGTCCGTCGTCAAACTCAAGCGACTGCCGCGCAACGCCGCCGGCATCCGCTTCGCTCCCGGCACTGGCTCGCCATAAGCCGAACCTGTCCCCGTTGGCCTGGCATCAAACCAGGAACAAATCCTGCTGCCGGATCGTCGCGCCCGTCTGCAGATTGCACACCACGCTCACCCCACCCGCGCCGATGCCATTACTGTCGAAGGACAGCACATTGGTCGCCGGGTTGAACAGGAACTGGCTCAGCGAGGAGGTCGGCGCCGTGCCGGCGACAAAGCGCCCATCCAGCGAAGCGCCCGGCGTGAAGCCAAAGCCGATCAGCAGGAGGCGATCCACCGTCGAGGTGAAGTCATTGATCGTGTCGCCGCCCTCGCCCAGCGCGATGTAGAACTGGTCCGCCCCGTCACCGCCATAGAGCGCATCCGCGCCGGCGCCTCCATTCAGCACGTCATTGCCGAAGCCCGCGAACATGGAATCAATCCCGGCATTGCCGATCAGCACATCATCCCCGCCATTGCCGACCAGGACATTGTTGCCGCCATCGCCGAACAGCACATCGGCGAATTCGGAACCGAGAATGGCCTCGCAATCGGCATAGATGTCGCCCGCCGCCTCGCCCCTCGTGCCGCTGCCGGTGGCGAGGGAGGCGGTCACGCCCGCCGCGGCGAAGTCGAAGCGCACATAATCATAGCCATTGCCGCCATTGATGTAGTCGCCGCCATCACCGCCGAAGAAGCTGTCATCCCCATCGCCGCCATAGAGCGCATCCCCGCCGCCGGCGCCGAAGATCACGTCATTGCCGTCATTGCCGCCGATCACATTGACGCCCTCATCGCCGAAGAGCGTGTCGCTGAAGGCTGAGCCGATCAGCCCCTCGATTTCGATGAAGATGTCCCCCACGGCCTCCAGCGTGTTGAAGCTCGGCGCGTAGATGAAGATGGCGACGCCGGCGGCAGCGAAGTCATAGCGCGCATAGTCGAAGCCCCCGCCGCCGATCAGCACATCGGCGCCCGTGCCGCCGAAGAAGCTGTCATCGCCATCGCCGCCATAAATCGTGTCATTGCCGCCGGCACCGAACAGGACATCGCTCCCGCCCAGCCCGATCAGGATATTGGCGCCCTCATCGGCGATCAGCGTATCGGCGAAACTCGTGCCAACCATACCCTCGATGGAGATGTAGGTATCGCCATTGGCCTCGCCGGTGTTGGAGGCAGGCGTGGTGAGGAAGGCGGCCAGGCCCGAGGCGGCGTTCTCATAGGTGACATAGTCAAACCCATTTCCGCCATTCAGCGTATCCGCGCCAGAGCCGCCATTGAGGATGTCATCACCCTCACCGCCGGAGAGGAGGTCATTGCCGGCGAGGCCATAGAGCGTGTCATTGCCTCCCAGGCCCGAGAGCGTTTCATTCGCCGTGGTGCCAACCAAGTTGTCGGCACCATCGGTGCCTGTCAGATTCACCCCTCTCGATACGGTGATGGCCACCGCGCGCGCCGCACTGCTCAGCGTCCCGTCACTGGCCGTGACCGTGATGTCGTAGACGTTGTTGGCGCCAGCGTCGGTGGGCGCCTCAAAGTTCGGAGCGGCCTTGAAGGTGACTGCACCAGTCGTGCTGCTGATATTGAACAGTGCGGCATCCACGCCGCCCAGCGCCCAGCTGAGTGTCGTGCCCGCATCCGGATCAGAGCCGGTAGCCTGGTAGGCCACGCCGGTGCCATTCTCAGCGAAGTTCGCCGTGCCAGCGGAGGTGACACTCGGCACCTCATTCACATTGGTGACGGTGATGGCCACCGCGCGCGCCGCACTGCTCAGCGTCCCGTCGCTGGCCGCGACGGTGACGTCATAGACATTGTTGGCGCCCGCGTCGGCTGGTGCTTCGAAGTTAGGAGCAGCCTTGAAGGTGACCTCGCCCGTTGCCCCATTGAGGTTGAAAAGCGCGGCATCCACGCCGCCCAGCACCCAACTGAGTGTCGTGCTCGCATCTGGATCAGAGCCGGTAGCCTGATAAACGACGCCGCTGGCATTCTCAGCGAAATTCGCCGTGCCAGCGGAGGTGACACTCGGCACCTCATTCACATTGGTGACGGTGATGGCCACCGCGCGCGCCGCACTGCTCAGCGTCCCGTCGCTGGCCGCGACGGTGATGTCATAGACATTGTTGGCGCCCGCGTCGGCTGGTGCTTCGAAGTTAGGAGCAGCCTTGAAGGTGACCTCGCCCGTTGCCCCATTGAGGTTGAAAAGCGCGGCATCCACGCCGCCCAGCACCCAACTGAGTGTCGTGCTCGCATCTGGATCAGAGCCGGTAGCCTGATAAACGACGCCGCTGGCATTCTCAGCGAAATTCGCCGTGCCAGCGGAGGTGACACTCGGCACCTCATTCACATTGGTGACGGTGATGGCCACCGCGCGCGCCGCACTGCTCAGCGTCCCGTCGCTGGCCGCGACGGTGACGTCATAGACATTGTTGGCGCCCGCGTCGGCTGGTGCTTCGAAGTTAGGAGCAGCCTTGAAGGTGACCTCGCCCGTTGCCCCATTGAGGTTGAAAAGCGCGGCATCCACGCCGCCCAGCACCCAACTGAGTGTCGTGCTCGCATCTGGATCAGAGCCGGTAGCCTGATAAACGACGCCGCTGGCATTCTCAGCGAAATTCGCCGTGCCAGCGGAGGTGACACTCGGCACCTCATTCACATTGGTGACGGTGATGGCCACCGCGCGCGCCGCACTGCTCAGCGTCCCGTCGCTGGCCGCGACGGTGATGTCATAGACATTGTTGGCGCCCGCGTCGGCTGGTGCTTCGAAGTTAGGAGCAGCCTTGAAGGTGACCTCGCCCGTTGCCCCATTGAGGTTGAAAAGCGCGGCATCCACGCCGCCCAGCACCCAACTGAGTGTCGTGCTCGCATCTGGATCAGAGCCGGTAGCCTGATAAACGACGCCGCTGGCATTCTCAGCGAAATTCGCCGTGCCAGCGGAGGTGACACTCGGCACCTCATTCACATTGGTGACGGTGATGGCCACCGCGCGCGCCGCACTGCTCAGCGTCCCGTCGCTGGCCGCGACGGTGATGTCATAGACATTGTTGGCGCCCGCGTCGGCTGGTGCTTCGAAGTTAGGAGCAGCCTTGAAGGTGACCTCGCCCGTTGCCCCATTGAGGTTGAAAAGCGCGGCATCCACGCCGCCCAGCACCCAACTGAGTGTCGTGCTCGCATCTGGATCAGAGCCGGTAGCCTGATAAACGACGCCGCTGGCATTCTCAGCGAAATTCGCCGTGCCAGCGGAGGTGACACTCGGCACCTCATTCACATTGGTGACGGTGATGGCCACCGCGCGCGCCGCACTGCTCAGCGTCCCGTCGCTGGCCGCGACGGTGATGTCATAGACATTGTTGGCGCCCGCGTCGGCTGGTGCTTCGAAGTTAGGAGCAGCCTTGAAGGTGACCTCGCCCGTTGCCCCATTGAGGTTGAAAAGCGCGGCATCCACGCCGCCCAGCACCCAACTGAGTGTCGTGCTCGCATCTGGATCAGAGCCGGTAGCCTGATAAACGACGCCGCTGGCATTCTCAGCGAAATTCGCCGTGCCAGCGGAGGTGACACTCGGCACCTCATTCACATTGGTGACGGTGATGGCCACCGCGCGCGCCGCACTGCTCAGCGTCCCGTCGCTGGCCGCGACGGTGATGTCGTAGACGTTGTTGGCGCCAGCGTCGGTGGGCGCCTCAAAGTTCGGAGCGGCCTTGAAGGTGACTGCACCAGTCGTGCTGCTGATATTGAACAGTGCGGCATCCACGCCGCCCAGCGCCCAGCTGAGTGTCGTGCCCGCATCCGGATCAGAGCCGGTAGCCTGGTAGGCGGTGCCGATGGCATTTTCAGCGAAGTTCGCCGTGCCGCCGGAGGTGACGCTCGGCACCGTGTTGATGAGGCTGGCGGTGTTGATCGCAGTGCCGGCGAAGTTCAGCGTCTCGACATCGCGGGCGACGAGATCAGTGCCGTCGCCGACGACCGTGAACAGGCTGGTCCCGCTGTCATAGGTGATGGTGTAGTTTGCCGCCGCGCGATCGAAGAAGGCTGTGTCGGTGCCGTCGCCGCCGCTGATGCTGTCGTTGCCGGCGCCGCCAAACAGTGTGTCGTTGCCGCCGCCGCCGGACAGCGTGTCATCGCCGGCGCCACCCGACAAAGTGTCGTCCCCGCTGCCGCCGTCGATCCCGTCGTTGCCGTCGCCGCCGGACAGCGCCTGCCCCATGGTGAAGAGAGAGGTGACCGGCGTGGAGATCAAGAGCTGCGCCTGGCCGTTGGTGTAGGTCCTGAAGCCTCCGCCGGTGGTGCCCAGCGACCATCCTGTATCGGTCAGCAGCACGCTGTCGCCGGCGTTGCCCAGGACGCGCAGCGTGTTGCTGCTGTCGGACAGGTTCAGCAGCTCCAGCGCCGTGAGGATCAGCTGGTTGTCGCCAATGCCGGTCAGGTCGATCTGCTCGATACCGGTCAGGCGGTTGTTGGCCACCCCCCTCAGGTCGAGCGTGAGGCCTGCGGCGTCCAGCGCCAGCGTGTCGGTGCCGCCCCCGCCGTTGACTTCGAGGAAGCTGGCCGTGCCGACCCGCAGCACGTCATTTCCCGAGCCGCCCCGCAGCACGTCGAAGCCACCATTGCCGATCAGTATGTCGTCGCCCTGCCCGCCGATGATGATGTCGGGCAGCCCTGTGCCGGTGAGGGTCTCGCTGGCGCTGGTACCGGCCTGGGTCACGGTCTGGGTGAAGTCGCGGCCGAACAGAACGTAGCTGTCACCCGCATCGGCTTTGGCGTTTCCGGCGGCATCACTCAGGAACGCGCCGATTATCAGATCGTCAAAGCCGTCACCGTTGACGTCGCCAGCTGGAGACACCGAGCGTCCCGACTGATCATTGGCATCCACGCCATAGATGACGAAGCCGCCGATGCCAGCGCCCACCTGTGTCAGGTCTACGCTCGCACCGAAATCGCCTGGCTTGCCAAATACGACATAGCTCTCGCCGGCTTTCGATTTGGCATTTCCGGCAGCAGCCCCGTACGGCGCTCCAATGAGCAAATCATCGAAGCCGTCGCCATTGATGTCGCCCGCCGAGGCCACCGAGAAGCCAGAGAAATCACCGGCATCCGAGCCGTAGATGACGAAGCCACCGCTGCCAGCGGCGACCTGAGTTAGATCCACGCTGGCGCCGAAGCCGCCAGCCTTGCCGAATACGACATAGCTTTCACCAGCATCGGCCTTGCTATTCCCGGCCGCATCGGCAACGAAAGCCCCGATGAGCAGGTCGCCGAAGCCGTCGCCATTGATGTCGCCTGCCGAAGCGATCGAGCGGGCGGAGCGGTCCACCGCATCCGCGCCGTAGAGGACAAAGCCACCGGTGCCGGCCTCGAGCTGTCTCAGATCCACACTGGCGCCGAAGCCGCCGGCTTTTCCCAGCACCACGTAGCTGTCGCCAGCATAGGATTTGATATTGCCCGCGGCATCACCACGATCCGCCGCGATGAACAGGTCGTCAAAGCCATCGCCATTGACGTCGCCCGCCGAGGCGACCGTGAGGCCGGACTCGTCATTCTCATCCGCGCCGTAGATGGCAAAACCGCCGGTGCCGGCAGCCACTTGGACCAGGTCGATGCTGGCCCCGAAGCCATCGGGCTTGCCGAAGACGACATAGCTCTCACCAGCACTGTTTTTCAGGTTATTGGCTGCATCGCCCCGATACGCGCCGATCAACAGATCATCGAAGCCATCGCCGTTGATATCGCCGGCTGAACTCACCGAAATTCCGGACTGGTCGCCCCCATCCACGCCATAGATGACGAAGCCGCCGGTACCGGCAGCGACCTGGGTGAGATCGATGCTGGCAGCGAAGCTACCGGCCTTGCCAAACACAACATAGCTCTCGCCGGCGTCGGTCTTGGTGTTGCCGGCGGCATCGCCGCGGTTCGCCCCAATCAGCAGGTCATCAAAGCCGTCGCCGTTAACGTCGCCCGCCGAGGAGACCGAGTAACCGGACCGGTCGCCGGCCTCGCTTCCATAGACAAAAAAGCCACCTGTGCCGGCCGCGACCTGGGTGAGGTCAACCGACGCGCCAAAAACGGCGGCCTTGCCAAAAATAACATAGCTGTCGCCAGCATTGAGCCTGGCATTGCCTGCTCCATCGCCACCCTGGGCCCCGATAAGGAGGTCGTCGAAACCATCACCATTGATGTCACCGGCTGAGGCTACCGAAATGCCCGATGTGTCACCGGCATCCACGCCGTAGATGACGAAACCCCCGATACCCGCGGCGACCTGGGTCAGATCAACAGCCGGGTTCGCCAGCGAAAGCGTCAGTGAAGTGCCGACGAATAGCTGTGCCTGACCTTGGGTGTAAGCCGTGAAGCCCCCACCGGTGGCGCCGCGTGTCCAGCCGATATCGGCCAGCAGCACGCTGTCGCCGGAGTTGCCCAGGACGCGCAGCGTGTTGCTGCTGTCGGACAGGTTCAGCAGCTCCAGCGCCGTGAGGATCAGCTGGTTGTTGCCGCTGCCGGTTAGGTCGATCTGCTCGATGCCGGTCAGCCGGTTGTTGGCCACCGCGCGCAGGTCGAGCGTGAGGCCTGCGGCGTCTAACGCCAGCGTGTCGATGCCGCCCCCGCCATTGGCTTCGAGGAAGCTCGCCGTGTTGATGCGCAAGACGTCATTGCCCGCTCCACCGCGTAGCACGTCGAAGCCACCATTGCCGATCAGCGTGTCATCGCCCTGTCCGCCGATGATGATGTCGGCCAGCGCACTGCCAGTCAGGGTCTCGCTGGCGCTGGTACCGGCCTGGGTAACGGTCTGGGTGAAGTCGCGCCCAAACAGAACGTAGCTATCGCCGGCATTGCCTTTGGCATTGCTGGCGGCATCGCCATTATACGCTCCGATAAGTAGATCATCGAAGCCGTCACCATTGATGTCGCCCGCTGCAGCCACCGAGATGCCGGACTGGTCATTCGCATCCACGCCGTGGATCACGAAGCCGCCCGTGCCTGCGACGACCTGGGTCAGATCGATAGCCGCGCCAAAGCCACCGGTCTTGCCGAAGACCACATAGCTATCGCCGGCATCGGTCTTGGCATTACCGGCGGCATCGCCGTAGCGCGCCCCGATCAGCAGGTCATCAAAGCCGTCACCGTTGATGTCGCCTGCCGAGGCCACCGAGCGGCCGGACTGGTCATACCCATCCGCGCCATAGATGACGAAGCCACCGGTGCCGGCCGCCACCTGGGCCAGGTCGATACTGGCGCTGAAGCCGCCGGCCTTGCCGAACACGACGTAGCTCTCGCCAGCGTAGGATTTGGCATTGCCGGCGGCATCGCCGGAGCGCACACCAATCAGCAGATCATCGAAGCCGTCGCCGTTGACGTCGCCCGCCGAGTCCAACGAGAAGCCGGACTGGTCACCCGGATCCGCGCCATAAATGACAAAGCCGCCAGCGCCGGCGGCCACCTGCGCCAGGTCAATGCTGGTGCCGAAGCCACCTGCCTTGCCGAAGATGACATAGCTGTCGCCGGCATTAGGCTTGGCGTTGCCGGCGGCATCGCCCAGGCGCGCGCCGATGAGCAGATCATCGAAGCCGTCGCCATTGATGTCGCCCGCCGAGGCCAGCCAGCGGCCGGACTGGTCATCCTCATCAGCGCCATAGATTGCGAAGCCGCCAACGCCGGCGGCCACCTGCGCTAGGTCGATGGTGGCGCCGAAGCCACCCGCCTTGCCGAACACGACATAGCTATCCCCGGCCCCGGATTTCGCATTGCCAGCGGCATCGCCACGGTATGCTCCAATGAGCAACTCATCGAAGCCATCACCATTGATGTCGCCCGCCGAGGCCACCCGAAAGCCGGAATAGTCACCTGCATCCGCGCCATAGATGACGAAGCCACCGGTGCCGGCCGCCACCTGGGTCAGGTCAATGCTGGCGCCGAAGCCGCCGGCCTTGCCGAACACGACATAGCTGTCGCCCGCAGCGGACTGGGCATTGCCGGCGCCATCGCCAAAGATCGCCCCGACGAGCATATCATCGAAGCCGTCACCATTGATGTCGCCTGCCAAGGCCACCGAGATGCCCGACTGGTCCCCGGCATCCACGCCGTAGATGACGAAGCCGCCAGTGCCGGCGGCCACTTGGGTCAGGTCGATGGCGGCGCCGAAGCCGCCGGCCTTGCCGAATACGAGATAAGTGTCGCCGGCGTCGGTCTTGGAGTTTCCGACAGCATCGCCGTAGCGCGCCCCGATCAGCAGGTCATCGAAGCCGTCGCCATTGATGTCACCCGCCGAAGCCACGGAGAAACCGGACCGATCACCCACATCCACGCCGTAGATCACGAAACCGCCGGTGCCGGCGGCCACCTGAGCCAGGTCCACAGCCGGGTGTATCAGCCGCGGCGTAGGCGTCAGTGTCACAGCCAGCGCCGCACCAACCAACAGTTGCGCCTGGGCGTTGCCGTAAGAGGTGAAGCCGCCGCTGGTGCCGCCCTGTACCCAGCCGCCATCGGCCAACAGCACGCCGTCGCCGGCATTGCCCAGCACGCGCAGAGTGTTGCTGCTGTCGGACAGGTTCAGCAGTTCGAGCGCAGTGAGGATGAGCTGGTTGTCGCCGCTGCCGGTCAGGTCGATCTGCTCGATGCCGGTCAGTCGATTATTGGCAACCGCGCGCAGGTCGAACACGAGGCCTGCGGCGTCCAGCGTGAGCGTGTCGACGCCGCCGCCGCCGTTGACTTCGAGGAAGTTGGCCGCGCTGACTCGCAGTACGTCATTGCCAGCGCCGCCGCGCAACACGTCAAACCCACCATTGCCGATGAGCGTGTCGTCGCCCTGGCCGCCGATGAGGATGTCGGCCACGGCGAAGCCGGTGACGGTCTTGCCGATACTGGTGCCGCGCTGGGTAAAGTCACGGCCGAACAGAACGTAGCTGTCACCGGCATCGCCTCTGGCGTTTCCGGCGGCATCGCCATAGCGCGCCCCGATCAACAAATCATCGAAGCCGTCGCCGTTAATGTCACCCGCCGCAGCCACCGAGATGCCGGACTGGTCATTCGCATCCACGCCGTAGATGACGAAGCCGCCGGTGCCGGCGGCCACCTGGGTCAGGTCAATGCTGCGGCCGAAGCCAGCCGCCTTGCCAAACACAACATAGGTGTCACCGGAAGAGGATTTGAAATTGCCCGCCGCATCGCCACCGAAGGCGCCAATCAACAGGTCGTCGAAACCGTCTCCGTTGATGTCGCCCGCCGAAGCCACCGAGCGACCAGAGTAGTCCAATGCATCGACGCCATAGATCACGAAGCCGCCGGTGCCCGCGGCCACACCGTTTAGGTCGATGCTGGCGCCAAAGCTGCTCGCTTTACCAAACACGACATAGCTGTCGCCAGAATTGACCTTGGCGTTGCCTTCGGCGTCGCCGTACCGCGCTCCAATAACCAGGTCATCGAAGCCGTCGCCATTGATGTCGCCCGCCGCGGCCACCGAGCGACCAGAGTAGTCATTTGCATCTGCGCCGTAGATGACGAAGCCGCCGGTGCCGGCTGCCACTTGGGTCAGGTCGATGCTAGCGCCGAAGGCGGCAGCCTTGCCAAACACCACATAGCTCTCGCCAGCGTATGATTTCACATTGCCGGCTGCATCGCCGCTCGGAGCCCCGATCAGCAGGTCGTCGAAGCCGTCTCCATTGATATCGCCTGCCGAAGCAACCGAGCGGCCAGACCGGTCGTTTGCGTCGGTTCCGTAGATGACGAAACCACCGGTTCCGGCGGCTACCTGGTTCAGGTCGATGCTGGCACCGAAGCCGCTCGCCGTGCCGAACACCACATAGCTTTCGCCGGCATCGGTCTTGGCGTTGCCGGCGGCATCGGCTCGGGGGGCCCCGATGATCACGTCATCAAAGCCGTCGCCATTGATGTCGCCCGCCGAGGCCACCGAATAACCAGCCAGATCATTGGCATCGGCCCCGTAAATCACGAAGCCACCGGTGCCTGCCGCCACCTGGGTCAGGTCAATGCTGCTGCCGAAGCCGCCGGTCCTGCCGAATACGAGATAGCTGTCGCCCGCTCGGGATTTCGCATTGCCGGCGGCGTCGCCACCATTCGCGCCGATCAGAAGATCATCGAGGCCATCTCCGTTAATATCACCCGCCGCGGCGACGGACCCGCCAGAATAGTCGTTTACATCCACGCCATAGATGACGAAACCGCCAGTGCCCGCGGCCACCTGCGTCAGGTCAATGCTGGCGCCGAATCCGCCAGCCTTGCCGAATACGACATAGCTTTCGCCGGCAAGAGATTTGGCATTGCCTGCGGCATCACCTCCATGCGCTCCAATCAGCAGATCATCGAACCCGTCGCCGTTGATATCACCAGCCGAAGCCACCGAGATGCCGGAGAGGTCACCCGCTTCCGCACCATAGATGACGAAGCCGCCGATGCCGGCAGCAACCTGCGTTAGATCGATCGATGGGATGCTCAAGGAGACCGTCAGCGACAATGTCGTGGCGACCAGCAGCTGGGCCTGGCCGTTGTTGTATGCGGTAAAGCCGCCACTGGTAGCCCCGCGTGCCCAGCCGGTATCGGCCACCAGCACGCTGTCGCCGGCGTTGCCCAGCACGCGCAGTGTGTTGCTGCTGTCGGACAGGTTCAGCAGCTCCAGCGCCGTGAGGATCAGTTGGTTGTTGCCACTGCCGGTCAAGTCGATCTGCTCGATACCGGTCAGGCGGTTGTTGGCCACCCCCCTCAGGTCGAGCGTGAGGCCCGCGGCGTCCAGCGCCAGCGTGTCGGTGCCGCCCCCGCCGTTGACTTCGAGGAAGCTGGCCGTGCCGACCCGCAGCACGTCATTGCCCGAGCCGCCCCGCAGCACGTCGAAGCCACCATTTCCGATCAGCGTGTCGTCGCCCTGCCCGCCGATGATGATGTCGGGTAGGCCTGTGCCGGTGAGGGTCTCGCTGGCGCCGGTGCCGGCCTGGGTGACGGTTTGGGTGAAGTCGCGACCGAACAGAACGTAGCTCTCGCCTGCATCGGTTTTGGCATTGCCCGCAGCGTCGCCCGCAAGCGCGCTGATCAGCAGGTCATCAAAGCCGTCGCCATCGATGTCGCCCGCCGAGGCAACCGAGTAGCCGGAGACATCGCCCGCATCCGCGCCATAGATGACGAAGCCGCCAGTACCAGCGGCCACCAGCGTCAGGTCTATGCCGGCGCCAAAGCCACCTGCCTTGCCGAACACCACGTAGCTTTCACCCGCGTCGGTCTTCGCATTGCCGGAAGCATCGCCGCCGACAGCACCTATGATCAGATCGTCGAAGCCGTCGCCATTTATGTCGCCAGCCGAGGCCACCGAACGGCCGAACTGATCATTCGCTCCCACGCCGTAGATGACGAAGCCGCCGGTGCCTGCCGCCACCTGCGTCAGGTCGATGGCCGCGCCAAAGCCACCGGCCTTGCCAAATACAACATAGCTATCGCCCGTGGCGTCCTGGGCATTCCCCGCGGCATCCCCACCGAATGCGCCGATCAACAGGTCCGTGAAGCCGTCACCATCGATGTCACCCGCCGAGGCCACTGAAATCCCGGAGGCGTCACCGGCATCCGCGCCGTAGATGACGAAGCCGCCGGTACCGGCGGCCACCTGAGTGAGGTCGATGCTGGCACCGAAGCTCCCGGCCTTGCCGAACACAACATAGCTCTCGCCCGCATCGGGCCTGGCGTTGCCGGCTGCATCGCCGAGATAGGCGCCAATCAGAAGATCATCGAAGCCGTCGCCATTGATATCGCCCGCCGAGGCCACTGAGATGCCGGATTGGTCGCCTGCATCCACGCCGTAGAGGGCAAAGCCGCCGATGCCTGCGGCCACTTGGGTCAAATCTATGCTGGCGCCGAAGCCACTCGCCCTACCGAACACGACATAACTGTCGCCAGCACTGGACTTGGCGTTGCCGGCGGCATCCCCTCCAGGCGCCCCGATGATGATATCATCGAAGCCGTCTCCGTTGATGTCGCCCGCCGAGGCCAGGCGATGACCAGAAAAGTCGTATGCATCCGCGCCATGGATGACAAAGCCGCCGGTGCCGGCAGCCACCTGCGCCAGATCGATACTGACCCCAAAGGCGCCAGGCTTCCCGAACACGACATAGCTCTCGCCGGCGCCTGCTTTCGCATTTCCGAACGCATCGCCACCGCTCGCCCCGATGAGAAGATCATCGAAGCCGTCGCCATTGATATCGCCCGCGGAGGCAACCCAGCGTCCGGACTGGTCAAAAGCATCCACGCCATAGAGGACGAAGCCGCCGGTCCCGGCGGCTATTTGCGTCAGGTCGATAGCAGCCGGAAAACCGCTTGCCTTGCCGAACACGACATAGCTATCACCCGCGCTGGTCTTTCCATTGCCGGCGGCATCGCCGCCATGCGAGCCGATAATCAGGTCATCAAAGCCGTCACCGTTGATGTCACCCGCCAGGGCCACTGAACTGCCCAAATCACCCGCATCCGCCCCATAGATGACAAATCCAGCCGTGCCAGCTGCGATTTGCGATAAGTCGATGGGTGCGAAGCTTGAATTCGGCATCGAAACAGCATGACGGTAACGGTCAAAATGCTCAACGCTAATTGATCCTCATCCACGGAAACTGCAGCATCGACCTGCGGTTCAAATTCTGGCCGGCCGCCCCGCTTTACATTATATGTATATAAAGGTTATTCCATAGTATGATCGAACCAAGAGTACCTGCGCAAGTCCGGCTTGCAGACGAACCGAGCTCCAAAGTGGAGATTCACACCTCCCGCCAGCTCGCTCCCTTCCTCGCCGAGCACGGCGCCAGTCTCGCCATCACCACCTACCAGGCTGGCAAGCTCTTTCTCATCGGCACCAAGCCCGACCTCTCTCTCAGTGTCTTCGAGCGGACGCTGGAACGCTGCATGGGCCTCGTTGCCTCGCCCAACAGCCTGCACATCTCGACCCTGTTCCAGATCTGGCGCTTCCAACGCATCGTCGGGGACGCCGCAGGGCACCCTTATGAGGGATATGATGCGGTCTATGCGCCGCGCCTCTCCTGGGTCACCGGCGATCTTGATGCGCATGACATGGCGCTGCTGCCAGATGGCCGGCCGGTCTTTGCCAATACCCTGTTCTCTTGCCTGGCGACCGTCTCCGACCAGCACAATTTCACCCCCCTCTGGCGGCCGCCCTTCATCAGCAGGCTCGCCGCCGAGGATCGCTGCCACATGAATGGCCTGGCCATGCAGGACGGCGCGCCGAAATACGTCACCCTGGTAGGGCAAAGCGACGTGGCCGATGGCTGGCGGGAGCATCGGCGCGACGGCGGTTGCGTGATCGACGTGGCCAGTGGCGAGGTGGTCGTGAGTGGCCTTTCCATGCCCCATTCGCCCCGAGTGCATCGCAGCCAACTCTATGTGCTGAACGCCGGCACCGGTGAGCTGGGTAGGGTGGACGTAACCCGCGGACGCTTCGAACCCATCGCCTTCTGCCCGGGCTTCCTGCGCGGACTGACTTTTCTGGGAGATTGCGCGGTGGTCGGCACCTCGATGCCGCGGGACAACCGCACCTTCACCGGCCTCGCGCTGGATAGCGAGCTGGCGCGCCGCAACGCCGAGCCGCGCTGCGCCATCCTGTTCATCGATCTGCGCACGGGCGACACGGTGCACTGGTTACGTTTCGAGGGCATGGTGCAGGAGCTATACGACGTAGCGGTACTGGAAGGCGTGCGCCGCCCGGCAGCCCTCGGGTTCAAGAGCAGCGAAATCCGCCGGATGATCAGCCTGCCGGAATGATTGTCTCCAGCAGCGCCCCGACCTGTGCCCAGGCGCCAAGCCAGTCGCCCGGCCGCGGTTGCCGCGCCAGGCGCAGCGACGGGTACCAGGGCGTCCGCTCCCCGCTGAGGCCCCAACGCCAGTCCGGCACCCAGGGCAGCAGCACCACAGCAGGGCGGCCCAGGGCGCCGGCCAAATGCGCCATGGCCGTATCCACTGTCACCAGCGCGTCGAGCGCGGTGAGCATGGCCGCAGCCTCGGCAAAATCCATGACGTCCGGCCCCCAATCCATCGCCAGAAAGCTCTCCGGGGGTACGGCCCGCAGCGGGGGCCGCTGCAACCCGGTGAGCAGCGTGCCCGGCAGAACGAGGCGCTGCAGCAAGTGGAGGGGAAGGGAGCGCCGCGCGTCCTGCGGATGGCTCGCGCGCCCCTCCCAGCACAACCCAACCGTCCGTTGAGCGGCGGGGCGTCTCCGGCGCCAGGTCGCGGTTCGCTCGGAGTCCGCGGTCAGCCAGGGCTCGCCCCGAGGCGCCGCCTCAGCCACACGCAGCAGGAGAGGCAAGCTGCCGACATGCGCGACATGCGAAAAGCCATCGAGCGAAAGACGGCCGGTCACGATGTCCACGCCCAAGCTGTTTGCCCAGGGTTGCAGTAAACTTCCAAGCGCATCGGGCACGCCCAGGACAATGGGAGCGCCACTGCACCGCAATGCCGCTGGAAGGAAGCGTAGAAACTGCAGGCAATCACCAAAGCCCTGCTCCCCCAGTAGAAGCAGCCTACCGCGCGAAATCGGGGAACCGTCCCAACGCGGCAGCGCAGGCTGGACAGGCACGAGCCCTGGGACCTTCAGCCGGGCTTCCCAACCGAGCCAGCCCGCACCATCCCCCTGCAACAGGCGAAGCAGGGCCGTGTGATAGTCCGTCAGCGCGGGAGTAGCAGGGCGGGCCTGGAGAAAAGCGACCTCCGCTTCGGCAAAACAGCGCTGGTCATGCAAGGCAAGTGCCAGCCCATGTAGAGCCCCGGCGTCACCTGCATGTTGACGCAGTATTTCCCTGAACGCGCGCTCCGCCTGCAATGGGTCCCCCTCACGCAATGCAAGCTCGGCACGGGAGTGCAGCTCAGTGGCTTTGGGTGGATAAGTCGGGTCAATCATACGCAAGCCCCTCACATTGCCCTCAGACCCGTACCAAAGTATTTGTTCTAAAAGTACGGAGTTAAGGCAAGTGGGGTTCGAACCAGGCCAAGTGTCGACCGTGCTGAAACCGACCTTCTAAATGGATTTTTGAGTTCCGTACCAAAACGCCCAAGTCAGGAGGTCCGGAGTGAATTGGCCCCCGGAGAGCGATTTTCGGGCTTCTCCGCGCCGGGCCAGTCAACAGGTATGCTCTAAAAACCCCAGGAAACCTGCCACTCAGCGCGGCGCCTGGTCAGGCGGAGAGCAGTGTTCGCATGGGAACCGGCGGAGGAGGTGCGACCGGTTACAAGCGGTCTCTAGGCTGGAGCCTTGGAGAGCGGGGCGTTCAGTCGGCACTTGCGCCGAAGCTGCCGGTCGCGCGAAACCGGGACCGGGATGGGGCTCCAATCCTTCCTTACCCAAATCGGAAAGATGCGCTAGCCTTATGCCGGCCCACGGGATGCCACGGCCTGCCCGGCACAGACAAAGCGAGCTAACCCATGTTCGACGAATTCGGTTTTCCACGCGACGCTGACTCGGACTACGCCGCGCCCATTCTTGGTACTTTCGTATACTGCAGCCTTGCCGCCGAAGACGTCGACGACGCCGAGGTCGACCGCATCATCGAGTGGTCTCAACGCAGCAATGTCGCTCGCGAGATCACCGGGGTGCTGGTTTTCGGCAGCGGCGTCTTCTTCCAATGGATCGAGGGGCCGCCCGCCCAGGTGGAGAAGCTGGCCGCGAGCCTTCATGGCGATCCGCGCCATCACGACATCGTCACGCTGGACCAAAGTGTGGAGAAGCGGGCGCGTCTGTATCCGAATTGGGAGATGGAGCTGGTCGGAGCCGACGACATCCGCGCGGTGCTGCAGGAAGCGCTCGAGAGCGCCGAAGACGAAAACAACATCGCAGCACTGAAGCGTATTCTCGAACACCTGGATTCGGGTCCGCTGGATACGCTCCATCATTCTGCCACGAAGCGGAAGGACACCGAAGCATCCAAGCCGGGGGCTTGATAGGGGTCCACAGTAAGGCGTCGACTACAGGAAATGTTGGGACGGGGCGGTTTGGCCATTCAGGCGGCCGAACGCTCGTTTGCCCAGGTGTTGGACACCCTGAGCCCGTTAAGGTGCGTCCAGGGAAGCCGCTTCTCTTTCTGCATCCACCCCACAGCGATCCCCGGCGCGACACCGATTTCCTTGGCAAGCGCCATGACTCGCGTTGCCGACACAGCACCCTCTTTTGCCAGCGCCTTAGCACGATGCATCCTAGCGACGCGCACGGCGTCGCGCGCTCGCCTCAGACCTCCGCCTCGCCCTCGAGGAATGCCCGCAGCGCCCGCGCCGACGCCTCCGGCGCCTCCTCCATCGGCACGTGGCCGATCCCAGACAGCATTACCGTGCGCACATCGGGTAACGCGCGCTCGTAGTCGGCAGCGTGGGAGGCTGGCACCGCGCCGTCCCGCTCGCCCCACAGCAGGAGCACCGGTACGCGGATCGTCGCCAGGATCGGTTCGGGCGGCACGAGGCGCGTCTGCAGCATGCGGTCGAGGATGGCACGCCGCACCCCAGGGGCCAGCAGCATGGCGTGGTAACGGTCAACCACCGCATCGGTCAGAACCCCTGGCACCGCATAGGCGCCCCGCATGGTCCTGGACAGAAGCGGTTTCGGCGCGGTGTAGGGCAGCAGCCGCATCAGCCAGGGCAGCCGCTCCGGCGCGCGGCCATACTCGCGGCCAGGACTCGCGAAACCGTCCGGCGCCATCAGCACGAGCTTCGAAACGCGCGCCGGCTCGGCCGCGGCGAACCGCCAGGCGATCCGCCCGCCCATGGAGGAGCCGACCACCGCCGTCTGCCCGATCCCGAGCTGGTCCATCAACGCAGCGAGCAAGGCGATGCTCCGCTCGTCCGAATAGTCGCCGGTCGGGTCAGCCCCGGTCAGGCCGAAGCCCGGCAGATCCAGTGAGACGACGCGGAAGCGATCCTCCAGCAACGGCGCCCAGGCCTCCCAGGTATGCAGGGAGGAGGCGAAGCCGTGGATCAACAGCACCGCCGGGCCGTCGCGCAGCCCGGTGTCACGGATGTGGAGCCGCACCCCTGCAACCTCGACGAACTGCGAAGGCGGCGGCGCCCAGCGGCGCTCCAGTGCGGCGCGGGGCAGATCGGGGCTGTAGAGCCAGATCCCGCCACCCAACAGCACGCCGGCCAGTATTACGGTGAGGATGATCACACCACGTCCCATTTTAACCTTCTCAGCCGCCGCGCATCGGCCACCCCGCGCTTCGGATATGCGGGCTGCGGCGCAATTTGTCACCGGCCCGATTGACGCGTAACGCCGGCACAGGGAGGAGATGCTGATGCTCAGCACCGACCAGCCCATCGTGATTGTCACCGGCGCCTCTTCCGGCGTCGGCCTGCATGCGACCCATGCGCTTACCCGGCGCGGGTGGCATGTCGTTATGGCCTGCCGCGACCTCGCGAAGGCGGAGGCTGCCGCGAGGGGTCTCGGCATCGTGGCGGACGCGGTAAGCCTGATGAAGATCGACCTCGGTTCGCTAGCGAGCGTGCGGCGTTTCGCTTTGGCCTTCCAGGCAAGCGGCCGCTCGCTCGACGCGCTGGTGTGCAACGCCGCCGTCTACCTGCCGCTGCTGAAGGAACCGGCGCGCTCGCCGGAAGGCTACGAGATCAGCGTGGCGACCAACCACCTCGGCCATTTCCTGCTGATGAACCTGCTGCTGCCCAACCTGCGGCGGGCGACGCTGCGTCGGCCGCGGCTGGTCACGCTCGGCACTGTGACGGCGAATTCGGAGGAGTTCGGGGGCAAGGTTCCGATCCCCGCCCCGGCCGACATCGGCAACCTTGAGGGGCTCGAGGCTGGGTTCCGCGCGCCGGTGGCGATGATCGACGGCAAGCCCTTCAAGGCCGGCAAGGCCTACAAGGATAGCAAGCTGTGCAACATGATCATCAGCCGCGAACTGCATCGGCGCTTTCACGCCGAGACCGGCATCGTATTCAACACGCTCTATCCCGGCTGCGTCGCCGAGACCGCGCTGTTCCGCAACGCGCCGAGGCTGTTCCAGCGGATCTTCCCGTGGTTCCAGAAGAACATCACCAAGGGCTACGTCTCGCAGCCGCTGTCGGGGGAACGCGTGGCGCAGGTGGTCTGCGACCCGGAGTTCCAGCAATCGGGTGTCCATTGGAGCTGGGGCAACCGGCAGAAGGCGGATGCGAAGCCCTTCGCGCAGCCGCTCTCCGCCAAGGCGCAGGATGACCGGCGCGGGCGCAGGCTGTGGGAACTGAGCGAGACCCTTGTTGGTTTGCGCGCTGCGTCCTGAGAACTGACCAAGCCACGAATGCGGGCTTGGTTCAGGCTGACTTCAGGTCTGGCCTCGCGATGCGGACCAAAGAACACCGACCGGCGCGATGCGCGGCGCGGCAGCGTCGCAGATCTCCTGGCGGCGTTGCGGAGTTGCGCGCGGCTATTCGCGGATTTCATGGGCCAGCCAACCGCAATCGACGGACTGGCGAGCGACGGCATCAAGGTGGCACTTCCCGCGACAGGTGAAACGCCGACTTCCCTATAAGCGCGATATGCGGTGGCCGAGGTTAGGCCGGGGAGGTGGATGGCTTCCTACCGTTCCGCGGTTATCAGGCCCCCACAGCGCTCCGGCTCTCTCATCGCGATCGTCCGGCACGACTGCCGGGGGACGCAACCCGATCTGAATGGATGCTTGCCAGCATCCGCCGGTCAATGTCGCGTGTCGTGCTGCTGGACAAGTCGGCACCAACGTCGGGTCCGTCTGTACAGTCCTCTACGAATGCCCGGCCCCCGACGACCACAACGAGCGTCGGGTTGCGGGACGCGCGCCGGGCGCCGGCAATTGTGCCGGCGAGCCGCGGCAGGGAGTCCTCTCGGCGAAAGGCGGCACTCAGGGACAGATCCAGGATGTCGATCCAGTTTGACGATAACATGTCCCCGAGGTCGCGCTCGGATGCAGGAAACTCGGATCGCGGCGACCAACCGGCACGCCAGAGCCATTCGCTGTCCAGGCCGGCGACCAATTGATGCAGCTCACCGGGGGCGGGAGCGATCAGGACGGTGGGCTGCGCGACGCGCAGAGTAGGCCGAACCGAATCGGCTCCGAGGAGGCGAGCAGCGGTCTGCAGGCGGCAAAGCCCCAGGGTGACGTCGAACTCGCTGCAGACGTCTTCACCCCACAGGTCACCGAGGCTTCGCGCAGCCGGCTCGAACAACGGCGCAAAGAGCTGTTCGACATTGCCGTGCGTTCCTCGCAACTCACGGATCAGATCGAGGGATGCTGACTGATCCGACGCGATCAGGAGTTCGGCGAGTTCGGATGCACGGGGGTTGGTCCGCGGCGCTCCGATCCTGTCTGGCGAGAGACCGCGGACATCGAGCAGGCTCGGGATCACCGCATCAAGGATCATAGTCTTCAGAATCGCCGCCGCCGAATTGCCGAGCTCCCGACCGGCCAGCGATGCCGCCAATGGATTCTCGCTCTCAGCCGGCAGCAAGGGTACCAGCTTGACGAGAAGGCTGGGGGCTGCGGCCGGCTGGCGGCGCAAGCCGTCGATGACGTCGCGCGGCGGTTCGAGCGCCTCGCTTCCGAGCGACGTGGCGCTGGCCCCCGGCGCGGCGAGCTTCATGTCCCAGCCGTCGAAACGACGCTCCGGCGCAATGGTCTTGGTCAGAATCTCGAGATCACAATGACGGCGATCGTTGAGGATCGAGTCCATCACCCGTTCGACCCCGGCGGGAGGTCCTTCCAGCCACTGAAAGAACTGGCTGTTGTCGTAGAGTACGACCCCGGTGATTGCTTCCCGCTGGTTGCGCGCCTGCGCCGTGCGCAGAAGCGCTTTCAGGTCATGGTCGGAGAGCGGCTTCACGGCCTTACTGCGGTAGACGACGGTGGAAAGCTCAGCAGAAGAAGCTGCGTGACCTGCCATGGCATTGATCGTCGCGCGTGACTCGCTCAGCATCGTCTTTGGCCCTTCGCCTACCGCATCCGAGTTGGGCAGGCGCGGTGTCGACGCAAAGCCACCACGATGTGTGGAGCGACGCTGACGCCTGCCTGAGCAGCCGCTCGGCAACTCTCGCCATGGTAAAGCGTGCGTCCCTGCTCAGCCTGCGTCCTATGTGTCCGGCATCGTGAAATCCCGATGCACATGGTGGATCGCAGTTGGTAACGGACGTTGCCCCCCCCCCGCCCGTTTCACGGGCAAGGGCGTATGAACACCTACAGCGGTTAGATCATTTAATCCGGCGAATTGCCTGTCAAGTGCAATTGACATTTGGGTGTCCTGCGAGCGGGATCGGCGTGAGCGGTGAGGGAACGATCGGGCATCGAGGTGATCAATTGGCCGCCTACAAAAGCCAGCCGGGATGTATTTGCGAGCCCAGCGTCACCAACCTCCCGAAGCTGTTGATCCGCCATCGCGCGCTGGGCGAGGATCGGGCGCTCTTCGCCAGGCTTCCGCTGGCCGGCCGCCTGCCGTATAGTCTCCTGCTCAATTTCGATGCACGCACGGTATACGGCGCCTTCGACCATTTGCTGGCGAGCGCGCGCGACCAGCACAGAAGCGAGTGCCGAATGGCGCTGTATGAATTCACGGCGAAGCTCGGCACGGGCGAGGAACAGAGCCTTGCTACCTATCGCGGCCAGGCGCTGCTCATCGTCAATGTCGCTTCGAAATGCGGCTTCACGCCGCAATACAAGGGGCTGCAGGCGCTGCACGAGGAATACGCGCCGCGCGGCTTTTCCGTGCTGGCCTTCCCCTGCGATCAGTTCGGCCGTCAGGAGCTAGGCTCGGACCAGGAGATCGCCAATTTTTGCGACCGGAGCTTCGGCGTGACGTTTCCGCTCTTCGGCAAGATCGATGTGAATGGGCCTGACGCGCATCCGCTCTATGTCTGGCTGAAGCAGCAGAAGGGCGGGCTGATCGGCAGCGGCATCAAGTGGAACTTCACCAAGTTCCTCGTGGACAAGACAGGGTTGGTTCGCGCCCGCTTCGCGCCGACGACGAAGCCTGAAGGGTTGTCGCGGGACGTCGCCGCGCTGTTGTAGTGCCAGGGCGATTACCGCAGCATACGCCTGATGTCCTGCGGCCGGCGCTCGATGAAATGGTGCTTCGTCACGGCGCCGAGATGCGCGAAAAGTGCTACGTAGAACACTGCTGGCAGCACCAGATTGTGCAGCACACCCACGGCCGCGGCGAATTGCGGATCAGGTGTCAGCAGGCCGGTGACCGACCATCCATAGACGTCCATTGCATCGCCGCGCCAGGCCGTGAGCAGAATGCCGGTGATGGGAAAGCCCAGCATCAGCCCGTAGAGGCCGATATGCGTCGCCCCGGCCAATTGGCGCTGCATTGGGCTTGCATCGGCCTGCATCGGCGGTGCCGGGCTCTGCCCCAGCCAGAGTACGCGCAGCACGACCAGCAGCAGCACCGTCAGGCCAAGCGTTTGGTGCATCGCCAGGAAGGCGCCTCGCTCCGGATGGTCCGCCGCCAGCACCGAGGTGAACAGCCCCATCGGCAGCAGGACCAGGATCAGCGTGCCGATCACCCAGTGCGCATAGCGTGAGGCCCGCCCGAAGGCCGACAGCGTGTTGCGCAGCGGCAAAGGTTCACCGACGCGCCGCGTGGCCTGCGCCCAGACCGCCCAAAGCAGGAAGAGCGCCGCGGCCGCGGCGATCGCAGCCTGGGTGTTCAGGACGAAGGGCTTGATACGATCGGCGAGCCTGGCACCCACGGGAATGGCGGCGAAGGTGCCATCGAGATTGGCCAGGATGATCGACCAGGAGATCATGACCAGGGCCAGCGCCGCCGTCAGCGTGCCGAGCGCGCGAAGAATCCGACTGGACTGGTTGAGGGTGAATGCCAGGAACACGGCCAGTATGAGATAGAACTCTGTCACGCGAAGTGTCCTTCGGCCAATCGGTTGATCGCACAGTTGTGGTTGCGTTCGACATGCGCAACGGTGCGTGGGGACCGGAGATGGCTGGCGATCATCGACTTCGTGATCTTGTCCACCTTCACGGTATACGCCGCTTCACCACCCCCACCGACAGCGTCGCCGCGGCCAGATCGAACGTCGCCGCGGAGATGTTCCGCGCCATCACCCGCACCGTGTTGTTCGACCACACCGCCGCATCGAGCTCAATAAAACGAGTCGAAGAGACCAGCGACGCCGCCGCCAGGTCGCCGGCCCGCGCCCCGTTCACCGTGACGTCGAGCAGCGCGGTCGCCCCCGGCGCCAGGCTCGGCAGGTCCCAGGACACCTCCGTCGCGAACTCGCGCCGCCCTGAGCCAAACAGCGCTCCCGTAAGCAACGGCGTGCCGTTCAGTACGGCAGGCGCGGCTTCTGGCAGCCCGTAGAGCCGCAGCGATTGCAGGTCGATCGCCCCGTCGAAGCCAATCACGCCGACCTGGGCATAGGCCACGGACGCGCCGACGCGGATGGTCTGCCGCCGATTGAAGTTCGCATCATCCATCGGTGCGCCGGCATTCCACCCCTTGGCCGGCCCGTTCCATTGCATGGTGGTGATGGAGGCCAGCACATCGCCCGCGATGTCCTCCCGCACGTTCCCTGCGCCATCGAACACGCGCACGAACAACCGCCCGCCCGAGGCGCCGCTCGTCAGCCAATGCGCCAGAGCGAATTCCTTCGCCTGGGAGGTATCCAGCATCCACCCCAGCCCACGGTTCGCCGCCAGCGTCACCGCGCGATCGGTCGGCGTCAGGTCGGTCAGCCCGTTGAAGCAGAAATCCGCCATGAAGGTCGCAGTGGTGGTGGAGGTGGCGATAGTGATCAGCCCCTCGACGCCCACCTCGGTCGCCGACTGCCGGAACGCCGCGGCGCGGGTGTTCGGCACGCCGGCGAGAAAGCGCTGGAACCGCGACGCCGGCGCGCGGTGCCGGTTGATTACCGCATTGCCGCAGCGGTTCGCTGTGGCCGTGTAGTCGATGCCGACCAGGTAGGTGTTGGTCCAGGCGATGTCGTATTCGCAATCCTGAGCCCCGGCGGTGTGTCGCGCCGCCAGCGGCGAGCAGGCCTCCATGCGCATATTGCGGGCGATGATGGCGCTGCCCGAGGTCTGGTTCAGGAAGGGGATGGCGATGTTGCTGCCGGCCTGGCGCAGTTCGAAGTTCGGCGCGTCAAAGACGTGGCGGTTGTGGTTGGTGTAGGCGCCGGCCTCATTCCCGAAGCGCACGCCGAAGCGGTCCTGCGTGGCATTCACCCCCGTCGCCTGGGCGAAGTGCCCACCGTAGTAGCGGATCGAAGTGTTCCAGGCGGTGGCAGTGGCGCACCAGATGTCGAGGCCGATGCGGTTGTTGACGATGCGGCCCAGCGTGAAGGTGCTGTCCTCCATGCCGCGGCCATCGCCCAGCGTGCGCATGCCGATGGTGAAGCCTTCCACCCGCCGCAACTCAATCTGGCTGGCATCGACGTTGCGCACGGTGATGCCGATATCGGCCTCGGAGGACCAGTCGGAGATCGTCTGCCGAATGACGTTCAGCCCGGTGTAGAGCTTCTCGGCGTTGCGGATGGTCCCGCCATCGCCCAGCACCAGCACGGAGGTGGGCGCGGTGCCGGTGTAGCGGATGGTGCCCTGCATGATCAGGCCGCGCGCCCCGCCCGGCAGCGTGACGGTGCCGGAGACGTTCCAGGTGCCTGGCGGGATCATGGCGAATTTCTGGTCCGCGCCTGCCCGATCAAAGGCCGCCTGGATGGCGGTGCGATCATCGGCCACGCCATCACCGAGCCCGCCGAAGTCATTGGGCAGCACCGCCTCGCGGTCGCGCAGGTACTTCGCGAAGTCGGTCTTGTTGAGGTTGGCGTTGAGGACCAGCAGGTCGTCGATGCGCGCCGGCATGGCGTTCTCCGATCAGAGGGCGGTGGCGGTGACCGGGCCGGCGAAGGCGGAGACGTTGCCTTCGGCCGAGACG
Organism: Sediminicoccus sp. KRV36; assembly: GCF_023243115.1. Lineage (NCBI taxonomy): Bacteria > Pseudomonadati > Pseudomonadota > Alphaproteobacteria > Acetobacterales > Roseomonadaceae > Sediminicoccus > Sediminicoccus sp. KRV36. Next base: position 146,839 of record NZ_CP085081.1, read on the forward strand.
CTGCGCAGCCAGTACCAGCGGGTCTGGCCGGTGGTGAGGCCAGTGCGGTCCCAGGGCAGCGCGCTCGGCTCGCTGGCCAGCTTGGTCGCGGCGGCAAGGCTGGAGCTGCTGGCCTCGAACACCTGGAGCCGCACCCCGTCCGCGGGAAAGCCGCCCGACAGCCGCACGCCGCCGGCGATGCCCGTTGCCGCCAGACCTGACGCTGCGGCCGGGACCAGCGCCTCGCGCCAGCCTGACACCGCGCCGCTGCGCGCCTGCGCCTGCACCCGAAAGGCAGTCGGCTCAGCAGTGGGAATGGCGACGGCGGTGGCACCGAAGCCACCGGCATAGCCCTGCCACACGGCGACCGAGGTGGGGCGGAACTCGATCTCGTAGCCGGCGAGATAGGCCGAGCCCACCGCCGACCAGGACACCGCGATCGCGGTGAAGCTCGCCGCCACCGGCGTCTCGACCAGGATGGCAGCCGGCGCCGCGATCACGCCCGGGTTGGGCAGCACCACGGATGGGTTCTGGCCTGTCGCCCGTTCGTCGACTGCCGGGTTCCACGCCCAGACGGCGGGATCCTCCTCGGCCAGTTGCAGGTTCACCCCGCCATCCGGCGCCAGCGCCCAGCCCGTCACGCGGGCCGGGAACGGCGTGAGGCGCTCCAGCGCCACGGTGACCCCATCCCAGGGCCGCAGCCGCAGCGCCGCGAGGTTCGCCTGCATCGCCACCTCGCGCTGGCGGCGGTTGCGCTCGAGCTCGATTTTCATCAGGCGCTGGACGGTCGCCGCCGAGGTGGTGAGTGGGAACTCCATGTCCCGGTAGATCGCCTCGCCGCCATCCTCGGTGACGTAGTTGCTGGCCAGCAGCGGCGGCGCATCGGTCGGCTGCCAAGCGGCGGCCGGCTCGACATAGACGGCACGCACCCCGTTGAAGAGATCGCGTCGCGGACGCGAGCCGACGATGGTGACGTCGCCGCGCAGATCGTCGGAGGTGAGCGTCGCAGCCGGCAGCGCTGGCGCACCCGCATGGATGTAGAAGCGCCCGCCCGACACCACGAGCGCGCCGGCCATGGCGGCGACCAGCTTGCGGGTGATGGCGATCTTGCCCTCACCCAGAGTGACAGCGCCGTTGACGGTGTAGCGCCGCTCTGCGGTGCCATCGCGGCGGCCCATGATCTCGTCGCAGATATTGGCCGCGGCCATGAGCGCCGGCAGGTCGATATCGGCCCAGGCCGCGCGCCACCCGAAGGGCGAGGTCAGATACCAGGCCAGGCAGAGCGCGGGATTGTCGGACCAGCCGGTGATGCCGGTGCGCGGATCGAGGATGGTGTCGGCGCCCTCGACGATGGCGGACAGGCTGGGCGCGCCGGAGGGGAAGGCCTCGGGCCGCAGCTTGAGGCGCACGGCGAGGTAGGCCCGACCCTGACCACGATGGGCGGCGGTCCATTGGCCCCCTGTGTCCGCGACGAGGTTGGCGTTGGCGGCCTGGCCGGGATCGCCCAGCGCGCGGTCGATGCGCAGCAGGCCGGCGAACTTCGCGTCGGTGGAGGCGGTGCCGTTGAGGAAGACCTCGCCTATGGCGCGCACGCGATGCGCCGCCAGCACCACGACGACATGCAGGAAGCCGTCGGCGCGGCCCTCGTCATCGGTGGCGGAATGCAGGAACACGACGGGGCCCGAGGTGCGGCAGCGGCCAAAGACGATCTGGTGCTCGGTGATGGGCTGGCGGAAGGACTGGGTGCGGCCGGCGCCTGGCGTGCGCGGATCGAAGCCGGAGCCCGGCCCAGTGTCGGTCCCTGGCGTGACGTTGGCGCTGCGGGCGGCGGAGGGCGACTTGGGGCGGAAGACCGCGGCCCCTACGGCGGAGACCACCAGGGCGGCGCCGGCGGCCGCCACGGCGCCCAGGACGCCGCCACCAATGACGGCCGAGGCGGCGGCTCCCGCCGCGGCGGCGATGAAGGGGATGGCGACGGGCATCAGCCAACCCTCCAGGCGATGGTGCAGGCGGTGATGTGGAGGCGGAGCAGGCCCGCGGGCCCGACGAAGGCGGCGCGACCGGCATCCAGGACCACGCCGAGGCGATCCGGGTCGGTGGCCAGCACCACGTCGCCGGCTCGGGCGAAGGGCACCGGCACGCGCGGGAAGCCTGCGGTGTCCGCCATCGCGGCGAGGGTCGGGCGGTGCTGCCACAAGGGCCGGTAGCCCGTGCATGCCACCACCGCGGCCATGGCGAAGCGCCCGCAGTTCCAGCGCGTCGCGTCGAAGGGCCGATGCTCGGCGGCGGTGATCAGGGCCGCGAGCCGTTCCGGCCAATCGGGCAGCCGGGTCACTGGATCGGCAGCCGGATCTCCGCCTCCTGGAGCGCCGGCACGAACTCGAAGAACCGATCGCCCGGATACTCGGCCTGCTGGTCAGCATCCGTGTAGCGCCGCACCTCGGCCCGCTCGAGGTCCACCAGCCGGCTCTCGCAGGCCAGCGCCACGGAGGGCTCGGCGCCGTCCGTCACCTCCATCGTGTCCATCAGACCCGCCCAGAGCGGAAACGGGTCCGCCACGAATGACCCTTGGGCATCCAGCAGCGCGCCCCACAGCGTGACCGGCCGCAGCCGGTAGCTGCGCTCGGCCAGTGCGATGTCCACCACCTCCTGCGGCACGGGCGACAGCGCGAGGGTGAGCCGCACGGCGCGCAGCTCCACCGTCTCCTCCACATCCGAGATGGCGCCAATGCTGCCGGCGCCCTCGAACACCTTCCCGGCCCAGTCGAGCGGCCCGAGCCCGGTCCAGACGCGAAAGGGACCGGTGGCGAAGTCGAGCTCCACCAGGACGACCGGCGTGGCGATCGGCGCCGTGGCGGCCGCCGCGGCCTGGTTGCTGAGGCGCGGGGTGCCGGACATCAAAGAGACTCCGTCGGATGCGCTGGGTTGAAGTGCGATAGGATAATTGTCTTGTAAAGTTTGCTCGGTTGTGCGATAGGGGTGTTGTCGTCACCCGAAATTCGTCCAAAGCGCTGCGCCATCGAGGGCCTTCCCTCGGTGATTTGGTGTGCGCTTAATCGCCGGCGGCGTGCCAGCCAGTTCGATGGCGTCGTCGCAAAACTGGACGCCTCAGGCAGGCTGCCAAGGGCCACCAGGACCCTTCGACGGCGTCCGTCAGCATTCCAATTGCGCTGACCACGCCGCGCTGAATGGCGCGGTGCTTCACTGCATTCATTCCTGTTCCATCAGACCGAGAGGCGCGAGCGCGTCTCTCGACAGCGGAGATCTGTGCGCATGTCAGAAAAGGTGCCCATCGACGCTGCCGGCCTCCGTGCTGCCGTATCGGATGAAAGGTACTGGCGGGCAGGCCACCCCGAGCGTGATGCGTGGCGGGCCTGGGTCAACGACGGCTTTCAGGCCATGTACGGCAGCGACGCTCGGCCAAGCGGCGGTGTCGTTCATGTCCGGGCCTATATCCGCAACGGCCAGCCCGTCGCAGCCCATACTCGCGGTGCTCCCGCGTCCGGCGGTGAAGGCGGCATAGACGATCTGACGGGTCAGCCAGCGCGCGGCGGCCAAGTTGAAGCGCCGCGCCCCGTGGATGTTGGCTTTCGCGGCATGCAGCTTCGTCGTCGAAATCTTTTGGACGACGCTCTTGTCGTGCCCGCAATGGCTCGACGGCCAGAAGACGGGGTGGTCGGTGGTCGCCGAGGAGTCATCCCAGAAGGCGGAGGCGGAGGCGGCGGTGGCTATCGGCCATCTGGTCGTCCCAGCCAAACGCCTGCGCCACAGGCTCCCGCCGTATCCCGGCGCAGCCAGGAACTCGTGGATATGGTTGCGCCTGGAGGACAGCCGATTGGATCGCAACAGGGCCGTGCGAGAGCCAATATTCGAACCCTTCCGGGAGGGCAGGCGGGAGCCGAGGCAATGCTTGGGCGACTGACACAAGGCCGGGGCGCAGTTGACATCACCCCGCCGGGGCATCTCGGGCGGATGTACCGCCTCGATGACGGTACGATCATCGGCTATCGGCCATTGACGTCGAGCGGCAGCCCTTCGATCGACATCAACATTCCCGGCTTTACCGCCGTTACGAAACTCCATTTTTGAGGATGCCAGAATGCCCACCATGAAGGACGAAATTTCGGACTTTTGGGAGTATGCCAAGGTCGATGACGTGACTTTTCCGAGTGTTCTCGACGCGTTGAGGGGCCTCACCGAAATTCCCCCCGGCAATGACGACACCGAGCGCATGCTGCACTTCGTCGGCCTGATGCTCGACCAGGGCTTCATCCCCGTGTCCAGCCCCTATTCCGATCCGCCAAGCGCGCCATGGCCTGAACACGGCAAAGCCGCCGTTTTGCGGCGGCTGCGCCAAGAATGGGAAGCGCTGGATCATGACGTCACGTTTCTCGACCTGTGCTGGTTTCAGAGGCCGTCACTCCCCAAAGCGAGAGGCTGATCGCCTATAAAGCCTCCTCCATACGGATGGTGACGGCGGCGAAGGGACCCGGCCGCGTCGGGTTGGCGGCCTCGTCATCCGACACCAGCCGCATCGGCACGCTCGGCAGCGACAGGATCAGCGGCTCGCCCACCACCACCGCGGCGCGCAGCGGCGGGGCGATGGCGATGGTGGCGGTGCCGGCCCCGGAGGCGGCGACCGCGGCGGTGGCGATGTAGAGGCGTCCGCCGAGGCCGATATAGTCGCCGGCGCCGACCACGACCGTGCTGGGCCACCAACCCTGCGTGACGATGGACAGCGCCCCGCGTGGCGCACCCGCCGCGAGCGAGGGATTGCCGGATCCCACCACCAGCCCGGTCCCGTCCGTGAAGATCGTGGCGTCCGAGAAGGAATAGGGTCCGGTCGGCACATCGCCCTGGCTGCGTGGATCGCCGGTGCGATATTCGCGCCGCCAGTCCCAGATGCGGACGGTGTTGGCCGAGCCGGCCAGCGCCGCGAGCAGCCCATCCATCACGCCGGCCTGCACGCGCCCCAGCGGCTCGAAGCTCGCCTCCGCCACCCAGCGGGCGCCCTCGCGCCGCAACACCTGCGTGGCGCGGGTGACGGGCGAGACAAAGCGCAGGGTGTTGTGCTGGAGATAGAAGCTGAGGCGGCTTGGGCGCAGCACGGTGGGCCAGGCGTATTCCGTCATCTGCCTATCCCCGCACGATGGAGGTGGCGCTGCCGCCGCGGCGGATGGCGTCGAGCGTGGCGGCACTCGCCTGGCGCACGATCTGCGCCGAGAGCACCCGCAGCGCGACACCAGTTCGGCCTCGACCAGCGCGTCGAAGATCTCCTCACGCTCGCGCTTCGACAGGAACTGGGTCTTGCGGACCAGGGCGTTCCGACTGATCTCGCCAGCGGTGCGAATGATCTCCAGGACGCGTTTGTGGTTCGCCTCGGTGTTGTTGTCCGAGACGAGACGCTCTGCTTCGCGCAGCAGCGTGCCGACGCAGTGCTCGACCAGCGCCGATGCCCAGGTGACGTCCGCCGCCTCCGTGATCGGCCGGGCGGGGGCACGACTGACCGCGGCGATCATCGCCAGCTTGGCGGTGTTCTCGGCGTAACGGCCGAACAGGGCAGTGGCGTGTGTGCCGCGATGGGAGCGCAGCAGATCGGTAGCCTCGCGACGAACGCGGGCCATGGCCGCGTTGGCAGCAGGGCTGAGCGGCACGGTATAGGCATGGATTGGCGCCGAGGATTCCATGGCGTCGGCGATGTTCCCGCCATGGCTGTGGCCGGGCACACCCCGAGCGATCCCCTGCAGGGCCGCTACCAGATCGGTCGGCGGATCCATGGCGGCAGGTGTCTCGTTACGCTCCGGGTAGTCGTCGTCGGTCAGGAACACCAGGAAGCGCGCGATGGAGCCGTCCGCCAGGGCGCCACCCTCCAGCGCCGACCAGAACGGGCCCGGCACGGTAACGCCCCAGATGCAGGCGCAGGGCTGCTCGATGGTGACGCGCGGCCGCGCCTTCTGGTCGGCGTATTCTGCGCCGATGTATGGCTCGGCGGCCGAGGTGTAGAGCTTGGTCAGCTCCGACCAGATGGCCGCCTTATGGGCCGGGGCACGGACATTCAGGACCAGCTTCAGGAACTGGCCGAATTCATCGACCTGGAACAGCCGTGCCGGGTGGCGCTGCAGCGACGTGAGCAGGCCGGCCGACGAGGCGAGATCCTCCCCACCCAGGTAGCGGTCGAGGCCTGCGGCGTAGATCGCGCGCTTCGCGCATCGCCGGGCATGGTCCTTCCCGCCGCCGCTGTCGGCAATGCCGATGGCGTAGACGTTGCTGCGCAGGTCGGTCGGCGTGCGATACCGGCGCCCAGCGATAGCGCCTACCAGGCAGATGGCAGCGCCCAGCGAGAGGAACGGCTGCGGGCTGACGGCGCTGGCGGTGGCGTAGTCCATGAACAGCCGCAACGCGCCGTCCACCTTCAGCAGCTCGGACGGAACGCGATAGGGCTTCGGTGGCGGCACGGCGGGTGCCGCTAACGCGATCTTTGCTAGCATGCCCGCGGCGGGATGGGATTCAGCGGCACGATCGGCGGCGTCGCCGTTCAGCGTGACCTCAGGTGGCGGGATCCAGCCGCGCTTCTCGGCCAGCCAGTAGATCGTGCCCGCGCCGATGCTGTGAGGCCGGGCGGAGGCCCAGAACCGCTCTGCGGTATCGGACTTGCCACTGCGGCCAGATTTGCTGGCCCCCTTGGACCAGGCGAGCCAGAGGTCACGGCCCTCGTCGCCCAGAGCCGCCTTCATGGACATGCCGATACGGAACCAGTCGTCCCAGATCAGATCCTCGTTCGGTAGGAACTCCAGCGCGTCGGTGACGGCCTGCAGCGTGCCGCGGGGATCTGACGGCCCGTGCCAGGCGCTGGTGGGCGCATCGGACAGCAGGGAGGACTGCCGCAACTCATCCGGCAGGAGCGCCCATGCGGCGTCGAGGAACGCATTGCTGGCTGCCTCATCCACCGCCGGCAGCTTTGCCACCGGGACGTCGAGCAGGCTCTCCTCGGGCCATTCATAGGGACGGCCGGTATCGGGGTGCACGGCATAGGCGACGAATTGCTGGCCGCGCGCCAGCAGCTCGAGGGGATGGCGCTTGCGGCCAGCGAAGGGCGTGACGGCGCGATAGACCAGCAGCCGCTTCGGCGCGCGGCCGATGCGCAAGCAGGGCGTGTCGCCCAGCATGGACGTGGCCAGATCCGCGATCTGGATCGCCAGCGTGCCGTCCAGGATGTCGATGTCGATGGGCGCAGTCCGAGCAGCTCCTCAAGTGGCTGAACAAGGTCAGCGAAGAGGCACTCGAAATCGCACATCTGGAAACCGCGCCCGATGTCGAGGTGCGGGCACTCGCGGCTTGCTTTCCCAAGGCTTCCCCTCGGCCCGAGGCCGGCTTTCGAACCCATCTCGCCCTCGCTCCCCTGCCGCCGGCAGCCCTGGCGGCTGAGCGGAGGATCGAAGCGGTCCGGCTTCCGCAAAAGCACGCGGCCGCGAGAGCCGTCTCGGCATGAGATGAGCCAGGGCAGGATAGCCGTGCTGCGGGGGGCTATGCCGAAAGACAGGCCTCTGCGGACAAGCGTGAGTGGCGCAAGATAACATAAATGTTAAATTGAGAAGATCCCGCAAGGCAGAAGAAATGCGCCAAAGAAAACTGCCAAGGAATGTTTTTGTCGTCCTTATGAAGCGTGAATTTTAGGATTTGCGCGGTTTTAAGGCCGCTGATCTCCCTTCAGATATCACGCGAAATAGCCCAGCGCGGCCCGTGGCGGACCGCTAAGTCACCATGAGAGTTATCCATGGTCCAGGGTTGGGCGATCCTCCGGCTCATGCCTCCAAGATCCGAAGGGCAGGGGCGCCGCCCCTTTCGGCAGTGCAGGTGCAGGCATCGCATTGTCTCATTATTTTTGTATCACAACCATGAGTAGCATAAAATAATACATGCCATCAATCGGTAGTTTCTGGACTCCGATGTCCGGCGGACCGAATATATGCCCTCGAACCGTTACGGAGACGTTAGATGGCCCGCCGCATTCTGAACGGAACCGCATTCTCCGACAGCATCAATGCGTCCGGCCTCCCCTTGGGCGATTTCGCCCGTTCTCTGCTGGGTGACGGTAACGACGTTTTCGAAGGCTCCACCGGCCATGACCAGGCCTTTGGCGAGGCCGGAAACGACGCACTCTTCGGGCGGTTGGGAAATGACAGCCTGGTCGGCGGCGACGGCAATGACACGCTAGATGGCAGCGATGGGAACGACACCCTCGATGGTGGCGACGGCAATGACAGCCTGGACGGTGGCATGGGCGCCGATGTTCTGAACGGCGGTTCCGGCAATAATCGAATCCGCGCGGGCGAGGGCAATGATCGCGTCACCGCCGGTGATGACGGCGACATGATCTGGGGCGACGCCGGCAACGACACGATCCATGCCGGCGGCGGCAACAACTGGGTCTATGGCGGCGATGGTCACGACAGCATCACCGCCGGTGATGACGGCGACATGATCTGGGGCGACGCCGGCAACGACACGATCCATGCCGGCGGCGGCAACAACTGGGTCTATGGCGGCGATGGCCACGACAGCATCACCGCCGGTGATACCGGCGACATGATCTGGGGCGATGCCGGCAACGACACGATCAACGCCGGCGGCGGCAACAATTGGGTCTATGGCGGCCTGGGCCATGACAGCATCCGCGCCGGCACCGGCGGGGACATGATCTATGGCGAGGATGGCGACGACACCATCCTGGATGAAGGCGGCAACAACTGGGCCTATGGCGGCCAGGGCAATGACCGAATCACCATGGGTGACGGCAACGACCAGGTGACCGGCGATGCCGGCAACGACACCATCAACGCCGGCGGCGGCAACAACTACGCCTATGGCGGCCTCGGCCAGGACAGCCTGACCGCGGGTGATGGCGCGGATATGCTGAGTGGCGATGACGGGAATGACACGCTGCTGGGCGGCCGTGGCCAGGACCAGGTGTTTGGCGGCGCCGGCAACGACTTCGTGCTTCAGGGCCGCAATGACGGCGCCCCGGGCCAGGACATGCTGCGCGGTGGTGCGGGCACCGATACCCTTCGCTTCACCTTCACGCGGGCCGAATGGTTCAACGCCGCCAACCAGACCGAGCTGGCGCGGCTGGTGGCCGAAAATGCGGCGCCACCGGCGCGGGCTGGCGGTGTGGTCACCAGCAATCTGTTCGGCCTGAACTTCGCCGAATTCGAAGAGCTTTCCGTCGCGGTGGAGGGCCAGATCCTGACCGCCGCGGATGACGCCGTGACCGCCCGTGCCGATACCTTCAACCTGTCGGAAGGTGCGGCCGTCAGTGGCAGCGTGGTCGCCAATGACATCGTGCCTGACCTGATCGCCTCGGTTGCGCTGGTCGGCGCGCCGCCCAGCCCTGGCATCTTCTCGCTCAGCAATGCGGGGTTGCTGAGTTTCGACACCGGCACCTCATTCGAATATCTGGCGGCCGGGCAGGTCGCGACGCTGCGCTTCAACTATCGCGTGACGGATGCCGACGGCGATACGGGCGATGCGGTGGTGACGCTGCGCATCACCGGCGTGAATGACGCGGCCACCATTTCCGGCACCAACACTGGCGCCATCATCGAGGATTCGGCCGCGCGGCTCAGCGGCAGGCTGATCGTCAGTGACGTGGATACGGGAGAGGCACGCTTTGCCGCGCCGGTCTCGCTGATCGGCACATACGGAACCTTCACCTTCAACACGAATACGGGGGATTGGGGCTATCGCCTGAACAATGCCTCCGCCCAGGTTCAGGCGCTGACGGCCGGCCAATTGGTGAATGACACGCTGACCGTCACCTCGCGGGATGGAACGGCGAGCAGCACCATCACCATCGCCGTAACCGGCGCGAATGATGCGGCCAGCATTTCCGGCAACAGCACGGGCTCCGTCACCGAGGATGGCATGCTCACCGCCTCGGGCATGCTGGGCGTGACCGATGTGGATGCGGGCCAGGCGGTCTTTGCGACCCCAGGCTCGCTCACCGGCGTCTATGGCAGCTTTACCTTCCATGCGAGCACCGGCGCCTGGGGCTATGCGCTGAACAATGCGGCGGCAAATGTGCAGGCGCTGGCCGCGGGCCAGGTGGTGCAGGACACGCTGACCGTCACCTCGCTGGATGGCACGGCGAGCCGGGTGATCAGCGTGGCCATCAACGGCGTGAATGACGCGCCCACCAACCTGGCTGACAGCAACCTCGCCGCCAATGCGGTGCTGGAGGGTGCGGCCAATGGCAGCGCTACGGGCGTCACCATGCTGGCGAGCGACCCCGATGGCGGGGCACTGAGCTACAGCTTCAAGGTGGCGGGCGTCGCTTCCGCAGTGGATGCCACGGGGCGCTTTGCCATTGATGCGACCACGGGCGTGATCACCGTTGCCAACGGCGCCCTGCTGAATTTCGAGGCGGGGGCCACCCAGAACCTGACCGTCTTCGCGCGGGATTCGCTCGGCGCCGAGACCTCCGCCAATGTGGCGATCCAACTCACCGACCGCGACGAGACGCCGCCGAGCGCCGTGATCCTCAGCTTCGAGGATGTGCCCGGCGGCGCGCTGAGCGATGGCGGGGAGCGGCCGCTGACCAGCTATGCCGGCTTCACCTTCGGACAGGCGGGCATCTACAATCCGGATGGCGCGCTGGGCTACACGACCAGCTCCGGCACCACACTGGCCTTCTTTGGCGAGGCGCGGGGCAATGAGGTGCCGGGCTATCCTGCGCCGGCCGGCTCGCCGCTGACGGTGAACCGGGCGGATGGCGCGGATTTCGACTTCTACGGCGCCTTCTTCTCGGCGGCCTTTGGCAGCACGCTGCCGATCACGGCGCGCGCCTATGATGACGGCGCGCTGGTCGGGACCGTCACCATCACCGTGCCCTACGGCGCCGCGCCGCATTATGATTTCGGCGATCAATATCCGGGGCAGCGCTTCACCAGCATTGACCGGTTGGAGTTCAGCGCGAATGACTATTTCGGGCTGGATGATTTCGCGTTTGGCAATGTGACGGCCAGCATCCTTGGCGCCAACGACGCCGCGACGACCAATGAGGACGCGGCGGTGACGCTGAATGTCCTGTCCAATGACACTGGCTTGGCGCTCACGCTCGAAGGGATCGAGCTGGTCAACGGCTTTGGTGGCTTCTCACTGCTGGGCAACCAGGTGGTCTTCGACCCGCGGGGCGTCGCCGGCTACCAGGCGCTTTGGACGGGCGAGACCGCCACAAGCACCGCGCGCTACACGCTACGCGACGGCAATGGCCAGACCACGACGGCCGAGGTGACGGTGACCGTGACCGGGGTGAATGACGCGCCCGTGGTCAATGGCAGCATCGCCAATCTTTCGGGCCAGGTGCAGACCAACTTCAACTTCACCGTCCCTGACACTCTGTTCGTGGACAGCGATGGCGAAGGTGCGATCACGCTTTCCGCCACGCTGAATGACGGCAGCCCGCTGCCCGCCTGGCTCATCTTCGATGCCGCGACGCGCAGCTTCACCGGCACACCGCCGGCAGATGCGGCGGATAACTATCAGATCCGGCTGCGCGGCAGTGAGGCGGATGGGGTGAGCAGCACGCTCACCTTCAACCTGACCGTGCTGGACGCGCCGCCGGTGATCGGCTCGCCCGGGAGCGATACGCTGTGGGGCACGATCAATGGGCAGTTGGTGGACGGCCTTGGTGGCGCTGACACGCTGTACGGCGACCCTGGCGCGGATTTGATGCGCGGTGGGGAGGGCGATGACCAGATCTACGGCGAGGCCGGCAATGATGTGATCGAGGGCAATGCTGGAAATGACTACCTCGAGGGCGGCATCGGAAATGATGTGCTGGAGGGCGGTGATGGCGATGATCGGCTGTTCGCTGGCCAGGGGACCGATACGCTCAACGGCGGCCTTGGTATTGATTATCTGAGTTTGTCCGGCAGTAGCGGCCTCGGCGATGGCGGCGACGGCAATGACACCATTGACGCGTATCAGGGCCGCGGGACCATCACCGTTCTGGGTGGCGACGGCAACGACCTGATCTACGCATCCTACCAAGCGACGAGCCAGACGATCGACGGTGGTGCCGGCGATGATACGCTGCTGTATCTGGGTTACAGGGCCGGCGTCACCGTCAATGCGGGGAATGGCGCGGATAGCCTCACTTTTTGGACGAACACGAACGCCAATGCCCTGGTCACGCTGGGCAGCGGCAGCGACGTGATGGGTATCCATGACGTTTGGGCTGGCGGCACAAACCTCGCGACCGTCACCGATTTCGCTGCCGGCAGCGGCGGCGACGTGATCCTGCTCAACAACTTCCTGGCCGGGCTGCAAGGCTGGGATGGCAGCGCCAACCCCTTCGGCGCAGGCTTCATGCGCCTGCTGACCTCGGGCAGCGACACACTGTTCCAGATTGACCAGAATGGCGGTGGCAACAGCTACGCCACCATCTACACACTCCAAAACACCAATGCCGCCAACCTCACGCTGGCCAACTTCACGCCAGGCTATTCCCCGGACGGTTCCGCCCCGGTTGGGATCGTCGTCACTGGGACCCCCGCCAGCGAAACTCTTCGGGCTGGCCTCGGTGGGGATACGGTGGACGGCCTTGGTGGTGCTGACACGCTGTATGGCGACCCTGGCGCGGATTTGATGCGCGGTGGTGAGGGTGATGACCAGATCTTCGGCGAGGCCGGCAATGATGTGATCGAGGGCAATGCTGGAAATGACTACCTCGAGGGCGGCATCGGAAATGATGTGCTGGAGGGCGGTGATGGCGATGATCGGCTGTTCGCTGGCCAGGGGACCGATACGCTCAACGGCGGCCTTGGTATTGATTATCTGAGTTTGTCCGGCAGTAGCGGCCTCGGCGATGGCGGCGACGGCAATGACACCATTGACGCGTATCAGGGCCGCGGGACCATCACCGTTCTGGGTGGCGACGGCAACGACCTGATCTACGCATCCTACCAAGCGACGAGCCAGACGATCGACGGTGGTGCCGGCGATGATACGCTGCTGTATCTGGGTTACAGGGCCGGCGTCACCGTCAATGCGGGGAATGGCGCGGATAGCCTCACTTTTTGGACGAACACGAACGCCAATGCCCTGGTCACGCTGGGCAGCGGCAGCGACGTGATGGGTATCCATGACGTTTGGGCTGGCGGCACAAACCTCGCGACCGTCACCGATTTCGCTGCCGGCAGCGGCGGCGACGTGATCCTGCTCAACAACTTCCTGGCCGGGCTGCAAGGCTGGGATGGCAGCGCCAACCCCTTCGGCGCAGGCTTCATGCGCCTGCTGACCTCGGGCAGCGACACACTGTTCCAGATTGACCAGAATGGCGGTGGCAACAGCTACGCCACCATCTACACACTCCAAAACACCAATGCCGCCAACCTCACGCTGGCCAACTTCACGCCAGGCTATTCCCCGGACGGTTCCGCCCCGGTTGGGATCGTCGTCACTGGGACCCCCGCCAGCGAAACTCTTCGGGCTGGCCTCGGTGGGGATACGGTGGACGGCCTTGGTGGTGCTGACACGCTGTATGGCGACCCTGGCGCGGATTTGATGCGCGGTGGTGAGGGTGATGACCAGATCTTCGGCGAGGCCGGCAATGATGTGATCGAGGGCAATGCTGGAAATGACTACCTCGAGGGCGGCATCGGAAATGATGTGCTGGAGGGCGGTGATGGCGATGATCGGCTGTTCGCTGGCCAGGGGACCGATACGCTCAACGGCGGCCTTGGTATTGATTATCTGAGTTTGTCCGGCAGTAGCGGCCTCGGCGATGGCGGCGACGGCAATGACACCATTGACGCGTATCAGGGCCGCGGGACCATCACCGTTCTGGGTGGCGACGGCAACGACCTGATCTACGCATCCTACCAAGCGACGAGCCAGACGATCGACGGTGGTGCCGGCGATGATACGCTGCTGTATCTGGGTTACAGGGCCGGCGTCACCGTCAATGCGGGGAATGGCGCGGATAGCCTCACTTTTTGGACGAACACGAACGCCAATGCCCTGGTCACGCTGGGCAGCGGCAGCGACGTGATGGGTATCCATGACGTTTGGGCTGGCGGCACAAACCTCGCGACCGTCACCGATTTCGCTGCCGGCAGCGGCGGCGACGTGATCCTGCTCAACAACTTCCTGGCCGGGCTGCAAGGCTGGGATGGCAGCGCCAACCCCTTCGGTGCGGGCTTCATGCGCCTGCTCACCGCGGGCAGTGATACCCTCTTCCAGATTGACCGCGACGGCGGCGGCAACAGCTACACCACCGTCTACACACTCCAAAACACCAACGCCGCCAACTTCACGCTGGCCAACTTCACGCCGCTCTACCCGCCCGATGGCGATGGCATTCAGGGCCAGGTCATCACCGGAACCGGCGCGCTCTCCGGCTTCTTCGGTAATGACAGCATCACGGGCGGCAATGGCGCGGATACGCTGAGTGGCGGGAATGGTAATGACACGCTGCTGGCCGGCGGCGGGGATGATCGGCTCATCGGTGGCTTCGGCCGGGATTGGATGACGGGCGGCAGCGGTGCCGATGCCTTCGTCTTCAACATCATGACCGAAGGCCCGGACCAGATCGCCGATTTTACCTCGGCCGATGACACGCTGTTGTTCAACGCGGCGGCCTTCAACATCGCGGGCGGCAGCACTGTTTCCCTGGCCGGCACCTCCGGCGGCGTGACCAGCTTCAGCGTCTCCAGCCGCCCCACCGCCAGCTTCCAATACGAGGCGGATGGCGATCTCTGGTGGCTGGACAGCACCGCTCAGGCACCGCAACTCCTGCTGGCCACACTGCAAGGCACGCCGAGCCTGCAAGCCAGTGACTTGGTATTCTTCTGACCCGGGAGCGAGGGCGCCGCAAAGGCACCCTCGCTTCACCCGCGAAGCGGCAGCCCCATCGCCTGCCTTGCAAAGGCCCGCTTCAGCCCGGGGATCCGGTCCACCGCCGCGATCCCCAGCCGCCGCGCCCAGCGGATCGGCCCGATGTCATTGCCGAACAGTTTTTCCAGCACATGCGTGGCACCGATCATCATCAGCGCATCCGGCCGCCGCTGCGCCTGATACCGTGCCAAAAGCGCGGTGCTTCCCACATCCTCGCCGGCGGCATGCGCTTCGGCCACCAGGTCGGTCAGGGCCGCCACGTCGCGGAAGCCGATATTCAGCCCCTGCCCGGCGATGGGGTGCATGCCATGCGCCGCATCGCCCACCAAAGCCAGGCGCCCAGCCACGTAGCGCGTCGCGTGCATGGCGGTCAGCGGGTAGTGCCAGCGGCGGCCGATGGGCTCGATCTCGCCCAGATGCCCGCCGATCCGCCGGCGCAACTCCCGGGCGAAATCCGCGTCGGGCAGGGCCAGCATGCGCATCGCGACACTGCGCCGCTCGGTCCAGACAAAGGATGAGGCATGCGGCCAGGCGCTGGTGCCGAAGCTGCCCAGGTCCGCCAGCGGCAATTGCGCGAAGGGGCCGGCGGGGAGAAATAGCTCCAGCGCGCGGTTGTGGTGCGGCTTTTCATGCGCAAAGGCGCCGACCATGCCGACCTGTCCGTAATCATGCCGGGCCGTCCCGATCCCCGCCTGCTGCCGCAGCGGGCTGCCGCGCCCCTCGGCGCCGACCACCAGCCGCGCGCGGATCACCCGCCCATCCGCCAGGGTCACGGTGGCGCCCTCGGCATCGCGGGTCACCTTCGCTGTCATCGGCGCGAAGGCCTGCAGATGCGCCAGATGCGGCAGCCGGGCGTTCAGCGCCACGCGCAGCGCCCGCGCCTCGACCATCCAGCCAAAGGGCTCATCCGCCACCTCGGCGGCTTCGAAATCGAGATCGAGCGAGGAGGGCGCCTCCCCCACGCGGCCATCTGCCACCTTGATGCCCTCGATGGGGCAGGGCGCGCTGGGCAGGCGCTCCCAGATGCCGGCGCGCTCCAGCAGGCGCTTGGAGGCGAGTGCTATGGCATAGGCGCGGCCATCGAAGCCGGCGAGTTCCATAGGCGGCAGCGGGGCGGCATCCACCACGGCGACGGGCACGCCCCGCGCGGCCAGGGCCGCGGCCAGCGTGGCACCGACCGGGCCGGCGCCGATGATGGCAACAGCAACCTCCAGCGTCGGGTGGGATATCGGGTTAGGAGCGGCGATCAGGTTCATGCCTGCAAGCTTAGGCCATTCCCGTCTTGTGCAAGAGATGGGGCGAAAGACTCGTCTTCACGCCTGCAACGATGCCCGAAAAACGGGCAATTCCATCGGCAAGCCCCGGCCACGCCTGGGTTTTCGCGTTGGCACGAGTCTTGGATAGCAAAGCCAGCGGTCGGAGTTGAGCCGGCGCAATATTCAGGAAAGGCAGGCGGATGAAGCTCGTGATGGCGATCATCAAGCCCTTCAAGCTCGATGAGGTGCGCGATTCGCTCACGCCCCTCGGCGTGCAGGGGCTGACGGTGACGGAGGTGAAGGGGTTCGGCCGGCAAAAGGGGCAGACCGAGATCTACCGTGGCGCCGAATACCAGGTGAGCTTCCTGCCCAAGCTCAAGATCGAAGTGGCGGTTGCCTCCGAGCTGGTGGATGCCGTGGTGGAGGCGATTGCCGCCTCGGCCCGGACCGGCAAGATCGGCGACGGCAAGATCTTTGTCCTCGATCTGGACCGCGCGCTGCGCATCCGTACCGGTGAAACCGACGGGGCCGCCCTGTGATCCGCTCCATGCAACCAGATGCGGCGCTGTCGTCCGCCAATTCCCTTGGGAGAAGCCTGACCATGAAACCCTGGATGCGCGGCGCTGTCCTCGCCCCCCTGGTGGCCGCACCGCTGCTGGCGCTCGCGGCCTCTCCGGCACTGGCAGCCGATGCGCCGAAGCTCGATGCCGGCAACACGGCCTGGATGCTGGTCTCCACCTGCCTCGTGCTGATGATGACCATTCCGGGCGTTGCCCTGTTCTACGCTGGCATGGTCCGCAAGAAGACCGTGTTGGCGACGATGATGCAGTCCTTCTTCGTGGCGGCGCTGATCGCCGTCACCTGGATGGTCGCGGGCTATTCCATCGCCTTCGGCAATGGCGGCCAGTTCTTTGGTGATTTCTCCAAGGTCATGCTCTCCGGCATTGGCTGGAATGAGCCCTTCATCCTGGGTGCCGGCATGACCGGCGATCCCGACCCGACGGTGGCGACGACCATCCCGGAGACGGTCTTCTTCATGTTCCAGATGACTTTCGCGATCATCACCGCGGCGCTGATCTTTGGTGCCGTGGCGGACCGCATGAAGTTCAGCGCCGTCTGCCTGTTCATCGTGCCGTGGTCGCTGCTGGTCTATTCGCCGATCGCGCATGCCGTCTGGCATCCGGCCGGCATCATCTTCGCCTGGGGCGCGCTGGATTTCGCCGGCGGTACCGTGGTGCACATCAATGCCGGCGTGGCGGGCCTCGTGGCCAGCCTCGTGCTTGGCAAGCGTGTTGGTTACGGGACGGACAACATGTCCCCCTACAATCTGGGCTTGGCCATGATCGGCGCCTCGCTGCTGTGGGTGGGCTGGTTTGGCTTCAACGCCGGCTCTGCCCTGGCGGCTGATGGCCGTGCGGGCATGGCCATGCTGGTCACGATGGTGGCGGCCGCCATGGGCACGCTGACCTGGGTGTTCGCCGAATGGGCCACCAAGGGCAAGCCCTCGGCACTTGGCGCCATTTCGGGCGCGGTGGCTGGCCTTGTGGCGATCACGCCGGCTTCCGGCTTCGTCTTCCCGGGTGCCGCGCTGGTGATTGGCGGCGTGGCTGGCGTGGTGTGCTTCTGGGCCTCGACGGCGCTGAAGAAGGCACTGGGCTATGATGACAGCCTCGACGCCTTCGGCGTGCATGGCGTTGGTGGCATCGTCGGCGCCCTGCTGACGGGCATCTTCGCCGCTGGCGTGCTGGCCAAGCCGGATGATGCGGAGGCGGCGGTGGCCTTCTCGGGCCTGCTCTATGGCAACTCCGACATGCTGCTGATCCAGGCGAAATCCATCCTGGCGACGCTGGTCTATTCGGCTGTGGCCACCTTCATCCTGCTGAAGATCGTGGATGCCATGGTTGGCCTGCGCGTCTCCGAAGAGGAAGAGCGCGAGGGTCTGGACGTCACGCAGCATGGCGAGCGTCTGGGGTAAGTTGATCCGTCCGATTGGGGGAAAGCGGCGCCGGGGGGAAACCTCCGGCGCCTTTTTTTGCGCAGTGGCGCATGATCCGCTTGACCCGGCACGGCGCTTTTCACTTCACTATCGGCATGCGGGACATCAAGGCGCTGCCTCGTGGCGACGAGGACACGTTGTGGGCGGTTGTGGCCACGGTAGGCCGGGCCAACCGGGTGGCGGAGATCTTCCGCAGCCGCGCCGCGGCGCTGGAGGATCGGGCCTGGCGCGCCCAGCAGGTGCGGGCCTATGCCGATTTCCTGGAGCGCTCGAAGCAGCCCTTGCCGCATTACTCGGTGGCGCCCATTCGCCGCTCCGACCTGCCGCGCAAGTGGACGCCGCTGCCGGCGCTGGGGTTTTTGCGTGGGCAATTCATTTGACGAGCGTTGCGTTCCGGTGACGGGCTGAGGCATTCTCGCCACTGGAAGCCGCTTTTGGCCTGGCACCCGCTGGTTCAGGTCCAGGCGAGGCTCGGCCAGCAAGACTTCGTCAGCGGTTTGGCCGATTTATCCTGAAGCGAGATAAATCCTCCGGAAGGCAGGCATGTGCATTTTTTGTCAGACCCGTGAGCGTACGGCTTTTAGCGCCGATGCCTGGGATGGCGTGGCCAGTCCCGGCTTGGCTGCAGAGCCCCTCGCTGCGCCCGATGCAGGCGCTTCCGCGGTCGTCTCGGGGGATGGCTCTGTTGCGGCGCTGGCAGGCAATTCGATCCTGGACGCGCTGCTCAACCAGGACCTCGATCTCTACTGGAACAGCGGGCGCTTCGGCACTGGCGTCAACCTCTCCTACAACTCGCCGAGCTGGTACTTCCTGAGGGATCCGAAGGCGGGAACCACCTACACATTCAGCACCCAGGATTCCGCCTACGCAGACCAGGCGATCGCGACGTGGAACGAGCTGGCCAACATCAATCTCGTCCGGATCAACGCGAGCGCCGAGGCCAATATCGAGTTTCGCCTGGCCGATCTGAGCGCCCAGGCCGGCAGCGCCTATTATCCCAATTCCCAGGCCAATGGCCTGGATGTGGGCGGCAATATCTACATTGATACCGAAGCGACCAACCGCCCCAATGCGCGTGGCACCTCGGGCTTCGAGACGCTCATCCATGAGATTGGCCATGCGCTGGGGCTGAAGCATCCGGGCAGCTACAATGCCGGCGGCGGCATCACCGAAGGGCCTTATCTCCCCGCCTCGCTCGACAATACGCTCTACTCGATCATGTCCTATAACCAGGGCAGGTCGGCGGACAGCCAGGCCCCGCAGCGCGCCGTGACGCCGATGCTGTTTGACGTGCTGGCCATCCAATATGTCTATGGTGCCAACTACTCCACGCGCAGCGGCAACACGCTCTACACGCTCAGTGCCTCAACCTCGCTCAATACGATCTGGGATGCCGCGGGCCAGGATACGCTGCAGGCGCTTGGCTCCAGTTCGGTGCTGGATTTGCGTCAGGGCGCCTTCTCCTCGACCGACCTCGTAAAATCCACGGCGATTGCCTATGGCGTCAATATCGAGGACGCGATCGGCACAACGGGCACCGACAGCATCACCGGCAATGCGCTGGGCAACCGCCTGCGAGGGCTGGCCGGCAATGACCAGCTCCATGGCCTTGAAGGCGATGACATCCTGGATGGCGGCCCTGGTGTGGATGGGCTCTACGGCGGCAGCGGCTTCGACTACGCCTCCTATGAGAATGCCGCCGCGGGTGTGGCGGCATTTCTCACCACGCCCAACTCCAACACGGGCGAGGCCAATGGCGATGGCTATTCCTCCATCGAGGGCATGGTCGGATCCGGCTTCGGTGACACGCTGATCGCGGATGAGGGTTTCAACATCCTGATCGGCCTGGCCGGCAATGACGTGCTCTTTGGCGCTGGCGGCAATGATTCCCTCTATGGCGGCGACGGCGATGACAGTTTCTTCGGCGGCACCGGGGCCGATGTCCTGGATGGCGGTGCCGGCTTTGACTACGCGCGCTACGACTTCGCCGTGAGCAATGTGGCCGTCTTCATGTTCGCGCCGGATTCCAGCAGCTTTGAAGCCAATGGCGATATCTTCATCAACATCGAAGGGCTGATCGGCTCGAACTTCCCGGACACGCTGTTCGGTGATGAGGCGGTGAATGTCCTCTCGGGCCTGAACGGCAATGATGTGCTGTTTGGCGCGGGCGGCGGTGACGCGCTCTATGGAGGCGAGAATGATGACAGCTTCTTCGGCGGCGCCGGTGCGGATTACCACAATGGCGGCAATGGCTATGACTATGTCCGCTTCGATTTCGCGGCGGCCGGCGTCACCGCCTCACTTGCCAGTGGCACTGGCACGGGCGGCGAGGCGACGGGTGATATCTATGTCGCATGCGAAGCCTTCCTCGGCTCCGAGTTCAACGATGCGCTGGTCGGCGATGGGGGCAATAATGTCCTGGTCGGCAATGGCGGGGATGACGTGCTGGTGGGCAATGCGGGGATTGATTCCGTCTTTGGTGGGCCTGGCCGTGACGCGCTGGCGGGTGGGCCTGGCGTTGATGCGCTCTACGGCGGCGATGGGGCGGATGTGTTCTATTTCTCGCTCGGCGAGGGGGGCGACACGATCTTTGACTTCTCGTCCAGCGTGGATCGTATTTTACTGATGGGGTCGAGCTTCGGCTTCGCACCTGGTGCCTCGCTGGATGGGCGCTTTGTGTTCGGCGCGGCGCCGACCTCGTCGCTCAGCCAGTTCATCTACGATCCGAACGCCTATGTGCTGTATTTCGACAGCAACGGCATCGGCGCCGGGGGGCTGAGCGTAGTGTGCACCGTGCAGGGCGGGGCCACGATGACCCAGCAGGACCTGGCCTTCGTCTAACCTGACCGGGTGATCCCCTGGCCTGGCCCTTGGCGGAACCCTGCCGCCGGGTGCGGTGCGGCGAGGCGTGCGGTGCCGAACAGCTTTTCCCGATAGGTTCCCGCCGCGTAGCCTGTCTTGTAGGCACCGCGCTCCTGCAGGGCGGGAACCAATTGCTCCACCACCTCCACCAGGCATTCCGGAAATACGGTGCGGGAGAGGTTGAAGCCATCCGCCCCCGTTTCGGCGGCATAGGCGATCAACCGCTCCGCGATCCCTTCCACGCTGCCAACCATCGGCTTCTGCCGGCTGCCCAGGATGAACTGATCCACCAGCCCGCGCTTGGTGAAGGCGGGCCCGGTTGCGCGCTTCATTGCCGCCACATTGGATTGGATGGCGTTGCCGGGCCCCGCCTCGATCGGTTCATCCATCGCATAGCGCCCGAAATCAATGCCGAGCGAGGCTGCGGCATGGGCCAAGGCCCCCTCCACGCTGGAGTGGCGCCGGTACTCGGCCAGCTTTTCCTGCGCTTCGGCCTCGGTGTGGCCCAGCACCAGCGTGGCACCGACAAAGACGCGAATCTCACGCGGTGCGGCCAGTGCCCGCAGGCTGGCGATCTGCTGCGCGACATCCGCGGCCGGCCCGCCATTCAGGAACACGCATTCCGCATGCCGCGCCGCGAATTTCTGCCCACGCGCCGAAGCGCCTGCCTGATAGAGCACCGGCGTGCGCTGCGGCGATGGCTCGCAGAGGTGATGGGCATCCAGCCGATATTGCCGCCCCTCATGCAGGATGCGGCGCACCCTTGCCGGGTCTGTGAAGCGCCCGCCGGCCGCATCGCGCAGCACGGCATCCTCGGCCCAGCTTTCCTCCCAGAGGCGATAGACCACCTCCATATATTCCTCGGCCAGATCGTAGCGGTCATCATGCTGCATCTGGCGGTCCAGCCCCATGGCGCGGGCCGCCGAATCGAGATAGCCGGTGACGATGTTCCAGCCGATGCGCCCCTGCGTCAGGTGGTCCAGCGTGCTCATCCGCCGGGCGAACAGATAGGGCGCCTCATAGGAAAGATTGGCCGTGACGCCGAAGCCAAGCTGCGAGGTCACCGCCGCCATGGCCGGCACGATCATCGAAGGGTCCAGCAGCGGCACCTGCACGCCCCCGCGCAACGCGGCATCGGCCGAGCCATCCAGCACGTCATAGACGCCCAGCACATCGGCCAGGAACAAGCCGTCGAACAGCCCGCGTTCCAGCAGGCGCGCGAGGTCGAGCCAGTGGGTCAGCGTATTGTATTGCGCGCTGGTATCGCGCGGATGGGTCCACATCCCGTGCTGGATATGGCCCACGCAGGCCATGTCGAAGGCGTTCAGACGAATTTCCTGGGGCATGCCCATAGTTTGCGCGGGCACTCTCAGGCCCGCAAGCGAACCGGCTCCGCCACGCCATAGACGCCCCGCTCGCCAGGCTTGGCGACCAGGGCCGTGGTGACGCCCATCGCCGTCTCTGCGGCGCCCAGATAAAGCGCGCCATCCGGGGCCAGAAGCTGCGCAATGCCGGCCAGCACGCGGCCCTTGGTGGGCACGTCGAAATAGATCAGCACATTGCGGCAGAAGACCACGTCGAAGCGGCCCATGGCCCGCAGGTCGCCCAGCAGGTTGAACTTCTCGAAGCGGCAGGGTGCCGCGATTTCGGGGCGGATGCGCCAGCGCGTATCCTCCTGCACGAAGCGCTTCATCAAGGTGCGGATCGGCATGCCGCGCTGCACCTCGAACTGCGTGAAGACGCCGGCACGTGCGCGTTCCACCACGGCGGAGGTGATGTCCGTGCCGATGATCTCCACGCGGCGCGTGCGAAAGCTGGTATCCGCCTCAGCCAGTTCGGCCAGGATGATCGCGATGGAATAGGCCTCCTGCCCGGTCGAGCATGCGGCGGACCAGATGCGCAGCGGCTGCCCCGGCGCACGGGCCCTGTGCATCTCCGGCAGCAAGGCGCGCAGATGCTCGAAAGGGCGCGTATCGCGGAAGAAGCTGCTCTCATTCGTGGTGAGAAGCTCCGTCATTTCCTGCGCCAGGCCATCGCTGCGGGGGGCTTTCAGGCGCGTGGCCAGCGCCTCCAGGTCACGCAGCGCCTCGCGCTTCAGCAGCGGCGCCAGGCGCGTCTCCAGCATGTAGCCTTGATCGGCACCGATGATGCCGCCGGAGCGCGTCTTCACGATGCCGGTGAGGTAGCTGAATGTGGCGGGGTTCAGGGGCGCAGGATTCATGCGATTCTTCCGTTCATGGGCGTCTTCCGCAGAGATGGGCCAGGGCATCGCCCAGCGATTCGGGGGTTCCCTGTTCCTGGGCGAGGCCGGCGCGCGCGACGGCGCCCGGCATGCCCCAGACCACGGAGGAGGCTTCATCCTGGGCCCAGATGGCACCGCCGGCCTGCGCCAGGGCGCGGCAACCCATCAGGCCGTCATGGCCCATGCCGGTCAGGATCACGGCCTGCACGGCGCGGCCATAGATGGCGATCAGGCTGCGCAGGGTCGGGTCCACGGCCGGGCGGCAGAAATTCTCGGGTGGCGCGTCGGAGAGGTGCAGCACGGTGCGCGCGCCTTCGGCCTTGGCCAGCAGATGATGATCGCCGGGGGCGAGGTAGATGCGCCCGGCCTCCAGCACCTCGCCTTGCCGCGCCTCGCTCACCGGGGGGCCACCCAGCGCGTCCAGGTGCTTGGCGAGCATGGCGGTAAAGCCGGCGGGCATGTGCTGCACGATCACCACGGGCAGGGTGATCAACCTGGGCAGCCTGCGCACAAGTGCCGCCAGCGCCTGCGGGCCGCCCGTGGAACTGCCGATGCAGATGATCCGCGGCGGCTCGCCCCGCCGTGCCGGGCGCGGCGGGCTGGCCGCCACGCGCGCGGTGGGCTGGCGCAGCCTGGCCCAGCCCTTCACCTTGGCCAGAAGATCGGCGCGGAAATTCGGATCATTCAGCCCGCCACCCGCGGCGCCAGGCTTGGGGATATAGTCGGAGGCGCCAGCGCGCAGCGCCTCCATCGTGGCGCTGGCCCCCCGCTGGGTCAGGGCGCTGGCCACGATGACAATGGGCCGCGGTTCGCGCCGGAGGATGAGCGGCAGGGCCGTCATGCCGTCCATCACCGGCATTTCGAGGTCAAGCAGGACAACCTGCGCGCGCTCGGCTGAAGGCGCGCCATCCAGTGCGGCCAGCGCCTGCGCCCCATCGCCCACCCGCGCCACGACCGCGATGGCGGGGTCCGTCTCCAGCACGCGGGCCAGGGCGGCACGCACGGTCGAGCTGTCATCGCACAGCATGACGCGCAGCTTGGCCGGCGCTGAGGTACTCATGCCGGCAGCAGTCCCACCTGCGCCAGCTTGTCGCAGAGAATATCCTCGTCGAACGGCTTCATCACATATTCATGCGCCCCTGCCTCCAGCCCTTCGAGGATCTTCTCCGTCCCTGCCTCGGTGGTGCACATCACCACCACCGGATCATCAGGGCCGAATTCGGCGCGCAGCGCCCGCAGGAAGCCGATGCCATCCAGCACGGGCATGTTGCGATCCAGCAGGACGGCGCGCGGCATTTCGGCCCGGCAGGCATCCAGCGCCTTCTGCCCATCCTCCGCCTCGCGCACGGTGAAGCCGTGCCGCTCCAGGATGCGGCGCGCGACCTTGCGCACGACGGAGCTGTCATCCACCACAAGGCAGGTGCCATTGGTCATGATCGTCTTCCCTTCAGACGCCCAGCGCCAGAAGCTGATCCACGTCGAGCAGCACCAGCAGCTGATCCCCCTGGCGATGCACGCCGAGGGAGAATTCCTTCCAGGCCGCATCCAGCGTCTGCGGATTGGGCGCGCACTCCTCGGCGTTGAGGGAGAGCACCTCACCCACCTGGTCCGCCAGCAGGCTGTAAAGCTCGCCACCCACATCCACGACGACACTCATCGCGACCATGCCGGCCTCACGCGCCGGCAGCCCGAGGCGGCTGCGCAGATCCACCGCCGTCACGATGCGGCCGCGCAGGTTGAGGCTGCCCGCGACCTCGGGCGGGGCGAGTGGAATGCGGGTAATGGCCTGCACGCCCAGCACATCGCGGACGGTCAACACCGGCACGGCGCAGAGCTGCCCGGCAACGGTCAGGGTCAGCATCATGCTGGTCGCTTCCGTATTGGCAGCCGTGGGGGGCAAACGGCTTTCGGGCCGGGTGGCTTGTGTGGTCTGCATGGAATGTCCTCGGTTCAGCGGGCGAGAAGGGGCTGCAGGCAGTGCTGCAGGCTGGCGAGCAGCGCGTCCCGGTCGAATTTGGCGATGTAGTCGCTGAAGCCGGCCGCGCGGCCGCGCTCCACATCCACCGGCGAGGAGGCGCTGGAGAGTGCGATCATCGGCAATTCCGCCCAGGCGCCGCCCTCGCGCACGGCGCGAGCCAGGCCGAAGCCGTCCAGCTCGGGCATGTGGATATCGGAGATGATGAGGTCGAAGCGCTCACCCGCATCGCGCAGGCGCAGCGCGTCGCGGCCGTTATTCACCGTGGTGACGTCGTAGCCGGCGGCCATGATCGCGGGCACGATCAGGTTGCGGAAGAAATCACTGTCCTCGGCCACAAGGACGCGCGGCTTGGTGCCGATCACCACGGGGGGCTCGAACCAATCCGCCTGGCCCTGCTTCAGCCAGTAGCTGGTGTCCAGCAGATCCGTGACCTTGCCGGCAACGACGCAGCTGCCCAGGAAGCCGGGACGCAGGCCGGCGCCATCCATTTCCAGCGGCACATCCACCACATCGAGGATTTCCTCCACCATCAGCCCCATGGCGCGATCGCCATCGCCAAAGACCAGCACGGGCTGATGTCCGGATTCCGGCAGGTTCATGTAGCCATCGAGCGGCACCAGCGGCATCAGCGTGCCGCGATACTGCACCACGAGGCTCTCCCCCGTGCGCTCGATCCGCGCGGCATCGAGATTCTCCAACCGCGCGACGAGGCCGAGCGGCACCGCCTTGGGTGCGCCCGGGCCGGCGCGGAACAGCAGCAGCGCCGTGTTGCGCTCACTGCGACGGGCCGCCGCCGTCGCCTCCTGCATGCCGCTGCCCTCGGCCGTGCCTTCCATGCCAAGGCCGGTGGCGCGCGCGATGCCGTTGGGATCCAGGATCATGATCACGCTGCCATCACCCAGGATGGTGTTGCCCGAGAACATCGTGATGTGCCGCAGAATGGGGGCGACGGGCTTCACCACGATCTCCTCCGTGTCGAAGACGCGATCCACCACAATGCCAAAGAGCTGCCCCGCGATCTGCGTGACGACCACGAAGCCCTCCGATTCCGCAGGGCCCTCCGCCGTCTCCAGCCGCAGCACATGCTTCAGCGGAACCAGCGGCAGGAGCTGGTCGCGCAGGCGCAGCACCGCCGCATCCTTGATGCGCTCCACCTTGGGACCATCGCCACCACCGACGCGCACCAGCTCCAGCACGCCGGCCTGCGGGATGGCAAAGCGCTCGCCGCCCGCCTCTACGATCAGGGCTGCGGCAATGGCCAGCGTGAGGGGAATCTTGATGCTGAAGGTCGTCCCGCGATGCTCGCGGGAGGTGAGGTCCACCATGCCGCCGATGCGCTCGATATTGGTCTTCACCACATCCATCCCCACGCCGCGGCCGGAAACGGAAGTGACCTCGGCCGCAGTGGAGAAGCCGGCGCGGAAGATGAAGCGATGGATCTCCCGCTCGCTCATGGTGGCGAGCTCGGCCTCGGTGGCAAGGCCCTGGGCCACCACTTTCGCCTTGATGCGATCGGTGTTCAGCCCGCGCCCGTCATCGCCGATTTCCAGCACGATATGGCCGCCCTCATGGAAGGCGTTGAGCAGGATGCGGCCGGTTTCCTTCTTGCCGGCGGCACGCCGCTGCTCGGGCGTCTCCAGCCCGTGATCGGCGCTGTTGCGCACCATATGGGTCAGCGGGTCCTTGATGAGCTCCATCACCTGGCGGTCGAGCTCGGTCTCGGCACCGCGCATTTCCAGCTCGATCCGCTTGCCGAGATCATTGCTGAGGTCCCGCACCAGGCGCGGCAGCTTGGCCCAGGCATTGCCGATGGGCTGCATGCGCGTCTTCATCACGCCATCCTGCAGATCCGAGGTGATTTGCGAGAGGCGCTGCAAGGGCACGGCGAAGGCTGCATTCTCCTCGGCGCGGGCGAGCTGCATGAGCTGGTTTCGCGTCAGGACCAGCTCACTGACGAGGACCATGAGATCCTCCAGCACATCCACCGCCACGCGGATGGTCTGGGGCGCATTGCTGCTGCCGGGCGTAGCCTCGGCCTGGGGTTCGGGCATGGAGGCGGCGTCGGCCACGGCCTCGATGGCGGGCAGGGCCGCCTCGCCCGAGGCGGCGGCGGCCAGGGCCGCCTTCAGCGGCGCGTCATCGCCGGCCGGCTCTCTGCCCGTGGCTTCGAGCCCGGCGATGATCTGCTTGAAGCGATCCGCCGCCGAGAGGATCAGCGTGATGCCGGCCTGCGTGACCGGCAGCGTGCCATCGCGCCAGAGACCCAGCACATTCTCGGCCGCATGGGCCACGGCCTCCAGGCGGGGCAGGCCGAGGAAGCCGCAGGTTCCCTTGATGGTATGGACGGTGCGGAACACCTCCGAGAGGACGCTGCCATTGGCCGGGTTGCGTTCCAGCTGCAGCAGGGCGGCATCCAGGCTGGCCAGACCTTCATTGGTCTCGGTCAGGAAATCGGCGAGCAGGTCGTCCATCGGCGGTCCCTTCTAGGCGTGCCCCCTTGGAGACGGGGACAACGATGACCAGGAGGATGCGCCGGCGCTGGCGAAGAAACCGTAAATGCCGCCCGAGAGAATTTCGGCCATCGTCAGCCGGAGATTTGCAGCGCAATCTGCAACGCGCCGCGCGGCCGCCCCCCTCAGGCCGAGGGCGCAATGAGCAGCGGTGGAAGCGAGGGGCCGGCCCCCAGCGCAAAGCTCAGCTCCGCCCCCTCGGCCAGGGCCTGGGCCACGACCCAGGGTGCCAGCACCCGGCGCGGGCCCTCGGCCAGCGCCTGTTCCGGGCTGCCATCCGCCATCAGATCCATGAAGGTGGGGGACCAGGCAGCATCGCGCCCTTCGGGCAGGAAGGTCACCCGCCAGGATTGGTCCTGGGCGATGCGCACCACACCGCCGCGTGGCAGGGCCTCGGCCGCGAGCAGCGCGGCTGAGAGCATCAGCCGGACCCGGCCCGGGGGCAGGATACCCGGGGCTGACGGCATGTCGAAGCGGACGCGGTGCGCCATGGGCGCGCCGAGGAGAAGTGTGCCCAGATCCTGCCAGGCCAGCTCATCCCCACCACCGAAGGCGGCGGAAAAGAGCTTCATCCGGGCCCGCAATTCCGTCGCGGTTTCCATGAGGATGGTGTGCGCCGCGGGGTCCGTGCCCTGGGGCAGCAGGGCGGTGATGCTGGCCACGGGCGAACCCAGATCATGGAAAATTCGCGAAGCCAGCAATTCCGCAAGGCGGGAGGAGGGGAACATTCACGTATCTTTCAGGTCATTCGCGTGAGGCGTCCGGCATGCCGGGTGGCGGTATGGGGAAGTGAGGGGCAAGATGCGGGCCAAGTGAAGGCAAATACGGGTTGCGCGGGGCAGCCTCGATGGAGGACGCACCCCTGGTCTTGGCACAGCTAACCGCCGCACGGTTGCTGGATTCTTTAAATCCGCGTCACTCTTGTTCCAGGGTTTCGCGATTTCCCGCTGCGGGAGAATCGATGTTCAGAATATTCGCGGCATACGCGTAAGGGGATGCATGCATGCACGGAATTGAGCCAGGAATGCGGGTCCTCCACCCGCAGCGCCCCGAATGGGGTGTGGGCCAGGTGCAGTCGGTTGTCGGAGACCGCGTCACGGTCAACTTCGAACATGCGGGCAAGTTGCTGGTGAACCTGGCCGTCATCGCCCTGGAGCAGGTCGAGGCTTGAGCGCGCTCTGGGCGGCATCGGTCGAATTGCTGCGCGACTGGCCGATCTGGGCGGCGGCGCTGGCCACGGCGGTGGCCGGGCTGATGCGCGGCTATGCCGGCTTCGGTACGGCGGTGCTGCTGGCGCCGATCTATTCGGTGCTCTGGGGCCCACGCGCCGGCGTGCCGGTGATGCTGATGATGGAGCTGGTCGTCTCCCTGCAACTGCTGCCGCGTGCCTTCAAGGACGCCGATACCAGGGTGATCCTGCCCATCGGTGGCGCCGCCGCCTTGGCCACGCCGCTGGGTGCCGTGGTCCTGCTGACGGCGGAGCCTGACCTGTTGCGCCGCTGCATTGGCGGGTTCGTGCTGGTGTTCGGCATGCTGCTGCTCTCCGGCTGGCGCTATCACGGCAG
This sequence comes from Sediminicoccus sp. KRV36, assembly GCF_023243115.1. Classification (NCBI taxonomy): domain Bacteria; kingdom Pseudomonadati; phylum Pseudomonadota; class Alphaproteobacteria; order Acetobacterales; family Roseomonadaceae; genus Sediminicoccus; species Sediminicoccus sp. KRV36. The sequence continues at coordinate 176,122 of NZ_CP085081.1, forward strand.
CCGGCCGCTGGGGCTCAATCTCCTCGTCGGCACCAGTGCCGGGTTGCTGAAGGGCGCCACCGGCATGAGTGGACCGCCGGTGATCCTTTACCTTCTGGCAGGGCCCGAGGAGGCCAAGCGGCACCGGGCGAACCTGATCCTGTTCTTTGCCCTGATCGCGGTGGTGTCCATCCTGGGGCCGCTCTGGTTCGGGATGATCACCGCCGCCGTGCTGGCCAAGCTGCTGCTTCTGCTGCCGGTGCTGCTGGCCTGCGTGCCTATCGGGGCGCGGCTGTTTCACCTGGTTCCGCAGCGCTTCTACAAGCGCTTCGCGTTGGTCGTGCTGTTGGCGGCAGGGAGCATCGCCCTGCTGGCGTGAGGCTACCGCCAGGCCGCATCGCGCCCCGCACTCAGGCCTGGCTCAGCGTGATCGTTGGCCGGGATGTCCGAAGGGCGGCGCCGCGTGACGCCGGATGTCCCGCGCGCCTGTTTCCGCCCCGACGATCCTGCCTGATCCGCTACAGCCCGGCCGCCCTGGCACGTGCCCGCACCAGCGCCAGCACCGTGCGGCAGGTCGGCGCGGGCAGTTGCGTCAACTCCGCGAATTCCACGATCACGCCGAGCAGGGCCTCGATTTCCATTGGCCGGCCGCGCTCCAGATCCTGGAGCATGGAGGTGCGATGGGCGCCCACTTCGGCGGCGCCCGCAATGCGCTTGTCCACGTCAATCGCGAAGCGAACGCCCAGCGCTTCGCCGATGGCCTGCGCCTCCAGCATCATGTTGCGCGCCACCTCCCGCTGGCCAGCGTCACCGGTCAACTGGTCGAGCGTGTTGAAGGTCAGTGCCGAGATCGGGTTGAAGGCCAGGTTGCCCCAGAGCTTCACCCAGATCTCATCGCGGATCTTGGGCCGGATCGGCGCCTTGAAGCCGGCCGCCACAAGCGCCTTGGCCACGGCCTCGATGCGCGGCGTGCGCTCGCCCGAGGGCTCGCCCAGGGTGAAGCGGTCGCCATAGGTGTGCTGGATCACGCCGGGTTCCGGCACATCGGCGGCGGGATAGACGATGCAGCCGATGGCACGCTCCGGCGCCAGCAGGGCCGAGACCTCGCCCCCCGCATCCACGCTTTCTACGCGGCGGCCATCATGGGTGCCGCCGAATTTGTAGAAATACCACCAGGGGATGCCGTTCACGGCGGAGACGATGGCGGTCTCCGGCCCCAGCAGCGGTTGCATCTGCCGCGCCGCCCCCGCCAGTGAATGCGCCTTGAGCGTCACGATCACCGCATCCTGCACGCCCGCTTCCTCGGCGGTGGCGACGCAGCGCGGGTGGATGATGGTCTCAGCACCATCGCTGATCAGCTTCAGGCCATTCGCCTGCATGGCCGCCAGATGCGGGCCGCGCGCGATGATCGTGACCTCGGCGGAATTCGCCGCGGCGATCTTTGCCGCCATCAACCCGCCGATGGCGCCAGCGCCAAACACGCAAATCTTCATGCCGTCTCTCCCGTGGCCGCGCATGGCACGGCGATAAATGAACCACGCCGGTGATCACCCCGCATCGGGGTCACCAGGCGCCGCTATATCTCAGAGACTGAGCCCCAGCTTCTCCGCGAGGCCGATGCGCATCAGCTTGCCGGTGGCGCCCTTCGGAATTTCCGGCAGGAAGACCACTTTGCGCGGCACCTTGAAATCGGCCAGGTATTTGGCGGCGAAGTCGCGCAACTCGCGCTCCGTCAATTCGGCACCTTCGCGCAGCACCACGGCGGCACCTACTTCCTCGCCCAGCTTGCTGTGCGGGATGGCGAAGGTGAGTGCCTGCGCGACGGCGGCATGGGCGGAAAGCACGCCATCCACCTCCAGCGGGCTCACCTTCTCGCCACCGCGGTTGATGAGTTCCTTGAGGCGGCCGGTGAGTTGCAGATAGCCATCGGCATCCAGCATCCCCTGATCCCCGGTGCGGAACCAGCCATTCGTGAAGGCCTTGGCATTGGCTTCCGGATTGGCTTCGTAGCCGGCGGTCACGTTGGGGCCGCGGATCACCACCTCGCCGATTTCGCCTTGCGGCAGGAAGACGCCTTCATCGGTCATGATGCGGACTTCCGGGCCGGCGGGCAGGCCCACCGCCCCCGGCTTGCGTTTGCCATGCAGCGGGTTGGAGGCCATCTGGTGCGCGGCTTCCGTCATGCCGTAGCTCTCGACCAGCGGGCAGCCAAAGGTGGCTTCCATCGCCTCCATCACGGGCCCCGGCAGCGAGGCGGAGGAGGAGCGGATGAAGCGCAGCTTCGCGCGTTCGATGATGTCCGCATTGCGCTCGGCGCGGCTGAGGATGGTCTGGTGCATCGTCGGCACCGCCGTGTACCAGCTGGGCCGTTCCTCATCGAGCAGGCGGAAGAATTTCAGCGCGTCGAAGCCGCCGGTGCAGCAGACGGCGCCGCCCGCCGCGATGCTGGAAAGCACCGCCGCGATCAGGCCATGGATGTGAAACAGCGGCATGATGTTCAGGCAGGCATCATTCTGGGAGAGCTCCAGCGCGGCGCCGATATGCTGGGCGGAGGCCGTGATGTTGCGCTGGCTGAGCGGCACGATCTTCGGCCGCGCCGTGGTGCCGGAGGTGTGCAGCACCAGCGCCTCGTCATCCGCTTCGGCCATGCCGGGGCGCGCAGCGGTGCCGGGTGTGCCGCCCGCGAGGGTAAAGCTGCCCGCGGCCTCACCGGGGGTGAGTTCCAGCACGGGGATGCCGAGCCCTTCGGCCGAGGCGCGGGCAGGCGTGGCATCGCCCTGCTGCACGATGATGGCCTTGGGCTTCAGATCATCCAGGTAGAAGGTGAATTCATCGCCCTTGTAGCCGGGGTTGAGCGGCGCGGTGGAGGCGCCGGCCGCCACGCAGAGGAAGGCGGCGGCCATTTCCGGGCCATTGGGCAGCACGATGGCGACGCGGTCGCCGCGCCCGATGCCACGGGCGTTCAGCGTGGCGACGGTGCTGGCGGCCAGCTCCCGCAGACCCTCATGCGTCAGTGCCGGCCGGCCTGGGGCGCGCAGCGCGGGCCGGGCGGCGGGGCCGCGCTGCAACAATTCACCGAGGTTGCTGATCGCACTCATGAAACGGAACTCTCCTGAAACCCGAATGGAACGGTCATGCGGCATCGCGCGGAAGTCGGGCGATGCCAAGCGGCTTTTCAAGCTTTTCATCGCTTCACAGCGGATTGACGCCTTTACGAAACGAGAGGGCTCCCAAGCCGGTTTGTAAAGGGCATTTACAAACTTCGTGAACGCCTCTCGGAGCGCGCCAGTGATGATTCTCAGCCGCCGCCAATTGCCGATCCTTGGATCCGGGCTTGTCCTCTCGGCGCCCGCGCTGGCGCAGCGTGGCTGGGAGCCGCAGCGGCCCGTGCAATTCATCGTTCCCGCCGGCACAGGTGGCGGGGCCGACCAGATGGCGCGCATCATCCAGGGCATCGTCACCAAGCACAGCCTGATGCGTCAGCCCATGATGGTGGTGAACAAGGCGGGCGGTGCCGGTGCGGAGGGCTTCCTCGAAGCGCGCAGTGCGCGCGGCAACCCGCATATGCTGATCATCAGCCTGTCCAACCTTTTCACCACGCCGATGTCCACCGGCATCCCCTTCACCTGGCGGGACCTGACGCCGGTAAAGATGATGGCGCTGGATGAATTCGTGCTCTGGGTGAATGCGTCCTCGCCCTGGACCACGCTGGCGGAGTTCGTCGAAGCAGCGAAAACCCAGCGCATCCGCCTGGGCGGCACCGGTTCGCGCCAGGAAGACCAGATCATCGCCGTCGCCATGCAGCGCGCCATGGGCACGGAGTTCATCTACGTGCCCTTCCGTGGCGGTGGTGAGGTCGCGACGCAGCTGGTCGGCAACCACATCCAGGCCACGGTGAACAACCCGATCGAGGCGGTGACGCATTGGCGGGCGGGCACGCTGCGCCCGCTTTGCGTCTTTGACAGCCGCCGCCTGCCGGGCGAGGGCCGCATCACCGAAACCCAGGGCTGGCAGGATATTCCCACCTGCAAGGAGGCCGGGCTGGATGTCGAATACCTCATGCTGCGCGGCATCTTCGCCGCGCCCGGCATCACCGCCCCGCAGATCGCCTTCTACACCGACCTGCTCAACCGCGTGACCCAGACGCCCGAATGGCGGGACCTGATGGCCACCGGCGCCTTCAACACCACGACGATGACGGGTGCGCCCTTCGTCGAGTGGCTGACGCGCGAGGAAGCGCGGCACCGTTCCCTGATGCAGGAGGCCGGATTCCTGGCCGCTTCCGGAGGCTGACAACCATGAGCGTGACGACTGGCAACGACACCCTGATCGAAGCGGCGGCCGAGCGCGGCCCGAGCATGAAGGGCATGGAGATCGCGACCGCCGTCGCCCTCATGACCCTGGGCGGCATCGCCATCATGGACAGCCTGCGCATTGGCGCCGGCTGGGGTGCCGATGGCCCGCAATCGGGCTATTTTCCCTTCTGGCTCGGCCTCATCCTGATGGCGGCGAGTTTCGTCAATCTCGCAATGGCGCTCAGGCCCCGCGTCAAATCGGCGGGCGCGCTCTTTGCCACCTGGCCGCAATTGCGCATGGTGGGTTCCGTGCTGCTGCCAACCACGATCTATGTCGCGGTGATCCCCTTCGCCGGGATCTATGTCAGCTCCGCGCTGCTGATCGCCTTCTTCATGATCCGCTTCGGCGAGTTCCGCTCCATCGTCTCCTTCCCCTCGGGCGCGCTGGCGGCCGGGGTGGCCTTCGCCATCTTCGAGCTGTGGTTCCTGGTGGCGCTGCCCAAGGGCCCGCTTGAGACCTATCTGGGCTACTAGCTCTCCCCACGAAGCTTTCGCCGGCGGAATGCCGGCTGCGCGGCCTTCCGCCGCCGAAATCTTCGCGGGGGCCCCGGGGCCCCTTCACTCCAACAACCACCTCATCCCGGTGCGGCAAAGCCGCATCGGGGCTCCTAGGCACGCGCCGTCTCGGTTGCGCGTGATGCTGCAATGGCGCGCCCGGCGGCGCTGAAGGGTTCGCTCTGATGGAAGAAATCGGTCTGCTGATGCAGGGCTTCGCGGTCGCCTTGCAGCCGGAGAACATTGTTCTCATGGTCGCGGGCATCGTGCTCGGCGTCTTGATCGGCGTGCTGCCGGGCCTGGGCGGGGCGAATGGCATCGCCATCCTGCTGCCGCTGACCTTCGCCTTGCCGCCGGTCAGCGCCATCATCCTGCTCTCCTGCATCTATTGGGGTGCGTTGTTCGGGGGTGCGATCACCTCCATCCTGTTCAATATCCCGGGCGAGCCCTGGTCCGTCGCCACCACCTTCGACGGCTATCCCATGGCGCAGCAGGGCCGCGCGGGCGAGGCGCTGGTGGCGGCCTTCACCTCCAGCTTCGTCGGCGCCTTCATCGCCGTGCTGATGATCACTTTCGTGGCGCCGCTGGTCGCGCAATTCGCGCTGCAATTCGGCCCGCCGGAATTCTTCGCGGTGATGTTCCTGTCGTTTGCCTGCTTCATCGGCCTCTCCAAGGGTTCGCCCTTCAAGGCGCTGGCCGCGATGATGTTCGGCTTCCTGCTGGCCGGCGTGGGCCTGGATGGCGTCACGGGCCAGTTGCGCATGACCTTCGGCTCGATGGAACTGATGCGCGGCGTGGATTTCCTCGTCGTCGTGATCGGCCTGTTTGGCCTCTCCGAGATCTTCCAATCCATCGAGGAAGGGCTGCGCTTCAAGGGGCAATCCGCGAAGATCACGCTGCGGACCATGCTGAAAACCTGGTCGGAACTGCCACGGCATTGGTGGCTCTTCATCCGCTCCTCCGTGATCGGCTGCTGGATGGGCATCACGCCGGCCGGCGCCACGCCGGCCAGCTTCATGAGCTACGGCATGGCGCGCCGCATGGCGACCGACAAGGACAGTTTCGGCAAGGGCCGCGTCGAGGGCGTGATCGCGCCCGAGACGGCCGCCCATGCCGCGGGAACGGCAGCGCTGCTGCCCATGCTCTCGCTCGGCGTGCCAGGCTCGCCTACGGCAGCGGTGCTGCTGGGTGGACTCATCATGTGGGGCTTGCAGCCCGGGCCGATGCTGTTCGTCGAGCAGAAGGATTTCGTCTGGGGGCTGATCGCCTCGATGTATATCGGCAATATCGTGGGGCTGATCATCGTGCTGGCCGCCGTGCCCTGGTTCGCGATGATCCTGCGCGTGCCCTTCTCCATCATCGCCGCCATCATCCTGATGGTCTGCGCCATCGGCGCCTATACGGTGAACAGCGCGGAGTTCGACGTGGTGCTGATGCTGATCTTCGGCGTCATCGGCTATGTCATGAAGAAGCTGGATTACCCGCTGGCGCCGCTGGTGCTGGCCCTGGTGCTGGGTGATCGGACGGAGGAAAGCTTCCGCCAGGCGCTGCTGATCAGCGAGGGGTCGCTGGCGGTGTTCTTCTCGAACTGGCTGGTGGGCGGCATCATGGTGGCGGGGTTGACGCTGATGTTCTACCCGGCGATCAGCGCCCTCATGGCGAAGCTGCGGCCAAGCCCGGCCTGACGCGCGCCGCCCGCAGGAGCGGCGTGGATGGACCCGATGATCCGCTGGGGCTTCCGCCTCGCCCAATGGTTCCGCCACCCGCCTTCCCGCCAACGCGTCATCATCATGGCCCTGGTGCTGGGTCTCTGCGTGGCGCTGGTGCTGGTGGAGCGTTTCATCGGCTGGCCGCAATGGGCGACGCTCGGCAACCAGCCGCCGCGCATCGTCCGGCAGTGAAGCCGCGGGCCGAAATCAAAGCGTCTTGTCGTAGGTGATCCATAAGGTGCGCTTCGCCAGGCGGTCATAGACGCCACGGCCGCGATAATTGTCATCCGCGGTGATCCAGCGGATGACAGTCCAGCCCTTCTCGCGCCCAATCCGCGAGAGGGCCTCGATCAACGCATCCGCCACGCGAAGGCCACGCTGCGAAGGGTCCACAAACAGGTCATCGAGAAAGCCGCCCGTGCTGGCCGAGAGCGGCCGCGCGAACGGGCGGTAATGCGCCAGGCCCACGGCGCGGCCGGCCGCGTCCTCGGCCACCAGGGCCTTGGTTTCATGCGCGGGGTCCATGATCCAGGACCAGACCTTGGCGCGCATCTCGGCAGTCTGCGTGACCTTGTAGAAGGCGGCGTAGCCGGCATAGAGCGCCTCCCAATCGGCGCGGTGGCGTTCTGCCAGCGGGGTGATCTTCACCTCAGTCATGCTCGCCTCCCTGTGGTCCGTAGAAGACGACCCAGACGCCCAGATCGTCGGAAAATGCCTCGAAGCGATGGGGAATGCCGGCGGGCACAAAGATGGCGTCGCCCGCGCCGAAGGGCAGCAGGTCCTCACCGCGCCGGAATTGCCCCTGCCCGCTCACCACGACGTAGATTTCGTCCTGGGTGTGCGGTTCCTGCCCATCCGTGCTGCGCGGCGCGTACCAGCGCAGTTGCATGCTGCCCTGGCTGAAAATGCGCGCCGAGGCCCGGCCGGGTTCGAGCGGGCTGGTGGCGGCCATCGCCGCCGCGAAGATGAAGGGCGTCACGCCAGGCCCAGCACGTCATTCATGCTGTACAGACCGGGCGGGCGGCCTTTCAGCCATTGCGCCGCGCGCACCGCGCCCGTCGCATAGGCACGGCGGTCGAAGCTGCGATGCGTCAGCGCGATATGCTCGGAGCCCGCGGCAAACAGCAGCGTGTGCTCCCCCACCACCTGGCCACCGCGCAGCGCCGCGAAGCCGATGGTGCCGGTGCCGCGCGCCCCCGTATGGCCATCGCGCCCGCTTTCGCGGCCGGCTTCCTCCAGCGTGGTGCCGCGCCCGCGTGCCACCGCGCGCCCCATGGCGACCGCCGTGCCCGAGGGGGCATCCACCTTCTGGCGGTGATGCATCTCGACGATCTCGGCATCGTATTGCGCGCCGGGCAGGGCGGCAGCGAGCTTCTCGGCCATGGCGATGACGAGGTTTACGCCGGTCGCGAAATTTGCCGCGTAGACGATGGGCGCGTGCTGCGCGGCCTCGGCCACCGCCGCTTCCTCGGCGGCCGAGAGGCCGGAGGAGCCGAGCACCAGCCCCTTGCCGAATTCCGCCGCCAGCGCGGCATGGAGGGGGGCGGCGTGGGCATGGGTGAAATCAATCACCACATCGCTCGCGGCAAACAGCGCGCGCGGGTCATCGCCGCGCCCCGTGCCGCCGGCGAGGGTGCAGCCCGCCGCCGCCACCTCCTCGGCCAGGAGCTTGCCCATGCGGCCGGCGATGCCGGTGATGCCGATCTGTATCATGCGCGATTCATGGCATGGCGAGGCGGGCCGGGCCAGAGTGGGGGCCGGTGCAACTCAGCCTGGGCGCAGCAACCAGAAGACCAATGCGAGGCACCACAGGGCGATGGCGGTCACGGCCACACGCTCGGCATGCCAGGCCAGGCGGGCCCGCAGGACGGCGGCGATCTGCGTGCGATTCACCTCGGCACTCAGCCAGTTCGGCGGCACGCCGGCGCCGCGCAGCATCGCATAGACCTCACTGTGACGGATGTTGCGCCGCGGCGTGCGCCAGGCCGAGATGGCGAGCCCGACGGCCAGCAGGGCGGTGATCTCGGCGCCCGTCCGGAAGGCCAGAACCGGATCGAAGGAGAGGGCGATCATCACGGTCGCGGCGCCCAACCCGACAAAGGCGCAGGCGCGGCGGATGGAGATATCGGCAAAGGCGTCCAGACGATCCATGCAGTCCCCCCGGCTTGAGAGAAGGCAATTCTACACGCCGGGGTTGCAGTCAGCGCAAGCCAAAGAGGACCAGCAGGACGGCACTGCCCAGCCAGACCCACATGGCGTTGCCGAGCGACATGCCAAGCCGTTCAGCGACCCCGGCCGGCGCGGCCGAGAGCAGCAGCGTGCCGGTGGAGACCATCAGGCTCGCGCCATAGAAGATCGTCTCACGCGTGGCGGGCATCATCTCGGGCATCCAGACCGGGTGCAGGTGCCAGACGACGGCGAGCATGGGTGAGATGAAGCCATTGATCAGGCAAACGGCGACGATGGTGACAAAGAGGCCCTGCGGGGTCATGGCGTCACTCCTGACCCCAGGCGGGGCGCCCATCCGGCGGAGATCATGAAGATGCCAAAGACCATGCGCAGCCCGAAGAGCCAGCCCATCGCCACCAGCGGGAGATAGAGCGGCGCCACATAGCTCGGCACCAGGCGCGCCGCGCACCAGACGGCCCAGTCGCTCAGCGCGCGAAAGCCGCGCCAGATATAGTTCGTGCTCTCATGCGGGACGAAGAAGCCCATCATGAAGCGGCCGATGCACGCCCAGGCGGTCAGCGCCAGCGTGTAGGTGATGAGCCAGAAGGGCAGGTGCCCGAAGACGAAATGCGGCTGTTCCATGGGTCCTGGCGTTCAGCGTGAGATCAAAAAAGAGGGGGCGGCCACGTTGCCGCGGCCGCCCCCGTTACCCGAAAGCCGGGGCGATGTTCAGTCCACCGCCTCGCGCCGATCCGCCAGGCGAACGCCGCCACGCGGGATGCGGATATCCTCGACGAAGTTCTGCATCGCGAGGGAGGGTGCCGTGGTGAACTTCGAGACTAGGTAGATGGTCAGGAAGGAGAGCGGCACGCCCAGCACGCCGCCCGAGATGTTGTTCAGGCCCCAGAGGCGCCCGACCACCCGGCCACGCAGCACCACGTGGTCCGTCGGCAGGCCGCCGAACAGCGCGCCGAACCAGGCGAGCGTGCCGTCCTGGATCGCCGCCGCATTGGCAACCAGCCCGGCGGCATAGGCCTTCAGCTCCGGCGAGGCAGTCGCCAACGCGGCCGTGGCCGTGGCCGCGCGCAGGATCGCCTCCTTGGTGCCAAAGGTCTGCATGAAGCTCAGGCCGTAGAACTCGGACCAGATCAGGTAGAAGAAGGTCACGAGGTAGCCCACGGCCATGCCCCAGCAGGCGGCGGCATTGGTCGTCTTCTTGTACCAGACGCCCATCACCAGTGCGGCAAACAAGCCACCTGCCGCGATCGAGAAGGCCCAGGCGACCAGGAACAGGATATCCGCCCCCATGGAGCCCGCCGTCCAGGCGGCCGCCAGCGCCACCACCAGCAGCAGCACGCGCGAGATGACCAGGCGGCGGGCCGTCGGCGCGTCGCGGTTGATCATCTTGTAGTAGACGTCATGGCTGAGCGCATTGGCCAGCGCCAGCAGCAGGCCATCCGCGGTGGAGAGTGCCGCGGCCAGGCCACCGGCCGCAACCAGGCCCGCAATCACATAGGGCAAGCCCGCGATCTCGGGCGTGGCGAGCACGACCACGTCGGGATGGATGCGGAAATCGCCCCATTGCACGATGCCATCGCGGTTCACGTCCACGATGTTCACCCAAGGTGTGCCGTAGGGCGAGATGATCTGCCAGTTCTTGATCCATTCCGGCAGGTTCGCGATCGGCTGGCCGATCACGGTCTGGTAGATTTCCAGCTTGCCGAAGGCGGCATAGGCCGGCGCCGTGAAGTAGAGCAGGAAGATGAAGAACAGCGACCAGGCGACGGATGCCCGCGCTTCACGCACGCTCGGCGTGGTGAAGTAGCGCATCAGCACATGCGGCAGCGCCGCGGTGCCGACCATGAGGCAGAAGATCAGCGCGAAGAAGTTGACCGCCGCGTTCAGGCTGAACTGGCCATTGGGGCCGATGAAGGGAGCCGTATGCCAGCCCGTGACACCGGGCGGTGGCGTCATGCCGGCCGCACGGAAGCCTTGCTCCAGCACCTCGATCCGCTCCAGCGCCAGCCCGTACATGAGCTGCGGGATGGGCACGCCCGAGATCTTCACCGACATCAGGATCGCCGGGATCAGATAGGCGATGATGAGGATGATGTACTGCGCCACCTGGGTCCAGGTGACCGCGCGCATGCCGCCCAGCATCGAGCAGACCAGGATGCCGCCCAGGCCGAGAAATACCGCCGTGAGGAAGGAGACTTCCAGGAAGCGCTGGGTGATGATGCCGACACCCACGATCTGCGCCACGACATAAACGAAGGAGGCGGTGATCAGCACGATCACGCCCAGCCCGCGCGCCCAGTTGCCGCCAAAGCGTGCGCCCAGGAAGTCCGGCACGGTGTATTGGCCGAATTTGCGCAGATAGGGCGCGAGCAGGATGGCGACGAGCATGTAGCCGCCGGTCCACCCCAGGATGAAGGCGAGGCCGCCATAGCCGAGCGCATACAGGCTGCCGGCCATGCCGATGAAGCTCGCGGCCGACATCCAGTCCGAACCGGTGGCCATGCCGTTGTATATGGCTGGGACACGCCGCCCCGCCACATAGTATTCGGAAGCAACCTGCGTCCGGCTGATAATACCGATATAGGCATAGACGCCAATGGTCAAAAAGACAAAGAGGTAGCCGATGATGCGATCCGGCACGCCCATTTGCTCAAGAATACCCAGCAGCACCACGAAGAAGGCAAAGCCACCCGTGTAGCCGATGTAGATCTTGTTGAGATTGGCGATGAAGGGGTCTTTGGCCCCGGTTGTATCGGCCATGTTACGCGTCCTCCTGCACGCCGAACTCTTCGTCAATCTCGTTCTGGCGCTTGGCGAACCAGAAGAGGGCAACGACGAAGATGATCAGGCTGCCCTGGGCGGCCATGTAGAAGCCGAGCGGAAAGCCGAAGATGTGAATGGGGTTCAACGACTGCGCGAAGAAATGCACGCCAAAGCCGGCGGCGAACCAAATGGCCAGAACGGTCCACATCAGGCCGGACGTCTTTTTCCAATAGGCCTGCGCGGTCACTGGATCCACGGCGGCCATCGTCGCGGATTCCGGCTCAGGGCCGGATTCAACTAAGGGCATGCTCACTCTCCTCCCGGCACACGTTTCCGACGTGCACTACCTGTTTTGTCATCTAGCGAAGCCGAAACCCACTGATGAGTTAAGAATGGTTAATCTTTAATGAAGTGGAATTGGCGTGGTTTTCGCGCCATACCAGCGCCGATATGGAGGCTATCCCATGGCCCTTCTTGATTTTTTTCGCACCCGGCGCGGCTCGGCACCCGCCGAGCTCGCGCGGTTCCTCCAGGGCCAGGCGGCCTATGTCGCGCAGAAGACCGTGCTGGATTACTGCCGGGTCAAGGCGGGCCGCAGCGAAAGGCAGCTTTTCGGCGATCCTGACTTCCAGGCGGCGCTGGCGCATTGCCGGTGGCAGGTTTTCTTTGCCGCGCTCGCCGACGTGACCGCCCTGATCGAGGCGCATCTGCGCCCGCACGCCCCGGGCCAGGAAGTCGCGCTGAAGGAACGGCTTATCGCGCTGCACCAGGCGGCCCTGCTCAACGAGACGCCGCCCCTCGGTGAGGTCCCCAGTGCCGCGGATGCGCGCGACGCCCTGCCGCATTACCTCTCCACCCTGCAGCTTGCGCCGCCCCTCCCGGCTGACAAATTGCCGCTGCTGGCGGAGGCCGTCCTCTTCGCGACGCTGCCGGTTCATCCCGAACAGCGGCGTGGCGAGAGCCTCGCCATCAAGGGCGCGCTCCGCTTTCAGATGGTGACGACCCAGCAGGAGATGGAGCGCCGCTTCGATGCTGCCAAAATGGTTGATAATATGCTGAATCAAATGTAATTATTGCAGTGCAGCAATGCGTTGATTAACGTTTTCGGCATGTCAGCTTAATTTGATCCAGCGCAACGCCTGCGCCACAACAGCCCTGTCTGAATGGCACGGTCACCGCCGAAGCGCATGGCGCGGTCGGCCGTGTTTTTGTGTTCAATAAGAAAGGGTTGGGGAATGGCTTCAGGAATAGTCGCGTCATCGGCGGCAGGGCCCATGACGCCGGAGGAGAAGAAGGTCATCCTGGCCTCCTCCCTCGGCACCGTCTTTGAGTGGTATGACTTTTATCTCTACGGCTCGCTCGCCGCCGTCATCGGGTTGAAGTTCTTCTCGATGTATGACGAGTCCACGCGAAACGTCTTCGCGCTCCTCGCCTTCGCCGCCGGCTTCCTGGTCCGCCCCTTTGGCGCGCTGGTGTTTGGCCGCCTGGGCGATATGGTCGGGCGCAAATACACCTTCCTCATCACCATCGTGATCATGGGCGCCTCGACCTTTGTCGTCGGCATCCTGCCCACTTCGGATCAGATCGGCATCGTCGCGCCCATCGCGCTCATCGCCTTGCGCATGCTGCAGGGCCTGGCGCTTGGTGGCGAATATGGCGGGGCGGCGACCTATGTGGCCGAGCACGCGCCCAATGGGCGCCGCGGCTTCTACACCAGCTTCATCCAGATCACCGCGACGGCCGGCCTGTTCCTCTCGCTGCTGGTCATCCTGGGCACCCGCTCCATCGTGGGTGAGGCCGCCTTCGCCGATTGGGGCTGGCGCGTTCCCTTCCTGCTCTCGATCGTCCTGCTCGGCATTTCCGTCTGGATCCGGTTGCAGATGCAGGAAAGCCCGGCCTTCCAGAAGATGAAGGACGAGGGCAAGGGCTCTAAGGCGCCGCTGGGCGAGGCTTTCGGCCAGTGGAAGAACGCCAAGATCGCCTTGTTTGCCCTGCTCGGCCTTGTCATGGGGCAGGCCGTTGTCTGGTATACGGGCCAGTTCTACGCGCTGTTCTTCCTGGGCCAGGTGCTGAAGGTGGATGGCTTCACCACCAACATGCTGATCGCCTGGTCGCTCGTGCTGGGTTCGGGCGGCTTCGTCCTGTTCGGCTGGCTCTCGGACAAGATCGGCCGCAAGCCGATCATCCTGGGTGGCTGCCTGATCGCGGCGCTGACCTATTTCCCGCTGTTCAAGCTGATGAGTGCGGAGGCCAATCCCGCCCTCTCGGCCGCCCACGCCAATATCTCCACGGTTGTTTCGGTGGATCAGAGCACCTGCTCCTTCCAGTTCAACCCGACCGGCACGGCGCGCTTCACCCAGGCCTGTGACATCACCAAGGCGGCGCTCGCGCGGCTTTCGGTGAATTACCGGGTTGAGAATGTGCCCGGCCAGAATGTGGCCCGGGTGCAGATCGGCAACCAGAGCGTCTCCTCCGACCAGCCAGGCTTCGCGGCGGCCTTGGCCACGGCGGTGACGGCGGCCGGTTATCCGGCGGCCAGCAACCCGACTGTCGTGAAGATGTCGGGGCCCTTTGACATCTTCCGCGAGCAGCCCGCCGTTCTTATCGGCATCCTCACGCTGCTCGTGATCTATGTGACGATGGTCTATGGCCCGATAGCGGCGGCGCTGGTGGAGTTGTTCCCCACGCGCATCCGCTACACCTCGATGTCGCTGCCCTACCACATCGGCAATGGCTGGTTCGGCGGGCTGATGCCCGCCACCGCCTTCGCCATGATCGCGCAGACGGGCGATGTGTATTACGGCCTGTGGTATCCCATCGTCATCGCGCTCGCGACCGTGGTGATCGGCATCTTCATGGTGCCGGAGACCTTCAAGCGGGACATCTTCGCGACCAATGAGGATGGCTCGGCCAGTGCGGCGGATTGGCGCACCGGCAAGTAACGCCGCCTCTTTGGCGGATCGAAGGCGCCGGGGGGCAACCCCCGGCGCTTTTTTGTTGCCCTATCGCTGTCTGGCGCGGGCGCGGAAGCGGGTGGCGAAATTCACCAGCAGGCGAATGCTGGTCCAGCCGAGCCCGCCCAGCACCATGGCCAGGCTCAACAGGCCAAGCGGCGCATTGGCGAAGGCCACGGCGAGCCATGTGAGCGCCGCGCCTAAGGCCAGGATGGCAAAGCCCTGCCGGAGAATGCGTCCGCGCGCCCGGCGATCGGCGCCGGGGTCGAACAAAACCTGGCCGGCTTCGAGTGAAGCCAGCTTGCGGGGATGTGTCACGAAAATTTGATCCTTGGCCGGCGGTCCAGGCGGCTGGCCAGCGACCCGCAATCCCTCAGCGCCGACAGTTGACGAGCGACCGCAATATTCCCTGGTCACCGCTCAAGGGCTGGCAGTTGGAAATTTCCGTCGGCTTTGGAGATATGCCGTCGCTTTCGTGCAGCGCAAGGCGACGCCGCCGACTGAACAGATGATTTCAGGGAGACGGATCTTGCTGTAGTCCTGTGCCTGCAATCATGAGAGGACTGCGCATGCCCTCGGCTCTCATCACCGGCATCACCGGACAGGATGGCTCCTACCTTGCCGAACTCCTGTTGGCAAAGGGCTATATCGTGCATGGCCTGCTGCGCCGGGCGGGGACCGCGGCGCGGGGGCGGATCGCCCATCTCATCACACCGGAATATGCGGGCCGCCTCATCCTGCATGACGGCGATCTGACCGATGGCGCCAATCTGGTCCGCGTCCTGCAGGAGACCCAGCCGGACGAACTCTACAATCTTGCCGCCCAAAGCGATGTCGCGGTCAGCTTCGAATTGCCGGAATACACTTCGAACACGGATGGGCTGGGCGCGCTGCGCCTGCTGGAAGCCATCCGGCTGCTGGGCATGGAGCGGCGGACCCGCTTCTACCAGGCCTCCACCAGCGAGTTGTTCGGCAAGGTCCAGGCCGTCCCGCAGAGCGAGACAACGCCCTTCCATCCGCGCTCGCCCTATGGCGTGGCCAAGCTCTACGCCTATTGGATCACGGTGAATTACCGTGAGAGCTACGGGCTGCACGCTTCCAACGGCATCCTGTTCAACCATGAGAGCCCGCGTCGGGGTGAGGGCTTCGTCAGCCGCAAGATCACCCGCGCGGTGGCGGCGATCCATCATGGCCGGCAGGATTGCCTGCTGCTGGGCAATCTGGAGGCGCGGCGCGATTGGGGCCATGCGCGGGACTATGTGGAGGGCATGTGGCGCATCGTCCAACAGCCGGAGGCGGATGATTATGTGCTGGCCACGGGCGAGACGCATCGCGTCCGGGATTTCGCCACCCTGGCCTTTCGCGAGATCGGGGTGGATCTGGCCTGGGAGGGCGCGGGCGTGACGGAGACGGGCCGCTGCAAGGCCACTGGCCGCATCCTGGTCCGGGTGGACCCCGCCTTCTTCCGGCCGGCCGAGGTGGACCTGTTGATCGGCGATGCGTCCAAGGCGGCCAACCGGCTCGGCTGGCGCCCGCAAACCGGGCTTGATGGCCTGGTGGCGGAAATGGTGCGTGCGGATCTGGACGCGCTGTCCCAGGGCTGAGCCCATTTCGGCATGGCCTTGGGCGTCCGGCTTCGGCTACGCTGGATGCATGATGTTGCTTCTTCTCGCCGCGGCGATGCTTTGGGTTGGGGTTCATGTCGGCATCGCCGGGACGGCGGTGCGGGCGCGGCTGGTGGAACGCCTGGGCGATGCCGGCTTCCGCATCGGCTATTCGCTGATCTCCGTGGTGAGCATCACGCTGCTGGTCATGGCCTGGCAGGCCGCGCCCTATGTCCCGCTCTGGGGCATTCCGGACTGGTTCCGCTGGGTGATGGCGTTGCTCATGCTGCCGGTGCTGCTGCTCTTCGTCGCCTCGGTGGCGACGCCCAACCCCACGGCGGTGGCGGGGAAACTCGATGAGGCGGGGCCGCGCGGTATCCAGCGCATCACGCGCCATCCGATGCTCTGGTCCTTCGCGCTTTGGGCCGCACTACACCTGATCGCCAAGGGCAATCTGGCGGGCGTGCTGTTCTTCGGCGCATTCCTTGTGACCTCGCTGGTTGGCATGCCTTCGATTGATCGGAAGCTCGCCGCCCTGCAGCCGGCGCTTTGGGCGCGGCTGGCGCCCAGCACCTCGATCCTGCCCTTCCTGGCCATTCTGGTCGGGCGGAACAAGCTGGTGCTGGCGGAGATTCCCCGGCTGGTCTGGATCCTGGGCGGGGTCGCCTGGCTGGGGCTGCTCTTCGGGCATCGGTGGATCTTCGGATATCCGGCCTTGCCTTTCTGAGGAAATTCTTGAGGTCTGGACTTTCTGTGGATAGGCTCTGCCCTTCTACAGAAAGCCCAGGATCATGCCCTCCAACGTCGCCCTTCCATCTCTCCGCTCCCCGCCGCCGCGCGGCGACGCAGGGGCAAGTTCCGCCGTGGTCTCCAAGGCGGTGGTTCGGGCGGCGGGGGCGCTGGGCCTGCGCCAGCTGGAACTCGCCCATACCCTCGGCATCTCGCCGGCGTCCGCCTCTCGTCTGATGGCGGGCCAGTATCTGCTTCCGGCGGGCAGCAAGCCCTTTGAGATGGCCTTGCTGGTGATCCGCGCCTTTCGCAGCCTGAGCGGCGTTCTCGGCGATCAGATCGAGCAGATCAGCGCCTGGATGCGTGTGGAGAATCGCGCACTGGGCGGCGTTCCAGCGGAACTCATCGGAACGGTCACAGGATTGGTGAACACGGTCGCTTATCTCGACGCGGCGCGTGCCCGCATCTGACGCGCGGCCCTATGCTGGGCTAGTCTGGCGGTTGGTGGAGGATCAGGGCCGGCCCGCCACCATGCGGCTGGTGGATACGCTGGATGAGCAGGCCTTGCTCGAAGAACTGCTCGAAGCCAGCAAGCCTGCCCTGCCGGCGGCCTGCGCCCATCTCCACTTCCTTCTCGCGACGCCTTTCCGCTATCAGCCCAGCCGCCATGGCAGCCGTTTCCGCCGCGCATTCGCCCCCCATGGCTGCTTCTACGCGGCCGAGGCGGTGGAGACGGCGGCCATCGAGACGGGTTTCTGGCAGATGCTGTTCCTGGCCGATGCGCCCGGCCTGACCTGGCCGGGCCAGGCGTTGCAGCGACGCGCCTTTTCGGCGGCGGTCGAGACGGCATCGGCGCTGGATCTCACAGCGCCACCCCTGGACCAGCGGCGCGCGGCCTGGACGCATCCGGTGGATGATGCGCCGTGCTAGGCCTTCGCCGAGGAAGCGCAGCACGCCGGCGTCATGGCGCTGCGCTACGAAAGCGTGCGCGACCCTGAGCGGCGCGCCAATATCGCCCTGCTGGACTGCGCCGCTTTCGCCGAAGCTGCCCCGCGCGACAGTCAAAGCTGGTGGATCTTCATCCGCCCCCATTCGCTGCAAGCCTGGTGCGAGGCGCCGCGCATCCGGATTGAACTCCCGCTCACGCACTTCGCCGCCGATCCACGGATCGCCGCCTGGCTGGCATCGCCCCGGGGTTCATGAGCCGGGGCTTGATCCCCGGCGCGGGGGCCGCCATTCCATCTCCGGAAGATGGAGAATCGGACATGCAGGAAGCCCTGACCGCCCTCGACGCCGGCGATGCCCTCCGCGCGCGGGTGGCGCGCCTCGTGCTGACGCCGATCTTTCAGCGCGTGGTGATCGGGCTGATCCTGATCAACGCCGTCACCCTCGGGCTTGAGACGAGCGACAGCGTGATGGAGACGTTCGGCGGCGTGCTGCACGCGCTGGATGCGGCGCTGCTTTACCTGTTCACGGCGGAATTGCTGCTGCGCATCTATGCCTTCCGCGGGCGCTTCTTCCGGGATCCCTGGGGCCTGTTCGACTTTGCCGTCGTCGCCATCGCCTGGATGCCGGCCAGCGGGCCGCTCGCCGTGCTGCGCGCCTTGCGTGTCCTGCGGGTGCTGCGGCTCATTTCGGTGGTGCCAAGCCTGCGCAATGTGGTGGAGGCGATGCTGGGCGCGCTGCCCGGCATGGGCAGCATCGTGCTGCTCATGGCGCTGCTGTTTTACGTGTTCGCCGTGATGGCGACCAAGCTGTTCGGCGGCGAGATGGAGGAGCAATTCGGCACGCTCGGCGCCAGCCTCTTTACCCTGTTCCAGCTGATGACGCTGGATGACTGGGCCAATATCGTGAAGCCGGCCATGGAGTTGCAGCCCTATGCGCTGGTGTTCTTCATGCCCTTCATCATCATCTCCACCTTCGTGGTGTTGAACCTGTTCATCGGCGTGATCGTGGAGAGCATCCAGACGCTGCGCGATGACCGCGGCGCCGACAAGATCGTCGCCGAGGAGGCGGCGAAAAGCGCCGAGCGGATGGATATCCGCGCCCTCGTGCAGGAGGTACGGGCGCTGCGGGCCGAGGTCGCGGAATTGCGCGCTCAGCCCAACAACACGCCGTAAAGGTAGCGCCCCGGCGCCAGGCTGGCGAAAAGCCCGGCGACGAACAGCCCGCCCGCATTGATCAGCATGGCGCGCTTATGCGTGGCGACGCGGCCGTGGCGCACGGCCCAGATCGCAAAGGGGATGTTCACCAGCGTCACCACCGAGAGGATATGCAGCCAGGAAAGATGCCCCCGCGCCTGGATGCCGAAGGAACTCAGCGCACTGAGCATCAGGGCCGCGGCGGCGAGGCGGCCCAGCCAGCGATGCGCCCCCATGCCCTTGGGCAGCAGGAGGATGACCAGGATCGCGGCCAAGGCCAGGAGGGAGAGGGAGAGATGAAGCATGAGCATGGTGGGATCGCCTTCGGTATGTTATCGTCGTAAACATACACTGGATGTAAGCGATGTCAACATTAGAAAAACCCTATCACCACGGGGATTTGCGCACGGCCCTGCTGGACGCCGCCGATGCGCTGCTGGATCAGGGCGGGGATGGGGCGGTCAGCCTGCGGGAAGCGGCGCGGATGGCCGGTGTCTCGCCCACCGCCGCCTACCGGCATTTCGCCGACAAAGACGCCCTGCTGGCAGCCCTGGCGCTGCGCGGGTTCGAGGCCTTCGGCGCGGCGATGGCGGCGGCGGTCGCGCGCGGCGACGTGACGCCCTATGTCGCCCGTGGCCGGGCCTATATCCGCTTTGCCCTGGCGCGGCCTGGGCGGTTCCGGCTGATGTTCGGGCCGCTGCTGGCGCGCTCGGGCGCGCATCCGGCCTTGCTCGCCGCCTCACGCCAGGCCTTTGCCGCGTTGCAGGCCAGCACCGGGGAAAAAGACGCAGCACTGCGCGGCTGGGGAATGGTCCATGGCCTGGCGCATCTGCTGCTGGACGGCGCCATCCGCGAGGAAGGCAGCATGGAGGCGCTGGTGGATCGCCTGATCTGCTGAAGCGGGCGCCTCAGCGGCGCGTGAAAAGGCCAGAAGTTCCGGCGGCAGGCTCCTCTGTCAGCGCCGCCTTGGCGGAGCCTGGGCCTAGCATTCGTGAATGATCGCGCGAGGCCCCGGGGACCAGGCCCGCATCCCAGCGCCGCGATCAGCCCTGGAGTGGCTTGCGCAGATACTGCACCCGCTTGCCGTTCCGGTGATCCACCGCCTCGCCGCAGGCCGTGAAGCCGAGGCGCTCGTGGAAGGCCATGCTTTCCGGATTGGGCGGGTCCAGATTGACCTCGCAGACCAGCAGGTTGGTGGCCTCGCCCAGGGCAATCCGCGCCAGATCGTCATACAGCGCGCGGGCAAGGCCCCGGCCCCGCGCGCCGGGCGCCACCACCACGCGGTCGATATAGGCGAAATAGCTCTCCCGCGCGGTGAACCAGGCGTGGTTCGGGCCCTGCGGCGGTGTCGCGTGATCGAAGGCGATCAGGAAGGCCTGCCCATCCGCCGTGATCCGGGCCGCGAAGGCGCGGGCCAGCAGGGAGGAGAGGGCCTCCTCCGTCAGCGCGTTGACGCGTTCCGCCTCGGCATTGTTCAGGGCGAGCAGGGCCGGCACATCGCCGTCCCGGATGTTGCGAATCTCCATAGGCTCATGATTGGCACGAAGTTTGATGACTGGCGAGGGTTTCGCCCGGCGTGCCGCATCCCTAGTTACCACAGGCATGAGCTTTCCCACCCACCCTGCCCGCGAATCCCTGGTTGGCGAATTGCACGCCCGGCCGGCCATCCCCATCCATGGCCCGGCCCGGCTTTCGCGCCTCGCCATGCTGGCCCCCGACCGTGCGGCGGAGGATGCGCATCTGGCGGCCCTCTGCGCGCGGCATGGCGTGCAGCCGCCCGCCCCCGGCGCTTCCTGGTTTCTGGCCGATTTCGGCGCCTTCCGCCTCCGCTTTGAGCGCCACACCGAATTCACCGGCTGGAATTTCGTAGCCGATGGCGCCGACCCCAACCGCCCCTTCGAGCAACCCGCCCTCGCTGCCCTGCCGCCTGAATGGCTGGCTGGCCTGCCGGGTGCCGCGATCGCCGCCATGCACATCACCCTGGTGGATACCGCGCCAGAGCTTTGCGGCTTCGCCGGGGACAGCCTCTCGGGGGCTGCGGTCGCGGGCGGTGAGGCGATGGTCTTCACCGATTTCCGCCTGCATGCCGATGGCGCCACGCATATCCTGGTGGCCGAGCATCCTTCGCCGCTCGTCGCTGGCCGCCTTGCCCAGACCCTGTGGGAGATCGAGACCTATCGTGCCCTCGCCTTGCTGGCCCTGCCGGCCGCCCGCGCGGTGGGGCCGGGCCTCGCTTCCGCCTCCGAGCAATTGACCCGCCTGTCCGAGCGGCTGACCGCACTGGACACACTGGCCGAGGAGCGCGAGGCGCTGGAGGAACTCACCCAGATCGGCGGCGAGATCGAGCGCGCCAATGCCGCGACGGCCGAACGCTTTTCGGCCAGCGCCGCCTATCACCGCCTGGTGCTGCGGCGCCTGGCCGAATTGGGCGAGGCGCCGCTGGTGGGCCTGCCCACGTTGACCCGCTTCCTTGACCGCCGGATGGAGCCCGCGATGGCGACGGTCAGCGCCACCGGCGCCCGTATTTCCGCGCTCTCGGTCCGCACCGGGCGGCTGGTGGATCTGCTGCGCGCCCGCGTCGCCGTGACGCAGGAGGCCCAGGCCGAAGCCCAGCTCGCCACCCTCGCCGGCACCGGCCGCGCGCAGCTTCGCCTGCAACAGACCGTGGAGGGGCTCTCGGTCGCGGGCATCACCTATTACCTGCTGACCGTGCTGGGCTATCTGCTCAAGCCACTCCCCTGGGAGCTTTACGGCACCCGCGCCGAGACGATCATTGCCGTCCTGGTTCCCCTCGTGGCGGCGGTGGTCTGGCTCAATCTGCGCAAGCGGCGGCTCGAAAGCGGCGCCTGATCGCGCATGATCCCGCGGCGCGCGCAACTTAGCTGATGCGCCCGGCGCCCGTTGCGCCTAGACCTGACCGGATGATCCCCTTTCAGCAGGCCGCCTGGCCCGTGTCCTCCATTCCCGATGGAGGTCCCGCTTGCCGCTTCTCGCCGTCCATCATCTGACCACCTATCGCTATCGTCGCCCGGTGGGCTTCGGTGAGCATCGGATCATGTTCCGCCCGCGGGAGGGGCATGATCTCCGCCTGATCAGCGCCCGCCTCGACATCACGCCCGAGCCCGTCTCGCTGCGCTGGCTGCATGACGTGTTCGGCAACAGCGTGGCAGTGGCGAATTTCTCGGAACGCGCGCGGGAATTGCGCTTCGAGAGCAAGGTCGAACTCGATCATACGCCCCATGGTGGCCTCGATTTCCCGATCGAACAGGACGCCGAGACCTATCCCTTCTCCTATGATGTGGATGACATGCCCGACCTTGCGCGCTCCATCGAGCGGCAATATCCGGACCCCGACCACACGGTGGAACGCTGGGCGCGCCGCTTCCTGCGGCGTGACGGGCCAACCCGGACGCGCGCCATGCTGGCGACGATGACCCAGGCCATCCGCGCCGACTTCACCTATATCTCCCGCGCCGAACGCGGCGTGCAGACGCCCACGCAGACCTTGCGCATCAACAGCGGCACCTGCCGGGATTTCGCGGTGCTGATGATCGAGGCGGTGCGCGCCCTCGGCCTCGCTGCGCAATTCGTCTCGGGCTATCTTTATGTGCCCGAACGCAGCGGCCGCGTCGGTGGCGGTGCAACCCATGCCTGGCTGAGGGTTTATCTGCCGGGGGCGGGCTGGATCGAACTGGACCCGACCAATGGCATCATCGGCAATCGTGACCTGATCCGCGTGGCGATCGCGCGCGATCACCGGCAGGTGCTGCCATTGCACGGGACCTTCACCGGCTTTCCCTCCGACGATCTCGGCATGACCGTCACGGTGCATGTTTCGGCCGTTGACCAATACAGCGAGGCGGTCCTCTCACCCGCGCGGTGAGAGGGCGGCCATGACGAATCTTCGGACGGAGCTCCCCATGCGCATCAATGCCGGCTGCCAGATCGCCTATGACTGCCCCCAGCCCACCCCGATGCTGCTGATGATCAGCCCGCACCCCTCCCGCCTGCCGGATGTGGTGGGCCCGCATGAGATGCGCTTCGATCCGCCGATTCCCTTTCGCGATTACCAGGACAGCTTCGGCAACACCTGCACGCGGATCGTCGCCCCGCCCGGGCGCCTGACCATCACGACGCGCTTCCAGGTGCAGGATTCCGGCCTGCCCGATGACGTGACGCGGGCCGCCTGGCAGCGCCCCATCGAGCAACTGCCCGATGAGATGCTGATCTATCTGCTGGGCAGCCGCTATTGCGACACGGACAAGCTGACCGACCTCGCCTGGTCGCTATTTGGCCAGGCCGCATCGGGCTGGGACCGTGTGCAGGCAATCTGCGACTACGCGCATGAGCGCATCGCCTTCGGCTATGAGCATGCCAGCGCCACGCGCTCCGCCTCCGAGGCGTTTTTCGAGCGGCGCGGCGTGTGCCGTGACTACGCGCATCTGGCTGTCGCGCTCTGCCGCTGCGTGAACGTGCCGGCGCGCTATTGCACGGGGTATCTCGGCGATATCGGCATGCCGCCGCCCTATGGCCCGATGGATTTCGCCGCCTGGTTCGAGGTCTATCTGGATGATTGCTGGCACACTTTCGATGCGCGCAACAACATGCCGCGCATCGGCCGCATCCTCATGGCCCGCGGCCGCGACGCGACGGATGTAGCGATCGCGACCACCTTCGGCCCCTGCACCCTGGCGGGCTTCCAGGTCTTCACCGACGAGGTGGTGTAGCGCTTTTCACGCCTTGCCGCTTTGCAAGGCGACCCGGAACACGGATCCAAACACCAGGCTGGAGCGGTTTCCCGCCTTCGCTTTCGGTAACCCCGCGCCTGCGCATCGCTCGATCCGGCAGAGCCGTCGGACCGAACCAGACCACGCTGATATGGGTTGTTGAGGCAGGGCCCGGCCGAGCTCCGGCCAGGCGTATGCCGCCGAGGCACCGACCTGCATCGGCCGTGGGGACGCTATCCCTGCCTCCAGCCTGCCGGCACATGCCGGAAGGGCAGCGCCGCGAGATCCAGCGCGGCCGGCCCGGGCACATCGCATTCCACGATGGCGCTGCAGCGGCTGGCGAAGGCCGCGCGGAAATGGTTTTTCGCCTTGTTCACCAGGAGGCGCACCTGGCCCAGATCAATGCCGTGCAGCGCGAAGAAGGCCGGGTCCACCGCCGCCTCCTTGCGGCTGGTCAGCACCACGCGCAGCTTGCCGGCGCGCAGCAGCGCGGTGGGGCCGAGATCCACGGGCGCCCCATGCTCCATCGGCCCGGTGTTGAGGAAGCGGCCATGAGTCAGCGCCTCGACCACGCCCGAGAAGGGCACGGGCGGGCCGAATTGCGCGGTGGTGCGCCCGCCCAGATCGCGCGCGAAGGCGCTGCCCAGCCCGGCGGCGCGGGCGGCGGCCACTCCTTCGGGGTCATGCAGGAAGCAGAAAACCGTCTCCACCTCCGGCTGTGCCTGCATCAGCAAGCGCAGCAGGCCGGGCGTGTCAGCGACGCCACCCGAAAGCGGATTATCCGCGGGGTCCAGCAGCGCAACGAGGCCAGGGGGCGCGGCCAGCGCCGTGCTCAGCGCAGCCTCGGGCGAGGGGAGGGTGACGGCGAAGCGTGCGCGCCGCGCGCCGATGCTGGCGATGAGCTGCCGCGCCAGGGCCCGCGCCGCGCCGTGCTCCTCCGCCCAGACCATGGCAGAGGGGCCGGCATGTGGGCTGTCCCCCCAGGCAAAGCCGCCGAACAGCGAGGCATCCAGGATGGGCGGCTGCTCCGCCGCCAGCGCTTCCGCCCAGACCTCCGCCATGGGGCCTTCGGCGTCGCGCATGTGGAAGCTGTGCAGTAGGGCGGGCAGTTTCATCAATGAGCCGTGGTTGGTGTGGCCGGCCAGCGCCCGCTCCAGCAGGCGCAGCGCCCGCAGCGCCGTCTCTGCCATGTCCACATGCGGATAGGTCCGATAGACCGAGGCGCCATCCAGCAGCCCGATCATCTGGGGCGAGACATTGCCATGGAAATCGAAGCTGGCGACGAGCTTCGCCCTGGGCCCGATCACCGCGCGCACCCGACGGATGATGGTGAGATCGGCCTCCGGGTCGCTCTCCGTCACGCAGGCGCCATGCAGCGAGAGATAGACGCCGTCCCACCGGCTGCCCCCTTGGCCGCGCGCGAGGCCTTCCTCCACCTCGCTCATCCAGGCGTCGAAGGCCAGGTCGCTCATCGGCCCGCCGGGCTGGGCCGCGGCGCAGCGCAGCATGGCCACCTGCCAGTCCGGGCGCTCGGCCACGAAGCCGGCCAGGGCGCCGAGCTCGGTGGCGGTGCCGGAATAGCGGGAGAGCGCCTCTGGCCCCGACAGCCATTCGCGTCCCTGAAAGGCGGCGAGGGGGGTGGGCTCCGGAGCGAAGCTGTTGCCTTCGAACCAGAGGCGGGCGACGGCGATTTGCGGCATGATGTCCTTGGCGGCGGGCGTTCCCTGCCATCTAATCCGCCCGAACCGATTGAGGATAGACCAAGATGATGCGCCGCTCCTTGCTGGCTTCCCCTGCCGTCTTTGCACTCCCGGGCGGGGCCTCGGCCCAGCTGGCCGCGCCGACGGCCCCCCTGGCCATTCATACGGCCGGGCAGGGCAGCCCTTTCGTCACCTATGGCCAGGCCATCGCCGTGCTGCTGGGCCGCAACGGCGTGGCCGCGACGGTCGAACCCAGCACCGGCTCGCTGCAAAACCTGACGGCGGTGGAGGATAACCCCAATGCCCTGGGGACGGCCTTCCTGGGCTCGGTCTGGGATGCGCTGCAGGGCACGCCGGCGGCGGGTGGCCGCAAGCATGTGAATGTGCGGGCCCTGTGGCCCATGTATGAAACAAGCTTCCAGATCGCGGCACTGACGACGAGCGGCCTCACCCAGTTCAGCCAATTGGCCGGCAAGCGTGTGGGGGCCGGCCCGGCGCGTGGCCCGGCCGAGACCTTCCTGGTCGCGGCGGCCGAGGCGGCCGGCATCCGCATCGAGATCGTCAGCGGCAGCCCGGCCGAAATGAGCGAGGGCCTGCTGGCCGGCCGCATGGATGCGCTCTGGCAGGGCGCCATCGTGCCGATCCCCTCCATCCTCGCCGCCCTGGCCCGCGCGCCGGGCGTGGTGTTCGGCCCGGGTGCAGAGGTGGTGGGCCGGGTGACCCAGCGCCTGCCGATGCTGGCGCCGACCACGCTGCAACCCGGCACCTATCCCGGCCAGACCGTGCCGATCGAGAGCTTTGCCGCGTGGAACTTCATCGTCGCGAACCGGGCGCTGAGCGAGGCGACGGCCTATGCCATCACCCGCGCGGTGCTCTCGGTGGGCGATCCGGCGCGCGACATCGCGCCCGTGGCGGCCGCAAGCCGGGCGGCGAATGCGGCCAATAACCGCATCCTGCCCTTCCACCCCGGCGCCATGCGGTTTTACCGCGAGGCTGGGGTACCCCTGGCGGCCCCGGTGGACTGACCAGGCAGGATCGCCACCGGTGCTGCGCGCGGTGAAGGCGGCGGCGTGGCGGTGGCGGGCCGTGGCTCGGCCGGGCTCGCGGCGGGCTGGGCGGGAGCGGGCACCGCCGGCCGCGCGGAGGTGGGCGCGCTGGGTCGCGCCGGTGCTGTCACCGCGGGTTGCGCCGGCGTGGGGACTGTCGGCGTGGCGAAACCCGGGGCGGGCTGCGTCGAGGCGGGGGGCGCAGCGACCGGCCGCCCCGTGCCAGGGAAGTTCTGGCTGGCCTGGCGCTGCCGTGCCGTCCGCCGGCTGCGTTCAGACCCCGCCTGGGATGGCCGTGGCGGCGGCTCGACGGGGCGGTTGAGATCCTGCTGAAAATCCCGACCATCCCCAAAGATGGCTCCGTTGGGCGATACGCCCTGGGCCAGCGGCGCCGTGACGGGGGAAACCAGCAGAATGGCGAGGAGAGCGACGTGCTTCATGGCGTGTGTTGAACCTCTCTGGTCGCATTCTAACGCGGGCCGAGCCGGATCGTCGCGGCATTTTCAGCTGAGCCCGTGTCCGGCCTGCAAGGCTGCATTGGGCCCCGGCCCCGGCGTTCAGCCCGCTGTTCCGCAGGGCCGGTCCGCTGGAGGTCCGCTGCCGGCGCCAGTGTTCAGCGGCTGGCGCTGGTGCGGCGGATGGGCGTGCCCGGGAAGTTGCGGTTGAACTGGGCCTGGCGGGCGGCGCGGGCGGCGCGCTCGGCCGCGGTGCCGGAGCCCTGTGCGGCCTGCATCCGCTCCAGCGTCGAGAAATCCTGCGGCAGGTTCCAGCCCTGGCCGAACACCACGCCATTCGGCGCAATGCCCTGCGCGGCGGCGCCATGGGCGAAGGCCGCGCCAGCGAAACCGGCGATCAGCAGGGCAGCGGACAGGGTGAAGCGGCGCATGGGGATCTTCCTCGTCTCGGCGGCGGGGGGATTTCCCCGCCGGTGAGAGAAGAATTAGCGCGCGGCCTCTCATCGGCGTGAGGGCAAGAAACCCATCACACCGATAGAGGTTACCTATCAGACGCTTTGCAGCAGCCCGGCGAAGAGCTTGGCCCGTGGCGCCATGCTGCTGACGATCACATGCTCCTCCAGCGTATGGGCCAGGGCGCCGATGATGCCGAGGCCGTCCAGCGTGGGGATGCCCATCGCGCCCGTAAAATTCCCATCCGAACCGCCGCCCGAGGATTGGTGCGGCAGCGCGAAACCCAGCCGCTTGGCGATCCCTTCGGCGGTGGCGTGCAGCGCCAGCACCTTGCCATCCGGCTCCCAGACCGGGCGTGTCACGCCGCGCTTCACCTCCAGCTGCACGTCATTCCCCGTGGCCTTGCGGTTCAGCATGATCTCCACGGCGGCATCCAGGTCTTCCTGGCGCTTGGCCATGGAGAGCGCCTCGGCGTCGCAATAGGTCGCCACGCAATTCACCCATTGCCCGGCATGAATGACGCCGACCGAGAAGGTGCAGGCCTCGGTCGTCATTTCCTCGATCGCGATGACCTGCTTGCACATCTCGCGGATGGCGCTGCGCCCCTCGCCCAGCCGCGCGCCGGCATGGCTCGGCTTGCCGGTGGTGCGCAGGTTGAAGCGCGCGATGGCGTAGCGGCCGGTGACGACGCCGCCATCGGGCCGCGCGGGCTCCGGCACCAGCACGACGGAATGACGTGCCGCTTCGGCCTCGATCAGGTCCCGCGTGGAGGGGCTGCCGACTTCCTCATCCGGCGTCAGCAGCACGGTCACGGGCTTGGAGGTGGCGATGCCGGCGATGGCGAGCTGGCGGATCGCCTCGATGGCGAGATAGGTGCCCCCCTTCATGTCCTGGATGCCGGGGCCATAGGCGCGGTCACCCTCGCGCTTGAACGGCAATCCGCCGGCCAGCGTGCCGATGGGATGCACCGTGTCCAGATGCGCCAGCACCAGGATGCCCGGCTCTTTCGAGGCATGCGGGAAGCGGGCGCGGACGCAATCGCCAAAGCCCATGCGGCCGGGAATCGTCTCGACCGTGGCGCCCATCAACGCCAGGTGGCGTGCGGCGAGTGACATCATGCGGTTCACCGCCGCGGCGTCATGCGTCGGGCTTTCGCATTCGACCCATGTGCGCAGGCCGGTGAGCATCGCCTCATTGTCGAAGGGCAGGTCGAGCTTGGCTTCCATGGAGTCTCCTGTTCGTGTCGTATGGCGGCCTTGCCGCGCCGATGGGGAATAAGGAAAACA
Organism: Sediminicoccus sp. KRV36; assembly: GCF_023243115.1. Classification (NCBI taxonomy): domain Bacteria; kingdom Pseudomonadati; phylum Pseudomonadota; class Alphaproteobacteria; order Acetobacterales; family Roseomonadaceae; genus Sediminicoccus; species Sediminicoccus sp. KRV36. Next base: position 204,705 of record NZ_CP085081.1, read on the forward strand.
GGATGCGTCTGCTCGTCGCCAATGCCAACACCACCGAGGCCATCACGCAGCGCTGCGCCGCCGCCGCGCGAGAGGCCGCCGCGGCCGGCACGCAGATCATTCCCGCGACGCCGCGCTTCGGGCCGGAGGTGATCAGCACGCGGGCGGAGAATATCATCGCCGGCCATGCCCTGCTGGCGCTGCTGGCCGAGCATGCGGGCCAGGTGGATGCGGTGCTGCTGGCGGTCAGTCATGACACCGCGCTGGAAGCCGCGCGCCAGCTCATGCCCTGCCCGGTGGTGGGGATGACGGAAGCCGCCTGTTTCACCGCCTGCCTCGTGGGCGGGCGCTTCGGCCTCGTGACCTTCGGTGGCGTGGAGACCTACCGTGAGCGCATCACGCAACACGGGCTGGCCACACGCCTTGCCGCGCTGATCGGCGTGGATGCGACCCCGCAGGAGAGTGTGCGGGACCCCGAGGGCGTGCGGCGCAAGGTCCAGGCCGGCATCGCGCACGCGGTGGCCGAAGGGGCCGAGAGCGTGATCCTCGGCGGTGCCGCGCTGGCCGGCTTCGCGGCCGGGATGCAGGCGGAGGCTTCCGTGCCCCTGCTGGATGGCATCGCCTGCGGGGTGAAGCTGGCCGAAATGCTGGTGGCGTTGAAGCTGCCCAAGCCACAGAGCGGAAGCTTTGCCGCGCCGCGCGGGCGGAACAGCATGGGGCTGACGCCAGAGCTGGCGGCGATGCTGAAAGGCTAGAGCGGGCTTCGTTCGCAAGGGCTCACGACACCCGCTCCAGCTTTTGTTGTCACGCGTGTTCCAAGCCGCCTTGCCAAGCCACAAGGCTTGAAAACGCTCAACGCCCCATCCGCGTCAGCCGCATATTCACCACCCCGGCCGCCACCACCAGCGCACCGCCCATCACCGTGGTCCAGGGCAGCGGCTCGGCGAAGACCAGCACGCCGAGTGCGGCGGCAAAGACCAGCTGGAGATAGGCCAGCGGCTGCAACCGGCTCGCCTCCGCCAGGTCCAGCGCGCGGATCAGGAAGTAATGGCCGAGCGTGCCGGAGATGCAGAGCAGCCCCATCCAGCCCCAATCCGCGAAGGCGATGGGCGTCCAGATCCAGGGCGTCAGCAAGGTGATTGCCGCAGCCCCGGCCAGGCCCGTGTAGAAGAAGCTCGTCTCCGGCGGGTCATCGCGCGCGACCAGCCGGGTGATAAGCCCATAGGCTGCGAAATTCAGCGCGGCGAGCAGCACCAGCAAGGCGGCGGGCGAGAACATGCCAGGCCCCGGCCGCAGGATGAGCAGCACGCCCAGCGCGCCGGCCAGGATGGTGAGCCAGCGCATCAGCGTGACACGCTCGCCCAGCACGGGGCCGGCGAGTGCAGTGATGATCAACGGATAGCAGGCGAAGATGGCATGCGTCTCGACCAGGCCCAGCAGCTTGAAGGCGTTGACGATCATCCAGACCTGCACCACCAGCATCACGCCACGCAGGCTTTGCACGAAGGGCCGCTTGCTGCGGATGACGCCGCCGATCCCGCCGGGCGAACGCGCGGCGCGCAGCACCACGAAGCCCGCGAAGAACCAGTAGCGGATCAGCAGGATGCCCAGCACCGAATAGATTTCGGCAAGGTAGCGCGAAATGGCGTCCTGGGTGCCGAAGACGAACATCGCCGCCACCATGAGCAGCAGGCCCTTGCGGGAATCCTGGGCCAGCGGGGTTACTCGGCGGCCAATCGGGCCGCGTCGATTTCCACCTGCTTCTCGTCATAGGCGCGGAGATCGACGTAGAGGCGGGGCATGTCCTCGGCAAAGAGGTTGCGCGTCACACCGGCGGCCACACGCGGAGCGGAGATCGCCATGGCGTTGATCGAGCTGCCGGCCGGGCCGAAGCTCATCGTCGTGCCGATCCCGAACAGGTGGATGCCCGAAATCCAGGGCGTCTCGCCGGGGTGTTTTTCCACGAAGGCGCTGTCGGCGTTGAGATAGGGGTAGAGGGCCAGGCGCGGATTCGCTTCCTCCGGCGGGGGCGTGTAGCGGTCTCCCCAGGTGGCGATGTTTCCCGCGCAATGGGCGAGTTCCGGGCGCAGCGCGGCATCCATCCGCACGCCGGTGCCGGTGATGCAGTAGTCCGCGGTGAAATCGCCGGTTTGCGTGGTCAGCACCACGCGGCCTTTCTCGATGCGCGCCGCCTGCCACTCGCGCCCGGCATGCAGGCGGAAATTCGGGAAGCGGATCACGCGGTCATAATGATCCTGCGCGAAGCCCTCGCGCATGCCCAGCACATGGGACATGAAGCGCCAGCGCCATTCATCCGGCATCTCGCCCATGTGGCGCAGGAAGCCGGCGAAGGTGAGCCAGCGATAGGGCTGCACCACCATGAGTTCCGCGCGGCGGCAGAAGATATGCACCTCCGCAGCACCGTGTTCCAGCGCGACGGCGGCATTGTCGAAGGCCGAGGCGCCAGCACCCAGCACCGCCACCACCTTGCCGCGCAGGGCGGCGAAATCAATCATTTCATTCGTATGGGCGCGGAACTCGCGTGGCAGGGCGGCGATATGCTCAGGCATCCACCAGGCGCCGATGCCCTCCTGCCCCGTCGCCATCACGATCTTGCGCGCGTGCATCGGCCCTTCGCTGGTCTCCACGCGAAAGGCAGGCAGGCCATCATCCGTGGTGGCCGGCGTGATGGCGCCCGCCTCCACACCGTTGCGCACCGGCACGCCCGTCACGCGGCGGAACCAGAGGAGGTAGTCGTTCCAGAGGTCCTTGGGGATGAAGCGCATCGCCTCCCAATGGGCCACGCCGAAATTCGCCTCGTGCCAGGCCTGGTAGGTGAGGCTGGGCAGCCGCAGATCGGGGCCTGTCATGTCCTTCAGGCTGCGCAGGGTGCGCATGCGGCCATAGGTGGTCCAGGGCCCTTCGCGGCCGAAATCGGCACGGTCCAGCACCAGGATATTGTCGACCTTGTCCCGCTTCAGCGCATGCGCCACCGACATGCCGCATTGCCCGCCGCCGATGACCAGCACATCCAGCGCGGCCGCCCCGCCCACCGTTTTCGGCACGAGCCAGGGCGCCCTGGGGTGGCCGGTCAGGTCCAGGTCCCGCGCCACATCGGCTTCGAGTTCGGCGAGGGTCTTGGGTGCGGGCATCGGGGAAGCCTAAGGGGAGCGTCGCGGGCGCGCAACGCGATTGCTGCACTGCCGCATGATATGGCAGCATCCGGCCGATGGCCAAGATCGCACCCCTGCCCGACATCGCCGCCCCGCGCGCTTTCTGGCGCCGCTGGGAGTTGCCGACCTGGGGCGTCGCCATTGCCATCTATGCCAGCTGGGCCACGCTGCTGCTGCTGCATGAGCAGGTGCCCTGGCCGATCGAGGCGTTGCTGGCCGCCTATATCCTCGCCTGGCATTTTTCGTTGCAGCATGAGGCGATCCATGGCTGGCGCAGCCTGCCCGGCTGGCTGCGCACCGCCATCGTCTGGCCGCCCATCGGCGGCTGGTGGCCGTTCGAGCTCTACAAGCGCAGCCACAGCAAGCACCATCGCAACACCCATCTCACCTATCCAGGCGAAGACACCGAGACGCAGTATCACAGGCAGGAAGACTGGAGCGGCTATACCCCCGCCTTCCGCGCCGTGCTGCTGTTCAACCAGACCTTGCTGGGGCGGCTGACGGTCGGGCCCATCCTGCGGCTGCGCAAGCTGGTGTTGGTGGAAAGTGCGAAGCTGCAACGCGGCGACTTTTCCGATGTGCCGGCTTGGCTGGGCTTCTTTGTCGGGCTGGCGGGCGTGCTGTGGTTCGTGACGCAGGTGGCCCATATGCCGGTCTGGCATTACTACCTCGTCTGGGTGCTGCCGGGGATTTCGCTCGGCCTGCTGCGCGCCTTCATCGAGCATCGCTGGGGCGAGCGACCGGGCGAACGCACCGCCTCGGTCGAGAGCAACTGGCTCTTTGGCCTGCTGTTCCTGTGGAACAACCTGCACATCGTGCATCACCTCTACCCGACGCTGTCCTGGTTCGAGATTCCGGGCTTCTGGCGGCGGAACCGGGAGAAGCTGCTGGCCCATAACGGGCATTTCGTCTTTCCGGGCTATTTCGCCATTGCCCGGCGCTGGCTGCTGCGCCCGGTCTTCGTCCCGATCCATCCGGCGCGCTAGAACTTGTTCCGTTCGCAAGGGCTCACGACACAACCTCTGGACCATTGATTTTCGAGCATCTTTATCCGTCCAAACGATCCCGTTTGAATGGATGATGCGCCAGGCCGCGATCAAGGCTGGCGGGTCATGTCCCCGCCGCGGTCGAGGGGTTGATTTCGCTTGAACCCGCGCCGCCTCGATGCCAATTGCTTCGGGATGATTGAAATTCGTCCATCCCGCCGCCGCAAGGCCATCGGCATAGGCTGCCTCTGCCTCGGGCCGGTGGGGCTGATCCTGCCCATCCTGCCGGGCTTCATCTTCGTCGGCCTCGGCACCTTCATCCTGCGGGACCAGTATGTCTGGGCCTATCGCGGCGTCAGCGTGATTGATCGCCGCTGGCCGCACCTGATCCCCGGCATCGAGGCGCGTGAGGAGCGGGCGATGGCCTGGAGCGACCGGCAGATCGACCGCATGCGCGGCTGGTTCCGCCGCGGCTGAGCGACATGTTTTGATACCAAAGCGCATGCGCTGGCCTGGCCCAGCCGCGCTATACCGGCCGCATGAACATCGCCATCCGACCGGGGCCCAACGACCCCGCAGACGCCGGGCCGCCGCAGCATATCGTCGTCGTCGAGGATGACCGCGAGATCGCTCAGCTCATCAGCAATTTCCTGGCGCAACGCGGCCTGATCGTCACGCGGGCTTCGAATGAGCGGCAGCTCCGGCGCGTGCTGCGCAGCCAGGGCATTGATCTCATCCTGCTCGATATCATGCTGCCCGATGTGGACGGCCTCACCATCTGCCAATCGCTGCGGGCGGCGCCCGAGACGGCGGCGATCCCGATCATCATCGTCTCCGCCCTCAGCAGCCAGGTGGAGCGGGTGCGCGGCCTCGATATCGGCGCGGATGATTACCTGGTGAAGCCCTTTGGCCCGGAGGAGCTGCTGGCGCGCATCCGTGCCGTGCTGCGGCGGCATTCCCTGCTCCAGGCGCATCACGTGGCGAGCCTGGATATCCTGGAGGCGGAAGGGATGCGCCTCGATCTGCGGCGCCACGCCCTGCATGCCGAGAATGGCGCCCGGCTGCCGCTTACCACCATGGAGCTGGCCTTGCTGACCATCTTCATGCAGCAGCCGCAGACCGTCCTCTCGCGCGACATGATCGCGCGCCGGCTGCATGGCCGCAATCTGGACCCGCTGGACCGCACCATTGACGTGGCGGTCAGCCGGCTGCGGCGAAAGATCGAGCCCGACCCGCTGGAGCCGACGGTGATCGAGACGGTGCGCAATGGCGGCTATGTCTTCACCCGCCCCGTGCGCAGCGTGACCGAGGCATAAGCCCTTGCGCGCCTTCCTCTTTGGCAGCACGGGCCGCCAGGTGGCCTGGGTGGTGGCGCTGGCCACCATCTCCTCCAACCTGATGGTGCTGGCGGTCTGGCTGATCCTCTCGCCGGGCAGCGTCATGCCGGGCTCGGTCCGTGCCATGGCGGCCGAGATCGTCGCGGTGGTGGAGTTGCTGGAGGCAGCGCCCGCGGCCGAACGCGGGAGCATGGCCGCCACGGCCGGCCGCCAGCTCTTTCAGATCACGCCGATCTCCGGCGCGGAGCCGCCTGCCCGGCTCGATGCCGTGGCCACCCGCGCCGTGACCGAGCGGCTGGCCGAGCGCGGGCTGCCCATGAGTGCTGCGGCCTTCGCGCCCAGCGGCAGCGCCCGGCAGGGGCTGGTGCTGACCCTGACCGCGCCGGACGGAGAGGGTTGGCAGGTGATGCTGAATGAGGCCCGGATGCGCCTCGTCATTCCCAGCCTGGTCCTGCCGCCCACCACCGCCATCCTTCTACTGGGGGTGCCGCTGCTGCTGGTGCTGCTCTGGGTGGCGTCCCGCGTGACGCGCCCGCTGGCCCATCTGGCCCGCGCCGCTGAATCGATCGCCGCCGCCTGGCACCATGCCGTGCTGCCGGAAATGGGCACCAGCGAGGTGCGGCGCCTGGCGCGCGCCATCAACGGGTTGCTGGCGCGGCTGCATGAGGATGTGGCGGAGCGCGCCCGCATCCTCGCTGGCGTCAGCCATGATCTGCGCACGCCGCTGACCCGGCTGCGCCTGCGGGTGGAAACCGTGGAGGATGCCGGCCAGCGCCAGCGCCTTGGCGCCGATCTCGGGCTGATGGAGCGCATCGTCGGCGCCTCGCTCTCCCTGCTGGAGGCGGATCTGCGGGAGGAGGAGCCGGAGGTGCTGGATGTGGCGGCCATGGCCAGCACCGTCTGCGATCAATTCGCCGATGCGGGGCATGACGTCACCTATGACGGCCCGCTGCACCTCGTGGTACGCGCCCAGCCCAATGCGCTGGAGCGGGCCCTGAGCAACCTGGTGGATAACGCCTGCAAGCATGCCGGCAGCGCCCGCATTCTGCTGCTGGAGGACCAGGACATGATGCGCCTGACGGTCGAGGATGACGGCCCCGGCATCGCGGAGGTGGAATTGCCGCATATCACCGAGGCGTTCCGGCGCAATCCCAGTGCGGCGGAAGGCTTCGGGCTTGGGCTGGCCATCGTGGCCAGTGTGGCGCGCGCGCATGGCGGGCAGCTTCGGCTGCGCAACCGGGTGGCCCAGGGGCTCTCGGCGGAGCTGCGCCTGCCCATCACCATGGGCGTGTAGCGCCTGGCCCATGGCGATGAAGCATGGTGACGACGGGGCTGCGTGCAGGCTGTACGCGGGCCACCGCCCTGCGCCCTGGCCGCTTGCCGCGATCCCCGCCATGTCGTGTCAATCGGGCGCTGGCGCTGCTGGCATCCGTGGTGCGGGCAGCATGCACAAGCTCGGGGGCCGGGCGAGGTGACCCGCGGTGACCGGGCCCTACCCCTTGAACTGCCCGGCGCCATCAATATCAATCACGGTGCCGTTCAGGTAACCGCCGCGTGGTGACGCGCCGAAGACGGCCATTTCCGCGATTTCCCGTGGCTCGATCGGGCGGTCGAAGGGCAGGCCCTTGATCATCTCCGGCCAGCGATTGGGATCGCCGAGGGCCTGTTCCGCGCGGAACCGCGCCTGGGTTTCCATGCGCTCCGTCCGGGTCACCGCCGGGTTGATGCCGAAGACGCGCACGCCATCCTTCTGCGCGTCAAACCCCACGGCCGAGGTGAAGGCGATGATCGCCGCATTCCCGGCCGTGCCGGCAATGTAACCGGGCTTCCAGGCCCGCCCCGCCATGCCAATGATGTTCACCACCACGCCGGATTTGCGCGCGCACATGCTGCCCATGAACAGCTGCGTCAGGTGGAAATAGCCAAAGACCTTGAGCTGCCAGGACTCCGCCCATTTCTCCATCGAGATATCGGCAATCCCGCCGGACGGAATGGCGCCCGCATTGTTCACCAGGATATCCGCATCGGGGGCGAAGGCGTGCAGCCGCGCGCGCTCCTCTGGTTTGGAGAGATCGGCCGTCACGGCCTCCACCCGCACCTGGTACTTGGCGCGCAGCTGCGCCGCTGCCGCATCAGGCGTGCGCGCGGCCAGCACGATGTCACACCCCTCGGCCGCGAAGGCTTCGGCGCAGGCATAGCCGATGCCCTTGGAGGCGCCCGTGATCACCACGCGCTTGCCGGCGAGTTCCATATCCATCGTCTGGTCCCTTGCTGGGCGCCTGGTTCACCACTTCGGTGGATCAGGCGCTAATTCCCATCCCGTGCCGCGCGCATCGCTTCCGCAAGGCCGGCATTATGCTGGTCGACATCCTCCAGCGCGCCATCGCGATCCGCCGCGGGGCGATTCTGCGAAAGCTTGCGCTTGCCGATGAGAGCTTCAATCGTCAGCACCACGCCGACAATCCCCTTGAGCTGCCCCGCAATGAATTCCGCCGGCGCATCGCCCACCTTCCAGCGCTCCGCGCGCGGCTTTTCGTGATGGTCGGTCAGCGTCGAGACGATCTCGTGCAGCCGGGCCGCATCCTCGATGATCTCGATCGGCCCCTCGGCATGCACAGCCTCGTAATTCCAGGTGGGCACCACGCGGTGGTGCTCCGCCTTGGAGGCGTAGCTGGAGGGCGAGATGTAGCCCTCCGGCCCGGGAAAGATGGCGATGGCCCGTGCGCCATCCCGCAGCGCCTTCCAATGCGGATTGGCGCGCGCCAGATGGCCGACAATGCGCACGCCATCGGTCAGCAGCGGCAGATGCGTGACATCGGGCAGGCCATTGGCGCCATTGCTGATCAGCAGCGGCAGACGCGATGTGCGCATGAGGCGCAGGAGCACCTCGGGGCGGTCTTCACGGAAGGCGGGCGGGGTGTAGAGCGACATGGGGGGAGCTTAGCTTGAGGGGCGCTGCCCCTCAAACTCCCCGGCAGGGACCCAGGTCCCTGCACCCAGATCAGAGGGCGCCACCTTTGCGGCCGGCCATGGCGCCGAGGCGCAGCCTAAGCGCGTTCAGCTTGATGAATCCCTGCGCGTCGAACTGGTCATAGGCGCCCTGGTCGTCCTCGAAGGTCACATGCTTCATCGAATACAGGCTGTGCGGCGATTGCCGGCCGGTGACGATGACATTGCCCTTGTAGAGCTTCATCCGCACCGTGCCCTCGACGCTGGCCTGGCTGGTATCAATCAGCGCCTGCAGCATCCGCCGCTCCGGGCTGAACCAGAAGCCGTTATAGATGCACTCGGCATAGCGGGGCATCAGGCTGTCCTTCAGATGGGCGGCCTCACGGTCGAGCGTGATGCTCTCGATCGCGCGATGCGCCTGCCAGAGGATGGTGCCCCCGGGAGTTTCGTAGCAGCCGCGGGACTTCATGCCGACAAAGCGGTTCTCCACCAGATCCAGCCGGCCGATGCCATTGGCCTTGCCCAGCGCGTTGAGCTTCGTGAGGATGGTGGCGGGGCTCATCGCCTCGCCATTGATCGCCACGGGGTCGCCATTCTTGAACTCGATGGTGATCTCGGTCGCCACATCGGGCGCGTCCATCGGGCTGAGGGTGCGCTGCCAGACCATCTCATCCGGCGCGTCCCAGGGCTCCTCCAGGATCTTCCCCTCGGAGCTGCTGTGCAGGAGGTTGGCGTCCACCGAGAAGGGAGATTCGCCGCGCTTGTCCTTGGCGATGGGGATCTGGTGCTGCTCGGCGAAGGCGATCAGCGCGGTGCGGCTGGTGAGGTCCCATTCGCGCCAGGGGGCGATGATCTTGATGTCCGGCTTCAGCGCGTAATAGCTGATTTCGAAGCGCACCTGGTCATTGCCCTTGCCCGTCGCGCCATGGGCCACGGCGTCGGCGCCGACCATCTCGGCGATCTCGATCTGGCGCTGGGAAATCAGCGGGCGGGCGATGGAGGTGCCGAGCAGGTATTGCCCCTCATACAGCGCATTGGCGCGGAACATCGGGAAGACGAAATCCGAGACGAAGGTCTCGCGCAGATCGTCAATGAAGATGTTCTCCGGCTTGATGCCCAGCAGCAGCGCCTTGTCCCGGGCCGGGCCCAGCTCCTCGCCCTGGCCGAGATCGGCCGTGAAGGTCACGACCTCGCAATTATAGGTGGTTTGCAGCCACTTCAGGATCACGCTGGTGTCGAGGCCGCCGGAATAGGCGAGCACGACTTTCTTGACATCCTTGACGCGCATGGGAAGCAACCTTCTCGCGGAATTTTTTGGCCCCGGGTGGATGCCAGCGGATGGCGGATTGGGCAAGGTGTGCGCAGGGCTGGTGTGCCTCGCGTTGCCCGCTACCCCCGCAGCGTCGCACCGGTCGCCTTGCCCACCGCCGCCACGATCTTGCCCGCCACGGCCTCGATCTCGGCATCGGTCAGCGTGCGTTCGCGCGGTTGCAGCGTCACCTGGATGGCCAGGCTCACCTTGCCCTCCGGCAGGCGTTCGCCGGCATAGCGGTCGAACAGCGTGACCTCGGTGATCAGCGCGCGCTCGGCGCCGCTGGCCGCGCGCAGCAGCTTTTCCGCCGGCATGCCGGCATCCACCAGGAAGGCGAAATCGCGCCGTACCGGCTGAAAGGCCGAAAGCTCCGGCGCTGATTTCTTGCGGCGCTTCGGCTCCGGGATGGCATCCAGGAACACCTCGAAGGCCACGCTGCCGGCTGGCAGGTCGAGCGCCGCGCAGAGCCGCGGGTGCAGTTGGCCGAACTGTGCCAGCACCGTCTTCGGCCCCTGGCGCAGCACGCCCGAGCGCCCGGGGTGGTAGTAGCCCGGCGCATCCTGGGTCACTTGCAGCGCCGCCATCGGCACGGCGAGCGCCTCCAGCACGGCCAGAGCATCCCCCTTGGCGTCCAGCGCCTCGACCGGCCGCGCGGGCGCGGCCCAATTCGCCGGCGTCATGCCCGCGCGCAGCCCGCAGGCCATGGCGAGCTGCCCGGCGGGCGAGGTGTCCCGATAGCCGCCGCCCAGCTCGCACAGCGCCACATCGGCGAAGCCGCGCGCCGCGTTCTGCGCGGCGGCCAAAGCGAGCGAGGCGATGGGTGTCGGCCGCATCTGATCCAGATCGGAGGCGATCGGGTTTTCCAGATGCAGCGCATCCGGCGTGTCGCCGAACAAGCCCGCCACACGCCGTTCGATGAAGCCGTAGGTCACCGCCTCCTGCATCCCGCGCGCCGCCATCACGCGCCGCGCCAGGACAGAGCGCACCTGCTTCGCATCCAGCGCCGGCACCGGCACGGGCGACGCAACCGGCAAGGAAACCGAGGGCACCGCATCCAGCCCGCCAAGCCGCAGCACTTCCTCGATCAGGTCGCATTCGGCTTCCACGGCGGCGCAGCCGGCTTCGGCGATGCGCGCGCGCTCGGGGGCCAGCGTCGGGTCCTGGTCCAGATGGATCGCGGCGGCGATGTCGTTCCGCCAGGGCGGCACTGCAACCGTCACGCGATGCGCATCGCGCGCCGTGACGCTGAAGCCCAGCCCTTCCAGCCGGGCCACGGCCAGGTCCGGCGCCACATCCAGCCCGCCCAAGCCGGCCAGGCGCTCGAAGCGCAGTGTCGCCTCGCGCCGCCAGGCTGGTTCGGTGCCGGCTTCGGTCACGGTGCTGGGCTCGCCGCCGCAAAGCTCCTGGATCATGGCCGTTGCGGCATCCAGTGCGGCCGGCAGCAGCGCCTGGTCCAGCCCGCGCTCATTGCGCGCGCGGGCGTCGGTGAAGATGTTGTGCCGCCGCCCACTGAGCGCGATGCGCACCGGATCGAACAGCGCGCATTCGATGAAGACCTCGGTCGTGCTCTCGTCGCAGCCCGAATGCTCGCCGCCGATGATGCCGCCCAGCGCCTCGGGGCCGGCGGCATCGGCGATGATGCCGTCCTCCTCGGTCAGGGCGTAGCTCTTGCCGTTCAGCGCCAGCATCTCCTCGCCGGGGCGGGCCATGCGCATGTGCAGGGTGGGGCCGCGCACCTTCGCCACGTCGAACACATGCAAGGGCCGGCCCAGGGCGAAGGTGAACCAGTTGGTCACATCCACCAGCGCCGAGATGGGGCGCAGGCCGATCGCCGTCAGGCGGTCCTGCAACCAGGCGGGGGAGGGGCCGTTCTTCACGCCGCGCACGGCGCGGCCGAGCACCCAGGTGCAGGCGCGCGGGTCCTCGATGCGCCAGGTGAGTGGTGTGTCATAGGCGGGCGTCACAGCGGGCGCCGACCAGGGCTTGAGCGTGCCCAGCCCGGCGGCGGCCAGGTCCCGCGCGATGCCGCGAATGGCCAGCGCGTCGCCGCGATTGGGCGTGACCTTGATCTCGATGATCGGGTCATCCAGGCCCGCATAATCCACGTAGCGCGCGCCGACCACGGCATCCTCCGGCAGGTCCATGATGCCGGAGTGATCCTCGCCCAGGCCCATTTCGCGGGCCGAGAGCATCATGGCCTCGCTCTTCACGCCGCGGATTTCGCCGGCCTTGAGCGTGATCCCGGTGCCGGGAATGAAGGCGCCGGGCAGGGCCGCGACACCCAGCATGCCGCTGCGCGCATTGGGCGCGCCGCAGACCACGGAACGCTCCACGCCATCGCCCACATCCACGCGCAGCATGCGCAGCCGGTCGGCATTGGGGTGCTGCACGGCCTCGATCACGCGGGCGATGCGGAAATGCGCCAGCGCCGCGGCGCGATCCTCGATGCCTTCGACCTCGATGCCGATGGCGGAGAGGGTGGTGCTGATCTCATCCAGCGGGGCGCTGGTTTCCAGGTGTTCACGCAGCCAGGACAGGGGGAATTTCATCACACGCCCTCATGCAGGCTGGCGGGGGAGAGCGGGTTGCTGCCGTAGTGGCTCAGCCAGCGCGTATCGCCCTCGAAGAAGGGGCGCAGATCGGCCATGCCGTGCTTCAGCATGGTGATGCGCTCGATGCCCATGCCGAAGGCGAAGCCCTGCCATTCGCGGGCATCCAGCCCGCAATTGGCCAGCACGCGGGGATGCACCATGCCGCTGCCCAGGATTTCCAGCCAATCCGTGCCGGCGCCGAGCTCGCCCGTCTTGCGGTTCCAGCCGATATCCACCTCCATCGAGGGCTCGGTGAAGGGGAAGTAGCTGCTGCGGAACCGCACCGGCAGCGTCGAGATGCCAAAGAAGCTGCGCAGGAAATCCGTGAGGCAGCCCTTGAGGTGCCCCAGCGTGATGCCGCGATCAATCACCAGCCCCTCCACCTGGTGGAACATCGGCGAGTGCGTGGCGTCATGGTCGGCGCGGTAGGTGCGGCCTGGTGCGATGACGCGGATCGGCGGGGCCTGGCCGATCATGGTGCGGATCTGCAGCGGGCTCGTTTGCGTGCGCAGCACGGTGCGGCGGCCCTCGATCAGGCCGGGCAGGTAGAAGGTATCCTGATCCTGCCGTGCGGGATGGTGGTCGGGAATATTCAGCGCGGCGAAATTGTACCAGTCGCCCTCGATATCCGGGCCTTCCACCACCTTGAAACCCATGGCGCCGAAGATGGCGGTCAGTTCCTCGATGGTGCGTGAAATCGGGTGGATGCCGCCGGTACCGCCTGGTGCAAAGGGGCGCGGCGGCAGCGTCATGTCCTGGGTTTCGGCGGCGAGCTTGGCGTCCAGCGCGGCGGCTTCCAGCACAGCTTTGCGGGCCTCGATCGCTGCCTCCAGCTGCAGCTTCAGCGCGTTGACCGCTGCACCGCGCTCCTTACGCTGCTCGGCCGGAATGGCGCCCAGCCCCTTGAGCAGCGCCGTCAGCGCGCCCGACTTGCCGAGCACGGCCACGCGCACGGCGTCCAGCGCGCGCAGATCGGTGGCGGCGGCGAGATCGGCCTCGGTGCTGGCGGCCAGGGCGAGAAGATCATCGGACATGCAGTGGTCCCTGTTCACAAGAAAAAGGGCCGCCAACGCTCTCGCGCCGCGGCCCCTCGAAACTTGACAACCCTTGGGCGAATTAGGCCGCCGGGGTGCGGGCTTCCTTGGCCTTCTCGACGATGGCCGCAAAGGCAGCCGGTTCGTCGAAGGCGAGGGCGGCGAGGACCTTGCGGTCCATCTCGATGCCCGCCGCCTTGATGCCGGCGATGAACTGGGAATAGGTCATCCCCTGCTCACGGCAGGCCGCGTTGATGCGCTGAATCCACAGGCCACGGAAATCGCGCTTCTTGTTGCGGCGGTCACGATAGGCGTATTGCAGCGCCTTCTCGACCCGCTGCAACGCTGCGCGATAGGTGGTGGAGCTGCGCCCCACATAGCCCTTCGCGAGGTCCAGGATCTTCTTGTGACGGGCATGGGCGGTAACGCCGCGCTTGACACGAGCCATATCTTCTCTCCTTCCCGCGCTTTACCGGGGCAACCCGTAGGGCAGCCAGTTCATCACCGTCTTGGCATCCTGCGGTTCCAGAACCTGCGAGCCGCGATTCTGCCGCTTGGCCTTCTGGCTGCGGGCGGAAAGGCAATGGCGCTTCTTGCCGGGGCCGGCCATGACCTTGCCGGTGGCCGTGATCTTGAAGCGCTTTTTGGCGCTTGAAGTCGTCTTCATCTTGGACATTCGGGCCCTCCTGTCGGTGGGTTGGGGCTGCCCCTGGCTATCGCACCATGCGACGGAGGCAAGCTTCCTCTCGCCGGGCTGTCCAACGGCCTCGGCAAGGGAGGCGGGTGTGTAGCGGGGCTCCCCGGCTGAGTCCAGGGGCCGTCCGCCCTTTTGCTTCCGCCGCCCGCCGCGGCCGGATCAAGGCGTTGGTGTCGCGTTGCGCTGGGGCTCACCGCGCTGGCCGGCAATGGGCGGCAACCCGGCCGGTGCCGCATCGGCCGCGGGGGTGGGGGTGATTGGCGCCGCCACGGCGGGCGGCGGCGGCGCTGGCTCCGGCGCGGGGGCCTGGACTGGTGCTGGGGCTGGTGCAGTTGCCGGGATCGGTGCGGGCGCCGGTGCCTGGGCCGGCGCCGCCAGGGGTTCGGCGGTCGGCATGGGTGGCAGCGGCGCCGTGGATGGTTCGGTCACGACGCTGGCGGCCGGGCCGGCGATGGGTGCCATGCCGCCCTCGGCGCGCGGCAGCGCTGGCCGGCGCTGACCGCTGCGCGCAGGCGGCTCGGCCTGGGTGGAAATATAGTCCGGCACCACCCGCGCCTGGTTGCCTGTGATGACCAGCACCGCCGTGCCGAGCGGAATCGGCACCTGGTCCCGCTGCGTGACGGAGATCAGCTCGCCATCATTCTTGCGGATGATGTATTCCACCGCGTCGGTATTGGCCGAAGCGCGCTCCGCCGCCGTGCCGACCAGGCTGCCGAGCAGCGCGCCGCCCACGGCGCCCAGGGCGGTGCTGACCGAATTGCCCGCCGCCGCCGCGCCACCGATGGCCCCGCCGGCCGCGCCACCCGCCGTGGCCCCGGTTTCGCCGCCCGCCGCGATGGCGACGCGGCGCGAGCCGACAATGGTGCCCTGCTGGACCGGATTGGCCTGCTGCACCGCGCGGGATGCGTATTCATTGGCCGAATAATTGCTGCCACAGGCGCCGAGGAGCGAGGCGCCGAGCAAGGCAGCGGCCAGGCGTGGGAAGGATGGATGGATCATGCGCCCAGCACATAGGCCCCCCCACCCCTTCGCGCCAAGTCTTTGCATCGCCCGCATGGTGAGCGAGAGGCGCAGACCGGCATCCAGGCTTTGGTGATTTCACCAAAGGCAATCCGACTCTATATGCAGGCGATGCAAGTTCCTTTCCTCAAGATGCATGGGCTGGGCAACGACTTCGTCGTGCTGGATGCGCGGCCCAAGCCGCTCACCCTGCCCGCCGAGACCATCCGCTGGGTGGGGGACCGGCATCGCGGCGTGGGCTTCGACCAGCTCATCACGCTGGAGCCCGCGAGCGACGCCGATGTCTTCTTTCGTTTCCACAATTCCGACGGGAGCGAGGCCGGGGCCTGCGGCAATGGCACGCGCTGCGTGGCATCACTCGTCCTGGCCGAGACGGGGCGCCAGAACATCTCCATTCGCACCATCGCCGGCCTGCTCGGCGCCGAGCGCCTGGCGGATGGCACCGTCCGCGTGGATATGGGCCCGCCACGCCTTGGCTGGCGGGATGTGCCGCTGGCGCGGGAGATGGACACGCTGCACGTCCCTATGCAGGCCGAGGGCGTGGGCGATGCCGCCTGCTGCTCCATGGGCAACCCGCATGCCAATTTCTTCGTGCCCGATCTGGCGGCGCTCGATATCCCCCGCATCGGCCCGCTGCTGGAGCATCACCCCCTCCTGCCGGACCGCGCCAATATCGGCTTCGTGCAGGTCCTGGCGCAGGACCACCTGAATCTGATCGTCTGGGAGCGTGGCGCCGGCTTTACCCTGGCTTGCGGCTCGGGCGCCTGCGCGGCCCTGGTGAATGCGCGGCGCCGCGGCCTGGTGCAGGCGCGCTGCACCGTCACCCTCCCGGGCGGCGATCTCGTCATCGAGCAGCGCGAGGATGGGCACGTGCTGATGAGTGGCCCGGTGGCGACGTCCTTTCGCGGAGTGCTTGACCTTGCCAGCTGATCGCTGGAGCGCCGAAGGGCGCGGAGGCGTGAATCAGCTGGTCAATCAAGCCGCTGATCGCTGGAGCGCCGAAGGGCGCGGAGGCGTGAATCAGCTGGCCAGCCAAGCCCAGGCCATCACCTTCGGCTGCCGCCTCAACATCGCCGAGAGCGAGACGATGCGCGGCCTCGCCGCCCGCGCCGGCTATGCCGATGCGCTCATCATCAACACCTGCGCGGTGACGGGCGAGGCTGAATCCCAGGCGCGGCAGGCCATCCGCCGCGCCGCGCGCGAAAACCCGGGCCGGCCCATCCTGGTGACGGGCTGCGCCGCGCAGATCGCGCCCGAGGCCTGGGCCGCGCTGCCCGGCGTCACGCGTGTCATCGGCAATGGCGTGAAGCTGGATCCCAGCGCCTGGGGGGCGCCCGTGGCGCCGATCCTGCGTGAGGCGCCGATGAGCATCGCTGCCGGTGGTGGCACGCGGGCCTTCCTGGCGGTGCAGCAGGGCTGTGACCATGGCTGCACCTTCTGCATCATCCCGCAGGGGCGTGGCCCGGCGCGCGCCCTGCCCATCGCCGAGGCGGTCATGGCGGCCCGGGCGCTCGCTGCCCACCATGCCGAAATCGTGCTGACGGGCGTGGACCTCGCCAGCCATCCGCAACTGGCGGCGCTGATCCGTGCCGTACTGCGCGAGGTGCCGGAATTGCCGCGCCTGCGCCTCTCCTCCCTCGATCCGGCCGCCTTGGATGACGCCTTCTGGCGCGTCTTCGCCGAGGAGGATCGGCTGATGCCGCATCTGCATCTCTCGGCCCAGCACGGGCATGACCTGATGCTCAAGCGGATGAAGCGCCGCCATTCCCGCGCCGATCTGCTGCAACTTGCCGCCCGCGCCCGCGCTTTACGTCCGGATGCGGCGCTGGGGGCGGATCTCATCGCCGGCTTCCCGACCGAAACGGAGGAGCATTTATGCGCGATGCTGGAACTGGTGGCGGAGGCGCGCTTCGCCTTCCTGCATGTGTTTCCCTATTCGGCGCGGGCAGGCACGCCCGCCGCCCGCATGCCGCAACTGCCCGTGGCGCTGCGGCGCGAGCGCGCGGCGCGGCTGCGCGCCGCTGGCGAGGCCGAACGGGGGCGATTCCTGGCCAGCCGCATCGGTCGCACGGAGGAAAGCCTGATGGAGGCGGATGGCATGGGCCACACGCAGCATTCCGCGCCCATCCGCGTGCCGGGTGCCGCGCGCGGCAGCCTGATCCGGGCGCGCGTCACGGGCAGCGATGGCCGCATTCTCATGGCGGAGGCCGCCTGATGGCGTTGCGCGATTTCTGGGGCAAGCTCACCGGCAAGGCATCCGGCAAGCCGGACAGCGAGACGGAGCTGCCGCGCGACAGCCAGGGGGACAGCCAGGCACTGGGCGATATTCCGCGGCCGCCCGTCGAATTGCCGCCGGCGGAGCCCGAGCCGGTACAGCCCCCCGCGCCGCCCGAAACCCCGCCGCCATCGCCTGAGCCCATCGGCGAGCCACCCCCGGCGGAGGCGCCGCCGCCCATCGAAGCGCCGCCACCCGCGGAAGCGCAGCTGGGCTTCTTCGGTCGCCTCAAGGCCGGGCTGGCCCGCTCCACCGCCAAGCTCACCGACGCCATCGGTGGTGTCTTCACCAAGCGCAAGCTGGATGACGCGGCGCTGGAGGAGCTGGAGGAAATGCTGATCGGCGCCGATCTCGGCGTCAGCGCATCCGGCCGCATCGTGGAGGCGTTCCGGCGCACGCGCTTCGGCCGCGAGGTGACGGATGCGGAGGTGAAGGCGGCCCTGGCCGAGGAGATCGCCGCCATCCTCGCCCCCGTGGCGCATCCCCTGGTCATCCGCCGCGACTATGCGCCGCATGTGGTGCTGGTGGTGGGTGTGAACGGCACGGGCAAGACCACCACCATCGCCAAGCTGGCCGAGCAATACCGCGCCGACGGCCTGAAGGTCTGGATGGTGGCGGGCGATACCTTCCGCGCCGCCGCCGTCGAGCAATTGCAGATCTGGGGCGAGCGGACGGGCGCCCATGTGGTGGTTCCCGCCAAGCCAGGCGCCGATGCGGCGGGGCTCGCCTTTGACGGGCTGCGTGATGCGCGCGCGGCGGGTGTGGATGTGCTGCTGGTGGATACCGCGGGGCGCCTGCACAACAAATCCGCGCTGATGGAGGAACTCCGCAAGGTGGTGCGCGTGCTGAAGCGCGATGATGCGGCGATCCCGCATTCCACCCTGCTCGTGCTCGACGCCACCACCGGGCAGAACGCGGTCAGCCAGGTGCGCGTTTTCAAGGACATGGTGGATGTGACGGGCCTGGTCGTCACCAAGCTCGATGGCTCGGCCAAGGGCGGTGTGGTGGTGGCGCTGGCGCAGGAATTCGGCCTGCCCGTTCATGCGGTGGGCGTGGGCGAGAAGGCGGCCGATCTGCGCCCCTTCGCCGCGCGGGATTTCGCCCGCGGCCTGGTGGGGCTGGACGACTAGCCCCCGCCTCCGCAAGCTGGCTCCAACAATCTGGAGGAAACGCGGATGCTCGAAATCGAAAACCCTGGCGACATGGCCCAATGGGTCGGCAAGAAGCTGGGCACCAGCGATTGGTACACGGTGGACCAGCGCACCATTGATCTCTTCGCCGAAGCCACCGGGGACCATCAATGGATCCATATTGACGCCGAGCGCGCGGCGCGGGAATTGCCGGGCGGCAGGACCATCGCCCATGGTTTCCTGACGCTCTCGCTGCTGCCGCGCTTGTCGCCGCTGGTCTATCGCATCAAGAACCGTTCGCGCGCGCTGAACTACGGCAGCAACAAGGTCCGCTTCACCGCGATGGTGCCCTCAGGCTCGCGTGTGCGGCTGCATATGACGCTGAAGGCCTGCGAGCCGATCCAGGGCGGCGTGCGCCTGACGGTGGAGAACGAGATGGAAGTGGAGGGCAACCCGCGCCCCTGCCTCGTCGCCGAGACGCTCAGCCAGGTTTACGATTAGGCCGCATCCCGGGCCCGGGGCGGACAGGGCCGTTTGACGCGGCGAGGGTGCTCAGCGCACCCCCTGCGTGAAGCTGGAGGAGTTGCTGGAGAAACCGGAGCCGCTCCCGCCCGGCAGCGGCACCGGGCGGGTGCTTCCCCCGGCGATGGGCGGCAGGGAGCTGGGGGCCCCTGGCAGCGGCGTCGGGCTTGGCACCACCGTCCCGAAGCTGGCCGGCGGAGCACTGAGCGGAATATAGGCCGGCTGGACGGGCTGCGCCTGGATCGGCGGCAGGGGCTGGGCCTGCACCATTGGCAGGCTGCTGGCCGGCGGCAAGGCCATGGGCTGCGCTGCGGGTTGAACCGCAGGCTGGCTTTGCAGCAGCGGCAGCGAGCCGACGGGCGGCAGCGGCTCCCGCGTCAAAACGGGCTGCGCTGCCGCGGCCGGGGCCACATAGGGCGCGGCCGTCGCGATGGCGGCCGGGCGGGTTTCGGGCGTCGTCACGGCATCAAGCCGTGGCAGCGCAACCAGGGGCGAGTTGTCGGGCGGGGGCAGGCGCGGGCCGGTCAAGGGCGCCACACTCAGCATCGTGCCCGCCGGCGGCGCGAAGAGCGGCGTGGTAGCAACGGGCGGCAGGACCGGTTGGATATTAGCCGTACCCGGGCTCCATGGCGGGGCCACGATCGGGGCGGCCAGCGGCGGCAGTACGGCGCCATAGGCGAGGGGCGGGCCATTGCTCGTGATCTCGGGAGCGGGGGCTGGTGCCCCGCGGCGGCCCCGGCCCTGGCCCCGCACCGGGCTGGGCGCGGGCGGTGGGGCGCTGGCCACGACCGGCGGCGGCGGGAGCACATTGGCCGGCCCGATACAGCGGAATTCCAGCCGATAGCTGCTGGAGCCGACCTGGCTGTTGGTCATGACGAAAAGCCGCCCATGCTCGCCGCAGAAGCTCTGGGCCTGCGCCAGGCCGCTTTCCACGGCCCGCGTCCCGCTGAGGCCCTGCACATCCAGCACGAAGCCATCGCCGCCGGTGGCGTTGATCCCGGGATTCGTGTTGGCGCAGGCGGCCAGGGTCGCCGCGAGCAAGCTCAGGTGAAGGGGCCGCATCATCGCTCTCATCTCACGCCATTCCCCACTGTCTTAACCCGGCTGCGCTGTCTTCGCCATGCGTCGCGATTTCAGCAGGGCGTGATTGGTGCTATCAGAACCCCATGGAGAGGAACAAGAACATGCATCGTCGCCCTTTTCTAGCGGCCCCCTTGCTGGCCATCCCCATGCTGGCCCGCGCGCAGGAGGCCTGGCCCACGCGCCCGGTCAACCTGATCGTCCCCTGGGCGCCGGCCGGCTCCAATGACGTGACCGCCCGGCTTTTCGCGCCGCAGTTGGAGGCGCGGCTGGGCCAGCCCTTCCTGGTGGAGAACCGCCCGGGCGGCGGCGGCACGGTGGGCATGGGGGTGGCGATGCGGGCGCGGCCGGATGGCCATACGCTGCTCGCCTCCTCCGCCTCCAACCATGTGTTCCATCCGCTGATCTCGGGCGAGCTGACTTACGACGTGCGGGAGGTGTTCCACGGGATGGCGATGTGGACCGATGTGCCCAATGTCATCGCGGTGAACCCTGCCATGCCGGTGCGCAACGTGCAGGAACTCATCGCCTTCATTCGCGCGCAGCGCGGGGGCGTGAGCTTCGGCTCCTCGGGCGTCGGCACCTCAAACCATCTGGCCGGGGAGCTGTTCCGCATGCGGACGGGCCTCGACATGACGCATGTTCCCTATCGTGGCGGCGGGCCGGTGCTGACGGATCTGCTGGCCGGCACCATCCAGCTCGGCTTCATGAACCTGCCCACCGTGATCCCGCCGGCCGAGGCCGGGCGCATCCGCATCATCGCGGTCTGCACGGCGGAGCGCGTGGCGGTGCGCCCTGATCTGCCCACCGTCGCCGAGAGCGGCGTGCCGGATTACGCGGTGCGCTCCTGGATGGGGCTGTTCGCGCCGCGCGGCACGCCGGCATCCATCGTGAACCGCATGTCCAGCGTCTCGAAGGAAGTGCTGGAAATGCCCCAGATGCAGGCCCGCCTGCGTGACCTGGGCAGCGAAGCCATCTGGATGGATGCGGCCACGACCGACCGCTTCGTGCGCGAGGAATATGCACGCTGGGCGCCGATCGTGCGGGCGGCCGGGGTGAAGATCGAATAGCGCCACGGCCAGTAGCGCGAGCCGGGGCGGCATGGCAGCCTGAGGGCCATGAAGCTCCCTGCCCATCACCGCTACGCCCATAGCGCCATCCCCTCCCGCCCGGTCTATGACTGGCCTGGCGGCAAGCGTCTGGCGCTGCTCGTCGTCAACAACATCGAGCATTTCGCCTATCGCGCCGGCCTCGGCTCCGACAGCACGAGCCCGGCGCCGATCCAGAACCAGCGCAGCTATGCCTGGCGCGATTACGGCAATCGCGTCGGCCTCTGGAACATGCTGGACATGCTCGATGAGCTGGGCATCCCCTCGGCGCACAACATCAACTCCGCCGCGCTGGATGCCTGCCCCGAGATCGCGCCCGCGCTGCTGGCGCGCGGTGATGAATTCATCGGCCATGGGCGCAGCAATTCGGAGCGCCAGGATATCCTCTGGGAGGAGGATGAGCGGCGCCTGATCGAGGAAAGCCGCGATGTCCTGGCCCGCCATGCCGGCACGCCGCCGAAGGGCTGGCTTGGCCCCTATGTCGCGCAAAGTGCCGTGACGCTCGACCTGTTGAAGGAATCGGGCTTCACCTATGTCATGGATTGGCCGGCGGATGACCAGCCCTTCTGGATGAGCACGCGCGCCGGAAAGATCCTCTCCGTGCCCTATTCGGTCGAGTTGAATGACAGCCCGGCGCTGATCGCGCGGCAGCACAGTGCGCGTGAATTCGCCGAGATGCTGACCGATCAATTCGATGAGTTGCTGCGCCAGTCGGAGAAGCGACCCCTGGTGTGCAGCGTGGTGCTGCATCCCTTCATCCTGGGCCAGCCGCATCGGTTGCGGCCGCTGCGCCAGGCGCTGCGTCACATCATGGCCCATCAGGACCAACTCTGGCTCGCGCGGCCCGGCGAATTGGCCGAATTTGTCACCGGACTGCCCGCGGGCATCATCCCCGGCTCGGAGGCGTGAGCGCCGCCGATTCACATTTCCGCGAAACTGGCCCGCCACGATCGGGGGCACTTTGGCGCGCCACCGATTCACGCCTCCGGGCATATGCCCTGCGGCGATCGGGGGCGTGATGCGCGACCTTGAGGGCTATGGCCGCAACCCGCCCGATCCGCGTTGGCCAAATGGCGCCAGGCTCGCGCTGAACTTCGTGATCAACCATGAGGAAGGCGGCGAGGAGAGCATCCCCGATGGCGATCCGCGCAGCGAAAACGCCCTGACCGAGGGCAGCACCGCACCGGTGAAGGGCCGTGACCTCGCGGCTGAAAGCATGTTCCAGTATGGCAGCCGCGTCGGTTTCTGGCGCCTGCATCGCCTGTTCACCGAGCGCGCCCTGCCCTGCACCGTCTTCGCCGTGGCCCGCGCGCTGGAGCGCACGCCCCAATGCGTCGCCGCCATCCGCGAGGCGGGCTGGGATGTCGCCGGGCACGGCCTGCGCTGGGAAATGCATATCGGCCTGGAGGAGGCCGCGGAGCGGCAGCGGATCGCCGAGGCCACCGCCATCATCACGCGCGAGATCGGGGCACCGCCGCTCGGCTGGTACACCCGCTATGCGCCCAGCGAGAACACCCGTCGCCTCCTGGCCGAGGCGGGCTACCTTTACGACAGCGACGCCTATGATGATGAATTGCCCTATTGGCGCAGCGTGGCGGGCCGGCCGCATCTGGTCCTGCCCTACAACCTTGCGCACAATGACGTCCGCTTTCAGCGGGCGGCGCTGACGACCGGGGCCGAGTTCTTCCGCTACATCAAGGGCGCCGTCCAGCTGATGCTGAGCGAGCCGGGTGGGCGCATGCTCAGCGTCGGCCTGCACAACCGCATCATGGGCCATCCCGGGCGCGCGGCTGGGCTGGCGAGGCTGCTGGACTGGGTCGCCACCCAGCCGGAGGTCTGGGTGTGCCGGCGGGGCGATATCGCGCGGCACTGGGTAGCGCATCATTCACCCTGAAGCCGTTTCACCGGAAGCGAAGACGGTGAAACGCCTCCAGTCCTTTGCTCCACGCATGTTCCGCGTCGCCGCGCGACGATGCACCGCTTGAACATGCGCGAGCTGCCGCGCCCAGCCGAACGGCCTTGCCTGATCCGGCCAGGAGCTGCGGGGCCGCGTGCGGCGAGATTTGCCTTTGCGAGGCGAAATCGGCCGGCCGGCGCTCAGTGACGCGCCCGCGCGGCAAGGCGTTTGAGGCAGGCCCGTCGCACGCCGAACCGCCGGACCATGCCGCCGGCAACCCCAAGGCGGCGGCCCGGCGCATGGGGGTGGCTGGCGCAATGCCCCTGAACCGGTACAAATTTGCGGGATGAGCATTCGCATCGCCCAGCGCGCCCTTTGCCTTGATGATTTCGAGGTCATGTCCCGCCGCCATCTGCCGCGGCCGGTCTTCGGCTATGTCGCCGGCGCCACCGAGCGCAACGCGGCACTGGCCGACAGCGCGCGGGCCTTCACCGAATACGGCTTCGTGCCCCGCGTGCTGCGCGATGTCTCGCGGCGCAGCACCAAGGCCACCATCTTCAACCGGGAATGGGCCGCCCCCTTTGGCATCGCGCCCATGGGGCTTTCGGCGCTGGCGGCCTATCGCGGCGATATCGTGCTGACCGAGGCGGCGCGCGCCGCCAATGTGCCGATGATCCTCTCCGGCTCCTCGCTGATCCGCATGGAGGAGGTGATCGCCGCCAACCCCGATACCTGGTTCCAGGCCTATCTGCCGGGCGATGCGACGCGGGTTGAAGCCCTGGTGGACCGCGTGGCGACGGCCGGCTTCGGCACGCTGCTGCTGACGGTGGATACCGCCGTGCTGCCCAATCGCGAGAACAATGTGCGCAACGGGTTTTCCACGCCGCTGCGCCCTTCGCTGCGCCTGGCCCTGGACGGCGTCACCCATCCCGGTTGGTCGCTGAACACCTTCCTGAAGACCTGGCGCCTGCATGGCATGCCGCATTTCGAGAACAGCTTCGCCGAGCGGGGTGCCCCCATCCTCGCCAGCAATGTGCTGCGCGACTTCACCGCGCGGGACCATCTGAACTGGGAGCATCTGGCGCTGATCCGCCGCCGCTGGCCGGGCTGGCTGATCGTGAAGGGCGTGATGCACCCCGAGGACGCGGCCCGCGCCGCGAGCGAGGGGGCGGATGGCATCATCGTCAGCAATCACGGCGGGCGGCAGCTGGACGGCACCGCCTCTCCCCTGCGGGTCCTGCCCGACATCGCCGCCGCCTCCCAGGGCATGGCGGTGATGCTGGATGGCGGCATCCGGCGCGGGACGGATGTGATGAAGGCGCTGGCGCTGGGCGCGCATTTCGTCTTTGTCGGCCGGCCCATGCTGCATGCGGCGGCGGTGGCGGGGCAGCCGGGCGTGGACCGCGCCATCGCGCTGCTGCTGGGCGAGCTGGAACGCAACATGGCCTTGCTGGGGGTCAACTCGCTGGCGGAATTGACGCCCGAATGCCTGATCCGCTTGAGCGCGGGCTAAGAGCGGGGGATCACCGTCAGCGTGAAGTGACCCTCGGCGCGTTTAGCGCGGGCGTGGCAAGCCGGCGCGAACGGCCCGGCTTCCGGTATCCTGCCTGGACCAGGCGCGGTGGGTTTTCCCGGTGAATTCCCGCCTGGCTGGCTCAATGCTTCCAGATCACGTTTTCCGGGTGCCCGGCCGTCGGGTCGGCTTCGATCATGTCGCCATTCATCACCGATTGCCCGGTGAAGGCGAGAATGAAGCCCCAATGCGAGACGACCAGCGTATGGGCCCAATCCGCCAGTGCGGCCATTTCGGCGCGGAACAGCCGTGCCCGTGCCTCCACCTGCTCGGCGGGTTCCTCGATGGCGGGCCACCAGATTTCCTCGATCGCGTGAAAGCCCACCTCGGGCCAGGCTGCGCGCAGGTGACTGACGGGCGATCCCACGTCGCAGCTGAAGGCATAGCGCTCGCGCACGGTGGGCGTCACGCTGAGCGGGAGGCCAAGCGCCCGGGCCACCGGGGCCGCCGTCTCCAGGGCGCGGGTATAGGGCGAGACGATGATCCGGCGGATGTCCCGCCTGGCCAATGCCACCGCGGCGTTGGCCGCCTGCTCATGGCCGAGGGGCGTCAATTTGGGGTCGATGATGCCTGGATCACGGCGGGTCGCTGTGAAATGCAGGTTGAATTCACTTTGTCCGTGGCGCAGGAAGATCATGCATTCGTGGGTAGCGGGAGGCTCGCCCTGCCGCAAGCGCGGCCCTTGTTTCAGGAGATTCCGTGACAGGGGCGTTGCGGCTGGTCCATCCCGTGACTAAGTAAGAGGGCTACTGGAGGTCCCAATGCAGGGCGGTTTCCCGATTGATCTGATTCTCTTTGCCATGGTCGCGGCCTTTCTGGTGCTGCGCCTGCGGAGCGTTCTCGGCAAGCGCCAGGGCTATGAGCGCCCGCCGCAGACGCCCGGGATGCCCGAAGCGCGCGCCGCCCGGGTCGAGGGCGTGGCCGAGGATGTGGCACCTGCCCGCGGCGCCGGCTCCCGCCGCAACCTGCCCGCGCCGCAAAGCCCTGTGGGCCAGGTGCTCACGCAGATCGCCGCGCTGGACCGCAGCTTTGAGCCCAATGCTTTCCTGGATGGCGCCGAAGGCGCTTTCCGCATGATCGTGGCCGCCTTCGCCCAGGGTGACCGCCAGACCCTGCGCGCCCTGCTCTCGGACGAGACCTATTCCGGCTTCGAGCAGGCGGTCGCTGGCCGCGAAACGGCCGGTGAGAGCCAGCGCACCGAAATCCGCTCGATGCACGATATCGGGCTGGAGGGTGCGGAGCTGCGCGATACCGTGGCCGATGTGACGGTGCGCTTCGTCTCCGATCAGGTGAACATGACGACGGGCCGCGGTGGCGAGATCGTCGCGGGCTCGGACGCCATCACCGAGGTGATTGATATCTGGACCTTCCAGCGGGACCTCACGGCCAAGGACCCGACCTGGAAGCTGACCGCGACGCGCAGCGGCTGAGCCGGCCGCATGGCTGATACGCGCGTGGGGAAATTTCCCGCGGGCGCGAAACGCCGCTAGCCTCACGCCATGGCCAAACCCCGTATCGCCCTTTTCGTGACCTGCCTCGTGGATCTCTACCGGCCTTCGGTGGGCTTCTCCGCGATCAAGCTGCTGGAGGATGCCGGCTGCGAGGTGGTGGTTCCGCTCAGCCAGACCTGCTGCGGCCAGCCTGCTTTCAATTCCGGCGACCGCGCCAGCGCGCAGGACATCGCCCGCCAGGTGATCGAGGCCTTCCTGCCCTATGACTATGTCGTGGCGCCCTCCGGCTCCTGCGCGGGCATGATCGCCCACCACTACCCGAGCCTCTTTGCCGAGAGCGACCCCGAGGCGCGCGGCCGGGCCGAGGCGCTGGCCGCCAAGACGCATGAGCTGGTTTCCTTCCTGACCGATGTGCTCAAGCTCTCCCGCGTCGAAGCCAGCTATGACGGCACCATCACCTATCATGATTCCTGTGCCGGCCTGCGCGAACTGGGCATCAAGGCCCAGCCGCGCCGCCTGCTGGAAACGGTGCAGGGCCTGGCCATCCAGGAACTGGCCGAGCCCGAGATCTGCTGCGGCTTCGGCGGCACCTTCTGCGTGAAATACCCCGAGATCTCCACCCGCATGGTGAGTGACAAGGTGCGCGACATCACGGCAACCGGCGCCGATACGCTGCTGGCCGGTGATCTCGGCTGCCTGTTGAACATGGCCGGCCGGCTGAAGCGGGAAGGCAGCGGGATTCGCGTCCGCCACGTGGCCGAGGTTCTGGCCGGCATGACCGAGGCCGCGCCGATCGGCGATGCATCATGAGTGCCCTGGCCGAAGTCGTCGCGCAGGGCTTTGCGCGCCTGCCTTCTGACGCGACCCGGGCGCTGCTCGGCGCATCCGGGCAGGCGCTGAATGATTTCGCGTCCAGCTGGCAGCGCCTGGAGATGGATGGCTTCATGGCTGATGGCGGCCGCTACCGCCGGCGGCGGCTGGCCAATTTCCTCGCCCTGCCCGGCCGCCCTGGCCATGACCGCGGGCTGCACCGACCGCATTTCCAGGCCTCGGTTCACAACAAGCTCAATGGCGGAGTGGATCGCTGGTTCGCGCCCGTCGAGGACGCTGTGGCGCGCAACCCGGTCTGTGGCGGCCTGCTCGCGCTGGGCCGGGGCGTGGCCGATGCGCTGCACCCGGATACGCCCTGGTTCGTCGAGATGCACCAGTTCCGCGTCGAGGCCGCCCCCGGCACGCCGGGCCTGCCGACGCCCGAGGGCGTGCATCATGACGGCGTGGATGTCGTGCTCATCGCCATGCTGGCACGCACCAACCTTCAGGGCGGCGAGACGCTGGTCACGGATGATGCCGGGATGGAGCGCGCGCGCTTCACGCTGGATGGCATGCTGGACCTTGCCATCCTCGACGATCATCGGGTGATGCATGGCGTGACACCCGTCGAGCCCGCCAATGCGGCCCTGCCGTCGAGCCGGGATGTGCTGGTGCTGACCTGGAAGCGCCTCGGGCGGGGTGCCGGCTGAATTATTTTTCGCCGGCGCCCGGACCTCATGCCGCGGGTGTTGCCGCTCTTCTCGGCGGCGGCGGTCCAGCAGGCGACCATCCCGATTGATGCCAGGCTTGCGGTTGCGCGGGATCGTTGCGGGAACCGGAAGAAAATGCATGACTTCAAGGGGATATCCCAGCGGCGCGGCTTTCCGAGTGCCCCAGTCGCGATTGCTCCGACTTCATCATTCTCCCATCCGCCGGCAGGAAGTCAGGCCGCAACATCCCGCCGTCGTCATGCTGCCCGAGAGGGTTTCCGCAGGCGGCATGCGGTGGAGGCTAATTCCCGGCAAGCCGAAGCCAGACTGGCCCGCTCGGGCCTCGGGCCGGTTGGAGTGATCCAACCGGCCCGCTTCTTTTCCCGATCGCCACCGACGCACCCGGCCGTTTCCTTTTCCCCAGGCCCGGCCCATGCTGCCCTCGAAGATAGTGCGGCCCCGCGAGGCCAGCGCCGCAGAGGGAGCCGAGCATGCAGCCCATCCGGTCAAGGCCATGACCCTGGACGACCTGGCCCGCGCCCTCGCCTCGCCCGGGCAGCCGGAGGTGGGGCTGGCCGCGATGGATGCCGCACTGGCCAGCATGGTCGGCCATCGCCTGTTTACGGTGCTGGTGCTGGATGAGGCGCGCGGGCTGAACCGCCGCTTCCATTCCAGCCGGCCGGTGGAATACCCGGTCGGCGGCTACAAGCCCGTGCAGCGCGGCAGCGAGTATTACCGCCGCGTGGTCCTGGCCGGTGAGCCGCGCTTCTGCCGCGACCGGGCCGACATCATCCAGGCCTTCCCGGATCATGAGTTGATCCTCTCCCTGGGCTGCGAATCCTGCGTGAACATGCCGATCCGATGGAACGGCCATACGCTGGGCGCGCTGAACCTGCTGCATGCGGCGGGCCATTACACCGACGCGCAGCTCCCGCTGCTGCGGGTCTTCGCGGCACTCGCCGTGGCGCCGCTGCAATGGATCCTGGAAGGGACGGACGCATGATCACCCGCCGCGCCGCGTTGGCGCTGTCCGCCAGCCTGGTCCTCCCTGGCCCGCTTCGGGCCCCGCCCCGGGCCCAGGAGGTCGGGCCGCTGCGCGTCATCATTCCGCAACCGCCGGGTGGCGCCACGGATATCCTGGCGCGCCTCCTGCAGGAGCCGTTGGGGCGCGAATTGGGGCGCCCCGTGGTGATCGAGAACCGGCCTGGCGCCAATGGCATCGTCGCCATCAATGCGCTGCGCCAGTCGCGCGCGGATGGCTCGGCCGTGCTGCTGGGTGGCGTGTCCATCTTCGCCTTCAACCCGGTGCTCTATCCCAGCCTGCCCTATGATCCCTGGCGGGACTTCTCCTGGATCGCGCCCATCGCCGATACGCCCTTTGTCATCGTGGCCGGCCGCCGCAGCGGGATCACCAGCATGGCGCAGCTGGTGGAGCGCGCCCGGGCGCAGCCGGAGCGCATCACCTTCGGCAGCGCGGGCATCGGCAACTCCACCCATCTGGCGATGGAGATGGTGGCGGACCGCGCCGGCATCCGCATGACGCATGTGCCCTTCGCCGGCTCCGCCCCGGCGCTGACCAGCGTGATCGCGGGGGATACGGACAGCATGCTCAACCCGCTGGGCAGCACGATTCCAGCCATCCAGTCCGGCCAGGTCCTCGCCTTGGCGACGCTGGGCGCCGAACGCTCGCCCGCCTTGCCGCGAGTGCCGACGCTGCGGGAAACCGGCCTCGCCGATGTCACCATGCCTGGCTGGTATGCCTTTGTCGGCCCGGCCGGCATGGCCACCCCGATGATCGAGCGGATCAACGCCGCGACGCGCGCGGTGGTGGACAGCCCCACCATCACCCAGCGCCTGCGTGATGTGGTGCTGGAGCCGATTTCCGGCACGGCGCAATCCATCCAGGACCGCGCGCGGGCCGAGAGCACGGAGATGGCGGCCTTCATCCGCCGGCGGGGGATCCGCGTGGAATAGGGCTACACCCCGCGCGGCACGGATCAGCCGGCCGGGCTGGCCTGCATCGCGATCGTCTTTTCGTCGTCGCGGACCAGATAGTTGATGCCCCGGCGCACCGCGATGGCCGAGTGCTGCACATAGAGCGGGATCACCGCCACATCCTCCATGGCGATGCGCATGGCGCTTTGCAGGGCGGCATGGCGCTCGGCCATGCTGAAGCGGGCCAGGGCGGTCTGCAGCGCCGCGTCGAAGGCCGCATTCGCGTAGCCGCCATTGTTGATGCCGCCCAGGCCGCGCTCCGGCTGGCGGCTGTGCAGCAGCGTGGCCAGGCCATAGCCGGACTCGCCCTCACCCGCGCTGCCCCAGCCGATGAGCGAAAGGCTGAACTCCATCCGGGGCGGATTGGCGCGGCCGAAATACATGTTGCGCGGCATCACCTCCACCCGCGTCTCGATGCCGATGCGGGTGAACATGGCGCCCACCGCCTGCAGCACGCGGGCGTCATTCACATAGCGGTCATTGGGCCCGTGCAGGGTGAGCTGGAAGCCGTTCGGGTAGCCCGCTTCGGCCAGCAGGCGGCGGGCGCGCTCGGGGTCGAACGGATCGGGCGCCAGGCCATCATCATAGCCGCCATAGCCGCGCGGGACGATCTGCCCGATCGGGTCGGCCAGCCCATCCATCACCTGCCGCGCCAGCCCGTCCCGGTTGATGGCCAGCGAGAGGGCGCGGCGCACGCGCACATCCTTCAGCGGATTGGTTGCCAGGGGCTGTCCGTCGCGGCCGCGGATGAAGGGCGAGACTTCGCGCGCCACGTCAGGCACCAGGTAGATCACCCGGTCCGAGGGGCGGGAGAGGATTTGCACCTGCGGGTTGCCGCGCAGGGAATTCAGCAGCTCCGGCGGCAGGAAATCCGCCACATCCACTTCATGGGCCAGCAGCGCCGCGAGGCGGGCGCCGCCATTGGGGATGAAGCGGAATTGCACGCGGGCAAAGGCGGGCTTGGGACCCCAATACCCCTCCCACCGGGTGAGCTCCAGGCGCTGGGCCGGAAGATATTCGCCGAAGCGATAGGGTCCGGTGCCGATGGCGGCGCGGCCGGAGCGGAAATCCGCCGGCATGGCGCCCGCCGCCGCGCGATGGGAGACGATGTAGATCGCGCCCAGCGTGCCGTAGAGCACGGGAACGGGCCCCGCGGTGGTGAAGCGCAGGCGATGGTCGTCGAGGATCTCCACCGCGGTGATGCCGCGCAGATTGGGCGTGTAGGGGCTGGGATTGGCTGGGATATTGGGCACGCGCTCGATGCTGAATTTCACATCGGCTGCCGTCAGGTCACTGCCATCATGGAATTTCACGCCGCGCCGCAGGGTGAATTCCCAGCGCCGCTCATCCAGCGGGCGCCAGCTTTCGGTGAGGCCCGGCAGGGCCAGGGAATTCTCATCCTTCACCGAGAGCGCATCGAACAGGTGCTGGGAATAGGCCATGTTGGTCGTGAGATAGAGGAAATGCGGGTCCATCGAGGGGTCGGTCAGCGCGCCGATGCGCAGCGGCGCGGCCTGGGCCATGCCCCGGCCCGGGC
The DNA here is from genome assembly GCF_023243115.1 of Sediminicoccus sp. KRV36. Taxonomy (NCBI): domain Bacteria; kingdom Pseudomonadati; phylum Pseudomonadota; class Alphaproteobacteria; order Acetobacterales; family Roseomonadaceae; genus Sediminicoccus; species Sediminicoccus sp. KRV36. The sequence goes on from NZ_CP085081.1 coordinate 235,872, forward strand.
GCAAGGCCGCCAGCAATCCTGCGCCCCCGAGCACCCGGCGCGGAATATTGGTGGGTGTCATGGGCAGCTCTCCGGCGATGGAGGGGGATGCTGCGTCCCGCCGAACCGGACCTCAAGCGAAATCGGCCCCCTGCCCGGGGGCTAGGCTTTTTGCCGGAGGTGCAGGAACCTGCGCTTCCGGCCGGGCTCCGGGAGGGGCGGCACCCCTCGACGCCGCCCATGCGCCGCTCCAGGAGGCCCGCCATGCCCAGACCGCCCCGCCAATTGCCCGAGCCGCGTGCGGTGATCGTCGCCCCCCAGCCAGAAGCCGTGGAGGCGGGTGCGGCCATCCTGCGCGCCGGCGGCAATGCGCTGGATGCACTGATCGCCTGCGCGCTGACCCAGGGCGTGGTGGACCCGATGATGTGCGGCCTGGGCGGGCTTGGGGTGCTGCATCTGCATGATCCCAAAACCGGCCGGCAGGTGGTGTTCGATGGCCTCTCCACCTGCCCCGCCGCCTGCACGCCCGAGATGTGGGAAAAGGCCTTCCTGCGCGAATGCAGCGACGGATTTGGCTATGTCGTGCGGGATTTCCTGAATGAGCGCGGGCACCTGGCCGTCACCACGCCGGGGATCCTCCGCACCTTCGCCATGGCCCATGCCGAATTCGGCCGGCTGCCCTGGGCCGAGCTGTTCGGCCCGGCCATCGGTTTCGCCGAGGAAGGCTGGATCATCCGGCCGCATGTCCACACCGTCTTCACCATGAACGAGGCCGCCTATGGCCGGCTGAGCTACAGCGAGAAGCTGGCCTTCACCGAGGAGGGCCGTGCCCTCTACATGCGCCCCGACGGCACGCCCAAGCGCCAGGGCGACCTGGTGCGCAATCCGGCACTGGCCGGGACGCTGCGCCACATCGCGCGTGAAGGGGCCGAGGATTTCTACACCGGCGCGCTGGCGCGCCGCATCGTGGCGGATATGCAGGCGCATGGCGGGCTGCTCTCGGCCGCGGATCTGGCGGGTTTCCAACCACGCCGGCTGGAGCCGTTGCGGATCACCTATCGCGGGCGCGAGGTCGCGGTGCCGCCGCCGCCCTCGGGCGGGGTGGTGGTGGCGGAGATGCTGCGCATCCTGGAGCGCTTCGACCTGGTGGCCATGGGCCACAACAGCCCCGAATATATTCGCGTCGTGGCCGAGGCGATGAAGATCGCCGGCCGCGACCGGGAGGAACATATCGGCGACCCCGCCTTCGTGACGCCGCCACTCGATCTCCTGCTCTCGGATGCCTATGCCGATGCCATGGCGGCGCGGATCCGCAGCGGCGAGAAAACGCCCCTGACCCGCGTGTTGGCCGATGCGGCCAACACGACCACTATCTCCAGCGTGGATATGGAGGGGATGGTGGTCTCCGTCACGCATACGCTCGCCACGCCCTCGGGCGTGATTCCGCCCGGCACCGGCTTCATGCTGAACGGCGCCATGAACTGGTATGATCCGCGTCCGGGCAAGGCAGGCTCCATCGCGCCCGGCAAGAAGCGGTTTTCGGCCATGGCGCCGAGCATCGTCTTCGAGGATGGCAGGCCGGTGATGACGGTCAGTTCGCCCGGTGGTGCCTGGATCGGCACCTCCATCCTGCAGGTGCTGCTGAACGTCCTCGATTGGGGCATGAGCATGCAGGAGGCTGTGATGGCGCCGCGCTTTGCCGCGACCACGGATGAGATCGATCTCTCCAACCGCATCCCGCGCGGGGTGGAAAAAGCCTTGCAGGCGATGGGCTATGGCACGCGCCGCAACTTCCACAGCTATCCCTTCGCGGCACCGCATGGCGTGACCTTGTGGGATGGCCGGCTGGAGGGTGGGGCGGACCCGCAGCGCGATGGCTATGTGGCGGTGATCGCGTAAGGCAGCACGCGGCCCGTCGCCTGGCAGCGCTGCATGATGGCAGATTGCTTCGTGCCGGTCTTGCCTGGCTGACACCGCTGCGCGCGGCGCGGAAAGTCTCCGCCGCCTGCCCGCCGCTCATGCGCGCGCCGTCCGGTGCCGCAGCATCCTCAGGGCGCCTTGCGCCTGCGCGTGAACCCGGCATAGCCTTTGGCAGTGGCCGCAGAAGCCGCGTCCGGGAGAGAGCGCCAGCGCGCCATTGGGAGTTTCGCATGTCCGCCTTTGATCGCCGCCACCTCTTTGCCCTGGCTGCCGCCGCCACGGCCCTGCCCGCCCTCGCAGAGGCCCGCCCCCTGGCTGAGGTGCTCTCCTCGCGCCGGTTGCGCGCCGGCATCAACCCGACCTTGCCGCCGATGGGCCTGTTCAACGAACGCAACCAGATTGACGGCTTCGACGCCGACATCGCGCGCGAGATCGCCCGGCGGATGAATGTCGAGCTGGAGATCGTGCAGGTCGGCAGCCCGGACCGTATCCCTTTCCTGCAGGCCGACCGCATCGATATCGTGCTGGGCTCCATCACCCGCACGGTCGAGCGCGCGCTGGTGATCGACTACACCGTGCCGCTGCACACGCAATCCATGGTGGTGCTGACCAAGGCCACCGGCACCGCGGTGCCCATCAACACGCCGGCTGATCTGAACAACCGCGCCGTGCGGCTGGTGCAGGTGCGCGGCACGGTGGGCATTCCCTGGATCCAGGCCAATGCCGCCCAGGCCCAGGTCACGCTGCTGGACAACTACCCCGACTGCTTCCGTGCCCTGGCCCAGGGCCGCGCCGATGCCATGGTGGATGTGGCCGAAAGCGTCGTCATCCCGATGCGCAACTTCCCGGTGCAGTGGAAGATTTTGGACCAGGTGCTGGCCAGCTTCTGGGTCGGCATCGGCGTACAGAAGGGCAATTCCTCGCTGCGGGATGTGCTGAATGTGGTGCTGTTCGAGATGCACCGCTCGGGCTTCGTGAACACCACCTGGGAGAAGTATTTCGGCACGCCGATGACCACGCCGATCCCCTTCAACCCGATGTTCTGAGCCCGCCCTCGATGGTCGTAGCGCCGAAGGCGCGGAGCGCTGAATCGGCGTCGCCGGCATGACGCTGCAATACGGACAGATCCTCCAGTATCTGCCCGATTTCCTGCTGGGCGCGCTGATGGCGCTGTGGATCGCCGGTCTCGCTTTCGCCGGTGGCCTGCTGATCGGGCTGTTCGGCGCAGCCGCCCTGACCTATGGCGCCTGGCCGCTGCGCGCCGCGGTCACGGCCTATGTGCGTTTCTTCACCTACACGCCGCAGCTTGTGCAGATTTTCTTTCTGTTCTTCGCCCTGCCCGAGGCCGGAATCATCCTTTCCCCCATCACCGCCGTCCTGATCGGCATGACGTTGAACGCCGGCGCCTACCTCACGGAGATCGAGCGTGCGGGCTTTACCTCCGTGCCGCAGGCCGAGCTGGATGCGGCGGAAACCTTGGGCTTTTCGCGCTTGCAGACCATCTGGTACGTGATCGCCCCGCATGTGGTGCGGGCACTTTATCCGGCACTGTCCAGCCACTACATCATCATGACGCTGGGCACTTCGATGGCGGCGATCTTCGGTGTCGAGGAATTGACCGGCCGCGCGCTGAACGCCAATGCGATTTCCTTTCGCTCGGTCGAAATCTTCTCGGTGGTGGCGGTGATGTACATCGTGCTCACCATCATCGCCTCGACGCTGCTCTGGCTGGTTGGGCGGTGGCTGTTCCGGGTGAAGGCGAAAGTGTTTTGAGCGACCCGCCATGAGTGCCTGGGACATCATCCTCGCCGAGGCGCCGCGTTTCTTCACCTGGTGGAATCTGCGCTTCCTCGCGCTCGCCGTGGTGAACACACTGGTTGCATCGGTCGCCGGCTGCGCAATGGGCTATGCGGCGGGTTTCGCGCTGGCCATGCTGCGCCTGCCGCAGCTCATGGGCTTTGCGCCGGTGCGCGTGCTGGCCATCCTCTGGGTCGAGACCTTCCGCCGGATTCCCTTCCTGGTGCTGTTGCTGCTGGTCTTCTTCCTCTCGCAATTCGCCCGGCTGGAGGCTCCGCTCTGGGCTGTCGCCGTCACCGCGGTCGCGTTGCGGATGAGCGCGCTCGCCGCCGAAAACATACGCGCGGGGTTCGAGACGGTGCGGCCCACGCAATGGGAAGCGGCACTCACCATGAACATGCCCGCGCTCACGACGCTGCGGCGGATCATCCTGCCGCAATCCTGGCGCGTGATCCTGCCGCCTTCCATCGTCCATGTGCTGAGCATGGTGAAGGAAACGTCGCTGGTCAGCCAGATCGGCTTCATCGAGATCACCTTTGCCGCCAAGATGCTCACGCAGCGCGGCTTCTCGGCCCTGCTCACCTATGGCACGGCGCTGGTGCTGTATTTCTGCGTGAGCTGGGCGCTCGCTTCGCTCGGCCGTTGGGCCGAACGGCGTCTGACGCTCAGGCCAGCACGCCTGACTCCCTGAGGGCCAGGCGCAACATCGCGGCCTCCGCGCCCAGCACGGGGGGTTGCGGTGGCCGCACGGCAGGGCAGGGGATCACGCCCATTTCCGCCAGGCAGAATTTCAGCCGCGCCGTGGCCCGCCCGCCCGGAGGCGCGCCATAGATCGCCTCGGCCAGAGGTTCCAGCCGCTCATGCAAGGCGCGCGCGGCGGTGAGGTCACCCGCGCGGATCGCGGCATCCAGTGCCACGATTTCATCCGGCATGAGATCAGCGAGCGAGACCAGGCTGCCATCCGATCCATGCACATAGCAGGCGAGCAGATGCTCATCGCCACTGGCGCAGACCGCCACATCGGGGCGCCTGGCCTTCACGCGGCGGCGCAGCGCGTCATAGGCATCCACCTCCCACGCGCCTTCCTTGATGCCGACCACCTCGGGAATGTCGAGCAGCGCGTCCAGCGTCTCGGGCGTGAAGCCCATATGGCCCGCGCGGTGATGCGCCTGGAACAGCCAGAGCGGCATGCCGGGCACGGCCGCCATGATGGTGCGGTGATGCAGCAGCGCCATCTCGGTGGTGTGGGCCATGGCGAAGGCATTGGGCAGGAAGACCATGATGGCATGCGCGCCGGCGGCGCGGGCCTCGCGCGCTTCCTCGGCGGCTTCCAGGCTGCTCTCGGCGTTGACGCCGGCGACGACGATGCGGCTCGCGCCCACGGTCGCGACCGTCACTTCCACCGCGCGCTTCTTCTCGGCGCGGGACATGACGAAATTCTCGCCAGCATGGCCATTCATCAGCACGCCCGCGATGCCCGGGCGCAGCACGCAATGCGCGGTGTGCTTGGCATAGGCCTCCCAATCCGGTGCGAAATCCGGATGCATGGGCAGCACGGTGGAGGGGTAGATGCCGTGGAAATTCACGCGGCTTTCTCCTGCGCCAGAAGGCGGTCGATGGGGAAGAGGGGAAGTTCCGGCGCCTCGCCCAGAATGGCCTGGGCCAGGATGCGCCCCATATAAGGCCCGCTGGTGTAGCCCGAATGCACGCAGCCGATGATCCAGGCATCCGGCACGCCGGGGATGGGCCCGATGGCGGGCAACGCATCCGCCGTCTCGGATTCCAGGCCAAGCCAGGCGCGCACCACCCGCGCCTCGCGCAGCGCCGGCACGGCATGGGCGGCCAGGCGCACATTGCCGAGGAAGCTCTCGGGCTTCACCGCGATGCCGCCGCGCGTGCGGTCGCCAATCCCCTGCCAGCCGCCGCCGATCAGCACCGTGCCATTGGCGTATTGCTTCAAGGAGAGCAGTCCGGAGGCCACGCCCAGCACGGTGCGCATCACCGGCGCCATCCGCTCGGTGACGACGAGCTGGTTGATCAGCGTCTTGATCGGCAGGGTCACCCCGAGCCAGCCGGCCATCTCCTCCAGCCAGACGCCGCCCGAGAGCACCACGCGGGCCGCATCCAGCCGGCCTTGCGCCGTGTCCAGCGTGAAACCCGCATCAATGCCGCGCACCGCGCAATCCTCGCGCAGATCCACGCCCGCATTGAGCAGCGCCGGGCGGAAGGCGCGGCCGGTGAGATAGGCGCTGGCGAAGCCATCCATCGGGCAATGCCCGGCGATCAGCGCCTTCTCCGACAGGCCCGGCTCGATCTCGCGCGCCCGCACGCCGGAGACGATTTCGATCGGCGCGCCGGCCTGCCTTCGGATGCGCGCGCGCTCCTCCAGCATGGCCGCTTCCTGCTCGGTGAAGGCGACGGAAAGCCCGGGGCAGGCGGTGCCGAGCACATGCCCGCCATCGCACCAATCGCCCATGCGCAGCCACATCTCATAGGCGCGCAGCGCGTAGGGGATGAGGGCGGCGCGCGTCATCTGCATCGTCAGCGTGCCGGCATTCACGCCCGAAGCCTCGCGGCAGATCGGGCCACGATCCAGCAGCAGCACCTTCATGCCGGCACGGGCCAGGTGCAGGGCGGTGGAGCAGCCCATCACACCGGCACCGATGACGGCCACGTCGTATCGGCCAGGGGCGCTGCCCCTGGACCCCGCAAGGGGGCTTGCCCCCTTGACCCCAGTCATATGGGCGCCGCCGCTGGCACGGGGATGTCGGCATAGTCGAAATCGCCGAGCAGCGCGTCCATCGGCACCGGGCGCAAGGGCAGGCGGCCGGTGGCGAAGCCCGCCGCCTCCCGCCCGCCAACGCGGCGCGCCAGCAATTCGGCCGCCGCCTCGCCACAGAGCCGGCCCTGGCAGGGGCCCATGCCGCAGCGGGTGAATTGCTTAAGCTGGTTCATCGTCAGCGCGCCTTCATCCAGCGCCGCCTCGATGGCGGCGCGGGTCACGCCCTCACAGCGGCAGATCATGGTGTCAGGCGGGATGGCGGCGACGAGTTCGGGGCGCAGCGCCATCATGCGCGCCATGGCCCCGCCCGCCCGCGCCGCCCGCGCAAAGGCGGCGGCATGGGGCGCGCGTGCCGCCCGATGCGCATCCTCCGACAGCAGGCCAAGGTCGCGCAGGGCCGCGAGGGCCGCGATGCGCCCTGAGGCCGGCGCCGCCGCCGCGCCACGCAGGCCCGCGCCATCGCCAGCGACGAAAAGCGCCGCCACCGAGCTGCGAAAATCCGCGTCCAGCACTGGCACCCAGCCGCCCATCCCGGGCTGATAGTGATGCGCCGCGCGGAAGGCGCGGGTCGCTTCCGTCGCGGGGACCAGGCCATGGCCAATGCACAGCGCATCCGCCTCGATCCGCACCGTCGGTCCGCCTGCCAGGGATTGCACGCTCACGGCGCGCAGCACGTCATCCCCTTCGGCGTCCGTGATGCGGGCGGCGTGATGCACGGTGACGCCTTTCAGAACCAGCTGCGCACGCCAGGCAGCGCCCCGCGCCAGCAGATCCGGCCTTGCGGCCAGCGCGGGCAGGGCGCGCAACCATTCACCCGGTGTCGCCAGATCCACCACGGCCGCGACCTCGGCCCCATGCGCCAGAAGCTTGGCGGCGACCGCATAGAGCAGCGGCCCGGCACCGGCCACCACCACGCGCCGTCCAGGCAGCACACCTTGCGCCTTCAACAGGATGGTGGCGGCCGCCAGGCCGATCACGCCCGGCAGCGTCCAGCCCGGGAAGGGGATGATGCGCTCCTGCGTGCCGGTGCAGAGCAGCAGGCTGCGCGCCGCCAGGTCGAAGGGTTGCCCGCCGGCGCTGAGCCCATCCAGCCGGAAGGGCACGGGGGCGGCGCCACTCTGCACGAGCGGGCCGCCGCCCACCCCCCAGATGCGCACGCCCATGCGCTGCTCGGCGCCGCTCGCCGTCAGGGCGCTGCGCAGCGCATCCCCGGCGCGGCGATCGGCATCCTGGGGCATGGTGTAGCCGGGGGGTGCCGCGCGATGCACCTGCCCACCGGGGGCCTCGCTTTCCTCCAGCAGCACGACGCGCGCGCCATGCTGGGCGGCCAGGGTGGCGGCGGCCATTCCGGCCGGGCCGGCGCCGAGCACCGCCATGTCATAGGGGCTGCTCATGCGGGCGTGACCCGCATGCCGTCCCGCACCGGCGTCAGGCAGGCCTGCACCAATTGTCCCTCCAGCCGCACCAGGCATTGCTGGCAGACGCCCATCATGCAGAAGGCGGCGCGCGGCGCGTTCGGCCCATCGCCAAGGTGGCGGATGCCAGCGGCCAGCAGCGCGGCGGCCAGGCTCTCGCCTGCCGGGGCGGTGATGCGCTCCCCCTGGAAGGTGAAGGCGATGTCGGCCGGCCGGGCAATGCCCGCGATGCGAAGCGAGGATGTCACGCCACCAATCCTATCCACCCCCGCTTGACGCCGCCACCCGCCGGCCCGGAGAGTTACCGGCGACCGCCCAGGGAGACGCGCCGCTTGACCTTCCTTGCCCTTGACGGGGTTTCCGCCGGCTATCCCGGCAAGCCCGATGTGCTGACGGATGTCACGCTCAGCATCGCGCGCGGTGAGGTGGTGGGGCTGATCGGCCCTTCGGGCTCGGGCAAATCCTCCCTGTTGCGCGCCCTGGTCGGGCTGCTGCGCCCGCATGCCGGGCGGGTCACCATCGGGGGGGAGTTGGTGGATTATGCCAACAAGGCCTCGCTTCGTGCGGCACGGGACCGGCTGGCCATCGTGTTCCAGCAATACAACCTGTTCCAGAACATGACGGCGCTGCGCAATGTCGAAATCGCGCCCAGGCTGGTGAAGCGGCGCGCAGGCACGGAGGTCCAGGCCGAGGCGCGTGCCCTGCTCGCCAAGGTCGGCCTCGGCGCGAAGCTCGACGCCTATCCGGATGAATTGTCGGGCGGGCAGCAGCAGCGCGTGGCGATTGCCCGCGCCCTCGCGCTGCGCCCCGATATCCTGCTGCTGGACGAGGTGACCAGCGCGCTCGACCCCGAATTGGTGACCGAGGTGCTGGACACCATCCGCACCCTGCGCGACGAGGGGATGACCATGCTCATCGTCAGCCACGAGATGGCCTTCATCCGTGAGGTCGCGAGCCTGGTGGTGTTCATGGATCAGGGCCGCATTGTCGAGGTGGGGCCGCCCGCGCGGATTTTCGACGCGCCGCAAACCCAACGCCTGCGCGAATTCACCGCCAAGATCCTGCGCCACTGATGGGCTGGAGCATGCCCGGGACGGATTGGCTGCGCGGTGCCATTGACGGGCATGTGCATTGCGCGCCGCATCTCAATGCGCGCTCGGTCCATGTGTTCGAGGCGGTGCGCCAGGCGGCGGCGGCGGGCATGCGCGGCCTGGGCATCATGTGCAACTTCCAGAACAGCTCGGGCTTCGCGGCCTTGGCCAATGCGGAATTGGGCCATCTCGGCTGTGAGGCTTTCGGCGGGTTGATCATGCAGCCCGCGGCCGGCGGCGTGACGCTGGAGGCCGCGCGGACCGCCCTGGGCTACGGTTATGGCGCGGGGCAGGGGGCGCGCTTCATCAGCCTGCCCACGCATCACACCCGCTTCGTCGCCGAGCAGGAAGGCCGCAGCCCCGCTTTCCTGGAGACGACCTTCCACATCCCCCGTCATGGCCGCGTGCCCGAGCCGGTGCCCGCCATCATGGAGCTTTGCGCCGCGCATGAGGCGGCCTTCGATTGCGGCCATGTCGCCGGATATGAGGCCGTGGCGCTCGCCGAGGAAGCGGCCCGCCGTGGCGTCACGCGGCTGCGCGCGCATGGCGCGGGCTATGCGCCGGATGAGGTTGCGGCGTTGGCGGCGCTTGGCGCGCATGTCGAGTTCTCGTTTTTCCTGCTGACGCACGCGACCCAGGTCGGCCTGACCCATGCCGATGCCGAGAAGCACCGGATCGCCGGCGCCTGCACCGTGCAGGAGATGGCGACGCGCATTCGCGCCGCTAGTGCGCGGGCGGTGCTCTCTTCCGATGCGGGCCTCGCCATCCTGCCGCCGCCGGTCGAGGCCTTGCGGGAGTTCCTGTTGCTGCTGGCCAGCGAGGGCTTCACCGAGACCGAACTGCGGCGGATGACGCGGGACAATCCGGCACGGCTTTTCAACATCGCACTATAGCGGCGGTGGCGCCCTGCTCAGAGCCTTGCAGCCCGTGCCCATTGCGCAGCGGCAGAGCAAAGCCCTCTCGTTACCTGGGCTTTTCCAGCAGCCCGCTAACCTCTTCGCAGGGCAGCCTCGATCCGTGCCAGCGTCTCCTGCTGGCGGCGCAGCGTGATGCCCAGGCCGCCAATCGCGATCAGCGCGAGGGAGGAAACACCCCCGGCACCGGCATACAGCATCCGCGCGCGGGACCAGCCCTCACCACCCCAGGGCGTGGCGCCCCAGGCCAGATGCAGGCAGGAGAGCAGGGCCAGGCCGCCCAGCACCTGCAAGCTCCGGTGCAGGATCATGGCAGCTTCGCGGGCGCGCCCATGGTGGCAACCCCACGCCGCGCCAGTGCTGCTTCCAGCGTGTTTTCCAGCAGGCAGGCGATGGTCATGGGGCCCACGCCACCCGGCACCGGCGTAATGGCGGCGGCGCGCGGCAGCGCCTCGGCATAGGCGACGTCGCCCACCAGCTTGCCGTCCGGCAGTCGGTTGATGCCGACATCAATCACGATCGCGCCCTCCCGCACCCAATCGCCGCGGATCATCTCCGGGCGGCCCACGGCGGCGATGAGGATATCCGCGCGGCGGCATTCCCCGGGCAGGTCCTGCGTGCGGGAATGGGCGATGGTGACGGTGCAATCCGCCGCCAGCAGCAATTGCGCCATGGGCCTGCCGACGATCTGGCTGCGCCCCACCACCACGGCGCGGGCGCCACGCAGCTGAGCCTTCGCCTCGGCCAGCAGATGCATGGCGCCACGCGGCGTGCAGGGAACGAGCCCAGGCAGGCCGGAGGCCAGGCGGCCGGCATTGATGGGGTGGAAGCCGTCCACATCCTTGGCCGGGTCCACCGCCGCGATGGCGGCATCGGCGCGGATATGCGCGGGCAGGGGCAGCTGGACCAGAATGCCATCCACCGCCGGGTCCGCGTTCAGCGCCGCGATCTCGGCCAGCAGTGCAGCCTCGGTCGTGCTTTCGGGCAGGTGCCGCGTGCGCGAAGCGAAGCCCGCCTGGAGCGCCGCCTTGTCCTTGTTGCGCACATAGACGCCGCTGGCCGGATCCTCCCCCACGCGCAGGACAACCAGGCCAGGCTTGAAATCCAGCGTCGCGATGCGGCTGGCGAGGTGACCGCGCAGCCGTTCAGCCAGCGCCTTGCCGTCGAGAATCATGGCCATGGCTCAGAAATACAGCCCGAAGCTGATCATGTAGCGCTTGATCGCGCTGACCAGCAGCATGCAGGCCTGCACCAGCAGCAGGACAACCAGCGGCGAGAGATCAATCCCGCCCAGATTGGGCAGCCGGTTGCGGACGGGCCGCATGGCGGGTTCGGTCACGCGGTAGAAGAAATCCGAAATATTCCAGACCATGCGGTTGCGCGTGTCCAGCACGTTGAAACCGATCAGCAACGACAGAATGGAGGCGATCAGGATGGCCCAGAAGAACAGGGTGAGCCCCGCCTGGATCAGGAAGAAAAACGCGTCGAGGATCATGGGCGTCGGCGCTCCGAAGGTGGCGGCATGGGGCTTCCCTTGTCGCGGAAGGGCGCGATGCCGGCAAGGGGGATGGCGGATGCTTCACGCGGTGCCGCTTGACACCCCCGGCCCCATCCCGCATGACGCGCCCCGCTATCGGGGCGTGACGCCTCGGTGCCCTGGCGCGAGAGTGCCGGGATGCGTGGTGCGGGGCTGTAGCTCAGTTGGTAGAGCGCGTCGTTCGCAATGACGAGGTCAGGGGTTCGATTCCCCTCAGCTCCACCATCCCGCCGCCTGTTGCCCCTTACAGCAATCCCTCGCGCCGGAAGGAGAGGGGCCGGTCGCGCCCGATGATCAGGTGGTCATGCAGGGTGATGCCCAGCGCGGCTGCCGCCTGCTTCACCTCCGCCGTCATTTCGATATCGGCGCGGCTGGGGGTCGGGTCGCCCGAGGGGTGGTTGTGCACCAGGATGAGCGCGGTCGCATGCAGCTCCAGGGCGCGCTTCACCACCTCCCGCGGATAGACCGGCGTGTGGTTCACCGTACCGCGCGCCTGGGCCTCATCGGCGATCAGGCGATTTTTGGCATCCAGGAACAGCACGCGGAACTGCTCCACCCGCTCCCGCGCCAGGCGGGCGGTGAGGTAGTCCATCAGGCGGTCCCAATTGTTCAGCACCTGCTGGTTTTTCAACGGCGCCTCACTGAGGCGCAGCGCCGCCGCCTGGACGGTGCGGAGCGCCGCAATTCCGGCATCGCCCAGCCCCTCAATCTGCCGGAGCTCCTGCGTGGGGGCGCTCAGCGCATCGGCGAAGCTGCCGAAGCGGTCCAGCAGCGCGCGGGCGATGGGCTTGGTATCCCGCCGCGGCAAGGCGATAAACAATATCATTTCAATGAGTTCATGGTCGAGCAGTGCGGCCGGTCCCGCCTCGATCAGCTTCTGGCGCATGCGGGCGCGGTGGCCCTCCGCGCCCGAAGCCGTGGTGGCGGCCACCGGCGCTGGATCAAACAAGCCACCTGCCTCGGCCAGCCCGCGCTTGCGGCTCAAGGCCACCCCGCCTGGCACATGAAGGCCGCTGGGCGCCGCTCAGCCGGCAATGGCATAGGGCGGTTTGTGCAGGCTTGCCGGGCTGAGGGTGAAAATCTCGCAGCCCGTCTCGGTGATGCCGATCATATGTTCGAATTGCGCCGAGAGGCTGCGGTCACGCGTCACGGCGGTCCAGCCATCGTCGAGGATCTTCACCTCGGGCCGGCCCGCATTCACCATGGGCTCGATGGTGAAGAACATGCCCGGCGCCAGCTTCGGGCCTTCGCCCGGACGGCCAAAATGCAGCACATTGGGCGGCTCGTGGAATTTCCGGCCAATGCCATGGCCGCAGAAATCCCGGACGATGGAAAAGCGATGCTTCTCGGCGTAGCTCTGGATGGCATGGCCGATATCGCCGAAGCTGTTGCCAGGTTTGGCGGCCGCGATCCCGCGCATCATCGCCTCATAGGTCACATCCATCAGCAGCCGCGCCTTGGTGCTGATCTCACCGACCGCATACATGCGGCTGGTATCGCCGTGCCAGCCATCGAGCAGGGCCGTCACGTCGATGTTCAGGATATCGCCCTCGGCGATGGTCCGCTCCCCCGGAATGCCATGGCACACCACGTGGTTGATCGAGATGCAGGAGGATTTGGTATAGCCCCGGTAGCCGAGCGTGGCAGGCACGGCGCCGCCGGACAGCATGAAATCGTGGCAGAGCTTGTCCAGCGCGCCGGTGGTGACACCAGGGCGGACATGGGTGGTGATCATGTCCAGGCAGGCAGCGGCCAGGGCGCCCGCGCGGCGTGCCCCGGCGAAATCCTCTGGCGTGTGACGCGTGATGCGGCGGGATTCGCCGCCTGAATTTTCCATCTTTCGGGGCCGACCGGTGCTCAATCTGTGATGGAACTAAGATGCGCGCGGGGCGCGGAAGGTTCAACCCGCATTCTCGCCGGCCTTGTATTCCCGGGTTCCCAGCGCCTCCGCCAGCCTGGCATTGGCGCTGCCGGGGCGCGCGGGCTTTTGCTGGCTGTCATGCGGCGCCCAGCCCGTCATGATCAGGAGCCGCAGCTCCATGCGCAGATCGAGTGCGGCAAAGGCCAAGGGAAACAGCGCTCTGGGCGGGGTGCGGCGGTCCGCCGCGCGGATCACGTTGCCCTCGCCCGCCGCGCGCAGATCGGCCACCAGGCCCATCGGCGTGCGATATTCCAGCGGCAGCCGGTCCTGATCCGCCACGGGCAGCGCAAAGCCCGCGCGCTGCAACAACCCCGCCAGGTCCCGCAATTCCGGAAATGGGGCGATGCGAGGTGAGACGCCGCCGCGGGTTTCCGCCTCGGCCGCCGCCAGCGCCTCGCGCAGGCCTTGCAGCGTGCCGAAGCCGGGCAGGGAGGCCAGGAACAGCCCATCCGGACTGAGCGCCCGGCGCAGCTGGATCAAGGCGCCCGGCAGGTCATTCACCGCATGCAGACTGAGATTGGCGAGGATCAGGTCAAAGCTGCCCGCCGCGAATGGCAGCCATTCCTCATCACCGGCGATGGCCAGCCCCCCCGCCTGACGCGCCATGGCTGGCGCCAGGTCCATGGAAACCACGAAGGGAATTCCCCGCGCGGAGAGTGCCGGTGCCACCGCGCCCCGCCCCCCCACATCCAGGGCGCGGGAAAAGCGCCGCGTGGTGTCATCCAGCCGGTCCAGCAGGAGGGCGGCCGCGGCCTCCAGGATGGGCGCGACCTGACGCACATGCACAGCCGCGCGCTCCCGCCGAAGGGCGAGCAGCCGGCGGTCGAAGATATCGGGGGCGGTTTCCACCCTTTCCATCTGCGACCGGTGGTGCTTCGGCGCAAGCGGGACTATCGTTCCAGGGTCCGCAAGGGAGAACGCAGATGAACAACATGGATGTGAAAGCAGCCCGCACCGCCGCCGTGGCCGCCGCCGTCGGCCGCGTACGCGAGATCGAAAGCAGCATGGGCGTCACCCGCCCGGCGCTGGAAGCCATCAAGGCCGAGCTGATGAGCCTGGCCGCGCAGGAACATCTATTCCCGAGCGCCGAATTCCCGTCCCCGCCGAATGGCGAGAAGGGCAGCAACCGCTACCTCCTGCGCGAGGAGGACAACAACCGTTTTGCCCTCTACCTCAACGCGCTGAACCCGGGCAACGAAACCAAGCCGCATGACCACACCACCTGGGCCGTCGTCGTCGCCGTGGATGGGCAGGAGCTGAACAAGGTCTATGAGCGCCTGGATGACGGCGCCAACCCCGAGCGCTGCGAGATGCGCGTGCGCGAGGAGATCATGGTGGAGCCCGGCCGTGGCATCTGCCTGATGCCCGAGGATATCCACTCCATCCACACCACCGGCACCCGTCCCACGCGGCATCTGCACATGTATGGGCTGGCGCTGGAGAAGCTGGATGGCCGCCGCGCCTTCGACGACAAGACGGGCGAGGTCTCCTACTACAACAAGAACTTCATGAAGCCCTCGGCGAGCACGAAGGCCTGATGTCCTCCGTCACTTCGGTTGGCATCACGCCGGCCACGCTCAAGGCTTGGATTTCCGCGGGTTCGGAGCTCGCCATCCTCGATGCGCGTGAGGAGGGCGAGTTCGGCCATGGGCACCTGTTCTGGGCGGTGCCCTGCCCCTTGTCCAAAAAGGAATTGCGTGCCCGCGCGCTGCTGCCCCGCCAGGCCACCCGCGTGGTCTGCGTGGATGGCGGCGAGGGCCATGCGGCCAAGCTTGCGGCCTGGCTCAGCTCCATTGGCTACACGGATGTGCATGTGCTGCAGGGCGGCACGCCGGCCTGGGCGGCGGCGGGCTATGTGGTCTTTACCGGCGTGCATGTGCCCTCCAAGGCCTTCGGCGAATGGGCCGAGCATCATTACGGCACGGAAAGCGTGGACCCGGCCGAATTGCAGGCCATGAAGGATTCCGGGCAGGACATGGTCATCCTGGACAGCCGGCCCATGGATGAATTCGTGAAGATGACCATCCCGGGCGCGCTGAATGTGCCGGGTGGCGAATTGGCCTATCGCATCGGTGACCTGGTGCCCAAGGCCGGGACCACCATCGTGATCAATTGCGCCGGCCGCACACGCAGCATCATGGGCGCCGAAAGCCTGCGTCGCGCCGGCGTTCCCAACCGGATCGTGGCGTTGCGCAACGGCACCATGGGCTGGGAATTGGCGGGCTTTCAGTGTGAACGTGGCGTTACCCGCAGCTACCCGGCCGGGACGCCGGCCAGTGCCGCACTCGCGCTGCAACGCGCCAGCTCCTTCGCTGCCGAGAATGGCGTGAAGCTGATCAGCCGCACGGCCGCCCTTGCCATGCTGGCCGATGACAGCCGCACCACATACGGCCTCGATGTGCGCGCGGCCGATGAGTACACGGCCGGCCGTATCCATGGCTTTCGCCATGCCCCCGGCGGTCAGCTGGTGCAGGCGACGGATCAATGGATCGCCGTGCGCGGCGCCCGCGTGATCCTGGCCGATGACGACACGGTGCGCGCGCGGATGTCCGGCGCCTGGCTGCGCCAGATGGGCGGCTGGGAAGTCTATGTGGTGCAAGGCGCCCTGGACGGCCCGCTGGAGACCGGCCCCTGGAAGCCGGTGGCGCCCGAGGTCCCGCAGATGCCGACCGTGGCTCCGCAGGCGCTGGCCGCCGAAACCGGGGTGACAGTGGTGAATCTGGCTCTCTCCATGCATCACCGGGCCGGCCACATCCCCGGCTCCATCTGGGCGGTGCGCGGCCGGTTGCCGCCACTTTCGGGCCCGGTGGTGGTGGTGTCCCCCGACCCCTGGCTCGCCCATCTGGCGGCGGCTGAAATTCCCGGCGCGCGTGTTCTGGAAGGCGGGCTGGCCGCTTGGCGCAAGGCCGGGCTGCCGGTGGTGAGCGACCGCACGACCCCGCCGGATGAGGCCTGCGTGGACTGGTATCTGCGCCCTTATGACCGCAACTCCGGCATCGAGGCCGCCATGCACGCCTATCTCTCCTGGGAGATTGATCTGGTGCACGAGGTGGCGCGCGACGGCGATGCGCGGTTCGGCGCCTGGTAACCGCGCCCGATGACCGAAGTGCGGCTTCGCATGAAGGTCTGAATCGGCCGCGCAGCCTTTTCAAAAGATTGGGCGGCGGCATGCTCGACGCCTTGCTGCCGCCCACCTGCCTCACCTGCGAGGCGCCGGTGGGCATACAGGGCGGCCAATGCCCTGCCTGCTTCACCCGCCTCGCCTTCGTGACCGCGCCGCTTTGCGACCGCTGCGGCGTGCCCTTCCCGCATGGCGGGGCGGGCATTCCGCATCTGGAGACGCTGTGGTGCGAGGCCTGCGTCACCGCGCCCCCCGCCTTCACCGCGGCCCGCGCGGCGCTGCGCTATGATGAGGGCGCAAAGGCCCTGATCCTGCCCTTCAAGCATCGGGATCGGACGGAACTCGCCGCACCGCTGGCCCGCCACATGGCGCGGGCGGGCGCGGAATTGCTGCGGGCGGCCGATCTTCTGGTTCCGGTGCCGTTGCATCGGTGGCGCCTGTTCCGCAGGCGCCACAATCAGGCCGCCTTGCTGGCGGCCCGGCTGGCGCGGCTCTCCGGCAAGCGGCACGCACCCATGCTGCTGCGCCGGCAACGCGCCACGGCGCCGCTGGGCGAATTCAGTGCGCGGGAACGGGAAGCCATGCTGGAGGGCGCCTTTGCCCTGGCACCAGGGGCCGCCGCGCAGCTGCGCGGCCGGCGCGTCCTGCTGGTTGACGATGTCCTGACCAGCGGCGCCACGGCGGATGCCTGTGCGCGCATCCTGCTCGGCGGCGGTGCTGCCCAGGTGATGGTCCTGGCCGCGGCGCGCGTGCCGGATCCGCGAATCGAAAGGCCGCGCTGAGCGATGTAATTCCGCTTGCCGGCGTTAATCTTTCCGCAACTCAGACCCCGCATTCTGCCACCGCAACAGAATGGAGCAGGGGCCATGCCCTTCGACGGAAATCCCATGGGTGGTCTCGGCGGCCGTCTCAGCCACCGTTTCGACGTGGACAGCACGAGGCCTACCACGCAGAACAGCCCACTCTTTGGCATGGATGGTGCGGAATGGCAGGGCTTTTTCTTTGCCCTGACCGGCCTGCTCGCCATGGTCCTTGGCATCGGCGCCGTGGTGCTTTCCACCATCGGCCCCTGATCCGCTTGACGGCGGCGCCGGGTCACGGCGTATTGCGCAGATGGCCCAGATCGAGATCTACACCACCGCCTTCTGCCCCTATTGCGATCGCGCAAGGGCGCTCCTGACCAAACGGGGTGCCACCTTCGAGGAATTCGACGCGCCGCATGGCAGCCAGGCCCGCAAGGACGCCATCGCCCGCTCGGGCGGGCGGACGAGCGTGCCGCAGATTTTCATCAATGGTCAGGCCATCGGTGGCTCCGATGACCTCGTGGCACTCGACCGCGCGGGCAAGCTCGAAGCGATGCTGGCGGGCTGAGGGGCCACCTCCGGGCGGGCAGCCCCTCGCAATCCGCCTGCCGCTTCCCATGTGACGACTCAGCGTCACGGCCCGATCACCTCAGGGCCGGCAAAGGTTTTCCGGGATGATCCGCTTTTCGCTTCGCTGCCAGAACGGCCATAAATTCGAGACCTGGTTCAAGGACGGCGCCGCCCATGAGCGCATGGCGGCCGCCGGCCTGCTGGAATGCCCGGTGTGCGGCGATACCCACGTCACCAAGGCGCTCATGGCGCCGGCCATCAAGAAGGCGCGCGGCGTGAAGGGCCGGGCTGAGGCACCGCCGGCCGAATTGCCCGCATCCCCGCCCAAGCCGCCCGAACCCGATACCGAGGCCCCGCGCCTGGCTGCCGGCCCCATGCCCGCGCAGATCGTCGCCCTGTTGCAGCGCATGCGCAGCGAGGTGGAGAAAAGCTGCGAGAACATGGGCAAGGATTTCGCCAAGGAAGCCCGCCGAATCCATGAAGGCGAGGCCGAGCCCCGCGGCATCTACGGCGAAGCGACGGAATCGGAAACCGAGGCCCTGCGCGAGGACGGCATCGAGGTGGCGCGCCTCCCCTGGGTCCCGCGCGCCGATGGGTGATAGAATGGCGTCCTGAAGGAGCCATCCATGGCCGAAGACCCCTACAAGACTCTGGGCATCGCACGCGATGCCTCGCCCGAAGCGATCAAGGCTGCCTATCGCAAGCTGGCGCGCAAGCACCACCCCGACCTGAACCCTGGCAAGCCCGAGGCCGAGGCCCGCTTCAAGGCCGTCTCCGCCGCCAATGACCTGCTGAGCGACCCGGAGAAGCGCGCCCGCTTCGACCGCGGCGAAATTGATGCCGAAGGCCAGGAGCAACGCCCGGCCGGCGGCTATCGCCACCAGGCGGAGCAACCCCAGGGCGAGAAATATGGCGCGCGCTACGGCCAGCGCCCGGAGGCGGAGGTCTTCGAGGACCTCTTCGCCGATATCTTCGAGCAGCGCCGCCGTGCCGAGACCGGCCCCCGCCGTGGCCGTGATGAATCGTACCGCCTGGCTGTGCCGTTCCTGCACGCCGTGGCGGGCGCCACCGAAACGCTCACCTTGCCCGATGGCCGCAGCCTCAGCGTGAAGATCCCCCCCGGGGTCGAGAGCGGCCAGGTCCTGCGGCTGCGCGGCCAGGGCGGCCCGGGGCGCAATGGCGGGCCGGCCGGCGATGCGCTGATCGAGCTGGATGTCGCCTCCGACAAGCTGTGCCGGCGGGAAGGCATGGACCTGCACCTGGAATTGCCGGTGAGCGTGCAGGAGGCGGTTCTCGGTGGGCCCGTCCTGGTCCCCACCCCCGGCGGCCCGCTGCGCGTCACTCTGCCGGCAGGCAGTGATGCGGGCCGGCAGATCAGGCTTCGTGGCAAGGGCATCGCGGCACATGGCAAGCGTGAAGCGGGGGATTTGTTCCTGACGCTGCGCATCGTGATCGGCACGGCGGATGAAGCGCTGAAAGCCTTCCTGCGCGACTGGAAGCCGGAACATCCGCAAGACCCCCGCGCCGGGCTGGAGGCATCGGCATGATCACGCTCGATATCCTCTGCGCGCGTTTCTCCACGCTCCGCCTGGAAGATCTGCAGGGCTGGATCGCGGAGGGCCATGTGCGCCCGGACCGTGCGGCGGGCGACCTGGTGTTCACCGAGCTGGATGTCGAGCGTGTGCGCCTCATCCTCGAATTGCGTGACGAGATGGCGGTGAATGAGGAAGCGCTGCCCGTGGTGCTCTCGCTGCTGGACCAGCTCTATGAGTTGCGGCGAAGGCTGCGGGCGATGGGCGTGGAACCCTGACCGGCGGGCCGGCGCCGCGGCCCGATTATTGAATTTGAGGCACCCGGATCAGGCGAGTTTGTGCAGGAAGCGATCCACCGCCGCTTCGATCACCGGCGTCACATCCTCGGGCACGGGCAGGTGGTAGATGAAGCGCCGGATGCCGAGATAGATGATGCCGCCATGCAGGTTCCAGAGGTCTTCGGCCTGCGGCGCCCAGCGGCCGGCAGCCTCGGCGGCCACCTCCTCGCGCATGGGGGCCAGCAGCAATTCGCTGAGATGCTCAAGGTAGCGGCGATTCAGCGCGTCACCGTCGAGGCCGGCCCACATGAAGATGCGCATCCACTCATAGGTGAAGATGGCCTGGGTGTATTCGCCATAGAAGCGGCAAAGCCGGGCGCGCAGCGGCAAGCTGCGATCCCGCAGATCCTCGAGCCAATGCGGCGCGATGCGGCCCAGATAGACGTGCTCGAACACCGCCTCGCGCAGTTCGGCCTTGCTCGCGAAATACTTGTAGAGCAGCGCCTGCGTGACGCCCGCACGCTTCGCCAGATCGCGGGTTGAGCCGCCAAAGCCGACCTCCGCGAAGTAGCCGGCGGCGGCGCGAATGATCTCCTCCCGCCGGGCGGGCGCGTCGAGGCGGCGGCGCGTGATGCTGCCCTCCACGGGGCGTTCCTCCGGGTTGTCGCCGCGCATCCTGGCATCATCCAGCGTGGCTTGACACATGATGGGGTCTGGTGATCATTTGATCAACAAGACCAAGACCAGGGAAACGTTCATGAAGTGGCCAGCCATGGGCTACCTCCGCGCCACGAGTCTGCCAGACCTGTGGTCGGCGCTCGCGCAGCACGGAGCTTCGGCGCAAATCATCGCGGGCGGGCAGACCCTGCTTGCCACGCTGGCCTTTCGGCTGTCGGAGCCGAGCGTGCTGGTGGACATCATCCGCATCCCTGAACTGCGCGGGGTGTCCGTGACGGGTGGCGCATTGCGCATCGGCGCCCTGACGCGCCACGCGGAATTGGGGCGCGATGCCTTGGTCCGCGCCCATGCGCCGTTGCTGACCGAGGCCGTGCCCCTCATCGCCCATCCGGCCATCCGCAACCGCGGCACGATCGGCGGCAGCCTCGCCTATGCCGACCCGGCCGCCGAATTGCCGGCCTGCATCGTGGCGCTGGATGCGGTGGTCGTCACGGCGTCCGCCGCCGGGGAGCGGCGCATCCCGGCGCGCGATTTCTTCACCGACCTGCTGCAAACCGCGCTGCATCCGGGCGAGATCATCGCTGGCGTGGAAATCCCGCTGGCCGCGCGGCACAGCGCCATCCAGGAGATCGCCCGCCGCTCGGGCGACTACGCCATGGCCGGCCTGGCTGCGGCCCTGCGGCTGGAGGCTGGCTGCGTGGTGGCGCCGCGCCTGGTGTATTTTGGCGTCGGCAATGGCCCGGTGCTGGCTGCCCATGCCTCGGCCGCGCTGGAGGGCCGCCCGCTGGATGCGGGCAGCATCGCCGCTGCCCAGGAAGCGCTGGGCGAGGATCTTGACCCACCGCAGGATCTGCACGGCCCGCCGGACATGAAGCGCCACCTGGCCCGCGTACTGACCGCCCGGGTGCTGGGCAGTTTCCTGGCCCCCAAGGAGATGGCCGCATGATCACCCTGACCGTGAATGGCGAGCGTGTGACGCGCGAAGTCGAACCGCGTCGGCATCTGATTGATTTCCTCCGGCTCGACCTCGGCCTCACCGGCAGCCATGCGGGCTGCGAACACGGCGTCTGCGGCGCCTGCACAGTGCGGTTGGACGGCGAGATCGTGCGCGGTTGCCTCGTGCTCGCCGCCTCGCTCGATGGCGCCGATGTCGTCACCATCGAGGGGCTTTCCGACAGTGGCGAGGTGGCTGATCTCCAGGCCAATTTCGTCGCGCGCAACGCGGCGCAATGCGGCTTCTGCACGCCAGGGATGATCATGACGGCGGCCGATCTCCTGGCGCATGAAAGGGAAGCGGGGCGGGGCACGCCCTCGCGCGCTGAAATCCGCGAGCATCTCTCGGGCAATTACTGCCGCTGCACCGGCTACCAGGCCATCGTGGACGCTGTGGAAGATACGCTGAAGGCGAGGCATCCGGTTGCCGATTTGGGTCGCGGCACCGCGCCGGCGCCGCGGTCATCGGAGGCAACACGATGAACGAAATCACGCCCGCCTCCATCGGCCTCTCGCGCGAGGATTTGCCGAATTCCTATATCGGCCGCTCGGTGCCGCGGCCCAATGCGCCCAAGCTGGTGCAGGGCCGCGCGACCTACACGGATGACGTGGTGCTGCCGCGCATGCTGCACGCGGCCTTCCTGCGCAGCCCCTACGCCCATGCGCGAATCCTGAGCGTGGACAGCAGCGCCGCACGGCAGGTGCCCGGCGTGGTGCGCGTCTTCACCGGCGCCGATCTGGCCGAGGTGTGTGACCCCTGGGTGGCCACGCTGGATCACCTGAAGGGCATGAAATCCGCGCCGCAGCATCCGCTGCCGCTCACTCGCGCCACCTGGCAGGGGGAGCCCATCGTGGCGGTCGTGGCCGATACCCGCGCCGCCGCCGAGGATGGCGTCGCCGCATTGCAGGTGGAGTTCGAGCCACTGCCCGCGCAGACCGACATGGAGACGGCGCTGGCCGCCGGCGCGGTCATCATCCATCCCGAGCTGGGCGATAACCTGGTCTTCACCCGCACGGCGGAAACCGGCGATATTGCTGGCGCCTTCGCGCAGGCGCACAAGGTGGTGGAGGCCCGCTTCGTCACTGGCCGCCACACCGGCGTCACGCTGGAACCACGCTCCATCATCGCCGACTACAACCGCGCCGATGGCACGCTCACCGTGCACCACTCCACCCAGGCGCCGCACATGATGCAGGGTGTTTTTGCGAAACAGTTACGACTGGCTGAAGGCGACGTTCGCGTCATCTGCAAGGATGTCGGCGGCAGCTTCGGCATCAAGGTGCATGTCTATCCGGATGAGGTCGCCGTCGCCGCCATGGCGCGCATCCTGGGCCGCCCGGTGAAGTTCATCGCCGACCGCTTCGAGGCCTTCGCCAGTGACATCCATGCGCGCGACCACCGCATCACGGCGCGGCTAGCCGTGGACGCCGAAGGGCGCGTGCTGGCCTTCGATGTGGATGACCTGACCGGCATCGGCCCCTATTCCGTCTATCCGCGCACCAGCGCGATGGAGGGGAACCAGGTGGTGAACCTGTGCGGCGGACCCTACGACTTCAAGAATTACCGCTGCACGACGACGGTGGTACTGCAGAACAAGGCACCGACCTGCCAGTACCGAGCCGTCGGCCATCCCATCGCCACCGCCGTGACCGAGGGCCTGATGGACCTGGCCGCCGAAGCGCTCGGCATGGACCCGATCGAAATTCGCCGCCGCAACCTGATCCGCGACGACGCCTATCCCTTCACCTCGCCCGCCGGGATGCGCTTCGAGGGGCTGTCGCACCATGCCTCGCTCGCGAAGCTGCTGGAGATGGTCCCGGTGGAGCGCATCCGGGCCGACCAGGCGGAGGCCCGCGCGCGCGGCGTCTATCGCGGCCTGGGCTTTGCTGCCTTCATCGAGCTGACCAACCCCTCGCCCTTCATGTACGGCATCGGTGGCGCCCGGATTTCGGCGCAGGATGGCTGCACGGTGCGGATGGACCCGGATGGTTCCATCGTTGCTTCTTCCGGTGTGACGGAGCAGGGGCAGGGCACGGAAGCGATCCTCGCGCAGATCGTGGCGCATGGTGTGGGTGTCGCGGTGAACCGCGTGAAGATCATCACGGGGGATACGCAGACCACCCCCTATGGCGGCGGCACCTGGGCCTGCCGGGGTGCAGGGATTGGCGGTGAGGCCGCGTTGCAATCGGCCATCGCGCTGAAGCAGCAGATCCTCGAAGTCGCCGGCGCCATGCTGCAGGCCACGCCCGAGAGCCTCGACATCGCCATGGGCAGCATCACCGACAAGGCCACAGGGGCCGAGCGGATGACGCTGCATGAGCTGGGCCGCATCGTCTATTTCCGCGGCGACACCCTGCCCCGCGATCTGCAGCGTGAGCTGGTGCAGACGCGCCACTTCATCACCAAGGAATACCCCTTCGCCTTCACCAACGGCATCCAGGCGAGCTGGGTGGAGGTGGACCCGGCAACCGGCTTGGTGAAGCTGCTGGAGCATTGGTGCGTCGAGGATTGCGGCCGCGTGATCAACCCGATGCTGGTGGATGAGCAGGTGCGCGGCGGCATCGTCCAGGGCATTGGCGGCGCGCTCTACGAGAACTGCATCTATGACGAGCAGGGCAATCTGCTGACCACCACGCTGGCCGATTACCTCGTGCCCATGTCCGCCGAAATGCCGGAGATGCATGTGGGCCATGTGGAGACACCGACGCGCGAATCCCTGTTGGGCGCCAAGGGCGCGGGTGAGGCCGGCACGGCCGGCGCGCCAGGGGCCATCATGAACGCCATCAACGACGCACTGCGGCCCTTGAAGGCCCGCGTGCATGAACAACCCTTCACGCCCGAACGCATCCTTCGCGCGCTCGGCGCCATCGCGTAAGATCACTCGCACAGCGCCGCCAAGGCGCGAAGACAAGGGAGTTCCAAGGATGACCAACGCGAAACACACGACAGCTCGGCGAAGCCTGCTCATGGGCGCCTCCGCCCTGCCGCTGTTTTCCATTCATAGCCAGGCGCAGACCGCGCTGAACATCACCATCGCCTCCAGCCATCCCGTCGCCAATTTCTGGGTGGCGATGATGAAGAACGTCTTCCAGCCGGAGATGGACAAGTTCCTGCGCGACAACGGGAACACGCACCGCATCAACTGGCGCGAATCCTATGGCGGCACGCTCTATCGCTTCCAGGATACGATGGAGGCGGTGCGCGACAACATCACCGATATTGGATACGTCGGCACGCTCTGGGAGGGCAGCACCATGCCGCTCCAGAACGTCACCTATTTCACGCCCTTCGCGACCGGTGACCACGCCGTGGTCGCCAACGCCTTTGAGAGCATGAACGCCAATGTGCCGGCCATCCGGGCGAACTGGAACGGGCTGAACATGGTCCCGCTCAGCTCCTACATCACGGACACCTATCACATCTGGTCCAACTTCCCGGTCCGCACGCTGGATGATCTGCGCAACCGCAAGATCTCCGCCCCCGGCACCAGCGCGAACTGGCTGACCGGCACGGGTGCGACGCCGGTGGATGGTGCGCTCACCACCTATTACACCGACATCCAGACCGGCGTGTCCGAAGGGGCACTCTCCTTCTTCGTGGGCATCCTGCCGACGCGTGTGCATGAGGTCGCGCGCTACATCACGAAATGCGATGTGGGGGCGATGTATGTGGGGGGCATTGCCGCCAACCGGCAGCGCTTCGAACGGTGGCCGGAGCCGGTGCGCCGCGCCATGACGGAGGTCGGCAAGATCACGACGCAGGCGCATATCCGTGACGTCTCGGCGCGCATCGCCGTGGCCGAGGCGGAGATGGTGCGCCAGGGTGCGGTGATCACCACCCTGCCCGAGGCCGAGCGTGCGCGCTGGATCCGTGGCCTGCCCAATATCGCGCGCACCTGGGCCGACAGCTCCGGCCCGGCCTCGCGCGAGGTGCTGAATGCCTATTTCGCGGCGATCCGCGCGGCGGGCCAGACGCCCGGCCGCGACTGGGACCGTGAACTGACTGCGTAACCGCACCGGAGCGCGCCGCCATGGCCGATGACATTGACATGGCGGCGCTCGACGCCGCCGCCGCGCCACAGCCCTTTGATCCGGTCCGCATGCTGCTCGATGGCCTGGCGGCCATCGGCACCATCTGGACCTTCGGGCTGATGCTGCTGATCTGCGCCGATGTGATCGGACGCTCCTTTCTCAGCGCGCCCATCACCGGTGTGGCGGAGATCGCGGCGCATTCGGTGGTGGGCATCGTCTTCCTGCAGATCGGCTCCACCATCTATCACCGGCGCATGACGCGGGCGGATTTCCTGATCGAGCGCGTGCTGCGCTGGGCGCCGGGCCTCGGCCGCGCGATGGAGGCGCTGTTCTACCTCATCGGGGCCGCGGTGATGTTCTTTGTGGCTCAGGCCGCCTGGCCGGGCATGTGGACCTCGATGAATTTGCGGGAGTTTTTTGGCGTGCAGGGGCTTTTCACCGTGCCCACCTGGCCCTTCCGTGGGCTGATCGTGCTGGGTGGTGGCGCCGGTTGCCTCGCCTATCTCGTTCTCTTCCTCCACGAAATACGTCGGATCATGCCCCGCCATGGATGATGTGACCCTCGGCTTCACGCTGATCGGCGTGATGGTGGCGCTGATCATCATCGGCCTGCCCATCGGCATCACGCTGATTTCCACCGGCGCCATCGGCGTCTGGCTGATCCGCGACAATCCCGATCTGGCCTTCCGCTTCACCGCGCTGGCGACCTATTCCGGCATCCAGGATTATCTCTTCGCCACCATCCCGCTCTTTGTGCTGATGGGGTTGCTGGTGAGCATCTCCGATGTCGGCAAGGACACCTTCGATGTCGCGCAGAACATGCTGCGGCGGGTGAAGGGTGGCCTTGGCATCGCGACCGTCGGCGCCAATGCGGTGTTTGCCGCGGTGACGGGCGTCTCCATCGCCTCGGCCGCCGTCTTCACCAAGGTCGCGGTGCCGGAGATGGTGCGGCACGGCTACACCATGCGCTTCGCGGCCGGGACCGTGGCGGGCAGCAGCATCCTGGGCATGCTGATCCCGCCCTCGCTGCTGATGATCGTCTATGGCGTGCTGGCGGAGGTTTCGATCGGCGCCATGTTCATCGCCGGCGTCATCCCCGGCATCATCATCGCCATCGGCTTCGTGGTGATGATCTGGGGCTACGCCACCTTCGCGCCGCACCGCATCATGGACCATCTGGAAAGCCCCGCCGCGCGCGACGAGCCCGTGATGGGCACGGTGGAAATGCTGGGCAAATCCGTACCCATCCTCTCGCTCGTGGCACTCATCCTGGGTGGGCTCTACACGGGCTTCTTCACGCCGACCGAAGCCGGTGCCGTGGGTGCGGCGGGCGCCCTGCTCATCGCGCTGGTGCGCCGCCGACTGGATGCGGCAAAGTTCTGGCGCGTGCTGCGCGAGACGGGGCTGGTTTCGGCCGCCATCCTCTTTCTGCTGATCGCGGCGGGGCTGTATTCCCGCATGCTGTCCATGGCCGGCGTCCCCAATGCCATCGGCGATTTCGTCGAGCATCTGGGGCTTGGTTCCTACGGCTTCCTGCTGGCCTTCGTCATCGTGATCCTGCTGATGGGCATGATCCTCGACAGCACCTCGATCCTGCTGATCATGGTGCCGATCGGCGCACCCATCGCGACGGCCATGGGGTTTGACCTGATCCACTTCGGCATCGTCACCATCATCGCGGTGGAGATGGGGTTGCTCACTCCCCCCTTCGGCATCTCGGTCTTCACCGTGAAGGCGACGCTGGCCGACCCCAAGGTGAGCATTGAGACCATCTTCGCCGGTGCCATGCCCTTCATCGTGGTGATGGGGATCGCGCTGATCTTCATCGCGCTCTTCCCGGTGCTTTCGACCGCGCTGGTCCGGTAGCCGCCCTATGGCGGCACCGGCCCCCGAGGCGATGGAGGCGGCAGGGGAGTGGTACCAC
Source organism: Sediminicoccus sp. KRV36 (assembly GCF_023243115.1). Classification (NCBI taxonomy): domain Bacteria; kingdom Pseudomonadati; phylum Pseudomonadota; class Alphaproteobacteria; order Acetobacterales; family Roseomonadaceae; genus Sediminicoccus; species Sediminicoccus sp. KRV36. Next base: position 263,159 of record NZ_CP085081.1, read on the forward strand.
GCCTGGTTCATCGGGATCATCCTCACCACCTTGTCGCGGCGCGGCCCGGATGACGCGGTGGCGCTGGTCTTTCGCGTCTTCCGCCAGCAACAGCAGGCGCGCTTCCTGCCGGGCCTCGCGAAGCTTGGCCTGACCGGCCTGCCGCCCGCCATCGCCGCCGCCCGCTACCACTACCTGTCCAATGCGATTGGCGGTGTCGGTGTCGAGTATCACGAGGAGAGTTCGAGAAAAGCCTGGATCCGCTATCCGCCGCCGCGCTGGATCTGGCAGGGCACGGCGATCTGCGGCATCCCGCCCGCGGTGAATGCGGCCATGCTGCGCGGCTGGCACGCACAGAACGGCGTCTCGCTGGATTGTCCGCGTCTCGGCTTCGTCTGTACCGGGCAGACAGTGGAGGGAGATCCCGGGTTGGAGGGCTACTACCTCGAATACGCCCATGATCTCCGCGAGGATGAGCGCCTGCGCTTCACGCGGGAGGAGCGCATGCCCCACTTCGACCCGGCCGCCGCGCCAATGCTGCCCGCCGCCTGGTCCCCCGAGCGCCTGGCCAAGGCCAAGCGGGGCTACGCGATGGAATACGCGCGCAGCGCGATGCAGGCGGCCGAGGCGCTCTGGGGTGGCGAAGCGGCGGGCGCGCTGTTGGGGCTGGCCGCGCGGCTGGTGGCAATGCAGCACGCCCACAAGACGGCCTTGGCGCTGGGCGTCGCAGGGCAGGGCGTCCTGCCCTTCCTGCAAGCACTGGCGGCAGCACAGGGCGATGTGGCGCAGCTGGAGGGCAACATGCTGACCCAGCCGGATGCCGCGCTGCTGCGCGGCCTGACGCTTCACCCCGCGGTGATACGGGCCTGGTCCGAGTTGCATGGCGGCGCCATACTGGCACTGGATCGCGACGCGCGCTGCATCTTCAGCGCCGCCGATGGCGTTCTGCGCTGGAATGTCGAAGCTGCGCGAAGCGGGTGAAAGCCACTCAGGCATTCACCCTGCCCGCTCAGTAGGACTTCGCCTGCCCCAGAACCCTCTCTGCGATGTAGCTGAGAATGAGCTCGCGCGAGACGGGCGCGATGCGCGGGATCAGGCTTTCCCGCAGATAGCGCTCCACATGATATTCCTGCGCGTAGCCCATCCCGCCATGCGTCATCACGGCGGTTTCGGCCGCGCGGAAACCGGCCTCACCCGCCAGGTATTTCGCCGCATTCGCCTCGGCGCCGCATTCCTGCCCAGCATCGTAGAGCGCGGCCGATTTATGCACCATCAGCTCGGCGGCTTCGAGCTGCGCCCAGCTATGCGCCAGCGGATGCTGGATCGCCTGGTTCTGCCCGATGCTGCGGCCGAAGACCCGGCGTTCCTTCGCGTAGTTCGAGGCACGGCGCAGCGCGGCGCGGCCGATGCCCACGGCCTCGGCCGCGATCAGGATGCGCTCGGGGTTCATGCCGTGCAGGATGGCGTGGAAGCCGCGGCCTTCCTCGCCGATGCGGTCCTCCACCGGAATCTCGAAGCCGTCGAAGAAGATCATGTTGGAGTCCACCGCATGGCGGCCCATCTTCTCGATCATGCGGATCTCGACGGTCTTGCGGTCAATCTCCGTGTAGAACAGCGTCAACCCATCGGTTTTGCGGCGCACCTCATCCAGCGGCGTGGTGCGTGCCAGCAGCAGCATCTTGTTGGCGACCTGGGCGGTGGAAATCCACATCTTCTGGCCATGGATCACGTAGCGGTCGCCGTGCCGCTCCGCGCGGGTCTTCAACGCGGTGGTGTTGAGGCCGACATCAGGCTCCGTCACGGCGAAGCAGGGCTTGTCCGCACCGGCGATCAGCGGCGGCAGGAAGCGCGCCTTCTGCGCCTCGCTGCCGAAGACGACGACAGGATTGAGGCCGAAGATGTTCATATGGATCGCCGAGGCGCCACTCATGCAGGCGCCCGAGGCGGCGATGGTTTCCATCATGATCGCGGCTTCGAGAATGCCGAGGCCACCGCCGCCATAGGCCTCCGGCATGGCGATGCCGAGCCAGCCGCCCTGCGCCATGGCGGCGTGGAAATCATGCGGGAAGACGCCGTCGCGGTCCCGCGCCAGCCAGTATTCATCGTCGAAATCGGCGCAGATGCGGGCCACTTGCTCCCGGATGGCCTGCTGTTCGGCGCTGAGTGTGAAGTCCATCTGGCCTGCCCCTCCCGGTTGGGCGGAAGATGCGGCGTGGCGTGCGGAGGGTCAACGGCGAGGGGGCGCCTGGATGTCCTGCTTGGCAAGGTTGAAACCCGAGCCTAGGGTCCTGCCACGCTTGTGAGCGCAAGCGATGATTTGGGAGGTTGCCGTGCCGGAGATCGAGACTGGCGACGTCCTGTATTTCAGCAGTGGCGTCGGCCACATCGGCATGGCCTATAGCGCCAGCCACATCATCCACGCGCAGATGTCCGGCGACTTCCACAAATCCTCGAACGACCAGTTCGACCAGAAGAAGGGCGTTGCCCTTCCCAGCATGTCCAACACGCCCGGCACCCTGGTCTTCCGGCCGCCCTGGGGCACGCTCAGCGCTGCCGAAGTCACCGCCCGCAAGGAAGAGCTTCAGCGCGTGGCCGACGCCATCGCCGCAGGTGCTACCTACGGGGCGTATCGCGCTATTCGCCTGCTGATCGGCTCATCCGAATTTGGTCCGGAGGCTTTTGGCCGGCTGCAGAAATACCGTGACCGCTACCTGGCCAACAAGGGCACGCCGGAAAACTTCAAGGTGAAGGGGAAGGAGGTGATCAAGACGGTCACCTGCTCGGAGGCGGTCATCATCACCTACCAACTCACCTTCCCCTTGCGGGAAAAGCCGTTCTTCATTGGCCTCGACGGCGCGCATGCCATGCCCGGGACATTGCGGGACTGGCTCCGCGCCAGCCCCTGGACCCTTGTCACCTGAAGCGCGCCGAGGCTGCGCGGCCGGCCTGCGCTTTCCATTCCACCCGAGTTTGAACACACGCGAGGGGTCTGAGACAGACCCATAGGCCGAAGCCGATGCGGCGCGATGCGGATGCCCCATATCGCGGGCAAGCCCCTGGAATGACGGCATGCGGGGCTGCCTCGGCGGGCAAAGCCAAAGCGCCAGGCCCGGGCTGGCCCGCCCCGGCGCAACTCGGGTGGGCGTTCAACCCGCCACTCATCGTCAGAAAAAGAGGCAGGCCCCCGGGGGAGGGACCTGCCTCAAGCGCGACGCTCGCCAAGAAGGGGGGAGCTGAGCGCCGCGCGGAATGAGCTGGCCCTGTTGTTCAGGCCTCGCTCGTCAGGCCATGCTCAAAGGGCGTGTCTCACCCCTGGGCAGGCATTTCCACCGCGACAAAGGCGCTGCGGCCTTCGCGCAGGATGCGCAGCGCGATGGCGGCACCCGGCGTGCGGACGGCTTCGCGGATGGCGCCCACCGTCGCCTGCACATCGGCCACGTCACGCCCGGCGACGCCGATGATGACGTCCCCCTCGCGCAGGCCGGCCTCGGCCGCCGGGCTGTCGGGGCGAATGGCCGCGATCACGGCGCCATTGGCATTGGCCGGCAGGTTGAGCTGCTGCCGTGCCTGGGGCGTGATCGGCGCCAGCGCGACGCCCACGGGCCCCCCGCGGCTTTCCGGCTCGGCTGCGGGCTTGCCGGAGGCCGCCTGCCCGTCCCGCAGCTCGGCCAGCGTCACGCGCAGTTCCTGTGCCGCACCTTCGCGCTGCACGGAGAGACGCACTTCGCTGCCGGGACGCGCATCGCCGATGGCGCGCGCCAGGTCACGCGGGTTGGCCACGCTCGTCTCACCCACCCGGGTCACCACATCGCCTGCGCGCAGGCCACCGCGCGCTGCGGGGCTGTCGGGCTCGACCTGGCCGACCAGGGCGCCTTCCGGCTTGGCCATGCGCAACGACCGCGCGAGGGCCGGCGTCAGCGGCTGTGTGGAGGCGCCCAGGAAGCCACGCTCCACCCGGCCATTGGCCTGGATCTGCGCCACCACCTGGCGGACCATGTTCGAGGGAATGGCGAAGCCGATGCCGACCGAACCGCCGCTGGGCGAGAAGATCGCCGTGTTGACGCCGATCACGCTGCCATCCAGGCCAAAGAGCGGGCCGCCCGAATTGCCGCTGTTGATGGAGGCGTCGATCTGGATGAAGTCGTCATAAGGGCCCTGGCCGATATCGCGGCCGCGCGCCGAGACGATGCCGGCCGTGACCGTGCCACCCAGGCCGAAGGGATTGCCCACGGCCACCACCCAGTCACCCGGGCGGGCGCTGTTGCTGTCGCCCAGCGCGAGGAATGGCAGCGGCTGGCCCGCCTCGATCTTGAGCAGGGCGATATCGGTGCGTTCATCCCGGCCGACGACGCGGGCGGTCAGCTCACGCCCGTCATCCAGCTTCACCTTCACGGTGCTGGCATTGCGCACGACATGGTTGTTGGTCACCACATGGCCCTGCGCATCCACCAGGAAGCCTGAGCCCAGCGCATTGCCGGGGCGGCGCTGCGGCTGCTCGCCCTGCTGCTGGCCGAAATGGCGCTGGAATTGCTGATCCTGCTCGCTGCCGGGCGGGAAGGGCGAGCGCGTGCTCACCTGCGTCGCACGCTCGGTCGTCGTGATGGTGACGACGGCGGGGCGGACGCGCGCGGTGAGATCGGCGAAGCCCGGCAAGCTCAAGGCGGGCTGGCTGATGGCGGGCGGGTTGATGGCATTGGCCTGGGCATTGGCCGGATGGCCCTGCCAGAAGGCGAGGCCACCCAGCGCGGTGCCGGCCATCAGCACGGCGGCGAAGCCGGCACGCATGCGGCGGGAGTTGGTTGGGCTCATGGTGATCTCCAATTGAGAGGCGGGACCCCTGTCCCGCTGCTGGAGGCACCCTGCCCGGCCAAGGCTGGAGGCATTCGGGAAGGACCATGACAAAGTTGTCAGAGAGCGTCTCGCATCGGCATGCAGCCGCCGGGGCTGGAGCAGGGATGCGCGCGGGCTGATGCCTGATGGCAGCCCTATGGGCCGGGCGTCAGGTCCAGCTGCGCGCGCAAACCGCGGCCGCCGGTGCCCGCACCCAGCCGCAGCGCGCCGCCATGCGCTTTCGCCGCCGCTGCCACCAATGCCAGGCCGAGCCCGGTGCCGGGCGTCGAGCGGCTGCGGTCCAGCCGATGGAACCGGCGGATCACGGCCGCAAGCTCGCTCTGTGGAATGCCCGGCCCGTCATCCTCCACCTCGATCACCGGGCCGGGGCGCAGCTGGAGCATGATGTTTGGCCCGCCATGCAGGATCGCGTTCTCGATCAGATTCACCACGGCCTGGCGAAGCAGCGCCGCGTCGCCCCGCAGCGTCACGCCCGGCGCGATGGCGGTGTTGAGGACATGGCCAGCCTCCTCCGCCACGGGCGCCATCGCCTCGCCGCAGGCCGTGACCAGCGCCGAGAGGTCCATCGCGGAAAACCCCTCGCGCAGGACGCCGCTTTCGGCGCGGGCGATGCGCAGGAGGGCGGCGAAGCTGGCCAGCACCGAATCCAGCTCCAGCAGGGCATGCTCCAGCATCTCGGCGTCACGCTCGGGATCGCGCGGTTCGGCCAGCGCACCTTCCAGCAATTGCCGCAGGCGGGAGAGCGGGCTGCGCAGGTCATGCGCGATGTCATCCGTCACCTGGCGCTGCGCCAGCATCAGCGCCTCGATCCGGCCCAGCAGCGCGTTGAAGGTGGCGGTCAGCCGGTCAAACTCATCACCCCGGCCGGAGAGCGGGAGGCGGCGCGTCAAATCGCCTTCCATCACGCCCAGTGCCGCGCCGGCGGCTCCGGCCAGCCGCCGCTCCATCCGCGCCGCCGCGATGAAGCCGAGCAGCAGCGCCAGCAGCGCCGCGGCCCCGCCGGCGATCGGCGGCGTCCAGGCCAGGGCGGAGGCGGCCTGGTCCACCGGCGTCAAATCCGCCGCGACCAGCAGCGTGGCCCCCCCGGGCAGATGCCCGCCCAGCACGCGCAGGCTCGGCCGTTCGCCGGTGCCGGGCAGGTTCGCGAAGCCACGCAGCGCGGGTGGCGCGGCCGGAAGGCGCCCGGCGATGGGCCGCCCATCAGGGGCCAGCAGCGCCACGAAAAGCGGCCCGCGCCGCCGGGCATAGGCCTCCACTGCGACAGCCAGGCCACGCAGGCCGAATTCCTCGTATTCGCGCAGGAAGCCATCCGCCTCGGCCGCGATGGCAAGGTCGAGCTGTTGGCGCAAGGCGGCCTCCGCCCGCAACCAGCCCCAGCCAGAGCCCAGCAGCGAGAGCACCAGCATCACCACGGCCGATGCGGTGGCGGCACGCAGCGCGAAGCTGCTGCGGCGGATCATCCTTCCGGCGCCTGCAAGGCGTAGCCCGCGCCGCGCACGGTGCGGATCATCGGCGGCTCGCCCGGCGCATCCAGCTTGCGGCGCAGCCGGCTGACATGGACATCCACCACATTGGTGGTCGGGTCGAAGCTGAAATCCCAGACCTTCTCCAGCAGCATGGTGCGCGTGACGACCTCGCCGGCGTGGCGCAGCAGATATTCCAGCAGCCGCCATTCGGTGGGCATGAGATCGAGCTTGCGGGCGCCACGCGTGGCGACGCGCGTCAGCAGATCCATCCGCACATCACCCAGGCTCAGCGTGGATTGCTCGGCCGGGGGGCCAGCGGGGCGGCGGGCCAGGGCACGGATGCGCGCGCGCAATTCAGCGAAGGCGAAGGGCTTGGCCAGGTAGTCATCCGCACCCGCCTCCAGCCCTTCGACGCGCTTCTCCACCTCGCCCAGCGCGGTCAGCACCAGGATGGGTGTGGCGATCTTCGCCATGCGCAGGGCCCGGATGATCGAGAGCCCATCCGGGCCGGGCAGCATGCGGTCGGTCACGATGATGTCGAAGGGCTCGCCCATGGCCAGGAACAGCCCGTCCCGGCCATTGGCGGCGTGGTCCACCACATGCCCCTCCTCCCGCAGCCCCTTGGCGATATAGGCGGCGGTGGATTCATCGTCCTCGATCAGGAGGATGCGCATGGGCCCGGTTCAGGAAGCCGGTTCGAAGCGCTGCAAGCCCGAGCGATTGGCCAGTGCGACGCTTTCGATGAAGCCCTCGCGGCGGGCCAGGTTGGTCGCGGCCAGGCTGCGCAGCCGGTCCGGGCCCGTGACCACGGGCACGGCGGGCAGCAAGGTGAAGGCATTGTTGGGCGCATAGCCGCGCTGCCCACCGCCCTCGGCCAGCACGAAGCCGCCAGGGGCCGGCTGCAGGCTGACCTCCGTCCCGGCGGGCAGGCGGCCCACCACGGGGCCGGACGCATCGGGCCTGACCCGCAGGACGATCGGCGCCGAGGCGACGGCGCGTGGGCGGCCCGCGGCCTGCTGCCCGGCAATGGCCGCGCGCGTCCCTGGTGAGACGGCCTCGACCGCCGCCTCGATCCGCGCATTGCGCGCTTGCATGCGGTCCCGCGCCTGGCTGGCGCGCGCCAGATCCTGCCGAAGGCGGCCCTCCGCCGCGGTCAGGCGCTGGGGCAATTCCGCCGGCGGGAAGCGCCCGGAAGTGGCATCGGCGCGGATCACCCGCACCTCGGTCCAGCGGCAATAGAGCAGCGCGTCGAAGGCGATCTGCAGCCGCTCCAGCGCCGCATTCTCCCGGGTCAGTTCCGCTGCCAGCTCCTCGGCGGTGGGGGGCTGGGTGCGGCGGGGCGGCTCGGCGAAGAGATCCCCGGCATTGACGAAGACGACGACCTGCGGGCCGCAGGAATCCTGTGGATCCCCGGCGAGGCCACCGCCCGGCGGCGCGGCGCAGGCCGTCAGGAGAGCGAACAGTCCAGCCGGCCAAAGCCGGCGGTTGGTCTTCGGAGAAAAATGCATGTGGTCCTCAAGGTGACGCCTTCGTGGCCTGGACGCAACGCCGGCCGGAACGGGGAGATTCCGGTGAATGGAAAATTGCCCTAGGCTCCCGCCCCGCCGGGCCCTGACTTGCGTGACACGCCGGCTGGGGGACAATGCGGCCATGGGTATTCGTACCAAGTTCAACCTGGGACTCCTGTTGGTCTTTGCCATCGGCTTCGCGGCGGCCTGGCTGTTCCTTGACCGGCAATTCGCCACTTCGGCGCGCATCCAGGCGGTGGAAAACGCGCGCATCATGCTCAGCGCCGCCAATGCCGTGCGCGACTACACCTCGCGCGAGGTGGCGCCCGCCATCACCCGCGGTGACCCGAATGTGATCACGGCGATGATGATCCCCTCCTACGCCGCCCAGGTGAATCTACGCCGCGTGCAGGCCGATTTCCCCGAATACTCCTACAAGGAAGCCGCGCTGAACCCGACCAACCCGAATGACCTCGCCGCCCCCTGGGAGGCCGAATTCATCAACGCCTTCCGCCGCGAGCCGGGCCTGACCGAATTGATGGGTGAGCGTGCCACGCCCAATGGCCAGGTGCTGACCCTGGCGCGCCCCGTCACCATCCGCGACGCGGCCTGCCTGACCTGCCACTCCACGCCCGAGCGCGCGCCGCCGCGCATGGTGCAGATCTATGGCCGGACGGCGGGTTTTGGCTGGCAGCTGAACGAGACGATCGGCGCGCAGCTGGTCACTGTCCCCATGGCGCTCCCGCTGCGCAACGCCGAGGTCAACCTGCACAGCGCGATGGCCATTCTCCTTGCGATCTTCGTCGGGCTGATGCTGGTGCTGAACCTGCTGCTTCACCTGGTCATCCTTCGGCCGATGACGCGCATCACCGCCGCGGCCACCGCGGTCAGCCTGGGCCAGGATGTGCCGGCCGGCGATTTCGAGGCCAAGGGCCGCGATGAGGTGGCCGAGCTGGGCCGCGCCTTCACCCGCATGCGGCGCAGCCTGGACCAGGCCGTGAAGATGCTCTCGTCATGAGCCGCGCATGACGGAACTCGGCCGTTTCGGGCGCTATGAGGCCTTCGAGGAGCTGGGCTCTGGCGCCATGGGCAAGGTCTTTCTGGCGGTGGACCCGCTGATTGACCGGATGGTCGCGGTGAAGGTGATCCGCGCCGACCTGCTGGAACCGGCCGAGCGTGTCGAATTCCTGGAGCGCTTCCGGCTGGAGGTGCGGGCGGCCGCCCGCTGCGCCCACCCCAATATCGTCGCGGTCTATGATTTCGCGGATCACGACGCGATGCCCTACATCGTGATGGAGCATGTCCCTGGCCGCACCCTCTCGGCCATCCTGCGCGGTGACCCGCAGGCGCGCCTGGTGGCCGCTCCCGGCCTGACCCACGCCATGCTGAGCGTCCTGGAGGGGCTGAAGGCCGCCCATGCGCTGGGCGTGATCCATCGGGACATCAAGCCCGGCAACATCATGATCACCCCGCGTGACCAGGTGAAAATCACCGATTTCGGCATCGCGAAATTCGGCGGCGGGGAGCTGACCCAGGTGGGCGGCGTGGTCGGCACCCCTTCCTACATGTCACCCGAACAGGCGCTGGGCCGCGAGGTGGATCCCCGCACCGACCTGTTTTCCGTTGCGGCCATTCTTTACGAGATCCTGTTCGGCCGCGCGCCCTTCGCCGGCAACAACATGACCGACACGCTGATGCGACTGACCGGGCCGGCGCCGGCCGATCTGGGCCAGCTGGCGGGCACACCGCTTGGCGAGGTGTTGCGCCAGGGCCTCGCCAAGAACCCCGAGGAGCGCTTCGCCGACGCCACCGCCTTTGCCGATGCGCTGCGTGAGGCGCTGGCCGTGCGGCAGGATGCGCGACCGGGCATGGCAACGCCGGTGCCGGAGGTTCCCGCGGTGGCGCCCACCAGGGCATCGGGCGCCGCCCCCTGGGCAGCCCCGCCCCCCGCCGCCGAGCCGCGTCCCGCGCCGCCCGTCATTGCGCCACCGGCCATCGCTCCATCCGGCACGGACCCGATGCGCCGCCTGGCGGCCTTGCGCGGACAATCGCCGCCGTCGCCCAGCGCCCAGGCGCCGCGTCCGCTCGCGCCGCCACCTTTGGCCCAGTCTCCTTTGGCGCAACCCCCTTTGACGCAGCCTGCTTCGGTGCGCAGCCCGCCGCAGTCCCAGCCGGAGCGCGCGGCGCCCAGCGGCAACCCCACGACCGCAAGCCCAGTCACCGGGAGCGGGGGCTTGTCCGCGAAGCAGATCGAGGCCGCCAGCGCCGAGCTGGCCTTCGTCGTCGGTCCGATCGCACGGCTTCTGGTGGGCAAGGCGGCGGCACAGGCGACGACCACCGAGGAATTCGTGGATCTGCTCTGCGCGCACGCGGCCGGCCAGGAGGCGGTCGCGCTGCGCAAGAAGCTCGTGGCCCTGATGTGAACGGCGGTGCAATGGCCGCTGGCATCCGTCTCAATCGTCTGTAGTCTGGCCTTGGTGCGTCACCGCTTCAAACGGCCTCGTCTGAGCCGGTCCGGATGCCCGAAAACAGCGTGCTGGACACTTCGTGCTGCGCCTCTGCGGACCGGATGGAGCCCAGGCAGGAGATCAGGCGGGCCATGACTGTCGAGATGATCGGCAAATATGAAATTCGCGGCCGGCTTGGCGCGGGGGCCATGGGCACCGTGCTGGATGCATTCGATCCGGTGATCGAGCGGCGCGCGGCCCTGAAGATCATCCCCAAGCCCGACGCCCATGACGCGGAAGGCGAGGAAGGCCTGGCCCGGTTCAAGCGCGAGGCCCAGGCCGCCGGGCGGCTGAACCATCCCAATATCGTCGCCGTCTATGATTATGGCGAGGATGCCGAGCGCGCCTGGATCGCGATGGAGCTGGTGAAGGGCGGCACGCTGAAGCAGATGCTGGACCGGGGTGAGCGCCTGCCCCTGGCCGAGACCTTGCGCGTGATGGAGCAGATGCTCGCTGGCCTGGACTACAGCCACAAGCGTGGCGTGGTGCATCGGGACATCAAGCCCGCCAATCTCATGCTGACCGCCGAGGGGCAGGTGAAGATCGCCGATTTCGGCATCGCGCGGATCGAGAATTCCTCGATGACGCAGATCGGCACCGTCATGGGCACGCCCGCCTATATGGCGCCCGAGCAATTGCGCGGCGAGACGGTGGATGCGCGCGCGGATATCTGGGCGGCCGGCGTGCTGCTCTATCAATTGCTGACCGGCGAGAAGCCCTTCGAGGGCGGCTATTCCGCCGTGATGCACAAGGCACTGCATACCGAGCCCACACCCCCCTCCGCCCTGGCGGTGACGGCGCCGCGCGGGTTCGATGCCGTGATCGCCAAGGCCATGGCGAAGCGGCCGGAAGATCGCTTCGCCAGCGCCAGCGCCTTCGCGGAGGCGATTCGCCTGGCGGCGGGACCAGCCGCCACGGATGCGGCCCGCGGGGATGACGACGCGACCCAGATGGCCCGCCCACCGCCGGCCGCCCGGCCCGCCCCCGCGGCGGAAGCCCGGCATGCCGAAGCCGGGGCTGCTGCGCGCAAGGGGCCGCCCCTGGCGCTGATCGGCGGCGGGGTGGCGCTCGCGGTGGCGGCCGGGGCGGCATTCCTCATGCTGGGTGACCGCGCCGCGCCGCCCCCGGGCAATGCCTCGCAAGCCACCGCCGACCAGCAGGCCGGGGCGTCCGAGGGGCGGGTGATACCGCCGGCCCTGCGCGTGCTGTCGCGCGCGGATTTCCTGGCCGCCGCGCAGGCCGCGGCCGCGGCACCCGCCTGCGGGCTGATCGCGAGCGCCGCGAGCGAGACGGGCCTGGTGCTGGAGGGGGTTCTGCGCCGCGGCGAGGATGCCGTGCTGCGCGGCGTGCTCGAAGCCCGGGCCATTCCGGCCGCGGCGACAACCCTCGCGCTGCAGGGGTTCGAGGGCCCCTATTGCCCGGCGCTGGAGCGTGTGCGGCCGGTGCTTGCGGCGCCCGGCGATGCGCCGCGCATCACCCTGCTGGGCCAGGCGCCGCTGCGCGAAGGCGAGTTGCTGCGTTTTGACGTGGCGCTGCCGGAATGGCCGACCCACCTCTATGTCGCCTATTTCATGCAGTCGGGCGAAGTGGCGCATCTGGTGCCTTCCGCCACCCACCCCCCTGGCGCGACCGTGCGTCTGGGTGACCCACGCGCCGGATTTCCCGGCTGGGAGGTGAGCGAGCCGTTTGGCACGGACCTCCTGCTGGTCCTGGCGAGCGAAGGGCCGCTGTTCAGCGCCACGCGGCCCCTGGTGGAAAGCCAGGAGGCCTATCTGACCGCCCTGACCGAGGCTTTGGGCGCGGCGCGACAGGCGGGACGGCGGGTGTTTGTGCGGCCGATGGTCATTGAGACGGCGGCGAAGTGAGCTGGCTCTGAGGCAGGGCGATCCAGATCGCCGGAGAGCCACTGTTGCGAAGCCCAGTCTCACACAGGATGTGAAACTCGCACTCTGCTAAGGCGTGTGGGAGAGAAAATTCTCCATGATTTCGGATGGAACCTGGATGTCATATTCATAGGGATTGGGTTTGGTTTGATCGCCTGGGCGCGATCCGACCGCGCAGAAATATGCGAGATTCGACGCGTGAGCTGCAAAGAAATAAGCGGCGGTTGAATGCCCGACAGGGAAAATCTCCAGAATTTTTGTTCCTGGCTGGCAGAAGACAATATTTGCAAGACCTGCGCCATGGGGCGCAATGACAGAGGCTGAATTTGAAAAGATTTCGACCTGCTTGTTGATATCCAAATCCTCAAGATATACATCTTGATAGCCGGAATCATCCAGTATTTTTGCCGTGATTGCATCAAAGACGAGATTGCGATCCTTCTTTCGTTTGATGATGATGTTCAAGCTAGGCTTCCTCGCTTCGACGGAGAAAGCTTGGCGCAGGAAGTTCGACGCCCATTGCCCGCCGCCATGCAGGCCATGCCGAAAGGATCTGTTGGTCAGCGAAGATCCGATGATCCGGCGCGCTGACACCAGATTTTCAGAAAAGCCGCCGTCTTTCTGCCCGACCAGGATCCTGTCCGGGGAAATTCCCAGTGAGTTCAAAAAATCAATTTGGAATTTCCGCGGCGGAACCGACAAAAAGACGGATAGTTTCGAGACATCCGGCTCGATGGCCTGGATCACACGAAATCGCGGCATCCAATCCAGCAGCCAGTGGCAATAATTCGGGTCCGGAAAGGCGTCGCAAATCACCGCGAGAGTATCCGCCTTCAGGGCGGCCCCCTTAAAGGCGGCTCCGGTCCAGGCACGGCGTCCACCCCGCGCGTAGATCCCCTCGTGGTGGCGGGCTGACAATTCGGGGACGATATGCGGGATGCCGTCTCGCAAGGCATAGGTGATGCCGAGCTTCTGCCAGCCGGCATGGAAAAACTCCCCCGATTCCAGCGCGATTGCGTCGATCGAGGGGGCGGGGCGGCGGATCCCGGACACCAGCGCGATGGCAGCCGGAGCCTCCGCCGAGAGGATCATCGCCTCAGGATATTGCTCAAGCCGCGCGGCGAAGACTTCGGTCTTTCGCCCGATCTGTTCGACATTCGCAACGGACGGAAACAGGCCGGCACCGAGATCCGGCAGGCCGTTCCGTTCCACAAATCGGGCCTCAAGCAACGCGGCGACGGATGCGTGGCAATCGTGCTTCGCCAGCCGCAGCAATTTCTCGTGCTCGCGCCGCAGCCAGATCGGCGCAGCGAAGACGACATCCACCGAACGCTCCAGATCGGCCAGTTCCGCCGCGGTCAGATCGCTCGGAGGGGCTGGAACGTCGGTGGAGCTCATGCGGCACTTTGCCTCAATCCCGGTCGGCTCAACAGCTTTGCGCGGAAGCCTGGCGCATCGCGTGATCCTGGGCGGTTCGGGCGCAGCATGCGGCCAGGATCGCCCCGGTCACGGCGCCTCCGGGGCAGCCTCGCGCAGCAGGGCGCGCAAGCGCTCGGCCTGCGCGTCGGACCAGCCGAGGTCCCGCGCCGGGTCAAAGAAGCGACGATCGGGCGTGTACAGCAAATAGGCCATCGCCTCATTGGCCATCACCTCCGCCTGCCCCGTGTCATAGCCCTCCGCTCCCAGGAAACGGCGAAAGGCGCTGCGCTCAGCCTCGGTGAAGCCGCTTTCCCAGATCCGCATCACATGAGCTGCGAAGAAGGGCAAGGTGAAGAATTGGCCGTGCGAGAGTTCGTGCCGCAGCACGGAGCTGCGCATCTGCGCATCCACATGGGCGCCAATGGCGGGGATGGTGATGAAGGCCGTCTCTCGCCCGCGATCCACCCGGCCGGCCAATTCCACCTGGTCGCGCAGCCATGCTTCGAGGGGATTGAGGCGCAGGCCCTGCCGTGCCGCCAGGTCAAACATGCGGGTGAGGTCCGAGGCGCGGTAATTGTGCCCGAAATACCAATCGGCCGTGCTGCGCTGATCCGCCGCGACGGCCGCGGCCAATTCGGCATCGCTCAGCACGCGGTCGCGCGGGGTCTGGGCCTTTTCGATCAGGGCGGCGGCCCGGTTCATCGCTTGGCCCTGCAATTCCAGCGAGGGGAAATCAAGCACCCAGACCAGCGGATTGGCCGCCCAGCGCAACGCCGTGGGGACCGCCGCGCGATGCGCCAGCAGCCCGGCGAAATCCAGCAAGGGCGGGGCCAGCGCGGGGCCGGTCGCGACTGGCGGTGGCGCGACGTGAGGGGGGCTAGGGCTCGGCCGTGCCGCCACCCACCACCAGGCCACTCCGCCCCCGGCGGCCAGCACGGCGCCCACAGCACCCAGCCCAAGCGCAAGGCGGCGCTTCACCGGCGGCGAGGGGGCCGCAGGCGCCGGCCTGACCAGCCGAACCGTTGCGTCCTCGTCAGCCACCATCCGCTGCCCTAACCGCCGAGATTGACCACCTGGACGCGCCGGTTGCGCGGCTCGGGCGTGTTGTCGCCCGTCGGCACCAGGAGCTGGTCTTCGCCAAAGCCGACCGCGACCAGGCGGGACGGCGCGATGGGGAAGGCCTTAAGCAGATAATTCCGCACCGATTCGGCCCGCCTCTGGGAGAGGGCCATGTTCAGCCCCGCATCCCCCACCGTGTCGGTATGGCCCTCGATGCGGAAGCGGAAGGGCCGCAATTCGGGCGAAATCAGCGCCCGGCCCAGGGCCGTGAGCGCGGCGCCGGCCTGGGGCGTGATGGCCTGGGAGCCTGTGGCGAAGATCACCGTGATCGAGACCGCGGCGGCGCCGGGCGGGGCCGTGGTGTCCTTCGCCACGCTGGGCGGGGCGGAAGCCGCGGCGGCAGGCGGATCAGCCACGGGCGCAGCCATGCCGGGCGGAGGCGCCGCCGCCGTGTCCGGCACCGCCGGCACCAGAACGGGACCACCCGCAGCGGGGGGCGCGACCGTCCCGGCATCCGCGGCGGGCATGCGGATCCCGCGCGTCTGTTGCTCGACCGGCCGCAAGCGCTCGATCAGGTCACGCGTTTCGTTATCCGCGGCGGATTGCGCCAGCGCCGCCGGCCCGGCGAGGCTGAGCAGCGCTGCCCCCGCGAGCAAAAGGTTTCGGGTCATGATCGGCCTCCCTTTGGGTGGGGGCGACGGTTCGGGGGCCGCCCCTGTCCTGAACGTCACGCTATCACACACAAGGCCAGCAGCCGCAGCTTCTGGCGAAACAGTGAGAGGCTCAGCTCAGCAGCTGGCCGCCATCCACCACCACCGTATGCCCCGTCACCCAGGCCGCCAGGGGCGAGGCGAGGAAGAGCACCACATTGGCGACCTCTTCCGGCGTGCCCATGCGGCCAAAGGGAATGGAGGCGAGGGTGCGGTTGAACAGATCCGGATTTTCGGTCCGCCGCTTCTCCCAGCTGCCGCCGGGGAATTCGATGGAGCCGGGCGCCACGCCATTCACGCGCACGCGGTCCGGCGCGTAGCTGGCCGCCTGGGACTGCGTGTAGTTGATCAGCAGCGCCTTGACCGCCGCATAGGCCGGACCGCGCACCGAAGGGCCGTAGCCGGAGATCGAGGAGAGGTTGACGATGTTGCCCTGGGCGGCCTTCAGCGCCGGCAGGGCGGCGGCGGTCGCGCGGAAGGTGGCCAGCACATCCACATTCAGGCTGGCGGCCCAGCCTTCCTCGGTGTCGGTCATGCCGAAGCCGCTCGCGTTGTTGACCAGCACGTCGCAGCCGCCGAGTGCCGCGATGGCCGCGGCGATATAGGCCTTCACCGCCGCGCCATCGCCCAGGTCGCAGCTCGCGGCGTGAGCCTTGGCGCCGAGCTCGGCCTTGGTCGCGGCCAGGGCCTCGGCCCCGCGGGCGCAGATGGAGACGGCGGCGCCGGCGGCGGCGAAGCCCAGGGCCACGCTGCGGCCAATGCCCTTGCTGCCGCCGCAGACGATGACGCGCTTGCCGGTAAAGTCGAAGCTCATGCAGGTTTTCCTTGTATGGCTGGCCGGGCGCGGCGCAGCCGTGTCAGTCCGAAGGCGATGGCCAGGCCGATGGCCAGGATCAGCACCCCCACCAAGGGCCGGTAGAACAGCCAGGCGATGGCGATGATGGTGGGTGCGACGATCATGGTGAGAATGGCGGAAATCAGGCCCGTACCAAACCCGACGATGCTGCCGATGAAAGGCACGACATCCGCCAGCACCTTGAGCGGATTGAAGATCAGCGACCAGCCGATGAAGATCACCACCACCCCCACAAGCCGCAGGATCCAGGTGAGCATCGCATTCTCATCCTGGGCTGCCTGGATCATGGCGGCCGCTGGCACGCGCCCCTGATCCAGCCGGAACAGGCGATCCCCAGCACGGGTGGCATAGGGGCCGAAGCCATCGCCCAGCTGCGCCGCGATGACGGAGAGCGCCTCGGGCTTCACCGCGCGCCAAGTGATGCGCAGATCACCCACCCGGGGCGCATCGGCGCTGCCACCGATGAAGATCGCGCCATCCGCATTGGCGCCGGGCGGCACGAAGGCCTCACCGCCGGAAAGCCCGCTGACCTGCGCATCGCTGAGGCGAAACCCGCCGATCATCACATTCGGCGCGTTGAAGGCGCGGGAGCTGTGGCGCGGCTGTGGATTCTGGTGGCCGTCGGGCTGGCGGAAGCGGCTCGAATCCAGTCGCCCCTCATGCCAGACCCGGCGGTAATTATAGGTGGTCACGGTCTCGGTACCGCCGCCGAGCTTGGTGCGCGTCTCGCTGCTCGTCTGCTCCTGCCATTGATACATCTCCACCTGGCGCAGCAGGCGCAGCGTGCCGGGCGGGGCGGCGATGTTCAGCTCCGGATCGCCAGGAGGCTTCTCGGCGCGTACGGCGCCCGAGATATGCACGAGGCGCCCCTCATTCGCGGGGTCCGGGCGCTCGGCCGCCACGCTCTGCACGAGGCCGGCACCTTCGGCGAGGGAGCGCGCGGTCTGCACCGCGCGGCCCTCATTCCAGAACAGCCCCCAGCCGGCCAGAGGCAGCAGCACCAACCCGACCAGAATGCCGGTCAGCGCGCTGCCGATGCGCGAGAACCAGGATTGCGTGGTGGTCTCGGTGAAGCTGTCACCGGCCGTGCCCCAGGCGCCATCACCAGGATCGTTGGAATTGTCGGACATGGCATCGCTCCTTGCCGGGAGCATGGAAAGCCCGACGCGGCCGCATGTCCAGCCTTGACCTTGCCGGCCGGCCGGGCCATCGCCCCCGGCATGGCCGCACCCCCGCTTCTCCTGCTCGACAGCATTCGCTTCACCCTGGGCAATTCGCCCATCCTCTCCGGCGCCGGGCTTTCGGTCTCCCCCGGCGAGCGCCTGGCGCTGGTCGGCCGCAATGGCAGCGGCAAATCCACCCTGCTGCGCATCGCCGCCGGCGAGCTGGAGGCAGAGGGCGGCACGCGCTTCCTCCAGCCCGGGGCCACGATGCGCTATCTGCCGCAGGAGCCCGACCTCTCCGCCCATGCCACGGTGGAGGATTACGTGATGTCGGGCCTCGGCCCCTCCGATGACCCCTATCGCGCCCGCGCCCTGATGGAAGGCCTCGGCCTCACCGGCCAGGAGGGCACCGAGCGGCTTTCCGGCGGCGAGGCCCGCCGCGCGGCGCTGGCCCGCACCCTGGCGCCCGAGCCCGACATCCTGCTGCTGGACGAGCCGACGAACCACCTCGACCTGCCCGCCATCGAGTGGCTGGAAGGCGCGCTGGCTGGCCTGCGCGGCGCGCTCGTGCTGATCAGCCATGACCGGCGCTTTCTCTCGCGCCTTTCGCGCGCCACGCTCTGGCTGGATCGTGGTGCCACGCGCCGGCTGGATCGCGGCTTCGGCGAATTCGAGGCCTGGCGCGAGGAGCAGCTCGAACTGGAGGAGCAGGCGGCGCACAAGCTCGGCCGGCAGATCGTCCGGGAGGAGCATTGGCTGCGGCACGGCGTCTCCGGCCGGCGCAAGCGCAACATGCGCCGCGTGGGCGAATTGCAGGCGCTGCGCCAGGCGCGGCGCGAACGGATCAAGCCAACCGGCACGGTGCTGATGCAGGCGGCCGAGGCGTCCTCCTCCGGCCAATTGGTCATCACCGCGGAGGGCGTGGAGAAATCCTGGGGCGAGCAGCCCATCCTGCGGAACTTCTCCACGCGCATCATCAAGGGGGACCGCATCGGCATCGTCGGCGCCAATGGCGCGGGCAAGACGACGCTGCTGAACATCCTGATCGGCAAGCTGGCGCCGGATGCCGGCACGGTGAAGCTCGGCAGCAATATCGCCATGGCGGCGCTGGATCAGCTGCGCGCGACACTCGACCCCAACCGCACCCTGGCCGACACGCTCACCGATGGCAGTGGCGACCAGGTCTGGGTGGCGGGCAAGCCGCGCCATGTCATCGGCTACATGCAGGATTTCCTGTTCATCCCCGAACAGGCGCGCACGCCGGTCAGCAAGCTTTCCGGCGGAGAGCGGGGGCGGCTGTTGCTGGCGCGCGCGCTGGCCGCGCCCTCCAACCTGCTGGTGCTGGATGAGCCGACGAACGACCTGGATCTGGAAACGCTCGATCTGCTCGAGGACATGCTGGCCGAATATGCCGGCACGGTGCTGCTGGTCAGCCATGACCGCGATTTCCTGGACCGCGTCTGCACCGGCATCATCATGTCCGAGGGGGATGGCCGCTGGCAGGATTACGCGGGCGGCTATTCCGACATGCTGGCCCAGCGCGGTGACGGGGTGGCGGCGCGCAGCGCGGCCAAGCCCCAGCGCGAGGGCCAGATGGCGCGTGCGGCGGCCAATAGCGGCGCCTCACGCAAGATGAGCTTCAAGGACCAGCACGCGCTGGCCACCCTGCCCGGCGCCATGGAGAAGCTGCAAAAGGAAGTCGCCGTCCTGCGCAACTGGCTGGCTGATCCGGGCCTCTACACGCGTGACCCGAAGGGCTTCGCCAGCCGCACGGCGGCCCTCGCCGAGCGGGAGGCCGCGCTGGCCACCGCCGAGGAGGAATGGCTGCGGCTGGAAATGCTGCGCGAGGAGATCAAGGGTTGAGCGCGGCTCAATAGCAGCCCGGCGCCGAGCCAGGGCGTGATGGCCCTTGCGGCAGCAGGCAGGCGCCGATCCCCTGGATATTGACGCGGCCCCGCAGCCCCAGATCCTCAGCGCTGGCCGCGGTGGCCTGCCAGAAGGAAGCCGGGCAATCCCCGCCGATCGCCACCTGCGCGCCGGGTGTCTGCAAGGAGAGCGGAAAATCCGCGCCGGAGCGGAACACCACAAGACAACCCGGGATGGAGAGGGATTGGCCCACGCTGAAGGCCGGGCCCTGGAAGGGGCCAAGCGCCCGTCCGCCCGCATCGAGTGGAGAGCCCTGGGCCCCTGCTGGCAAGGCCGCCCCGGGCGGTTCGCTGGCGCATGCGCCCAGCAGCGAAACGCCAAGGCCGAGTGCCATGAATGCGGCTTTCATCCCGAACATCTCCTGATTTCCACCAGCAGAACATAGCCCAAACCGCCTTAGCAAGGGCCAGGCTGCCCCGACGGGATGGCCCGCGCGTCGCAAGCCCGCAGAGACCGCCGAGCGCAGGAGGCAAGCGAAATGCCCCCTGTCGCGCTCACCGCATGAAACAGCGCGGGCCGGGCCTTCGCGGCCCATGGCGAAGCACGCATGGATCGGAGCCGCAGGAAGCTCAGCCTCCTGCCGGGATGGCCCCTCGGGCGTGTTCCGGCGCGCCGCCCGCTAGAGCTTTTGCCGTTCGCAAGGGCTCACGACACAACCTCTAGCCCATTGATTTTCGAGCATCTTTATCCGTCCAAACGATTCCGTTTGAATGGATGATGCTCTAGATCCCCCGGAAGACCGGCGATACTCCGCCCGGCATCACCGGCAGGGACGGATCGCCCCTCAGATCCGGTGAAGTGACATCCCCCTCGCCAGTCTGCTGCGGGCGCCGCGGGTCCAGTGCGTTCAGCCGGTCCATCTGTTGATCGGCCCGCATGCCGCGCTGCAGTTGCTGCTGCGCGATGGCCTCGGGGGCGGGCGGGGCCTGGCCAGGCAGCAGGCGCGGCGCGATGGGGATGGAGGTCGTGATCGGCGTCGGCAGCGGGGCGGGGGGTGGTGCGGCGACCGGCGCGGCGCAAGCGGCCGCCAGCAGGGCAACCAGGGGGGCGGTCAAAAGGCTCGGGCTGCGCATGGCGGGTCTCCGGGGCAAGGGTTTCAACGCGGGGAGCGGCGCTTGAAATCGCGCACCACCTCCTCGAGTGGCAGGAAGCGCACGCCAGGCTGGCGCTGCATATGGCTGATCAGGCGTTCAAGCATCAGCAGCACCTGTGGCCGGCCGGAGACATCGGGATGGATGGTCATCGGCACCACGGCATAATCATATTCGCGATAGATGAAGTCGAAGTGATCCCGCCAGATCTGTTCGAGCGCATGCGGGCTGACATAGCCATGGCTGTTCGGGAATTTCTTGATGAACATCATCGGCGGCAGGTCATCCAGGTACCAGCTGGCCGGAATTTCCACGAGACTCGTCTCGGTGCCCTTGGTGAAGGGCTTCATCCAGCTCTCGGCCGGCTGGGTATAGTCGATCGGCGTCCAGGCATCGCCGGTGCGGACGTAGTAGGGCTGCGCATCGTCATGCATGAGGGAGTGGTCATAGGCGATGCCGCGCTCGATCAGGATCTCGATGCTGGTGGCGCTCACCTCCCACCAGGGGGCGACATAGCCGGCGGGCTTGCGGCCCCAATGCTTCTCGATCAGGCCGATGCACTTGTCGAAGATCGCTTCCTCCTGCAGGCGGCTCAGTGCCAGGGGGTTTTCGTGGCTGTAGCCATGCAGGCCGATCTCATGCCCGGCCTTGGCCACCATGTCCGTGATGTGCGGCCAGCTCTCGATGGTGTGGCCGGGGATGAAGAAGCTTTGCTTGAGGCCGAACCGCTCGAACAGCTTCAGGATGCGCGGCATCCCCACTTCGGCCGCGAAGACGCCGCGGCTGATATCGCCCGGACTGTCATCGCCCATATAGCTGCCCAGCCAGCCGGCGACGGCGTCACAATGCACGCTGAAAGCGCAGATGATGTCCTTGGCCATGGGGCGCTCCTGCTGGATTCGCGCGCATGGTAGCGAGGCGCCGGCCGCTTGCGCAGCCCGGCATATTCGCCCAAGCATCCGGCGCAGTGACGCGGGAGGCTGAATGGACGGGCAATGGGTGGCGCTCTCACCAGGGCGGCGGATGGTGGCCGACCTGTCCTGGGCCGCGCTGCGTGTGCCGCGTTGCGTGATGACCGCCCGGTTGCGCCTGCCCCGGGCGATGGCCGCGCGCGCCGCCCTGCCCCGCCCGCGGCCACCCTGGACCGCGATCTTCGCCAAGGCCTTCGCCCTGACCGCCCAGGGGCGCCCGGCGCTGCGCCAGCTCCATGCGACCTTGCCCTGGCAGCGCCTGCTGCGGCTGGATCACGCCATCGGCTGCGTCATGGTCGAACGCGAGCATCTGGGTGAGCCCACCCTGACCCTGGCCCGCTTCGTGCAGCCGCATGCCCAACCGCTGCACGAATTGGCCGCCCTGCTGGAGGAGGCCAAGAGCGCCCCGCCCGAGGCCGCCAAATGCTTCCGCCGGATGCTGCGCTTCGTGGCGCAGCCCTGGCCGCTGCGCCGGCTGATGATGCGCGTGGCGCTTGGCTTCGCCGCACCGCTGGCGCGCTATGCCGGCAGCTTCAGCGTCTCCTCGCTGGGTGAGCAGGGTGCCACCATCCAGGACAGTGTCAGCATCCTGCCGGTGTTTCTCTCCTATGGGCCGATCGGCGCGGATGGCGCCGTGGATGTATTCTTCGTCTTCGACCACCGCGTCATGGACGGCGCCGATGGCGCGGCGGCACTGGCCGGGATCCAGGCGATGATCGAGGGGCCGCTGGCAGATGAGCTTGAAGCTCTGCAAGGCTTGTCATGACCCGCTCCGCGAGGTGGGCCTGATCCACCCCGCCAAATGGTCCGCGGGTTCGAATCCCAGCGGCGCGGCGGGGTCTCCGCTTGACGCCCTCGGCGTGGCTTGACCACAAGACGCCGCACCCACAAGGCAGCTTGATGACCACCACCGAAGACTTCATCCCCCCGCGCCCGGCCGCCCCGCCGCGCTTCCCGCGTGGGCTGCGCGCGCTGCGCGCCTCGGCCACGGACCTGCTCAGCCTCTTCCCCGAGACCGCCTTCCGCCATCGGATGATGCCCTTCAGCGCCATCTCCCAGCGCGTGCTGATCGTCAACGAGCCCGAGATGGTACGCCGGGTCTTCATCACCGGCCGCGCCGAATTCGAGGCAAAGAGCCGGCATTTCCGCCAAGCGCTGGAACCCGTGATCGGGGACAGCATGTTCCTCAACAGCGGGGAGATCTGGCTGACCCGCCGGGCGCTGATGGCCAAGCTGCTGCACCCCTCCCGCACAGCCGGCTTTCATCCGGTCTTTGTGCGCGGCGCCGAGGAGCTGGCCGCCGCCTGGAATGGCCGCGTGGATGTCGCGGCGGGATTTGCCGCCGCCACCGCCCTTGCCGTGATGCGCGCCCTGTTCGGCGAGGCCGCGAAACCGGAAGATGCCGCCCGGCTGGCCCGTAGCTTCACCGCCTATGAGGGCGCTGTCCTCGCCGTGGATTTCGCCCATGTCTTTGGCCTGCCCGAACGCCTGACCGGCTGGCAATGGCGCACCGCCCGCAAGCATGCGCGCGATATCCGCGCCATCTGCGCGGCCAGCATCGCCGCGGCCGGCCCCAATCCCGGCGGGCTGTTCGGCGGGTTGCGGGCGGCGCTGGGCGAGCATGGGCAGGCCCTGCTGGACCCCACGCAACTCATCAACGAGGTGGCGATGCTGCTGCTGGCGGGCAGCGAGACTTCGGCCAATGTGCTGACCTGGGCGCTCTACCTCATCGCGCGCCACGCCCCGACAAGGGAGCGCCTGCGGGCCGAGCACGCGGCGGTGCTGGGCGGCCGCGCGCCCGAGGTGGCCGATCTCAACGCGCTGCCCTTCACCAAGGCGGTGATCCAGGAGGCGATGCGCCTCTATCCGCCCGTGCCCTATCTCTCGCGGGAGGCGGCCCGCGCGGAACGCATCGCGGGAATCCAGGTCCAGGCGGGGGAGACGGTGATGGCCATGCCCTGGCTGCTGCACCGCAACTCCCATCTCTGGGAGGCGCCGCACGCCTTCCGGCCGCAGCGCTTCCTGCCCGAGGCGCCGCAGAAGCCGCCGCAATTCGGCTACCTGCCCTTCAGCATCGGGCCGCGGGTCTGCGCCGGCGCCTCCTTCGCCATGGCCGAGATGATGGTCTTCCTGGCGGTTCTGCTGCCTCGCCTGGATTTCACCCTGGCCCAGGATACGGCACCGGTGCCGCGTGCCCGGCTGACGCTGCGCCCCAAGGGCGGCATGCCCCTGACGGTGGCGCGGCGCCAACCTTCTCCCGCATAGCGCCACCCCCCATCTCCGCCGCCATGGCGCAAGGAGCGAGACCGATGATGCGATCCTGGCCGGGGCTGCTTCTGCTGACCGGCGGCGCGGCCTGGCTCTGGCAGGCGCAGGGCGGGCGGATGGCGGCCCTCTGGCTGGTCGGTGCAGCCTTGGGGCTGACGCTGTTCCAGTCGAGCTTCAGCTTCGCCGGGGCCTTTCGCCGCCTGCTGGCCGAGCGGCGCGGGGCCGGACTGCGGGCGCAGCTGGTGCTGCTCGGCCTGGCCTGCTGCCTCAGCCTGCCGGTGATCGAGGCGGGGGCACTGTTCGGCCAGCCGGTGCGGGGCTTCGTGTTTCCCGTGGGGTGGGGGCTGCTGCTGGGCGCCTTCCTGTTTGGCATCGGGATGCAGCTGGGCGGGGGCTGCGCCTCCGGCACGCTCACCACGGCGGCGGGCGGACAGGGCGCGCGGATGTGGGTCACGCTGGCCACCTTCATCGCCGGCGCCACCTTCGCCGCCTATGACGCCGAGCGCTGGATGGAGTGGCCGGCCCTGGCGCCCATCTCCTTGCTGCAGGCATTCGGTGCCTGGCCGGCCCTGGTCATCAGCCTGGGCATGCTTGGCCTCGCCTGGGCCGCGGCGCTGTGGGTGGAACGCCGCCGGCATGGCCTGGCGGAGCCGCTGGCATGGCGGGGGGCGGGGCTGTTTCGCTTTCCCTGGCCGCCGCTTTGGGGGGCGGTCGGCCTGGCGGCGTTGGGCTTCGCCACGCTGCTGCTGGCTGGGCGGCCCTGGGCCATCACGGCGGCTTTTCCGCTCTGGGGCTCCCGCGCCATCGCCGCACTGGGCTGGGATGAACCGGCCTTCTGGCCCTATTGGGAGGACCCGACCCGCACCGAGGCGCTGCTGCGCCCCCTGCTGGCGGACCGGATGACAGTGATGGATCTCGGCCTCATGGCGGGCGCCTTCCTTGCGGCCGGGCTGGCGGGGCGGCGGGGCGCGTGGGGCTGGCCGCGCCCCCGGCCGGCCCTGGCCTCGCTGCTGGGCGGGTTGCTGCTGGGCTATGGGGCTGTGCTGGCCTTCGGCTGCAATATCAGCGCCTTTCTGGGCGGTATTCTCTCCGGTAGCCTGCATGGCTGGGTCTGGATTATCCCAGCATTGATCGGGAATGCTGTAGGAATTACGTTGCGTCCGGCCTTTCATCTGGAAATTGCGCGCCATTAGCGTGCAAATAGTAATTGACGTTTGTGTGACGTGTATTTATCTCAGCTGGCCATGCCCAAGCTGAAGGACACGCCATGCGGCCCGCGCCCATTCTCCTGAGCAGCCTGCTTCTGTCAGCGCTGTTCGCCCCGGTGGCGCGCGGCCAGGCGCCCTTGGCCGCGCAGGGCTGTGTCGGCTGCCACGGGCCGAATGGGGTGGGCATTGGCAGTGTCCCGGGCCTCGCCGGGCGGGACCGCGCGGAACTCATCGCCCAGATGAACGCCTTCCGCGCCAATGAGCGCCCGGCGACCATCATGGGCCGCGTGGCGCGTGGCTATACCGAGGCGGAAATCATCGCTTCGGCCGCCTATTTCGCCCAGCAGCCGCGTTGAAGGAAACCGCCATGCCCGCCTTTCCGCGCCGTGCCCTTCTGGCGGCCCCCTTGGCCGCCCCCGCCGTGCTGCGCGCCCAGACCCAGGCCAGGCTGCTCATCATCGGCGGCGGCTTCGGCGGTGCCACGGCGGCGAGTTTCGCCCGCCGGCATCACCCCTGGCTCGATGTCACGCTGATCGAGCCGAAGACGCGCTTCGTGACCTGCCCCTATGGCAATCTTGTTCTCGCGGGCGCACGGCAGATCGGCCAGATCACCCATGGGTATGACGGCCTGCGCGCGCGCGGCGTCCGCGTGGTGCATGACTGGGCGGCCGGGATTGACGCGGGCCAGCGCCAGGTGCGCCTCGCCGGCGGCGAGACCCTGGCCTATGACCGGCTGATCCTCTCACCCGGTATCGCCCTGCGCTGGGGCGCGCTGGAGGGATATGACGAGGCCGCGGCCGAACACATGCCGCATGCCTGGGTGCCCGGCGATGGCGCGCAGACCCTGCTGCTGCGGCGCCAGCTGGAGGAGATGCCCGATGGCGGCGTGGTCGGCCTCGCCATCCCCGCCAATCCCTTCCGCTGCCCGCCCGGCCCCTATGAGCGGATCAGCATGATCGCGAGCTACCTCAAGCGCCATAAGCCGCGCTCCAAGATCCTGGCGCTGGACGCCAAGGAGGCCTTCAGCAAGCAGGGGCTGTTCCAGGATGGCTGGGCCGCGCTCTATCCGGGCATGATCGAATGGGTGCCGGGCAATCGCGATGGCCGCGTCACCCGCGTGGATGCACGGGGGCGCGTGCTGGAAACCGAATTCGGCACGCAGCACCGCGTCGCCGTCGCCAATGTCATCCCGCCGCAATCGGCCGCGCGCATCGCCATCGAAGCGGGGCTGACCGACAATTCCGGCTGGGCGCCGGTCAACCCCAGGACCTTCGAATCGCGCCTGGCGCCGGGCGTGCATGTGGTGGGGGATGCCAATATCCCTGGCCCGATGCCCAAATCCGGCTATGTCGCCAACAGCACGGCCAAGCAGGCGGTGGCCTCGATCGCGGCCGCCCTGCGGGGCGAGGCGCCGCCCGAGGCGGTGTATTTCAACACCTGCTATTCCCATGTGGGCGAGGATTACGGCATCTCCATCGTGGGCGTGTTCCGCCCCAATGCGGAGGGGACCGCCATCGCGGAAGTGCCCAATTCCGGCGGCATCTCGCCCCGCGGCAACCTGCCCGAGCAGCGCCGGCTGGAAGCCCTCCATGCCGATGCCTGGTATGAGAGCATCACGCGGGACATGTTCGCATGAGGGCCATCTCCCGCCGCGCCACGCTCGGCCTGGCCCTGCTGCCCTTCGCGGCGCTGGCGAGCGAGGATGCGCTGCATGCCGCCATCCGCGCCGAAATCGGCGATGCGACGCCGCAGGAGGGTGGAATCACGCTGCGCGTGCCGGCCGTTGCTGAAAATGGTGGCCAGGTGCCGGTGACCGTGCTGGTGGACAGCCCGCAGAGCGTCACCCGCCACGTCACGGCCATCCACCTCTTTGCCACCCGCAACCCGACCCCGGGGATCGCCTCCTTCCGCCTCGCGCCGGCGCTGGCCCGGGCGGAAATCCAGACACGCATTCGCCTGGCCGAGAAGCAGGCGCTGATCGTGTTGGCACGCATGAATGACGGCACTGTGCTGCGCGCGGCGGCCGAAATCCGCGTGGGCACGGGCGGCTGCCTGACATGAGCGCCCCATTGGCCACCCCACGCATCCGCGCACCCCGCACCGCCCGCCTGGGCGAGGTGGTGGAGATCCGCACCCTGATGGAGCACCCGATGGAAACCGGGTTGCGTCAGGAGGGCGGGCGCAGCATCCCGCGCGACATGCTGTCGCGCATGACCATCCGCATGAACGGGGAGCCGCTGCTGGAGGCCGATCTGCGCAACGGCACTGCCACCAACCCGTTCCACGTCTTCTTCCTGCGGGTGGAACGCCATGCCGAGCTGGAGTTCATCTGGACCGATGAAGCCGGCCGGACGGCGCGCGCCGCGCACCGGATCACCGTGGCCTGAGAGGTTTGGCCCGGCTGGGCCATCGGCCAAGGGCTTCGCGCGGCAGCGTTTCGCCTCGCCATTCCGGGCGAGGTTGGCCGACCCGGCGCCACGCCCCAGGTCACCATGGCCCGCGAGCGCCTCATCACCGGTCCCCGGACCGCCGTCAACTCAGGCGGAACTGCCCGAACCGGCAGTGACCCACGAAAACCGGCCACGAAGCGAGATCAACCACATCCGGCCACGCCCCGCCTGGCGCGGCCCCGCTTGCCATGCGCCTCGACCGGCGAATGCCGTCAGAGCGCCGTGGGCGAGAGCGTGTTGCAGCCATTGCGGGCCCGCAGCCGGTCACAGGCTTGCTGTGCGCTGGTCTGGCTCAGGCCCGTCACCCTTGCGCGGAACAGCGTGGCGCGGCCAACCTGGACGGGCGTCACCTGCGCGCGGCCGCCAATGCTGCTTTGCGCCGACTGAGCCGCCTGCCGCGCCAGATCCGGCGAACTGAAGGCACCGACCTGCACCCCCCAGCCGCCGGGGGCGCTGGCGGGCGCTGGGCGGAAGCCAGCGGGCAGGGTGCCGGCCTGGGCCGTGCTGATCAGGCCGAAGCTGCGCCCTTGCCCCGCCGCGGAGGGGCTCGCCACGGGCTGTGCCGCCACGGAGGGGCGGCTTGCCACCAATTGCGGCGCCGAGGCAGGGCGATTGCCGATTTCCGCGAGGCGTGCCGCGCCCTCTGGCGTCGAGCCATCGGGAATGGGGTCCATGCGGGCCACGATGATCCGCCCGTCACTCATCACTTCGCCCTCGGGTGCTGCGGCCCGATTGGTGCTCTCCGCCAGGCGGGCGGCGCCTTCCGGCGTCGAGCCATCGGGGATCGGCTCCATCGCGACCACACCGCCCCGGGCGAGGAAGCTGCCACCGCTGGCGGTGACGGCGGGTGCGGCGGCCGAGGCCATGCGGACCGGCGCCGCACTCGGCTCGGCCGGGGGCAGGGCGGCATATTGGGCATTCTGCTCGCGGATGGCGCGCTGCTCGGCCAGGGCTGTGCGGGTGGCCGGGTCCATGCGGCGGGGGCCGGGCGGCACGTTCAACGGAATTTCGCCAGCGGCATAAATCTCGGCCGGCGCGCGGCGGACCGGGCTGCTGGTGATCACGCGGGGGCCGACACGGGCCACGTAGTTGCGCGTCTCGGTCGGCAGGCCCTGGTTGTTGTAGAGGTAGTTCTCCAGCCGGCGCGGCCCGGCATTATAGGCGGCCAGGAAGGCAGGTGAGCCGTAAAGCTCATACATCTGGCGCAGATAGGCGGTCCCGGCCATCAGATTGTCATAGGGGTGGTAGGGGTCATCCCCCAGATCGTGGCGGCGCTGCAATTCGCGGTAGGTGCCGGGCATCACCTGCATCAACCCCATCGCACCGACGGGGGAGGTGGCGCCGGCGCGGCCACCGGATTCCTGGCGCATCACTTCGCGGATCCAGCGATCCGGCACGTCAAAGCGGCGGGAGGCTTCGCGGATCCAGGGGCCCCAGGGGTCACTCGGCGGGCCGGGCGGATCGTAGCTGCCGCGGGAAATTCCGGAGGAACGGGTCGGCGCAGTGGGAGTTTGGGCACAGGCCGCCAAGAGGCAAAGTGCGGTGACCGCGGCCAAGGGGCGCGCCAATCGAACGTATCTGCCAGCCATCAAATGGGCCATCCTGTGGAAACTCCCCCTGAATTCACTGCGGAAGTTGCGCTCCGAACCACCCCCATGGCGAGGAACGCAGCAGCGATAGCCCTGACCGCAAGCGGCGATGAGCGGCACAGACATACCGCCGCCCGACCGTTCAGATCAAGCAAAGAAGTCTTTCCTGTGGCGGCGTGCGAGGGACAGCGTTGTTGCCGGCCCTGCATTCCGCCTAAAAGGATCCATGCAATCCTCGCGACCAGTCGCCCTCCACCGCCCACCTGCCGCCCGATACATGGCCCTGCTGCTGGGCGCCGTTCTGGCGGGCTGCGGCGGGCCAAGCCCGGAGACGCCGGCCGCGGTGGAAGCAGCCCCCCTGCCGGCGGAACCCTCCAGCGAGCGGGGCATCATCCTGGGTGCTCGCGCCTTGGGCGCGGACCCGGTGGGGGAAAGGGCGCGGGTGGTGGCGCAGGTGCTGCGCGTGGCCCAGGGCGGACGCGGGGCGTCAGGCGCGGGCGCGATGGAGGTCATCATCCGGCTGGAGGCTGGCGGGCGCGATGTGGCGCTGGTCCAACCCGCCGAGGCCTGGTTGCGGCCAGGCCAGCGGGTGCGGCTGATGCCGGGTGCCAGCCCCACACTGGCGCGAGATTCCGGCGGGGCCTGACCCGCTGGCCGGCGCAGGCTATTTTCCCCTGAAGCCACGGCCGGGCTTGTTCACCTGCCGCCCGCGAGCAATGGCCAGCGCGTCATCCGGCACATCCTGCGTGACCACGGAGCCCGCCGCCACCAGCGCGCGGTCCCCCACGCGGACCGGGGCCACCAGGGCCGTGTCGCTGCCGATGAAGGCGCCGGCGCCGATCTCGGTGCGGTGCTTGTTCACGCCATCATAATTGCAGGTGATGGTGCCCGCGCCGATATTCGAGCCGGCGCCGATGCTGACATCCCCAAGGTAGCTGAGGTGGTTGGCCTTGGCACCCGCCCCCATCGTCGCCGCCTTCAGCTCCACGAAATTGCCGACATGCGCGGCCTCGCCCACATCGGTGCCCGGGCGGAGCCGGGCATAGGGGCCGATGATCGCGCCCTTGCGGATGACGCATTGCTCGAGATGGGAAAAGGCGCGGATCTGCACCCCCTCCTCCACGGTCACGCCGGGGGCGAAGACCACATGCGGCTCCACGACCACATCACGGCCCAATCGCGTGTCCCAGGCGAGGCATACCGTCTCGGGCAGGGTCAGCGTGGCGCCGCCCAGCATGGCCCGCAGCCGAAGCCGGGCCTGGATCTCGGCCTCGGCGGCGGCGAGTTCGACGCGGCTGTTGATGCCGCGCAGCTCCGCCTCGGGCGCTTCCACGGCGCGGTTGCGGCGGCCTTCGGCATGGGCCGCGCCCAGCACGTCGGTCAGGTAGAATTCGCCCTGGCGGTTGTCATTCCGCAAGCCGGCCAGCCAGCGCGAGAGATCAGGCCAGGCGGCGCAGACCACGCCCGCATTGCACAAGGCGATGGCGCGCTCCGCCTCGGTCGCATCGGCCCATTCGACGATGCGTTCCACGTCACCCGACGCGCTTTGCACCACGCGGCCATATCTGGCCGGGTCCGACGGGCGCATCGCCAGCATGGCGAGATCGGCGCTGCCACGCGCCGCCACCAGGCGCTCCAGCGTCGCGGCGGAGATCAGGGGATTGTCGCCGTAGAGCACGGCGACATCGCCGGTGAAGCCTTCCAGCAGGGGGGCGGCCATGCGGGCGGCATGGCCGGTGCCCAGCCTTTCGGCCTGCACCACGCTCGCATGGGGTTGAACGGCCTGCTGCAATTCCGGCATGCCGGGGCCGGCGACGATGATGATCCGCTCGAACACCGCCTCGCAGGCGGCGATGAGGTGGTTGATCATGGGCCGCCCGGCGATGCGATGCATCACCTTGGGCATGGCGGACTGCATGCGGGTGCCCTGACCCGCCGCGAGGATGATGGCTGCGCGCATGCACAAGGCGTAGCCGTCCGTGCCCCCGCACCGCAAGCCCGGCGGGCGGCCGGTTGCGGCCCATCGGGGGCGGCGCTACCAGCAGCCCATGCGCCTTGCGATCTTCGACCTCGACGGCACTCTGGTGGACAGCGCGCCCGATCTCTCCGCTGCCGTGAACCGGCTGATGCTGGCCCGGGGCCTCGCCCCCTTCGCGCTGCCCGACGTGGCGGCGATGATCGGCGATGGGGCGCGCGCCCTGCTCGACAAGGCCTTTACCGCCCGCGGTGTCGCCTTTGAGGAGCATCTCCTGCCTGGCTTCCTTGCTGATCTGGAGGCGAATTCCGCCGTGCTGACCCGCCCCTACCCCGGCATGGTCGCCACGCTGGAGGCCCTCACGCAGCAAGGTTGGCAGCATGCCATCTGCACCAACAAGCCGATCGCGGCGACGCGGGCGCTGCTGGATGCGCTGGGCCTCGCGCCGCATTTCGCGCTGGTGCTGGGTGGTGACAGCCTGCCGGTGAAAAAGCCCGATCCCGGCCATGTGCGTGGCATCCTGCAAGGCATGGGCGTGGCGCCGGGCGATGCGGTGATGATCGGCGACCACCAGAATGACATTCGCGCCGCGCGCGGCGCCGGGGTGCGCAGCGTTTTCGCCGCCTGGGGTTATGGCGATGGCGCGGGCGCGGATCTGCAGGCCGCAAGCCCGGCGGCGCTGCCCGCGCTAATCGGCTGAGGTGAGTTCGACCAGGTTCGCCTGGATATTGCCCCACCAGCGGCTGGCGATATCAATCCGCACAGGGATGGCCGGCGCGCCGGGGCGCGTCACGCCGAACAGCAGGACGCTGCGCGTGGGCCGCGCGGCATCCTCGATAGGGCGGTCCATCGCGATGCCAGCCAGCGGGCGGCTTTCGACGATGCAGCGGAGCATTCCACGATCCGCCACCTGCACGATGGGATCGGTCGTCACGTCGAACTGCACGAGGCGCCGGCCGTCAAAGGTGCGGGTGCGGATATCGCACCGCGCCGTCTCCCGGACATGGCCGGTCAGCAGGACGAGGGCCGAGAGGGGATCGATATTGCCGCGGCGCGCGTCATCGGGCAGGGGCGTGCGCTCCAGGTCCTGCGCGGGTTCCAGCGTCGTGACGCGGGCGGTTCCGTCGGGGCCGTATTCCAGGAGGGTGCGCCGGGCCATGCCCCGCCAGGTGCCATCGCTCTGATAGCGGCGCGGCGATGCCGCCCCGGCGCGCAGGATGCCCTCGCTGCGGGCCTGGCTTTCCGAGCGCATGAACAATGAGGCCACGCCGCGGCTGCGGGTGCGGGTCTCAAGGCTGTATGGCGTGCCCGCCGGGCCCAAAGTGAAGCGGATCTCGGCATCCATCACATGGACCCCGGCCGCGCTGATCACATAGGTCGCGCGCCAGTTCTCGGCCCAGGCGGGGGCGGCGAGCAGCAACAGAGCGAGGGTGATACGACCAAGCATGAGGCCTGATCTGGTGCGGCCAGGGTGGATGCGCAAGCGTCTTGACAGAAGGGACATCCCGCCGCAAACGGAGCCCCTCGGATGGGCGCGTAGCTCAGCGGTAGAGCACTGCCTTCACACGGCAGGGGCCACAGGTTCAATCCCTGTCGCGCCCACCATCCGGCCCCCGCATCAATTGCGAACACTCAATTGAGTCGCCAGGCCGCACCCCCGGCCACTGGAATGTCTGCCCAGCGTTCAACGGAACGCCCGGCGCCGTGTCCCCCGTCTCCCGCGCGGCGGAATGAAGCACGGCCGGCGCACCGCCATGGTTCACGCGCCCTTCCGCCTTCGAGCGCCACAAAACTGTCACTCCCCAAGGGCATGAGCTCCTTCTATGGCAAGCTCCGATCAGGTCGGCGTCGGATCACGACCAGGCAGATGGGGATTTCCAATGGACATCAAGTTTGAGCAGCTTCCCTCCGGCGTCGCCGTCATCCTGCTGAATGGCCGGATGGACATCACCGGGGCCATGCGGATTGACGTGCAATTCGCCGCCGTGGCCGCGGCCAACCGGGCCGTGGTGGTGGATCTCGGCGGGGTGGAGTTCATGGCGTCGATGGGACTGCGGACGCTGATCATGGGCGCGAAATCCATGCACTCGAAATCCGGCCGCATGGTCCTCTACCGGCCGACACCCATGGTCGAGGAGGTGCTGGTGACCAGCGGCACCACCACCATCATCCCCCTCGCGCACGAGCTGGTGGAGGCCGAGGCCCTGGCGCTGGGATGAACCCGCGCAGCATCGAACTGCGGGCTGATTTCGCCGAGCTGCCACGCCTCGCCGAATGGGCCGAACGCCAGGCCCGGGACCTCGCGCTGGATGCGCGCAGCCTCTACGCCATCCAGCTCTGCCTGGAGGAGGTTGTCGCCAATCTCGTCATGCATGCGCAGCCAGCGACCGAAGCCGGGACCACCATCACCGTGCGCATCGAGGGGGCGCCGCTGCGTGTCACGGTGGAGGATGACGCGATCGCCTTCGACCCGACGCGCCTCGCACCCGCTGAGGCGCCGGCGGCGCTGGAGCATGCCAGCATTGGTGGTCTCGGCCTTGGGCTGGTGCGCGGCTTTTCCAGCCGCTGCGATTATGCAAGCGGGGCTGGGCGCAATCGCCTGGTCATGGAATTCGCCGCGTGATCAGGGGCCTGGGTGAGGTGACCTGAAGCGCCCACGCGCTGTCAGGGCCGCAACACCACGCGGCCCACGGCACGGCGTTCGCGCACCTCGGCCATGGCTTCGCGGAACTGCGTGAGCGGATAGCCGGCATGTACCTCCGGGCGCAGCTTGCCCGCCGCCCACCAGAGCATCAGCTGGTCCCACAGGGCCCGGACGCGTGGTGCATGCGCCGCACGCCCATCGCCCGGCGACCAGCCAAGATAAGTCCCCCAATTCAGCCCGGCGACGGCGATGTTCTTCAGCAACAGGATATTCGCCGGCACGGTGGGAATGCGCCCGGCCGCATAGCCCACCGTGACCAGCGTGCCGCCATCGGCCAGGCAGCGCAGCGATTCATCGAAGACATCGCCGCCCAGCGTATCCAGCACGCAGGCCACGCCCAGACCGGCCGTCACGTCGCGCACGGCGTCGCGGAAGGGCAGGGCGCTGTCCAGCACGGCATCGGCGCCGCGCGCATGCAGCATGGGGTGCTTGGCGAGGCCCGCCCGCGCGATGACGCGGGCACCCAATGCCTTGAGGATTTCCACACCGGCCAGGCCCACGCCGCCGGCGGCACCATGCACCAGCACCCAGTCGCCAGGTTGCACCCGGCCGCGCCACATCAGGGCCGAGGCGGCGGTCGGATAGCTGATCGGGAAGGCCACGGCCGGCTCCAGCGGCAAGCCATCGGGGATCGGCACGACATGGATGGCATCCACCACGCATTGTTCCGCGAAACCGCCCCAATCGAGTGCGGCGAAGACGCGCGTGCCCACCGGCAGCGGCCCCTCCAGCACAGTGCCCACCACCTCGGTGCCAGGGGCGAAGGGCAGCGGCGGCCTGCGTTGGTATTTCCCTGCCACCACCAGCTGCACCGCAAAGGAGACGCCCGCCGCCGCCACCTGGATGCGCACGGCACCGGGCCGCATCACGGGCGGGGCAATGTCCTTCACCTCCAGCGCATCGAAATCCCGCCAGGATTCACAGATCAGCGCGCGCATCATTCCCCCTTGATGTCGGCGTCACGGATCAGCCGGCCGAAGCGATCATATTCCTCGCGGAGGAAGCGTGAAAATGCTTCCGGCGTGCTGGCGACGGGCTCCGCCCCCATGGCCAGGAAGCGCGCCTGCGCCTCGGGCGTGGCCAGGACGCGGGCCACGGCTTGCTGCATGCGCGTGGCGAGGGCGGGCGGCAGCCGGGGCGGGGCCCACATGCCGTACCATGTGGAAATCTCATAGCCCGGCACCGTCTCGGCCACAGTCGGCAATTCCGGGTGGCCGGGCAGCCGCGCCGTGGTGGTGACGGCCAGCGCGCGCAGCCGCCCCGCCCGGATATGCCCGGCCGAGGAAGCGAGGCTGTCGAACATCACCTGCACCGTGCCGCCCAGCAGATCCTGCAAGGCCGGCCCCGAGCCGCGATAGGGCACATGCACCATCTCCGTGCGGGTCATCAGCTTGAACAGCTCCCCCGCCAGATGCGGCGCGCCGCCGATGGAGGAGGATGCGTAGGACAGCCGCCCCGGCTGGCTCCGCGCCAGGGCGATCAGCTCCGCGACATCCCGCGCCGGCACGGCATCATTCACCACCAGGATCAGCGGCACCTTCACGATCTCGGTGATGGGGGTGAAATCCGCGAGGCTGTCGAAGGGCATGTTGCGCTGGAGATGCGGGACGATGACATGCGCCGAGGCATTGACCAGGAAGGTGCTTCCATCCGGCGCCGCGCGCGCCACCTCGCCCGCGCCGATGGAGCCGCCCGCGCCGGGCCGGTTTTCGACCAGGGCGGGCTGCAGGCCGGCCGCGGTGACGCGCGCCACAAGGTCGGTCGGCCCGCCGGGCGGATAGGGCACGATGAAGCGGACCGGCCGCTCCTGTGCCGCCGCCGTCATGAATGGGGCCGGCGCGGCCAAGCCGGCCGCCAGAGCGGCCCGTCTCGTGGCGTTCATCTGCCCTCCCTTTCCAGCCGTTGATTTTGGAGGATGATAGGCCCAATCCGGAGGAACACCATGTCCACACCCAAAGACGGGCCGAAGCCTTACGAGGGGATCTTCGTGCTGGATGCCGCGCAGGGCATCGCCGGCCCTTACTGCGGCATGCTGCTGGCGCAATCCGGTGCCACCGTCATCAAGCTGGAGCCGCCCAAGGGCGATTGGTCGCGCGGGCTGACCACGCGGGCCGGCAGCCACAGCGTGATGCACACGGCCTTCAACCGTGGCAAGCGTGGCGTGGTGCTGGACCTGGCCACCGATGAGGGCCGCGCGCGGGCGGCGAAACTGGCCGCCAAGGCGGATGTGCTGATCGAGGCGTTCCGCCCCGGTGTCGCGGCACGGATCGGCCTGGGGCCGGAGGCCGCCAAGCCGGATGCGGTCTGCGTCTCGGTCTCGGGCTTCGGCCAATCCGGCCCCTATCGCGAGCGTCCCTGCACGGATGGCATCGCCCAGGCGTTTTCCGGCCTCGTTTCGGTGAATGCGGGGGCGGATGGCGTGCCGCACAAGACGGGCACGCTGGTGGTGGATATCGTCACCGGCATTTCCGCCTTCGCCGCCTGCCAGGCCGCCCTGGCCGAGCGCGCGCAGGATGCGGCGGCGGGGCGCCCGGGGCGGCGGCGGCACCTCGATGTCTCGCTGATGCAGACCGCCGCCTCCCTGCTCGTGCTGCCGATCGCCGAGGCGGGATTGCTGGGGCGCATGCCGGGCGAGCTCAATGTCCCGGCCGGCAGCTACCCGACGAAGGACGGCGCCTGGGTGATGTTCGCCCTGGTCCGCGAGGAGGAATGGGTGACGCTGTGCAAGCAGCTCGGCCGCGAGGATCTGCTGAGTGACCCCCGCTTCACCGATTTCAAGGCGCGCTTCGCCAACAAGCCCGCGCTGGTGGCCATCCTGCGGGAATTGTTCCTGACGCGGGATGCGGCGCATTGGGTGGAATTGCTCCAGGCCGCGCGGTTGCTGTGTGACCGGGTGAACACGCCGCTGGAATTCCTGGAGGATCCGCATGTGAAGGCGGTGCGCGCCGCCCCGCTCCTGCACCAGCCGGAACTGGGCGCATTGCCCTTTCCGGCCATCCCGGGCCTGGGCGCCTGGGAGGAACCCGCCCCCGCCCTGGGGGCCGAAACCGAGGCGCTCTTTGCCGAATGGGGAATTTGAGCATGGCACATGACGCGCAAGGCAACCGCGCCACTTTCGCTTCGGATGCCGCGGCCCATGCCTTTGATCACATGGTCGAAGGCTTCCTGAAATACCGGCTGGACACGCCACTGCGCCTGAAAGCCACCTTGCAGCTGGACCCTGAGGCACCGCTGCCACATCTGATGAAGGCCGGCTTCGCCATGCTGGCCTACAAGGCGGCCCATGTGCCGGCCGCGAAGGCAGCGCTCGACCATGCCCGCGGCCTGGGCGGCAATGGGCGTGAGCAGATGCACCTCGCTGCCCTGGACGCCTGGGCGGAGGGCGGGCAGGACCGCGCCATCAGCATCTGGGAACGCATCATCGCCGAGCACCCGCGCGATATCCTCGCCTTCCGCTTCCACCATTTCGCCGCCTTCTGGATGGGCAAGGCGCCCGCCATGCTCAGCGCTGTGGAGGGCATCATGCCGCATTGGGAGGGCGACATCCCCGGCTATGGCTCCGTGCTCGCCTGCCGTGCCTTCGCCAATGAGGAGGCGGGCAACCTGATCATCGCCGAACATGCGGGGCGTGAGGCGATCCGCCGCGACCCGGCCGATCTCTGGGCGGCGCATGCGGTGGCGCATGTGCTGGAAATGCAGGGCCGC
Source organism: Sediminicoccus sp. KRV36 (assembly GCF_023243115.1). Taxonomy (NCBI): domain Bacteria; kingdom Pseudomonadati; phylum Pseudomonadota; class Alphaproteobacteria; order Acetobacterales; family Roseomonadaceae; genus Sediminicoccus; species Sediminicoccus sp. KRV36. The sequence continues at coordinate 300,447 of NZ_CP085081.1, forward strand.
CGGGCCGAGGGGATCGCTTGGATCACCGGCCTCTCGCCGCATTTCGAGGGCGGCAACAACCTGATGCACCATATCTTCTGGCATCAGGCGATGTTCCATATCGAGCGCGGCGAGCATGCCGAGGTTCTGCGCCTCTACGACACGGGCTTTCGCAACCTGGAAAGCCCGGTGACGCAGATGCAGCCTGACCTCTACATTGACTGCCAGAACGCGGCATCGATGCTGTTCCGGCTGGAGCGCCAGGGCGTGGATGTCGGCACCCGCTGGGAAGAACTGGCCGAGAAGGCCGAGGCGCGGATCGGCGATTGCCTCTCGGCCTTCACCCTGCCGCACTGGATGATGGCGCTCTGCGCCACGGGGCGCTTCGCGGCGGCGGAGCGCATGCTGCAGAGCATGCGAGATGACGCAGCGGCCAATTCAGGGGAGAACCCAAGCATCCTGCGTGACGCGGCGCTGCCATGCTGCGAGGCGCTGCTGCTCCGCGCCCGGGGCGAGCCCGCGGCGGCGGTGGCCAGGATGCGGCCGGCCATCGGGGAAATGCATCGGCTGGGCGGCAGCCATGCCCAGCAGGATGTGCTGGAGCAGCTGTTTCTCGACTGCGCGATGGCGGCTGGCCTCACCAGTGACGCGGAAATGCTGCTGGAGCGCGTGACCGGCCGCTGGCCCACGCCGCCGGAGCGGCGCATCGGCTACGCGGCGGCCGCTTCGGCGCTGCGGCGCGCTGGCTGACGACGCAGGCGGCAAAGCCAGGAGCGTGCTGTCGGTTCGCGGCGCGTGGCGCGCCCCGAGGGCTCCCAGGGCTGGAAGCCCGATAACGATTTGTTGAAGGGCTCGGCTCCATGTAGAAAGGATAGGCCGGATCGTCGGCCCAATTGAATTCCAGGAGAGGGTTTTCCCCTTTGCGACGCAAGACTTGGTTCATCGCCGCGGCGCTTCTGGCCCTTCTTCCAGGTTGCGGCCTCAACATGCCGGATGTCGGGTCCATGCTGCCGAACCTGACGCCAGCCACGCTATCCACACCGACAGACCCCGTGCCTGGCGTTCCGCGTGCCCCGGACGCCATCGCAGCGTTTGCCGCATCGGCTGAACCTGGGGCCGTGGGCACTGTCGGCGGAGAGAGAGCACGCCTGGTTCGGGCTTATAATGCGGCCAGTGGGCGAGAGTGCCGCGAAGTGTTGCTGGGCTTCGGCGGTGCCGAGCGGTCAGCGGTGGCCTGTCGTGAGGCGGATGGCACCTTCGTCTCCTCTCGCCCCCTGCTGCGCGGCAGCCTCAGGTAGCGGGGCGCGCGATGCGGGCCGCACCGGAGGAAATCGGCTTTTTTCAGGCGCTGCGGGCCCGGCAGCGGGTGATCATAGCCCTGATGATGCGCGAGCTTCACACCCGCTTCGGGCGAGAGAATCTTGGCTATGTATGGCTGTTCGTGGAGCCGGCCTTGCTCGGCGTCGGTGTCAGTATCTGGCAATACATGGTGGGTGGCAGTGCTTCGATGCCGGGTGGGTTGAACAAGTTCGCCTTCTTCCTGATTGGGTACATTCTCTTTTATCTGTTCCGGACCCTGGTCGGCCGCTCGCCGCGAGGTATCTCCTCCAATTTCCAACTGCTCTATCATTCCCGGGTGACGATCGAGGCCGTGATGTGGGCGCGCACTCTGTTGGATGGTGCGGCCGTGATGGTTTGCATTTGCGTATTTTTGTTGGCCATCGGCATGTTCTATGGAGATTGGCCGGATAACCCGCTGCAAATGGCGGTTGGGGTGGCCTTCATGGCCCTTCTGGCCCACGGCACGGGGTTGATCTTCCTCTCCGCTACCGCGGTCGGCTCCGAGCTGGTCGATCGGCTTGTGCATCCGTTTACCTATCTCAGCATTCCATTTTCTGGCATGTTCTATATGGTGTGGTGGCTGCCGGGTTCCTTCCAGGAGGTGCTGCTCTGGTCTCCCTTGATCCATATCATGGAGTTCACCCGTGAGGGGCAGTTCGGCAACAGGGTGCCTGCCGTCTATGACCTCAATTTCTTGATCACCTGGATTGTCATGGTCAATTTCCTCGGCCTCTGCGCATTGAAGGCGGCCAAGCCGCATCTGGAGAGTTGAGGCCAGCCATGCTGCAACTGGAGGGCGTTTCCAAGAGCTTCACCAAAAACGGGATTACGCGTGAGGTCCTGCGCCAGGTGGATGCGACGTTCCTGCCTGGCGATGCGGTCGGCATTCTTGGCCGGAATGGTGCAGGAAAGAGCACCCTGATGCGCATCCTGGCTGGCGTGGAGCATCCGACCTCCGGCCGGGTCCACCGCCGCATGAGTATCTCCTGGCCGATGGGTTACGATGCCGCCGTCCATAATTCATTGACTGGGGCGGATAACGCGCGCTTCATCGCAAGGCTGTATGATCGCCCTCTGGATTGGGTCGAGGGCTTCGTGCAGGACTTCTCGGAAATCGGCGAGGAGTTTCGCGAACCAGTCAAAACCTATTCAGCTGGCATGCGGGCGCGATTGGTATTCGCCCTCTCGCTGGCCGTGGATTTCGACTGCTACCTGATTGATGAGGTGATCGCGGCTGGGGACGCACGCTTCGCAGAACGCTGCCGCCAGGCTCTTTTGGCCCGGCGGGGCCGAAGTGCCCTGGTTCTGGTATCGCACCAGATCAATACGGTCCGTTCCCTGTGTTCCCACGCCGCGATCCTCCACGAAGGGAGGCTGACATTCCATGAAGATCTGGACCAAGCTTTCGCCGAATACGAGCAGCTTTAGCGCGGCCGCCCCGAACGCCCGGCCGGCGGTGGCAGGACCGCGCGGCGGCCTCAGCACGCCACCATTGGGCCGCACGTCGCCACAGCGCGCGGCCGCAGCGCTGCCCGATCGCCTTTCCGGTCGTCCGCTGGGGCCGGTTGGTCGCCGGCCTTCGCTACGCACCTCGCCTGGTGAGTGGATGCGGGCCCATCCCTTCGCCATGTGGGTCATCCTGCCCAGCCTGCTGGTGTCGATTTACTTCTTCTTCATCGCGGCGCCCCAATATCTGAGCGAGGCGCGCTTTACGGTCCGGTCACAGATCCCGCGTGTCGCGACGAATTCCGTTGGCGGCGAAATCATCGGCTCGGCGGGCTTCATCCCCTCGCCCGAGAATATCGCGAGCGTTCGCGATTTCCTGCTCTCACATGACGCCGTGCGTCGCGTGCGGGCATCCATGGATCTGGTCGAAATCTTCCGCCGTCCCGAGGCGGATGTGGTGTCCCGCCTGTGGTGGGCCAACCCGACCGCGGAACGCCTGCGCTGGTTCTATCGCTGGCAGGTTTCGGTTACGGTGGATCCCACCACCGGCATCTCGGATTTGCGGGTCTGGAGCTTCCGCCCGCTGGACAGCCAGCAACTCTCCCTGAAGCTGATGCAGCTCAGCGAAGAGCTGGTGAACGAGATGAACACGAATATTCGCGAAGAGGCGCTTCGCGTCGCTCGAACCGAGCTGCGGCGCGCCGAAACGCGCGTCACCGACGCACGGGTGGCGCTGACCATGTTCCGGCAGCAGGAACGCACCGTGGATCCCGCCGCCTCCGCCTCGGCCGCGGTGAATACCATCAGCGGCATCGAGAGCGACATCGCCCGTGCCCGGAGCGAATTGCAGACCCTTCAGGGCTTTGCGCGGCCCAACAGCCCGCAGATCATCAACCTGCAGAACCGGATACGCGGGCTGGAGGCGCAGGCCATCGAGGAACGCTCCCGGATCGCGGCCTCCGGCACCGGCGTGACGGAGCTGATCGAGACCTTCGCCCGCCTCAATGCGGAAGTCTCCCTGGCCCAGGCCCAGTTGGAGGCCACCATCGTCGTGCTTGACCGCGCGAATGCCGATGCGGCGCGCCAGTCCATCTTCCTGTTGCGCGTCGTGGAGCCGAACCTGGCCGAGCGCTCCCTGTTTCCCCTGCCCTACTGGGCGAGCCTCTATTGCTTCATCAGCCTGTCCATCCTCTACGGTCTGGCGTGGCTGATCCTTTCCGGAATGAGAGAACATGCGCGCTAACTCCCTCACCCGCCTGATGATCCTCGCCGCGCTGCTCCTGGGCAGCGGGGCGCAGGCGCAGGGACTGTTTGGCAATTCCCGCCCCGCGGGGGCAACGGCGGGCGGCATTGGCCCCATGCAGGGGACGCTCCCCGGTGGGGGCGCGCCGGTCAGCGGCCTGGGGACCGATCCCGGCAATCCCGGCACAAACCGGCTGGGCAGCACCACCGAGGCTGAGGCCGGGGCGGTGGCCGCCCTTCCGCTGGGCGAGATGAACCGCGCGCTTGGCCGCCCCAACGCCGTGTTTGGCGCGGGGCTTTTCACGCTGGGTGCTTCCGCCTCCTCCGAGGCGGTGAACCCGAATTATATCCTGACGCCAGGCGACCGCGTGACCGTCCGTGTCTGGGGCGCGATCGAGGCGGAACAAAGCGGCGTGATTGACCCCGCGGGCAATTTCTTCCTCCCCAATATCGGCCCCGTTCCGCTCTCCGGCACTCGCTCGGGCGATATCCAGGCCACGGTGGAGGCCCAGGTCCGCCGGCTCTATACCCAGCAGGTCCAGGTTTACGCCACGGTCCTCTCAGCCCAGCGCATCGGCATCTTCGTCACCGGCTTCGTGCGGACACCCGGGCGCTTTGCGGGGACCGCCGCCGATTCGGTGATCGACTTCCTGGTCCGAGCCGGCGGAGTGGACGCTTCCCGCGGCAGTTTCCGGGAGATTTCCATCTTGCGCGGCGGTCGGACGGCCGCCGCGGTGGATCTGTATCGCTTCCTGCTGGATGGGCGGCTGCCGCCGTTGCGCCTGCAGGAGGGCGACACCATCCTGGTCGGCCGGCAGCGCGCGCTGGTGGGGGCCGATGGCGCCGTGCGCAACAACTTCCTGTTCGAAGTCCCCGGCCAGATCATGACCGGCCGCGAATTGATCGAATATGCCCGCCCGCTGCCCAGCGCCACCAACGCGATCATCCAGGGCAGCCGCGATGGCCGCCCCTTCTCGCGCTATGCCACGCTGAGCGAGATGCAGAATGTGCGCCTGGGTGACCAGGACATCGTCACCTTCATCACCGACCGACCGGCCCAGACCGTGCGCGTCATGGTCGAGGGCAGCCGGATCGGGCCCTCGGTCCTCGTCATGGATCGCGATGCGCAACTCTGCAACGCGCTCGACTATATCGAGGTGGATCCGGTGCTGGCCGATACGCGCAGCGTCTATATCCTGCGCGCCAGCGTGGCCGCCCAGCAGCGCCGCGCCCTGGACGAGGCCTCGGACCGGCTGGAGCGGGCGCTGTTCCTCGCCGTCTCGCCTACGCAGGGGGTGGCCGCCATCCGCACCGCCGAAGCGCAGCAGATCTCGACCTATCTCCAGCGTGCCCGGCGTACCGTACCCGAAGGGCGTGTCGTCGTGTTCAACGGGGGCCGCTGCAACAGCATCCGTCTGGAGGATAACGACATCATCGTGATCCCCGAGCGGCGCGAAACCGTCTTCGTGACGGGTGAGGTCAGCCTGACGCGCGCCGTGCTGTGGCGGCCTGGCATCACCGTCGCCGAGCTGATCCGCGAAGCGGGCGGCTTCACCGCGCGCGGCGACATGCGCAGCCTGATGATCCGACGCGCCTCCGGCGAGGTGATCCTTGACCCGCGTGAGGCGCCCCGGCCCGGCGATGAGCTGGTGGCCTTGCCGCGGCTGGATCCGCGCTATCTCCAGATGGCGACGGATATCATGCAGGTGCTGTTCCAGGCGGCGCTGGCCGCCCGGGTCTTCCAATAGGCGGGCGCTGCGGTTGCCTGGCGGCGGGCCGCAGCGCCGCGGAATTTTGGGTTGACCTATGTGGCGCCTTCAGGTGCACATAGGGTCAAGGTTGAAGTGAGGCTCTTTTTCATGCGGTTTTCTCTCGCGGCTGGTTTCCTGGGCGCGGCCCTCCTCGGCGCGCCCGCGCAGGCGCAGATGGGCCCGGGCGGACCACCGCCGGCCGTCGGGGTGACGGAAGCGCGCCGCCAGCCAGTCACGGAATCCAGCGAGTTCATCGGCCGCGTCGAAGCGATCAACCGCGTTGACCTGCGCGCCCGCATCACTGGCTTCCTCGAGGAGCGGCTGTTCCAGGAAGGCAGCGAGGTCGAGGAGGGGAAGCTGCTGTTCCGCATGGAGCGCGCGCCGTTTGAAGCGCAGCTCGACCAGGCGAAAGCGAATGTCGCCTCGGCGGAAGCGCAGCTCACCAACGCGCGCACAGCCCTGGCGCGCGCGCGGGAGTTGCGCACCACGGGCACCGGCACCCAGGTGGCACTGGACAACGCCCAGGCGCAGGAGCGTACCTCCTCCGCCACGCTGCTGGGCGCGCAGGCCGCCGTGCGCGTGGCGGAGATCAACCTCGCCTATACCAGCATCTCCGCCCCTTTCGCCGGGGCCATCGGGCGCTCCACCTACACGCCGGGCAATGTCATCACGCCGGCGAGCGAGGCTCTGGCCACCATCGTCAGCCAGGATCCGATGCGCGTCGCCTTTACCATCGCGCAGCGCACCTCGCTGGAATTGCGGGCGCGTTATGAGGGGCGCGGCGGGGCTGCGGCCGTGGTCGTGCGCATCCGGCAGTCGGACGGCACGCTCTATCCGCTGCCGGGCCGCATTGACTTCATTGATACGCAGATCGGCCGCGATACGGACTCCATCCTGGTGCGGGCCAGCATCGCCAATCCCATCCGTGCCGGCCTGCAGCAGAATGACATCGGCGCCCGGCAACTGGTGGATGGCCAATTCGTGACGGTGCTGCTGGAGGGGGCGGAACCGGTGCAGGCGATTACCATCCCGCGCTCGGCCGTGGCGCAGGACCAGGGCGGCTTTTTCGTGTTCGTGGTGGATGGCGAAAGCCGCGCGCAGCGTCGCAACATCACCCTGGGGCGCAGCACGGCCGAGACCGCCGTCATCGAGCGCGGCCTGGAAGCGGGTGAGCGCGTGATCACCGAGGGCATCCAGCGCGTGCGCCCTGGCCAGCCGGTCAATGCCGCCCCGGCCGGCGCCCCGGCCCGCCCGCCCGGGGCCACGCCCGCCCCCGGCGGCCGGCCGGGCTGACCGCGCATGTTCTCCGCCATCTTCGTTCGCCGCCCGCGCTTCGCCATCGTCATCTCGATCGTGATGACCCTGGCCGGCGCGCTGGCCATGTTCAACATTCCTGTCGCGCAATTCCCGGATATCGTACCGCCCGTCGTGCAGGTGACGGCGCGCTACCCGGGCGCCTCCGCCGGCGTGGTGGAAGCGACCGTCGCGCAGCCGATCGAGAGTGCCGTGAACGGCGCGGACCGCATGCTCTACATGCGCTCCAATTCGGGCAGTGATGGCAGCTACACGCTGGCGGTCACCTTCGCGCTCGGCACGAACCCGGACATCAACACGGTGAACGTGAACAACCGCGTGCAGGGCATCCTCGCGCGGTTGCCGCCCGAAGTGCAGCGCAGCGGTGTCACCGTGCGCAAGCAATCCTCGGCCGTTCTGCAATTCATTGGCGTCTCCTCGACCAATCCCGAACATCCGCCGCTGTTTCTCTCGAACTACGTCACCATCAACATGCTGGATACGCTGCGCCGCCTGCCCGGTGTGGGCGATGTGCAGATGTTCGGCGCGCAGGATTACTCCATGCGCGTCTGGTTCGAAGTGGACCGGCTGAACAACCTCAATGTCTCGCCATCGGAGATCATCGCCGCCATCCAGGCGCAGAATATCCAGGCGGCGGCGGGGCGCATCGGTGCCCGGCCGGTCGGCGACGACCAGCAATTCCAGTTCAACATCCAGGCGCAGGGCCGGCTGATCACGCCCGATGAATTCGGTGCCATCGTGATCCGCGCCAATCCGGACGGCTCCACCCTGCGCGTGCGCGATGTCGCGCGGGTGGAACTGGGCGCGGCCAGCATGGATGTGGAGGCGCGGCTGAACGGGCGCGCCAGTGTCACCATGGGCATCTATCTCTCGCCCGGTGCCAATGCGGTCCAGGTCGCGCAGCTCATCACCCGCACGCTCGCCACGATGAGCCAGCGCTTCCCCGAGGGGATGCGCAGCACGGTCATCTACGACACCTCCACCTTCGTGACCGACACGATGTATGAGGTGATCAAGACCCTGATCGAGGCCTTCATCCTCGTCGTCATCGTGGTCTATCTGTTCCTGGGTTCACTGCGGGCGACCATCATCCCGACCATCGCCGTGCCGGTCTCGCTGATCGGGACCTTCGCGGTGCTCTTCGCCATCGGCTATTCGGCCAATACGATTTCGCTGCTGGCCATGGTGCTCGCCATCGGCATCGTGGTGGATGACGCCATCGTGGTGGTGGAGAACGTCGAGCGTGTGATGGAGGAGGAGCCGGACCTCACCCCCGCCGAGGCCACCAACAAGGCCATGAGCGAGATCACGGCGCCGATCATCGCCATCACGCTGGTGCTGCTCTCCGTCTTCGTGCCGATCGGGCTGATCTCGGGCGTGGCGGGCGTGTTGTTCAAGCAATTCGCCGTCACCATCAGCGTCGCCATGATCATCTCGGCGATCAATGCCTTGACCCTTTCGCCGGCGCTTTGCGCCATCGTGCTGCGGCATGAAGGGCCCAAGCGCGGGCCGATCAAATATGTGCTGCGCGCCATCGACAAGGTGCGTGACGGCTATGCGTGGCTGGTCGGGCGGCTGGTGCGCGTTGCCCTGATCTCCATCCTGCTGACCGGCGCCTTCGCCTTCGGCATTTTCACCCTGGGCACCCGCACGCCCTCGGGCTTTCTCCCGCAGGAGGATCAGGGCGCCTTCTTCGTGCAGATCCAGCTGCCGCAAGGCTCCTCCGTCGCACGCACGCGCGACGCGGCGATCCAGGTCGAGGCGTTCCTGCGCCAGAATCCGGCCATCGAGAATATCCTCGCCATCATCGGCTTCTCCTTCATCGATGGCGGCGCGCAGTCCAACTCGGCCTTCCTGGTCGCGCGCATGAAGCCCTTCGAGGACCGCAAGACGGTGGAGGCGAGTGTCTTCACCGGGATCCGCTCGGTCTTCGGCTTCGGTGCCGGATTCCGCGTGGCCAATGTCTTTGCGTTCAACGTGCCGCCGATCCTGGGCCTGGGCACGGGTGGCGGCTTTGAATATCAGCTGCAGGATTTCGAGGGGCGGGACCCGGTGGAACTGGGCGGCGCCATGATGGGCATGATGGTGGCCGCCAACCAGGATCCGCGGCTGGTGGGCGTATTCTCCACCTTCTCGCCCACCACGCCCTCGCTCTACCTCGATGTGGATCGTGACAAGGCGCAGGCGCTGGGTGTGCGCATCAGCGATGTCTTCACCACCTTGCAGGCCTCGCTGGGCGGCTTCTACGTGAATGACTTCAATCTGTTCGGCCGGACCTGGCAGGTGAATATCCAGGCGGAGGCCGCCGATCGTGATGACCTGCCGGATATCTGGCGCCTGCAGGTGCGAAATTCACGCGGGCAGATGGTGCCGTTGCGGGCCTTCGCCGATGTGCGCATCGTGCTCGGGCCGCAGACTATCCAGCGCTACAACAACACGCGCAGCCTGACGCTGAACGGGCAGGGTCGCCCGGGCGTTTCCTCGGGCGATGCGATGATGGCCATGGAGCAAATCTCGGATCGCGTGCTGCCCTCCGGCTACAGCTACGACTGGACCGGCACCGCCTTCCAGGAGCGCCAGGCGGCCGGGCAAACCGGCGCGCTGATCGCCCTGGCACTGCTCTTTGCCTATCTCTTTCTGGTGGCGCTGTATGAGAGCTGGACGATCCCTGTGCCGGTGCTGCTCTCGGTCGCGGTGGGGGGGCTTGGTTCCTTCACGGCGCTCTACGTCGCCGGCCTGCCCCTCAATGTCTATGCGCAGATCGGGCTGGTCGTGCTGATCGCGCTGGCCGCCAAGAACGGCATCCTGATCATTGAATTCGCCAAGGAGCAGCGCGAGAAAGGCCTGCCCATCCAGGAGGCGGCGGTGCTCGGCTCCAAGATGCGCTTCCGCGCGGTGATGATGACGAGCTTCGCCTTCATCCTGGGCCTGGTGCCCCTGGTGACGGCGACGGGCGCTGCCGCCCTCTCCCGCCAGGCCGTCGGGCTGCCGGTGTTTGGCGGGATGCTGGCGGCGTCGCTGCTCGGCATCTTCATGATCCCGATGCTCTATGTGGTGTTCCAGTCGCTGCGCGAGCGCCTGAAGGGGATGCTCGGCATGGGCAAGGCGGAGCCGGCCAAAGCCCACTGAAGGAAGGTGCCGGAGGCCGGGCTCCTGGCAGGGTCGGGGGCCAGATCGGGGGCAGGGCCCCTGGCTCCCCTCAGATCGGCGTTTCCTCGACCTTTTCCGCCAGGTCGCTCCATTCCGGCCACTTCTTGCGCACGACGGGGCTGTTCGGCGCATAGGCATGGCAGGTGCCGAGCAGGGCCGGGCGCTTGCGGGGCGCGCCCTCGGCCTCGGCCTTGCGCTGCGCCGATTGGCGCCGGTGCCGCAACGGCCACATCGTCTGGAAGGCCACCGTGCCCATCTGGGCCAGGACCTCGCGCAGATGGGTGCAGCCCAGCACGCCGCCGACGCGCTCATTCACCGCGCGGTTGAAGCCGGGCCCGATGGACAGCCCCGCCAGATTGGCAAAGGCCGGCGTGGCCCCGGGGCAGACGGCGAAGGGCGTATGGTCGGACGCTGCCTCACAGGCGACGATCAGCATGTCCTCATTGATGGTCATGCGCACCCACATGCCATGGATCGGATCGCCCGGGCCGACCTGGCCGCGATGCTCGGAGGGAAAGCCGTAGGTCTTGGTGTCCGTCAGATGCGCCTCGATATCCACCAGGCCATCCTCCCGGACATAGCCGCGCAACTGGATATCGCGCAGGTGTTCGAGCTTGCGGGGGGCGGGGGCGGAGAGTGGCATGCCCCAGAGATAGGCTTTTGATGCGCTGCCGCAAAGGGCAAAGGCAGGGCCGGGCCTGCCGGCGACTCTGGCGGCCTTGGCCGCCGCGTGGTAGCCGCGCCCATCCGCATTGACCGAAGGCGATCCCATGTCCGACCAGCCCAACACCCCCGCAAACGGAAGCTCCGCCCAGGAGCCCATGCCGATCGTGCTCAACATCCAGTTCACCAAGGATCTTTCCTTCGAGGTGCCCGGCGCCCCGGAGATCTTCGCCACCCTGCGCGAGCAGCCGCGGGTGGACCTGGCGCTGGATGTGCAGGCCCGCCCCATCCAGGAAGGCCAGAACGTCTTTGAAGTGTCGCTGATGATCCGCGCCGATGCGAAGGTGGGGGAGACGCCCTGCTTCATCGCCGAGCTCACCTATTGCGGCATCTTCACGATCACCGTGCCGCAGGAGCATCTGGAGCCGGTGCTGCTGGTGGAATGCCCCCGGCTGCTCTTTCCCTTCGCCCGCAACATCCTCGCCGATGTGACGCGTGAGGGCGGCTTCCCGCCCGTGATGCTGAACCCGATCGATTTCGTGCAGCTGTGGCAGAATCGCCGCAACCAGCCCGTGGGCAATGCCTGAACGGGCAAGCCCTGGGCGAGGTGGGCTAGAGCTGCGGTAGGTCCTGTCGGCCCAACCTGACTGGTCCGTAGCTGCCGCGGCGCAGCGCCGTGACCAGGGCATATCGGGGCCGCGCGGCCCCTTACTGGGAGCTGTGTGGCACCCTGCGGGTTGCAAATTCGCAAAGAATTTACACGCAGGGCTTGCATTCATTTAATTTCACTCGCTTTAATGGACGCCAGACCTTAACCGAAGGTTAACCGTATGGCTCCTGTGCCGATGGCGTTCCCCAGCCCGTCCCGTCCCCTCCTGCGCTTCCCGCAGGAGATTGCGGGGGCGCCACCGGCTCTGCATCTCTCACCGCCCCATCTGGCGGGCGGTGAGCTTGAGATGCTGCGCCTTTCCCTCGAATCGGGATGGCTCGCGCCGGCCGGGCCAGGCCTGACCGCCTTCGAGGAGGAGTTGACCGCCGTCATGCGGCTCCCGCATGCACTGGCCACGGCTTCCGGCACGGCGGCGCTGCATATGGGCTTTCGCCTGCTGGGCGTCGGGCTGGGGGATGAAGTCTGGGCGCCCAGCCTGACCTTCGTGGCCACGGTGGCGCCCGCCGTGCAGATGGGCGCCACGCCGCGCTTCCTCGATGCGGACCCGGCGAGCTGGACACTGGACCCGCATCTGCTGCGGGAGGAGCTTGCCGCCGCGGCCCGGCGCGGGCGCCTGCCGCGCTGCGTGGTGCCGGCGGATCTCTACGGGCAGCCCACGGACATGGCCGCGATCCGGGCCGCCTGCGAGAATTGGGGCGTCCCCGTATTGTCGGACAGCGCCTGCGCCCTGGGGGCCATGCAGCATGGCATGCCCGCCGGCCATGGCGCCAACCTCGTCGCCCTCAGCTTCAACGGCAACAAGATCATCACGGCGGGCGGCGGCGGGGCACTGCTCTCTGAGGATGCAAGCCTGATTGCCCGCGCGCGCAGCCTGGCGACACAAGCCAAGGAGCCGGGGGCCCACTACCAGCATGAAACCACTGGCTTCAATTACGCGATGAGCTCGCTGCTGGCGGCGGTCGGCCGCGCGCAATTGCCAAGCCTGGCCGAACGCGTGGCCGCCCGTCGCGCCATCTTCGCCCGATACGTCACGGCGCTGGGGCAGATCCCGGGCTTGAGCTTCATGCCCGAGCCCGGCTGGGCCAGCTCCTCACGCTGGCTCACCGTGATGCAGGTGGACCCGCGCGATTTTGGCGTCGATCGCGAGGCGCTGCGGCGGGCCCTGGCCGAACAGGGCATCGAGAGCCGTCCGGTCTGGAAGCCGCTGCATCTGCAGCCGGCCTTCCGGGAGGCGCCGGCCATCGGCGGCGCGGTCGCGGCGGGGTTGTTCGAGCGCGGGCTTTGCCTGCCCTCGGGCAGCGGCATGGGTGCGGCCGAGCAGCTGCGCGTCATTGGCATCATTCGCGCCATGCACCGGCGGTGATGCGGGGCCTTGGCGCGGATCCTCTACCTGCACCAGCATTTCTCCACGCCGGCCGGCACCACCGGGACGCGCAGCCACGGCTTTGCCAGGGCGCTCGCGCAGCGGGGCCATGCGGTGACCCTGGCCTGCGGCCAATGGCATGGCGCCGTCACCGGGCTTGAGGGGCCGTTCCGGCGCGGCCAGAGGCAGGGCCGCCTGGCCGGCTTCGAGGTGGTGGAATTCGCCATAGGCTGTGGCAATGCGATGGGCCTCGCGGCCCGCAGCGCAGCCTTCCTGCGCTATGCCGCGCGCACATCCTGGCTGGCGGCGCGGCGCGACTGGGATCTGGTGATCGCGAGTTCGACGCCGCTCACCGTAGCACTCCCCGCGCTCCTCGCGCAGCGCCTCAAGGGCACGCCCTTCCTGTTCGAGATCCGCGATCCCTGGCCGGAATTGCCCGCCGCGATGGGGCTGCGGGCGCCAGCTCTGCTGGCCGGGATGGAGCGTCTGGCCCGCGCGGCCTGCCAGGGGGCGAGTGGCGTGGTCGCGCTCACCGCGGGCATGGGGGAGACGGCGCTGGCGCGCGGCGCCCGGGCCGAGGGCCTGCACATCATCGGCCAGGGCTGCGACCTTGATATCTTTGGGCCACAGATCGCGCCCTGGCGGCCGCATCAGGCCTCCAGCCAGGAGGTGCTGGCCGTCTATGCCGGCGCGCATGGGCGCGCCAATGGCCTGCATCTGCTGCTGGACACCGCCGCGCGCCTGCAGGCGGCGGGGGAGCGGCGCCTGCGCATCCTGCTGGTGGGCGAGGGCAGCGAAAAGCCCGCGCTGATGCGGCAGGCCGGGGTGCTGGGCCTGCGCAACCTCAGCTTCGTCGACCCCATGCCCAAGCGGGAATTGGCGCGGCTTCTGGCGGGCAGCCAGATCGGGCTGCTCTGCCTCGCCCCGGTGCCGGAATTTGCGGAATGGACCGCGCCGAACAAGCTGATGGACTACCTGGCCGCCGGCCGCCCCGTGCTCTCCACCGTGCCGGGCGAGGCGGCGCGGCTGCTCGAAGCCGGGGGCTGCGGCGAAACCCACGCCGATCCGGCGCGACTGGCCGCTGCCCTGATGCGCCTCGTGGCGCAGCCTGGCCAGCGGGAGGCAATGGGCCTCGCCGCGCGGCGCCTCGCGGAGCGCAGCCATGACAGGCGCCTCCTCGCCGCGCGCTTCGTCGCGGTGGTCGAGGCCGCGCTGCGGCCGCGGGCGGTTCCGCTCAAGAGGCTGGCGGACGCATGATTGTGCTGCTTTCCGCCGCGCATCCGGGCGATGACATGCGGGTGGTCCGCAAGGAGGGCGCGGCGCTGGTGGCGGCCGGCTGGCCGGTCACGCATCTCTGCCCGGGGCCGGCCGGTTCGGTGGCCGGCGTGGTGGCGGGCGTGGTGGTCGAGGCGGTGGCCGGTCCGTCGCGCTGGCGGCGCTGGCGGGCGCTTCATGCCCGGTGCGTGGCGTTGCGGCCGCGCGTGATCCATGCCTCAGAGCCGGATGCCTGGGCGCTGGCGCTGCTGGCGGGGTGGCGCTGCGGCGCCAAGGTCGTGCTGGATGTGCATGAACACTATCCCTCGCGCCTCGATACGCGGCTGCCGGCCTGGCTGCGGCCGCTGGCGCGCGGCGCGATCCGGCTGGCCATGCGCGGCATGGGCCGCCGGGCCGATGCGGTCGTGCTGGCGAAGGATGGCCTGGCCGAGGAGTTCCCCGGCGCCCGGCGCCGCGTGGCGGTGCGCAACCACGCCCTGGTGCCCGAGGGCCTGCCGCGCCGGCGGCACCGGGCGGGCCCGGTCACCTTGCTGCATCTGGGCGCCATCGGCGTGGCGCGCGGCTGGCCCGTCCTGCTGGCGGCGCTGGCGCAAAGCCCCGGGGATACGCGCCTGCTGATCATCGGTCGCTTCACCGATGGCAGCGAAGGCGCCTTCCGCGCCGCCGCCGCAGCGATGCACCTGGCGCCCCGCATCGAGATCGCCGGCTGGATGCCGGCCGAAGCCGCCCTCGCGCGGGCCGCGGCCGAGGCGGATATCAATCTCGTGCTGTTTCAGCCGGGCGAGGAGAATCACCGACTCGCCCTGCCGCACAAGTTGTTTGACGGCATGGCGCTGGGCCTGCCGGTCATCGCGCCGGATTTTGCCCCCGGCGTGGCGGAGATCATCCGGGACAGCGGCTGCGGCCTGCTGGTGGATGTCACAGACCCCGCCGCCATCGCCGTCGCCGTGGCCACCCTGACCGACCCCGCGCGACGCGCCGCGCTGGGTGATGCCGGCTGGCAGGCCGCGCGCGGCGCCTGGGGCTGGCCGGCAGAGGCGGCGAAGCTGGTGGCGCTCTACCGCGAGCTGTTGGGCGAAGCCCGCCTCAGCGATACCAGCGCGTCGGCAGATACATCACGATCTCCGGCACATAGGTGCACAGCAGCAGCACACCCAGCAGCGGCACCATGAAGGGCATGACGCCGCGCGCCGCATCCTCGAAGGAAATGCCGCCGACCCGCGCCAGGATGAACAGCACGATCCCCACGGGTGGCGTCAGCAGCCCGATGCAGAGATTGAGCACCATGATCAGCCCGAAATGCACCGGGTCCACGCCGATGCTCTCCATGATGGGCAGCATGATCGGCACCAGGATGAGAATGGCGGGCAAGGGCTCGATCGCGAGGCCGACGAGCAGCAGAAACACATTGGCGATCAGCAGGATCAGCCATTTCTGCTCCGTGATGGCGAGAACCCAGCCGACGACCTGTTCGCTGACGCGCGTCGTCGTCAGCAGCCATCCGAAGATTTCCGAGGCGGCGACGATGAGCAGGATGGTGGCCGTCACCTCCACCGTCTCGAAGCTCACTTTGCAGATCGCGCGGAAGCCGAGCGTGCGATAGACGATGACGCCCAGGAACAGCGCATAGGCCACGGCGCAGATGGCGCCTTCGGTGGGTGTAAACAGGCCGAAGCGCATGCCGCCGATGATCAGCACCGGCGTCAGCAGCGGCAGCAGGCCGCGCATCAGCGAACGGCCAAGTTCATACAGCCGGAACTTCGCATCCGCGCCGTAGCCGTAGCGGCGCGCATACCACCAGACCATGACCATCAGGCAGAAGGCGAGCAGCAGTCCGGGCACGATGCCCGCGGCAAACAGCTGCCCAATGCTCGCATTGGCCGAGACGCCATAGATCACCAGCGGCAGCGAGGGCGGCAGCAGCGGCCCCAGCATCGAGCTCGCCGCCGTGATGCCGACGGCGAATTTCGGGTCATAGCCATGCGCGCGCATGGCCCGCACCTCGATGGTCCCCAGCCCCGCCGCATCGCCCACCGCCGTGCCGCTCATGCCCGCGAACACCACGGAACCCACGACATTCACCTGGCCCAATCCGCCGCGCATCCAGCCGACGGCGGCCACGGCGAAGTCGTAGATGCGCTCGGTGATGCCGGAGGAGTTCATCAGCATGCCGGCGAAGATGAAGAAGGGCACGCAGAGCAGCGGGAAACTATCCACGCCGCCGACCATGCGATGCACGATGGCCAGCAGCGGGATCGAGCCATCCACCAGCGCGAAGATGATGGAGGCCCCGGCCAGCGCGATGGCGACGGGAAGCCCCAGCGCCAGCAGGCCGAAGAAGCCGAACAGCAGGATCGTCGCGGTCATGGCGCTGCCCCTTGACCGAAGCGCCTTGCATCGGAATGAAAAAGCGGCCTCCGGCGGCTGGGGCCGAAAGGCCCCAGACCCCGATCCTTCGCGCTCGTCCGCCAAGTCGCGATCTGCCTTGGGTCCACGAAAGGGGTCTGGGGCCTCGGCCCCAGCCGCCGGAGGCTCTGTTCTGTTCGAGCGGCCATGCGCAACCGGGTCATGCCAGTACATCCTGCGCGCTCGGCGCATCGCCATGCCGCCAGCGGCGCCAGACCCACCATGCCTCGCGCAGGAACATCGCGATGAAGCCCGCCGCCACCGGCCAGTAAACCCAGGCGAGTGAGGCATCCAGGCTGTCCATCGGCATCACGCCCATCCGCTCGGAGAGGTCCACGCTGATCCAGGCGCCGAAACCCCAGAAGGCCAGGCGGCATGCATCCTGAAAGGCCCAGAGGACCCGGCGCGCGCCCATGGGTAGCGCCATTTCCAGCGCCTCGACGCGGATATGCGTGCCCCGCCGCACCGCGCCCGCGCTGCCGATGAAGGTCAGGATGATCAGCAGGTAGCGTGCCACCTCCTCGGTCCAGGCCACGCTGTCATTCAGCACGTAGCGGCTGAAGAACTGCGTGAAGACGAGGATGCCGAGCACCCAGAGCAGGCCGAGGCCGAACCAGTCCTCGATGCCATAGTTCCGAAAGGAGAAATGGCGCAGATCGTCGGCATAGCCGGCCTCCTGCGCTTCCGCGATTCCCTCGAAGGGCTTGTCCAAGACGCTTCCCCAACCTTGCTTTGTGGGGGAGTGTATCGGATCGCGCCCCGCTGGCGACTTAATCCCGCTTCATGCGTTCCGTGCCTGGTCCAGGGCCTCGCGCAGGCGGCGGAGGGCCGGCAGCAGGCTCTCCGGCGGAGCGCCCAAATGGGAAGCGACCGGTGCGAGGTCAGCCGTCACCAGGGCAATCGCCGCTTCGCGCCGCGCGCGCCCGGCCTCGGTCAGCATGACGCGCTTGCCGCGCGCATCCGCCGGGTCGGGGTCGAGGCGGATGAAGCCGCGTTCTTCCAGCCGTTGCAGCGTATTGGTCATGGTCGCCTTGCTCACCTCGAAGGCACGGGCGATCTGGGCGGGGCCACGCCCATCCCCCAGCCGGACCAGATGGTTCAGCACGGTGAACTGCGGCAGGCGCAGCCCATCGGGCTGCAGCCTCTCGAAGCGGTTGCGCGCCAGCTGCTCGATGATGCCGATCTCGTTCAGCAGGGCGAAGATAGGCGAATCGGGCATCAGCCGAGGATACGCGATTCCACCGGCCAGCGTGGCGTCGGGCCGGTGGGCCGCGTGGCATGGCCCAACCGGCCCAGCATCTGCACCTCGCCCGCGGCGGCCAGCAGGGCCGGCAGGGCGGCGCGCGGGCCGGCCATCTCGGGATATTCCTGCAAGGCCTGGCTGACGGGATGCAGCGCCAGCCCCGCCCGGTTCGCCGCCAGGTTGAGCCGCAGCCAATCCCGCCCGGCGGCGAATTGGTCGGCGCGCGATTGCCCCGGCGTGGTCAGCCAGACATAGGCGTTGGTGGCCGCGAGCATGGCGCGGTACTGGCCGACCATCATGCCGTGGCCGGGCTGGCCCGCCAGCATCGCCGCGCGCGTCAATTCGCCACGCGCCACCATCGGGTCCAGCGCGGGCCCCCACAGGGAAATGCCATCGGGCCGGGCCGTGACCTCGGCCGTGCCGAGGCGCATCAGATCCACGCTTTCGCGATGCGCCGCCTCGGTGGCGGCCTCGATCAGCCAGGCCTGCCAGACCAGGTCCCGAATGGCCTCCACCGCCGCATTTCGGGCGCCGAAGCTCCGGGGTTCCAGCAGGGCCGCGCGCAGGGCCGTAAGGGCCGCATCCGGCACCTCGCGCGCCATGTCGAAAGGCTGCTTGGCGGAGCGGCGGGTCGCGGCCGCGGCAAACAGCGGATCGGCCGCGGCCGCCCCCCGGAAGGTGATGCGCGCGATGGGGCGGGTATCCAGCCGCGGCTGGGGCTCACCTTCCGGGAAGGCGCTGATTTCGGCGGCGATGCCCTGCTGGGCGGCCGCCAGGCGCAGCAGCTCGGTGAAGCACCCCAGGCCGATCAGGATTTGCCGGTCCAGCGGATCGGTCACGGGCAGGCGGCGCTCGAGGTCCACATGCAGGAGGATGGTGTCCGACCCGATGAGCCGCATCAGCCAGGGCTGGCGATTATGCGGATTGGGCGCCAGCACGGCCCAGGCCAGGGCGGCGATGCGCGGATCGGCATGCGGGGCGACCTGCCAGGGGGCCAGAGGTCCCGCCAGGGGGGTGGCATCAGGTTGGGCGGCCACGGGCCGCAGCCAGCCATCGGCGAGGGAGAGCCAGAGGCCGGCGGCCTGGGTGGCGAGAAGGGAGCGACGAGAGAGCACGAGAGGTATCCTTTTGGTTCGATATCTAACCAAATAGTTCCATCTCGAACGAAATACAACTGCTTTTCTCGTGCCCGGGAGGGCTTGCCAGCCGCCCCGCCCCAGCCCATCACACGGCAACACCTGGGTGAGCCCTGAAGTTTTGCCTGGTCAGCTTTCGTCATTCCTGCGGAATGCCGGCTGAACAGGTGCCTGGTCAGCTTTCGTCATTCCCGCGGAATGCCGGCTGAACAGGTGCCTGGTCAGCTTTCGTCATTCCTGCGGAATGCCGGCTGATCAAGTGCCTGGTCAGCTTCCGTCACCCCTGGGGCATGACGGCTGATCAGGTTGCCGGGCTGAGAGGCGGGATGCATCCCGCGATCCCCAAATCCCTGTCATGGGGGAACCTGATCCGGTTCGTACCGGCGAAGGGAGCGGTGCATCAGGCCTCCGGCGCACATGGCGCCGTGGGGCCCGCCCTCCATTCGCCCAAGGCGCGCCGCATGGAGAAGATGGATGGAGCGTCGCAGTTTCCTGGCCCTCGCTGGCGCCAGTGTCTCAACCCCGGCCGCCGCGCAAACCACGCGTGCCCGGACGCTGCGCTTCATGCCGCAGGCGGCGCTGGCCGTGCTCGACCCCATCTTCAACCCGACCACCATCGTCACCACCCACGCTTATTGCGTCTTTGACACGCTCTATGGCGCCGACCGCGCCCTGCGCCCGCACCCGCAAATGGCGGCAGGGCACAGCGTCTCGGCCGATGGGCTGAGCTGGACCATCACGCTGCGCCCAGGCCTGCGCTTCCATGATGGCGAGCCGGTGCGCGCGCGGGACTGCATCGCCAGCATTCGCCGCTGGGCAGTGCGTGACGGCTTTGGCCAGGTGCTGATGCGCGCCGTGGCGGAGCTTTCCGCCCCGGATGACAACACCATCCTGTTCCGCCTGAACCGCCCCTTCCCGGCGCTGCCCGACGCCCTGGCCAAGCCCGGCGCCAGCCCCTGTTTTATGATGCCCGAGCGCTTCGCCACCACGCCACCGGACCGCGCCCTGGGCCCGGATGCGATGATCGGCTCCGGCCCCTGGCGCTTTCTGCCCGGCGAATATGTCGCAGGCTCCCGCGCGGCCTATGCGCGCAACGACGCCTATCTCCCGCGTGAGGAGCCGGCCGAAGCGGCTTCCGGCGGCAAGCGCGTGCATTTCGACCGGCTGGAGATCATCTGGATTCCGGATGGCGGCACGGCCGCCGCCGCGTTGCGCACGGGTGAAATCGACTGGATCGAATACCCCCTGCCCGATCTGGTGCCCGTGCTGGACCGTGACCGCGGCACGCGCACGCAGATCTATGATCCCAACGGCTTCCTCGGCTTCATCCGCTTCAATCACCTGCACCCGCCCTTCAACGATGTGCGCGTGCGCCGCGCCATCCGCGACGTGGTGGTGCAGCCCGATTTCATGACCGCCGTCGCCTTGCCGCAGGATTGGCAGGAATGCCACGCGATGTTCCCCTGCGGCCTGCCAGGCGCCATGGAATTCCCGGCGGCACCCCGTGGCGAGGCGGCCATGCAGCGCGCCCGCGACGCCCTGCGCGAAGCCGGCTACGCCGGGGAGCCGATCATTCACATCAACCCGAGTGATTTCCCCGCCGTCACCCAGCAGGGCCGCGTGACGGTGGATCTGATGCGCCGCCTGGGCGT
Organism: Sediminicoccus sp. KRV36; assembly: GCF_023243115.1. Classification (NCBI taxonomy): domain Bacteria; kingdom Pseudomonadati; phylum Pseudomonadota; class Alphaproteobacteria; order Acetobacterales; family Roseomonadaceae; genus Sediminicoccus; species Sediminicoccus sp. KRV36. The sequence goes on from NZ_CP085081.1 coordinate 321,078, forward strand.
GAACATCCAATCGGTGGAGAGCGACTGGGCCAGCATCATCGCCCGCCGCGCCAATCGCGCCCCGCCTGCCCAGGGCGGCTGGAATCTGCACAACACCAACGGCCCGGCGGCCACCATCGCGAACCCCGCCGTCAGCTGGGCCATCCGCATGAACGGCGCCAATGCCTGGGCCGGCTGGCCGACCGATGAGGCGGTGGAAGCCCAGGTCGAGGCCTGGACCCTGGCCGCCGATGCGCAGAGCCAGGCGGCGGCCTTCCAGCGCCTGCAGCAATTGCTGTGGGAGGCGGTGCCGATCGCGCCCACCGGGCTGTTCCGGCTGCGCACGGCGTTCCGGAGCGATCTGACCGGGGTGTTGCAGGCGCCCAACCCGATGCTCTGGAATCTGCGGCGGGGCTGACCCGCCTTCGCTCAACCAGCACGCCGGCCCGCTTCAGCCCTGTGGCGGCCCAAGCACGCTGATCGCGGCCCGCACCCGCTCCCGCTGCGCGTCCACCACCCGCGCCAGATCCGCGGCACGGCCCGCCTGGGCCAGCATGCCGGCGGCACCGAGCCGGACCGAAACCTCGGGCGTGGCAGTGATTTGCGCCACCATCTCCGCCAGGCTGTCGCGCAGGCCCGCCGCCATCCCGCGCCAGCCGAACAATGCGGTCGAGGGATCATAGGCAAGGGCGGGCAGCCCAAGCTCGGCCATGCCGGGAACCTCCGGCAGGGCCGGCGCGCGCATCGAGGACGTCACCGCGAGGGGCCGCACCTTGCCCTCGCGAATGGCGCCCAGCAGCGGCGTGAGCGGCAGGATGCCGAGCTGGATTCGCCCCGCCGCAAGGTCGAGCACAGCAGGCGGTGAGCCGCGATAGGCGACATGCGTCAGCTCCAGCCCGCGCTCGCGCTGAAACAGCCGGAAGGCGAGTTCCATGAAGCCCGGAACCGAATACCAGTTGAGTGTGTCAGGACGCGCGCCGGCGAGTTGCAGGAGGCCCGCCATGCCGGCCGCCGGCACCGCGGCATGGACGGCGAGGCACAGGAATTCGCTGGCCATGATGGCGACGGGCAGCAGATCGCCCACGGGGTCGAAGGGGAGGCGGCCTGGCTGGGTAAACGGCACCGTGGAGGCGATGGTGCTGGGCGCCAGCAGCAGCGCCTCACCCGGCCGTGCGGTGGCATGGGCTTCCCCGGCGAGAAGCATGTTCGCACCGGGGCGGTTCTCCACGGTGAAGCTCTGGCCGAGCCTGCGGGACAGCCCCTCCGCCAGAAGCCGGGCCGCGAGGTCCAGGCCTGACCCGGCGGCGCCGCTGGTGATCAGCCGGACCGGGCGTTCCGGCCAGGACGCGGCGCGGGCGCTGCCGATCGCGGCGGGGAGGAGGAGGCAGCAGCGGCGGGTGAGGCGGGTTTGCATGGCAATGATTCCTCATGGGCTTTGGGCTTGCGGCGTGGCGGCTTCCGGCCCGCGCCAGGGCGCGCATGGGCCTCATGCGCTTCGATCAGGCGGGCCAGCAGGCCGAGCAAAGTCTGCCCCTCGGCTGGGGAGAGCGGGGCCAGGATGCGGCGCGCCGCGGCGCGTGTATGCTCGCGCAGGGTGTCCGAGAGCGCTTCGCCCTGGGGTGTCAGGGTGAAGGCGCCGGCCCGGCGATCCTTGGGCTGGATACCGCGCGCAACCAGGCCGCGCCGGACGAAGGCCTCCAGCGCCTGGCCGGCGGAGGTTGCGTCATGCCCGGTGGCGGCGGCGAGCCAGTTGCGGTCCATGCCTGGTGTGGCGCGGATCTGCGCCAGCAGCGCGACATGCACGGGCATCAGGTCGAGCGGCTGATACAGCTCGGCCTGGAAGGCATTGCAGATCTGGGCGAAGCGGCGCGCCAGATGCTGCGGCACGCCGCGGTGCAGATCGGGCAGGAGGGGGGCCGGGTTTGCAGTCATATGCGAAGAATATTTCGCGGTAGCGAAGCTTGCAAGGAAAAACGAAGAATTCTTTGCACTAATCTCACGCGGCCGATGTGACTTGCCCCCCGGCTGCGCTACAAGGTTCACATGTCTTCGACCCCCCAGGATGACGCCCGCGCCGCCCTCGACGCCGCCGGGCAGCTGCCCGATGCCGAGCTCGACCTCGCGGCCGTTGCGCTGCGATTCGCGCGGATCGACGCGCCCGAGGCGGATTGGCGCGGTGCCCAGGCGCTGCTCAGCCAGATCGCGCGCCGCGCTGTGGAACTGGCCAATGCCGACCCCGCTGCCGATGGTGGCGATACCGCCCGCAGGCGCGCCCTGCTGGCCCATCTCATCCATGAGGAATTCGGCTTCACCGGCGATGCCGAGACCTATGACGACATGGTGAACGCCAACATCATCCATGTGCTGGAGCGCCGGCAGGGCCTCCCCGTGGCGCTCGGCATCCTCTGGCTGCACGCGGCCGAGGCGGTGGGCTGGGCGGCGCATGGGCTGAACACCCCGGGCCACTTCCTGCTGGCACTGCCGCATACGCGCGGGCAGATCGTCCTCGATGTCTTCGCCGGCGGCACGCAGCTGCTGGCGCCTGAGCTGCGTGCGCTGATCAAGCGCGTCTCCGGCGAACAGACGGAGCTCAAGCCCGGCATGCTCGCCCCGATGACCAAGCGTGATGTGCTGCTGCGCCTGCAGAACAACATCAAGCTGCGCCGACTGCAGGCCAATGATCTGGAGGGCGGCCTTGCTGCCACGCGGGACATGCTGCGTGTGGCCCCAGGCCATGCCGGGCTCTGGCGCGAGATGGGCCTGATCGAGCATCGGCTGGAGCGCATCGGGGCTGCCTTGGCGAGCCTCGACAAGGCCCTCGAGATCGAGCCGCGCGGCGAAGCGGCGGCGCGCATCCGCGGCCTGGTGGAAGAGCTCCGCAACCGGCTGAACTGAGGCTTCACCTCTTCTTCATCATCCGGCGGGCACCCTGGCATCTCATCAGGGACGTGCCTTTCATGCTCCGCCCGCTCACGCGCCTCACCTATTTCAGCGCCAACCTCATGCGCGGGCCGCGCTGGCGCGTGGCCGAGGAGGTTGGGGCGCTGCTGGCCGTGGCGCGCATCCGCAACGCGCATCTTCGCATCACCGGCGCGCTGGTCGTCACGGATGATTGCTTCGCGCAGATCCTGGAGGGCGAGGCCGAGGATCTGGACTGGCTGTTCCGTTCCATTCAGGCTGATCCTCGGCACTGCAACGTGACATTGATCCAGCGTGCCCTCGTGCCCGAACGGGCTTTCGCCGATTGGGCCATGAGCCATGTGGAGACGGAGCCGCGCCGCCCCGCTGCGGGCGCCCTCCAGGACGAGACACTGTTCCAGCGCCTGGCCCATGCCGCGCATGGCGGGAGTTGACCGCGCATCTTGCGCGCCGAGGCGTGTGGCGCGCCCAGCTCCCCGACGCGCGTCCCGCGATCAGTTCCCCAACGCGCGTCCCGCGATCAGTTCCCCAACGCGCGTCCCGCGCGATGCCGCCGCATCAACCAAAGCCCCAACCCGACACTGACCGCCAGCAGAACGCCCGAAAGCGCCAGTTGCCAAATCCCATCCACCCGCACCCCCTTGCCGAGCAGCGCAAACACCATGGTCTGCGGCAGATAGCCCAGTGCCGAGGCCGCCAGGAACGGCCAGGCCGGGATGGCTGACATGCCTGCCAGCAGGTTCAGCGCGAGGTTGTTTCCCACGGGGAAAAGCCGCAGCGCCAAAGCCGCGCCGAAAGGATTCTCGCGCAGGGTCTCCACCACGGGACGCAAATGGGGTCCGAACCGGCCAGCGAGCCGTCGCTCGGCCCAGCCCCGCCCGACCGCGCCGGCCCAGAAGAAAGCCAACGCGCAGCCCAGCAATTGCGCCGCCAGGGCAACGCCCACGCCGACCACGGCGCCAAAGGCATAGCCGGCGAGGAACGCCACGGCCTGGCGCGGCACACCCACCGCCGTGGCCAGGGCGCCGGCCAGCAGGAACAGGGTCTCGCCCAGCAGCCCCTGGTCGCGGATGTAGAGATCCACCCATTCCGTCCCGGGCGCGGCGCCCAGGGCGCGCAGCAGTAAGCCGCCCAGCGCCAGGCCAGCGACCATTAGCAGGATCTTCGCCAATCCTGCGGGCTTCGTGCTCACCGGCGATCCACGCCCTGGCGGAAGCGCGCCGGGCCGATCGCGGTCGGAATGCGGGACCGGCGATTCACGCCCCGGCGGAAGCGCGCCGGGGCGATCGCGGTCGGGCCCCGGGACCGGCGATCCACGCCCTGGCGGAAGCGCGCCAGGCCGATCGCGGTCGGGTGTCACGGCTCTTCGATCTCGGGCCGCTTGCCGCGCCGCTGCAGCCAAGCCACGCCGAACAGGTCGAAGATGCTCACCGCCAGCCGGTCCAGCGTGCCGTAGTTGGAGGCACCCCGCAGCCGTGGCCGGTGGTTCACCGGCTCGCTCAGCACCGTGGCGCCGGCCCGCAGCGCCAGAGCGGGCAGAAAACGGTGCATGTGATCGAAATGCGGCATCTCGAGGAACAATGCGCGCGGGAAAAGCTTGAGGCCACAGCCGGTATCGGGCGTCGCATCGCGCAGCAGGGCAGAGCGGATGCCGTTCGCCAGCCGCGAGGAGCGTCGCTTGACCCAGGAATCCTGCCGGTTGACCCGATGCCCGGCCACCATCACCACACCGCCTGCGGCCTCGGCGCGGGTCAAGAGGCGCGGGATGTCTGCCGGGTCGTTCTGCCCATCGCCATCCAGCGTCGCAATCCAGTGGCCCTGCGCTGCCCTTACCCCCGTGATGATCGCGGCCGACTGGCCGCAGCTCATTCGGTGCCGCAGCCGCCGGACCGCGGGCAGGCCGGCCAGCACGCCAGGCGTCCCATCCGTCGAACCATCATCCACATAGATGATTTCATGCGGAATTTCGGCAAGCGCCGTCTCGATCTCAGCGACCAGGGGGGCGATGTTCGGGGCCTCGTTCCGCACGGGAATGACGACCGAAACCAGCGGTGCGGCGGACATTCAGGGGCGTTACCAGTGTGGGCCGGGCGCCACAAGCCCGGCTGATTGGCGATTCTTAAGGCGAGCGGTGGGCTACAACCATGGGTTTAGGCTACTATGTCTTGGCCATGCCCTTCGACGCGCGCAGCTTTCCCGCCCTCTCGCCCGCCACCCCCCGCGGGGATCGCGCCAATCCGCGCGCGATCGCCCTCTGGCTGCTGGCCGTGGCCGGATTGATCTGGGTGATGGTGGCGCTCGGCGGGGCCACGCGCCTCACCGGTTCGGGCCTCTCCATCATGGAATGGGCCCCGTTGGCCGGCACCTTGCCACCCTTGAGCCAGGCGGAGTGGCAGCGGCTCTACGATCTCTATCGCACCATCCCGCAATACCAGCTGCAAAATGCCGGCTTTGGGCTGGAAGGGTTCCAGCGCATCTTCTGGCTGGAATGGGCGCATCGCTTCTGGGGGCGGCTGATCGGCCTTGCCTATCTCGTGCCGTTTCTCTGGTTCTGGGCGCGCGGGGCGATCCCGCGCGGCCTCATGCCCCGTCTGGCCCTGTTGTTCCTGCTGGGCGGCATGCAGGGCGCGATCGGCTGGTTCATGGTCGCCTCGGGCTTCGAGGCGGACCGCACCGCCGTCTCGCCCTACCGGCTGGTGCTGCATCTCTCGATGGCGTTTCTCCTGTTCAGCGTGATCCTCTGGACCGCGCTCGGCCTGTTGCGGCCGGTCGCGCCGGCGCCCTTGCCGATGCAGGATGCGCAGCAGAGCAAGCTCCGGCGACAGGTCGTGGCGGCCTTCTGGCTGGCGGCGCTGACCATGCTCGCGGGGGGCTTCGTGGCCGGCATTCGCGCGGGCTTTTCCTATAACAGCTTCCCGCTGATGGATGGCCAGCTCATCCCCGCCGGCTATCTCGACCTGGACCCCGCCTGGCGCAACCTCACCGCCAATATCGCCGCCGTGCAATTCAACCATCGCCTGCTGGCAACCCTGACGCTGCTGGCGGCCCTCGGCGTGGCGCTGGCCGCACGCCGCCTGCCCGATGGCTTTGCGCGGCGTGCGGCCTGGACCATGGCGGCGGCGATTGGCGCGCAATACACGCTGGGCATCGTGACGCTTCTGCATGTGGTGCCGGTCTCGCTCGGCACGCTGCATCAGGCGCTCGCGGTTGGTGTCCTGGCCGCCGGCCTCTGCGCGTGGCACGCGCTGCGTAGCCCACCGCGGCCGTGACGATGGACGCGCCCACCGCGCCCCGGACCCATCTGCTCGCGGCCTTGCCGGTGGCGTTGATGGCTTTCTCGGAAGCGGATGCGCTGGTCTTCGTGAATGACGAGATGCGCGCGCTGCTGCGCGTGGATGCGGCTGCGCTGAAGGATGGCGCCGCACTCCATGATGTCCTGCGGTTGCTGGCCTTCCGTGGCGCGCTTGGCCCCGGTGACCCCTCGGAGCGGCTGCGTGACATCCTGGAACTGGATTTCACCGCCCCGCATCGCCGCCTGCTGCGCGATGTCGAGGGGCGAGGCCTCGAGTTCCGCCTGATCCCCCTGTCGGAAGGCGGGCATCTCCTGACGCTGAGCGATGTGAGCGAATTCCTCCAGGGGCGGGAAATGGCCGAGCGCGAGGTGCATGCGCTGGGCGCCGTCCTCGCGCGGCTGAACAATGGTGTCGCGCAATATGACGCCGAGCGGCGGCTGGCGCGCAGCAACCCGGCCTATGCTAGGCTACTCGGCCTGCCGCCCCATGCGCTGCAACCCGGCATGCCGGTCTCCGAGATCATCGCCCGCCAGCGCGAGGCTGGCGAATTCGATGCCACCCACGCCGCCGCCGTGACGACCGACCTGACCACGCGCTCCGTCGCGCAGCCCTGGCGGCATGAGCGCACCAGGCCGGATGGCCAGACCCTGCGCTTCGAAAACCAGCCCATGCCCGATGGCGGCTGGCTGGCCGAGATCATGGACATCACGGAGACCCATCGCGCCGAGCAGGATGTTCGCCGCCGCGTCGCCCTGCAGGATGCGGTGATGGAAGCGTTGCCCGTGGGTGTGGCCGTCTATGGGCCGGACCGCGTGCTGCGGCAGGTGAACCCCGCCTATAACCGCATCATGGCGCATAGCCCGGTCCAGCTCGGTGAAAACCTGCGGGATATCCTGACGCGCCGCGCCATCGCCGGGGAATTCGGCCCCTGTGATACGGAGGTGGAGGTCACGCGCCGGCTGGCGAATGTCAACACGGCGCATGGCTTCGAGCGGCGCAGCGCCGATGGCGTGGCGACCAGCCATCGCAGCGTGCCCTTGCCCGATGGCGGCCATGCGATGGTTGTCGCCGATGTCACGGCCCTCCATGCCGCGCAGGCCGAAGCGCGGGACCGGGCGGAAGTGCTCAACCACATGCTTGAGAGCACCCGGCATGGCATGGCGATGTTCGATGCGGCCGGCGATGTGGTGGCGGCGAACCGCCTGGCCGCGCATTTCTGCGGATTGCCGCCGGACGCCTTCGCCCGCGGCGTGAACATCCGCGAGCTGCGCGCCATGCAGGTGGAACTCGGCGTGCATGGTGACCGCCTGAGCACCAGCCGCTTCCTCGCCGAGCGGGCCAATGAGCCGCTGCGGGGGCCGGACCGTTACCGGCGCACCAATCCCGACGGCACGGTGATCGAGATCATCACGGACAAGCTGCCGGAGGGCGGCTATGTGCGCTCCTTCACCGATGTCACCGCCCAGGTGCAGGCGGAAGCCGAAGCGATGAGCCGGGCCGAATCCCTGCAGGCCGTGCTGGATCACATGCGCCACGGGATCATCCTCTACGATGGCGATGGCTATGTCCGCACCGGCAACGCGCTCGGCGCGCGGCTGGCGGGCCTGGCACCCGAGCAGCTGAAGCCCGGGGCGCATTTCGACGAGCTGCGCGACCTCCAAGGTGCGCAGGGCGAACATGGAGAGGGTGAGGCAGCCGCGCGCTGGATCAAGAATCGCGCCCCCGAACCCTGGAAAGGGGAGAGCAGCTACACCCGCAAACGCCCCGACGGCACCATCATCGAGGTCCGCACCGATCTCATCCCGGGCGGCGGATGCGTGCGTTCCTTCACCGACATCACGGCGCTGACGGAAGCGCAGGCGGCCGCAACCTCTCGCGCGGCCGTGGTCCAGGCGATGCTGGACAATATGCGGCACGGCATTGCCCTGTTCGATGCGCAGCATCGCCTGCTGACGGCCAACCCCCTCTGCGCCACGCTGATGGGCCTGGAGGGCTGGCTGCGGCCCGGCGTCACCTACCTGGAGACGGTGACCGAACAGCATGCCCGCGGCGAATTCGGCCCGGGCATGACCGGTCTGGAATGGTTGCAGGGGCTGCGCACGCGGGACATGCTTGAAGCGCGGACGTTGCGCCGCCGGCGCCCGAATGGGCAGGAGCTGGAAGTCGCGGCCAACCCGGTTCCCGGCGGCGGCTTCGTGCTCACCCTGACCGACATCACCGCCCGCGTGGTGGCGGAGCGCGAGGTGGAGCGCCGTGCGGAGGTGCTCGGCGCCACGGTCAATGCCGCGCGCCAGGGCATCATGCTGTTCGACGCCGAGGGCCGCGCCGTGGCGGCGAATGACATCGCGGGCCAGCTTGCTGCCAGGGCTGGCTCCGCCAGCCTGATCGGCCTCACCCACGCCGATATCGTCGCGGGCCAGCATCGCTTCGAGGGTGCCAGCGAAGCCGAGGTCGAGGCCGTGCGGGCGCGGATCCTCGCGGTGGACCGGCGCCTGTCGCATCGCTACCAGCGCCATCGGGGCGATGGCCTGGTGCTCGACATCAGTTCCGACCCGATGCCCGAGGGCGGCTACATCGTCTGCATCTCCGATGTGACCGAACTCGTCCAGGCGCGTGAGCAGGCCCAGGCCCAGGCGGCCGCGCTCTCGGCAACGCTCGATGCCTCGCGCCACGGGATCACGCTCTACGGGCCGGATCACCGCGTCATCGCCACCAACCGCATCAGCATGGCCATCGCCGGCTACTCCTCGCCGGAGGAAATGCTGGGCCAGACCTATGAGCAGGTGATGCGGCGCCAGACGCCGCTGGAGCAGCTCCATGAGGCCAGCGCCGAGGAGGCCTTCGTGAGGGAGGCCCTGGCGCTCGACCGCAGCAAGTCCATCCGGTACCAGCGCCGGCGAACATCGGGCGAAGTGTTCGACGTCGCTTCCGACCCGACGCCCGAGGGCGGCTTCGTCGTCTCCATTTCGGACGTCACACCCCTGGTGGATGCGCAGGAGGAGGCGCAGCGCCGGGCCGGCATCCTGCAGGTCATGCTGGAGAACAGCCGGCAGGGCATCGTGCTGTACGACTCGCGCCATCGCCTGGTCGCCGCCAATGCGCTGGGCGGCGAGATGATGGGCGTGCCGGACCTGCTGGCGAAGCCGGGCACCACCCAGGCGGAAATCCTGGCAGCGCAGCGTGCGCGCGGTCTCTACGCGGGCGAGGATGGCGGCGCGGCGCAGGAGGCGTTCTTCCTGGCGCTCGACCGCACCAAGCCGCACCGCATGCAGCGCTCGCTGCCGGATGGCCGGCGTTTCGACGTGGCCTCGGACCCGACGCCCGATGGGGGCTTCGTCATCTCCGTCTCCGATATCACGCCGCTGGTGCGGGCGGAGGCCGCGGCCGAAAGTCGCGCTGGCCTGCTGCGCACCATGCTGGAGAACAACAGCTCCGGCGTGCTGCTCTACGACCATGAGCGCCGGCTGCGCGCCTTCAACAGCCTGGCCGTCACGCTGATGGACATGCCGCAACTGCCCGAATGCGTCGGCGTGACGCTGGAGGAGTTGCTCGCGATCCAGGTGAAGACCGGCAATCTCGGGCCTGGTGAGGCCGGCGAGCGTGAGCGGAGGAGCCTCATCGAGCTGGACCGCAGCAAGCCCTTTCGCGCGCAGCGTGTGGCGCAGGATGGCCGCGTGCTGAACTTCGCCTCCGACCCCACGCCGGATGGCGGCTTCGTCGTCTCTCTCACGGATGTGACGCCGCTGGCCCGGGCCGAGGCTGAGGCCAAGCGCCGGGCCGAGATCCTGGGCGTGATGCTGGGCAATATCCGGCATGGCATCGTGCTGTTCGACAAGGAGGCCCGCCTGGTGGCCTCCAACGCCAAGCTGCGCGAGATGCTGGGGCTGCCGGATGACGCGCTGGCGCCCGGCGCCCACATGCATGACATGGTGGATGCCCTGCTGGCCCATGGTGAATACGGCGAGGGCGAGGCCGGGCTGCGTGTGGCCGAAGCGATCAAGACGCGGCCGCGCTTCGCGCCCATCCGCTCGCTCCGGCCGCGCCCGGATGGCAGCATCCTGGAGGTCGTCTCGGACCCGACGCCCGATGGTGGCTGGGTGGTCACCTACACCGATGTCACCGAGGACCGGCAGGTTCGCACCGAGCTGGAGGCAGCCCGCGAGGCGGCCGAAGCCGCCAGCCGCGCGAAGTCGCGCTTCCTGGCCACCATGAGCCATGAATTGCGCACGCCGCTCAACGCCGTGATCGGCTTTTCAGAGGTGCTGCGCGGCGGCGCCACGCAGGAATTGACGATGGAATTCGCCACCGCCATCCAGGAGGCCGGCCGGCATCTCCTCTCGTTGATTGACGATATCCTCGACATCACCCGCGCCGAAACGAGCAACCTGCCGATCGCGCTGGAGGAAGTCGCCGTCGCACCCTTGATCGAAGGGGCGGCGCGCATGATCGGCCCGGCGGTCTCGGACGGAAAGCTGAACCTCACGCTGGACATCGCCCAGGATCTGCCCCGGCTGCGCGGTGATGCGCGCCGGTTGCGCCAGGTGCTGCTCAACCTGCTCAGCAACGCGACCAAATTCACCGAGGCCGGCGGGACGATCACCCTGCGTGCGCTGTGCACGGCCGAGGGCCTTGTGATCGAGGTGCAGGATACCGGCATCGGCATCGAGGCCAAGGATATGGAGCGGGTCTTCGAGCCTTTCACCCAGCTCGACAGCGCGCTCTCCCGCCGCTTCCCTGGCTCCGGCCTGGGTTTGCATCTATGCCGCACCCTGGCCCAGGCACAGGGCGGCACCTTGGGCCTGGACAGCACGCCCGGCATCGGCACCATCGCGCGCATCACCTTCCCGACTTCCAGCCTGATCTTCTGAACGGAACTCGCATGCCCCTCGACACACCCCTCGACTTCGCCGCGCGCGAGACGCCGCTGGCCGTCACCGACCGGCTTTTCTACACCGAGCTCGATCCGGCCGCCGCCGAGCGCCGCCTGCACGAAGCCACGGCGGGCGCCGAGGATGGCGAGCTGTTTTTCGAATACCGCGAGAGCGAGGCGATCAGCCTGGAAGATGGCCGCATCCGCTCGGCCAGCTACGACACGCAGCGCGGCTTCGGCCTGCGCGCCATCCAGGGCGAGGCGGCGGGCTACGCCCATGCGGGGGAGATCAGCGACGCGGCACTGGCGCGTGCCGCGGCGACCGTCGGCGCCGTGCGGCAGGGCCGCAGCGGGACGCTCGATGTCGGCCCGCGGGCGACCAACGCGCAACTCTATGAAGCCACCAATCCGCTGATGGGCGATGGCGCTGAACTCAGCTTCGCCGGCAAGACCGACCTGCTGATGGAGATTGACGCCCATGCCCGCGCGCTGGACCCGCGCGTCACGCAGGTCATGGCCTCGCTGCATGGCGAGTGGCAGGCGGTGCAGATCCTTCGCCCCGATGGCCTGCGCGTGGCCGATCTGCGGCCGCTGGTGCGGTTGAACATCTCCGTCGTCGTCGAGGAAAATGGCCGGCGGGAGACGGGCAGTTTCGGGGCGGGCGGGCGCTTCGCCTATTCGCGCGTGATCGGTGAGGGCGGTTGGCAGCGGGGCGTGGCCGAGGCGTTGCGCCAGGCCCTGGTCAATCTGCAAAGCATCCCCGCCCCCGCCGGCGAGACCGAGGTGGTGCTCGGCCCCGGCTGGCCCGGCATCCTGCTGCATGAGGCGATCGGCCATGGGCTTGAGGGCGATTTCAACCGCAAGAAGACCTCCGCCTTCGCCGGATTGCTCGGCACGCGCATCGCGGCACCCGGTGTCACCGTGGTGGATGACGGCACCATCGCCGACCGCCGCGGCTCGCTCACCGTGGATGATGAGGGCACGCCCTCCGGCCGCACCGTGATGATCGAGGATGGCTATCTGCGTGGCTTCATCCAGGACCGGCAGAATGCCCGCCTGATGGGCGTGGCCCCCACGGGCAACGGCCGGCGCCAGAGCTACGCCCACAGCCCCATGCCACGTATGACCAACACCATCATGCTGGGTGGCGCCCATAGCCCGGCCGAGATCATCGCGAGCGTGAAGCGCGGCATCTATGCGGTGAATTTCGGTGGCGGCCAGGTGGATATCACCTCGGGCAAGTTCGTCTTCTCGATGAGCGAGGCCTACATCATCGAGAATGGCCGCATCGGCGCGCCGGTGAAGGGCGCCACCCTCATCGGCAACGGGCCCGATGCGCTGACCAAGGTCAGCATGATCGGCCATGACAGCGCGATGGATCCGGGCATCGGCACTTGCGGCAAGAACGGCCAAGGGGTGCCCGTGGGTGTGGGGCAGCCCACGCTGAAGATGACGGGCCTGACGGTGGGCGGCACAGCCATCTGAGCGCGGCGCGGGGGGCTCAGCCCTCTCGCCCGCGCCGGCCGGGAAGGCTGGTTCGCCGGATCGGTATTCAGTCGTCAAACCAACCTCCTATAGGGTCGCCGGAGGCCGCGGCGCCGGCATGGCGTCGCCGCGCGCAGCTTGATCCCGGCAAATGATTTCGTTTGCCCGGCCGATGCTCTAGACTCGCGCCAGCGACGAGAAGGCAACGCCCCCATGAGTTTCGCTTCCACCACCGATCTCACCGAGAAACACGTCTCCTTCGACGAGCTCGGCGGCGGGCTCTACGCCTATACGGCCGAGGGTGATCCCAATTCCGGGGTGATCATCGGCCCCGACGGCGTCGTCGTCGTGGACGCCCAGGCGACGCCGATCATGGCGGCCGATGTGCAGGCGCGCATCGCTTCCGTCACGCCGCTGCCGGTCCGGCAGGTGGTGCTGTCGCATTATCACGCGGTGCGCGTGCTGGGCGCCTCGGGCTATCCGGCGCATTCCATCATCTGTTCGGACGCCACGCGCAACCTGATCGTGGAGCGTGGCGCCCAGGATATGGACAGTGAGATCGGCCGCTTTCCGCGCCTGTTTCGCGGCCGGGAGAGCATTCCCGGCCTGACCTGGCCGACCGAGACCTTCCATCGCAGCATGACCCTCTGGCTGGGGGAGCGGGAAGCCCAGATCATCCATATCGGCCGCAGTCATACGGCGGGCGATACGGTGGTCTGGATGCCGAAGGAGAAGGTCCTCTTTGCCGGCGATACGGTGGAGTTTGGCGCGACACCCTATTGCGGCGATGCGCATTTCGCCGACTGGCCCGCCACCATCGCCGCCATCCGCGCCCTGGGGGCCGAGAAGCTGGTGCCAGGCCGTGGCGCGGCGCTGATGACCAAGGCCGATGTGGCGCAGGCCCTGCATGATACCGAAAGCTTCACGGGCGATCTTTTCAGCCTCGCGCAGGAAGCGGTGGCGAAGGGCTGGAACCTGACGCAGCTCTACGCCGAGGCGATGGGCGCCATGCGGCCGAAATACGGGCATTGGGTGATCTTCGAGCACTGCATGCCCTTCAATGTCAGCCGCGCCTTTGATGAAGCCGGCGGCATCGCCCATCCGCGCATCTGGACGGCGGAGCGCGATGTCGAGATGTGGCGCGCGGTCGAGGGTTCCTCGCCGATGAAGCCGGCCGAAGTGAACTGAGTTGGAGGCACTGACTTGCCTGGCACCTACACCCAGCCGCGCTATGAATATCGCCCCCATCCCGTTGATGCTGAGCGGGCACCCGTTGTCATCGTGGGCGGCGGGCTGGTCGGGCTGACGGCAGCGCTGGATCTGGCGCGGCGCGGCCTGCGCGTGGTGCTGCTCGATGAGGATGACACGGTCAGCTTCGGCAGCCGCGCCATTTGCTTCGCCAAGCGCAGCCTGGAGATCTTCGCGCGGCTTGGCGTCGGCGAGAAGTTCCTCGCCAAGGGGATCACCTGGAACCAGGGCCGCGTCTTCTTCCAGTCGCGCGAGGCGTATAGCTTCAACCTGCTGCCCGAGGATGGCCATGAATTCCCGGCCTTCGTGAATCTCCAGCAGTATTACGCCGAGCAATGGCTGGTGGAGGCCTGCGTTGAATCCGGGCTTGTGGATCTGCGCTGGCAGTCACGCGTGACGGGCATCGCGGCCCATCCCGATGGTGCGCTGCTGACCATCGAGACACCGGAGGGCGCATACACCCTGCACGCCGACTGGCTGCTGGCGGCCGATGGCGCGCGCAGCTTCATCCGCGAAGCCCTCGGCCTCAGCTTCACCGGTCAGGTCTTCCGGGACCGCTTCCTCATCGCCGATGTGGTGATGAGCGCACCCTTCCCGACCGAGCGCTGGTTCTGGTTCGACCCGCCCTTCCATCCCGGCCAATCCGTGCTGCTGCACAAGCAGCCCGATGATGTCTGGCGGATTGATTTTCAGCTTGGCTGGGATGCGGATCCGGAACTCGAAAAGGATCCTGAGCGTGTGCGCCGCCGCGTGACGGACATGCTCGGCCCGGATGTGCCCTTCGATCTGGAATGGGTCAGCGTCTATACCTTCCGCTGCCGGCGGATGGAGCGCTTCCGCCATGGCCGCGTCTTCTTCCTGGGCGATGCCGCGCATCAGGTGAGCCCCTTTGGGGCGCGGGGCGGCAATGGCGGCGTGCAGGATGCCGATAATCTATGCTGGAAACTGGCTGCCGTGCTGCGCGGGGATGCGCCGGAAGCGCTGCTGGACAGCTACGAAGCCGAGCGGATTCCCGCCGCTGACGAAAACATCCTCCACTCCAGCCGCAGCACGGATTTCATCACGCCCAAGACCGAGGCGGCGCGCGCCTGGCGCGATGCGGTGCTGGAACTGGCCGAGGATTGGGCATTGGCGCGGCCCTTCGTGAATTCCGGCCGCCTCTCCAGGCCCACCACCCTGCTGGACAGCCCGCTGAACGGCCCGGACCAGTCGCCCGGCATGGCCCCGCCCGGCACGCCGGCCCCTGACGCACCGCTGCTGCGCGGCGATCAGCGTGGCTGGCTGCTGCGCCAGATCGGTGCGGATGGCGGTTTCACCCTGCTGGCGCGGGAGGTGGTGCCGGTGCCCTTGCCGGGCATCACCACCCTGCTGATCGCGGATACGCCGCGGGCCGGCGCCTGGCATGACCATTCCGGCCTGGCCGCCGCGCGCTATGGGCTCTCACCCGGCGAATGCGTGCTGCTGCGGCCGGACCAGCATATCGCCGCGCGTTTCACCACCGCGGCGCCCGAGCCGATCCTCGCCGCGCGGGACAAGGCGCTCGGCCGATGAAGCAACTGCGCACAACGCCCCGAATCGCCGATCCGGACGGCTTCTATGCCGCCTTGATGGAGGCGCATCGCACGCTCGATGCCGCGGCCTCACGCAAGCTCGACGCCAAGCTCATTCTGCTGCTGGCCAATCACATTGGCGACATGGCAGTGCTGCATGAGGCGCTGGTGATTGCGCAGGGCGCCAAGCCGGAGGAATAATGCCTCCATGAATAACCCGACCGAGACCATCGCCGCCTGGCAGGATGAGTTCACCACCATCCGCCGTGACATCCACGCCCATCCCGAGCTTGGGCTGGAGGAACATCGCACCGCCGACCTCGTGGCCAGCAAGCTCACGGAGATGGGGATCGAGGTGCATCGCGGTATCGGTGTGACCGGCGTGGTCGGCGTCATTCGCAACGGCAATGGCCAGGGCCGCATCGGCCTGCGCGCCGACATGGACGCGCTGGCCATGACCGAGGCGAACAGCTTCGCGCATGCCAGCGCCATCCCGGGAAAAATGCATGCCTGCGGGCATGACGGGCACACCACCATGCTGCTCGCCGCCGCCAAATATCTGCAGGAGACCAAGCGCTTCGACGGCACCGTCCACCTGATCTTCCAGCCGGGCGAAGAAGGTGCGGGCGGCGCGCTCGCCATGCTGGAGGACGGGCTGTTCGAGCGCTTTCCCTGCGATGCGGTATTTGGCCTGCACAACCGCCCGGGCATGCCGCTCGGCCAATACGGCATAAGGCCCGGCCCGATGATGGCGGGCGTCGCCTTCTTCGACATCCAGGTGACAGGCAAGGGCGGCCATGGCGCGCGGCCCGAGACGACGCATGATCCCGTCGTGATGGGCGCCGCCATCGTGCAGGCGCTGCAATCCGTCGTCGCCCGCAATGTGCCGGCGGCCGAACGCGCGGTGCTCAGCGTGACGCGGTTCGACGCGGGCAACGCCTATAACGTCATCCCGAACGAGGTGCGGCTCGGTGGCACGGTGCGCGCCTTCAGCAATCAGGTGATGAAGCTGGTGGAGGACCGCATGCGCGCCATCAGCGCGGGTGTTGCTTCCGGCCTGGGAGGCACGGCCACCCTTGATTTCCGCGTGATCACCACGCCCCTGGTCAATGATGCGGCGGAGACCCTGGCCCTGGGCGATGCGGCCGCTTCCCTGGTGGGAGAGGGGCATGTGAAGCGTGAATTCCCCGCCGTCATGGGTGGTGAGGATTTCGCCTACATGCTGGAGAAATGCCCCGGCGCCTATATCGTCACCGGCAATGGTGACAGCGCCGAGGTGCACAACCCCGCCTTCGACTTCAACGACGCCGCCATCCCCTATGGCGCGGGTGTGCTCGCCGCCGTGGTCGAAGCCAAGTTGAAGCGCGTCGAATAGACGCGCTTCAATCAGGGCTTATCAGGGCTTGACCATGCCCTTCACTTCTTCGAGTGCCTCGGCGAAGCGGCGGTTCAGTACGCCCACGGCCTCGCCATTGGACTTCTGAATCAGCTCGGCGATTTCCTGCATGTTGGCCACCGCGCGCTCATAGGCGGTCTTCATCATTTCGGCCTGCTGCGCCGCCTTGGCATTGGGCGAGGCCTCGACCGCGGTCATGCTCTGCATGGCCTGGGTCATTTCGCCCATCACCTGCTGAATGATCTCCATGTTGCGGCGGCCCACGGCCTGGGCACCTTCCATGGCGAGCTTGTTGGCGGTGGTCAGCGCTTCGAGGTTGCGCTTCTGCGCATCGGCGAAGGCCTGGAAATCCGGCATGGCGGGCAGCTTCATCGAGGTGAAGGCGCGCATCATTTCTTCGGGATTGAAGCCATTGCTTGACATGATTTGAGTCTCCGGATGCCGTCGCCGAGACTGACCCCAGCGATCAGTTGTCCGAGCAGCGGCCTGAACGCCTTGGTTCCTAGACGCCCTGGGGTAACGCGGTCAATTCACTTCCGTTGCAGGTTCCGCGTCAGGGCCGGCCTCCATGGGGGCGTCGGACGCCGAAGCCTCCACTGGCGCCCAGCGCAACCACCGGGCCACACGGTCGGCCTGGTCCAGGGCGCGATCCAGCGCGGCCATGGTGGCCGAGAGGTCCTCGCTCTCATCTTTTTCCCAGGCGCGAAGGGCGGCGAGCCAGACGGCACCCAGGCCCTGCGCCCGCGCCAGACCGGCGGGCCCCGCGGCATCCAGCCCGGCCGCTTCCAGCATCCAGGCCATGGCGCTGAGATTGCGGCGGGCGAACCACAGCGCCAACAGGGGGGCGCGTGGCAGGTCATGCAGCAGCCGGACCACGCCCGGGCGGTCCGGCTGGAGCGCGTCCAGCCGGCGCATCAGCACATCGAACAGTCGGTCCCGGGCGGTGCTGCTCATATCCTCCACCGTGCCTTCCAGCACGCCGGCATCCACTGCGCGCTGATGCGCGCCCAGGATTTCCAGCGGGCAGGTGAAGTGGCGCCGCAGATCAGCCAGGGGCAGGCCGGCCTCGGCCGCGACGGCGCGCAGCGTCAGGCCATGCCAGCCACTGCCGGCCAGAACGCGCCAGAAGGCGCTGAGGATCGCTTGGTCGGGGGCGGGAATGCTCATGCCGTCAAGATTGGCCCGGTCGGGCTTTGGCGCAAGCGGGGCGGGGTGGGCGGCTTTCCTTCAGGCGGCACGGCAGGGCACACATCAGCACCTGGGCGCGGCTGGTGAAAGCCTGGGATTTTCATGAAAATGACGGCAGTCCGGTCAGCCTGCGCGATGGCGGGAGAGCGGGCCAGGCTCCCTGCGCCCTCCGCAAGCCGTGGTCTCCAGCCAGCAAGCCGGGATCCGGAAATGCTCGTCCAGGTGCAGGGGCGCCGGTTGGGATTGCCGCCTGAGCGGCGCCCCGGGAACGGGCCTGGCGCCGAGGGGGTCAGCGCCACCGCCGCAGCCCACCCATCAATCCGGCGTGATGTTGCCCGCGGCGATCACCGCCCGCCATCGGTCCAACTCACCCGTGATCAGCGCCGTGTAGCCCGCCGGCCCCTCCGCGCCGGGCCGGACGCCGATGGTGCCGAAGCGCTCCACCACCGCCGGGTCGGCCAGGGCCTGGGCGATTTCGGCGTCCCACCGCGCGATGATGTCCGGCGGCAGCCCGGCCGGTGCCGAAAAGCCGAACCAGTTGCTGGAGGTCACCTGCGGGAAGCCCTGCTCGGCGAAGGTCGGCACGTCAGGCAGCGAGGCGGGGCGCGTGGCCTCGCTCGTCGCCAGCGCGCGCAGGCGCCCGCCACGCAGATGCGGCAGCGCGATGGGTAGGCTTTCCATGATGGAGGGGATTTGCCCGCCGATCGTATCCGTCAATGCGGGCGCCGAGCCGCGATAGGGCACATGGGTCAACTCCACCCCCGCCGCACGCGCCAGCACCTGCCCCACCAGATGGTTCAGCGTGCCATTGCCACCCGACCCATAGGTCACCGGTCGCTGGCGTGCCACGGCGAGGTACTCGGCCAGGTTGCGCGCGGGAAAATCGAGGTTCACCGCCAGCACGGAGGGAAAGGTGCCAACCAGCCGGATATGCGAGAAATCACGCAGGGCATCGTAGGGCGGGTTGCGATACAGCACTGGCCCGATTCCGTGCGAGGCGGCGGAGGACATCATCACCACGAAGCGGTCGCCCGGGGCCTTCGCCAGGATATCCGCCCCCAGCGCGCCACCGGCACCTGGCCGATTCTCCACCACCACCGGCTGGCCCAGCCTGGCACTCACCACCGGCGCCAGGATGCGCGAAAGGGTATCGGCCGCACCGCCGGGCGGGAAATTCACGATCCAGCGGATCGGCCGGTCCGGCCAGGCGGCCTGGGCCGAGGCGCGGGGGCTGAAGGCCGGGGCCGCCAGCGCAGGCACGCCCAGCAATGCGGCACGGCGGGTGAGGGTGGGCATGTGAATCTCCATGAGGAAGGGTGGTCAGCTTGCCGGAATTCAGCAAGCCTTGTGCCAGTCACCTGGAGTTGTCCCGCATGGAATTCGATCTGCTGCTGCGCCGCGCCCGCCTTGCCGATGCCGAGGGCCTTGTGGATATCGGCGTCACGGGCGGCATCATCACCGCCATCGCCCCTGATTTGGGAATGACGGCGGGCGAAGTGGTGGATGCGGCTGGCAGCTTCGTCTCCCCCGGCTTCGTCGAGACGCATATCCATCTCGACAAGAGCGGCATCATTGATCGCTGCGGCTGCGCGCCCGGACGCAATCCGCACCGCGCGATGGAGCGCGTCTCCGCCATCAAGCACACCTTCACGGTCGAGGATGTGAACGCCCGCGCGCGGGCCACCCTGGAACGAGCCATCAGCCACGGCACCATGACCATGCGCACCCATTGCGAGGTGGACCCGATGGTGGGCATGCGTGGCTTCCATGGCGTGAAGGCGCTGGTAGACGCCTATCGCTGGGCGATCGATCTGGAAATCTGCGTGATGCCGCAGGAGGGCCTGCTGGACAGCCCCGGCACCGAGGAACTCATGGTCGAGGCGCTGAAATCAGGCGCCACCGTGATCGGTGCCGCACCCAATTATGACCGGGATCGCCATGGCCAGATCCGCCGCATCTTTGAGCTCGCGCGCGAGTTCGACGTGGATGTGGACATGCATCTGGACAGCGGCTTCAACCCGGATGACCTGGACCTGACGCTGGTCTGCGAACTCACGGACAAGCTGGGCTGGGGCGGCCGCGTCGCCTTCGGACATGGCACGAAGATCGCCAGCGCCACGCCCGAGCATCAGGACCGCATCGGCCGGATGATGGCCAATTCCGGCGTCTCACTCGCTGTACTGCCGGCGACGGACCTCTTCCTGATGGGGCGTGACCAGGACCATGACATCCGGCGCGGGGTGGTGGATGCGCATCGGCTGATGGCGCAGGGCGCCTTGTGCAACCTCTCCACCAACAATGTGCAGAATCCCTTCACGCCCTTCGGTGACGCGCAATTGATCCGCATGGCCAATCTCTACGCCAATGTGGTGCAGCGCGGCGATGCGGCGGAGCTGCGCCAGACCTGGGACATGTTCACGGCGAATTCCGCCCGCGTGCTGCGGCTGAAGCAATATGGCATCGCCTTGGGCAATCCCGCTGATCTCGTGGTGGTGGACGCGCCGGACCCTGTTGCGGCGCTGCGTGGCATCTCGCCCGTGCTGATGGGCTTCAAGCGCGGCCGGCGGAGCTTTTCCCGGGCCCGGGCGGAGCTGCATCCGCCGGGGTGAACGGCGCGCTGGCCGTCGCTGCCTCGCCCGCCAATTCGCGTTGCAGGAAGTAGTTCAGGAAGGTGCGGATCGCCGCCACGGCGGCCAGCTTGCCGATCTGGTCCCAATCGGGCGAGATCGCCGTGCCGACGATATCGGCCGCCAGCTGAAATTCCAGCGCGAGGGACAGGCCGCGCGCCAGCCCCATGCGCACATCGCCCGCTGGCCGGCGCAGCAGCCCGGCCAGGAGCCGCGCCAGCGCGATGGCCATGGAAGCGAGAATGATGGCCACACTCAGCGCCTCGGTGCCCAGCTTCAGCCAGGCGGCAGCGGCGGCCACGGCGGATTCCAGTTCCTCGGGTGGATGGATCAGGTGCATGGGGCGAACTCCGGGGAAGCGCGGTTGCGCGCATCCTAGAGGTGTTTTGTCCGGGTGCAGGAACGGTTCCGCAATAAGCCGAGGATTGCGGCATCGCAAAGCGCCCGGATGGGTTTCGCCGCAACCTGCAACGTCAGGGGCGTGCCGGCGTTTGCGACTGTGGCCGCGTCCGTCTCGCGGAAAAGGATGGTTATGGACTCGCAAGCCCGACATGCGGATCACCGCAGCGCCGATCCGACCCGGATCCCCGTCATCTGGCTGCTCGGGCCGGCGGTTTCGGGCCAGACCAGCATCGTCTCGGCGCTGCTGGATCGTTGGCGCTCGGATTTGCGGCGGGACCTTTCTGCCGCCACCGCCACGGCCGAAACGCTGGCTTGGCCGCCGGAGGCGCCGCGGCTGCGCTTCCTGGTCACCACGGGCCTGAATGCCGAAGCCCCGGAATACGATCCGGCCGAGGACCTTGCCTGTCTTGGGCAGGGGCCGGCGCTGATCCTGGCCGTGTTGCGCGCCAATGAGCCGGAACCACAGCGTTTGCACGCGGTGCTGAAGCAATTGCGGGCGCAGGGCGTGGCATGGCCCATTCTTCTGGTGCAGACCGATCTGCACGCGCTCTACCCCGCCGGAGCCCCGCACCCGCTGCCTTATCCCTATACCGCGGACGGGACGCCGGGTCCCGCCGTGCCGGCCGCCCTGGCCACGGCGCTCAAGGCGCAACGGGAGGGCCTCGAGGGGCTCGTCGCGGGCTGTGTTCCGGTGGATTTCACCGCCCCGGCGCAGCGCTTGCCCCCGCCAGGCTATGGCCTCACGGCCCTGCAGGCGGCGATCGGCAGCTTGGCACCCGAGATCGCGGCCTCCCTCGCCCCGCCTGCCCCGCCGGAGATCGGCCTATGGTCGCGGGCCATCCTGCCCTGGGCCGCCGTGGCGGCGGTGGCGGATGCCATTCCCTCCCTCGCCGGTGTTCCAGCATTGGGTGCCCAGGCGATGCTGCTGCGCGCCATCGCCCGCCGTTTCGGGCTGGGCGCGGATGTCGCCATCTGGGCCAATGCCGTGGGTGTGCTGGGCACCGGCCTTGTGCTGCGCTCCGGGCTGCTTTGGCTGTTGGGCGATCTGCCGCCACTCTGGAGCATGGCGGCGCTGGCCGCCTGGACCTTCCTTGCTTCCTGCGTGATGGGCGCCCTGGCCATTCGTTTCTGCCGGGGTGAGGCCAGGGGCTCCCGCCCTTCGATACCCGAGCCGGGCCAGACGCGGCTCTGATGCTTCCCGGATCGGTCGGATTCGTCTGATCGGGGAAGGCGGCGCGAAAGCCTGGAATCGCACCGGGGTGGTCAACACCCGCGACTGACACGGTCCAGCGCCGCGCCAACCTGCGGATGAGTCCATGCACGAGGCGCGTTGCGAAGCCCTTGGCGAAGCGCCCCATGCGAACCGTGACCGTGATAGCGACTGGCAGCCCCGCGACTGGCTGACCCGCGATTGGCAGCCCCGCGCTGATGCCATCGAACGGCGCATGCCAGGCCGCGGCCCGGCAGCCACCTGCCGGCCTTCCCGGGGCCGCAGTGAACCAGGAGGCCGATATCCAAGGCGTCTCCAGCGGCTGGATGGACGAACCGGTGCGCGCCATGATCAACGAACGGGCATGCCCGGCGCAAGCAGACGGTCGGGCCTGCTTCAGGCATCATAGCGGCCTTACCGACAACGAAAAGACCAGGGGGCAGCGTCCCTGAACCCAGAGGAACACAGTCAAATGCTCGACGAAACGCACGACCCCAAGCGGCAGAGCTGGGTTCTCTCCGCAAATGGCCATCCGGATTTCCCCATCCAGAATCTGCCGCTTGGCCTCTTCACGCCACCTGGCGGGGGCGTACCGCGAGCCGGCGTCGCCATCGGCGATGCCATCCTGGAACTCGAGGGCGAGGCGCAGGATGGCTCCCTGAACGCGCTGCTCGGCCGGGGGGGCCAGGCGCGGCAGGCCTTGCGGGCCAGGCTCTCCGCCGCCCTGGCGAAGGGCAGCGCCGAGCAGGCCAGGCTGACGCCGCTGCTGCACGACGCTTCGGCCTGCACGCTGCATGTGCCGGGCCGCATCGGGGACTACACGGATTTCTACGTCGGGATCCATCATGCCACCGCCGCGGGCAAGCTGTTCCGGCCGGACAATCCTCTGCTGCCCAACTACAAGCATGTCCCCATCGGCTATCACGGTCGTGCTTCCTCGATCATCCCCTCGGGTACCGCATTTCGCCGCCCCAGGGGCCAGCTTGCGCGGCCTGGCGGCCCGGAATTCGGCGCTTGCGAAAAGCTGGATTACGAATTGGAGATCGGCATCTGGATCGGCCCCGGAAATGCGCAGGGCACGCCCATTCCGATCGCGGAAGCAGCCGCGCATATCGCCGGATTCTGCCTGCTGAATGACTGGTCCGCGCGCGATATCCAGGCCTGGGAGTATCAGCCGCTCGGGCCCTTCCTCGGCAAGAGCTTCGCCACCAGCATCAGCCCATGGATCGTGACGCCCGAGGCGCTGGCGCCCTTCCGCATCGCCCAGCCGCCCCGCCCGCCCGGCGACCCAGCACCCTTGCCCTACCTGACCGACGCCGAGGACCAGGCAAGGGGCGGGTTTGACATCGCGCTGGAGGCCTGGCTGGTCACGCCGGGCCTTGCCGCCCGGGGCCTTGCTCCACATCGGATCGCCGACAGCAACGCGCGGCACATGTACTGGACCGTGGCGCAGATGGTGGCGCATCACAGCTCCAACGGGTGCAACCTGAACAGCGGGGACTTGTTCGGTTCGGGCACCATCTCCGGGCCGGAACGCGATGGCTATGCGAGCCTGCTGGAAGCGACACAGGGCGGCACCCAGCCGATGCGGCTTGCCTCGGGCGAGGAGCGCCGCTTCCTGGAGGATGGCGATGAGGTGATCCTGCGCGCCCAGGCACGGCGCACGGGGTTCCTCTCCATCGGCTTCGGCGAATGCCGCGGGCGCGTTTTGCCCGCAGCCTGACCGAGGGCTGGCACGCGGAAGACCTGGGCCATTTGCCACGGAGCGTGCTTGCGCCCTGTGGCGTGATGACGGGCCAGCGCCTTGGCGCGGCCGCCAGACGACGCCAGATCATGCAGCCGAACCTTCACGCCTAGCATCGCCTGCTTGACGATTCGCGGTCGGTTCCGTGGCGGAGCCGAGACATGCGCCGGGCGCGGGGGTCATGGAAGATTCACGTGCAATGCGAGGTTCTTCCACGCATGTGCCGTGCCATGCACAGCACGGAGCATCCCTGATGCCCTCACGTGGTCCGAAGCTCCAGCTTCGCAGCGTCTTCGTCTCCGACATCCATCTGGGCACGCGCGGCGCGCGTTCCGACTTGCTGCTGGATTTCCTGGCCAGGGTGGAGTGCGAGCATCTCTACCTGGTGGGCGATGTGATTGACGGCTGGCGCCTGCGCAAGGCCTGGTACTGGCATGAGGAGTTCGACGCGGTGATGCGCGCCGTGCTCGACCATGCCGAGCGCGGCACGCAGGTCACCTATATTCCCGGCAATCATGACGAGATGTTCCGCGAATGGCTGGGCCTGGAAATCGCCGGCGTGAAGCTGCGCCGTGAGGCCGTGCATGAAGGCGCCGATGGCCGCCAGTTCCTGGTGATCCATGGTGATGAATTCGACGGCGTGATCCGCTATGCCAAGTTCCTCGCCTATCTGGGCGACTGGGCCTATGACACGGCTCTGGTGCTGAACCGCTGGTTCAACCTGGGCCGGCGCAAATTCGGCTACCCCTACTGGTCCCTCTCGCAATGGTTGAAGCGCCAGGTCAAGGAGGCCGTGAAGGCGATTGACCGGTTCGAGGTGGCGCTGGCCGGCGAAGCCAGGCGCCGCGGGCTGGATGGCGTGATCTGCGGCCATATCCACCACGCCGAAATGCGCATGGTGAACGGCATCATGTACATGAATGACGGAGACTGGGTGGAAAGCTGCACCGCGCTGGTCGAGCATGCCGATGGCCGGTTCGAGCTGCTGGACTGGGCCGCGATGCAGCGCGCGCCGCTTCCCATGCGGGAGGTGCTTCCCGCCTGATGAAGCTGGTCATCATCTCCGATGCCTGGCGCCCGCAGGTCAATGGCGTCGTGCGCACGCTGGAGCGTGTGGCGGCGGAATTGATCGCGCTCGGCGACGAGGTGGAGGTGATCGGCCCCGATCGGTTTCGCAGCTTCGCGATGCCGGGCTATGCCGATATCCGCCTCGCGGTCCTGCCGCGCGCCGCGCTGGCCCGCATGCTGGACGCGCTGCGGCCGGATGCGCTGCACATCGCCACCGAAGGGCCGCTGGGCTTCGCCGCGCGGGCCATCTGCATCCGGCGCGGCTGGCGCTTCACCACCAGCTTCCACACCCGCTTCGCCGAATACATCGCGGCGCGCACGCGGCTTCCACCAGGCCCCATCTGGGCGCTGCTGCGCCGCTTCCACAATGCGGGTGCGGGCACCTTCGCCGCCACGCCGAGCCTGCAGCAGGAGCTGGCCCAGCGTGGCTTCCGGCGCATCCTGCCCTGGACGCGCGGCGTGGATCTGCGGCTGTTCCAGGAAGGTGCGCGCGATGCCTGGGCGGGCCTGCCCAGGCCCATCTTCCTCTATGCCGGGCGCGTCGCCGTCGAGAAGAACATCGCGGCCTTCCTGGAGCTGCAGCTGCCCGGCACCAAGGTCGTGGTCGGCGATGGGCCGCAGCGTGCCTCGCTCCAGGCTCGCTATCCTTCGGTGCATTTCGCGGGCTGGCGCCATGGGGAGGCATTGGCGCATGCCTATCGCGGCGCGGATGTGATGGTCTTCCCCTCGCGCACCGATACATTTGGCCTGGTGCTGCTCGAAGCCATGGCCTGCGGCACGCCCGTCGCGGCCTTTCCGGTGATGGGCCCGCGCGATGTGGTGGGCCAGGGCGGCGTGCTGGACGAGGATCTGCGCCGCGCCTGCCTGGCCGCGATGGATGTGCCGCGCGCCATGGCCCGGGCCGAGGCGGAGCGCTTCTCCTGGCCGGCATGCGCCGCTGCCTTCAAGGCGCATCTGATCGAGATCTGAGCGGGGTGGCCCTTGCCTCGCGCGCGCCGGCATGCGACCCGCGCAGGATATGCCCGAGAACCCCGCATGCTGCGCCGGCTGACGCGCCACCCGGCCTTCAAGGCCCTCGCCGCCAAACTCCTGGGGCTTTACCTCGCGCTGGTCTATCGGACCACGCGCTGGCAGCTGATCGGCGGCGCGGAGATTGACGCGGCCTTTGCCGCGCACGGCAATGTCATCGCCGCCTTCTGGCATGAGAACCTGCCCGTGATGCCGCATCTCTGGCGTGTCGGGCGTGCGCGCGCCGGCATCCCCTCGGCCCATGTGCTGGTCTCGCGGCATCGCGATGGCCGCTTCATCGGGGATATCGTGACGCGCTTCGAGCTGAACATGGTCCATGCCTCCACCTCCAAGGGGGGTGCTGCGGGCATGCTCGCCATGGCGCGGCTGATCCGCACGGGCGCGATGATGGTCATCACGCCGGACGGCCCGCGCGGCCCCCGGCGGGAGGCGGCACCCGGCGTGGCGCAACTGGCGGCCCTCAGCGGCAAGCCTGTACTGCCCTGCGCCGGGCGGCTCGCTTTCACCATCGGCCTGCGCAGCTGGGACCGGATGGAAATCCCGCTGCCTTTCGGCCGTGGCGTGATCGTCGCCGGTCCGGCCGTCAGCGTGGCACGGGATGCGCCGGAGGCCGCGCTGCCCGCCATCACCGCCGCGCTGGACGCCGCCTGTGACG
Organism: Sediminicoccus sp. KRV36; assembly: GCF_023243115.1. NCBI lineage: Bacteria > Pseudomonadati > Pseudomonadota > Alphaproteobacteria > Acetobacterales > Roseomonadaceae > Sediminicoccus > Sediminicoccus sp. KRV36. The sequence goes on from NZ_CP085081.1 coordinate 347,741, forward strand.
CCGCCGATGCGGCGATTGGCCGGCCGCGGCGATGAGTGGCGCCTGGCATCACCTGGCAGGGCTGGCGGCCCCCGCGCTTCGCTGGAATCTCCGCCGCCGCGTGGCGCGGGACAAGGAAGACCCCGCCCGCCTCGCGGAGCGCGAAGGCCATGGCGCCGCCCGGCCGCCGGGCCGGCTGATCTGGCTGCATGCGGCCAGCGTGGGCGAGAGCCTGGCCATCCTCCCGCTGATGGAGGCGCTGGCTGCGCGGGACCCGGCCCTCACGATGCTGGTGACCACCGGCACCGTGACCTCCGCCCGCCTGCTGCCGCAGCGCCTGCCCGATGCGCTGCGCGGGCGGGTCCTGCATCGCTATGCGCCGCTTGATGTGCCCGCATGGGTGGCGCGCTTCCTCGATGGCTGGCGGCCGGATGCGGCGGGCTTCGTGGAGAGCGAGCTTTGGCCCAATACGCTCGCCGCCACCCATGGCCGCGGCATTCCGCTCGCGCTGCTGAATGCGCGAATCTCGGACCGGACGGCCGCGCGCTGGGGACGCTGGGCGCCTGGCTTCGCGCGGGATCTGCTGGGGCGTTTCCGCCTGATCATGCCGCGCTCCGCCCAGGATGCCGCGCGGCTCCAGGCGCTGGGCGCACAGGGATTGACGCCGCCGGGGGATCTGAAGCTCGCCGCCCCGCCGCTGCCGGTGGATGCCGCGGCACTGACTGAACTGCGCGGCGCGATCGGCGGGCGGCCCGTGCTGCTGGCCGCCAGCACCCATCCCGGCGAAGAAGCGCAGATCATGGCCGCCGCGGCCGAGCTGCGCGGTTCCTGGCCGCAATTGCTCACCATCCTCGCGCCACGCCACCCCGAGCGCGGGGCGGAGCTGGGTGAGGCGCCCCGGCGCAGCCTGGGCCAGGGGCCGGATGCGGGGCCGCTCTACATCGCCGATACGATGGGGGAGATGGGCCTGCTGTACCGCGCCGCTGACATCGCCTTCATCGGCGGGAGCCTGGTGCCCCATGGCGGGCAAAATCCTCTGGAGGCGGCGCGGTTGGGCTGCCCCATGATTTTCGGCCCGCATATGGAGAATTTCCAGGAGGCCAGCGGCGGCCTGCTCGCGGCTGGCGGCGCCCGCCAGGTGCAGGATGCGGCCGCGCTGGCGGCGACCATGGCGGATATGCTAACCCATCCCGACGCGTCGGCTGCCATGGCCCGTGCCGCCGGCGCCTGGGTTTCCAGCGCTTCCGACCTGCCGGGCCGGATGGCGGAAGCGCTGCTGGCCCTGGTTGGACCGGATGGCGCCGTGGAGAAGGCTTGAGCCGAGGCCCTGGGCCAGGGGTTTAAGGCCAGGAATTTGGGAAAGGGTTGAACGATCAGCATCAGAGCGCCCGATTTCTGGGGTCGCCGTGGGGGAATTGCGCCCCTGCTGCTCTCACCCGTGGCTGCCATCTATGCGGCGGCAACGGCCCGGCGCATGACGCGGCCCGGCTGGCAGGCCCCCGTGCCGGTGATCTGTTGCGGTGGCGCCACGGCAGGGGGCGCGGGCAAGACCACACTGGCCATGGATATCGGCAGCCGCATCCAGGCGCGCGGGACCGCCGCGCATTTCCTGCTGCGGGGCTATGGCGGCTCGGTGAAGGGGCCGGTCCAGGTGCAACCAGGCCGGCACGACAGTGAGGCCGTGGGCGATGAAGCGCTGCTGCTGGCGGCCCTGGCCCCCACCTGGGTCAGTGCGGACCGTGCCGCCGGCGCCCAGCGTGCCGTGGCGGAAGGGGCTGGCGCCATCGTCATGGATGATGGCCTGCAGAACCCCACCCTGGCCAAGACGCTCACTCTGCTGACGATTGATGGCGGCTATGGCTTCGGCAATGGCCATGTCATCCCGGCCGGCCCGCTGCGCGAGAGCGTGGCTGCCGCCGCCGCCCGCTGCGACGCGGCGGTGCTGATCGGCGGCGACGACACCGGGGCGCTCGCTCTCTTGCCTGCTGACTTGCCGGTGCTGCGCGGGGACCTCGTCCCCGGCCCTGAAATCACCGAGCTGGCGGGGGAGAATGTCTTTGCGTTCTGCGGCATCGCCAATCCGCGCAAGTTCTTCACCACGCTGCGGCTGGGCGGTGCGGTGGTTGCGGGCACGGAGAGCTTCGCCGACCACTACCCCTTCGATGCCGGCGATATCCGTGCCTTGCTGGCCCAGGCCGAGGGGCTGGGCGCCATTCCGGTGACCACGCGAAAGGACTGGGTGCGCATTCCCCCCGAATTCCAGAGCAGCGTGCGGGTGGTGAGCGTGACCCTGCGTTGGGATGACCCAGCGCAGATCGAAGCGCTGCTGGACCGCGCGCTGGGGGCGAGGCCCGCCTGACCACGACGGCCGGCCGGACGCGGATGGGCGCGCCGGGCCATGCAGCTCCAGGTCAGTGCGTGTTGGGCCGAAGCGCCGCCGGTGGCGCGTATCGCTGATTGTCCCAGGGCGGTGCGTCTTTCCGCCTCGCCTGCGCAGGGCATGGCCGCTCGGGCGCGGCGTGTTGATGCGCTCTGCTCCGCATCCGTATGCCTTGAGGCGGATTCCCTGGCGGATGGCAGCCCGGCAGCACCCAATAGCGCCATTCAGTTGACAGAAGCGGGGGTGGCGATTACCTCCGCGCCTCATTGGATGGCGGCGTAGCTCAGCTGGTTAGAGCACGGCACTCATAATGCCGGGGTCAGCGGTTCAAGTCCGCTCGCCGCTACCAAGTTTTCCGCTTGTTTTGTCCTGCCCCTGGACGGCCATGCGCCGGGCGCTGTGTCTTATGTGGCGCCCGCTGCCCACGGCGACGGCGGCATGGCATTTGGTCCTGCCCTCGCCTTGTGACCCACCGTGGCGCAGATCATCCGCCAGCGTTGCATGACGCCGGCAGCGTGGGGACGGCACCCTGGCCTCGGCCATCCTCAGGCGCCACAGGCAGACCTGCCTGACCGACTTCCCGGCCGACCGGCTCAGCCTCCCCCACTCACCATGCTGGAAGCCGTGATCTTCGCGGCGGTGCCGTGCGGGCAGGCTCAATCGGTCGTGAGCCGGGCAGGCTGTGGGATGCGCGGCTGCGGTGGTGCGTTTGGCGCCCCGAAGACTGTCAGGCGAGCCGAAGGCGCTGCAGATTATAATAGACAAGGACTGGTCCGGCCTGGACAGATTGAACTGCGTCATGCCGCGCCGGCTTGATCATGTCAGGCAAGACGCGCGTCCTGCGCCGGGCTATCGCGCGGCGTAGTCCATTCGCGGCAGGATGAAGCCATGCGCGGCAAAGACCGTATTGCCGTAGTCATTGATGCGCGGATACCAGACGCGAATCTGCGTCCAGTCATTGCCGGGTGAGACATCCAGCACCGGCTGGTCCTGCGCCACGCGCCCGCGGGCCGAACCACTTGCCCAATTCGCGTGATCCACCCGAATCTCACGCGCCGACACCACGCGCGAGACAACCGCGACATGGCCCGAGGGCAGGCGTGAGGTGCGCGCCATGACGATCACGCTGCCGGGCGCGGGCCGCCGGGCGCGGGTGTAACGCCCGGCCGCCGCATCCCACCACTGCCAGGCATCTCCCCGCAACTCGATGCCCGAGCGGGCGCGGGCATAGGGCACGCAGGAGAGTTCGAGGTTGGCACCCGCCTGGGGAACGCCCTGTGGCCTGGGCATGCGGGAGGTGCCGCAGCCGGCCATTGCCAGCAGCGTGAACAGCGTCAAGCAGCGCCACCCATGGCCCCACAGCTTGCACGTCACGTCGGAAGCCCCCAAGGCGCCTCCCCCGAGGCACCACATTCAGATGTTAGTGCAGAACAGGTGCGGAAAAAAGGCCGATCACTGGCCCGGTTCGAAATCCAGCGCGAGGGCGCCAAGGCCCGGGCCGATCCATTGCTCCGCATAGCCCACGGCGCCGGTCTCCCGATCCGCCCAGAAGCGGTTCACCACGGGCGAAAAGCCCGGCACCCGGCAACGCTCCTCGATCAGGATGAAGCCATCCTCCGTCTCGGCGCCGCGCAGGCGGCAATCAAAGGAGACGCCGAAGCGCATGCTCGCCGGATCGCGCCGCGCGCCTGAGATATCCACAAGGCGCCGCGCCTCGGCGCTGCGGGCCAGCAGCGCGCGCGGGTCGGTCAGCGGGTCCACGCCGTCGAAGCGCGTCGCCATGACCATTTGCGGCAGCCCCGCCGTGCCGACCACGCGCGCGCCATCCGTGGCCACAATCACCCCGCCCGGCGCGCGCCACATGCGCCGCGTGCCCTGCTGCTGGATCAAGGTGGCCGTGGCGCGCCGCCGGCCAAGGGCAAGGCGAAGCACCTCCCCCGCATCTTCCTCGGCCTCGGCGCTTTCAGCCTCGGCGATGGCGAGGCGGTTCGGCTCGCCATTCGGCAGGAAGCGGGCCAGGGGGGGCGGGATATCGCAGCCGGCGAGGGCCAGGAGGGTCATCAGGAGGAATGCACGCATGGCGCGATCATGCGAACACGCCAGGGTTGTGTCGAGGGGAGACTTGCCGCCCTGGCGCAAAACCCGCAGAGGACACCCGCCATGTCACCGCTGAACAACGCCCGCCGCATCGTCGTGAAGATCGGCTCCGCCCTGCTGGTGGAGAAGGCCGAGCCGCGCCTCGCCTGGCTCGATTCCGTCGCCGCCGACATTGCGGCCCTGCGCGCGCGCGGCGTGGAGGTGGCGGTGGTGTCCTCGGGTGCGGTGGCCTTGGCGCGGGGCACGCTGGGGCTGACGCGCAAGACGCTGAAGCTCGAGGAGAAGCAGGCGGCGGCGGCCGTCGGGCAGATTCGCCTGGCCGGCGCCTGGGAGCAGGCGCTCTCGGCGCATGGGCTGCGCGCCGCGCAATTGCTGCTGACGCTCGAGGATAGCGAGGATCGCCGCCGCTACCTCAATGCCCGCGCCACATTGGCGACACTGGCGGAATTCGGCTGCGTGCCGGTGATCAACGAAAACGACACGGTAGCGACCGCCGAATTGCGCTTCGGCGACAATGATCGCCTCGCGGCACGCGTGGCGGAGATGATCTCGGCGGATGCGCTGATCCTGTTTTCCGACATTGACGGCCTCTACACCGCCGACCCGCGCCGCGACCCTGCCGCCCAGCATCTGCCGGTGGTGGAGCGCCTGACGGATGAGATCATGGCCATGGGGGGTGAGCCGCCGCCGGGCTATTCCTCCGGCGGCATGCGCACCAAGCTGATTGCGGCGCGGATCGCCACGGGGGCCGGTTGCGCGATGGCCATTGCGCTGGGCCAGGCCCCGCATCCGCTGGCGCGCCTCGCCGCGGGTGAGCGCTGCACCTGGTTCCTCGCCTCGCCCGAGGGGCGGACGGCGCGCAAGCGCTGGATCAGCGGCAGCCTGCAACCGCATGGCGCACTGGTGGTGGATGCCGGGGCGGCGCGCGCGCTGCTGCGCGGCGGCTCGCTGCTGCCGGCCGGGGTGCGGGCGGTGACGGGCGATTTCTCGCGCGGGGATCCGGTGAGTGTGACGGATGAGGCGGGGCGCGAATTGGCGCGCGGCTTGTCAGCCTATGATGCGGCGGATGCGGCACGTATCGCCGGCCACCGCAGCGCCGAGATCGAGGCGCTGCTGGGCTGGCGCGGCCGGGACGAGATCATCCATCGGGATGATCTGGTCCTCGCCTCCGATCGTGCCGTCGGAGACGGCGCGTGAATCGGTGGCGTTCGTCCTACCTGGAGAGCCTGTGATGTTTGACGCATTCCTCATGGGCCTGGTCGAGGGGCTGACCGAATTCCTGCCCATCTCCTCCACCGGGCATCTGATCCTGCTCGGTGAGTTCCTGGGTTTCCAAGGGCCGCCGGGCAAGGTCTTCGAGATTTCCATCCAGCTGGGCGCCATTCTGGCCGTCATCGTCGTCTTCTGGCGCAAGCTGCTGGATGTGGCGCTGGGCATGTGGAAGCCGCGCACGCCGGAGCGTTATTTCGCGGTGAATATCGCCCTCGCCTTCCTGCCCGCCATGGTGATCGGCGCGACGCTGCACGGCACCATTACGGCGCTGCTGTTCAACCCCTGGGTGGTGAGTGTGGCGCTCATCATCGGCGGCGTGGTGATCATCGTGATCGAGCGCACGATCCGCGTTCCCACCATCCGCTCCGTGCCCGAGATCGGGCCGCTGGCCGCCATCCTGATCGGCTTCGGCCAGGCCCTGGCGATGATCCCGGGAACGTCACGCTCCGGGGCCACCATCATCACAGCGCTGCTCTGTGGCGTGGATCGCAAGACAGCGGCGGAGTTCAGCTTCATCCTGGCGATCCCGACCATGCTGGCCGCCACGGCCTATTCCCTGCTGAAGGCGCGGGACCAGCTCTCGTTCGACGGGATGGCGCAGATCGGCATTGGCTTTGTCACGGCCTTCCTTGTGGCGTTGGTGACGGTGAGGGCGGTGCTGGCGGTGATTGGGCGCATCGGCTTCACGCCCTTTGGCTGGTACCGGATTGCCATCGGCGTGGTGATGTTGGTCGCGCTCAGCCTGGGCTGAGCGCGCTGGACATGGGAGGCTCAGTCTGGGCGGAGCGCGCGGGCAGCGCCTGGCGCGGCTTCAATGGACCAGGCGGACCAGCCTAGCCCGGTCTCGGCGAAGCGGCGCGGCAACCGCGGCCCGTCATGCGGCGTTGCAGAAGGGACCGCAGTTGTGCGGCCGCCCCTTCCCAAGGAATTCCCCATGCGCCTCTCCCACTTCGCCGCCATCGCCGCGACGCTTGCCGCCCCGCTGCTCGCGGCCTGCACCGTCAACAACCCGCCCGCTTCGCCCGTCGTGGTGCAGGAACGCGTGGTGGTCCCGAGCCAGACCGTGATCGCCCCGCCGGCCGTCGTGCTGCAGCGCTACTGAGGCAGGCAGCGGGACATGCAACGCCTCTCCATTCTGGCCACTGCAGTCCTGCTGCTGGCCACGCCCGCCCTCGCGCAGCCCGACAAGGGGAACACGCGCGAGGACGGGATCACCGAACAGCATCGTGAGATGCGACGCCAGGGCGAAGCCTCGGTCCCGCATCAGAACCGCGAAAGCCGGCGCGGCGACGCCACGGCGCTGGAGACGGAAACCAGCCGCGAATGGCTGAAGGAGGCGCAGGACGCGCTGCGTGCCGGGCAATTTGGCCAGGCCAACGAGTATCTGGAACGCGCCGCGACCCGCCTGCTCAGCCGCAGCACAGAACCTTCTGTGGCTGCGGAGCCGATGCGCGACGCGCGCCTGGCTCATATCAGTGAGGCACGCGCGGCGCTGTATCGCAGGGACCGACGTGAAGCCTCGCGCCAGATCGAGATGGCGATTGTGGCGCGGTAGTTTCGGGACCCGTTGAACGCCGTGCGGCCACGTGGCCGCGTGTCATTCTGATGTAGCGGAGGTTCGGCCCACCGCGTCCCAAGCCGGTACTACTTCGGACGCCAGCCCCGCCGCGCCTCCTGTCGCCGCGCGCCCCGCTGTGCTGCGCGTTGATGCGGCCGAATTTCCACCAGCACGCGAGCTCATCAGTGACGGCAGCGGTGGTCTGAGAGTCCGTTCAATAATCAGCGATGCGCGACGCGACGGAGCATCAGGGCGACCAGCGCAGCGTGAATCATGGCATCGGACCGTTTGAGACGCCTCTCATCGTCGTCAGCGGATCATCCAGCGGGATGTGCACTCCACCATCCCGCGGCGCGGAATGACCTCCGAAGCCCACCGCCTGGGCAACCGCTCGGGCTTGTCGCCTGGCAAGCCGACGCGGATTGTGGAGGATGGGCTGGCGATGCGTTGCGGCAGGCGCGGTGCCTTTGGTCCAGGATTGCGTGCCGGATGCGGGTGCTTGGGCTGTTGGGGTGCTGCGGCGCGTCCATTCTGGCGGGTTTGGGAATGGCCTTGGCGTGGCAGGACCGTGTTGCAAAGTGTTGCATCGGCTTGTAGGCATCGCGGTGAATATTTTGACGGCCATGCAAGGGTCAATTCAATGGCGACGGTCTCCATCCTGATTCCGAATTACAACCATGCGCAGCATCTGCATCAGTCGCTGGGTGGCGCGTGCGGGCAGACCCGCCCTGCGGATGAGATTCTGGTGATTGACGATGGCTCCTCGGATGAGAGCGTTGCCGTGATCGAGGAGTTTGCCGCGCGCTTTCCGAATTTGCGGCTGCTGCGCAATGACCGCAATCGGGGCATGCAATACACCATCAACCGCCTGCTGGAGGAATCGCGGGGCGACTACATCGTCTGCGCGGCGGCGGATGATGAGCTGTATCCCGGCTTTCTCGAGGCGCATATGGCGGCGCTTTCGCGGCACCCGCAGGCGGGGATGAGCGTTTCCGAATACATGGTGCTGACGACGACGGGGCGGGTGATCAACCAGTCGCGCATGATGCCTGGCTCGTTCGGCTTGGCGCATCTGCCGGAGTTCATGCCGGCGACCCGGCTGCGCGAGGAGTTCGTCGATGGCTATGTGTGGATGACGTCCAACGCCATCGTGGCGCGGCGCGACGCGGTGCAGGCGGTGGGCGGCTTTATCGCGGCGCAGGAATGGCATTCGGACTGGTTCACCTATTACGCGGTGGCGCTGCGCCATGGTGTTTGCGTGGTGCCGGAGGGGCTTGGTGTGATCCGCGAGAGCCCGGGCGGTTATTCGGGCACTGGCATGCGCGATCCGGAGCGGCAGTCCCGCGTGCTGCGGGCGATCATTGATGCGGCGTGCACGCCGCCGAATGATGATTTGCGGGCGATTTTCCGTTGTGCGCCGGGGGCTTTGGCGGTGTTTGGCACGCAGATGGCGAAGGTGCTGATCAAGCAGCCGCGGCGATGGGACCTGGCGCTGGCCTATGGCAGCTTTCTGGTGCGGCGCTACCGCCGGATCATGGGCCTCTCCTGGCCGCGGTTTTTTGTCTATGGCCTGAAGCGCGCCCTGCGGTGACGGGGACGGCGCGGCGGCGGGTTCTGCATGTCATTCCCAGCCTGGAGCAGGGCGGCGCGGAGCGGTTGCTGGCATCGCTGATCGAGGCTGCCTCGCCTGACATCCAGCATCGTGTGGTGGTGCTGTTTGACCGGGTGTTTTTTCGCCCGCCCGGCGCCGAGATCCTGTCGCTCAACCTGCCTGGCCGGGTGGGGCCTCGGCTGGCATTGGCCTTGCCCGGCGCGCTGCGGCGGCTACGCCGTATCCAGCGTGACTGGCAGCCCGATCTGGTGCAGGGCTGGCTGTATTACGGCAATCTGCTGGCGGCGATGGCGCGCAGCCCTGGCACGCCGGTGCTGTGGTCCATCCACAACACCAGTTTTGCGCCAGGTCTTGGGGCACTCAAGCTGCGCCTCGTGGATCAGATCTGCGCGCGCTGGCTGGGGCATGTGCCGGCCCGCGTGATCTATTGCGCTGACAGTGCGAGGCGCCTGCATGAGGCGCGCGGCTACGCCCCCGACCGCTCGGTGACGATCCTCAATGGCATCGAGACGACGCGGTTTCGCGATGACCCGGCGTTGCGGGCGGTCGGCCGCGCGCGGCTCGGGCTTGATCCGCGGGCCTGGGTGATCGGCCATTTCGCTCGCTTTGATGCACAGAAGAATTTTCCGCTGGTGCTGGAGGCGATCGCCCGTGCCCGCCCGGCGCTGCCGCCGATCGCCGTTGTGATGGCTGGCCGCGGGGTGGCCGACGCGCCGGCCCTGGCCGGGTTGGTGGCGCGGCACGGACTGGCCGATGTGGTCCGTCTGCTGCCGCCGCTCGACCATATGGAGGAGATTCTGCCCGCCATGGATCTGGTGCTGCTCGGTTCGGGCCATGGCGAGGCGTTGCCCATGATCGCGATCGAGGCGCTGGCCTCTGGGCGGCGTCTGGTGGCGACCGCGGTGGGCGATGTGCCGGCGCTGGGGCTGCCAGCCGAGGCGCTGGTGGCGCCGGGCGATGTGGCGGGCTTTGCGACGGCCATCGTGGCGGTTGCCAACTCTGATGCTTTGACCTGGCGGGAGTTGGGCGCTGATACCCGTGCTCGCTTTGATCTTGGCCGTTGCGTCGCCGCGCATGAGGCGCTGTGGCGCCAGCCTGCCTTGGGTGCCGCAGCCTCCGTTGGGGGCGCCCTTGGGGCCCCGGTTGGCATGGACATGTCTTGATTGATGATTTAGCAGGCGCTGCTTGTGTGGGTTTATTTTTCGTTTTTGTGTGTTGGGTCATTTTGTTGGGTGCCGGCATGTTTTGGGAAGACGCAGCATGAAGGTGGTGATTTTGGCTGGCGGGCTTGGCACGCGTATTTCTGAGGAGAGCCACCTTCGTCCCAAGCCGATGATTGAGATCGGCGGTTATCCGATTTTGTGGCACATCATGAAGATCTACGCCTCGCAGGGGGCGACGGACTTTATCATTTGTGCCGGCTATCGCGGCTATATGATCAAGGAATACTTCGCGAATTACGTGCTGCATCGTTCGGATGTGACGATTGATCTGGCGGCGCATACGGTGGAGTACCACCGCAATTCGGCCGAGCCCTGGCGTGTGACCATCGTGGATACGGGTGCGGAGACCCTGACGGGCGGGCGGCTCAAGCGGATTGGACATTTGCTGACGCCGGGCGAGACCTTTTGCATGACCTATGGCGATGGGGTGGCGGATATTTCGCTGGAGAAGCTGTTGGCGCGGCATCGCGAATTGGGGGCGGCTGCGACGCTGACGGCGGTCAAGCCGCCTGGCCGCTATGGCTCGACGCGGATCGAGCAGGGGATGGTGCGTGAATTCCAGGAAAAGCCGGCGGGTGATGGCGGCTACATCAATGGCGGTTTCTTTGCGCTGGAGCCTTCGGTGCTGGAGACGATTCCGGGTGATCTGACGGCCTGGGAATCGGAGCCGCTGCAAGGTCTGGCGGCTGCGGGCCGGCTGGGCGCCTATCAGCATGACGGGTTCTGGCACGCGATGGACACGCTGCGGGACAAGAACCATCTGGAAGGGCTCTGGCAGGCTGGGCGCGCGCCCTGGAACACCTGGTCCTGAGATGCCCGACGCTGCATTTTGGCGTGGCCGCCGGGTTCTGCTGACGGGCCATACGGGTTTCAAGGGGGCCTGGTGCATGGCCTGGCTGCGGCGCATGGGCGCTGAGGTGACGGGCTATTCGCTGGCGCCGGAAACCGCGCCGAACCTGTCCCGGCTGCTGGGCCTGGTGGATGGCGGGGCATCGGTGCTGGGCGATATCCGTGACGCGGCGGGGCTGGCGGCGGTGGTGGCGCGGGTGCGGCCGCAGCTGGTGTTGCACATGGCGGCGCAGGCGCTGGTGCGGCGCAGCTATGCTGCCCCGCTGGAGACCTTCGAGATCAATGTGCAGGGCACGCTGCGCGTGCTGGAGGCGTTGCGGGGCAGCCCGGGCCTTGAGGCGGTTCTCGTGGTGACCAGCGACAAGGTCTATGAGAATGACGGCAGCGGCCGGTTTTTCATCGAGACGGACCGGCTGGGTGGTTCGGATCCGTATTCGGCCTCCAAGGCGGCGTGCGAGATCGCGACGGCCAGTTTTGCGCGCAGCTTTGGCGGTGAACTGGGTGCGGTGGCGACGGCGCGCGCGGGCAATGTGATTGGCGGTGGCGATTGGTCGGCCGACCGGATCGTGCCGGATTTGTGGCGTGCGCAGCAGGCGGGGCGGCCGGTTTCGCTGCGCTACCCCTTGGCGACGCGGCCCTGGCAGCATGTGCTGGAGCCGATTGCGGGCTATCTGGATTTCATGGAGGCGCTGGCCCTGGGCCTGCGCGAGCCCACGCTGAATTTTGGCCCGCCCGATGAGCGTCCGGAGACGGTGAGTGCGGTGGCCGAGGCGTTCCAGTCGGCCTATGGCGCGCGGGGCCTGGGCTGGGAGCAGGCGCCTGGGGTGCATCTGAAGGAGGCGCCGACGCTGGCCATCAATGCCGGGCGCGCGGCGGGCCTGCTGCCCTGGCGGCCGCGGCTTTCCGCCGCCGAGGCGATCACCTGGACCGCCCAATGGTACGCTGCCTTTGATGCTGGCGTTGACATGGCGGCATTCACCGCGGCGCAGATCGCCGCCTATGAGGATCGCCTGGCATGAGCCACAGCTGCCGCTTTTGCGCCGCCCCGCTGACGCGGGTGCTGGTTGATCTGGGCCATACGGCCCTGGCCAATTCCTATGTGACGCCGGGCACGCCTGGGCCTGACGCGGCCTATGAGCTTTGCGCGCGGGTGTGCGATGCGTGTTTCCTGGTGCAGGTGGCCGATGCGGTTCCGGCCGAGGCGATTTTTTCGGACTACGCCTATTTCTCCTCCTTCTCGACGGGCTGGCTGGCGCATTGCGAGGCCTATGCGGCGGCGATGACCGCGCGGTTCGGCCTGGGGGCGGGCAGCCGTGTGGTCGAGATTGCCTCCAATGACGGCTATCTGCTGCAGTATTTCGTGGGCCGCGGCGTGCCGGTGCTGGGCATCGAGCCTGCGGCCAATGTGGCCGAGGCGGCGCGGGCGCGCGGTGTGGCGACGGAGGTCGCGTTTTTTGGCCGCGCCACGGGGGAGCGGCTGCGCGCGGCGGGGATGACGGCCGATCTGATGGCCTCCAACAATGTTCTGGCGCATGTGCCGGACATCAATGATTTCGTGTCTGGCGTGCCGCTGCTGCTGAAGCCCGAGGGTGTCTGGACGATCGAGTTTCCGCATCTGCTGAACCTGATCGCGCTGGTGCAGTTCGATACGATCTACCACGAGCATTACTCGTATTTGTCGCTGCTGTTTGTCGAGAAGCTGCTGGCGGCGCATGGGCTGCGGGTGTTTGACGTGGAGCCGCAGCCGACCCATGGCGGCAGCCTGCGGGTGTTCGTCTGCCATGCGGGGGCGTCGCATGTGGCGATGCCGGGCCTGGCTGCGACGCGCGCGCGGGAGGCGGCGGCCGGGCTGGACCAGCCTGGCGCCTATGATGATTTTGCCCCGCGCGTGGCCAAGGTTCGCGATGACCTGCTGGCATTCCTGCGCGAGGCGCGCGCCGGGGGAAAGACGGTGGCGGCCTATGGGGCGGCGGCCAAGGGCAATACCTTGCTGAATTTCTGCGGCATCGCGTCTGACCTGATCACCTATGTGGTGGACAAGAACCCGGCCAAGCAGGGCAAGCTGCTGCCTGGCAGCCGGCTGCCGGTGTTTGGCCCGGAGAAGCTCTATGAGACGCGGCCCGACTACATCGTGATCCTGCCCTGGAATGTGGCCGAGGAGGTGGTGGCGCAAAATCCCGGGGTGCGGGATTGGGGTGCGCAATGGGTGACGGCGATCCCCGGGCTGAAGCTGTTCTGATGCGCATCGAGGCCCTGCCCCTGGCCGGTGCGGCGCTGATCCGCCTGGAGCCGCGGGCGGATGAGCGCGGCTGGTTTGCGCGCAGTTTTTGTGTGCGCAGCCTGGCGGCGCATGGGCTGCATGCCGAATATCCGCAGCACAATATTTCGTTCAACCGGCGCGCGGGCACGCTGCGCGGGCTGCATTTCCAGCTTTCGCCGCATGAGGAGGTGAAGATCATCTCCTGCACGCGGGGGCGGATTTTTGATGTTCTGGTGGATTTGCGGCCGGGTTCGGCCACCTATGGCCAATGGCATGGCGCTGAGTTGAGTGCCGAGAATCATGACCGGCTTTATGCGCCGGCGGGTTTTGCGCATGGCTTTCAGACACTTTCCGACGATGCGGAGGTGCATTACCTGATGGGTTGCGAATATGTGGATGGCGCCGCCGCCGGCATCCGCCATGACGACCCGACCCTGTCCATTCCCTGGCCGCTGCCGGTCAGCGCGATTTCCGAGCGCGATCTGGCCCTGCCGACATTGACGAAAGCCCTCGCCCGATGAAGATCACCTTTGACACCGAAGCGCGCACCGCGACGCTGGCCGATGGCCGCACGATCGACCTGTTTGGCCCTGAGAGTTTTGCGGAGCTCGCGGATCTGTGGGTGCGGCTGGGCTGGGTTCGCAAATACTCCTACGCGTTTTCCTGGATGGGGCGGCCGATCATCCAGCTGCCGGACGACATGGTGCGCATCCAGGAGGCGATCTACGCCACGAAGCCGGATGTGATCATCGAAACGGGCGTCGCGCATGGTGGTTCGTTGATCTACTACGCGAGCCTGTTCGAGGCGCTGGGGCATGGCCGCGTGATCGGCATTGATATCGAGATCCGCCCGCATAACCGGGCGGCGATCGAGGCGCATGCGATGAAGAAGCGCATTGAGCTGGTGGTGGGTGGCAGCACGGATGCGGCGGTGGTGTCGCAGGTGCGTGGCATGATCCGCCCGGGCGAGCGGGTGATGGTGATCCTCGATTCCAACCACTCCAAGGCGCATGTGGCGGGGGAACTGGCGGCCTATGCGCCGCTGGTGACGCCGGGCTGCCATTTGCTGGTGCAGGACGGGGTGATGGAGCTGGTGGCGGGCATGCCGCGCACCGACGCCGATTGGAACTGGAACAACCCCCGCAGCGCCATCGCCGAATTCCTGGCCGAACACCCGGAATTCAAGGCCGCAAAGGCCGCAAGACCCTTCGATGAAAGCCAGAACGTCCCAGATTGCTCACACCACCCAGATGGATGGCTCATCCGAGAATAACATATGAGAAAAATACTCGTCACAGGGGCCAGTGGCTTCATCGGCAGTGCCGCGGCCCGCGCGCTGCTGGCAGCCGGTGTCGAAGTGCACGGTACCAGCGCCTCGGGCCGCGCGGGGCCGCCGGGCGTCATCATGCATCGCTGCGACCTGCTGGACGATACTGCCGTAGCTGACCTGCTGGCGGAGCTGCGGCCGAGCCATCTTCTTCACGTCGCCTGGGATGTCACGCACGGCACCTACTGGACGTCGCCCGCGAATTTCCTGTGGCTCGCCGCCGGTGCGCGGCTGCTGGAACGGTTTCTGGCCCTGGGTGGGCAGCGCGCCGTGGGCGTGGGCAGTTGCGCCGAATACGCCTGGACCGAGGCGGAAACCTACACCGAGGTGAGCAGCCCGCTGGCTCCCGCCACGCCCTATGGCCGCTGCAAGCTGGCGCTTTCGGAAGGCTTCGCCGCCGCTGGAATGATGGGCCTCTCCACGGCCTGGGCGCGGCTCTTTTTTCCCTATGGCCCGGGTGATGGCGAACAGCGCTTCATTCCCTCGATGCTGGCCCGGCTACGCGCTGGCGAGGCCTTCGACACAACCTCCGGCATTCAGCGGCGCGATTTCATCCATATCGACGATGTCGGGGCGGCGCTGGCAGCGTTGACCCGGAGCAGCGTGACAGGTGCGGTGAATATCGGGACCGGTGAGGGGGTCGCGCTGCGTGAGGTGGCGCTGGAACTCGCCGCGAGCCTCGGTGCGGAGCCCGGCCTGTTGCGGTTTGGCGCCTTGCCGATTCGGCCGGGTGATCCGCTGTCGCTCATCGCGGATGCGTCCCGGCTGCGGCATGAGGTCGGCTTCACATCGGCGATTTCCTGGCGCGAGGGCCTGCGCCGATTGAGCCAACCGCGCGGGTAAGGCGCCGCGCGCGCTCTGTTGGGATGCCGCGGCAGCGCATTATACTCCAATGGCATGGAAAGACGCGCCAGTGGATTGATTTTGCGGGTTGACGTCATCGAGTCAGACGTGGATGAAGCGGCATCCTGAGCGGATTGATGGGTAGATTGATGCTGGTTGAGTTGGCGCGTGATGCGCGCACCGTGGCCCTGCGCCATTTGCCTTCTTCCGCCTTCACCGACGCCCGCACCAATGCTGAGGCGGCGCGCTTGGCTGCTGCGCATGGCCGTGTTGCCGTGCTGGAGCTTCTGCGTGAGCGTGGCGTGACCTGGCGCCGCGAAGTGCTGGTCGAAGCCGCGATCCGCGGCGACGCGCCTGCCACCCTGGCCTGGCTGGAAAATGGCGAGCCTGAGACCGTGCCAGAGTGGCATGTCCTGGCCGCGGTCGAGAGCGATGCCGCGGGTGTGATGCGGTTGTGGATCTCGGCGGCGCGGGTGGCAGATCCGGTGTGGGTGGCCCATCAGGCGGCCAAGGTGAATGCCATTTGCTGTCTGCGGGCCTTGCTCGCGCTGGAGCCGGTGCGTGAAGCGCTGCCCAGGATCGTTCATGACAGCCATTCAAGCCTGGTGCACGAGCGGTTTCCAGTCCGAGCGTCGCAATCCCAGGATGGATCCGACACGGCGGGGCAATCCAGGCCGCGGAAATACACCTATCTCACGCCGTCCGAGGAGATTGACGTCAACGCCACCACCCTGCGGTTCCTGCTTTACCGACGGCTAATGCGCCTGATCTGGCTGCCGCGCGCCAAGTGAGTGCGCGCCCGGGCTTGCTTGGCTGCCCGGCGAAAGAAGCTTGTCTGAGCCGCAACTGCAACGCCGTGCAGGCCGAAGCGTTCACCCCGCTCCAGCCGGTGGTCCGCAGCTCTCTCCTACCATCGAACCGGGCCAACCGCCCCTGACAGGACTTTCCCTCGCCATGCCTGACCCCTGCCATGTTTGCGGTGCTGCTGAGCTTCGCGTTCTTTCGGCCTATGGCCCGATGCCTCGGGTGAGTTCTGATTGCCGGCCTGTGGCGTCTGGTGGGGTGGTGGAGGTCTGCAATGCGTGCGGTGCGATCCGCAAGCCCGCGACGGCGTCCTTCCAGTCCGAGATTGGCGCGATCTATGCGGCGTATGACGTCTATTACCAGGGCGGCGGGCTGGAGCAGATGGTGTTTGACAGCCGGACTGGGCGTCCGGTCCGGCGCTCGGAATTGCTGGCGGAGCGGCTGCGGGGCAGCGGTGTGCTGCCTGCCGCGGCCCCCACCGCCGCGCCCACCGCCGCGCCCTTGCGCGCCATGGATCTGGGCTGCGGCAATGGCGCCTTCCTGCGCGCCCTGGCCGGCGCCTTCCAGGGCTGGCAGCTCTTTGGCCTCGAGCTCGATGACCGCAGCCTGGCCGCGATGCAGGACATCCCGGGCTTCGCCGGGCTGCTGACGGGCGATGTCAAGGAACTCCAGGGCCGCTACGACCTCATCTCGATGATCCATGCGCTGGAGCATTTCCTCGACCCCTATCAGACGTTGCTTGCGCTGCGCGGCAACCTCACCCCCGGCGGGCATGTCTTCATCCAGATCCCCGATGTGTCGGAAAACCCCTTTGACCTGCTGATCGCCGACCATGTGTCGCATTTCACGCCGCGCTCGCTGGCGCGGATCCTGGGGCGCGCGGGCTATCAGGTCGTGCGGCTGGAGACCGACTGGGTGCGCAAGGAGATGTCGGTCCTGGCGCGCCTGAGGGACCCGCTGGAGGCGGCGGCCCCCGCCGAGAGTGATCCGCCGGCCCTGGCCGAGGCGCAGCTTGGCTGGCTGTCCGGTACGCTGGCGGCGGCGCGCGCGGCTGCCGCGCATCGCCCCTTTGGGCTGTTCGGCACCTCGATCGCGGCGACCTGGCTGAGCGGGGCGCTGGCCGGCAGCATTGATTTCTACGTGGATGAGGATCCGAGCCGCCAGGGCCGCGAATTCATGGGCCGGCCGATCATCGCACCCGATGCGATCCCGCCCGGCGCCACGGTGTTCGTGGGGCTGGCGCCGGCCATCGCCTCCACCATCGCCGCACGGCTGGCGCGTCCCGGGCTGACGGTGCTGCAACCGCCCGAGGCCGCGGCATGACGCTGCACACCCTCATCATCCCGACCTATAACCGCCCTTCGGACCTGACGCGCAACCTGCGCTTTCTCGACGCGCAGGGGCTGCGCTCGAAGGTGCTGGTGCTGGACTCCTCGGCGCCTGAGGCGCGTGCGGCCAACCAGGCGGCGCTGGCCGATCTGCGGCTGGACCTGGAGTACATCGAATACCCGGTGACGCTGCATCCCTTCGACAAATTCGCCGATGGGATTGGCCGCGCGCAGACGCCCTATGCCAGCCTGTGCGCCGATGATGACCTGCTGCTGCTGGAGGGTCTGCAGGCCAGCCTGGCCGCGCTGGAGGCGGAGCCCGAGGCGGTTTGCGCGCATGGCTACTACTTCCTGTTCGGCTTTCTGCAAGACGCGCAGAACATGGACCTGACGACCATGCTCTATGCCTCGCCCAGCATTGACGCGGCGGACCCGATTGCCCGGCTGGACCGGTTGATGGCCTCGTACCAGGCGCTGACCTATGGCGTGTTCCGGACAGGCGTCCTGCAGGAGGTTTACGGGTTCCTGGGCCGGCTTGGCGGTCTGATGTTCCGTGAATTGCTTTCGGGCGCCTTGCCCGTGCTGCGGGGCAAGGTGCTGCGTGTGCCTGAATTCTACATGGCGCGGCAGCATGCGACGGGCGATGACGCCAAGCGCACCCGCTGGCACCCGACCGAGTGGTTCATGCGCGACGCGCCGGAACTGCTTGGCGCCTATGTCGAGTATCGGGGCGTGCTGCTGGAGGCACTGCATCGCTGGACGCCGGATGCGGATGCGGCGCGGATGGCTGTGTGGCAGCGGACGATTGACGTGATCCATCTGCGCTATCTGGCGCGGCATTTCCCCGATGCGGTCGTGGATGTTGCGGTGGATCATGAGATCCATGGGATGGGCATTGACGACTACTGGTCGAGCCCGAAGCTGCAGAACAGCCTGCTGGAGGCGCACAACAACTCCTTTGCGCCGCCACCTGCGGCGACGCCGCTGGCCTGCTGGATCGCCTCGGCCTTTCCGGCCGGGGCGATTGATGCGCGGGGCCATGTCGGTGCCTGGCCGCTGGTCCGCACGACCGAGGTGCGGCACTACCGCTTCTATGGCTCGTTGATCGACGAGAGGCTCTCGGGCGTCGTCGAGATTGACGCGGCTCAGATCAGGCAACTCTGCCGAAGCCTGGACGCCTATCCGCCAGATTGAGGGAGGGCCGTGCGGGCGGGGGGCCTCGGCGGAAACCCCGCCACGCACGGGGCTTCAGGCTTTCGCCAGACAGGCCCGCCACTACGCGCTCTCGGAGCGTCGCCGCAAGGCTCTGTCGGCCAGGAGCAGAAGCAGGGTGAACAGGATCAGCAAAACCGCGACCGCGGCCATGGCCGGATCGAGGTTCTCGTTGATGCCGTCCCAGATGCGGCGTGGCAGCGTGAAGACATCGCGTGACGCGATGAAGAGCACCATCACTAATTCATCCCAGGAATGGATGAAGGCGAAGATGGCGCCCGAGAAAATCCCCGGCGCGATGCGTGGAAGAATCACCCAGCGCAGGGTCTGCGTCAGCGAAGCGCCCATCCCTCGCGCCGCCTGCTCCAGCCGCGGATCAAAGGCGGCGAGTGCGGTGGATACCGTGATCACCACATAGGGAATGCCGGTGACGCCATGCGCGATCACCACGCCCAGGAAGCGGTCCAGCAATCCGAGCGGCCCGAAATAGCGATACAGCCCGATGGCATAGACGATCGAGGGGATGATCAGCGGCAGCAGCATCAACAGCCGCACCAGATCCGTCGCGCGGCGTGAAATGCGCCAGCAGCCTATGGCGCAGAGCGTGCCCGCCACCACCGAAAGCGCCGTGGCCGCCAGCGCGATGGTGAAGGATTGCCAGATCGAGCCCAGCCACTCGGCCGAGGTCAGCACCGTGTGAAAATGCTGGAGGCTCAGCCCTTCCTTGGGGAGTGAGAGGAAGCGCTGATCGGTCAGTGCCACCGGCAGCACGATCAGGATGGGCAGCACCAGATACAGTGCGGTAACCCAGGCGAGGCCGCGGCCGAAGGGACCCGCTCCATGCGTTCCATGCATCGGCTCAGCCCCCCGTGCCGAACATGCGGCGCAGATCCACCACACGTGAAAAGACCAGCAGCGTGAGCAGGATGGCCAGGACCAGGACGGTCGCCATCATGGTGCCCAGGCCCCAGCGGATCAGGTCGAGGATCTGCAGCGAAATCCACTCCGCCACCATCAGCGTCTTGCCGCCGCCCAGGATGGCTGGCGTGATGTAGAAGCCGAGCGAAAAGATGAAGACGAGCACGCCCGCCGCGATCACGCCGGGCATGGAGAGCGGCAGGAAAACCTGGCGGAACACCTGCGCCCGCGCGGCCCCCAGGCCACGCGCGGCCGCCAGCAGGCGCGGGTCAATCTCGCGCATCGAGGCCAGCATGGGCAGCACGGCGAAGGGCACCATGTAGTGCACCATGCCGACCAGGATGCCGAATTCGTTCCAGACCAGGGGCAGTGGCTCGGTGATCACACCGGCCTGCATCAGCGTGTTGTTCACCAGGCCCTGGCGGCGCAGCAGCGTGACCCAGGCAAAGGCCCTGACGAGCACGGAAATCCACAACGGCACCAGCACCGCCAGCATCCAGAAGCCGCGCGCGCGGGGGCTGGCCAGCGTGATCGCATAAGCGATGCCATAGCCCAGCAGCAGTGCGAGGAATGTCGTGATCAGGCAGATGCGCAGCGTGGTGAGAATCACGCGCTGCACGCCCTCCGATGTCAGCAGCCGTTCATAATTGCCGAAGCCCGGCTCGGGCTCCGAGATACTGATCGCCAGCACCTGCACGATCGGCGCGACATAGAAGAACAGCACCAGCAGCAAGGCGGGCAGGATCAGCAGCCACCAGCCGGTGAGCCTCATGTTGCATCCGCCAGAACGGGCACGGCCGCATCGGCCGGCCAGCCGAGGCGCACGGGCAAGCCTTCCGCAGGCGCGATGGCGGATTTCCAGGCGGGCTGGATCACACGCAACTCGCCCAGATGCTCCGTCTGCACCACCAGCGAGAAGCCAGCGCCGAGATAGGACCAGGCGCGGATATGGCCGGACACCTCGTTCTCCTCCCCCTCCCCATCGGCCAGCACGCGCAGCTTTTCCGGGCGCAGCGAGAGCAGGGCGCGCGCGTCATGCGCCGGAATGGTGACCGGCCCGGTGAAACGCACATGCAGCCGCGCCGCACCCGCCTCCAGCAGCATGCCCGCCGCATCGGGGCCGCGCGCGATGCCTTCGAGGAAGTTGGATTTCCCCAGGAAGTCGGCGACGAAGCGTGTGCGCGGCCGCTCATAGAGCGCCGCCGGATCGCCCAGCTGGATCAGCTTGCCATGGTTCAGGATGGCGATGTGGTCGGAAAGGGAGAGCGCCTCCTCCTGGTCATGCGTGACGTTCAGGAAGGTGCGGCCGATGCGCCGGTGCAGCGCCTTCAGCTCCTCCTGCAATTCAGCGCGCAGCTTCTTGTCCAGCGCCGAGAGTGGCTCATCCAGCAGCAGCAAGGCAGGCTCGAACACCAGCGCGCGGGCCAGTGCCACGCGCTGCTGTTGCCCGCCCGAAAGCTGGCGGGGCAGGCGGTCGGCGAAGCCGGCCAGCTGCACGAGATCGAGGGCGGCGCGGACCTTGCCGTCACGATCGGCGCGGGATTGGCCCCGCACGCGCAAGGGAAAGGCCACATTCTCCGCCACGGTCAGATGCGGAAACAGCGCATAGCCCTGGAAGACCATGCCGAAATCGCGCTTCTCCGGCGGCAGGGGCGTGATGTCCTGCCCATCCAGCAGCACATGGCCCTCGCTTGGCTCCACAAATCCCGCGACGGCCATGAGGATGGTGGTCTTGCCCGAGCCGCTCGGCCCCAGCAGCGTCAGGAACTCGCCCTGGCGAACCTCCAGCGAGACGTCATCCACCGCGGTGACGCCGCCATAGCGCTTGGTGAGCCCGCGCAGCGCAAGGGCGTGGCCGGCTGCGCTCGATGCACCGCGCGCGGTGACGCTCAATGGACGTATTCCGGCTGCTCGCGGTCCAGCTTGCGGCGCAGCGCCTGCCAGGGGAGCCAACCCTTGGTGGGGCCGGTGCCGAATTGCGCGCGCGTGCGCTGCACCGTCTGCGTCGAGGGCAGGGCCAGCGGCGCCCCGGAGGATTGCGCGGTGAGCTGGATGCGGCAGGCCTGCTCCAGGTAATACATCCAGTAGAAGGCCTCGGGCACGGTGCGGCCCACCGTGAGAAGCCCGTGGTGGCGCAGGATCATGCAGGGCTTGTCGCCCAGATCCTGCACCAGGCGCTCGCGCTCCGAGAGGTTGTCATCGGCGGCGACCCCTTCGTAATCATGCAGCGCGACGCGGCCGTCGAATTCCATGCTCATCTGGTTCAGCGGCAGAAGTGCCCCTTGCTGCGCCGCCACGGCCATGCCGGCGAGCGTATGGGTGTGCATCACGCACATCGCATCCTCGCGCTCGCGATGCACGGCGGAATGGATGACGAATCCGGCCGGATTCACCGGCCAGGCGGTTTCCTGCGCGGGCTCGCCCTCGGCATCCACGACAACGAGGCTGGAGGCGGTGATCTCCTCGAACAGCAGGCCGTAGGGGTTCACCAGGAAGCGATGCCCCTCGCCAGGCAGCCGCGCCGAGAGATGGGTAAAGACCAGATCCGTCATGCCGAACAGCGCGATCAGCCGATAGGCGGCGGCCAGGTCCTCGCGCACCTCCTGCTCGGTCGGGATGTGGTTCGGGTCGGGGCGAATGGGCGGTGGTGGAAGGGGCATCAATAGCCTCGCGCGGGGTCATAGGCATGGGGAGGGGCCTCACCGCGCTCGAGCATGGCGATGACGTCGGCGATATAGCGTGCGCGCTCGGCGCGAGTCGGCAGGCTGGCGGTGTGCGGCGTGACGATGACGCCCGGATGCGACCAGGCCGGGTTTTCGGCTGGCAGGGGCTCGGGCGCGAAGACATCCAGCACTGCGCCGGAGAGCTGCCCGGAATCGAGCGCGGCCAGGATATCGGGCAGCACCTGCTGCGAGCCGCGCCCCACCTGCACCAGCCCGGCACCGCGCGGCAGCTTCGCCAGCAGGGGGGTGGCGATGATACCCTGCGTCTCGGGCGTGGCCGGCAGCAGGCACACCAGCACGTCCGTGCCGGCGAGGAAGGCGTCCAGCTCAGCGGCCCCGGCGAAGCTCTCCACGCCCGGGATGGATTTGCGGCCGCGCGACCAGCCCCGCACGGGAATGCCCAGGCCCAGCAGCATGCGCGCCGTATGCTCGCCCATGGCGCCCAGGCCCATGATGCCGACGGTGCGTGCCGCCGCGGCAAAGGGCGGGTCCACATTTTCCCAGCGCCGCGCGGCCTGGAGCTGCGCCATGCGCCGCGCTTCCTTGGCCAGCGAAAGGACGGCCCAGCAGACGAATTCCCCCATGCGCTGCGCGGCTTCCCACGGCACGCAGCGGATCACCGGCACGCCAGGCGGCAAATGCGGGTCACTGGCGATGTGATCCACGCCGGCGCCCGAGCCGAAGATGGCCTTCAGCTTCGGGAAGCCGGCAAGGCGGCCGGGCTCCGGGTCCCAGACGACGGCGTATTCCACGCGCGCCGGATCCAGGCCCGGTTCATCCCACCAGCGCACATCCAGCTGCGGGGCATGGGCCGCGAAACCAGCGCGCCACTCCGCGACGGCTGCTTCGCCGCCGGATTTCACCACGAGGATCACGCGCGGATCAGCCGGTGACCATGTCGATATAGTCGGCGTTCACGCGGGCGTAGTTTTCGCCCCACCAGCGGCCATTCTGCGCCAGCTGCACGCGCGCATTGGCGGGCTCGGTCGGGTTGAAGCGGCGGAACTCCTCGGGCACCAGGGCGGCGGCGCGCGGGTTGGTCGGGCCATTGCCGAGGAACTTCAGCAACTCCACCTGATTCTCGGGGCTGGCCAGCATGGAAGCCAGCAAGCGCTGCGCCATCTCCCCGCCCGGATTGCCGCGCGGGCTGACGAAGATGCCAGGCTGCAGGATCGCCTGGTTCCAGATGAACTTGAACCGGCCGTTGCTTTCCTGCTCCAGCACCTTGGCGCGGGTGTGCCAGATCTGGCCCATCACCGCCTCGCCGGTCCGCATGAACTGCTCGGATTCCGCGCCGCCATTCCAGAAGACCAGGTTGCGGCGGATTTCCCGCACGCGTGCGAGGCTGGCCCGCACATCGAGCGGATAAAGATTGGCCATGTCCTTGCCCAGCGACATCTGCGCCGCATCAAGCACGCCCGCCGCATCGCGCCGCAGCAGCCGCGTGCCGGGGAACTTCCGGAGGTCCCAGAAATCCGCCCAGCCGGTCGGAGCCTCAGGGAATTTGGTGCTGTCATAGACCAGCACATTGCTGAAGGAGTAGGGCGCGGCGCCGTGTTCCAGCGCGAAGACCGGGGCGATCACATCGTCCCGCTTCACGATGTTGTAGTCGATGGGATTGAGCAGATTCATGCCGCCCAGCAGGTAGGCAGAGGTATGCGAGGAATCGCAGAGATCCCAGGTGGTGCGCCCGCTCTCCACCATCGAGCGGATGCGTCCGGCGGAAGGGCCCGTGCTGTCCTGCACCACGCGCCAGCCGGCATTGGCGGCCTGGAAGGGCTCGCCGTAGAAGCGGCCGAAGCCCTGGTTGGCGATGCCGCCCCAATTCACCATCACAAGCTGCCGCGCAGCCTGGGCTTGCGCGTCATGGCCACCGAGGGCCGCGGCGCCGAGGGCGGCGAGGCCCATCAGCAGCGTGCGGCGATCCACCTGGCCTTCGCGGAACTTCCGCAATGCCAGCTCGACGCAATCCTGTTGGAAGCTTTGCATCTTCATCTCCTGCACATGCCCTGGTGGCTGGAGGGCGAGGGGCAGCTTCGCCGGGGCGCTGCCAGCCATCGCTTTCCTGCGGCAAGATCACCACGCGCCAGCCGGCCCCGCAATCGCCGATTCCCGGCGGTTTGCCCCCGCGCGGCCTTACATCGCCTTCCGCGCGATCAATCTGCACAGCTTGGCCGCATCATGCAGCGGGCTGCGGTGCCGGTTGGCTGGTTGCGCAGCCTGCCGCACTCTCGCATGCTGGTCCGCAACACGCCCGTCATCCGCGCAACATCCGTTTCTCCGCGCCGTATCGGCGCGCCTCCTTGCCGCGTGAAAGACATGACCGCATGACGCAACCCTTCCATCTTGGCTGGTTCCTCCAGGGTTCCTCCGTGCAGGCCTGGGGCGAGCCCTGGACCGGCGCCATCGGCCGCGACTGGCGCGTGCCCGAGCTGTTCTGCGACCTCGGCCGCGCGCTGGAACGCGCCTGCTTCGACTACGTGCTGATCGAGGACTCGTCCTATATCGGCGAGAGTTTCGGCGGCTCGCGCCAGATCTATCTGGAGAACGGCATCGCCGTGCCGCGCCAGGACCCGAGCGTCATCGCCACGCTGATGACGGCGGCCACCAGCCGCATCGGCATTGTTCCCACCCTCTCCACCTTCGCCTATCCGCCCTATCTGCTGGCGCGGCTGGTGGCGACGCTGGATCAGGTCTCCGGCGGGCGGATCGGCTGGAATATGGTGACGGGCAGCAGCGACTATGCCGCCATGAATTATGGCCTGCCCGGCATGCCCGACCATGACCTGCGCTATGACATGGCGGATGAATACATGGCCGCCGTGAATTCGCTCTGGGATTCCTGGGAGCCGGGCGCGGTGCTGGCCGATACCGCAAGCGGCATCCTGGTGGACCACACCAAGGTCCATGCTGCGGATTTCAAGGGCAAATGGTTCACCACGCGCGGCCCACTCAATTCCGGTCCCTGCGTGCAGGGCCGCCCGGTCATCGCCCAGGCCGGCGGCAGCCCCCGCGGCAAGCGCTTTGCGGCCCTGCATGCCGATACCGTGGTGGCGAGCGTGAAGGGGGCGGCCGGCATGCGCGCCTATCGTGACGACGTGCGGGCCCATGCTGTGGCCCAAGGGCGCAATCCCGACCACATCAAGATCCTCTTCCTCGTCAGTCCCGTGCTGGGGGAAACGATGGAGGAGGCCCAGCTTCGCCGCCGCCAGCGCCAGGCCCGGGCCGAGGCGCAGGTGCCGCTGATGCTCGCGCATTTCGGCAAGATCACGAATATTGATTTCGGCAAGATGGACATGGATGCGCCGGTCAACACGATGCACCTGACCACCAACGGCCACCAGCAATCCCTTGATGAATTCAAGCGTTTCGCCGGCACGCGCAGCCTGCGTGAGGCGATGCTCAGCTATCGCGGGAATCCCGGCTCGGTGGAATTGACCGGCACGCCGGATGCCGTGGCCGGACAGATGGCGGAAGCGATGCAGGAGGCGGGCGGCGATGGCTTCCTGCTTTCGCTCAACGACGTCAGCCGGCGCAGCGTGGCGGAGGTGGCTGATGGGCTGGTGCCGGCCCTGCAGGCGCGCGGCCTGGTGCGCCGTGCCTATGCGCATGATCAGTTCCGGGACAATCTGCTGGAGTTCTAGCGTAGCCCCTCAGGCTGCGCCGCGCCGGAAAGCTGGCGACCCGCATCTCCGGCCGGGTGCCACCCCTGGAGCGGCGCGGCCTGTCATGGCACAATCCGTCTGCGCGGGCGTGCCGGAATGGTAGACGGAAGGGTCTTAAAAACCCTCGGCCGCAAGGCCGTGCGGGTTCGAGTCCCGCCGCCCGCAAGCCCAAGGCGGCGTCGCCAAGGGGCGGCCGCTATTCCACCACCCAGCCCGGACGCAGCGTGATCTCGGCGCGCTCGCAGATATTGACGTTGCGCGCCTCCTCCGCATTGCCATTGTCAAAGACCACGCGCAGGTCAGCCTGGCACCCGCTGTCACTGCCGATCTCGCGCCGCTCACCCAGCGCGATCGGGCGTGCGCCCAACAGGTTCTCGCCCCAATCGGCTTCCTGCACGGCCGAGAGATAGACCTCGCGCACGGGCCGGCCATGGGCATGGACCAGCGTCAATCGCCGGGCGGGCGAGAAGATCACCGCCTCCCCGGTGCAAATCTCCACATCCTGGCGCTCCTCCGCCTGGTTGTCGGCGAAGACGGCGCGCATGCGCACGCGGCAGGCCGCATTGCGGATGCGCAGCAGGAAGCTTTGCCCGGGATTCAGCACCGTGGCGCCAAGCCGATCCCCACCCCATTCGCCTGGCCCCGCCGTAGCATAGAGCTCGCGCAGAACGCGGCTGGTGCGGTTGGTGATGTTCACCTCCCGCAGGGGGATGGTCGCATCGCCGAAGACGATGCGCGGCGTGGTGCAGATATTCACATCCTGCCGCACTTCCTCGCGGCTGCCGCGAAACACGGCGCGCGCCTCGAAGGCGCATTCGGTTTCTCCGCGCAGGCGGATATTGAGGGTATCGCTGCCGGGGATGGTGGCCGCGCCCAGCCGGTCCGGACCAGGCTGGTTGGGCCGCGCGAGGAAGAGCTGCGTCAACTCCACATCGGTGTTGTTCACCACCTCCACGGCGCGGGTGTTGCGGTCATCCAGCACCAGTTCGCGCAGCGTGCAGACGTTGATGTTGGGGCGGGTCTCCGCGCTGCCATCCTCGAAGACGGCGCGCAATTCCATCTGGCAGGGGCCCACACCCAGGCGCAGCCGATGGGTGGCCCCCGGCTGCACCACATCCGCGCCCAGCCGATCCGGCCCTTGCTCCCGCGCGGGCGGATTCCAGAGGTAGATTTCCCGCACCACGCTTTGGGAGTTGTTGCGCAACAGCAGGTTGCGGTCCTGTGTGGCGGGGCCCTGCGGTGCCGGCTTGCCGGCGGGTTGCGCGATGGCGGGGACGGCGAGCAGCAGCAGGGCCAGAAGGGCTGGCAACATGTGAAACCTCACGAAAGCGGGAGCAGGATGATGCGCGCGCCGGCGCGGCGGTCCACCCCTCGTCCCTCCCTTGGGGTGGAGAAGCCGCGGGTGCGTGCCTCGGCGCGAACGCGGTCGCGTTCGATGCCGAGTTGGGAGAGTTGCAGCGCCACGGCGCGGGCGCGGCGGGCCGCCAGGCGGCTTGCGGTCTGCGCGCCACCCTCTGGGCTGGCGGCGAAGCCGAGCACACAGAAATTGCGTTCTGGCGCGGCCTTCCCGCTTTCGGCCAGGGGCGCCAGGACGGCGATGGCTTCCGGCGTCAGCCGGTCGGCACCGCGCTGGAAATCAAGGGAGACCGCGTCCCCCTCCAGACGCTCCGCACCGACGCAGGAAAAGTCGCGCAGCTGGGCGGCAGCCGGCGCCATCATCGCCAGCAGGAGCAGCAGCGCGCGGATCATGTGGCGATCAGCAGCGCCGCGTCGCGGAGCTTTGCGAGCAGGGCCGGGGCATCGGCCGTGGGATGGGCGCGGCGCAGTTCCGCCTCGGTGATGTCGGGCCTGGCCAACAGCCATTGCGCTGCCTCCGCCTCGATGGGGCTGAGGGCCAGTGTGCCGGAGGTGGTTTTCAGCACCCAGTCGCTGCCGCGCCGGACCGGCTTCGCACCACCGGCGACGATGCGCCAGGCGGCGGCTTCGCCCCCATCCTCGCTGGCGGGCGGCGCCATGCCGCGCCAGGCGAGCAGGTCATTGCCGCCACGCTGGAAGCGGAAATCCGCCACGAATTTCTCCAGCACCCCCATCACCTTGGGGTCCTTGGCGAGCTCGGCGATGCGGGCGCCCAATTGCCCGGCGCGCTGGGTCAGCGCGAATTTCGCGGCGGCACTGCCATCCTGGCGCGGCAGGGGCTGGCGGAAGCTCGTCTCGTATAGGACGCGCTCCATCAGGATATTCATCACATCCATCCCGTTGGGCGCATGCGCGCCATAGGCGACATGCACGCTCGCGGGGGCTTCGGCCAGCGCGTCATGGTACCAGCCGCGCGGCAGGTAGAGCAGGTCACCGGGCTTCATCAGGATCTTGGCGCGCAGCTTGCCCTTGGCCTGCTCATGATGCGCCTGGTCCTGGCTGCGCCAGAGCGGATGGCTGATCGGCCATTCCGCGCGCCCCTCCCAGATGTTCCAGTATTTCTCGCCCTCGACCTGCACGGCCCAGACGTCATGCGTGTCGTAATGCGCGGGGAAGGCCTTGTGGCTCTGCCAGGAGATGTAGACATTCGCCTGCGCCTTGCCCAAGCCCGCGCTCTCGATCGCGTCACTGACCGAGGCGAGGCCGGGTGTGAGGCTGTCCACATCATTCATGACGATGCTGGCCCCCTTGGCGACCCATTCGCGCACGCGCTCCGTCACCGGCTGCTGGAGCTGCGCATTGGCGTCGCGGCCGGTCGCGCGGGTGCAATATTGCTCGGCCGGGATGGGCTTGCCATCCAGCACGAGCTGGAGCGAATGGCTGGACCAGACATGCGTCATGTCCAGCAGCCGGTTGATCTGCCGCCAGGAGAAGACGGCGGCGAATTTCGCTGCGTCCCCTTTCAGGTGGAGCGGCAGCTTATCGTGATATTCGGCAAAGAACTGCTCGACCGGCATGGGCGCGAGCAGCTGGGAGAGCGTCATTGTCATGAATCCGAGGCTAGCCCAGCTCTGAGCCGCACGCCACGCTTGCGGTAAGGCCCGCGAAAGCCGGAGACTGCGACCAACAAGAACGCCGGACACCAGGAGGACGCCATGCCCGAAGCCCCGATGCCCACCGACCCGGTGCGTGAGGAAGTGCTGCGCTCCGCCGCCCAGGGCCTGCCGCGGGAGGCCAGGCTTCTGCTGCCCGCGCTCTACGCCGCGCTGCCGGTCACCGAGCTCGCTTCCCGCCCGCCCGAGGCGCTGCGCGAGGCGGCCGCCTCTCTGGCCGCGCTGGCCGCCCATCGCGCCCCGGGCGAGGTGAAGCTGCGCCTCATGCCACCCGCCTCCGGGCGTGGGGCGCATGGGGTCGCTGAAATCATCTGTGATGACATGCCCTTCCTGGTGGATTCCGTCCTGGCCGCGCTGACGCGTGAGGGCCGGGTGGTGCGGGAATTCCTCCATCCGGTGATGGCGGTGACGCGCGATGCCGCCGGCGCCCTCATGGAACTGGGCGTGGGAGAGCGCCGCGACAGCATGATGCGCGTCACCATCGGCGCCAGCGCTGGCCATCTTCTGCCCGGCATGGAGCCGGGCGGCTGGCCCCAGGTGGAAGCGGCCCTGCGCCGCGCGCTGCATGATGTGGGCATCGCGGTGCGGGACTTTCCGGCCATGATGCGGCTGCTGAACCAGGCAGATGCCGAGATCGGCGGCGATGCCGAAGCCCAGGAATTCCTGGGCTGGCTGCGGGATGACAACTTCGTGCTGCTCGGCCACCGCCATTTGATCCTGCGGGGCGATGGGGCCGAGGTGGTGCCCGCCGAAAATCTCGGCCTCCTGGCCGACCCGGCGCTGCCGGTCTTCGACGCGCTCGCGGGCCTGCCCGCGCTCTCCGATCGCGCGCGCGCGGCCTTCGCGGAGCCGGCGGCCATCAGCGTGGCCAAGGCCAATATGCGCAGCACCGTCCACCGGCCGCAGCATGCCGATGTGATCGCGACGCGCATCCACGATGCCGATGGGCAGGTGACGGGCGTGCGGCTCTTCCTCGGCCTGTTTGCCGCGGGGGCCTATAACCGCAACCCGCGCTCCATCCCGCTGCTGCGTGGCAAGGTGGAGCGGATTCTCACGGCCGCCGGCGTCTCGCCCTACAGCCATGATGGCCGCGCGTTGCGCAACATCCTCGACACCTGGCCGCGCGATGAATTGTTCCAGGCGAGCGAGGCGGAAATCCTGGCGGGTGCCCGCATCGCGCTGGATCTCTCGATCCGTCCGCGCCCTGCGCTGTTCTTCCGGCCCGATCCCTTCGGGCGCTTCGTCTCGGTCATCGCCTGGCTCCCGCGCGAGGGCTTCGACACGCGGCTGCGCAGCCATGTGGGCGCCATGCTGGCCCGCGCCCATGGCGGGCGGCTTTCCGCCTTCTACATCGCGCTTGGCGACGCGCCGCTGGCCCGGGTGCACTACATCATCGGCACGGACCCCGCGCATCCTGTCACGCCGGACCAGGCGGCGCTGGAGGCCGCCGTGGCCCAGGCCGCGCGCAGCTTCGGGGACAAACTCGCCGATGTGCTGGTGGAAGAACGCGGTGAGGCCGCGGCGAGCGCCGCCCTCACCCTCTGGCGGGATGCCTTCCCGCCCAGCTACCGCGAGACGGAAACGCCCGGCCAGGCCGTGGCCGATCTCAGCCTGGCGGAGGCTGCGCTGGCCAGCGGGCGGATCGAGGCGGCGGTGCTGCAACCGCCCGGCTGCCCGGCCAACCGCATTCTGCTGCGCCTTGCCGTGCCCGGCCATGCGCTTGCCCTGGCCGATGCCTTGCCGCTGTTCGAAAGCCTTGACCTGCGCGCCATCGAGGAAGTGCCACACCGGCTCACCCCTCAAGGGGCGGCCCGCGTTTCACTGCATGTGTTCACGCTGGATGCGGGCGTCGAGTTCCACGCCGACCGCGCCGAGGCGCTGCTGCAGGCGCTGGAGGCCCTGCTGGCGGGCGAGGTGGAGGCGGATGGCTTCAATCGCCTGGTCCTGCGCGCCGGCCTGGATTGGCGGGAATGCTGGCTGCTGCGCGCCATGTATCGCTGGTTGAAGCAGGTCGGCTTCCCCTTCGCGCAGGAGAGTGTCTCGGCCGCGCTGGCGGCGCAGCCTGAGGCGGCGAAGCTGCTGCTGGAGCTGTTTCATGCGCGTTTCCGCCCCGATGGCCCTGGCCCCGGAGTTCCCGAGGACGAAGCGGCATTCGACGCTGCCTGGACCAGGCTGCTGGACCAGGTGGCGGATCCCGATGCCGACCGGATTCTTCAACGCATGCGCCGGCTGCTGGATGCCATGCTGCGCACGAATTTCTACCAGGCGAAGCCCTATCTCGCCTTCAAGCTGGATTCGGCCCTGGCGGGAGAGATGCCCAACCCGCGTCCCTGGCGGGAAATCTTCGTGCACAATGCCAGCATGGAGGGCTGCCACCTGCGGGCCGGGCCGGTGGCGCGCGGCGGCATTCGCTGGTCCGACCGGCGGGAGGATTTCCGCACCGAGATCCTGGGCCTGATGAAGGCGCAGCGCCTCAAGAACGTCGTGATCGTGCCGACCGGCGCCAAGGGCGGCTTCGTGCTCAAAGGGACCATTCCAACCGAGCGCGAGGCCTTCCAGTCCACCGGCATCGCCGCCTATCGCACGCTGGTGCGCGGCATGCTGGACCTGACCGATAATCTGCACGGCATCGCGGTCGTCACCCCGCCCGGCATCCGCCGCCGCGATGGCGATGACCCCTATATCGTGGCCGCCGCCGACAAGGGCACGGCCACCTTCAGCGACATCGCCAACGGGCTCTCCGCCGAATACGGCTTCTGGCTGGGCGATGCCTTCGCCTCGGGCGGTTCGGCGGGCTATGACCACAAGATCATGGGCATCACGGCCCGCGGCGCCTGGGTGATGATCGAGCGGCATTTCGTCGAAACCCTCGGCCGCTCCATCCATGATGCGCCCTTCACGGTGGCCGGCGTGGGCGACATGTCGGGCGACGTCTTCGGCAATGGGCTGCTGATCTCCAAGCAATCGAAGCTCGTCGCTGCCTTCGACCACCGGCACATCTTCCTCGACCCCGATCCCGATCCGGCGCGCAGCCATGCCGAGCGCGCGCGGCTCTTTGCCCTGCCGCGTTCCTCCTGGGCGGATTACGATGCGGCGCTGATCTCGGCAGGGGGTGGGGTGTTTGCCCGCAACCTCAAGACCATCCCGCTGAGCCCCCAGGTCCGCGCGCTGCTCGGCATCAACGCCGAACGCGCGGAGCCGGCGGCCATTCTGCAAGCCATCCTGAAGCTGGACACGGACCTGCTCTATTTCGGCGGCATCGGCACCTATGTGAAGGCCAGCACCGAGACCCAGGCCGAGGCGGGGGACCGCGCCAATGACGCGATCCGCGTGGATGGCCGCGACATCCGCGCGCGGGTGGTGGGGGAAGGCGCCAACCTCGGCGTGACGCAGGCGGGCCGCATCGAGATTTCCCGCGCGGGCCCATCAGGAGTGGGGGGACGCATCAACACCGACGCGCTGGACAATTCCGCCGGCGTCAGCACCTCCGACCATGAGGTGAACATCAAGATCCTGCTGACCGATGCCGAGGCCTCGGGCGTGATGACCCGCCGCCAGCGCGACGAACTCCTGGTCAGCATGACCGATGAGGTCGCGGCACTCGTCCTGCGGGACAATGCGCTGCAATCCGTCGCCGTCACGCTGGAGACCCGCGCCGGTGCCGCGGCGCTGCCCGCCCAGGCCGCGCTGATGGCGCGGCTGGAGGCGGAGGGCCTGCTGGACCGCGCCCAGGCCGGGCTGCCCGATGCGGCTACCATGGCGGCCCGCGCCAAATCCGGCGATGCGCTGACCCGGCCGGAGGTCGTGGCGCTGCTGCCCTTCGCCAAGCTCTGGCTGGGCGAGGTGATCCATGCCTCCACCTTGCCCGATGAGCCGATTTTCGCGCCGCTGCTGCGCGCCTATTTCCCGACCGCGCTGCAGGCCGAGAGTTTCGCGGTCTTCGTCGCCCGGCACCGCCTGCGCCGCGACCTGGTCGCGACGGCTCTCGCCAATATGGTGGCCAACCGGCTGGGCTGCGCGGGCCTCGCGCGGCTGGTCGCCGAGGCTGAGCCGGCTGAGGTGGTGGGCGCTGTCTGGCTCGCCTCGGAACTCTTCGGCCTGGAAGAGCGTTTCGAGGCGGCGGAAACCGCCTTGCCCGAGCCACGCCTCGCGGCCCAGGGGGTCCTGCGCGAGTTGCTGGAGGCTGCCGCCGTCGAGCTTCTGCTGCCAGCGCGTGATGGCCTGGCTTCGGCGCGCGCCAGCCTCGGGGCGGGCATCGCGGCACTGACACTCTCGGCGATGGAAGGCAATGCCGGCGATCCGGCGCTGCCGGCCGATCTCGCTGCCTTCATGGCCGCCGCCCCACGGCTGGCGGCCGCCCCTTCGATCGTCACGCTGGCGGGCCGGAGCCAGGCCACGCCGGAAGCGGCGGCGACGGCCTGGGCCGAAATTGGCGCTGGCTTCCACCTCGATGCCCTGGCGGAGGCGGCGCGGCGCATGCCGGCCGATGGCCCTTATGGCGACCGTGCACGGGCGGCGCTGCTGGCGGATTTGCGGGCCACCCAGGCAAGGCTGGCGGCCGCGCGGCTGGCCGGCGGCCCGGCGGAGGCCAGCGAGGCGCAGCAAAAGCTTGTGCGCGAGGCGGCGATCCAGGCCGATTTCGCCTCGGTCACCGTGGCCACGCGGGCGCTGGCGGCGCTGTAGGGCGGAACAGGCCCTCCGCGCCCGCCTGAATGCGAGCGAAATCCCACACCTGCCGGTCAAGCCGGGTGAGGTGATTGAGGGCCTCGACGACCTCATCACTCAGCCGCTCCGGCTTTGCCGGGTGCACGCCCCAGGCGGCCTCCATCATCGCGTTACGGCGCGGCAGGGGTTGCGGGAGGGGCCATCCCATCCGCCTGCAGACGAAGCCGTGCAGGGCATCGAGCGAGCGCGTGAAGCCGATGGCATCCAGGGCCATCAGGTTGCGGCAGGCCGCCGCCACGATCTCCGCTTCGGCCAGTGGGCGTTGGTCCGCCCAGGCCCAGCGGGTATAGGTGCCGGGCGCTCGTGCGCGGCTGTCGCCGGCCAATTGGCGGGCCATGGCATTGTCAAAGGCCTCCACCACCGCGATGTCCGGGGAGCGCAGGAAATCGATCAGGTCCAGCTGCTGTGCGTGGCGCAGGCCACGATCCTCCCTGGCCAGATCCGCCCAATGCCGCCGCCAGTGATGATACAGCGAAAACAACCTGGCGCGCGGTTCGCGGAGCACGGTGACGGCCAAGCGCGGTGGCGGGATCAGGGCGAGGTGTTCGAAGCGGTAATGGCCTGAAAAGAGGTGGTATGTGCCCAATTCAGCGCTGCCGACACGCTCCAGCCGGTTCATCCTTTCGCGGCAAATCTCGGAGTCCGTGAACTTCGCGGCGAAGGCCTCATGCAGCGTCGTCCCGCCACTGCGCGGGACATGCAGGAAGACCAGCCTTGGCTGTGAGGTTTCACCATTGGGTGAAACTGGCATGCTGCATCCTGCACCGTGAATCGAGACGAGGGTGGCTATGCGCCGGCCCGATGGTCAATCCAGGCGGGCCGAGGGAGGGAGTAGCCGATGACGCGCCGCGAATGGGCTTGGGCCAGCTATGATTGGGCCAATAGCGCCTTCCCGACGGTGGTCTCCACCTTCGTCATCGCCGCCTATTTCACCCGGGGTATCGCCCCCGACCCTGTCTCCGGCCAGGTGATGTGGGGCTGGATGCAGGCGCTGGTGGGGCTGTCCATCGGCCTGCTCTCACCGCTGCTGGGCGCCATCGCCGATGCGGGCGGCCGGCGCCGGCTGATGCTGCTGATCTGCACGCTGCTGACCGCGCTTTTCACCGCCGGCATCTGGTTCGCGCGGCCCGAGCCCGGCTACGCGGCCTGGGCACTGCTCTGCGTCGCGCTGGCTACCTTGTGCTTCGAACTCGGCACGGTCTTCTACAACGCCATGCTGCCCGAGGCGACCACGCGCGAGCGGCTGGGCCGCCTCTCGGGCATTGGCTGGGCGTTGGGCTATGCGGGCGGGTTGGCTTGCCTCGTGCTGTGCCTGGCGCTGCTGGTGCAGCCCAACCCCTCATTCTTCGGGCTGGATCGCGATTCGGCCGAGCATGTGCGCGCCACGGCGCTGCTGGTCGCGGCCTGGTTGCTCATCTTCGCCTGGCCCGTGCTGGTCTTTCTGCCGGAAAAAAGCGCCAGCCGGACGCCCTGGGGCATCGCGGCCACCCAGGGGGTTGCGGAGCTGCTGCGGCTGCTGCGTGGGCTGCCCCGCCAGCGCGTCATCGCGCGCTTCCTGCTGGCGCGGCTTTTCTACACCGATGGATTGAACGTGCTCTTTGCCTTTGGGGCGATCTATGCGGCGGGCGTCTTTGGCATGGGTTTCGAAGAGATCCTGCTTTTTGGTATCGCGCTGAACGTCACGGGTGGCCTCGGCGCCTTCGCTGGCGGCTGGGTGGAGGAGAGGCTGGGCGCGCGCACCACCATCCTTTGCGCGCTGCTGGCGCTGATGGCCCTGGGCGGCGGCATGCTGGTGGTGGACAGCAAATCCGCCTTCTGGGTGCTTGGCGTCCTGCTCGGCCTGTTTTTCGGCCCGGCCCAGGCGGCCAGCCGCAGCCTGATGGCGCAGCTGGCGCCACCGGCCGAGATCGCCGCCTATTTCGGCTTGTTCGCCCTCTCGGGACGGGCCACGGGCTTCCTCGGCCCCGCCGCCCTGGCGCTGGTGACGGATCTCACCAAAAGCCAGCGCGCCGGCATGGCCGTGGTCATTCTGCTGCTGGCCACCGGTGCCGCGATCCTCGCCAGCCTGCCCCGGACGCCTCCCCAGGGCGGGCAGGAGCGTGTGGGCTGAGCATGGTGGATGCGGTGGTCAAGCCCAGTCCGGGCAGCCGCCTCCCGCCCGGGGCGAAGATTGTTCACAAATGCCTGGCGAAGAATTCGAGCGTCCGTGTTTGGGCCACCTCGGCATCCTTGGCGACGTAGCTCCCGCGTTCCTCGCAGCCGAATCCATGCCCGGCACCCGGATAGACGAAGACCTCGACCTCGGGCCGTGCGGCCTGGATGGCAGCCACATCGCTGAGTGGGATCGAGCCATCCACCTCGCCGAAATGGAGCTGGACGGGGCAGCGCGGCGCCTCCTCCCGGGCGGCCGCGATGCCGCCGCCATACCAGCCGACCGAGGCGCGAAAGGCCGAGCTGCGCGTGGCGCCATGCCAGGCGACGCTGCCACCCCAGCAATAGCCGACGATGCCGCGCGGCAAGCCTGCCGGCAGGGCGCCGGCGGCTGCCAGCACATCGAGCAGGGTGAGATGCTCGTCAATCTTGCCGCGCAGGCCGCGGCCGCGGGCCACATCATCGCTGGTGTAGCCCAGTTCCACACCGCGCTCGGTGCGGTCGAACAGGGCAGGGCAGATCACCGCGTAGCCAGCCTGGGCGAAGCTGTCGGCCACCCGGCGCATGTGGCGGTTCACGCCGAAAATCTCCTGGACGATGACGAGGCCCGCCTTGGCATCGGCGGGACCGGCCCGATAGGCGGCGAGGCTGTGGCCATCGGCGGCGGTGAGTGTGATCTGCATGGATGAAACCCCTGGGCAGGCTGTTGGAGGCTGAGATTGGATCACCGCGGCGGTGACGCATCCCCTCGGCAAAGGCCGGTCCATGCGCCATGGTGATGGCGCGTGATCCGGGAGGCGCAGCATGGGCGAGGTTGTGAATCTTCGAAAGTGGCGCCGCGCCCGGGACAAGGCGAGCGAGGCCGCCCAGGCCGCGGCCAACCGCGAGGCCTTTGGCCGCACCCGCGGGCAAAAAGCGCAGGACGCAGCCGAGGCGGCGCAACGGCGTGCCCTGCTGGAGGGCAGCCTGATGGAGCCGCCGGAGCAGAAGCCCCGGACCTAGAGCTTGTTCCGTTCGCAAGGGCTCACCACACAACCTCCAGATCATTGATTTTCCGGCATCTTTATCCGTCCAAACGATCCCGTTTGAACGGATGATGCCCCAGCCTCATCAGCCATCCGGCCGGCTGGGATGGTTCAAGAGCCATGCGCAGCAGGTGGCGCCTTGCCGGGTTGCCAGCCGGCTTCTCAGGCCAGGGCGCGCCGCTTTTCCGGCAGGATCGGCGGCACGAGTTCCTCTGGCGCCATGGGGCGCGAGACCAGCCAGCCCTGGATGATATGGCAGCCGGCCCGGCGCAGGGCGAAGGCCTGGCCCTCGGTTTCCACTCCCTCGCCGATCACCTCGATCCCCATGCCGCGGGCGAGGGCCATGGTGGCGCGCAGCACGGCAAAGGATTTGGGATCATCCGGCAGGCCCGCGGTGATGGAACGGTCCAGCTTGAGGCGCTGCACCGGCAACCGCACCACATGCGGCAGCCCCGAATGCCCGCCACCGAAATCATCCAGCGAGAGCGGCACGCCGATCTCACGCAGGGCAGCCAGGGTCCGCGCGACGGAAGGCAGGTCCCGGATGGCGAGATCCTCCGGGATTTCGATTTCCAGCTGCCCCGGCTCCACGCCACCAGCGCTCAGCGCCTCCGCCACTTCGCGGGCAAAGCCCGGATCGTGCAGCGTCGAGATCGAAATATTGATCCCCAGATGGCGCGGCGCGTCCGGCCGCGTGCCCCAACCGGCCAGAAGCTCCACCGAACGGCGCAGCACAAAGCGGTCCAGCTGCAGCAGCAAACCGGCCTCGGCCGCGGCGGGAATCAGCTCGGCAGGGGAAACCCAGCGGCCAAGCCGCGCACTGTTCCACCGGATCAGCGCTTCGGCGCCGATCATGGTCTGGGTTTCCAGATCCTGTTGCGGCTGCAGATGAAGTTCCAGTTCACCGCCATCCAGCGCCTCGGCGAAGGCCTCACGCAGCTCGGCCCGCTGCTCCGCCCTTTCGCGGAGCGCCGGCTGGAACAGGGCCGCCGTGTCCCGCCCCGCGCTGCGGGCTTCCAGGAGAGCGAGGTCGGCCGCGCGGAGCAGCGCGTCGGGGTCCAGCCCATGCTCGGGCGCGCAGGCAACGCCGAGGCTGGCTGAGAGTGGCATGTCGAGCCCGCCGATCTCCAACGGCTGCCGCAAGGCCTGGCGCAGGCGATCGGCCAGGGGTTGCGCGCGCTCGGCGGAGGCGCCGAAGGCCAGGATGGCGTATTCATCGCCGCCAAGGCGGCTCACCAGATCGGCTGGACGCACTGCCTCCTGGAGCCGGCGCGCCGCCTCGATCAGCAACGCATCGCCGACGGCATGGCCGTGCCGGTCATTGGCGGCCTTGAATTGGTCGAGATCCACAAGCACCAGCACGCCCCCCTGCGGGTCCTGCACCATGCCCTCCAGCGCCGCGCGAAAGGTGGCGCGGTTGGCAAGGCCGGTCAGCGGATCGCGTTCGACGAGATGTTCGATACGCTCCTGCGCGGCCCGGAGCGGCGTGACATCGAGGATGGAGAGCACGCAGCCACGCGCGCCCCGGGCCGAGCAAATCCAGGGCGAGGCCGTGACGAGGAGCCGCTGCTCCGGCTTGCCGGGCAGGTTGAGGCGGACCTCGTTCTCGGTCTCCGTGGCGAAGCCGAAAGGACCGTCCGGCGCGGCGGGACCGGCCAGCACAAGCCCGGCCTCCGCGAGGCTCAAAGGTGCTTCCGCGCCAAAGAGGTGGATCAGCCGGCGGTTGGCGAAGACGGTCCGCCCCTGCGCATCCAGCTGCCAGATCCCCACCGGCGCCATTTCCAGCAGATTTCGCAACTGACCCTCGGATTCCGCGAGTGCCAGCTCACCTTGCTTGACGGCCGAAATATCCACCGAAAAAGTCGCGATCTCACCGCCTGGCAGGCGCATCTGGCGCATGCGTTCCCAGGCGCCGGATGCGGCGAGGACCTCAAACGCTTCGCCATTGGCCTTGCGGTGCTTGGCCAGGCGGCGCTCCATTTCGGCGGCGCGCTCGGCGGGCGGAAGGTGCTGCAGGAGGGCGTCCAACACCTCCTGCACGCGCGGGCGGGGTCCGGCGGAGTTGACCAGTTGCGTCCAGCTCTGCCCCGGCTTGCCATTATGCCAGACCAGCCGGTCATCGGCCCCGTAGATGGCCGTTCGATAGGGTGTCACGGCCATGACAGCGCGCCAGAGCTGCAATTCCCGTCGCAATCTGGAGCCGTGCCAGCCCAGCGCGGCCAAAGGCGGCACCAGCAAGATCAGCCAGGGTGTCAGCGGCCATCCGGAGGCTGGAAACCAGATGACCGGCGGCCAGGTGATCGGCAACCAGGCGATGGGCATCCAGGCGATGGGAGACCATGCGACTGGCAACCACAAGAACGGGAGCCAGAATATCAACAAGGTGAGCGCCCCGGTCAGGGCCACTCCCAGGTAGAGCATCGGCGACTTCAGGCGCGGCAGATGGTGCATGGGACTCTCTTCCGGAGCCCAGCTTCGCTTGATCGGGTTAATCGTTTCTTGCGCGCACCACCGAAAGGCGAATCACATCAAGGCGATCAGGGCCAGGGCGGCCAGCGCGCCGGCGCCAGCGAGAAGCAGGGCCCGCAAGGCACCGCCCGGGGCCACCTGTCCCTCCGCGCGGGCCAGCAGCCAGCCGGCCGGTGCCATGGCGCACAGCGCGATGATCAGCGGCCAGAACGCGCTGGGCATGGGCAGCAGCATCAGCGGCAGAAGCGGCAGCAGCCCCCCCAGAGCCTGGCCGACCGCCAGCGCCACCGCTTCCTGCGCGGCGCGGGCTGGTTGTGGCTCGATCAGATCGAGCTCGAAGCGCATCATGAAATCCACCCAGCGGCGCTGGTCGGCGGCAATCGCCTCGACGGCACGGGCCAGCGTGTCGCCGCGCAGGCCGTAGCGATGCAGCACGGCCGCCACCTCCCAGCGCTCACGCTCGGGATAGGTTTCGGTCTCGATGAGTTCGCGCGCGCGCTCGGCGGCATAGCGTTCAGTGGCGCCCAGCACGGCAAAATAGCGGGAGAGGGCGGCGACCACCGCGCCCGCGCCAAGTGCTGCGATACCCCCAGCCAGCAGGGCCGGGCCGGAAATCCCGAGCGCCATCATCCCGATGACGACGGCAAGCGGCAGGACCGGCCCCTGGGTGAGGCCAGTGAGGAAGGGCACCTCGGCGCGGCTCAGCAGGGCGTGCTGCTCGCCCTCCGGCGGGCCGGGCGGGGCGGGCGGCAGGCCGTCGCGGTAGGGGTGCGGGGCGGTTTGATCCATGGCACCTGTCTAACGCATCCAGGGGGTGCGGCGAAACCTCCGCGTTCGGCTGAAGCCCTCCCGGGTCAGGGCCGTTCCCTTCGGAAGGGTGGCCCCCGGCGAGGATGGCATGCGAAAGGGCGAAGACATTCCCGTGCCCGCCCCAATGCCGGATCTCCGCGGAGGCGATGGAGAGGGCGGAGATGCATCGCCGCTGCGCCGGCTGATGCGGCGAGGGATGAAGCTGACGGGCCGCTTGCATCGCCTGCTGGAGGCGGCGCTTTCCCAAACAAAAAGGGCGCCCCCTTGCAGGGGCGCCCTTCTCTGTCAGCAGCCCGGGAGGGCCGCCGAAATCAGCCCGCCTTGAGGTTGACCGCGGACGTCTTGCCGCGCTCTTCCGTCAGGTCGTAGGAAATCTGCTGACCATCATTGAGGCCCTGAAGGCCAGCGGCCTGAACGGCCGTGATGTGCACGAACACATCGGAACCACCACCGGCCGGCGAAATGAAGCCGTAGCCCTTGGTTGCGTTGAACCACTTAACGGTGCCTGAAGCCATCCGCTTATTCTCCATAATCTCGTGCGTGCGGGAATGTCCGACGCATATCACCCACTCCAGCCGGACTTCGCGGGACGCGCGTTCTTCACCCGAACCTTTCCCGGCAAGGGTGAGCGCTGTCCAGCGGGTACACATCCAGTTGGTCTGAGAAGAGCTTCTGGGGTCGGCACGGCAAGACGAAGGTGAGAGCAAAAGCGCAGATTAGCCGCGGGAAGTCAAATAAATCCGGAAGACGTTCTGCCATGCGTTTGGCGCAAAGCCCCTGCAACCCGAAGCCGGGCCGCGCGGCCCGGCGGGCGAGGGCCGCGAAGTCAGTGGTTTGCCGCATCCTGCGCGTCGAAATGGCGCTTGATGATGCCGTAGCCATAGAACAGCCCGAAGCCGATGAGCATCAGCGAATAGGCATAGAGATAGCCCTCCGCCACGGCGGCGCCGAACAGTCCGATCAGCGCGAAGATGCCCGCAAGCACCATGAAGAAGCCCGAGGAGATGGGCATGGTCAGCCTCCTTTCTTGAGGTCGTCGTCGAACAGGATGCGCGCGGCTGCGCCATCCAGATCATCGTATTGGCCCGAGCGCAGCGCCCAGATGAAGGCCCAGAGGCCGAGGCCACCCAGGAACAGCGCCAGCGGGATCAGCCAGACCAGCGTGTCCATCAGCGAGGCCCTGATTGGCGCAGAAGGGGGCCACGGCCCACCCGCAGCGCATTGGTGATCACCGCCAGCGAGGAGGTCGCCATCACCAGCGCCGCGATCAGCGGCGTGGCGAAGCCCGCGATGGCGACCGGCACGGCGATGATGTTGTAGCCGAAGGCCAGCGCGATGTTCTGCACCGCCACGCGCTGGGCCAATCGCGCGCGCTGCACCGCCTCGGCCAGCGGCAGCAGGCCGCCCCCCATGAGGATGAAATCACTCGCCGCCTGGGCCAGATCCGTGCCCTCGGCGGGTGCGGCCGAGACATGGGCACTGGCCAGGGCGGCGGCGTCATTGATGCCGTCCCCCACCATCAGCACGCGCCGCCCTTCGGCCGCCAGGGCGGCGATGCGGGCGGCCTTGGCCTCGGGCGTCGCGCGGGCGGTGAAATGCGTGATGCCGGCTTCAGCCGCGATGCGGCCCACAACATCCGGCGCGTCGCCCGAGAGCAACTCGACGGTCAGCCCCGCAAGCTGAAACTCCCGCATGGCGGCGAGCGCATCCGCCCGCAGCGAATCCGCGAAGCGAAAGGCGATGGGCGCCGCATCTGGGCGGGCCAGATGCAGGCTCAAACCGGCGTCATCCGCGTGCCCGACGAAGCGGGCGGAACCGAGCCGCGTCTCACCCAGGAGCAGCCCTTCGCCCGGCACTTCCAGCAATCCGGAGGCGGGTTGCACCTCGGGGCAGGCGCGCGAGAGGGCGCGTGCCAGGGGGTGCCGGCTGCCGGCGGCCAGCGCGGCCGCGGCGCGCAGATCAGCCTCGGTCCAGGCGCCCGGCAGCAGGCGGGGCCGGCCTTCGGTCAGGGTGCCGGTCTTGTCCAGCACCACATGATCCGCCGAGGCCAGCCGCTCCAGCGCCGTGGGCGAGGCGACCAGCACGCCACGCCGGAACAACGCGCCGCTGGCCACCACCTGCACGGCCGGCACGGCGATGGCGAGGCCACAGGGGCAGGTGATGATCAGCGCCGCTACCGCGGGCACCAGCGCCGCCTCCCAGGAGAGCCCGGCCAGCCCCCACCAGCCCAGGAAGGTCAGCAGCGCGATGACATGCGCCACGGGCACATAGATGCGCGCCGCGATATCGGCGATCGAGGTGTAGCGCCCGCGCGCCTGCTCGGCCTGTTCCAGCAGCCGCCCCATGGCGGCCAGCGAGCCATCCCGCGCGGTGGCGGTGACGCGGGCGATGAAGGGCGCGCCCATGTTGATCGCGCCGGCGGCCAGCGCCTCACCAGCCGCGAAGCGGCGCGGCTGGCTCTCGCCCGTGGTGGCGGCCGTATCGAGCATGGCCTGCGGGTCTTCCAGCACGGCATCCAGCCGCAGGCGCTCCCCGCTCGCGACCAGGATCTGCGCGCCGGCCACGACCCGCTCCACCGCGACCGGATGCGTCTCGCCCAGCACGGTCACCGGGCCTTCCTGCAGGGCCAGCAATTCGGCGGCGCTCTGGCGCGCGCGGCGGCGGGCGGCGCGGTCCAGCACGCGGCCGGCGAGCATCAGCGCCAGCAGCGCCGTCGCGCCATCAAACCAGGTGAAGGCGCCGTTGCGGATGGTCTCGCTGAGGGACATCGCCGCGGTGGCCAGAATGCCGAGCGAGACCGCGCAATCCATGTTGAGCCGGCCCATGCGAAGGCCGCGCCAGGCGGAACGGAACAGCGGCATCCCGGCATAGGCGATGGTCGGCAAGCCGATCAGCGCGGCCAGCCAATGCATCATGTGGCGCGTCTGCTCGCCCATGTCGCCGCCGGCCCAGACGGCGACGGAGACGAGCATCACATTCATCGCCCCGAAGCTGGCGATTCCCAGCGCCCGGGTCAGTTCGCGGCCTTCTGCATCCTCGCTGGCGCGCAGGCAGGCGGGCGAGAAGGGAGCGACGCGAAAGCCCAGCCGGGCGATCAGCGCAGCGAGGTCGTTGCCGCGTTCAGCCGCCCCACGCCAGGCCACGGTCAGCCGTCGTGTCGAGAGATTGGCGCGGGCGCGGGTCACGTCGGGCTCGGCCGCCAGGGCCTGTTCCACCAGCCAGATGCAGGCGCCGCAGGTCAGGCCTGAAACCATCAGCTCCAGCGTCTGGCCGCCTGCCGCATCGCTGCGGGCGAGGCTGGCGAAATCGGCGCTCGGCGGATCGAGCGGCTTGAGCAGGCCGAGCGCCCCCTCCCGCCGCTGGTAGAAGGCATCCAGCCCCAGGCCCTGCACCAGCGCATGCGCGCCCTCGCAGCCCACGCAGCAGAAGCGGGCGGTGCTTGGTGCGCCGCAATGGGCGCAGCGGGGGTGGCCGATCAGGCTCATGGCAGCGTGAATCTCTGCCGCAGGTCATGGCGCTCACCTGCGGCAGAAATCAGCAGGCCGCGGAACTCCCATTGGCCGGCGCGCAATTCGGGCAGGTCCAGCACGAAGCGGCCCGCACCGGACGCATCCGGCAGGGCCACGCGCTGCCCATCGAGCGGCCGCAGCAGATGCGCCTCGACCACGCCCGCCACGGGCGCGCCGTCACGATCACGGGC
The DNA here is from genome assembly GCF_023243115.1 of Sediminicoccus sp. KRV36. Lineage (NCBI taxonomy): Bacteria > Pseudomonadati > Pseudomonadota > Alphaproteobacteria > Acetobacterales > Roseomonadaceae > Sediminicoccus > Sediminicoccus sp. KRV36. Next base: position 391,700 of record NZ_CP085081.1, read on the forward strand.
GGTGATGGCCAGGCGATCCGCCTCCCGCGCCACGCGGAGCGACCAGCCCAGCGCATCCTGGCGCGCGGCTTCCTCCAGCACGCGGTTGTAGTCGCGGCCGCGATCATAGGCCTGGCCGACGCTGACGCCGGTGAAGGTGGACAGCGCCGAGAAGATCAGCACGCCGTTCACCAGGATCACCACCAGCATCCCGCCGACGAAGACCCAGGGGATCCAGCCGCTGCGGTTGGGGTCATGCGCCTGGCTTTTCATCGCTCGGGCCCCAGGAAGACGCTGGACTGGCGGGCCACGCTGGTGCCCTGCGCATCCAGCAGGCGGAAGGTGATGGCCGTGCTGCCGCGCAGCCGCAGCCCCTCGGGTGCGGTGATCAGGGCGCGCCATTGCGTGATGCCATCCTCACGCGTGGTCAGCACGGGCCGGCCCTGCGCATCCAGGCCCGCATCCTGCACCAGCAGGCGCAAGCCCTGCGGCCCCTCCAGCACGAGGGAAAGCGCCAATTCGCCGCGCAGCTTGTTGGCCAGCTTCAGGGTATAGGCGTTGCGCACCCCGCCATCGGCGAGCTGCACGTAAAGCGGCGCGCGGTCCCGCAGCACGGTCAGGGTCAGCGTCTGCCGCATCAGCCAGGCGCCCATCATCAGCAGGATGGCGGCGCCGAGAACGCCGACATAGACCAGCATGCGCGGCCGGATGATCTTCTGCGCCACACGCACCGACATGCCGCGTTCCAGCCGCGCGGGTCCGGGCGCCATGCCCTTGGTCGCGGCCTCGCTGGCGGCCAGGTTCTTCAGCGTCTCGAAGGCGACGAGCCCGGTTGGCCGGTTGAGGCGCTTCATCACGTCGTCGCAGGCATCCACGCACAAGCCGCAGCCGATGCATTCCAGCTGCTGGCCGTCGCGGATATCAATGCCGGTGGGGCAGACATGCACGCAGGCCTTGCAATCCACGCAATCGCCGGCATCCGGATCGGTCGGCTTGCCGCGCGGCTCGCCCCGCCAGTCCCGATAGGTGACGACGAGGCTGTTCTCATCGAGCATGGCGCCCTGAAAGCGCGGCCAGGGGCACATATAGGTGCAGACCTGCTCCCGCGCGGCACCCGCCAGCACATAGGTCGTGGCGGTGAACAGCGCGAAGAAGCCATAGACCGTCAGGCTGGCCTGGCCGGTCAGCATGGCCCAGCTCGTGCTAGGTGTGTCGTTGAAATACATGATCCATGCGCCGCCGGTCGCCATGGCGATAGCCAGCCAGGCGCCGTGCTTGATCACCTTGGCGCGCCACCAGGCACGGTCACGCGGGCCGTGATCCAGCTTGATGCGGGCGTTGCGGTCGCCTTCGATCCGGCGCTCCACCCACATGAACAGGTCGGTCCAGACGGTTTGCGGGCAGGTGAAGCCACACCAGACCCGGCCGAACAGCGAGGTGACGGCAAAGAGCCCGATGGCGCAGAGCACCAGCACGCCCGTCAGGAAATAGATCTCCTGCGGCCAGAGCTCGAACCAGAAGAAGAACAGCCGCGCGTGGCCCATATCCACCAGCACCGCCTGGTCCGGTGCATTCGGCCCGCGATCCCAGCGGAGCCAGGGCACCAGGTAATAGAGGCCGAGCAGCAGGATCAGCGCCGCCCATTTCACGCGCCGCACCACGCCCTGCACCGCGCGTGGATAGACCTTCTGGTGCGAGGCGTAGAGCGAGGCTTCCTCGACATCCGGTGCGCGGGGCGGGATCACGGACATGGCGGGGCCTATTCCCCCCCGCCCAGCGCATGCACATAGATGGTCAGCATGTTGATCATCGCGGGGTCGAGCCGGCCCTGCCAGGAGGGCATCACGCCGGCACGGCTATAGGCGATGCTGCGCATCACGGCGGCCTTGTCGCCGCCATAGAGCCAGATGCGGTCATTCAGCCGTGGCGCGCCGAGTTCACGATTGCCTTCGCCGCGCTCGGCGTGGCAGCTCGCGCAATTCTCGGCGTAGAGCGCCTCGCCGCGGGTTGCGGCGGCGGCGTCAGTGCTGCGGCCGGACAGGCTCAGTACGAATTCCGCCGTATCGCTCACCTGGGTGGCGTTCAGCATGCCCGTCGCCTGGAAGGCCGGCATGGCGATGCCGCGCTGCTCATCGCTCTCATTCGCGCGGACGCCGTGGCGGATGGTGTGCTGAATCGCCTCGAAACTGCCGCCATAGATCCAGTCGTCATCGGCAAGGCTCGGGAAACCGCCAACAGCGCCCTGGCCGCCCGCGCCGTGACAGCCCGCGCAGTTATTGGCGAAGGCGACACGCCCGCCAGCGAGCGCGAAGCCACGCAATTCGGGGTCAGCCGCAATCTGCTCCGGCGTGGCTGCGCGCAGCCTGGCCAGCATGGGCTCGATCCGCGCGCGCTCGGCCGCCTGTTGCGCCGGCAGGGCGCCGCGCGCGGTCCAGCCCAGCAGGCCGGTGGCACCGGTGATCGGCAGCGCGGGATAGAGCACCACCCAGACCAGCGCGAAGCCGATGCAGGCATAGAATGTGTAGAGCCACCACCGCGGCATCGGCGTGTTGAGTTCCTTGATGCCGTCCCACTCATGGCCCGTGGTCATCTGGCCGGTGATGCTGTCCTTTTCGATCTTCGTGGGCATGTCTCAGCGCCTCCCGCTCTCGTCATCCTGGAAGATCATGCTTCCGCGTTGTTGCCATTCGGCCCGCTTGGAGGGCCGCAGCGTCCAGATCAGGATTCCGCCAAAGAGCAGGAAGAACCAGATCACCCAGAGCGTGCTGAAGAGGGATTGAAACTCAAGCATGGCGCGCCCCCCTCACTGCTGCCGAAGCTGGGCAGGCGTCACGTCGCGGAACTGCACGAGCGTGCCGAGCATCTGCAGATAGGCGACCAGCGCGTCCATCTCCGTCACCACCGCCGCATTGCCATCGAAGGCCGATTGGCGGGCGCGGGCGTAGCGCGAGGAGAAGGCCGTGCCATCCGCGTCCGGCCGCGCCTGCGCTTCCAGATCGGCGCGGGCATTGGCCAGCATCTCGTCGGAATAGGGGACGCCCAGCGCCCGCTGCGCCCGCAGATGCTGCTGGATGTTGCGATAATCCAGCGGCCGGTCGAGGAAGGAATAGGGCGGCATGATGCTCTCGGGCACGAGGGCGCGCGGGCTGCGCAGATGCGCCGCCTGCCAGTCATCCGAGTATTTGCCGCCTACGCGCGCGAGGTCCGGGCCCGTGCGCTTGCTGCCCCATTGGAAGGGGCGGTCATACATGCTTTCGGCCGCCAGGCTGAAATGGCCGTAGCGCTCCGCCTCGTCACGGAAGGGACGGATCATCTGGCTGTGGCAGGCGTAGCAGCCCTCCCGCACATAGATGTTGCGGCCGAGCAGTTCGAGCGGGGTGTAGGGCCGCACACCCTCCACACGCTCGATCGTGCTCTCGATGGTAAAGAGCGGCACCACCTGCGCGAGCCCGCCGATGGAGATGGTAATGAGCGTCAGCACGCCGAGCAGCACGACATTCCGCTCGATCATGCCATGGGTGAATTTCTTGAGCATGGGAGCCTCCTTTACTCGGCTGCAACGGCGCGGGCAGGGACCGACCCGGAGGTCGAGGGCACGGCGGGTACGAGGAGCTCCTCGCTGGTGATGGTCTTGAACATGTTCCAGGCCATCAGCAGCGCGCCCGTCAGATAGAGCAGGCCGCCCGTCATGCGGATCACGTAGTAGGGGTGCATGGCGGCCACGGTCTCGACGAAGCTGTATTGCAGGAAGCCCAGCTCATCGAAGGCGCGCCACATGAGGCCCTGCATGATGCCCGAGACCCACATCGCCGTGATGTAGAGAACGATGCCAAGGGTGGCCAACCAGAAATGCCACTCGATCAGCCGCGCGCTGAACATCTCGCGCTTCTTCCACAGCACCGGGACGAGCCAGTACAGCGCGCCGAAGGTGATGAAGCCGTTCCAGCCCAGGGCGCCGGAATGCACATGGCCGATGGTCCAGTCGGTGTAGTGGGAGAGGCTGTTCACCGCCTTGATGGACATCACCGGCCCCTCGAAGGTGGACATGCCGTAGAAGGCGACGGCGGTGACCGAGAAGCGCAGGCCAGGGTTGGTGCGCAGCTTGTCCCAGGCACCGGAGAGCGTCATGATTCCGTTGATCATCCCGCCCCAGCTCGGCATCCAGAGCATCACCGAGAACACCATGCCCAGCGTTTGCGCCCAGTCGGGCAGCGCGGTGTAGTGGAGGTGGTGCGGGCCGGCCCAGATATAGAGGAAGATGACCGACCAGAAATGCACGATGGAGAGCCGGTACGAATAGACCGGCCGCTCAGCCTGCTTGGGGATGAAGTAGTACATCATGCCCAGGAAGCCGGCCGTCAGGAAAAAGCCCACCGCGTTGTGGCCATACCACCACTGGATCATCGCCCCCTGCACGCCAGCCGGCGCCGAGTAGGAGAAGCTGTTGCCCCAGCTCACCGGCAGCGAGATGTTGTTGCCGATATGCAGAACCGCGACGGTGATGATGAAGGCGAGCAGGAACCAGTTGGCCACATAGATATGCGGCTCCTCGCGCCGGACCAGCGTGCCGCCGAAGGCGATGAGGTAGATCACCCAGACCACGGTCAGGAACAGGTCCACGAACCACTCGGGCTCCGCGTATTCCTTGCCCTGTGTCACGCCCAGCACGTAGCCCAAGGCGGCCGTGACGATGAAGAACTGGTAGCCCCAGAACAGGAACCAGCCCATTTCCTCGCCGCCAAAGAGCCGCGCGCGGCTGGTGCGCTGGACGATGAAGAGGCTGGTGCCGATCAGCGCATTGCCGCCGAAGGCGAAGATCACGGCGCTGGTGTGCACGGGCCTCAGCCGGCCGAAGCTGGTCCATTCCAGATCGAGGTTCAGCAGCGGAAAGGCGAGCTGCGAGGCGATCAGCACCCCCATCAGAAAGCCGACCACACCCCAGAACATGGTGGCGATGGTGAAGGCGCGGATGGGCGCCTCCACATATTCGGGGGAGCTGCGCACGGGAATCGCGCCCGCCGGGGCCGCGCTTGCCAGAGCCATGTCTTTGTCCTTCCTCGTGCCGGCGCTACGGGCGCCTCGCCTCAATATCGTCGCATGAAAGCATCCCAGAAGGGTATGGTCCTTGATCAGGATCAAGGCGCGAAATGCGGAAAGGGGTGCTAGCTTGCCCGGGCCGCATCCAAGCGGGAGGGCATGGCATGAGCAGCGAAACCACCACAACGTCGCAAGCCGACGAACCACCGATGCGCGCCAGCCGCGTGCGGCGGGTCACGACGGATCGGCCCTGGACCTGGCTGACCCTGGGCTGGCGGGACATGATGGCCAACAAGCCCGTCAGCCTTGCCTATGGCGCGGTGCTGACGCTGGGCGGCTGGGTCTTCGCGCTGCTGATGTTCGAAGTCGGCACCGCCTGGGCCATCCTGCCGGCCACGGCGGGGTTCTTCATCCTGGCGCCGCTGCTGGCAGCCGGCCTCTACGAAACCAGCCGCCGCCGCGAAGCGGGCCAGGCGACGACCCTGGCCGAGGCCATGGGCGCCTTTCGCCGCAACCCGACGCAGATCGCCATGATGGGCGTTCTGCTGCTGGTGCTGCACCTGTTCTGGGTACGGATCGCGGGGCTGCTCTTCGCGCTGTTCTTTGGCCTGAACTTCGCCCCCTCGCTCGCGGAACTGCCCATCGCGCTGCTGCGCAGCGATGACCTGCTGCCCTTTCTCATCATCGGCACGGGCTTTGGCTTCGTGCTGGCCTGCGTCACCTTCGCGGCCTCGGCCGTGTCCGTGCCCATGCTGGTGGACCGGCAGGAGCTGAGCTTCCTGGAGGCCGTCACCGTCTCGATCCAGGCGGTCATGGAGAACTGGCGCGCCATGGCGCTCTGGGCCGGGCTGATCGTGGTCTTTATCGGACTGGCGCTGGTGCCGTTTTTCCTGGGCCTGGTCATCGCGCTGCCCCTGATCGGACATGCGACCTGGCACGCGTATCGGGATATGGTGGTGGGCTGATGGCCTGCGAAGCCAAGAGCGGAATGCGGCTACCAGCCTGACTGGAAGGTGGTGCCCGTCGGCAACAGGCTGGTATCGCTGTGGTCCAGGTCATAATCCCTGACGAATTCCTGCAGGAACCGCACGGGAATGGTCCCGGTTTTTGTCAATGCCTGGGCGAAGCTGGTCGCCCAGGTGGATTCCACCGGGGCGCCTGTCATGTCGCTGAAGAGGCGTTCCAGCCGGCTGGCGGTGCCGATGCTGCCCAGCTCCGCCAGAATGCCTTGCTTGTAGACGACGAGGTCCCCCTGGGCGGAGAGGGTTGTGCCGGTGATGACCTGCTCTGCCCGCCAGAAGCCGAAACTGATGGGGTCGGGCGCGCCCGGCTGTTGTGCATCCAGCGCGGTCAACCAGGTTCGCGGCACGAAGAATCCACCATTCTCGGCCCTTTGATCCGCGTGATTCAGGGAATCGAGCCGCCAATTGACGAAATTGGTCGCGAAGGTGACGCGGCTCTGGCCTTGATCCAGCCGGGCGGTGTGCTGGCTGATGCCGTTCTGATCGTTCCAATTGACACTGTTGCGGAAAATCATCTCGGCGAAGCCCGCATTGCTGCGGCCGCCGAAATTGGCGTTGAACTCGCTGCCGCCCAGCAACTCGCCCACCAGGGTTGATGTCGTGGCCCCGGCGGCCAGGCGCGCCACGCCAGCGGCCATTTCCATGTGGCGCGGCTCACGGTTGAGCACGGTCTCGTAGATCGCCCAGACGCGTCCCGCGAGACCGTCGCCCGAGAAGGTGATGTAGCCATCCAGAAGCTCGATCACCGAGGGTTGCTCCACCGTGATGGCCGAGCCGTCGCGCATCTGGATATGGATCAGCGAGCCGTAATCCCGCATGGCGGCGATATCGGCGGAGCTGTTCAGCGAGAACAGGTTGCGCTGGCCGGTCCAGCGGAAGCCGCCGCCGGTTTCGTGCAGCTCCATCAGGTCCACGGTTCCGCCGTTGTTGATACCTGCCGCTGTGAGGCCGATCTTCAGCGTGAAGGCGGCCGACTGAAAGCCGTCGGAGACCGTGATGACGATCGGGCGCTCCGGCCCATCGGCGAGGGGGATGGAAATGCCGGAGCGCAGCTTGAGCATGCCGCTCACGATCTCGAACATCCATTGATCATCTTCGCGGATCGTGAAGGTGAAGCCGGTCAGGGTATCGGGGTCGGAGACGAGAAGGCGGCCGATATTCGCCCCCGCGGCACCCGCCGCGATCGTGCCGCCGCTGGAAAAGCTGAGGCCCTGGGGTGGCGTGTCATCCACATTCTGCAGCGCCACGGAATAGCTGTTCAGGCTGGTCCAGATGGAGCCGTCCGTCATGAAGAAGCGAAAGCTGAAACCGATCGTCGGTGAGAGATTATTGATGGAAAACCATTCGAAATCCGCCATGGCCAGGGGGGTGATGGTCATCAGCCCGGTGCGTCGGTCCAGCACGACATCGAAGAAATTGGCGCCGAAGCCCTCCAGATCCACGAAGCGGATCAACGCCGGGTCGATGCTGAGGCGCAGCTGCCCGATCCATTCCCATAACGGGGTATCCTCACGGATGGTGTCCGGCAGGGACCCCGTCAGTTGGATGGTACTCATCGCGCAGCGGCCTCGACTGATCCAGAGCGAGGGGTTTGGCAGATGCCCCATGAAGCAAGCGTAAAGCCCCGCGGCCCGAATTCAGCGCAGGAGGTTGACGGCCAGGCCCGCCAGCACGGCGGCGTTGAGCAGGAAGAGCAAGCCACCCAGCACGCGCCAGGAAGGGCCGATCGCCTTGCCGAAAAACCGGCCGAGCAGCGCGACACCGATCAATCCGGGCATGGTGCCGGCGACGAAGGCCAGCATGGCGAGCCCGCCGGCCAAAGCGCTGCCCGCACCCGCCGCCGCCGCCAGGGCGGCATAGAGCAGGCCGCAGGGCAGGGCCGAGAGCAGCAAGCCCAGCCGCACACCGCCCCAGCCGCCAGGGGCCGCCAGCAGGCCGCCCAGCCGCGCTTCGAGGAAGCGCGGCAGTCGCGGCAGCGCCAGCCGCGGCAGCAGTGCGGAAAACCGCGCCGAGGCCTGTGCCAGCATCAAAAGCGCGGCGCAGAGCAGCAGGAAGGCGGCGACCCAGCGCAACCCGCTGGCCTGGGCCAGCACAGCGCCGGCGCCACCCGCGAGCGTGCCGAGTGCCGCGTAACCCAGCCCGCGCCCCAGGTGATAGGGCAGCAGCATCCCGCCGCTGAGGCGCCGCAGCACGCCGCCGCCGAGGCTCGACGGCGCTGTCGCCGCGGCTTGCGCCAGGACGAAGGGGCCGCACATGGCGCTGCAATGCGTCAGGCCGCCCGCGAAGCCCGCCAGGAACAACGCGCCCATCAGCGCCGGAAGGCCGGCCGGCCCCAGCGCGGCCAGGTCATGGAGGCAATTGGCAAGCACCGGATTTTCCTATCCCACCGGCACCGTCATGGCCATCGCCGTGATGGCGCCCATGCTGCCGCGGATGACGGTTTTGGCCCTGCGAGGCGGCCGGCACCTATCGTCCGCCGCGCCCGGCTCTGCTATGGGTCAGGGATGCTTGCATTGACCATGGGGGAGCCCGCCGGCATCGGCGCCGAGATCGCCGTGAAGGCTTGGCACGCCTTGCGCGCGACGGGGCCGGCCTTCCTGCTGCTGGATGATGCGGACCGCCTTACCGGCGCGCCCATCCAGCGCATCGCCCATCCGGATGAGGCGAATTTCGCCGCGGCCCTGCCGGTGCTGCACCGCAAGCTGGCGGTGCCGGCCGTCCCGGGACAGCCGAATGTCGCGACGGCCGAGGCCGTGATCGCGGCGATCCGCGAGGCGGTGGCGCTGGCGCTCAGCGGCGCAGTGGATGGCGTGGTGACGAATCCCATTCAGAAATCCGTCCTCACCGCCGCCGGTTTCGCACATCCGGGCCATACGGAATTCCTGGGCGAACTGGCCGGCACCGGCGTGCCGCCCGTCATGATGCTGGCCTGCCCGCAACTGCGCGTCGTGCCCGTCACCGTGCATGAACCGCTGGCGCGCGCCATTGCGCGGCTGACCCCGGCGCTGATCATCGAGCATGCGCGCATCACGCATGACGCGCTGCGCCGGGATTTCGGCATCGCCGCACCGCGCCTCGCCATTGCCGGGCTCAATCCGCATGCGGGCGAGGCCGGCACGCTCGGCCGGGAGGACCAGGCCATCGTGGCGCCGGCCGTGGCGGCGCTGCGGGCCCTGGGCATCGCCGCCACCGGCCCCTGGCCGCCGGATACGATGTTCACCGCCCATGCGCGCCCCACCTATGACGCCGCCATTTGCCTGTATCACGACCAGGCGCTGATCCCGATCAAGACGCTCGACATGGCGGGCGGCGTGAATGTGACGCTCGGCCTCTCCATCATCCGCACCAGCCCGGACCACGGCACGGCGCTGGACATCGCGGGGCAGGGCATCGCCAGTGCGGAAAGCCTGATCGCGGCGATTCGCCTGGCGGCTCAACTCGCCGAACACCGAAGGACACGGGTCTGATGCGCCTTTCCGTCAATGTGGATCATGTGGCAACGCTGCGGAACGCCCGCGGCGGGGCGTTTCCCTGCCCGGTGGAGGCGGCGCGCCTCGCCATGGCATCCGGTGCCGATGGCGTGACCATGCATCTGCGCGAGGATCGGCGCCACATCCGGGACCGTGACCTGGAGCGCGTCGCCACCGAGGTGCAGACCCGCCTGAACTTCGAGATGGCCGCGACGGAGGAGATGGTGGCCCTGGCCGAGCGGCTGCGCCCGCCAGCAGTCTGCATCGTCCCCGAGAAGCGCGCCGAACTCACCACCGAAGGCGGGCTGGATGTGCTGCGCGCCGGCCCCTTCCTGGCGGAGGCGATCCGCCGCCTGGCCGGGCTTGGCATCGAGGTCTCGCTTTTTGTGGAGCCGGATGCATTGCAAATTGCAAGAACCGCCGAACTGGGCGCCCAGGCGATCGAACTGCACACCGGCACCTATGCGGATGCGTCGGCCGAAGCGCGTCCAGCCTTGGCCGCGCGGTTGGCGGAAGCGGCGCGCTACGCGAAAACCCTTGATCTTCAATGCCATGCCGGCCATGGCCTGAGCTATGAGACGATCACGCCCATCGCCGCCATCGCAGAAATCAGCGAGGTTTCCATCGGTCATTTCCTCATTTCGGCCTCGGTCTTCGAGGGGCTTCCCGCCGTCATCGCCCGCATGAAGGGGCTGATTGCCGACGCGCGGGGCTGAATTCGGGTTGGCACGGGGGTTGCTCCGTGGGGTGCAGATCCCGAACCCTGTCACGGTTCGGGGCACGACCGGAACCGAACAGGAGTTGGCCATGAACACCAATGATTACGTCGCCGCCCGCCGCCAGCGCTTTGAGGATGAAACGCCCTCGGCCCTGGCTTATTGGGGCACGGGCCTGGCTTGCCTCAGCTTTCTGATCTTCGTGTTCTGGCTGGCCGGGATGAAGTTCTGATCCTGGCGGGGCGGCGCTGTATTCGCCTTGACGGTCCGCCGCGCCGCCAGTGGCAGGGGCTTGCGAGCTGGACGCCGTCCCATAGGCCGGCGGGAAGAGCGGAGGATGCGAAATGGCGCCTCCCTCGCGCCTCCAGGGCGCCAGAACGCGCTGCTTCCGGGCTCCATGAATTCACGTATGGATCGGGCGTACGCATCGAGATGCGGGGTGCCCGCCGCGTGATCCGCGCGGTCCGTGTCCGGTGTGGCCGGTTCAGCCACCTGCCGAAGCAGCCGCCTCATTGCAAGGCGGCCCGGAAACTAAGCGAAGACAGAAGGCCGGAGCCGTTTGCCCTCTGACCTTTCGGCGAAGCCGCTCTATGCCGCAGCCACCGGCCGCGCGCCGAGGATATGGGCGATGGCGTAGGTCAGGTCCGGGCGGTTCAGCGTGTAGAAGTGGAACTCATCCACGCCATTGGCCTGCAGGATGCGCACCTGCTCGGCGGCGACCGTCGCGGCCACCATGCGGCGCGTGGCTTCATCATCATCCAGCCCTTCAAAGAGCTTTTCCAGCCAGGCCGGAACCGAGGCGCCGCACATGGCGGAGAAGCGCTTCACCTGCGCGAAATTGGAGACCGGCAGGATGCCCGGCACGATGGGCAGGGTGATCCCGGCCGCGTGGCAGCGGTCGAGGAAGCGCAGATAGACATCGGTATCGAAGAAATACTGCGTGATGGCCCGGTTGGCGCCCGCATCCATCTTGCGCTTGAAGAAATCCAGATCCGCATCGGCCGAGAGCGCGGCCGGGTGCGTCTCCGGGTAGGCGCCCACGCTGATGTCGAAATCCGCGATGCGGCGCAGGCCACGAACGAGGTCCTCGGCCTGGGCATAGCCGCCCGGATGCGGCGTGTACTGGCTGGCGCCGGCCGGCGGATCGCCCCGCAGGGCCACGATGTTGCGCACGCCGGCAGCCCAGTATTCGCGCGCCACCTCGTCCACTTCTTCCCGCGTGGCGCCCACGCAGGTCAGATGGGCGGCGGGCGTCAGCGTCGTTTCACTGGCCAGCTTCGAGACGGTGTCGTGCGTGCGGGCCCGGGTGGAGCCGCCCGCGCCATAGGTGACGGAGACGAAGCGCGGTGCCAGGGGTTCCAGCCGGCGGATGCAGGCCCAGAGGTCCGCTTCCAACTTTTCATTCTTCGGCGGGAAGAATTCAAAGGAGAGTTTGGGCGCGGGAAGACTGTTCGGTGACGGCAAGGTGCCGACACGCGGTCCCGTGAGCCAGCGTTCCAAGGTGTTCTGCACAGCGTTGTCCATGATGGTGGTTTTGGCGTCGGAGTCGCGTTTTCGCAAGGGGCTTGAATTGTGGCGGTGACTTTTCGTGACACGCCAGCAACTTGCCGGACAGGGGTTGATTGTGCTTTTAAAGCGTGAAGGCCTTGGCAAGGCTGGCGTCGCTGCGGCTTTACCGGCCGTATTCAGAAAGGTCGGGTTCCACCCATGCGCTTCGGCCCTCTTTTGGCTACCGCTCTGATCGTCATCGGCCTCGCCGGCTGCGCGACGCGTCCGCCCGCTTCCGATCCGGAGGCCCTGGCTGAATATGAGGCCAATAACGACCCGCTCGAGCCGTTGAACCGCGGCCTCTACGAAGTGAACAACGCACTGGATACGGTTGTTCTGCGGCCGGCTGCCGTGGCCTATCGCACCCTGGTTCCGGGCCCGGTCCGGGAGGGCGTTCGCAATGCCCTCGGCAATCTGCGGGCGCCGACGATCCTGATGAATGACCTCCTGCAGGGCGATATGGACCGCGCCGGGCGCACGGCGAGCCGCTTCCTGATCAATTCCACGCTGGGGCTGGGTGGCCTCGTGGATGTCGCGGAATGGCAATTCGGCATTCGCGGCCATGGCGAGGATTTCGGCCAGACCCTGGCCACCTGGGGCGTGGGTGAGGGGCCCTATCTCTTTCTGCCGCTCCTCGGGCCTTCCAATGTGCGGGACCTCACCGGCGCTGGCGTTGATGCGGTGGCCAGCCCCTGGTTCTGGTTCGGCCAGGGCGAGGTGGTGGAAATCCTGCGCTGGGTCCGCACCGGCATGACCATCCTGGACGCGCGTGAGGGCGTGCTGGATGTGCTGGATACGCTGTATGCCACCTCGCTCGATCCCTATTCCACGCTGCGCAGCGCCTATCGTCAGCGGCGTGAGGCGGAGATCCGCAATTCCGGCCAGGCGGCACCCGATGCCGCGGGCAGCACCGGCTTTGGCGTGGGCGTCGGTGTCACCCTCCCCCCGGCCACGCCCCAAACCCCGCGCTGAGTGACGACAACATGCAGATGATCTCGATCGGGCGTCGCGGCGCCCTTCTGGCGGGGCTGGGTCTTGCCCTTCCGCGCCCCGCCGCCGCGCAGATGGATGCGACCCGCGCCATCACCTTCATCCAGACCACCGGGAACGCCATCGTCGCGGCGGTGAACAGCACCACGCTGACTGCGCCGCAGCGTCAGGAGCGGGTGGCAACGCTGCTGCGCCAGGCGCTCGACATCGAGGGTATCGGCCGCTTCATCCTGGGCCGCTGGTGGCGCGTGGCGAGCCCGGCAGAGCAGCAGGAATATCTCCGCCTCTTTGAGGAAACCGTGGTCCGCAGCCTCGCCAGCCGCTTCGGCAACTACCAGGGCGTGCGCTTCGCGCTCGGGCGCAGCCAGCAGCGCACCGAGGATGACGTCCTGGTGACCACCGTCGTGGAGCGCCCCGGCACCGAGGCCTTCAACCTGGATTGGCGCGTGGCCGATGTGAATGGCCAGCCCCGGGTGGTGGATCTGGTGGCCGAGGGCACGTCTCTGCGGCTCACGCAGCGCAGCGAATACAGCGCCGTCGTCCAGCGCGGCGGCAACCAGGTCGCCGCCCTGCTGACCGCGATGCGCGGGCAGTTGCAGCAGATGCAGGCGCGGCAATAGGGCCTCCCCGCCAGGGTTCGATGGCTCCCCGCATTGGTCGCGGCGGGCGTATCGCCCCGGAGGCGTGCCTGGCTGTGCCAGCCCATATTCCGCGTGGCACAGCAGCCTGATCCGCCAGGGTCCGGCGCCATGCCCCCGACCCGCAAGCCGGCTCCATCTCAGGCATAAGCCACGATCGCCCGGCCTTTCGGGCCTGATCACTTCTTCCTGGTGATCCGCCGCACCGGCCAATTCCAAGAGCCGGACGTGCTGGAAAGCCTGGCGACGCGCCTCAGGCCCGATGATCGCGTGCGCAATACGGGGCAAACACACGCCCCTCCTCGCCGCCGTCGGCGGCTGCCGCGTCCCGGCGATCGAGCCTGCCCCGCCCAAGCGCCGAGGCAGCAGGGCTTCCTCCGCTCCGAGGGCGTGCTGGGCCAGGCTGCCACCTGCCGGATCACATGAGATGCCGCGCCGCCCATGATCTCGCCGCACCAGCTCCGGACGCGGCCCGATTCCACCAGGGCGGATCAGGCCCTATCCTGGCCCGGGACAGGGGCGGGAGGGTCGGTGGATGCGGGGCTGGATCAGGGTTGCGGCCATCCTGCTGGGCGTGGTGCCGCGCCACGCCTCGGGCCAGGCGGCGGCCTGCCCCGCCCATGCGCCCGTGGCCCAGCTCGGCGGCGTGTCCTGGTATGCGGATCGCGAGCATTTCTCCATCGTGGACCCCGAGCGCCGGCGCCAGCATGACGCGATGCTGAAGCCGTTGACGGACCTCATGCTCGATCTCGGCCGCATCGCCGATGGCGCGGCCGGCGCGCCCGGCCCCGCATGCGCGCTCGGCCTGCTGCGCGGCTGGGCTGCCGCCGGCGCCCTGCTGCAAACCCCGGCCAACTTCAATGGCGTGGTGGAGCGCGCGGTCCATGCCCGCGGGCTGAATATCGTGGCGTTCAAGCTGAACGCCCGTGGCACGCCGCCCGAAGCCGCCACCCTGGCATGGCTGCGCCGCCTCAGCCTCGCCACCACCGCGGATTTCGCGCGGCGTGGGCGGGTGGATAACCTCTACGCCTGGTCGGCGGTGAATGCCGCGAGCTTCCTGATCCTGGCCCCCGATGCACAGCTCGCCCAGCATGAACAACGCGCCTGGGAGCGCTCGCTCTCCGCCATCCGTGAGGATGGGTTGATCGCGACGGAGGCCGAGCGCGGCCAGCGTACACTGGTCTATCACCAGTATTTCCTGGCTGCCCTCATCATGACGCAGCGCTTCCGTGAGGCGCGCGGCCTGCCCACCACCCCGGCGGAGCGTGCGAAGCTCGCTCTCCTCGCCCGCCGCGTGGGCGAGGGGTTTTGCGATCCGCGCCGCTTTGCCGCCGCCGCGGGCAATATCGCCCAGGAAATCCCGGCCCAGCCGAACCAGCGCATTCCCACCGCCATGGGGGGCAGCCTGCTGACGGAGGAGTATCGCCGCTGCGCGCCCGTGCCCACGCATTTCAACCAGCCGCAGCTCGGCGGGCGGCTCGACCTGACGCAAAGCCTCCTGGCGCGGACCGCGCCGGCGCGATGAGGTCTTGAAACCCGTCCCCCCCTCATGCAGGAAGGGTGGATGGCAGAAGAACCCGGCTATGTGCAGGAGGTGAAGCGCGAATTCGCCAGCGTTTCGCTGGCGCCGCTGAGCCTCTCCGTCCAGCCCCTGCCATCGCGCATCTCACCCATCCTGATCTCGGTGATCCGCAATGAGGGGGACCGGCTGGCGGATTTTCTGCGGCATTACCGCGCGGGGGGCATCCGGCGCTTCTGTTTCATTGACAATGGCTCGACCGATGGTTCGCTCGGATACCTCGCGGCCCAGCCGGATGTGGACCTCTATCAGCGCCCCGGCGTCTTTGACTGGAAGCTCAAGCAGGGCTGGATCAACCGCGCCATCGCCAGCTACGGGCTGGAGCGCTGGTTCCTTTATGTGGATGCGGATGAGCATGTCGTCTTCGAGGAGAGCGCGCAGCGCGGCTTCGAGGAATTGGCGGCCGAGATGGAGCGGCGCGGCATCTGGCGGGTGCGCGGCTTCCTGCTCGACATGTATGCGCAGGGCCCGCTGCTGAACACCGGCTACCGCGCCGGCGAGCGACTGCTGGACAGCTACCCCTTCCATGACCGCACCGGCTATGTGGAGAGCCGCTACCGGGAGGTGCTCTCGGTCAAGGGCGGGCCCCGCCGCCGTGTCTTTTCCGCCGCCGATCCGGCCTTCAATCCGGAGATGGTGAAGTACCCGCTGTTTCGCCTGAAGCCCGGCGAGTTCATGGCGAACCCGCACCATATCTGGCCCTATGACGCGAATTTCCTCTCGCCCCGCCATCTGGCCATTCTGCATTTCAAATTCCTGCCCCATGTGGCGGAGCGGATTCGCGAGGCGCTGGAACGCCGGAACTACTGGGGCGGCAGCGCCGAGTACCGGAATTATCACGAGGTGCTGAGCAACACGCCCGATCTGACGCTGCACGGCGCCGTCAGCACGCGCTATGTCTCGCCCGAGCGGCTGGTGGATGAGGGGCTGATCGCCCGGATGGACTGGCCGCGTGGCGCGACGCCCGGGCATGCCCTGCTTGCGGCGGCGCGCGCCCATCGCGCGGCGCTCGGTGGCTGCCTGCCCTTCCAGCCGGTCCCGGCCTCAGCCGCAGAACCCGAGCCCTTGCCCGGCTTGCCACCCCCCATCCCACCGCCGGCCAAGCCCCTGCCCCCGGCCGGGCGGGTCAGCGTGGCGCCGCCCCGGCCACTCGCCACTCCGGCCAGTTCGGAGGCGACGACCATCCGCCCGAAGGAGCCGGTGGCCCGCGCGCGTGATGGGCGCTTCATCGTCACCGTGAATGAATATCGCTCCAAGCCGCCGCATTACCGTCATCTCGACCTCACCATCCCCGATCTGCCGCTGGAGGATGCCTCGCGCGCGGCGGTGCGCTTCAAGCTGGGGCTGAGCGGCGTTGCGCCGCGTCTGGAGTTTCGCCCCGGGCCGAGCTGGCCGCTCTTTGCCCGCGCCTGGCCGGGCGAGGAGGCCGATCACTTCGGCCCGGTGTTCCGCGTGGGGCCGGGCGGGCCGCGCGCCAAGGTGATGGCGCTGATCCCCGAGGCGAGTGACCGCGCGGCCATCGCCGCCATCATCGGCCTGCTGCCTGAGATCGTGGCGGCCGTCCTGCCCCAGCTGCCGCTGAGTTCGGAGGATGTGGTGCTGTTTTCCCGCGCCGCGATCGAGCTGCCGGCGGCGCTGTCATGACCGGGCAGGGCGGGCCATTGACCGAGGCCGCGCTGGCCGCGCTGCTCGGGGTGCATCTGGCCGAGATGGAAGCCCGGCTCGATGCCTGGGGTGGCGCGCTGATGCGGCGTGGCGGGGAACAGCCCGCCCCGCCCAGCGCCGTCCCGCCCAGTGACACCTTCCCCCGCCCGGCGCTCCAGCTGACGCCGCTGCGCCATGACGAAACCGCCACCAGCTGGACCGGCTGGAAAGACCATGAGGCGGTCACCTTGCGGGAAGGCGGGGTTGTGGAGCTGCGCCAGGGGGGCGGCACGCCGGGCATTGCCTCGGAGTATTGGCCGGCCTCTGGCGCGCCTTTGCTGTGCATCCGCGTGACCCTCAGCCTGCCGGATCCGGCGCGCGATCCGGGTCTGTTCCTGCGCGTGGTGAATGAGCGCGGCGCCCCCCTGGGCCCTGATCTGTCTTGCCCGCCCGGCACCTCGGAGCATGTCATCCATGTGCCGGCGCGGACACAAAGGCTGCGCGGCTACCTGATCGCGCTGGCGCCGGAGGCTGGCATCAGCTTCGCCGTGCAGCGGATCGAAGCCCTGGCCCTGGACCCCGGGAGCCACCAGGCCCGGCTGCGGCATGATCTGGGCGCGCCGGTCATCGCTTCCATGGCCTCGATCCCCGATCGGCGGGAGATGCTGGCCGAGGCGGTGGCCAGCCTGCTCCCGCAATGCGACCGCGTGCGCGTCTTCCTCAACGGCTATGCCGATGTGCCGGAATTCCTGCACCACCCGCGCGTGGAATTCCGCCGCTCGCAGGATTGGGACGACAAGGGCGATGCGGGGAAATTCGGCTGGGTGGATGCGCTGGAGGAGCCCGGCTACCGGATCATCGTGGATGATGACCTCGTTTTCGCGCCGCATTTCACGCGGGTGATGGTGGAAGGGCTGCGCCGCTACGGAAACCAGGCCTTCGTCGCGTTGCATGGCGTGCTGCTGCGCCAGCCGATTGCCGGCTATTACGCGGCGGCATCGCGCAGCACCTTCCATTTCGGCAACCCGTTGCGTGGCGACCGCACCGTGCATGTGCTGGGCACCAATGCCTTCTGCGCGCACAGCGACACGCTGAAACTGCGCTGGGCCGATTTCGGCCATCGCAACATGGCTGACATCTACGTGGCGCTCCTGGCCCAGAAGCGCGGCATCCCGATGGTCGCCCTCGAACGTCCGCGGCATCTGGCCTGGCAGAACGAGAAGGAAGGTGGCTTCGACACCATCTATGATCACTCGGCCAAGGCCACGCGCTCGCGCTTTGATTCATCGCTGGTGCAGGACGCGCTGATTCGCCGTGCCTGGCCGCTGACCCTGCAGCCCACACCACGCCCCAAGGTCATCTTCCTGCTGCTGGCCGAAACCCGGGATGCGGCACAGGCCGCGCTGGAAACCTGGCAGGCGCAAGCCTGGACGGAGACCGACTGGGTGGTGATCCTCTGCAACCTCTCGGGCGATGCCGCGCTGGCCGATTGGCTGGACGAATTGCGCCTGCCGGTGGAGTTGCATCTGCTGGCCGAGGCATCGGACACGCCGGCGATGCGCCTGGCCCGGGCGATCAACCTGGCCGGCCGTCTGGGTGGGCGGCTGCTCTGCCTCGCGACCGAGGAAATCCGCTTCGCCGGGGGCGAATGGGTGAAGGCCGCGCTGGACCTGCTGGAGGCCTATCCGGGGGCTGCCCTGCTGGCGCATCGCGGCGCGGATGACCGGCTGCGGGTGGGCCGCGCCGCGGCGGATGAGGACGGCATGGCGCCCTGCCTCGTGCTGGCCCCGCCCGCCCTCCTCCTGGCGGCGGGGGATGTTGATCCGCAGCAGCCCGACGCCCTGGCGGAATGGCTGGCGCGCCTTGCCTTGGCGCAATCCGCTTCGGGCTCCGGCAAGCTGCCCAGCCTGCCCGATCTCGGCGCCTCCATGTTCTGCGCGCCGGATCACCGCCCACCGCCACAGCCCGTGCCGGAACCCGACGCGGTGCGCGCCAAGGTGGGCTGGCGGGCCATCCCGCCGCCAAGGCGCGGCGGCGATGCGGTGAATGACGTCTTTCAGCGGGTCTGCGTGATCAACCTGGATCGCCGCCCGGACCGGTGGGTGGCCATGCAGGATCGCCTGGCCCGGGCCGGCATTCACGCCACGCGCGTGGCCGCGGTGGATGGCCGCCTGCCCGGCGTCGCGGCGGAGTTCGAGGCCTATGCCGCGCAGCCGCTGCTGCCGCGCCCCACGGGCGTCCGCCCGGTGACGTCATCCTGGCAATTCTACCGCGACCATGACAGCCAGCAGGCGCGCATCGCCTTTGAGGAGGCACGGACGCAGCGCAAGGCCATCGCCTCCGCCGGCGCGCTGGGCTACCTCATCACCTGGCAGGAGATCCTGGAGCGTGCCCTCCGGGATGGGGTGGAGACCCTGCTCGTCCTGGATGATGACGTGGCCTTCCATCGGGATTTCGCAGCACTTCTGGCCGCGGCGCGGGCGGAGTTGCCGGCCGATTGGCTGGTGCTGCAACTCGGCACCCTGCAATACAACTGGGACCGTGAGGCGATCACCCCGGCGGGGCGGCATCTCTACCGCAGCGATGGCGCGGCCATCGGCTCGCACGCCGTGGGGCTGCGCTTCGAGGTGTTTCCCTTCCTGCTGGAATTGGTGAAGCGGCGGGACCTGCCCTTCGATATCGGCGCCCTCGCGGCGGCGACCCTGGCCTTTCGCGAGCGCTGCTTCGTGGTCACGCCCAACGCCGCCATCCAGGTGCTTGAGGATAGTGATATCGGCAGCTCGGAATTCCAGAAAACCCGCACCCTGGCCACGGCGGCACGGACCTATCGCTGGCATCTGCCGGATTACGAATTATAGGGGGCGGGCGGGCGGTTACAGGCGGTGCAGCAGCCGCGCCTTTTCCGCATCGGGCAGGCGCGTCTGCTCGCCCCAGATCGCCTCCGCCCAGCCGGGCGCCTCCTCCAGGAGGGCGACGATCTCGGCCGTCTGCAGGGTTTCCGCGAATTCGATGGCAGTCATGGCGGTCGCGTCCCAGCGCGCGGCGATGGGCAGGATCAGGCCCTGGGGGGGATTGCCTTCCAGCGCATCGCTGGCGGCCAGAAGTGCCACCCGCCGCGCGGTGACGATGATGCGCGCCGCGGCCTCGATGCGCATCTTCTCCCAGAAGGTGCCGCCGACCAGCGAGGCCAGGGTTTCCAGGGCACGCTGGCGCATGGCTTCGGGCGAGAGCGAAAGGCCCGCTTCGGGCATGGGGATCCTCCGGTTTGGACGCGGGCGCCAGACGCCCGGCCGCATGCTCACTTCAGCGTCACGATTTGGTCAACCTCGCTCACCCGCATGTTCCGTGGGGCGATGTTTCCGGACGCGCAATTTTCGGCGGGGAATGTTCCCGTGCCGCGTCGTTCCGGCTACAGCGGCGCTGTGTCCAGCTTCCTGACCCTGATCCCGCCGCCGGTCATGTTCTTCGCGCTCGGCTTCGGCGCCGGCGCGTTGCGGGCCGAGCTTTCCGTGCCGGAAGCCCTGGCGCGAAGCCTCTCGCTCTACCTGATGGTGGCGATCGGTCTGAAGGGCGGCGCGGCCCTGGCGATGCCGGGTGCGGCGGAGGGGCTCTGGGCCGCGCTGGGCACCGGCGTCCTGCTCTCCTTCCTGTTGCCGCTGCCGGCCTTCCTGCTGCTGCGCCTGGTCTCCCGGCTGGACCGTGAGACGGCCGCGGCGGTCTCGGGGCATTATGGCTCGGTCAGCGTGGTCACCTTCGCCGCGGCCTCGGGCACGCTGGTGACGCTGGGTGTCGCGCAGGAGGGCTTCATGCCGGCCGTGCTGGCGGTGATGGAAACACCGGCCATCCTGACCGCGATTCTCCTCGCGCGGCTGGGTGGGGCGGGCGATTCGCCCAAGCTGAATGCCCGCAAGCTGGCGCGGGAGGTGCTGCTGAACGGGCCGGTGGTACTGCTGATGGGCAGCTTCCTCATCGGCTATCTGGCGGGTGAGCCCGGGCGCCGGCAATTGGCGCCCTTCACCGAGGCGCTGTTCCCCGGCGCGCTCTGCCTGTTCCTGCTGGAAATGGGGCTGATGGCGGTGCGGCAATTGCGCGCGAGCGGCAAGGGCCTGCCGCTGATCCTGATCGCCTTCGGGCTGACCATGCCGTTGATCGGCGGAGCCGCTGGGCTTCTCGCGGGGGGGCTGATCGGGCTTTCGCCGGGTGGTGCGGCGCTGATGGCGGTGCTGGCGGGCTCAGCCAGCTATATTGCGGTTCCAGCGGCGATGCGGCTCGCTTTGCCACGCGCCGATGCGGGCATCTACGTGACCCTATCCGTGGCCATCACCTTCCCCTTCAATATCCTGATCGGCATTCCGCTCTGGATTCGCCTCGCCGGGATAGGCTCATGATGCATTCGCGCAAACGCATCGAGATCGTGGTGGAAGCGGTCCGCGCCGAGGAGGTGACCGGCCTGCTGGACCGCCTGGGCGCGACGGGCTGGACCTTGCTGCCGGTGCTCTCCGGGCGCGGCCGCCAGGGCGTGCGGCGCGGCGGGGATCTCTCCGGCGTGCTGGATAATGTGGTGATCATCTGCATCTGCGGCCCGGCCGTGGCCGAGCGCGTGGTCGAAGCGAAGGAGGAACTGCTCGGCGCGCGCCCGGCCATCGTGAACATCACGGATTGCCAGGTGCTGCGGGCCGAGCACTTCTGAAAGGGCAGCCCGGCCCCGTCCGGGCGCGGGGCGCGGATGATCGGCGCGTGCGCCGCAAGACATTCCTTGACCGGAGTGGCTTCACCGAAAGCCAAGACGGCGCAATCGCCCCAGCCTGCTGCGGAAACCCCGGCGATGGGGTCGAGGGGCCAGCCCCTCGAACTCCCCGGCAGGAAACCGGTTTCCTGCACCTTCGTCAGGGCCGGGGTGCATCTGTATACAAGAAGATCCAAGAAACGGGTTTCCTGGTGCGGTTGGCCGCAAAGCGAAGACGACGCGAGAGGGCAAAGCCCTATCGCGATCCAACCCTTTTCAGCCGCCTGCTACGCTGCGGCGAGGCTGTCCAGCGCCGCCTGCACGCCGCCCTTGGCATGCGGCACGCCAGCCAGGCCCAGCGCCATCTCGATGGCGCCCAGCGTGCCAATGATCATCGGCTCGTTCAGATCACCCAGATGGCCGATGCGGAACACCTTGCCGGACAGCTTCGCGAGGCCGCCGCCGGTGGAGACGTTGAACCGCTCCAGCGCGATCTTGCGCACGGGTTCGGCATCGAAGCCTTCGGGCATCAGCACCGCGGTCACGCTGTCCGACCAGCGCTCGGGGTTCTGGCAGAACAGCTGCGGGCCGTTATTGCCGGACCAATGCTGCACGCAGGCGCGCACGGCGCGGGCCAGGCGGGCATGGCGGGCGAAGACATTGTCCAGCCCTTCCTCCACCAGCATCAGCCGCAGCGCTTCCTGCAGGCCATAGAACAGCGTGGTGGGCACGGTGCCGACGAAGCTTTTCTGGCGGCGCGCCAGCATCTCCGTCCAGTCGAAATAATGGCGCGGATGGGTGCTGGCGCGATGCGCCGCCATTGCCTTCTCCGAGGCGCCGGTGAAGCTGAAGCCGGTGGGCAGCATCAGCCCCTTCTGGCTGCCGCCCACGCAGACATCCACGCCCCACTCATCCATCCGGAAATCATAGCAGCCGAGGGAGGAGATGGTGTCCGACATCAGCAGCGCCGGATGGCCCACGCGGTCCATCGCGGCGCGCACCTGATCCAGCGGCATGCGCGTGCCGGCCGCCGTCTCGTTGTGCACGCAGCAGACGGCCTTGATCTTGTGGCCGGTATCGGCGGCCAGTGCCGCCTCGATGGCGGAGATTTCCACGCCGCGCCGCCAATCTGCGGGGACCTGCTGCACGGCGAAGCCGAGCGTCCCGCACATCTTGGCCCAGCTATCCGAGAAATGCCCGGTCTCGGGGATCAGCACGAGATCACCGGGGTTGAGGGTGTTCACCAGCGAGGCTTCCCAGGCGCCATGGCCGGAGGCGGTGTACATGAACAGATGCTGCTTGGTTTTCAGCACCTTCTTCAGGCCTTCGAAGCAGGCATCATAGACGGCGAGGAACGCCGGATCGTTGAAATCAATGCTGGCGCGGGCCGTCGCGGCCAGCACGGAATCGGGGATGTTGGTCGGCCCCGGATTGGCGAAGAAGAGGCGGCCGCGCGCCATGGGGCGTGCGGGCTTGGGGCTGATCGAACCGTCCATTATGCTGGCTTTCCTGAGCGTCGTTGCGGGCAGTATCGGGCGTAAAGGCGCTGGCATCAACGCTCCAGGCGAATTCCCGTGCGCGCCACGACCTCGCGGTATTTCTGCACCTCGGCGGTCAGGAAGGCGCGCGTCGTCTCGGGCGTATTCTCGCCAGCCCAGGGCAGCACGCCGGCCTGGAGCAGGCGCTCACGCAGGGGCGCATCGGCGACCGCGCCGAGCAGCGCGCGATTGAGCTGCGCCAGCACCGCGGGGGGCATGTTGGGCGGGCCGATGATCATGTTCCAGGTCGTCAGCTCGAAGCCGGGCATGGCGGCTTCATTCAGCGTGGGAATCTCCGGGAAGGAGGGAAAGCGCTCGCGGCTGGTCACCGCCAGGCCGCGTACCAGCCCGCCCCGCACCTGGCCGGCGGCCGAGGCCAGCACCGCGATGCCGAATTGCCCCTCGCCCTGATGGATCGCCGTCAGCATCAGGCCGCCGCTGCGATAGGGCACATGGGTGAAGCGCGCCCCCAGCTGTGCTGCCAGCATTTCCACGCCCAGATGCGGGATGGAACCGACGCCCGAGGTCGCATAGGCGAATTCCTCGGGGCGCGAGGCGCGCAGCCGGGCCACAGCCTCCTGCGCATTGGCCGCCGGGAAGCTGGGCGAGGCGATCAGGATCATCGGCGCCGTGCCGATCATGGCGATCTGCGTGAAATCCGCGAGCGGATCAAAGGGCGTCCCGCCCACCAGCGCCGCGGGGGCGATGGCGTGGGAGCTGACTTCGATCAGCATCAGCGTATGGCCATCGGGCGCCTGGCGCCGCAGCCAGTCACCCGCCACGATGCCCGAGGCGCCGGGGCGATTTTCCACCACGACGCGGGCCTCGGGGCCCAGATTGGCGCCGAACCGCTCGGAGATGAGGCGCGAGACGATGTCCGTGCTGCCGCCCGGCGCGAAACCGACCGCGAGGGTGATGGGGCGTTGCGGGAAGCTCTGCGCCGCCAGCGGTGACAGCGCGGCAAGCAGGCAGGATGCGACAAGCGCGAGATGACGTATCATGGGCGGCCTCCGGTTTCTTTGCAGAAAGCTATAGGACAGCCAGCGCGATCAGCGAAGCTCTCCGCCATGGGGGCGGGCTGCATCGCCAAGGGTGCCTCAGCCTGCCACGGGTACCGCGAGCCGGAAGCGTGCCGAAGCCATGGAATCCTCCCGCAATGCGGCCTGCACGGCTTCGCCCGCCAGGCCCTCCGCCAGGACCAGGACGCGGTCGAACCATTTGCTCTGGCCGCGCGCCCGGGCCTGGAACAGCTGATCCAGCGCCTGGGCGGCCGGGCTGCGCCCCTGGCAGCACGCGCAGGCGGCCAGGTGGGTGGTGATGGCCGGCGTGAAGGAGGCGGTGGCGACCGCACCCTCCGGCAAAGGCCCGGGGTGTTCCGCGGTGAGCAGCGCGGCCGGCTTGCCCATGGCCAGCGCCCCGGCCAGGGCGGCCGGGTCGGGCAGGAGGCAGACCGGAATGCGGGCGTCGAGAGACCAAGCCATAGGCTAGACATAAGGATATCTTTATGCCATTTGCAAGCCATGGATTCGCTCCTCTCCCAATTGCGCGCGACGGCCGAGCCGACCCGGCTGCGGCTGCTGGCGCTTTGCGCGCGGGGCGCCTTTTGCGTGACGGAGCTTTGCGCCGTGCTGGGCCAGTCCCAGCCGCGCCTCTCCCGCCACCTCAAGCTGCTGACCGAGGCGGGCCTGCTGGAGCGCCTGCCGGAGGGCTCCAACGCCTATTTCCAGGTCCCCGCCCAGGCCGAACTGGCCCGCGTGATCCTGGCCCGCATGCCGGAAGATGAGCCGGTGCTGCAATCGGACCGCCGCCAGGCCGCGCGCATCGCCGCCGAACGCGCCCGCGCCGCTTCGGACACCTTCCAGCGGGACGGGATGGATTGGGACGAGCTGCGTGCCCTGGACCTGGATGCCCTGGCCATCGAGGCCGCGCTGCTGCGCGCACTCCCCGAGCGGATCGAGGCGCTGCTGGATATCGGCACCGGCACGGGCCGGCTGCTGGAAATCCTGGCGCCGCGCACGCGCCGCGCGCTGGGCGTGGATGCCAGCCGAGAGATGCTGGCACTCGCCCGCGCGCGCCTTTCGGAGCGCGGCCTGACCGAGAGCTGCACCGTCCGCCAGGCCGACATGTACCGCCTGCCTTTGGCGGATCGCAGCTTCGATGCCGTCACGCTACAGATGGTGCTGCATTACGCCGAAGATCCCGCCGCCGCCCTGGCCGAGGCCGCCCGCGTGTTGCGGCCGGGCGGCGTGATGCTCGTCGCTGATCTCGCGCCGCATGGCCAGGCGGAGATTCTCTCCCGTTTCGCCCATCGCTGGCCGGGCTTCGATGATGCGGCACTGGCCGGCTGGCTTGGCCAGGCCGGCTGTGCCATGGCCGCGATGCAGGATATTCCCGGCCGACTTCCCGTCCGCGTCTGGCGTGCCGAAAAGCTCGCCGCTGACGCCCTGACCCACGCCTGAACCGAAGAAGAACCCGACCCATGGCTGCTCGTCCGCACCTCCTCGATGCCCTGAATGACCGCGTGTTGCTGTGTGATGGCGGCATGGGCAGCCGTGTGCAGGCGCTTACCCTCGATATCATCAAGGACTTCTGGGACAAGGAGAATTGCACCGAAGTGCTGACCCTCTCCCGCCCCGAGCTGATTCGCGAGATCCATCGCGGCTATTACGAGGCGGGCGCCGACATGGTGCTGACCAATACCTTCGGCGGCAGCCCGATCACGCTGGAGGAATTCGAGCTCGGCAACCGTGCCTTCGAGATCAACAAGCTCGGCGTGGAGCTGGCGCGCGAGGCGGCGGAGAGCTTCGCCGATGGCCGTCACCGCTGGGTGGTGGGCGATATCGGCCCGGGCACCAAGCTGCCCAGCCTCGGCCATATCACCTATGACGCGCTGGAAGAGGCGCTGACCGAGCAATGCCTTGGCCTGATCGCCGGCGGCTGCGACGCCATCCTGACCGAGACGAACCAGGACACGCTCTACATCAAGGCCGCCGTGAATGCGGCAAAGATTGCCAAGGCCAAGACCAAGAGCGACATCCCCATCTTCGTGCAGGTGACGGTGGAAACCACCGGCACGCTGCTGGTGGGGCCTGACATCGCCGCCGCCGCCGCCGTGATCCATTCGCTCGATGTGCCGCTGCTGGGGCTGAATTGCGCCAGCGGCCCGCAGGAGATGGCGGAGCATCTGCGCTGGCTCAGCCAGAACTGGCCCGGCCTGCTCAGCGTGCAGCCCAATGCCGGCCTGCCGGAGCTGGTGGATGGCAAGACGCATTATCCGCTGGGTGCGGAGGAAATGGCCGTCTGGATGGAGCGCTTCGTCGTGGAAGACGGCTTCAACCTGATCGGCGGCTGCTGCGGCACCTCGACACCGCATATCGCGGCCCAGGATGCCATGCTGCGTCGCCTGGGCGGGGCGAAGCACCGGCCGACGCCGGTGAAGCGCAAGTATCATTGGGTGCCTTCGGTCGCCTCACTCTATTCCGCGACGTCGCTGCGGCAGGAGAATTCCTATTTCTCCATCGGCGAGCGCTGCAACGCCAATGGCTCCAAGGCATGGCGCGCCGTGCAGGAAGCCAATGACTGGGATGGCTGCCTCGCCATCGGCCGCGAGCAGGTGGCCGAGGGCTCGAACTCCCTGGACATCTGCACCGCCTTCGTCGGCCGCAACGAGATGTTCGAGATGAGCGAGGTGATCACCCGCTTCACCTCCAGCGTGAACAGCCCGCTGGTGATCGACAGCACCGAAACCAATGTCATCGAGGCTTCGCTGAAGCTGCATGGCGGCAAGCCCATCATCAACTCGATCAATTTCGAGGAAGGTGAGGGTGCGGCGCATGACCGCATGAAGCTCGCCAAGAAATTCGGCGCCGCCGTCATCGCGCTCACCATTGACGAAGTCGGCATGGCCAAGACGGCCGAGGACAAGCTGCGCATCGCCGAGCGCCTGGTGGATTTCGCCTGCAACAAATACGGCCTGCCGCAATCCGACCTGATGATCGACCCGCTGACCTTCACCATCGCGACCGGCAATGAGGATGACCGCAAGCTCGGCCTCTGGACGCTCGAAGGCATCCGGATGATCCGGGACAAGTTCCCGGATATCCAGATCATGCTGGGGCTCTCCAACATCTCCTTCGGCCTGAACCCGGCCGCGCGGCATGTGCTGAACAGCGTCTTCCTGGATCACGCGGTAAAGGCGGGCATGACGGGCGCCATCGTGCACGTCTCCAAGATCAAGCCGCTGCACAAGATTCCGGCGGAGGAGGTGAAGGTCATGGAGGACCTCATCTATGACCGCCGTACCGAGGGGTATGACCCGTTGCAGGTGCTGCTGGAGATGTTCTCCGGCCGCAAGGCCGCCGACAATGTCGCCAAGGTGAAGGCGGCGACCGTGCAGGGCCGCCTGAAGGACCGCATCGTGGATGGCGACCGCAAGGGCCTCGATGATGAGCTCGCCGCCGCCATGGCCGAGGGGATGGAGCCACTCGCCATCATCAATGACGTGCTGCTGGACGGCATGAAGGTGGTGGGTGAGCTGTTCGGTGCCGGCAAGATGCAGCTGCCCTTCGTGCTCCAATCGGCCGAGACGATGAAGGCGGCCGTGGCCTATCTCGAACCCCACATGGTGCGCGTCGAGGGCCAGGAGAAAGGCACCATCGTGCTCGGTACGGTGCGCGGCGATGTGCACGATATCGGCAAGAACCTGGTGGACATCATTCTCACCAATAACGGCTACAAGGTCGTCAATCTCGGCATCAAGGTGCCGCTGAACGACATTGTCGCCGCGGCGAAGGAGCACAAGGCCCATGCCATCGGCATGTCCGGCCTGCTGGTGAAATCCACCGTCGTCATGCGCGAGAACCTGGAGGAGATGAGCCGCCAGGGGATCGACATTCCGGTGCTGCTCGGCGGTGCCGCGCTGACGCGCAACTATGTGGAGGATGACTGCGTGCAGGCCTATGCCTGCGGCAAGGTGGTCTATGCGCGGGATGCCTTCGACGGCCTGCACCTGATGGACAAGGTGATGGGCAATGATTTCGAGGGCTATCTCGGCACCATCCAGTCCAAGCGCGTGGGCAAGACGCGCAATGAGAAGCGCACGCTCGGCGCAGCCGATCCGCGCGGCTTCGCGCCCGTCGATGTGGCCTATGCGCAGACGCGCCGCCGGCGCGAGACGGCCAATCTTCCGGTTCCCGTGCCGCCCTTCTGGGGGGCCAAGGTGATCGAGACGGACCCCAAGGCGCTGGTGCCCTTCATCAATGAGCGCAGCCTGTATCAATTCCAGTGGGGCTTCCGCAAAGCCGGCCGCAGCCTCGAGGATTTCCTGGGGTGGGCCAAGCAGGAGCTGCGCCCCGTGCTCAAGCGCATGCTGGCCCTGACGGAGGAGCAGAAGATCCTCAAGCCGCAGGCGATTTACGGCTACTGGAAATGCGCGGGCCAGGGCAATGATCTGATCCTGTTCGAGCAGGACGGGACGACGGAGGTGGCGCGCTTCAACATGCCGCGCCAGCCCAAGGAGGATGGCGACTGCATCGCCGATTTCGTGCGCGACATTGACGATGCCGAGCGTGACGTGATCGGCCTCCAGGTGGTGACGGTCGGCCAGAAGGCCTCCGACATGGCGCGCGAATGGTTCGAGGAAAACCGCTACCAGGATTACCTCTACCTGCACGGGCTCTCGGTGGAGATGGCCGAGGCGCTGGCCGAGGTGACGCATAAGCGCATCCGCGCCGAACTCGGCTTCTCCTCCGAAGATGAGCGTGACATCGAGAAGATGCTGAGCCAGGGCTATCGTGGCGGCCGCTATTCCTTCGGCTATCCCGCCTGCCCGAAGCTGGAGGACCAGGCGCCCATCCTGGAACTGCTGGACGCCAAGCGCATCGGTGTGGACATCAGCGATGAATGGCAGCTCCATCCGGAGCAGAGCACCAGCGCCATCGTGCTGCACCATCCGCGCGCGAAGTACTTCTCGGTCTGACGGTGCGTCCGGCGCTTCTCCTGGTCTGCACGCTGCCGCTTCTGGGCTGCGGGCTGGGGGAGCGCCGGATCGTGGATGTGAGCGACAGTTTCTGCGCGGCTCGGCTGCGCCAGGCGGTGCCAAGCCTGCCGCCGCCCGGCCCTGGCGAAGCCAGCCGCTTGCTGGCCGGCGGATTTTCCGCCGATGCGATCGAGACGGCCGAGGCCATCGGCGTTCTGGGCCGGATGCAGGCGCTCATCGACACGGAACGCCGGCCCGGCAATGGCGTGCCGGTCATCCTGGCGCGGCAGGCGGTGACGGACCGCGTGCTGCTCGCTTTGCTCGATGTCCAGGCGACACTCGCGACGATTGATTGCGAGGGCGAGCGCGCCG
The DNA here is from genome assembly GCF_023243115.1 of Sediminicoccus sp. KRV36. Classification (NCBI taxonomy): domain Bacteria; kingdom Pseudomonadati; phylum Pseudomonadota; class Alphaproteobacteria; order Acetobacterales; family Roseomonadaceae; genus Sediminicoccus; species Sediminicoccus sp. KRV36. Next base: position 420,936 of record NZ_CP085081.1, read on the forward strand.
ACCAGCTGCGCGGGCAGCTGCAGCGCAATGAGACGCGGCGCGCGCGCAATCTGGGCCTGGCCGGCATCCTCATCGGCGCTGGCACCGCCGCCTTGACCGGTGGGCTCTCGCTCGCGGGGGCAGCCGCGGCGGGCGATACGGTGGGTATCATCGGTGGCTCGGCGGAGGCGGCGGTGGCGAGCACCTTGCTGTTCGGCAGCACCAGTGGCCTCTTGCGCACGCGCACCAACCTGCTGGCCGAAATTCATCGGCAGCCTGCCCAATCCAGCCTGTTTCCGCCCACGGTCTGGCGCTATCTGACGCGCCGTGATGCGCCGGGCGAGCCCAATATCGCCGAGGAGATCGTGGCCGAATGGCGCGCCGCCGGCCTGCTGGACGGGGAGCCGGAGCTGGACCCGCTGTTTCTCGGCGAGGCGCGCCTCGCCATTGAAGATCTGGAGCGGCGCGATGCCATGCTGGACCTGACCGAGGCGCGCATCGCGCTGATGAGCAGGGACCTTCGGCAATTGCTCGAGGAGGTCACGGCCAGGCCGGTCCCGACCTATGGGCGCGGCCGGCGCGCAGGGCCCCCGTGATCCGGCGCCAGCCATGCCGGATGAGGGCGGAAGTTGCGGAGTTGCCCGTCACGGCCCCGCCGCTTCGCGGGCTGGACGGAATGGGCTAGAGGGTGTTCTCCCGCCGCAGCGATGAGGAAGAGTTTGACCCGCGCCGTGCCCCTCGCGGCAGGCAGTGTTGCCATTGCCCTCGCCGTCCTGGCGATGAAGCTGGTCGCCTGGTGGCTGACCGGCAGCGTGGCCCTGTTCGCCGATGCGCTGGAAAGCGTGGTCAATGTGGCTGCCGCCATCGCCGCCCTGGTAGCGGTGCATTACGCGGCCCAGCCAGCTGATGCGAACCACCCCTATGGCCATGACAAGGCCGAGTATTTTTCCGCGGTGCTGGAAGGCGCGCTGATCCTGGTCGCGGCCTTCGTGATTTTGCACGAATGCTGGTCGGTCTGGAATGCGCCGCGCACGCCCGTCCTTTCGCTGATCGCCTTCGGCGTTGCGATGACCGCGACGGCGGTGAATGCAGCCTGGTGCGCCGTGCTGTTCAAGCAGGGCCGGCGCCTTCGTTCGCCCGCGCTGTTGGCTGATGCGCGGCATTTGCTGGCGGATGTCGTCACCTCCGTTGGCGTTCTGATCGGCGTTGCGCTGGCGCTCGCCACGGGGCTGCTCTGGCTGGATCCGCTGCTGGCGGCGCTGACGGCGGTGAACATCCTGTTCAGCGGCGCGCGGCTGGTGCGCGAGAGTGTCGGCGGCCTGATGGATGAGGCGCTCTCGCCCGAGCTTCTGGCCCGCATCCGCGCCACCGTCGCAGCCGAGGCCGAAGGCGCGATCGAGGCGCATGACATCCGCTCACGCCAGGCGGGGCGCTCCACCTTCATCGAGTTCCATCTGGTGGTGCCCGGTGAAATGCGCGTGGTGGAGGCGCATGCGATCTGCGACCGGGTGGAGGCGGCGCTGAAGGCCGAGCTCGGCAGCGCCATCATCACCATCCATGTGGAACCCGACACCAAGGCGAAGCACAGCGGGGTGCTGGTTCTGTGACGCCGGGCAAGCCTTGGGCCGTTCCCAGGCGGAGCGCGCGTTTCAGCGCTGCCGCGCTGGCCTCGTTCCTGCTGCACGGGGCCTCCCTGGCCGGGCTGGTCTGGCTGGTCCATCGCCCGCCGCCGGAGGATGCGCCGCCCGAACGTGGCGTGGAAATCGTCTGGGACCAGGCCGCCGCGGAAGCGGTCAGTGATGCCGAAGCCCCCGCGGCGCCCGGCGCCCCGCCCGAGGTCGCGGCCCCCGCGACCGCTGAGGCACCGCCGGAGCCGCCCTCCCCCGTGGCGCCCCCTTCGGTGCCCAGCGTTCCGCCGCCGGTGCCGCAGATGATGGCGCAGGCGCCGGTTCCCCCGCCGATCGACCTCGCGCCGCTCGAACTTCCCACGCCGGATCTACAGGTGGCGCCGCCCCCCGTGGCTCCGCCCGAGCCGCCGCCGCCCGAGCCGCCGCCGCCTGAGCCGCCACCACCCGAGCCGCCACCGCCTGAGCCACCACGCCCGGAGCCACCACGCCCGCCGCCCCCCCGGCCAAGGCCGGCGCCGCCGCCACGCCCGGCGTCACGCAGCCAGCCACCCAGTGAGGCCAGCAGCCAGGGTGAGCAGAATGCGGCGCAAAGCGTCGCCGGCATTGGCCGCGCCACGGGCGCCGTGGTCCCGCCGGGGCCCGACGCACGCTACCAGAACGCGGCCCCGCCCTATCCCGAGGCCGCGCGGTTGCGGGGTGAGCAGGGCACGGTGGGGCTTGAGCTTGCCATCGGTGCGGATGGGAAGGTCGTCAGCGTGACCGTGGCCCGCAGCTCGGGCTCGCCCATGCTGGACGCGGCGGCGCGCCGGGCTGTCCAGGACTGGCGCTTCCGGCCGGCCATGCGGGATGGCGATGCGGTGGCGGGCACCATTCGCACCTCGGTGCATTTCCGGCTGCAATGACGCGCCACGCGATCGGGCGGGCGTGTCTGCTGTGGGGATGACGCAACCCTGCGGTCAAACGCGCTTCGGGCCAGCGGCGCTCAAGGCGGGCTGGGCGCGCGCCGTGCCACCAGCAGCCGATAGCGCACCCAGCCTTCGGTTTGCAGCGTCTCCAGCAGCAGGCCGCCGATTTCGGCTTCGGCCCGCACGCCCAGGCCCAGCAGGTGTGGCAGCCAGGCCTTGCGGCGCAGCTCCGCAAGCCGGGGCGCCACCGCCGGCATGCCGCGCACCTGGAGAAGGGGGTTCAGATCCTGCTCGGCCACCAGTTCCAGCCCGGATGCCTGCAGGGCTGCGATCCAGCCAGCGCGCTCCGGCGCCACCGGGCAGCGCCAGAAGCGCTTGAACTCAGCGAGGCGCCCGGCCGGCTCGGGCGGCAGGGCTGCTTCCGGCATGTCATCCACCACCAGCACATGCCCACCAGGCGCCAATTGCCGTGCCAGGCCAGCCAGGGTCGCCGCCGGATCGGCGCTGTGGATCAGGCTCTCGATGCCGTAGATCAGGTCAAATGGCCCATCGGGCGGGACGTCATAGGAGCGCACCACCACCCGGACCCGATCGCTCAGCCCCGCTTCGGCGATGGCCGCATTGCCGCGCGCCGCCTGCTCGGGCGAGAGGGTGAGGCCGGTCCAGTCCCCACCCAGCTTCGGCGCCAGATCCAGCATGGTGGCGCCGTAGCCGCAGCCGGCATCGAGCACGCGCGGCGCGTCAGGAAGGGCCACGCCCTCCAGCATCAGGCGATGGATCACCAGGGGGGAGGGCGGGCCGCCATCCGGATCGGCCAGCGCGCGGTGTACCGGATGAACCGCCTCCCCCGCCGCCCGTCTCTCGCGGTAGAAGGAGAGGCCATCAAGCCAGCGGTAATAGCGCTGCACGCGCCGCGCCTGGCGTTCGGATTCGGTGGACATGGGCGGCGTTTACGCGAGATCACGCGGCTTGTCGCTCTCCCATCAGGCGGGGCAGCGCCGCCGCCAGGCGTCGCAAATCTTCGGCGGCGTGGGTGTTGGGGTGGCGCGTCAGCAGCGGCGCCTGGGCGCGGATGGCCGCCGGCACGCGCGGGTCGCGCCGCACCGCGCCGAGCAAGGGCAGCCCCTGGCCAAGGAAGCCGCGGCAGGCCGCGTCGAGCGCCGCATGCACGCGGCCCGGCTGGGCCGCCATATTGACCAGCAGCCCGGCCTTGCCCTCTGGCGCATCACGCCGGTGCAGCTTCAGCACGGCATAGGCATCGGTGAGCGAGGTCGGCTCCTCCGTGGCGACGACGATGAGCAGATCGGCGGCTGCTGCCAGCCCGCGCTGCGCCGCGCCGATGCCCGCCCCCAGATCAAGCACCACCCAATCCAGCGGCAGGTCCCGCAGCATGGCGGCGAAGCCGCGCAGCGCCGCGCCATCCAGCCCGGCCAGCGCGGCCGAGCCTGAGCGCCCGGGCAGCACGGCGAAGCCGCCGGCATGGGGCAGCAGAGCGGCCGCGGCCGGGCAACGGCCAGCCAGGACATCGCCCAGATCGCAAGGTGGGTCGAGACCCAGCTGCACATCCACATTGGCGAGGCCGAGATCGCCATCCACCAGCGCCACGCGTCTGCCCGCTTCCGCCAGGGCCTGGGTGAGGCCGATGGCGAGGCAGGTCTTGCCCACGCCGCCCTTGCCGGAAGCGAAGGCGATCAGCTTTGGGGAATTCATGCGGTATTCTCCCGGTGCAGGCCCTGTGCCATCCGCCCTTGCGCCATCCGCCCTTGCGCCATCCGTCCTTGGGCCAGCCGCGCAGCCAGCCAGTCAGCGGAAAGCGGTTGCAGCCCATGCGCCACCTGCGGACCGATGCCCGCCTCGGTCAGTGCGAGGCCGACACAGGCGGCCGAGAGCACGCCCCCCAGCCGGCGCGCCATGTCGAGCCGGGTCGGCAGCAGATGCCGGGCGCCGAGCATATGGAAGGCGCGGGCGATCTCCGCACTTTCCTCGGCATCCAGCCCGGCGGGCAGGACCAGGACGGGGGTGGCGTCGGCGGCGCGGATCAGCCGGTGCAGCCGCTCGGCCTGGGCATCGTCGAAGGGGTCACAGCCGAAGCCATCCACCAGGGCCAGCTGGCCGGGCTCACGCGCTTGCACGGCCTTGGCCAGGGCTTCCGGCACGGCGGCCACGGCGAGTGTCAGCCGCAGCAGCCGGGTGAAGGCGGCCAATTGCTCCACCGCGCCGGCCCGGGCGCCATCCGCCGTGACGACGATGGGCGGCTGCCCGGCCATCGTCGCGCGGGCGGCGAGCTTGGCGCAGGTCAATGTCTTGCCGGCGCCGGGCGGGCCGACCAGCAGGATCGGCCGATCCTCGGGCAGAGCTTCGAAGACAAGCCGCGCCCCCAGCGCGGCCGCCAGATCCAGCCCCGCGAAGGATTCACCCAGCCCGGGCGAAAGATTGTGCCGCGCCAGCTCAGGCGGCGCCGCCTCCGGCTCCGGCGGGATCAGCTCGGGTTCCGCGAGGTCGAGTGCGGCGGTGACTTCCACGCCGCCGCCCACGCGGCGCGTGCTGAGCACCACCGCATCCTCGCCCAGCGCGTCGCGCACGGCGGAGAGGGCGAGGGTCGCGTTGCGCGCGTGAAACACCCGAAGCCGCATGGCCTAGACGCTGGCCAGGCTGCGGATGCGCACCCGCGGGTGGATCTCCGCCTGGGAGAGCACGGCCATGCTCGGCCGGAAGCGTTCCACGATGGCGCGCAGATGCGGGCGCAGCGCGCCCGAGCAGAGCAGCGCCGGATGCTCACCCTGTGCCGCCTGCGCATCCAGCACGTCGCGCAGCCGCTGCATGAAGGCCTGCAGGCGGGCGGGCTCCATGGCCAATTGCCGGTCCTCGGGCGGACCGGCCAGGCATTCGGTGAAGGCTACCTCCCATTCGGGCGAGAGCATGATGATGGGCACATAGCCCTGTGCCCCGCGCGACGCCTCGGAGAGTTGCCGGCTCAACCGCATCCGCACGATGCCGAGCATTTGCGGGAGCGAACGCATATTGGCCGCCGCCGCCTCCTGCAGGCCTTCCAGGATGGTCGGCAGGTCGCGGATGGAGACGCGCTCGGCCAGGAGAGCCTGGAGCAGGCGTTGCAGCAGGCCGATGCTCACCTGGCTCGGGATCAGATCCTGCACCAGCTTCTGCTGTTCGCGCGGCAGTTCATCCAGCAGCTTCACCGTCTCGCTGTAGGAGAGCAGCTCGCTCATGTTTTCGCGCACCACCTCGGTCAGATGCGTGGCCAGCACGCCGGCGCAATCCACCACGGTGCAGCCACGCGCCAGCGCCTCCTCGCGCAGGGTTTCCTCGATCCAGAGCGCCGGGAGCCCAAAGGCCGGCTCGCTGGTTTTTTCGCCCGGCAGATCGGGCAGGCCGCCTTCGGGGTTGATGGCCAGGTGCAGGGGCGGCCGCAGCGTGCCGCGCGCGGCCTCGATCTCCTTGACGCGCAGGATGTAGGTGTCCGGCGCCAGGTCCAGATTGTCCTGGATGCGGACGGAGGGCAGGACGAAGCCCATCTCCTGCGCGATGGAGCGGCGCAGCCCGCGAATCTGCTCGGTCAGGCGCGGCGCCTCACCCGAGGCAAGGGCGAGCAGGCCATAGCCCAGTTCGAGCCGCAGCAGATCCATCCGCAGCGCCTCCGAGACGGCGGGCTCGGTCGGCAGCTGGGGTGGTTCCTCCGGCAGGACCGGCTCCGCCAGGCTGGCCTTGCGCTGCAACCAGGCGGCAGCGCCGGTGGCGCCGGCGATGGCCAGGAAGGGCAGCATCGGCATGCCCGGCATGGCCCCCATGACCACCGAGGAGCCGGAGGCGATGGCGAGCGGCTTCCAGCCGGTCAATTCGCGCGCCATGATCTGGTCAGCCTGCTCATCCCGCGCCGCCTTGGTGACGACGATGGCGGCGGCAACGCTGACCAGCAGGGCCGGAATCTGGCCCACCAACCCATCGCCCACGGTCAGGATGGAATAGGTTTCCACCGCGTCGCCGAAGCTCAGCCCGTGGCGCCCGATGCCGATGGCCAGGCCGCCCAGCAGATTGATGAAGGTGGAAATCAGCCCGGCGATGGCATCGCCCTTCACGAATTTCGAGGCACCATCCATGGCGCCGTGAAAGCCGCTTTCCTCCTGGAGTTCGCGGCGGCGCTGGCGTGCCTGGTTCTCGTCGATCGTGCCGGCGGAGAGGTCGGCGTCGATCGCCATCTGCTTGCCGGGCATGGCGTCCAGGTGGAAGCGCGCGGCGACTTCTGCAATGCGGCCAGCACCCTTGGAGACGACGACGTGGTTCACGATGAGCAGGATGGCAAAGACGATCATCCCCACCAGGATATCGCCGCTCATCAGGAAATTGCCGAAGGCCGCGATCACGCCGCCCGCCGCCTGTGGCCCCTCATGCCCATTGGCGAGGATGGCGCGCGTGGTGGCGACATTGAGGCCCAGCCGGAACAGCGTGGTGATCAGCAGCAATTGCGGGAAGGACTGGAAATCCAGCGGCCGCGTCAGCAGCAGCGCCACCATGAGCATCAGCACGGAGGCGACGATGTTCAGCGCCAGCGCCGCATCCAGCAGCACGGCCGGCAAGGGCACGATCAGGATGATCATGACCAGCACGACGCCCGCCACCAGCACAGCCTCGGAGGAGAGGCGCAGATGGCGCAGCCAGGGGGGGATGCTGAGGCTGTTCACGCGACGCGCCAACTATCCGGCAGCTGCCCCGGCGCCAGCGGGACATTCACGCCCTGGCCGCGATATTCGGCGAGCTTGTTGCGCAGCGTGCGGATGGAGATGCCCAGGATTTCCGCCGCCCGTGTGCGATTACCCAGGCACCGGCCCAGGGTCTCCAGGATGAGTTCGCGCTCCACCTCCTCCATGCGGCGGCCCACCAGCGCGGCGATGGGATGGGCGGCCGGCGGATGGAGCGGCGCTGGTGCCGCCGCTGGCCCGATGGCCAGGCTTTCGGGGCTTGCTTCCGGCCCACCGCCAAGCTCGATGGCGTCCGTGCCGATCTCATGCCCGGAGGCGAGCAGCACGGCGCGGTGCAGGGCATTTTCCAACTCCCGCACATTGCCGGGCCAGGGGTGTGCCATGAGCCGCGCGGCGGCGGCGGGCGCCAATCGCCGCGCGGGCAGGCCATTGGCGGTCGCGTAGCGTTCGGCGAAATGCTCGGCGAGCGGGAGGATGTCCTCGCTGCGCTCGCGCAGGGGGGGGATGCGCAGCTGCACCACATTCAGGCGGAAATAGAGATCCTCGCGGAAGCGCCCGGCGCGCACTTCGGCCTGCAGGTCGCGGTTGGTAGCAGCCAGGATGCGCACATCCACCTTCACTGGCTGCGTGCCGCCGAGCTTGTCCACCTCGCGCTCCTGGATGGCGCGCAGCAGCTTGGATTGCAGGCGCAGTTCCATCTCGCCGATCTCGTCCAGCAGCAACGTGCCGCGCTCGGCCTGCTCGAATTTTCCCTTGCGCGCGGCGACCGCGCCACTGAAGGCGCCGCGCTCATGGCCGAACAATTCGCTTTCCAGCAGCGCCTCGGGCAGGGCCGCGCAGTTGAGGGCCACGAAGGGGCCGCGCGCGCGCCTGGACGCCGTATGGATGTGCCGCGCCAGCACCTCCTTGCCGGTGCCGCTCTCACCGGTGATCAGCACCGAGGCTTCGGCCCGCGCCAATTGCTCGGCGCGGGCCAGCAGCGCGCGCATCACCGGATCCCGGCAGACCGGCGCGTCATGCGCCGCCGTGACCGCCTCCAGCATGGCGGCGATCAGCTCGGCCTCGGGCGGCAGCGGCAGGAATTCCCGCGCGCCGGCCCGAATGGCGCGCAGCACCGCATCGGCATCGGCATTGCGCCCGCAGGCGATAAGGGGGGTGGCGATGCGCTCCTCCGCCAGACGCTCCAGCAGCCAGGGCAGATCATGCGCGGCATCGGCCAGGATCAGGTCGGCGCCCGCGCCACGCAGCCTTTCGAGGCCGGCCGTCACCCCCTCCACCTGGGTCAGTTGCGCGCCGCGGGCGCAAGCGATCCGCGCCGCATGCCCCAATTCGCCTGAGAGCGAGCCGATGATCAGCAGCCGCGTCATATCCCGCGATCCGCCTTGACGATTTCCGTCATGGTGATGCCAAGGCGGTTATCCTCCACCATCACCACCTCGCCGCGCGCGACCAGGCGGTTATTGACGTAGATATCCACCGCCTCGCCCAGCTTGCGGTCCAGCTCCACCACGGCGCCACGGCCGAGCTTGAGCAGCTGGCTCACCTGCATCGTGGCACGTCCCAGCACGGCGCTGACCTGCACGGGAATGTCATAGACCGCCTCCAGGTCACGCGGCAGGCTGGCCGCGCGCTCGCCGCCCAGCGGCGTGCCGGGTGTCGCCGGTTCGAAATCATCCGTGGCGTCGCTCATGCGGCCTCCTGCCGAGTGTCATGGTCATTCAACGAGCTGGTCATCCTTGCCCTCCGAAAGCTGGATCTGCCCCTGGGCGGCGAGGTCCTTCGCGGCGGCGACGACGGCCGCCTGCGCCTCATCCACATCCTTCAGCCGCACCGGGCCGAGGGCGGTGATGTCATCGCGCAGCAGCTTGGCGGCACGCTCGGTCATGTTGCGGAAGAAGAGGTCCCGCATCTCCTCGGCCGCGCCCTTCAGCGCGAGGGTGAGGCGTTCCTTCTCGACCGAGCGCAGCAGCGTCTGCAGCCCGGCCGGATCGAGGCGCTTGAGGTCATCGAAGGTGAACATCAGCGCGCGGATACGCTCGGCCGATTCGAAGTTGCGCTCTTCCAGCGCGGCCATGATGCGGCTCTCGGCCTGGCGATCCAGGCCGTTGAAGATATCGGCCATCATCTCATGCGCGTCCCGCCGCGTGGAGCGTGCGAGGTTCGACATGAACTCCATCTTGAGCGTGCGCTCGACGCCTTCCAGCGCCTCCTTCTGCACATTGTCGATGCGCAGCATCCGCATCACGACCTCCATGGCGAAGCCATCGGGCAGCAGGGAGAGGACGCGCGCCGCGTGATCGGGCTTCACCTTGGTCAGCACGACGGCGACGGTCTGCGGGTATTCATTCTTCAGGTAGTTCGCCAGCACCGTCTCATTCACATTGCCGAGCTTGTCGAAGATGGTGCGGCCGGCCGGACCCCGGATTTCCTCCATGATCTGGTTCACCCTTTCGGGCGGCAGGGTCCGCAGCAGCAGCCGTTCCGTGTTCTCATAGGAGCCGATGAGGCTGCCCGCCTGGCCGATCTGGGCGGCGAATTCATCGCAGATCGCCGCCACCGTCTCGGCGGAGACCGAGCCGAGCTGGGACATGGCGTGGGAGAGGTCGCGGATTTCATCCTCATGCAGCCGGGCGAAGAAGCGCGTGGCATGCTCCTCGCCCAGGGCGAGCATCAGGATCGCGGCCTTCTGCGTTCCGCGCAGCTTGGTCCGGGCGCTCACGCCTCTTCCTCCGGCGCCAGCCAGCGGCGCACGGCCGCCAGCGCCTCTTCCGGGTGGCTGTCCACCAGCGAGGTGATGCGGCTGATATAGGAGGCCCGCAATTGCCCCTGGACATGGGCCAGATGGACCATGGCTTCATCATCGGCGCCATCCTGGCCGGCCAGGAGACCGGCGGGGCGTTCCCCGCCCGGCAGGCTGGGATCGCCGGGCTGACCCGGGATGGCGGCCTGATCGCCGCCACCCTCCAGCGCCGCGCCACCCATGCCCGCCAGGGCGGGCGTCGGGTTGAGCGAGAGCGAAAGCTTGCGGGCCACCGGGCGGGCCACCAGCAGCAGCGTCAGCAGGATCAGCAGGCCAATCACCGCCGTTTCCAGCAGCCGTGCCAGCACCGCCGGCGGGATATCCAGGCCGAGCGGCCCGGTTTCGCGCGAACCATCGCCGGGCTCGGCGAAGGGCATGGAAACGACTTCGACCCGGTCTCCGCGCGGCTCGCTGAAACCCACGGCGTTGCGCACCAGGGCCGCGATGCGGGCCAGCTCCTCGGGCGTGCGCTCGCGCCTGGTTGCGGAGCCGTCGGGGCGCGTCTCGGTCACGCCATCCACCAGGACGGCGACGGTCAGGCGCCGGGTGACGGGATGCTCGCGCAGGACGTTGCGGATGGTGCGGCCGATCTCGAAATTGGAGGTCTCCTCCTGGCGGCTCTCCTGGTTGCCGCCGCCGCCCGATGCGGCTTCCGCGCCCGGCAGGTTGTTCGCCACGCCGACGGCAGCGCTATCCAGCGTGCGGCTGGTTTCGTTGCTGGACTGCGTGCTGCGGGCCACCTGGTTCTCGGGGTCGAAGCGCTCCTCCCGGGTTTCCACCCGGTCGAAATCCATGTCGAGGGCGACTTCGGCGCGGACGCGGCCGTGGCCCAGCACGCGCTCCAGCATTTCCTCGACAGCGCGGGAGAGGCGGGCTTCCTGGCCGCGGCGCAACTCCTCCTGGGTCTGGGCACCGGCCGGCCCGCTCAGCGCCTGGCCGCCGCGCGCCAGCAATTCGCCGCGGCTGTCCACGATGGAGACGTTCTGGGCGCGCAGCCCCGGAACGGCGGTGACGACGAGGTGGAGCACGGATTGCACCCCCTCCCGATCCAGGCGCTGCGCGCCCTGCATGGTCAGCAGCACGCTGGCCTGGGCTTCCGCCCGCTCGCGCGAGAAGGCCTCGCGGCGGGGCAGTACCAGATGGACGCGGGCGGCGCGCACGCCGCTCAGGCCGCGGATGCTGCGCGCCAGCTCACCCTCCATGGCGCGCAGGCGGTTCATCTCCTGCTGGAACGGCGTGGTGGTCAGGCTCTCATTGCGGTCGAACAGCTCATTGCCGATGGAGCCGCCGGCCGGCAGCCCCTCGCGGGCGAGGGAAAGGCGCAGCCGTGGCACATCCTCGGCCGGCACCAGCACCTGCATGCCGCCCGCCGCCAGCCGGTAGGGCACGCGCTGACGCTCCAGCGCGGCCACCACCGCACCCGCATCGCGGCTTTCGAGCTCCCCATACAGCAGGCCCATCGCCGGGGTGCCCGCACGCATCACCAGGAAGATGATCAGGCCGAGAACGCCGATGGCCGTGCCCGCCAGGGCCAGCATCTGGATCCGGCCCAGCCCGCGCAGCTGTGCGATCAGATCCTGCATGGCACCATCCGGCACGGCGCGCTGCAACAAGACATCCAAATCTCCCGGGGGCCCATCCTGCGCCCTGGGCAGAAAGTGCCGCATGCCGCGTTGCGAAAGGCTTAACGCGGCGACACCCGGCCAGAGGCTTGCGTCCCTCCGCCCGAGGGGCCAGATCACCGGCATGACGCCGCAAGAGGTCCTCGCCCGGAAAAATCGCCGCATCGGCTTCGCGGCCTTCGGCTTTGTCGCGCTGATGGTGGGGGTCAGCTTCGCCGCCGTGCCGCTATATGACCTGTTCTGCCGTGCCACGGGCTTTGGCGGCACGCCGATGATCGGCCAGGCCGCGCCGGTGGCACCTGGCACCGCCACCGTCACGGTGCGGTTCAACGCCCAGACGCAGCCGAACCTGCCCTGGCGCTTCGAGGCGCAGCAGCCCTCCGTGCAGTTGCGCGTGGGGGAGGAGGCGCTGGCCTTCTACGTGGCGCGCAACCTGGGCGCGACGCCGGTCACGGGCATCTCGACCTATAATGTGACGCCGGATGTGGCCGCGAAATACTTCCACAAGACGGCCTGCTTCTGCTTCGAGGAACAGACGCTGGAGCCCGGCCAGTCGGTGGACATGCCGCTCGCCTTCTGGGTGGATCCGCGAATCGCCGAGGACCCGGCGACGCGCGGCATCCGCACCATCAGCATCAATTATACCTTCTTCCGCAGCCTGAATGACGCGGAGCGCGCGGGCGCCCTGGCCAATGCGGGGCCGCATGTGGGCCGGCCGCGCTAGCGGATCCATGCCGGCCCATCGCTGAACGCCGATGGCGGATCGCCCGGTTCTGGCTGGCCACCCTTGATCACGGGGCCGTTTTCCGGGATTGTGCGCCGCAACGCCCCGGCGCCCTCTCGGCCCCCGGGGGATCAATCGCAGGACGAGTGATGGCCAGCAACGCCGAGGGCGCGAGCCCCTACAAGCACCCATACCACCTGGTCGAGCCGTCTTTCTGGCCGATCCTGGCCGCTTTCGCCGCCGGTACCATGCTGCTTGGCATCATCGTGCTGGCGCATGGCGGCGGAAACTGGGTGTTGGCGCTGGGTGGCACCAGCGTCCTGGTCTGCATGTTCGGCTGGTGGCGCGATGTGCTGAAGGAGAGCCGGACGGCCGGGCTGCATACCCCGGTGGTGCGCCTGGGTCTGCGTTACGGCATGATCCTTTTCATCGCCTCCGAGGTCATGTTCTTCGTGGCCTTCTTCTGGGCCTATTTCCACTTCGCACTCTATCCGGACCATGTCTCCGGCGCCGCCACCGCGATCTGGCCGCCGGCTGGCGTCAAGACCTTTGACCCCTGGGGCCTGCCCTTCCTGAATACCATGATCCTGCTGCTCTCGGGCTGCACGGTGACCTGGGCACATCACGCGCTGCTGGAGAATGATCGCAAGAACCTGATCATCGGCCTCGCGCTGACGGTGGTGCTCGGCATGGCCTTCACCGGGCTTCAGGCCTGGGAATACAGCATGGCGCCCTTCGCCTTTACCGGCGGCGTCTACCCTTCGGTGTTCTTCCTGGCGACGGGTTTCCACGGGTTCCACGTCATCGTCGGCACCATTTTCCTGGCTGTCTGCCTGTTCCGCGCCATGGCCGGGCAATTCACGCCGGAACGGCATTTCGGCTTCGAGGCCGCCGCCTGGTACTGGCATTTCGTGGACGTGGTGTGGCTCTTCCTCTTCGTGTCGATCTATGTCGCCGGCGCAGGCGAGATCGCCCATCACTGAAGCTTGCGTGGCGGCCTTGGGTTAAGGGGGCCGCCCGATCGCCAGGGCATGGGCGGGGAGAGATCCTTCCCTGCTCGCCTTTCTTGCGCTGGCAATGACCGAAATCCTCCGCTATTCCTACAGCGACGCTCCTGCCAGGAGTGTCCATGGGAGCTGAGATGACTGCCCCAGTCGCTTTGATCATCGGCATCGCGGGTCAGGACGGCACCAGTCTCGCGCGATTTCTCCTGGCTCGGGGCTATGTCGTGCATGGGGTGAGCCGACGCATCTCGCTGCCGAGCACGGATCACCTCAAGGCCCTTCGCGCAGGCACAAATCTGCATCTCCATCAGGGTGATCTGACCGAGTTGGGCAGCCTGCTGCGCGTGTTGCAGCGCGCTCAGCCGAACGAGGTTTACAACCTGGCCGGGCCGAGCCTGCCCCCGTCGAGCATTCCGCACCAGGTGGCTGATCTTGTGGCGCTGGGCACGCAGCGGCTGCTGGACGCTGTCCGCCTGCATGACGCAACGGGGCGCCTGCGGCTGTTCCAGGCCTCGGGCCATGAGATGTTCGGCAGCGGCGGTGATGCGCCGGTCACTGAAGCGACCGCGCCGCGGCCGGATTCGGCGCTGGGCGTGGCGCGTCTGCAGGCCCGCTGGATGGTGGCCCAGGCCCGCGAGAGGCATGGGATGCATGCCTCCAGCGGCATCCTTTTTCCGCATGACAGCGCCCGGAGCGCGCCGCACGCGCTCAGCCAGTACATCCTGCAGGGTGTGGCCGCTTTGGCCGAGGGCAGCGCTGGCCCCGTGCTTCTCGCCGATCTCGATGCAAAGCGGGATTGGGGGCATCCGCGCGACTATGCCGAGGCGATGTGGCGGATGCTCCAGCAGGAGCAGCCGGGCGATTTCGTCCTGGCCAGCGGCATGGTCCATCCCCTGCGGGAGATGGTGCGGCGCGTCTTCGCCCATTTCGGCACGGAACTGGGCTGGCGCGGCGCGGGGCGCCTTGAGGCCGGGCATTGCCAGGCAACGGGCCGCCTTCTGGTCCAACTCGATCCTGCGGCACCGGGCGCGCAGACCGCCTTGGGGGACTCGACGAAGGCGCGCGCCGAGTTGGGCTGGCAGCCGAGCATCACCCTTGAGGAGGGGCTCGCTGAACTTGTGCGTTCCCGATAGGTTTGCCATGCCGGGGGGCGGGGGTGCCATTCCACGTTTTTGCCAGCCATCCCCTGCCAGGGAGTTCCTCGGCCAGCGAGGGAATGCTTGATGGCTCTGCGCGGACGGATTGATGGGGTTTTCGAAGGCGTGCTGCGCGCCTGGCTTTGGGATCCGGACCGGCCCTCCGAGCGGTTTTTCGGTCATCTGCTGCTGGATGGCCAGCCGGCCATGCGCCAGCGCGCGGACCGCCCGCGGCCGGATCTGGAACTGACCGGCCTGACCGGCGGCGGCTGCGGCCTGGAATTTCCCCTGCCCATCGCGGCACAGGATGGCACCGCGCATGACATCCTGCTGCAGGCCGAGCAGGAGGGGCTGATGCTGGTGCTGGACCAGCTCTCCCTCGTGCTGCCGCGCCGGCTCCACATGCTGCGCGGCCGGGCCGAGCGCGTGCAGGCCGGACAATGCCTGGGCTGGGCCTGGGACCAGGCCCGCCCCGACCAGGCCGTGCTGGTTGAATTGCTGCATGGCGGCCGCGTCATCGCGCGCCAGCTGGCCGATCTGCCCCGGGCCGACCTCGCCCGCGCCCGGATCGGCGATGGCAGGCATGGCTTCGCCTTCGATCTGCGGGCGCTTGAGCCGATGCCGCCGGCAGGCGCGACCCTCGAATTGCGCTGCACGGCGGCCTTCGGGGAATGGCCGCTTGGCGAAGTGGTGATGCCGGGCGCGGCCGGGCCGCAGCGCACGCTATCCCCCCTGCCGGTTGCGCCGCCGCCGCGCCTGTCCCGGCGGGAATGTCTGGCCGCCGCCCGCAAAGCCGAGGGCGAGCGGAACTATCCCGAGGCGGCCCGCGTGCTGGATGCGGGGATCCTGGCGAATCCGGATGATTTTGACCTGCTGTCACTGCGCGCGCGCGTACATCTGGCGTTGCAGGAGATGGAACCTGCCGAACGGCTCGCCCGCATGGCGTTGCGGCGCAGTCCTGGCCATCCCCGCGCCCTCGTGATCCTGGCGCGCATCGCCACGGCGCTGGGCCGCCATGATGAGGCGGTGGAGTTCTGGGCCGGAATCGGACCCGGCGATTCGGCCTTTCGCGAGCGGCTGGCCAAGCGCGCGCGCAGCCTCGCCATGCTTGGCCGCTCGGCCGAGGGGCTCGCGGAATGGGCCCTGGCCCGCAAGGCCCGGCCCGAGGACCAGGAAGCGCTGCGCCACATGGCCGAGGCCGCCGAGGCCGCCGGCGCGTTGCGCGCGGCCCGGTCCCATTGGCGCCGCCTGCTGGCGCTGGCCCCGCAGGACCGGGGCGCGCAGGAGCGGCTGGCCGCCTTGCAGGCGCAGCTTTCGGCCGCCCCCGCACCACCTTCGCTTTCCCCCCTCGCCAATCCTGATCTGCGCGATTGGCGTGGCCCGCTGGAGGAGTCTGCGGGAACCGATCCGGTCTGGCCCGCCCCGGGGCTGAGGCTGCGCAGCCTGGACCCGCAGGGAATGGGTGGGCGCCTTTTCGTGACACCGATTACCCCGCAGCAGCGCTCGCCCGGGGAGTTGCCCGAATACGGGCTTTACCTCCGGGCCGAGGGCGATGGCGCGGAAATCGGCTTCGCCCTCTCGGCCGATGCGGGGGCGGGCCCGATCCGGATGGCGCTGGAGATGCATGCGCCGCACGCCGCCGCCGGGCTGGACGTCTCCATCCTGCTCCAGGCTTCCGTGGCGGATGGGCCGGAGCCACGCTTGCTGCGGCAGATCAGGGCCGAGGCCCGGCCGAGGCTGCATCGCTTCGACCTCCAGCTGACCGAGGCGGAGGGCCGGCTGTTGCGTGCCGCCGGTCTGGATCTGGTGCTGCGTCTTGAAACGCCGGGGGTGCTGCAGCTTCATCCGCCGCGCGCCCTGGCCCGGCTGGCAACTCCCCAGACGGCCGAGATCGGCTTCGAGACACCCTTCATGGCCCTGCCCATTCCGCCCGCAGAGCCGGCGGACCCGGAATTGATGGAACTGGCCTGCCCCTTCACCTCCATCAGCATTCTCGCCGTGCCGGAGGCCATGACGCAGACCATCCGCCGTATCCTGGAGGGCACCGCCGCCGCCTTCGAATGCGTGGTGACGCTGGAGCCCGGATGGCCGGAATCGCTGATCCGGACGCTGCACGCCCTGGCCGCGCAGGATCCACGTCTGCGTATCCTGCCGGCCGGCGCGGCTTCGGCCACGGGTTGGCTCGCATTGGTCGAGATGCCGCCCGCGGGGGATGCCGGCTGGCTGGCGGCGCTGCACCGCGACGCCGCGCGTCAGGGCCGGGCGGAGGCGCCGGGCGTCGTGCTGGAGTGGTGCGGCTGAGGCTGCCTCGCCGGGCCGGATCATGGCCGCCGGGGCAAACGACCCCCGCTATCCACAGGGGCTTCACCATGGCGGCGGCATGCGGTCCAGGCTAGGGTGATTGCCACATGAACAGCATCCATCCGCCGCAAGACGACCGGGGCCTTTTCGGCCTCGGCTCCCGCCTGCCGCCGGCCAGCCTGGAGGCGGAGCAGGCCCTGCTCGGCGCGCTTCTGGCCAATAACAAGGCTTATGAGCGGGTCAGTGAGTTCCTTGAGGCCGAACATTTCGCGGATGCCATCCATGGCCGCATCTACAGCGCCATTCGCCGCCGGGTGGAAAATGGCCAGCTCGCCGATGCGGTGACCCTGCGCCACGAGTTTGAGCACACGGGCGAATTGGCCGAGGTGGGCGGCCCCGCCTATCTGGCGCAATTGCTGGGTGCGATGGTCGGCATCGTCAATGCTGGCGAATACGGCAAGCTGATCCATGATTGCTACATCCGTCGCCAGCTGATTGATCTCGGCGAGCAGGTGGTGAACCGCGCCTTCGGCGCCGAGCCCGAGCTGGAGGGCAAGCATCAGATCGAGGCGGCCGAACAGCAGCTTTTCGACCTCGCCACCGAAAAGGCCAGCGAGGGCGGGGCGATCAGCTTCGAACGCGCGCTGATCCGCGCTGTAGAGGTGGCGGCCAAGGCGAAGGAAAGCGGTGGTGGCGTCTCGGGCCTTGCGACGGGCCTGCGGGACCTCGATGCCAAGATGGGCGGGCTGCATGATTCGGATCTGATGATCCTGGCCGGGCGCCCGGGCATGGGGAAGACGGCGCTCGCCACCAAGATCGCCTTCGGCGCCGCCAAGGCCCTCCTGCGGGAAGCCGAGGAAACCGGCGGCAAGCCAGGCCAGGTGGCGATATTTTCGCTGGAAATGAGCGCCGACCAGCTGGCCAACCGCCTGCTTTCGGAAGCCAGCCGCATCCAGGGCGACCGGATCAGGCGCGGCGAGATCAGCCAGCGCGAATTCGACCATTTCGTCGGCGTCAGCCGCGAATTGTCGCAATTGCCCATCCTGATTGACGATACGCCCGCCATCACGCTCTCGGCGTTGCGCACGCGCTGCCGGCGGATCCAGCGCACCAAGGGGCTGCGCTTCCTGGTGGTGGACTACCTGCAGCTGATGCGCCCCGCGGCCGGCACGCGGCCGGAATCGCGCGTGCTGGAAATCAGCATGATCACCCAGGGGTTGAAGGCCATCGCCAAGGAACTCGCCATTCCGGTCATGGCGCTGTCCCAGCTTTCGCGCGCCGTCGAGCAGCGCGAGGACAAGCGCCCGCAGCTGAGCGACCTGCGTGAATCCGGCTCGATCGAGCAGGATGCGGACAGCGTCAGCTTCATCTATCGCGATGAGTATTATTTGAAACAAAAAGAACCAAAAATCACGAACTTCCCTGATGATTCAAAGTTCCAGGACGCCATGACGCGGTGGCAACAGGACATGGAACGCGCGCACAGCAAGGCCGATCTGATCATCGCGAAGCAGCGCCATGGCCCCACCGGCACCATCCCGCTCTTCTTCGAGGCTGAATTCACCCGCTTCGGCGACCTCGACACCACGCATGAGCAAAGCTATGGCGACTGAATGGCGCATGGCCTCCTGACGATTGATTGCGGCGCGGTGGTGCGCAACTGGCGCCGCCTGTGCGAGATCCATGCGGGCGGCGCCGTCGCGGCGGTGGTGAAGGCCAATGCCTATGGGCTGGGCGCCGCGCCCATCGCGACCGCGCTGCGCGACGCCGGCTGCCGCCATTTCTTCGTCGCCACGGTGGATGAGGGCGAGGCCCTGCGCAAGGTGCTGGATGACGGCCCGATGATTGCCGTGCTGGATGGCTTCCGGGCCGGCCGCCACCCGCGCCTGACGCCCGTGCTCAATAGCCTGGAACAGATCGAGGCCCATGCGGGGCAGGTCATCCTGCATGTGGATAGCGGCATGTCCCGCCTGGGCCTGCCCGTGGACGAGCTGGAAGCCCTGGCGCGCGATCCGGGCCGGCTCGCGCATCTCGAGACGCTCTTTGTCATGACCCATCTGGCGGCGGCCGAGGATGTGCGCCATCCGTTGAACGCGGCGCAGCTCGCCCGCTTCAATGAGGCGTGCCTGCGCTTGCCGCGCGCCCGGCGCAGCATCGCCAATTCCTCGGGCATTTTCCTGGGGCCGCGCTTCGCCAGCGAATTGGCGCGGCCGGGGGCGGCGCTTTACGGCATCAACCCCACACCCGGCCGGCCCAATCCGATGGAGCCCGTTTTCACCCTTGCGGGGCAGGTGCTGCAATTGCGTGACATTCCCGCTGGCCAGACGGTGGGCTATGGCGGCGCCTGGCTGGCCACCCGCCCCAGCCGCATCGCCACACTCGGCCTGGGCTATGCCGACGGGATTCCCCGCGCGGTGGAGGGCAAGCTGCAGGGCCGCTACCGTGGGCAGAGCTTCCCCATGGTGGGCCGCGTCTCGATGGACCTCATGACCTTTGACGTGACCGACCTGCCCGGCCTTCGGCCCGGCCGCTGGGTGGAGCTGATCCATTCCGGGCAGGATGTGGATGCCGTGGCGGAGATGGCGGGCACCATCGGCTATGAAATCCTGACCTCGCTGGGGCGGCGTTACCGCCGGGAATATCTTCCCGCATGAATCGTGTTCTTGACGTTATGGCGCTGCTCGGGCGCGGGCTGATCTCGGCCTGCCGCACGCTGGGGGATGTGGCGATCTTCGCGGCCATCGGCGTCTCCCATCTGGTGCGTCCGCCCTTTCAGCCCCGGCAGTTCTGGCGGCATTTCGTGGAGATCGCGTATTTCTCCCTGCCTGTGGTCGCGCTGACGGCGCTGTTCACCGGCATGGTGCTGGCGCTGCAAAGCTTCACCGGGTTTTCGCGCTTCAATGCGGAAAGCGCCATCGCCAGTGTCGTTGTTCTCTCCGTCACCCGAGAACTGGGGCCGGTGCTGGCGGCCCTCATGGTGGCCGGGCGCATCGGTGCCGCGATGGCGGCCGAGATCGGCACCATGCGCGTGACCGACCAAGTGGATGCGTTGACCACGCTCAGCACCGACCCGATGAAATACCTAGTGGCGCCGCGCCTCCTGGCGGCCACTCTGGCCATGCCGCTGCTGGTGATCGTGGCCAATATCCTGGGCGTGCTGGGCGGCTTCCTGATCGGCACGGTGAAGCTCGGCTTCGTGGCGCAGACCTATCTGGACAACACCTGGGACGTGCTGGAGGTGATGGACGTGGTCAGCGGGCTGGTGAAGGCCGCCGTCTTTGGCTTCGTCATCGCGCTGATGGGCAGCTGGTGCGGCTATAACAGCAAGGGCGGCGCGCAGGGTGTCGGCCAGGCGACGACCTCGGCCGTCGTCGCCTCCTCCATCCTGATCCTCGCGCTGGACTACGTGATCACAGAGGCGTTCTTCTCCCGATGAGCGCCACCACCAGCAAGATCCGGCTCCGCGGGCTTACGAAATCCTTCGGCAGCAAGCGCGTGCTGGATGGCGTGGACCTCGATGTCCGCGCCGGGCATTCCATGGTGCTGCTGGGCGGCTCGGGCTCGGGCAAATCGGTCACGATCAAATGCATCCTGGGGCTGATCACGCCCGATGAGGGCTTGATCGAGATTGACGGGCAGGATGTGTCGAAGCTCTCGCGCCGGGACCGCATGGCGATGCGCGACCGCATCGGCATGCTGTTCCAGAATGGCGCGCTGTTCGACAGCCTGCCGGTCTGGGAAAATGTCTGCTTCAAGCTGCTGGCGCAGAAGCGCATCACCCGCGCCGCCGCGCGCGACAAGGCGGCCGAGGTGCTGGCCCAGGTGGGGCTGGCGGCCAGCGTGGGTGATCTTTCGCCCGCGGAGCTTTCGGGCGGCATGCAGAAGCGCGTGGCCCTGGCCCGCGCCGTGGCCGCGCAGCCGGACATCATCTTTTTCGACGAACCCACCACCGGGCTCGATCCCATCATGGGTGCGGTGATTGACGGGCTGATCGTGGATTGCGTGGAGCGCCTGGGCGCCACCGCCTTTTCCATCACGCATGACATGGCGAGTGCCCGCCGCATCGGCGATGACGCCGCGATGATCCACAAGGGCCGCATCATCTGGACCGGCGCCGCCGAGCGGCTGGGTGAAACGGGCAATGCCATGGTGGATCAATTCGCGCGGGGCGAGCGTGAGGGCCCGATCCAGATGGAATTGCGCCGGTAAGCCTGCCGCCTGGATGCCGCGCATCGCCCGGCATTGCAGGATGATCGGCCAGCCTTCAGAATCGCGCATCCGCACGCGCTGGTGAAGCTGACGGGCGCGGGCCATCGGCGTCTGGGGGCATTCCGCATGGGCTATGTGATTCTGGGTTGGGATGGTGAGGATGCCGAGGCGCCGGCCCGCCGCGCCGCTGTGCGTGAACGCCACCTCAAGGTCATCACCGCCTGGGCGGCGGCCGGGCGCCTCAACCTGGCCGTGCCGCTGTTCCGCGCCGATGGCAGCGCCGCCGGCTCCATCATGATCCTCAATGACGAGGATGAGGTGGGGGCGCGCGAATATCTGCTGGAGGAGCCCTTCGCGCGGGAGGGCGTCTGGCTCAGCTACCAGATGCGGCCCTATCGCATCGCGCCCATGAACTATCAGCCCTTGCCCTCCGGCCCGGCGCCGAGTGCCATGACGCATTGCGTCGTCATCGCCGAGGATGCGGAGAATTCCCTCGAACGCCGCATGGCCGTGCGCGAGCCGCATATGCGGCGCGTGCAGGGCTTTGCCGAGGATGGCACCATGGCCTGCGGCGGGGCGCTGCTGGGCCCCAAGGGCGGGATGATCGGCTCCATCGCCATCACCCGCCACCCGACGGAGGCGGCTGCGCGCGCCTGGTGGGCGGATGACCCTTATGTGCAGCATGGCGTCTGGCACAATCTGCGCTTCTTCCCGACGCGCTTCGCGCCCTTGCCCTACGTGCCGCTGCCGCGCCCCGCATGAGCCGCCTGGTCGAATATGCCGAAGCCCCGGCCGAGGTGCGCGCGGTGTTCGACGACATCAAGGCGAAGCGCGGCGTCGCGGATGTGAACAACTTCTGGAAGGCCTTGGCGGTGCACCCGCCCACGCTGGCGCGGGTCTGGGCCAATCTGCAGGAGGTGATGGCGCCCGGCGCGCTCGATCCGCTCACCAAGGAGATGCTGTATCTCGCGGTGAGTGCGACGGCCGGCTGCCAGTATTGCGTCGCCTCGCACACGGCGGCGGCGCGGGCCAAGGGGATGGATGCGGCGATGCATGGCGAGCTGCTCGCGGTCATCGCCATGGCCGCCGAGACCAATCGCCTCGCGGAGGCGCTGCGCGTTCCGGTGGATCCGCAATTCCAGTGACGGCCATGCTGGCGGGCCTCGGCGCGCTGCTGCTCTGGGCATTTCTGGCATTGCTCTCGACGCTGGCGCAGGGCCTGCCGCCGCTGCAATTGACGGCGATGAGCTTCGCGGTGGCCGCGGCGATCGGCCTACTGGTCGTGGCGCTGCGCGGGGAGTGGCAGGCGCTGCATCAAAGGCCGCTGGTCTGGGCGCATGGCGTGGGCGGGCTGTTTGGCTATCACGCGCTGTATTTCGCTGCCCTGGCGCATGCGCCGGCGGTGGAGGCCAATCTGCTGAACTACCTTTGGCCGCTGCTCATCGTGCTGCTTTCCGCGCCGCTCCTCGGGCTGCGGCTGGGATCGCGCCGCCTGGCCGGCGTGGCGCTGGGCTTTGCCGGTTGCGCGCTGCTGCTGGGTGGTGGCGCCCGCTTCCCCGCTGAGGCGTGGTTCGGCTTTCTCTGCGCCCTGGCGGCGGCCCTGGTCTGGGCGCTGTATTCGGTCATCGCCAAGCGCCTCGCGGATGTGCCGACCGGGGCGGTGGCCGGCTTCTGCGCCGGCGCCGCGCTGCTGGCGCTGCTGGCGCATCTGGCCTTCGAGCCGAGCGTGATGCCGGATGCGCGGCAGGCGCTGGCCGTGCTGCTGCTCGGCCTGGGCCCGGTGGGGGCCGCGTTTTTCCTATGGGACCTCGGCATGAAGCGGGGCGATCCGCGCCTGCTCGGCACGCTGGCCTATGCGGTGCCGGTGGCCTCCACGCTGCTGCTGATCATGGCGGGGGCGGGCGGCTTCACCTGGCAGCTTGGCCTCGCATTGCTGCTGGTGGCGGGGGGCGGCTGGCTGGCCGCCACCGCGCGCTGACGCGATGGAACGACGACATTACATTACGGTCACCCCGCGAACAGATCGGTTGACTCCCGGCGCGCTCCCGACGGACCATCCGCGTCTCAAAAGCAAGGCTGAGGTAGGCAAAACATGATTTGGAATCGGCCCATCCGAGCCGCGTTGCTGGCTGCATGCGTGTCCCTCTTTGGAACGGCGGCGCAGGCCGGCCCGACCCTGGATCAGATCCGCGCGCGGGGCACCCTGGTTTGCGGCATCCACACCGGCGTCGCCGGTTTCGCGCTGCCGGACAGCCGCGGCACCTGGCAGGGCTTCGACGTGGATCTCTGCCGCGGTCTTGCGGTTGCGATCTTCAACGATGTCACCAAGGTGCGCTTCGTGCCGATGTCGTCCTCGACGCGCTTCACCGCGCTCGGCTCGGGCGAGATTGACGTGCTGTTCCGCACCTCGACCCAGACCATGCTGCGCGACACCACGCTCGGCCTGCGCCATGTGACGACTTATTTCTATGACGGCCACGGCTTCCTCGTGCGCAACAGCCTCGGCGTGCGTCAGGTGCGTGAGATGAACGGCGCCACCATCTGCCTCATCCAGGGCACCACCAATGAGCAGGTCACGGCGGATTACTTCCGCAGCGTGAACGTGCCCTTCCGCCCGGTGGTGTTCGAGCGCACAGACCAGGCTGCGGCCGCGCTGCAGGCCGGCCGTTGCGACAGCTTCGGCTCCGATGCCTCGCAGCTTGCCGCCGTGCGCTCCACCATGCAGAACCCGCGCGACTGGACAGTGCTGCCGGAGCGGTTCAGCAAGGAGCCCTACGCGGCCTATGTCCGCCGCGGCGATGATGACTGGTTCGAGCTGGTTCGCTGGTACACCACCGCCGTCATCGAAGCCGAGGAGCAGGGCATCACCTCCGCCAATGCCGAGCAGATGCGCCGCACCAGCACCAACCCCAACACGCGCCGCCTGCTCGGCGTGACACCGGAACTGGGTCAGGCGCTGAAGCTTGATCCGGCCTGGGCCTATAATGTGATCCGCGCCATCGGCAATTATGGTGAACTCTATGAGCGCACCATGGGCGAAGCCACGCCGGTGGCGCTGCCGCGCGGGCCGAACAACCTCTGGACCAATGGCGGGCTGATGTACGCCCTGCCCATGCGTTGACCTGACCACCCCTGGCGCCCCGCAAGGCGCCAGCCGAATACAGCCCCTCCGCCCGCAAGGCCGGAGGGGCTTTTCGTTGGGGCCGCCAGGCTACAGCGTGAAGAGGCGGCCTTCCTGCGGCATCCGGTCCTGGATCCCGAATTGGCGCAGCGCGCGCCAATAGCTCACCGGATTGCTGGCCAGCACCGGCTTGCCGATCTCCTGCTCCGCGGCCCGCGCCACGCCCGCAAAGGGCAGCCCGGTGCCGACCTGGATGATCACCTCCACCTCGGCCGTGTTCAGCTCCGTCAACGCCCCGCGCAGCCGGTCCAGCGGCATCCGCCCGATCGAGGCGGGGCTTGGCGCGCGCAGCCCGATGAGGCGCACCACATCATGCCCGGCTTCCTCGAAAAGCCGGCGCGCGGCGGCATCGCCCACCGGCAGGAAGGGCGTCAGCAATCCGATGCGCACGGGGCGCCCGAACAGCGCATCCAGCGCGGCAAGAATCGCGGAGGAATAATCCGTGACGCCGCAGCCCAGGCGCTCCGCCACATTGCGGATCAGCGCCGCGCCGGCCGTGCCGCCGCCGACGAAATTCTCCACCATCACGCCCAGGATCACATGATCCGGCCGGCAGGGGGCCAGCGTGTCCACCGCCCCCATCAGGCCCGAGACCATGGCGGCGCGGACCGCCAGCGTATCCGCGTCCGCCGCGACGCGCTGCTCGGGGTTGGCGATGCGCGCATGGGCATTGACCACGCCCCCGGACGCGCCGCCGGGCCGCAGCCCGTCCATCTCGGCCTGGACCGCCGTGTTGGTCGCGGGGGCGACCACGCCCATGATGCAGCGATAGCCCAATGTATCGCGTGGGTTGATCTCATCCATGGGCGCTACGGTAGCACACCGGCCGCCTGGTTCACCCGGGAGCGCGCCCGGCTGGCCGCGATGGTCGCCTGGCCTTCGTCATTCGCCGCTTCCAGGCGCAATTGCCGCACGCGGAACAGGTCGAAAGTGCCGGTCTCACCGGCGCGGAAGGCGCGGAGCGCGATGCCCTCCTGCTCATTCGCGACGGAGAGGCGCTGGCGCGCGATGCGCTGGGCAGCCTCGGCCGCGCGCAGAGCGGCCTGGGCGCGGGCGGTGCCGGCTTCCACCGCGCGCTGGGCCTGGGCCAATTCCGCGGTGGCGCGCGTCACCTCGCTCTCCGCTTCGGCACGGCGTGGCGCATTGCGCCCCTCCGTGCCGAGCGGGATGCGGAAGCGCAGGCCCAGGCTGGTGGTCTCGTTCATGCCGGAACCTGCTTCCTGCCGGCCAAAGAGGCCAAGCTCCGGATTGTCACGCGGGGTGGCGCCGACCAGGCGCTGGCGGGATTCGGCATTGGCCAGGGCAGCCTCGGCCGTCAGCAGGCTGGGGTGGCGCCCGCCCCGTCGCAGGGCTTCCACAGGCAGGTTCGGCTCCAGCCCGCCGGTCAGGGTGCGATAGGCGGCAAGCGTCTGTGCGGCTGCTGCGTCCGCCTGGGCCAAGGCCAGCTCGGCGCCCAGCGTTTCGTTTCGCGCCAGCAGCGCCTCGGTCGGCGGGATATCGCCCAGCTCAGAGCGCCGCGTCACATCGCGTGCGATTTCCCGCGCGGTGTTCAGACGCTCGCGCGCCAGTTGCGCGGCGCGCCGCGCCTCGGCCGCGTCCCACCAGGCCTCCCGCAGCAGCCCCGCCACTTCGAGGCGGCGCAGGATCAGGCGGCTCTCGAATTCCGCCACGGCGGTTTCCACCGTGCCCATCAGCGCGCCGCGCTGCCCGGGCAGCCAGATCGGCGCCGCGAATTCGAGGTCCAGCTCCCGCACTTCGCCAGGGCCGCGCGTCCCGGAACGCAGCGACCCCCCCAGCGCGGGCGATCCCGCGATGGGCGAGCGCGCCGTGGCACCGCGCGCCGCCGCCGCGTCACGCTGCGCTTCCAGCGTGCGATGCCCGGCATCGAGCGCCAGTGCCGCATCCAGATGGCGCGAGAGCTGGGCCTCGGCCATGCCGGGCATCAGCAGGGCCGCCATCAGGGCGGCCGTGGCCAGGGCCCGCACCCGCGGCAAGGCGAAACGCTCATAGAGGATGGGCAGCAGCACCAGCGTCAGCACCGTCGCCGTCACCAGCCCGCCAATCACCACGATGGCCAGCGGCCGCTGGATCTCGCTGCCCGGGCCGGTCGCAAACAGGAAGGGGACAAGGGCGAGGGCCGCGATCATCGCCGTCAGCACCACCGGCGTCATCCGGCGCTTGGCACCTTCGCGCACGGCCTGCTCCAGCGAGAGGCCTTCCTCGGCGATCAGCCGGTTGATGTAGCTGATCAGCACGACGCCATTGAGCACGGCGATGCCGATCAACGTCAGGAACCCGACCGAAGCCGGCACCGAGATGAATTCCCCCGAGGCCCAGAGGGCGATGACCCCGCCGATCAGGGCGAAGGGCACGTTGCAGAAGACCAGCGTCGCCTGCCGCGCACTGCCGAAGGTCAGGTAGAGCAGCAGGAAGATCATCCCCAGGGCGATGGGCACCACGATGGCCAGCCGCGCCTGGGCGCGCTGCTGGTTCTCGAATTGCCCGCCCCAGGCGAGACGGTAGCCCTGCGGGATCTGCACACGCTCCGCCACGCGGGCCTGCGCCTCCGCGACGAAGCCGCCGATATCGCGGCCACGCACATTGCTCAGCACGGTCGCGAAGCGTTCGGCCTGCTCGCGGATCACCTGCACGGCACCTTCCTCCTCACGGATCTCAGCGACCTGGCTGAGCAGCACGGTGCCGCCGGCGGGCAGGGCGATCTGCACCCGCGCCAGATCCGCGGCCGAACGCCGCAGCCCTTCCTCGCCACGCAGCAGCAGCGGGATGCGGCGGTCGCCCTCGAGCACGGTGCCGACGCCGCGCCCATCCACCCAGACGCGCAGCGCCTCCTGCACATCGCTGGCATTGAGGCCCAGCCGGCCGGCGGCCAGGCGGTCCACGCGGACGGTGAGGTATTTCATCCCCTCATTGCGCAAGGCGAAGACATCGGCGCTGCCGGAGATGCCGCGCACTGCCTCGGCCACCTCACGGCCGATGCGGTTCAGCTCGGGGATATCCGGCCCTAAGACCTTGATGACCACATCGCCGCGCGCGCCGATGATCATCTCCTGCACGCGCATGTCGATCGGCTGGCTGAAGGAGAAGCTGGTGCCCGGGAAACCGTCCAGCACCTGGCGCACCTGCTCCAGGATCCAGGGCGTGCCGCCGGCCGTGGCCTCGGCCCGCCAGGCTTCGGGCGGCGCCAGGGTGAAGAACATGTCCGTCTCGTTCAGGCCGACGGGGTCGATGCCCAGCTCATCAGCACCGGCGCGGGCCATGATGCCGCGGATTTCGGGCACGCGGGCCATGATCTCCCGCGCGATGCGCTGATCCGTCTCGGCCGCTTCCTCGACGCCGATGGTCGGGTGCTTGCGCACCGTCACCACGGGCGTGCCTTCATCCATCACGGGGATGAAGATGCTGCCGATCTGCGTGAAGGCGAGTGCCGCCAGCACCAACCCGATGCCCGCCGTCCCCGCGACGCGGAAGGGCCGCTGCATGGCCCATTCCAGGAAAGGGTCGTAGCCCGCATGCAGCTTGCGCACGAGCCAGGGCTCCTGCGTGTGGCCGCCCTTGAGCAGGAAGGCGCACATCACCGGCACCACGGTCAGCGCCAGGGTCAGCGCCGAGATCAGCGCGAAGGCGATGGTCAAGGCCACCGGGCCAAACAGCCGCCCCTCCAGCCCTTGCAGCGAGAGCAGCGGCACAAAGACCGCGATGATGATGATGACGCCCGAGACCAGGGGCACCATCACCTCCCGCGTGGCTTCCGCCGTGAAGCGGAGGCGCTGCGCCATGCTCATCTTCGCCACCGCATGCGTGCCGAAGCGATGCGCCGCGTTCTCCACCACCACCACCGCGCAATCCACCAGCAGGCCGATGGCGATGGCAAGCCCGCCGAGCGACATGATGTTCGCCGAAAGCCCGAACTGCCGCATCAAGCCAAAGGTCACCAGCACCGCCAGCGGCAGGCTGAGCGAGACCACCAGCGCGGCCCGCCAATTCCCGAGGAACAGGATCAGCAGCACCACCACCAGCGCGATGGCCTCCAGCAGCACCTTCTGCACCGTCCAGACCGCCTTGCCGATGAGATCCGCGCGGTCATAGAACACGACGAGGTTCACCCCCTCCGGCAGGGCGCTCTGGATGGCCGGGAAACGCGCGCGCGCACCCTCCACGACCGAGCGCGCATTGGCGCCACGCAGCCCCAGCACGATGCCCCAGACGGCCTCGCCCTCGCCATCGCGCGTCACGACGCCGTTGCGGGGCAGGGCGCCGAAGCGCACATCCGCCACATCGGCCACGCGCACCACGCCGGCACTCCGCGCCAGCAGCACGATGGCACGCACATCCTCCAGCGTCTGGATGCGGCCTTCGGCGCGCACCAGCAGCGCTTCCTCGCCATCGCGGATGCGGCCCGCGCCGTCGTTGCGGTTGTTGCGCTCCAGCGCCTCCTCCAGCATCGCGGTGCTGATGCCGCGCGCGGCCATGGCCGCGGGGTCGGGCACCACCTCATAGGTGCGGACGAAGCCGCCCAGCACGTTGATGTCGGCCACCCCGGGCACGGCGCGCAGTTGCGGCCGCACCACCCAGTCCATCAGCGTGCGCGCCTCGGTGGGGGAGAGATTTTCGCCTTCCAGCGTGAACATCAGCATCTCGGCCAGCGGCGTGATGATGGGGGCAAGGCCGCCCGAGACGCCGGAGGGAAGCTGGTCCTCCAGCTCGTTCAGCCGCTCATTCACCTGGGCACGGGCCCAGTAGATATCGGTGCCCTCGGCGAATTCGAAGGTCATCAGCGTGACCGAGAAGCGCGTGACCGAGCGCATGAAGACCAGGTTCGGAATGCCGCGCATCGCGACTTCGACCGGGTTGGTGACGCGGCGTTCCAGCTCCTCCGGTGTCAGGCCCGGGGCGCGCATGGAGACGAGCACCTGCGTCGGTGCGACGTCGGGGAAGGCGTCGATCGGCAGGGTGCGGTAGGATTGGAAGCCCCAGAGCGCCAGGCCGAGGGCGCCGATGATCACCAGCAGGCGCTGCCGCAGCGCCGCATCGAGAAGTTTGCCGAGCATGGTTCAGCCCCCATCCGCTTCGGAGAGCTCGGCCAGCAGCGCCAGGATGCCGCGCGTGGCGATCTGGTCCGTGGGGGCAAGGCCGCCGCGGATCGAGGTGAATTGCGCCGTCTCGTTCAGCACCGTCACCGGCCGGGCGGTGAAGCCCGTGGGCGTCCGGATGAAGACCCAGCTTCGCTCGCGGTGGCGCACCACGCTGCCGGCGGGCACGCGGTATTGTGGCATGCCATTGGCGCGCAGCTGGAGCGCGACCGTGACGGCCTGGCCGGGGCGCAGCCCCTCGGCCCCACGATTCATCTCGGCCACTGCGGTCACACTTTGCGTGGCGGCATCGGCGGTGCGGCCGATGCGCAGCACGAAGCCCTCGGCCCCCTGGGCGGGAACCAGCACGCGGGCGTTCGCCTCCAGCGCCGGCGCGCGGGAGAGCGGCACCTGGATATTGATCCAGAGCGTGTTGAGATCACCAATGGTCATCAGCGGCGCGGCCCAGCACGATGCCGGAGACCGGGCTGGTCACCGTCAGCCCCTGCTGGATGCGGCGGGTGCGGCGCAGCTCCGTCACCTCGGGTTCACTGAGGCCGAACAAGTTGAGCAATTGCGTGCGCTCATCCAGCGCGGCGGCGGCGCCGGTCGCTTCGGCGCGCGTGACGATGAGGCGGCGCTCGGCGATCACGCGTTCGCGGAACAGCTGCTCATCGCGGCGCAGCTTTTCCTGGGCGAGTTCCTGGGCGGTCGCTGCTTCCAGGAACAGGCGCTGCGCTTCCACCAGCTCCGTGCTGCGCAGCCGGGCGACGGCCTGGCCCGCGCGCACCCGCTCATCGGGCGCCACGAACAGGCTTTCGATCAGCCCGGCGGCGGGGGCGGCGATGATGCGCAATTGAGTCGGCGGAACCACCACCTGGGCGGGCAGCAGGATTTCCGACGGGCCGGTCTCCGGCTCCACCCGCCCAAGCTCGAAGCCGCCGGCGCGGAACTGCCGGTCATCCAGGCGGATGGTGACGTCTGTCGTGGCGGGTGGGGATGGCGCCGGTTGGGCAAGGCCCGGCTGGGCCACAGCAAGGGCAAGCAGAAACAAGGGCGCGCAGAAGCTGCGCGCGATGACGGCGATCATCACAACTCTCCAAACATGCGAAATCTGGAGAGCGCACGGCTCAGCGCCCTGGTTCCCGGGAAACATCCGGGAGTCGGCTCAACAGGCCCTTTGGCCCATGCGGAGCATGGGTCAGGGCGCGTCGCATGCCTGCGATCTCCAGCGCCGGCCGACGGATGACATTTGGTTCATCTTCGGTGAGGTTTCAAGCCCCGGCGAGGCAGGGCATTAGAGAAGCCAGCCTTGACCTCGCCTGAACCGCAGCTTGCGCCAAACTGAACGGAGCCTTCGCATGATCATCCTCGTCACCGGCGCCACGGCCGGCTTCGGCCGCGTCATTGCCAGCCGCTTCGCCGGAACCGGCGCCCGCATCATCGCCGCCGGCCGGCGCGAGGAGCGCCTGGCCGCACTGCGTGAGGAACTGGGCGCGGATCGCGTGCTGCCGCTCACGCTCGATGTGCGGGACCGCGCGGCCGTCATGGCCGCCATCGCCGCCCTGCCGGCCGAATGGGCGGAGATTGACGTCTGCGTGAACAATGCGGGCCTGGCGCTGGGCCTTTCCGGTGCGCAGGATGCGGATCTCGATGACTGGGACGCCATGGTGGACACCAACATCAAGGGGCTGATGTATGTGACGCGCGCCGTGCTGCCGGGGATGGTGGCGCGCAACCGCGGGCACATCATCAATATCGGCTCGACCGCCGGCGAATTCCCTTATCCCGGCGGCAATGTCTATGGCGCGAGCAAGGCCTTCGTCCGGCATTTCAGCCTGAACCTGCGGGCGGATCTCTGGGGCACCAGGGTGCGCGTCACGGATATCGAACCGGGCCTGGTGGGTGGCACCGAATTCAGCAATGTCCGCTTCCATGGCGATGACGCGAAGGCCGCCGGCATCTATGCGGGGGCCGAGCCGCTGACGCCCGGGGATGTGGCCGAGGCGGTGCATTGGTGCGCCACGCTGCCGGCCCGCGTGAACATCAACACGCTGCAGATGATGCCCGTGGGCCAGGCCTTCGGCCCGCTGCGCGTCCACAAGGAATGACGGCGCCGACACCGCCCCATCCACCGCGCCACAAGGGCCAAATTCCGGTCACGGAATTGCTCGCCAAGGCCTCCCGCAGCCTGCTGGAGGTCTGGGGCGAGGAGATGTTCCGCAACCAGGGCACCGTGCTGGAGGTGCTGGGCCAGCGCCTGATGGTCTTCAACCGGCCCGAGGCGGTGGAGGCGGTGCTCGTCACCCAGGCGGAGATTTTCGCCGGCAAGCCGCCGCAACTGCGCAAGCTGCTCGGCCCGCTGATGGAGGATGGGCTGTTCCTGGCCGAGGGCGCCGTCTGGCGGGCGCGGCGGCCCGCCACCGCTGGCGCCACCGGCCCGGCCCATTTCGAGGCCGCCATCCAGGCCTGGGCGCAGCGCTGGGCGGCGGATTGGGGCGGGCTGCCTGATGGCGCCTCCGTCGAGGTCATTGGCGTGATGGAGCAATGCGCGGCGGAATGGCTCTGCCATGCCCTGTTCGGCGCGCAGGAGGATCGCGCCGCCGTGCGGGACATCGCCCGGCTGGCCGCCGCCTATCGCGCCAAGATCACCGGCGGCGGATTGGTCACCATGCTGGCCCTGCCCGAGGCGCTGGCGCGGCTGCGCATGCGGGGCGAGGCGCGCCGCATCCACGCGGCGGTGGACCCGCTGATCGCCAGGGCCCGCGCGGTGGGGGGCAGCATCGTCGCGCATCTGGCGACCCAGCCGGGCATGCCGGCCGAGGCGTTGCGCCAGGAGGTGATCTCGCTCTTTGCGATGGGGCATGACGCCTTGGCCGGGCTGCTGGCCTCGGCCTGGTTCCTGCTCGCCGAGGCACCGGCGGCCGAGGCCGCCCTGCATGCCGAATTGGCGCAGGCCCTGGCCGGCGCGGCCCCGCAGGCCGCTGATCTGCAGCGCCTGCCCATGCTGCGCGCCGTGCTGATGGAGGCGCTGCGGCTCTATCCCCCGGTTCCGCTGCTGGGGCGGGTGGCGGCGCGGGCGACCGAGGTGGCGGGCGTGCCAGTGCCCCGCGGGAGCCTCGCCTGCATCGCGCCCTGGGTGCTGCACCGGCATCGGGCGCGCTGGGAGGCGCCGGATGAATTCCGCCCCGAGCGCTTCCTGCCCGGCGCGCCGGCCCCGGCCCCCTTCACCTACCTGCCCTTCGGCCACGGGCCGCGGCATTGCGTCGGTGAGGCGATGACGCTGCATGCCAGCATGATCCTGCTGGCAACGCTCGCGCAGCGCTTCCGGCTGCGCGCCTTGCCGGGCCATCGCCCGGCCCCGCGCGCCGGGCTGACGCTCAGCCTGGCGGCGCGGCTGCCCATGCGGCTGGAGCGGCGCGCATTGCCCCCATGACTGATCCGGGCTTCAACCGCCCGATGAGCGACACGCCCCGCCTTTCCCTCGCCGATGCCCGCAGCCTTGCGGCCGCTGCACTCAGCGCCGCCGGTGCCAACCCGGACATGGCCGCGCTGACGGCGGCCGCACTGGTCGCCGCCGAGGCCGAGGGCCAGGGCGGGCATGGCCTGTCACGCGTCGGGATGTATGCGGGCTTCCTGCGCGAGGGGCGCGCCGATGGCGCGGCGGTGCCCCGCGTGACCAGGCAGCGCGGTGGCGCGGCGCTGGTGGATGCCGGCAATGGCCTCGCCTATCCGGCGCTGCACCTGGCCGAGGCCGAGGCGGCGCGCCGCGCGGCCGAGCATGGCGTGGCCTTCATCGCCATCACCAACAGCCATCACGCGGGCGCCATGGCGCTGCCGGTGCGGCGCCTGGCGCAGCAGGGTCTGGTGGCGCTGGCCTTCACCAACTCGCCCTATGCGATGCCGGTGCCGGGGGGCAGGCGCCCGCTGCTGGGCACCAATCCGGTCGCGGCGGCCTTTCCGCGCCGGAATGCCGCGCCGATGGTGGTGGACCTGGCACTTTCCGAAGTGGCGCGCGGAAAGATCATGGTCGCCGCCAAGGAGGGCCGTGCCATTCCGGAGGGGTGGGCGCTGGATGCGGAAGGGCAACCCACGACGGACGCCAAGGCCGCGCTGGATGGCGCGATGCTGGCCATGGGTGGCACCAAGGGTGCCGCGCTGGCGCTGGTGGTCGAGGTGCTGTGCGTGGCCCTCGGCGGTGCGGCTTTCGGCTTCGAGGCGGATAGCTTCTTCGCGCCCTCCGCCCATCCGCCGCGCCTGGGCCATGCCCTGCTGGCGGTGGATCCCGGGGCGCTGGCGGGCCAGGAGGCCTTCTTGGACCGCATGGAGGCGGTGGTGGCCGCCATGCTGGGCGATGCGGGGGTCCGGCTGCCCGGCGCTCGGCGCGATGGCCTGAGCGCACGGGCCGAGGCTGAGGGGATCGCCGTGCCCGCCGCACTCCTCGCGCAGCTGCGGGCCATGGCCCATGTCTGAATTCAGCGGCGGCTACGGGCCGTCCAGCTTCCCGCCGCCGCACCCACGCCGGCCCGACCCGCAGCGCATCTGCGGCGTGAATGCCGTGCGCGCCCTGTTCATCCGCCGGCCCGAGGCGGTGCAGCGCCTGCATTACCTGGCCGAGCGCCGCCCCGTCGCCGGCCCGCTCTGCCGCTATCTGGCGCGGCACCAGAAGGCGTATCGGGAGGTGCTGTCCGACGAACTCGCGCGCATCGCCGGCACGGAGCATCATGGCGGCATCGTCGCCATCGCCGATCCGCGGCGGGCGCTGCCGATCCCCACGCCGCCGCCGCCAGCCCTGTTCGCGGCCCCCGTGCTGCTGGTGCTGGATGGCATCGGCAATCCGCATAACCTGGGCGCCATCGCCCGGGCTGCCGCCTTCTTCGGCGCCAAGGCGCTGCTGCTCTCGGGCGATGCGCGCCAGGCGGACCTGTCCGACGCCGCCTTCCGCACCTCCGAAGGCGGGCTGGAGCATCTGGCGGTCTATCGCGCCGAGGATCTGGGCAGCACGCTGCGCCGGCTTTCGGGGCAGCTGCACATCGTGGGCGCCGTCGCGACGGGCGGCTTGCCGCCGGCGCGCATTGCCCGGACCAAGCCCATCGCGCTGGTGATGGGGGCCGAGGAAACCGGCCTCACGCCCGACATCCTGGCCTGCTGCGCCGAGCGCGTGACGCTGCCCGGCTCCGGCCTCGTCGAGAGCCTCAATGTCGCGGCGGCAACCGCGGTGCTGCTGCATGCGTTGCTTCCCGGCCAGGCATGAAGGCCGCCCAATTTCCTTGAACGCCCCCGTCCCGGACGTGCATCTTTCGGAGAGCATGCCCGTTGATTCATTCAGCTCCGAAACGACTGGCGGGCGCCTCCGGCTGCGCTTTTCCGGCGTGCTCGATACCGCTGAGGCCGCCGGGCGCTGGCAGGAGGCGATGCGCGCCGCCCGGGGGGCCGCCCAGATCACCATTGATGCGCGCGGCGTCACCCGGCTGGATTCCGGCGGGGCGGCGTTGCTGGTCAGCCTGGCCCGCGCCGGGACCGCCCAAGCTGGAGGGCCAGGAGAGGCTGCGGAGGCCGACGCCGGGGCCGAGTGGGAGGAGCCCGAGGACGCCGCCGCCCGCGCCGCCCTGGCCCGCTTCCGCGCGGCCGTCGCCACCGAGCCGCCACCGCCCAAGCCCAAGCCCTTCCAGCCGCTGACCAATATCGGCGCGGCCACGCTCGGCCTGCTGCGCCGCTTCGCCGAGCGGATGAACTTCCTGGGCGAGACGGTGCTGGCCACAGCCCGCATCGTGCCGCGCCCCTGGCGGCTGCGCTGGGCCGAACTGTTGCGCCACCTGGATGAGGCCGGCACGCGGGCCTTTCCGCTCTGCATCCTGCTGGGCACGCTGATCGGCGTGATCCTGGCCTTTCAATCCTCGGTGCCGATGCGGCAATTCGGCGCGGAGATCTTCATCCCGCAGCTGGTCGGCATTTCACTGACGCGCGAACTGGGGCCGTTGCTCGCCTCAATCATCCTCGCCGGGCGCACCGGCTCGGCCTATGCGGCCGAGCTCGGCACCATGCGGGTGAATGAGGAGGTGGACGCGCTGCGGATCATGGGCCTCGACCCCGTCGCGTGGCTGGTGGTGCCGCGCATCATCGCCTCCATGCTGGTCATGCCGGCCCTGACCATGGTGATGAATGTCACGGGCATCATCGGCATGATGATGGTGATGAGCGCGCTGGGCTTCCCGCCGGTGGCGGTGCTGAACCAGCTGGAGCAATGGCTCTCCATCGAGGATCTGGCCGGCGGGCTGGGCAAGGCCGCGGTGTTCGGGCTCGCCATCGGCTATATCGGCTGCCATGCGGGGCTCTCGGCCGGGCGTGGGCCGCGCGCGGTGGGCGATGCGGCGACCGGCGCCGTGGTGGGCGGCATCGTGGCGCTGGTGCTGCTGGACGGCATTTTCGCCATCCTGTTCTTCCGGCTGGGCTGGTGATGGCCGAAACCCAACCGCCCGACGCGCCGCTTCCCGAAGCGCTGCCTGCTACGCCGCCCGCCGCGCCCCATGCGGGCGAAGCGGTGATCACGGCCGAGGCGGTCGCGATGCGCTTTGGCCCGCGCACCATCTTCAAGAATGTCAGCTTCGAAGTCCGCCGGGGCGAGGTTTTTGTGATCCTTGGTGGTTCCGGCTGCGGCAAATCCACCCTGCTGAAGCTGCTGATCGGGCTGATGCCGCCCAGCAAGGGCGAGATCCGCGTGCTCGATGGCGATTGGGCGAAGCTGGAGGGCGCGGCGCGGCGCGGCCTGCTGAAGCGCATCGGCGTCATGTGGCAATCGGGCGCGCTGCTCGGCTCCCTCACCCTCGCCCAGAACATCATGCTGCCGATCGAGGCGCATACGAAGCTGCCGGCCGCGGCGCGCGCCCTGGTGGCCAGCGCCAAGCTCGGCCTGGTCGGGCTGGGCGATGCGGCGGATCGGCTGCCGGCGGAAATCTCGGGCGGGATGCTCAAGCGGGCCGGGATTGCCCGGGCCATGGCGCTGGACCCGGAAATCCTGTTCCTGGACGAGCCGAGCGCCGGGCTCGATCCCATCACCTCGGCGGGGCTGGATGCGTTGATCCTCTCGCTCGCCAAGGAAACCGGCACCACCTTCGTGGTGGTGACGCACGAGTTGCAATCCATCCTGGCCATTGGGGACCGCTGCATCATGCTCGACAAGGACGCCCAGGGGATGATCGCCGAGGGTGATCCCCGGAAACTCCGCGACGAGAGCGAGCAGCCCACCGTGCGCGCCTTCTTCCGGCGGGAGGCCATGTAGCATGGCAAGCATTCGGCGCATTCAGCTGTCGGTCGGGCTGATGGTGGTGGTGGGCCTCGCGTTGCTGGTCGGCTTCGTGCTGTTCCTGACGCAGAACCGGCTCAGCACCAGTGACGTGCTCTTTGAGACCTATATCCGCGAAAGCGTGCAGGGCCTCGAAGTCGGCTCGCCCGTGCGGTATCGCGGCGTGTCGGTGGGGCGGGTGACGGAGATCGCCCTGGCGGCGGCGGAATATCGCCGGCCGGAGGGGGAGGGCTTCGCCGCCGCCTTCCAGCTCGTGGTGGTGCGCTTCGCGGTGAATCTCCGCAAGGTGGGCGATGTGCCCTCGACCGATGAAGCGGTCGCGGCGGGGTTGCGGGCGCGGATGGCGAGCCAGGGCATCACCGGCGTTGCCTATATCGAGATGGATTTCCTGGATGCCGACCGCTTCCCCGTGCAGCCCGTTCCCTGGACGCCCCGCTTCGCCTGGATCCCGGCCGTGCCCTCGACGGTGGCGCAGGTGACCAGTGCGGCGGAGATGCTGGTGCGGCAGGTGCAGGGCATTGATTTCACGGCCCTTGTCGGCAACATCAATGACCTGGTGCTGGATCTGCGGCGGCAGACCGATACGGGTGACCTGGCGGTCACGCTGCGCGAGGCCTCGGCGCTGATGCAGGACTTGCGGAGCATCGCGGGCCAGGCCGACCTGCCCGGCGCGGTGGCGGAGTTGCGCGCCACCTCGGCCGCGGTGCGCGCCCTGGCAGAAGGGCGCGAGGTGCGGGAGACGCTGTCGGCGCTGAGCGCCACGGCGCAGGATTTGCGGCGCACCACGGCGCGCCTGCCGGGCACCATCGGCCAGCTGGAGTCGAGCCTGCGGGCGGCCCGCAACACGACCACGGATGTCCAGGCCGATCTGGCCCCCTTGCTGCGGGATTTGCGGGCCACCACGGCCAATCTGCGTGAAACCACCGAGGCGCTGCGGCGCTCCCCGTCCCAGGCGATCCTGGGCGCGCCACCCCCCGCCCCCGCTGGAGCCAGCCGATGACGCGTCGTCTTTTCCTAGGTCTGCCCCTGCTCGGCCTGCCGCTGCTGGGGGGCGGCTGTTCCGTGCTGCCGGACCGGCCCTTCATCGACTCGCAACGCTTCCCCCTCGAACCTCGGCGGGAGGGGTCGCCTGCCGCCCGGAGCCGCCACGCATTGCTGCTGCGGACGATGCGTGCGGCGCCGGGGCTGGAACAGCGCGGCCTCCGACGGGTTCGCCCGGATGGCAGCGTGGAGGTGGCGCCCTATGAGGAGTGGCTGGCGCCGCCGGCGGATCTGGCGGAGTTGGCCCTGCGGCAATGGCTGGCGGCGTCCGGGCGCTTTACCGCGGTCACGGCGCCAGGTTCACGTTTGGCGACTTTTCTGATTTTAGAGACTGAACTGCTGATGTTGCAAACTGGCCCGGATGGCGCGCGCGCCGCGATGGCCGCCCTGCTGCTCAGCCAGGGCGAAGGTCTGGGTGAGGCGCGGCCACGCGGGCAAACCCGCCTGGAAGCTTCGGTTCCGCTGGCGGCGGGCGCTGGGGCCGCGGCCCAGGCCAGCGCGATGCAGGCGGCACTTGGCCAGGTGATGGCCGGGCTGGAATCCTGGCTCGTCTCCACGATCTCAGTTTAGAAACGCTATTAACCAATAATAAAGGCTCTATCCCTCAGATTCTCAAAATGGAGACTTTCCTCCGTTTTGTGTTTCAGCCATCCTCGCTTCGGGGAATAAGGGGGATATCATGAGTGCTACCACGTGTATCAATACGTGGGACGACGTCTGGGCGGAATTCGATGCCCGCCAGACCGATCGTTCCGAGACTGCCCAGACCGCGGCGATTGGGGTGGCGGGGGCCATCCAGACCGCTCCGGACCAGGGCTACGGCGCCAAGGCCTTTTCGGCCACCGCCAGGTTGAACCGGCTGATCCATGCGAGGCGCAACCAGACCTTGCCGATCCGCCGCTCCTTCCTGGAGTCCGCCGTCGAGAATTGGAGCCATGAGGCCGAGCGCGCTCGGCAGGCCCAGGCTGCCAAGCGGCAGAAGCCGCGCGGCATGGGGCGCTTCAAGCGCACCCTGGCGCTGATGGCCTGCACGTTGATCGCGGTCTATGCCGGCTCACCCGTTGCGTCCGCCGTGCAGGTGGCCGCGGCAATCCAGCGCGGCGATGCGGCGGCGCTGGCCCACTACATTGACTGGACGACGCTGCGCCCGGCGCTCAACGCGGCCCTGGCCGCCGAGACCCAGCGCAATGACAGCCAGCCCATGCCGGCCTTCATCACCGGCATGGCGCAGGACATGGCTGAGCGTCTCTCCTCGCCGGCGGGCCTCGCGCTGCTGCTGAATGAGCGCCTGGCGGCGGGCGGCGCGCAACCGGCGCGGGACATGCTGAGCCGGGTGCGCATGCTGGAAGCCGGGCTGTGGGAGGTGACGTTGACCTCCCCCAATGTGCCGGACCGTTCGGCCAAGCTCACCCTGGCGCTGACCGATGCGATGCGGCTGCGCTGGGAAGTCCAGGCGATCGAATTGCCGGCGCAATTGCCGGCCCGCTTCCGGTAGCACGCCGGGCGTGGCCAAGAGCGTCATCCGTCCAAACGGAATCGTTTGGACGGATAAAGATGCACGAAAAACGATGAGCTAGAGTTTGTGAAGTGAGCCATTGCGAACGGAGCATGCTCTAGGCGGGAGGGGTGGGGCGTGTGGCATCCCTCTCGGCGGCGGGAGGAGGTGGCCAAGCCTGGGCCCTCGCCGCAGGTCCTGTCTTGGCGAAAATCTCGGGCCGGATCGCTGGTCGCCCGGCCAGATAGCCGGTCTGGCGCAGATAGGGCAGGAACGCCTCTGTCATGCGCGCGACCTGGCGATGGTCCAGTTCACGCCGGTGGCGGTCCGCCACGGCCTTGTTGCGCTGGGTGAAGGCGAGCCGGGTTGCATAGTGACGCACCAGCGCATTGGGCGCGCGCAAACCGAGATCGGCCTTGATCAGGTCAATCGCCTGATGCGGGCGAAAGGCGCAGGTGTCGTAGTCGAGGTGCAGGATCCGCGGCAGCTCGCACCACAGCGCCAATTCCTTCAAATGCCGGTCCACGCCGGCCACCGCCTGTTCGAGCTGTTCATACTCGCTGAATTCGGCAAGGCCGAACACACGATGGAGCCGCGCGGCATCCATGAGCGCGAGGCAGATATCGCGCGGGTCCCGGTGATTCACATGCGCCCGGACCAGCCCGCGCGCGGCGAATTCCCGGTAGGTGGCCATCCATTCGGGTGAGGGCTCGCCATGCGTCTTGACCAGGAGGATCCGATCCCCGGTGAGAGCGACCAGGCGATGCAGATCCTCGGGCCTGAGCGTTTCCAGAAACAGCGCCCGACCACTGAGCGGCCGAAGATCGGGCGGCATCTCCGGCCCTGGCGGCGTCCGCCGCGCGGCGAACTGAAAGGCCAGGGTCATCAGATGTGTCTTGGGGCTCCAGGCGCGGATCGGCTTGCTGGCGGGGTCGAGGCCCCTGGCTGGCATGACGAAGCGGCCCGGCATGCGCAGCTCCGGCCAGTGGCAAGGCTGCCAATGCCCGCCCAGCGCCGCCACACCCGCCGCAAGCTGGTAGGCGAGCGTGCTTCCCGATTTCGGGATGCCGTAGCTGAACACAATCATACGCGATCTTTAGCGCTGCATGCCGCGTGTCAAGCGCCGTGCAGGGGTGCCGGACAGCCGTGCCAGGGGCTGTCTCCCTGGGCGCGGGCCTGGCTCGAACTGGCGGCGCGGCCGGTGGCGCCGTGCCGCGTCACGCTGGGCTTGCCTCTGGCGGATGGGTGGCTCCGCGATCCATGCGGGCGCCCATTGCATGGGCGGACCACCCAGGATCGGATCCGGCGGCAAGGCCAGCGAGAGCGTGCGCGCCGCTCGCTCAGGGCACCCGCCGCACCCAGGCCGCGAAGCCTGCCATGCCGAGTGCAGCCAGGCCGAAGGCCCAGCCATAGCCGCCGGCGGCGATAATGGCGGCAAAGGCGAGGCTGCCGCTGGTCTGCCCCATGAAGAGCGCCATGGCGAAGGCCGAGACGGCCGTTCCCCGGGCTTCGGGCATGGCTTCCGTGGCGCGGGCCTGCAGCACGCCGTGGAAGCTGTAGAAGCAGAAGCCAAGCAGCCACTGCAGCACCAGCACCACGCCCCAGCCCGGGGCCAGCGCCGTCATCGCCAGGCCGGCCGAGAGACCAAGGCCGCCCCAGAGCAGCAGGTTGCGCTCGCCGAAGCGCCGCACCATCCGGCGCGCCACCTGGGTATAGGCCAGCGCGCCCAGCCCGAAGCCGGCGACGATCAGCCCGGCCTGGCCGGCCGAAAGCTGGAAATCCTCGATGAGGAAGGAGGCGATGAAGGGAAAGGCGCCGCCAAACAGCAGCGCGCCGTCCAGGAAGGCCGCCAGCAGCAGGCGCCGTGCATTGGGGTTCCGCAGCAGGCGCGCATAGGCCATCAGCCCGGATTGGCCGCGCGCCCCGCCCGGCAGGCCGCGCCACATCTGCGTGCCCAGCCGCGCCGCCAGCAGCAGCCCGATGGCCGCGGTGAAGCAGCCAAACACCAGGAAGCTCGTCTGCCAGCCGAAATACTGGCCCAGAATCCCCGAGATGGGCCCCGTCAGCATCTGTGCCATCACATTGCCGATAAGGAATTGGCCGATCACCGCCTGGCGCTCGGCATAGGGCACGGTATCGCCGATATGGGCCAGCAACAGCGGGATCACCGCCCCCGCCACCAGCCCGCCGGCCGCGCGCAGCAGGGTCAATTCCGTAAGGTTGCCGGCAAATTCCGCGAGGACGGTGAAGCCGCCAAAGAGCATGAGCGCCACCGCCGCGACCCGCAGCTTGCCCAGGCGGTCCCCCAGCGGCCCCACAGCCACCTGCCCGCCGCCATAGGTCAGCATGAAGGCCGCGATCAGCACCGCCACACCCGAGACCGAGACCCCGAAATCCGCCGCCACCAGGGGCATCAGCGGGTCCATGATCCGCATGCCCGAGCCGGAGGCGAAGCCGGCCAGGGCGACCAGCCAGATCGAGACCTGCGGCGCGGCGTTCAAGGAAAGCAGCCTCCGGCGGCTGGGGCCGGGGCCCCAGACCCCACTCCTTGGAATGGGGTCTGGGGTCCGTGACCCCAGCCGCCGGAGGCTGCTTTCTTCACGCGTTCCGCTTCGTCCGCTCGGATTCGGTCTTGAGCTGCCCGCAAGCCGCCAGGATATCCCGCCCGCGCGGCCGCCGGATCGGGCTCGAATACCCCGCATCATTCACGATCGCTGCGAATTTCCGCAGCGCATCCGGCGTCGAGCTTTGATAGGGCGAACCCGGCCAGGGGTTGAAGGGGATCAGGTTCACCTTTGCCGGCAGCCCCGAAAGCAGCCGCACCAGCTCATGCGCCTCGGCCTCGCTGTCA
Source organism: Sediminicoccus sp. KRV36 (assembly GCF_023243115.1). Classification (NCBI taxonomy): domain Bacteria; kingdom Pseudomonadati; phylum Pseudomonadota; class Alphaproteobacteria; order Acetobacterales; family Roseomonadaceae; genus Sediminicoccus; species Sediminicoccus sp. KRV36. The sequence goes on from NZ_CP085081.1 coordinate 462,920, forward strand.
TTCACGCCGCGCAGCATGACATATTCGAAGGTGATGCGGCGCGCATTGGAGGCGCCGGGATAGCGCGCGCAGGCCGCCAGCAGCTCGGCGATCGGGTATTTGCGGTTCAGCGGCACGATCACGTCGCGCAGGTCATCGCGCACCGCATGCAGCGAGACGGCGAGGTTCACGCCCAGTTCCTCGCCGCACTTGTCCATCATCGGCACCACGCCCGAGGTGCTGAGCGTGATCCGCCGGCGCGAGAGGGCAACGCCCTCGTGATCCATCAGGATGGTCAATGCGCGGGCGGTATTCTCGTAATTGTAGAGCGGTTCGCCCATGCCCATGACGACGATGTTGGAAAGCCTGCGGCCTTCCTCGCCCTTGGGCGTCGGCCATTCGCCATAGGAATCGCGTGCGGCGAGGAACTGGCCGACAATCTCCGCCGTGCCCAGGTTGCGTACCAGTTTCTGCGTGCCGGTGTGGCAGAAGGTGCAGCTCAGCGTGCAGCCCACCTGCGTGGAGATGCACACCGCCCCGCGGTCGCTTTCCGGGATGTAGACCGTCTCGACTTCCTGGCCGTCGCGCGAACGGAACAGCCATTTGCGCGTGCCATCGGTGCTGGTCTGCTCGGTCGTCACACCCGGGCGGCCGACGACGAAGCGCTCGGCGAGCTTCGCCTGCATCGGCTTGGCGATGGTGCTCATGGCGGCGAAGTCGCGCACGCCCTGGTGATAGATCCAATGCCAGAGCTGCTTGGCGCGGAAGGGCTTCTCCCCGATCGCGAGCATCTCCTCGGCCAGTTCCTCACGCGTCAGCCCGACCAATTCGCGGCGGCCTTGCTCATCCACCATGGGCGGCGGGGCGAAGATCGCGGATTTGGCGAGGATGCGCACGCGCTCCGCCTCGGTCAGCCCGTCATGGGTGGCGATGCGGGAATGCGGCTGGAAGGCACCCATGGGTCGGGAACTCATCGGCGCGCCGGCGGCGGCACCGGACATTCCCGGCTGATCGCTTCATAGGCCTGGGCGAAGCCGGCGAGGGCGAAGGTATCGGTCGCCTGGCCGCGCCCATTGGGGCCGGGGCCGCGATGCAGCGCCTCGCGCCCACCGCGCAAGGCGGCGACGACCGCGCGCCCATCGCGCGCGAAGGCGTTGTCGCCGGCGGTGAAGAAGGGCAATTCGCCCTGGCCGACAAAGAGCTTGGTCTCGGCGCCACGGGCAAAGCTGTAGCCGGCGCGCACCGCCACCTGGTCCCGGCTGCCGGGCCGATGCGTCACCAGCAGCATGACATTGTTCGCGTCCCGCCCGGGCAAGCCGTCCATGCTGCGGGCGCGGGTGAAGGCGTAGCAAATCTTCTGCCCGTTCTCGGTGTGCGCGGCCGCTGTCCAGGCCTGGTACTCGCCCAGCCGTGACGGGCGTGGCGCATTGGCCTGGGCGCGATTGCCCTGCTGCGCCTGAACGGGCGGGGTTGCGAGCATCAACAGGGCGGAGAGGGCAAGAACGCGCATCCGCGCTCCTTACGAGCCGGGCGTGCGCACCGCAACCGCCCATATCGCAGGGGAGGGGCGCGCGACCCGGCTCATCCCAAGGGGATCAGCTCTCTTCCTCACGGTCGGTCTCGACTTCGATCTCCGCGTCAATCGCGTCGTCCTCGTCCTCGAGCTCGTCCGCATCCTCGACGCCGGCATCCGCCTCGACGTCCTCCAGCTCCACGTCGTCCCCATCCACCTCGGTGGAGGTCGCGGCGCGTTTCTTCAGCTTTTCGTCCGGGACGATATTCGCCGAACGCCGGGGGCGCGGCTGCTCAGCCGGCTGCTCGGTGCCGCATTTGGGGCAAATGGCCGGCACCTTCGCCATGTCGTAGAATTTCGCGCCGCACGCGACGCAGACACGCTTCAAACCGAGATCCGGCTTTGCCATGGAGCCCTCTGATTCCTTCTGCCTGATCCGACAGGCGGGGCGCATTGCCACGGGCCGTGCATCGGTGTCAAACCGGCCCGCATGTCACACGATGCGAACCCCACCCCGCTGCGCTCCATCCCGGCCCCCAAAGGGCTCGCCGGGCGGCTTTGCGTGCCGGGCGACAAATCCATCAGCCATCGCGCGCTGATGTTCGGCGCGCTGGCCATCGGCACCACGCAGATCGAGGGGCTGCTGGAGGGCGAGGATGTGCTGCGCACGGCCGCTGCCATGCGTTTGCTGGGCGCCACGGTCGAGCACCTGGCCCCCGGGCGCTGGCGCGTGGCCGGGCGCGGGATCGGTGGCCTGACCGAGCCCGCCGATGTGCTCGACATGGGCAATTCCGGCACCGCGGCGCGCTTGATCTGCGGGCTGCTGGCCGGCCACCCGATCTTCGCGGTGATGACGGGCGATGCCAGCCTGCGCCGCCGCCCGATGAAGCGCGTGACCGACCCCCTGGCCGCCACCGGCGCCCGATTCTGGAGCCGGGAGGGCGGCCGGCTGCCGCTTGCCATCCAGGGCGCGCGGGAGGCGATGCCGCTCGACTACACCCTGCCCGTTGCCTCGGCCCAGGTGAAAAGCGCCTGCCTGCTGGCCGGGCTCTGCGCGCCGGGCGTGACCCGCGTGGTGGAGAGCGAGGCGACGCGGGACCATTCAGAAAACATGCTCCGCCATTTCGGCGCCACGGTCCGCGTCGCCGTGCAGGGAAATGGCCGCGTCATCGAATTGGACGGTCAGCCGGAGTTGCGCGCCGCACCCGTGATGGTGCCGGGCGACCCTTCCTCGGCCGCGTTTTTTGCCGTGGCAGCGCTGATCGTGCCCGGCTCGAAGCTGGTGATCGAGAATGTCGGGCTGAACCCGCTGCGGACCGGGCTCTTCGCCTCGCTGCGCGAGATGGGCGCGGTGCTGGAGGTGGGGGCGCCCCGGCTTGAGGGGGGCGAGCCGGTGGGGGATCTCACCATCGCCGCCGGCGATCTGCGCGCCGTGGATGTGCCGGCCGAACGCGCGCCCAGCATGATTGACGAATACCCCGTCCTGGCCGTGGCCGCCGCCTTCGCCACGGGAACCAGCCGGTTCCGTGGCCTCTCTGAGTTGCGCGTGAAGGAAAGCGACCGGCTGACCGGCACGGTCGAATTGCTGCGCGCGGCCGGGGTGGATTGCGCGATCGAGGGCGATGACCTGCTGGTCCATGGCCGCGGGGCGCCACCGCCCGGTGGTGGCCTGGTGGCGACGCAGATGGATCACCGCCTGGCGATGAGCGCCCTGGTGCTGGGCCTGGGCTGCCAATCCGCGATGCTGATTGACGATGGGGCTTTCATCGCGACGAGTTTCCCGAATTTCATCGCGCTGATGAACCAGGTGGCCGGCACGGAGGTCATCAGCGCGGCATGAGCGCGCCGCTGATCATCGCGGTGGATGGGCCGGCCGCCGCCGGCAAGGGGACGCTGGCGCGCCGGCTGGCCGCGCATCTGGGGCTGCCTTATCTCGATACCGGGCTGCTCTACCGCGCGACGGGGCGGCGCGTGCTGGATGCCGGCGGCGACCCGGCGCGTGACGAGGATGCGACGCGGGCCGCCCAGGCGCTGCAACCGGCCGACCTGGAGCGCCCCGATCTGCGCGGGCCCCCGGCCGATGATGCCGCCAGCAAGGTGGCCGCCATCGCTGCCGTGCGGGCTGCCCTGCTGGAGTTCCAGCGCCGCTTCGGCCGGGCGCGGGGTGCCGTGCTGGATGGCCGGGATATCGGCACCGTGGTGTTTCCCGAAGCGCCGGTGAAGCTGTTCGTCACCGCCAGCCCGGAGGAGCGCGCGCGGCGCCGCCATGCCGAGCTTGTGGCGCGCGGCGCGGCCCCGCCACTCGCCGAGGTCGCGGCCGACATGGCAGCCCGGGATGCGCGGGATTCGGCGCGCGACGCGGCGCCGCTTCGCCCGGCAGCCGACGCCGTTCTGCTCGATACGAGCACGCTGGATGCCGAGGCCGCCTTCGCCGCGGCGCTGCGAATTGTCGAATCCTTGCAAGCACGGTGATTTTCGCTTGACGCTCCGCCGGACTCGGCAGATGTAGCGCCTGTTATTGCCTGGATTGGCAATGATCGGACCGGGGTGAACCGTCACGCGCCCCTTCCCGGCGGCCGCCCCCCTGTCTGGACAGGAATTGGCGCCGCAAGCCGTGATGCCCCGCCACAGGCAGGGTATGGCGCAAGACCGGCTTGCAGGGCCCACGCCCCGCACAAGACCCAGGACAGAACATCTACATGGCAAGTGCCACCAGCCCCGCCTCGCGCGCGGCTCCCGAAGATTTCGCCACGCTTCTCGATGAGATGCTGGGCGCCAATACCGGCTTCGCCGGCTCCGTCGTCACGGGCAAGATCATCCGCATCGATGATGATTTTGCCGTGGTGGATGTGGGCCTCAAGAGCGAAGGCCGCGTCCCCCTCAAGGAATTCGCACCCCAGGGCATGAAGCCCGAGGTGAAGCCCGGCGATGTGGTGGACCTGTTCGTCGAGCGCTACGAGGACAAGGACGGCTCCATCGTCCTCTCCCGTGAGAAGGCGCGCCGCGAGGAATCCTGGACGAACCTGGAGAAGGCCTTCGCCGCCAACCAGCGCGTCAACGGCATCTTGTTCGGCCGCGTCAAGGGTGGCTTCACGGTGGATCTCGGCGGCGCTGTCGCCTTCCTGCCGGGCAGTCAGGTGGATATCCGCCCCGTGCGCGACGTCGGGCCCCTGATGGGCCAGTCGCAGCCCTTCCAGATCCTCAAGATGGACCGCGCCCGCGGCAACATCGTGGTCAGCCGCCGTGCGGTGCTGGAGGAGACGCGCGCCGAGCAGCGCGCCGAGCTCGTCCAGGGCCTGAAGGAAGGCATGGTGCTCGATGGCGTGGTGAAGAACATCACCGATTACGGCGCCTTCGTGGATCTTGGCGGCGTGGACGGCCTCTTGCACGTCACCGACATCGCCTGGCGCCGCATCAACCACCCGAGCGAGGCCCTGACGATCGGCCAGCCGGTCAAGGTGCAGGTCATCCGCTTCAACTCGGACACGCAGCGCATCAGCCTCGGCATGAAGCAGCTGATGTCCGATCCGTGGGATGGTGTTGCGATCAAGTACCCGGTCAATGGCAAGTTCTCCGGCCGCGTGACCAACATCACCGATTACGGCGCCTTCGTGGAGCTGGAAGCGGGCGTCGAGGGCCTCGTCCATGTGAGCGAGATGTCCTGGACGAAGAAGAACGTGCACCCCGGCAAGATCGTCGCGACCTCCGAGCAGGTGGACGTGCTGATCCTGGATGTGGACGAGCCCAAGCGCCGCATTTCGCTCGGCCTCAAGCAGGCCCAGGGCAATCCCTGGGAGGTCTTCCTGCAGAACCACCCGCTGGGTGCCGAGATCGAAGGCGAGATCCGCAACATCACCGAATTCGGCCTGTTCATCGGCGTGGGTCCGGATGTGGATGGCATGGTCCATCTCTCCGACATCAGCTGGGATCTGCCGGGTGAGGCTGCCATCGCCAACTACAAGAAGGGCGATGTGGTGAAGGCGAAGGTTCTCGACGTGGATGTCGAGAAGGAGCGCATTTCGCTGGGCATCAAGCAGCTGGCGGCGGACCCCGCGGCCGAGGTTCTCGACAAGGTCAAGAAGGGCGACATCGTCACCTGCACCGTGACCAAGATCGAAGCCAACGGCATCGAGGTGAAGATCGACGAAGTGCTGACCGGCTTCATCCGCCGTGCGGAACTGGCGCGCGATCGCCAGGATCAGCGCCCCGACAAGTTCGCCATCGGCGAAAAGGTCGATGCGAAGATCACCGCCGTGGACCGCGCCGCCCGCCGCCTCTCCCTGACCGTCAAGGGCAAGGAGATCGAGGAGGAGCGCGAGGCCGTGAAGGAATTCGGCACGGCCGATAGCGGCGCCTCGCTGGGCGACATCCTGGGCGCGGCCATCCGCCGCCGCCGCGAGATGGCTGGCGAGGAGTAGGATCGCCCGCGGCTTCGGCCGCGCGTCGAAACAGGAAAGGCGCCCCGTAAGGGGCGCCTTTTTTGTTGGGGCTCCGGATCGGAGCGTCTCGATTTACGGGACAGACCTGGAGGACTCCGGGCGAAATCCCGTCGGGCGATAATTTTATGAACATAGTTTGAAAAACAGACATTTCTGACTCAGTCACTCAGGATTTCTACGCGAAATGGGCCATTAAGACTGATTTAATGATATTTATTTTTTTAAAGACACATATTTTCGTGAATAACTCTTGGCGGTCTCGCGCCATGGTGGTAATTCTCTACACGCAAAACGTGTGGAGATGACGAAGATGCGTATCCTTCTGGTTGAAGACGACCGCTCCGCCGCCCGCGGCATCACCTTTCAGTTGCAGCAGCACCGGATGGTCGTGGATGTGGCCGATTGTGGGGCCGAAGCGCTCGAACTGGCGCGCCTCTACGATTATGACGCCGCCATCGTGGACCTCATGCTGCCGGACATGGAGGGGTATGAGGTCATCACCAAGCTGCGCGCTTCGCGCATCGAGGCGCCCGTCCTGATGCTCTCCGCCAATGCCCGGACCCAGGCCAAGGTGCGCGGCCTCTCGGTCGGCGCCGATGACTACCTGGCCAAGCCCTTCGAGCCCGAGGAACTGGTTGCGCGGCTCCAGGCGATGATCCGCCGCTCCAAGGGCTTCAGCCAGCCCCGCATCCAGATGGGTCCGCTCTCGCTCGACCTCGGCGCCAAGGAGGTGGCGGTGCAGGGCCGCTCGGTCCACCTGACCGGCAAGGAATACGCCATCCTGGAATTGCTGCTGATGCGGCGCGGCACCGTGCTCTCCAAGGAAAACTTCCTGGACCATCTCTATGGCGGGATGGATGAGCCGGACAGCAAGATCATTGACGTCTTCGTCTGCAAGCTGCGCAAGAAGCTGCAAACCGCCGGTGCCAACAACGTCATCGGCACCGTCTGGGGCCGCGGCTACATCATTCGCGACGCCACCTCAGGCGCCGGTGCTCCGCGCGCCGCCTCCAGCGAAAACCGCCTCTCGCCGCTGTGATCAGGCGGCGGACTGATGGGCCGGGGGTGCCGAGAAATGCGCCCCGCCCGCCCGAAGCGCCGCCTGCAACTCGGCAATGGAAACAGCGCGTGGGGCAACGCCCCGTGCCACCGCAAGGGCCGCGCCAACCCCGGCGGCCTGCCCTGTCAGCCAGCATTGCGGGATTTCCCGCAGGAAGGAATGGCTGTTCGGGTCACAGCTGAGATGCCGGCCCGGCGCCAGCAGGCCATCCAGCACCTCGGGCACCAGCGCCCCGTAGGGCACGGAAATATTGGGAAATTTCGGCGCAAGGCTCGGCGAAACGCCGATCTCGTCCGCGCGCACCCGTCCATCCCAGTCGGCCCGCGTCACCGCCGCTACGCCCCGCAGGCGTCGCGCATGGCGCACACCCAATTGCGGTGCCGAGAGCATGAGGAAGGCATCCTCGAAGCCCGGCGCGCCCTCGCGGTAGAGCGCCAGATGGTCGGCCATCAGGCGGTGGCTCTGAACTTCCACCGCCGTCAGGTCCTCGACATCCACAGCCGAATAGCCGGAAAGCCGGGGGCCCATGAACAGCGCCACATCATCGCGCCAGGACGCGAAAGCCTTGTCGAACAGGCGGATGCGCGCGCGGCCATGCTGCAGGAAGGCGCCGAAGGCTTCTGGCTCCTCGGCGCGCCAGCGCTGGTAGCGCGGCATGTTCACACCGCCGAACAGCCAGCTGGTGTTCATGCAATGATGAATGTCCCGCGCATCAATATCGTCATTGTAGGGGGCACCGGCCTGGGCAAACAGGTCGCCATCGCCCGTCGCATCCACCGTGCAGCCCGCAAGGATGGCGCGCCGCCCCTGCTTGGATTCGAAAAACACGCCACGCACCGCGCCATCGGTGACGATGGGTGCGGCCCCCCAGGCGTGGAACAGGATTTCGGCGCCGGATTCCAGCAGCATCTCCTGCGCGACGAGTTTCATCGCCTCCGGGTCACAGGTGGGGGAATGGGTGACGATGCCATGGAAGGCGCTGGTCCTGGCCGACCACCAGGCCGCCGTCGCGGCGTCGCGTGAGCCCCAGAGTGCCGGGGCGGGGCCCGTCCTGGCACCAGCCGGCAGCCGCGCGAGGAACTCCTCGGCGAAGCCGCGGATCACCAGCTGGCCGTTCCAGTCGCTCATCCGGTCAATCCAGATGACCAGGCCGCCGGTAGAGAGTCCGCCCAGGTGATTGTGGCGTTCCAGCAGAATGGTATGCGCGCCCTGCCGCGCCGCGGCCACTGCGGCCGCGATGCCCGAGGGGCCGCCCCCCACCACCAGCACATCGCAGCGCGCATGCAGCGGAATCTCGCGCGCGGCTTCCGTTACCACCTCGCCCGTGGGGGTGCGGCGCTCGCGCTTGGGGTCCGCCGCGAAGGTCTCGCTGCGGAAGAGGAGGCGCCCGCCTTCGGGCTCGGGCTGGATGGCCATGGCACGTTCCACGATAGAGCGTCTTGCCCATAAGGGAAGGCTTTGGCAGAGAGGGGCGTGCTTCGTTTCCTGCCCGTTCTGGTTCTGCTCATCGGTTGCGCCGGGCCGCCGCAGGTGGCGCAGTTGCCGCCGCCCCTGAGCTATCCGCCCGCCGCGCGGGAGCGGATGCTGCGTCTTGCCGCCGCCGAATGGCAGGATTGGGGCTGCGTTTCCGTGGGCCTGCCGGGGCCGGCCCATGCGAGCTGCGCGCCTGGTGCTCCCGCCAGCCCCGAAAGCGCGCCGCAAAACTTTCCCCGCGTGCTGGCCTATTGGCGCGCCGTGCCGCAATCGGCCGAGGCCATCCCCTCCAACCGCCGCCGCTATGAGCAGGCCTTGCAGGGCGAAGGCGGTGCCAATCTCTGGGCCGAGCCCTTCTGGTCCGCCGCCTTCATCTCCTGGGTGATTGGCGCGGCCGGGGTGGACGCGCCTGAATTCGCGCCCGATGCCTCGCATTCGCGCTATCTGGATCATCTCGATGCGCTGGCCGCCGCATATCCGGCGCAGGCACCCTTCCTGCCGCGCGATCCGGCGCTCTACGCCCCAGCCCCCGGTGACCTGGTGTGCCGCGACCGTTCCAGCCGGCCGCTGCGTGACTGGGCCGAACGTGCGGCGGAACGCGGCCAGTTCCGGCCGATGCATTGCGATATCGTCCTCACCGCCGGCTCTGGCGTCGTCGAGGCGGTGGGTGGCAATGTCAGTGATACGGTGGCGCTGGCGCGCTGGGCGACGGATGCGGAGGGGCGCTTGCTGCCTGACCCGCGGCCGTTTCTCGTCATCATGGAAAACCGCCTCGGGCGCACGCCGCCTTTTGGTCCCCACCCACCCCAGGATTCTCGCTCATGACCGATTTGTTCAGCCCGCTCACCCTGCGTGGCGTCACCTTCCGCAACCGCATCGGCGTCTCGCCCATGTGCCAGTATTGCGCGGGCGAGGATGGCAAGCCGACCGATTGGCACATGGCCCACCTGGTGTCCCGCGCGGTCGCCGGCCCCGGCATGGTGATGACCGAGGCTGCCGCCGTCACCCCCGAGGGCCGCATCAGCCCCGGTGATCTGGGCATCTGGAGCGATGGCCACCTCGCTTCCCATACGCGCCTGGTCAAGGCGATCGCGGCGATGGGCACGGTGCCCGCCATCCAGCTGGCCCATGCCGGCCGCAAGGCGAGCCGCCTGCCGGCCTGGGAGGCGGGCCCCGCCGTGCCGGGCTGGGAGGCGCTGGGCCCGAGCGCGGCGGCCTTCCAGGGCTATGCGACGCCGCGCGCGATGAGCGAGGCGGAGATCCTGGCCACCATCCAGGCCTTCGCCGACGCCGCCATCCGGTCCGTGAAAGCAGGCTACACCTTCATCGAACTGCACGCGGCGCATGGCTATCTGGTGCATCAGTTCCTTTCGCCCATCTCCAACCAGCGCAATGATTCCTGGGGTGGGGATTTCGAGGGGCGGACGCGGCTGCTGCGCGAGATTACCCGCGCCACCCGCGCCGTCATCCCCGACGCGATGCCGCTGGGCGTGCGCATCTCCCACACCGACTGGGTCGAGGGCGGCTGGAGCACGGCCGAGAGCGTGATGCTGGCCGAGCGGTTGAAAGCGTTGGGCGTGGATATCGTGGATGTCAGTTCGGGCGGGCTCGATGCCGGGCAGAAGATCCCCCTCGGCCCGGGCTACCAGGTGCCAGGGGCGGAGGCAGTGAAGCAGGGGGCGGGCATCCCCGTCATGGCGGTCGGCCTGATCACCGAGCCGGCCCAGGCCCAGGCCATCCTGGATGAGGGCAAGGCCGATATGATCCTGCTGGCGCGCGCTTTCCTGCGGGATCCTTATTGGGTGCTGAACGCGGCCGTGGCGCTGGGCCGGATCGAGGCGCTGAGCATCCCGCCGCAATATGACCGCGCCTGGGGCAGCATGGCGAAGTTCAAGACCGATCCGCAGATCGGCAAGCCGCTGGCGGCGCTGTAGCGCCACAAGGCCTCATCCGGTCGGGTTAGGCCGCCCACCGAGGTGCCGCAGCCCCGCCTCACGCGGCGCGCAGCCAGTCCAGCAGGGGGCGCCACAGCACGGCCTCGGCGGATTGGCCGGCGACCATGCCGATATGGCCGGCCTGTGCGAAATGGGTGACGGCGCCGGGCATTCCCGCCGCCAGAGGCAGCGCCGAGGCCGGTGGCACGATGCGGTCCCGCACGGGGATGGCCAGGAAGGCCGGCCCGCGCCAATCGGCCGGGCGCACCGGCAGGCCCGCCACCGTCCAGGCGCCCCGCGCCGGCGTGTTCTCGCCATACCAGCCGCCCAGCGCTTCACGTGCCACGGGTGCGGCGAGGGGCACGCCGTCATTCAGCCAATCTTCCAGCACGACGAAGCGCCTGGCGCGGGATGAGGCCTGATCGAGCCGGCCAAAAGCCCGGAACTTCTCCGGGATGGCGTAGGGGTCCAGCATCGCGAACAGGCTTTGCAGCAGATCCACGCTCAGCGCGCCCATGGGTTCCATCAGCGGCTCGAAGCCGGGCAACAGGCGCGTGATGCCGGCCGATTGCGGGTCGGCTGCGAAATCCCAGGGCGTGGCCAGCAAGGCCAGCGCGGCCACGCGGTCCGGCCGGCGGATGGCGGCGGCCAGGGCCAAGAGCCCGCCCATGCAATAGCCGGCGAGCACCAGGCCCTGCGGGGCCGCCATCAGCGCCCGCTCCAGCCGCCCGGCGATATGATCCGTGAGCGTGAAGCGCCGCTCGGCCTGGCCGGGCCAGCCCCAATCCAGCAGCAGCGGGCGCATCCCATGCGCCGCGAGATAGCGCAGCAGCGAGGCCCCTTCATCCAGGTCGAGCACATGCGCGCGGTTGACGAGGGAGGGCACGAAGAAGACGGGCCGCCCCGCGCCGCCATAATCCAGCAGCCGGGCCGAGCCCTCCTGCCAGATCGCCGGCGGCTCGGCGAGGTGCCGCGCATGTGGGTGGCGGCGATAGGCGGCCAGGCCGCGCAGCAGGGCCGCATCTTCCCGCCAGAGCCGCCGCAGCACCGCGTCGGCAAAGGCTTCAGGGCTTGCGCCGAGGGGTGCGAGGCTTGCGGCGATCCGCGCCGCTTCCGCCTGGCCGGCCTTCGAGCGCGGCCAGCCGCTGCTCCAACTCGGCGAGGCGGGCGCGGAGGGCAGCGGATTCATCATCGCCGCCATCCCCCGCGCCGCGCCCAGCATCAGATGCAGGGGCAGGGGGCGCGGGCCGCGCCGGGGCGGGGGCGGGTTCACGCGCTGGGCGCCAGGCGGCGGTGGCCGCCATCTGTGCGCTCTGCGCCCGCCAGAAGGCAGCCATCATGGCCACCGAGGCGGACCACGCCTCGGCCAGTTCCGCATCCTGGCCCAGGGCGGCGAGCTCGCTCTCCCAAAGGGCGATCCAGTCGGCGGCCAGGCGATCGAGATCCTCGGATTGGTCCATCCATGCCCGTGACTATATGTTGGCCTGGGAACAGCATAGCGCGAAGACTTATCGCTTCCCATGGCTCACGTGCTACGCTTGCAGTGCAACAAACGCCAGACTCCTGACTCGAGCCACAACCCTTCAACTGAACCAGACTGGGGTGCCCAAATGCCCGATCAATCGGCTGAAACCAAGGCGGCGAAACCGCCCGTCGTGGTCAAGAAATACGCCAACCGTCGCCTCTACAACACCGAGAGCAGCAGCTACGTGACGCTGGAAGACCTGGCGCAGATGGTCCGCGCCGGGCGGGATTTCGTGGTGTATGACGCGAAGTCGGGCGATGACATCACACGATCCGTCCTCACGCAGATCATTGTCGAGGAAGAATCCAAGGGCAGCCATCTTTTGCCGGAGAGCTTCCTGCGCCAACTCATCGGTTTCTATGGCGATAGCCTGCAAGGCGTGCTGCCGCGCTATCTGGAAGCGACGATGACCGGCTTTTCCCGCCAGCAGGACGAGATGCGCCGCGGCGTGGAGCAGGCACTGAAGCCCTTCAGCCTGGAAGAGATCAGCCAGCGCAACATGATGATGATGGAGCGGGCGATGAGCCTGTTCTCACCCTTTCAGGGGCGCAGCGAACTCGATGCGCTGAAGACCGAAAACGCCGCGCTGAAGGCCGAGCTGGGCGCGTTGAAGGCGAAGGGCTGACCAGCCCCGGTCAACGGCGGCGCGCAACGTTGCCGCCGCGCGCCTGACCAGGGCGCCTCTAACCTGGGCCCCCACCCTGGACCCGGCGCTCAACAGCCAAGGGTGGCGTCGGGGCCTCAGCCGATGCGGATCGGCGTCAGATCCTGGAACCAGCTCTGCGCCTGGACGAAGCCCTGCACGCGCCGGCTGGTGGCCCGCGGGTTCAGGTCATGCGCGACGAACAGGAACAACGCGTCATCCACGACCTTGGCATGCAACTCCGCGAGGAGGGCGGCCTGCGGCCCGGGCTCGAAGGTGGTGTAGACGCGGTTGATGATGTCGTCATAGGCGGGGTCGTTGAAATAGCCCCAATTATTGGCGGCGGGCGGCACCAGGTCGCTCTTCAGGAAGCGCACCATGGCGGTGAAGGGATCGAGTGCGGCATAGCTGATGTTGATGGCGCTGATGCCGCGGTTGGAGGGTGCGCGCGCGCCATCCCGCCAGATGGTCAGCAGCGCATTCCATTCCATCACTTCGAAGGTCACTTCGATGCCGATCTCGCGCAGGTTCTGCTGCACGGCCTCGTTCATCGGCAGCGGCTGCATCTGGCCCGAGCCGGAGGTCGAGATGCCGACGCGGGTGCGGATCGGGTTGGTGCGGGAGAAGCCCGCCTCGGTCATCAGGCGCCGTGCGGCGGCGACATCGGTCTTGATCGGCTCGCGCGGGGTGCCGTGCCAGGGGTGGCCGGGCGGCAGCAGGCCGGCGCCGGGGACCATCATGTCACCCAGCATGGAGCGGATGCCGGCGCGGTCAATCGCGAGGTTGGCGGCCTTGCGCACGCGGATGTCACGCCAGGGCGAACCCTCGGACATGTTCAGGTGCCAGGTCCAGTTGTGCGGATAGGTGTTGGAGACGATGGTCATGCCCGCGCTGCGCAGGGCCGGAATGGCATCGGGCGGCGGGGCCTCGATGAAATCCACCTGATTGGAGCGCAGCGCCGCCACGCGGGTATTCGCCTCGGGCAGGGGCAGCAGGATCAGCCGCTCATGGCGGGGAATGCGCGAGGCATCCCAGTAATTCGCGTTGCGCAGCAGCACGCAGCGCTCCCGCACGGCGAAGCTTTCCATGCGATAGGGGCCGGTGCCGACGGCGCGGTCCAGATAGCGGTCCCAGTCACGGCCGGCCGCTTCCCAGGCGCCCTGATGCGTGATGCCGACCCAGGTGAGGCCGAAGGGCACCAGGCTGTCCGGCGTGCGGGTTTCCAGGATGAAGGTAAGCGGGCCTTCCGCGCGCCAGGAGGCGATGGTCGGCATGCGGATGCGCGCCTGGGCGGCGGCGCGGGGGTCGAAATGCGGGGCATCGGCCTTGAAGGCGCGGTCATAGGAGAAGACGACGTCATCGGCCGTCATCACCTTGCCGTCATGGAAGCGAACCCCCTCGCGCAGGGTGATGATCCAGCGCTTCGGGTCGGCCGGGTCATTGCGCCAGGCGGTGGCGAGGCCCGGGCGGATGGTGACCGGCACGTCCGACTTGCTGAGGTCCCACATCGCCAGCTGGTCATAGAGCGTGATGCCCATGAAGCGATGGCCCTCGGCCCCCTGGTCCGGCACGCCATTGGAGAGCGGCACGGCGGAGGCCGTCATGCCGACTCGCAAGGTGCCGGTCTGGGTCTGCGCCTGGGTGACATCCCAGGGGAGGGTCGCGGCCAGGGGGGCGGCGAGCAAGGCGCGGCGGGTGGGGGTCATGGCTGGGCTCCGGATCGGTTCCTTGTAGCTTGCGGGGTGGTGTTGGCCGGGTGAAGCCCGAAATTCGCGCAGAGGCCGGGCCTGGGGCGCGTCCTGCCGTTTGGGGAGGCAGATTTGGGGTGGGGTGATGAAAGGAGGGGCGCTGCCCCTGACCCCGGCAGGAAACTTGGTTTCCTGCACCTTCGTTCGTGAGGAGGCGAAATTCCGCTGGTGCTTTTTTCGTGGACCCAGGGTTTGGGACAAATGGCCGTCCCGGGGGACGTGGGCGAGCGCAGGCGTGGCTTGGCCGCGCGGGTCGGTGGGCACGCCAGAGGAATGTGCCGGGATCACGCCAGCCCGGGGCGAGGGCACAGGCGCAACGGAGCCGGCCAAAAGGCCGGGGCATTTTTCATGACATGCTGCTTTCGGACAAATGCCCCCTTTCCGGCGGAGGATGGGCAGATGCGGCTGCCAAACAACGGCCCTCAGGCTAGGAAAAAATGCCGGCTTTGTCAAGGTTTGGAAGGGGTTTCAGGCCTTGGCATGGCCGGGCCGGGCAAGTGGAATGCGGCGGGGTATTCGTCATGTCTGGCATTCTCGGCGGCAGGCCGCGTGCTGCCTTTCGGTCCCCGCCAGGTGGGGGGCGAGGAATTCAGGAGCTTCCAGCAACTACGTCTTGGCGACGGCGCATGCACCTTCGGTATCGGGATGCGCGCCCTCACCGTCAAACCAGGGTGCAGGGAACAGGTTCCCTGCCGGGGAGTTTGAGGGGCAGCGCCCCTCAAAGCGCGTCCATCACAAAGCCGGCCGCCAAGCCGACGCCACCAGATGATACCCCGCCGCGTCCCGCCGCAGATGTCCGAAGCCCGGGAAATCCATATGCATCCCGGCCACCAGCAGCCGATCCGCCGCTGCCATGTCGAAGACCCGCCGCCGTGTGGCGACGGCCGCCGCGGCATCCACGTCGAAGGAAATCCCCCAATCCGGGTGGCGTGTTTGCAGGGCCGGGAAGTGCACCATGTCGCCAAACACCAGCAACTGCGCGGGGCCCGAGGCGATGCGGTAGATCGTGTGCCCCGGCGTGTGGCCGAAAGCGTCCATCGAGGTGATGCCCGGGTTGACCTCCCGCCCGCCCGCCACGCGGCGGATGCGGCCGCGATAGGCGGCCTCCACCTGCTTGGCGTAGGCGAAGCCGCCGCGCGAACCCTGCGGCACGCGGCCGATATTGCCCTCATCGAACCAGAAGGCGGCCTCCACCTCGGGGATGACGAGTTCGGCGGTGGGAAACAGCGCCGCCCCCTCGCGGCTGCAGAGGCCGCCGGCATGGTCGCGGTGCATATGGGTCAGCACCACGCTGTCGATCATCGCGGGGGTGACACCCATGGCGGCCAGGTTCGCGGGCAGCTGCCCCATGGTCGGCCCCAGCGCGTCGCCCGAGCCGGTGTCGATCAGGGAGAGGCGGCCAGCCGCATTCACCAGGAAGGTGTTGAGAGCACAGGGCACCGGGCCTTCGGTGGGCAGGAAATTCTCGGCCAGGATGCGGCGGGCTTCGGTCAGGTTGGCCTCGCCGAAGACGGCGGGCGGCAGGGCGATGCTGCCATCGCTGACCGCCGTCACCTCGATCTCGCCGATGCGGCTGCGATAGAGGCTCGCCACCTGGCGGCCCACCGGCGGCTGTGTGGCCAAGCTGGGGCCGGCGGTGCCGGCCGCCAGCAGCGTGGCCCCGGTGATGATGGCATCGCGCCGTGACAGCTTCATCTGGCTTTCCCCCCCCTGCGCCGGTCGAGCCGGCGTTTGCGCCGTGAGCCTAGCCAGGGTCGCTTGGCGGTGGCAACCGGGGTTGAGGCCCCGCCGGCTGGACAAGCCTGCGCGAATCCCCTCCTTTGCCCGCATGTTGCGCCGCATGATCATCTATATCCTCGCGGCGCTGCCGCTGCTCCTCATCTTCGCCGTCTGGTGGCTCTACACGCCCGACAAGCCGCGTGCGGCGCTGGAGGCGCGCTACGCCGACACGCCCTCGCAATTCCTGGAGCTGGACGGCGTGCGGCTGCATCTGCGCGACACCGGGCCGCGTTCGGCCCCGGCGGTGCTGCTGCTGCACGGCTTTGGCTCCTCGCTGCACACCTGGGAGGAGGTGGCCCAGGGGCTGGAGGCGGATTTCCGCGTGATCCGGTTTGACCTGCCGGGCTTTGGCCTGACGGGCGCGGACCGCACCGGGGATTACAGCGATGCGCGCAGCCATGCGGTGATCCTCACCCTGATGCAGCGCCTGGGGCTGGAGCGTGTGGCGCTGGTGGGTTCCTCCATGGGCGGGCGCATCGCCTGGAGCTTCGCCGCCGCCCATCCGGAGCATGTGACGCGCCTCGTGCTGATGGCGCCCGATGGCTTCGCGAGCCCGGGCATCGGCTATGAACAGCCGCCCAAGGTGCCGCTGATCATGCGCGTGCTGCCCTATACCCTGCCCGAGGGCATGTTGCGCGGCTCCCTCACCCCGGCCTATGGCGACCCCGGGGTGATGACCGAGGCGCTCTTCGAACGCTATCGCGACATGATGCTGGCCCCTGGCGTGCGCCAGGCGATCCTGGACCGCATGGCCCAGCACGTGCTGCTGCGGCCCGAGCCGCTGCTGGCCCGCATCACCCTGCCGGTGCTGCTGCTCTGGGGCGATACGGACCGCATGGTGCCGGTGACCAATGCGCAGGATTACCTGCGCGCCCTGCCGGATGCTCGATTGGTGACGTTGCCCGGCAAGGGCCATGTGCCGATGGAGGAATCCCCCACCGATGTAGTGCGCATCCTGCGGGAATTCCTGGCCGGGCGGTGAGCGCCAGCGCCCGGGATGACCGGCGCCTGAGCCGCGCGCTACCCCGCAAGCTGTTCAGACGCTGGGAGCGGACCGGGTGGCCGGCGGGCAGGCCCGGCCGTGCCCCAAGGGAGGTTCCCAAGGGCGTTCCCCAGGGGCGCCTTGCCGAGGTGCCTTTCAGCGGCTCCCCTCAGGCGCTCCTCTCAGGGGCATTCCTCAAGCGGACGGCCGATGGCGGCCTGGCGATCGCCCTCGCGGAAGCAGCCGGCCAGCCAGGCGCCGCGGAACCAGCCGCCCTCGACGCTGAAATACTCGCCCAGCCCCTCGGGCCGGTCCTCGCGGAATTCGCCGCGGAACAGGTTGCCGTTGATCCAGAACATGATGCCGCGGCCATGGCGCATGCCCTCGCGCCATTCGCCGTCATAGCGGCCGGTGGCCCAGACGCGCAGGCCGCGCCCCTGTTCGCGCCCCTCCTGCCATTCGCCCTGATAGACCGCGCCCTGGGCGTCGAGGAAGGTGCCGATGCCATGCATCCGCCCACGCGCCATGCTGCCCACATAGCGCTCGCCACGCGGCTCGCCCGCCTCGACATAGCGCCATTCCAGCAGGCCATCGCCCTGGGCGGGGCCAGCCTCGCAGGGGCCGGTCCAGAAGACGGTCTCTTCGACCTGGGGGTTGGGATTCCAGACCCAGCAGCCATTGCGCTCATCCACCGTCCAGCCGGGCTTGCCGGGGGCCGCGACGGCATCGGCGGGCGGGGCTGCGGGGCGCGGGCCAGAAGCGGGGGATTGGGGGTTGGGAGATTGGGGGTTGGTGGCTTGGGGGGGCGCCGCTTCGGGGGCCGCCTGGGGATTGGCCGGCTGCGCGCGGGCGGTCCCCATCAGGGTGGGTCCGGCCAGGATCAGGAACAGAACAAGCCAACGCATCGAAAAGCCTCCCATCTCAACCCAGGCCCCGGATCACCCGGGCGCCACATGACCCAAGTGCCGCATCACCCAGGCAAGGGGCCACCACTGCACCCTCAGCCGCCGCGCCGCAACGCGGCGAGGCTGAGAGCCAGGCCGCCCCCCAGCGCCACCACCGAGACGGCCAGCGGAAGGCCCCAGCCTGGCACCGCCTCCAGCAGCAACCCGCCCAGCGGGGCGCCGATGGCACCGCCCAGCAAATAAGCCGTGTTCAGCCCCGCCATGCCAAGCGCCCGCGCCGGCCCGGCGAAGCGCTGCACGGCACGGACCATGCCCAGGGTATAGATCGCGCCCGCCGCCCCGCCCCAGACCGCCAGCACCGGCCAGATGCCCCAATCCGGCGCCAGCACGGGCCACAGCAACGAGCCGAGCGCCACCGCGACGGCGCAGCCCAGCAACGCCCGATGCGTGCCGAAGCGATCCGCCAGCATGCCCACCGGATATTGCGCCAGCATATTGCCGAACCCCGTCGCCACCACGATCGAGGCGGCCGCCGCGGCCCCCAGGCCCAGCGCCAGCCCCTGCACCGGGAACACCGCCCCGGCCGTGCCCTCCAGCGCGCCGCAGAGCATGGCCGCCCCGGCGGGGGCGAGCATCATCATCGCCACGGGCCGCAACCGCACGAGCGAGAGGCGCATGCGGCGCGGCACGGCCCCCCGCACTTCACGCAGCATCAGCGTCAGCCCGAAGCCCGCCAGCATGAGCCCGGCCGAGGCGGCAAAGGCCCCGGCCTGCACGCCGGAGAGCCACAGCACGGCCGGCCCGCCGCCGATCGCGGCCGAAATGAAGGTCTGGTAGATGCCCAGGAACTGCCCCTCGCGCCCGGGTGGCGCCATGGCGCCGGCAATGGCATCGGCCGTGGTCCAGGTCAGGCAGGAGGCCATGCCCAGCACCCCGCCGAAAACAAACCAGAGCGCCAGCGGCGGGTTGGTGGCTAGCCCGAGCAGCGCGAGCGCCGAGGTCAGCCCCGCCGCCTGGTGCAGCCGCAAGGCACCCCCCGCCCAGCCCGCCAGCCAGGGCGAGGCCGGCGCGGTGACCAGCGCCGAAATCCAGACAGCGGCCGCATAGAGCCCGACCAGTGCTGGGGAGGCGCCCTGCTCGGTCAGGATCACGGCGGCCAGCGGCACCGACATCCAGACGCCGGCGAAGGCGCAGGTGGCGGCGGCCACGAAAATCGGGAATTGCGCGCGCCTCATGGGGGAGGCAACGGCATGGGTCACGGACATGGAAAGCCGGGCACCCTGGGGCGCCCCCTCGATCACGGATTGCGGGTCAGGCGAAAGCGGCGTCAGCCGCGGGTCAGGCCGCATGGATCGGGGTCCAGGAGAACCACCCAGGCCCGCCAGGCGGCGATGCTGCCGCGCAGATTGATTGGATGTCTGGACATGCACCAAGGATGATGGGCCGCCGGGCCAAAGTCAAACCAGGGCTGGCTTGCAAGCCGCGCATGGCGAGGCCAGTTTGCGGGATATGATCCGCTCCATCCTGCTCGCCCTCGATGACACGCCCGGCGCCTGCGCGGCGCGGGATGTCGCCTTCGCCCTCGCCCGCCGCACCGGCGCCGCGGTGACGGCGCTGATCGTGCTGGACCGCCCGCATACCAGCGCCGCGCATGAGGCTGTGCCGATGGGCGGTGGCGCCTTCGCCGCCCGGCGCAACGAGAAGCTGGCCGCCGCCGTCGAGGCCGAGGCGGAGGGGGTTCTCGCGGATGCGCGCGTGGCGGCGGGGGACCTGCCCTTCGCCGTGGTGCGGCGCGAGGAGGCGCCCGAGCAGGCCCTGCTGGCCGAGGGCGCCACGCATGACCTCATCATCATCGGCCGCGACTGCACCCTGGGCCGCGAGGCCTGCGACGACGGGCTTTCCCCCACCATCGAGGCGCTGCTGCGCGATGGCGCGCGGCCGCTGCTGGTGGTGCCCCCGGGCACGCAAAGTGCTGGCCTCGCCGAAGTCGTTCAGCTCACCCATCCCATCCTGATCGCGCAGAACGGCTCCATGGCCGCGATGCGCACGCTGCATGTCTTCGCGCTGCTGGGACTGGGGAAGGGCCAGGCGGTCAAGCTCCTCGACTTCACCGCCGATGCCAGCCCCGAAGCCCTGGCGCGCTACCTCACGCAGCACGGCATGCAGGCCGAGGCCTTCGCCGTGCGGGGCGACGCGCATGACATCCTGCTGGCCGAGGCGCAAAGCCTGCCGGCCTCCCTCCTTGTGCTGGGTGCGGATCAGGAGAGCGGCATCAGCCGGCTGATCTTCGGCAGCGCCACGGCCCGGCTGCTGCGCGCCGCACCCTGCCCGGTCTTCATCCACGGCTGAGGCCGCGCCGCAGCCCTATCCGGCCAGGTGGATCCAGGGCGGGGTGAAGCCGGCCAGCACGCCATCCGGCGCCTCGGGCAGCAGGGCCGCGTAAAGCCCGCGCGCCGGGCCCAGCGTCGGGTGATCGCGGTAGAGGATGCGGTTGAAGCCCAGATTGCGCAGCAGGTGCAGCATCAGCGGCGGATTGGGCGCCCAGCCGGAGATCCAGCTCCCCTCCGGCCCGCCGATCGGCAGCCAGCGGCTCTGCGCCGTCATGATCGGCCGCGCATCCTCCAGCGCATCCTGCATCGTCTCCAGCAGCAGCACCCGGCTGGTGACGTTGCGCATGCCGTGCAGCGCCTTGATGGGATTGAACAGCTGCTCGAAACAGGCGGTGGCGAGCACGACGTGAAAGCTGCCGAAATCCGGGCTCAGCAGGCGCGGGTCCAGGGTTTCCGTCTCGAGCGGGGCGCCCAGCGCATGCGCCGCCCATTGTGTGGCCGAAAGCGCGTCTGCGCCGGGCAGGCTCCAGGCCAGGTGGTCCGCCGCCACGGCCCGCGCGGCGCCGCGCCGCAGCATGGCGAAGCTGAAGGCGCCGTTCGCCGCACCCAGTTCCAGCACATGCGCCCCGGTGAGGTTCAGCGGATCGAGCAGGGCCGCTTCCTCGGCGGCGAGCTGCGCTTCCGGCACCAGCCCCTCGGTCACGAGGTCCGGGCCCAGGCGAAGGCTTTGCAGCCAGCGATGCGCGGACAGGGCTGCGCGCAATTCCGTCCCGCTCATCGCGTCAGCCCCGCACCAGAAGGTCTTCGATGGCGCCCGGCACATCGAGGTCCCGCCAGGGGCTGCCGAGCTGCAGGATCAGGCCATCCTCCACCTCGGGCAGGAAGGCGGCGTAGAGGCCATGGCCGCGCCCCAGCGTCGGGTGGTCCCGGTAGAAGATGCGGGTGAAGCCGAGCTGCAACAGCAGGTGCAGCATCAGGGCGGGATTGGGGCCCCACCAGTTCGTCGCATCCCCGGCCAGGGTGGCGGCGGGGTAGAAGACCATGCCCGGCCGGGCCTCGGCGGTCAGGTCCTGATGGGTTTCGATCAGCAGCAATTGCCGCGTCACCTGGCGCAGGCGCGTCATCACCTCGATCGGGTCATAGAGGTGGTAGAAGACGCCGAGGAACAGCACCACGTCGAAACGGCCGAGCTGGTCGGTGATCTCGAAGGGCGCGATCTCGGCCGCTTCCACCTCCAGCCCCAGCGAGTCGCGGGCGAGTTCGAAGGTCTCGCGCCCCTGCCAGACCGGGTGTTTCCAGACGTAGCTGTCGGTCGCCAGCACGCGGCGCGCACCGCGCTGCTTGGCGGAGAAGCTGAAAAACCCGTTCCACGCGCCGACATCCAGGACCGAGCGCCCCGTGAGGTCGAACGGCGCCAGCAGCGCATCCTCCTCCAGCGCCATGACCTGCTGGTCCTTCAGCCCGGGTGTCACCACACCGGGACGCAGCGCGATCGTGTGGAACCAATGGAATTGCTGAATGCGGGCAAGCAGCTCCGCATCGGACAGGTGCGGCATCGTCAAGGTCATGCAACCCTCATAACAGAGGCCGCGCCGAGCGGCCATTGACCAGGCCCCCGCCGCGTTGAGCGGCGATGACCAAGCCCCCGCCGCGTTGAGCGGCGATGACCAAGCTCCCGCCGCGTTGAGCGGCCATTGACCAACCTCCTGCCGCGTCGGGCGGCCATTGACCAAGTTTCCGCCGCGCCGCACCAATGCCGCATGCGGATTTTGATCCTTGGCGCCGGCGTCACCGGCCTCACCACGGCCCAGGCCCTGGCCGATGACGGCCATGCCGTGACCGTGGTGGATGCCGAAAGCCGGCCCGGCCAAGGGGCCAGCTTCGCCAATGGCGCGCAGCTTTCCTACAGCTACGTCGCCCCCTTTGCGGCCCCGGGCGTGATCGGCAAGGTGCCCGGCTGGATGCTCGATCCTGACGGCCCGCTGCGGTTTCGCCCGCAGGCAGATCCTGGCCAGTGGAAATGGCTGATCGCCTTCCTGCGCGCCTGCAACCCGACCACCGCCGAGCAGACCACGCGCCGCCTGCTGCTGCTCAGCGCGCTCTCGCGCCAGTTGATGCACGGGCTGGCCGCGCGGCACGCTTTCGATTTCGCCTTCGCCCCGGCCGGCAAGCTGGTGCTGCAGCCCGATGCCGCCGGCATGGCGGCGGCGCAGCGGCAAATGGCGCTGCAGGCCGCCTGGGGCACCGAGCAACGCGCCCTGTCCCGCGCGGAATGCCTGGCGCTGGAACCCGCCCTGGCCGGCATCGCCCATCGCATCGCCGGCGGCATCCACACCCCGGGCGAGGATGCGGGCGATTGCCGGCTGTTCTGCGAGGGGCTGGCGCAATCCCTCACCCGGTCCAACGCCGCCGTCACGCTGCAACTGGGCACGCGGGTCACGCAGATCATCCGCGCCGAGGGCCGGGTGCGCGGCGTGATGACGAATGCGGGCGTGATCGAGGCCGATGCCGTGGTGCTGGCGCTGGGTGTCGGTGCCAGGGCGCTGGCGCGGCCCTTGGGGCTCGATCTGCCGATCTATCCCCTCAAGGGCTACTCGCTGACCCTGCCGATCACCCGGGCCGAGGCGGCACCGCGCATCAGCGTGACCGACAGCGCGGCCAAGGTGGTCTATGCGCGCATCGGCCAGCAATTGCGTGTGGCGGGAATGGCCGATGTGGTCGGCTATTCCACCCGGATCGAGGAGAAGCGCCTCTCCACCCTGATCCGCCAGGCGCGCGCCGCCTTCCCCGATGCGACCGACTGGCGGGACCTGCACCCCTGGGCCGGGCTGCGCCCCGCCACGCCGACCGGCCTGCCAATCCTGGGGGCCGCGCCCGGCATGCAGGGGCTCTATCTCA
The DNA here is from genome assembly GCF_023243115.1 of Sediminicoccus sp. KRV36. NCBI lineage: Bacteria > Pseudomonadati > Pseudomonadota > Alphaproteobacteria > Acetobacterales > Roseomonadaceae > Sediminicoccus > Sediminicoccus sp. KRV36. Next base: position 486,128 of record NZ_CP085081.1, read on the forward strand.
ATCTCGGCCAGGGCTCGCTCGGCTTCACGCTGGCCATGGGCAGCGCCGCGGTGGTCGCCGCCGAGATCGCCGGCCGCGCGCCGCCGATCCCGATGGAGGGGTTCCGGCTGTAGGGCGTGATCCGGTCAGGGTGAGGGAGGATGCCTGAAACAGCCGCGCGACGGGGTCGAGGGGCCAGCCCCTCGAGCTCCCCGGCAGGGTGAAAACCTGCGTGGTTTTCACAGTTTCCTGCACCTTCGTCCGAGGATAATGCGCTCGAAGCTCCACGACGCCGGGTTTCTGGGTGGGGTTGGCCGCCAAGCGGAAACGCCCTCCCGCAGCCCGACCTCCGCCTCAGGCCTGGGCTGGATCGGGGCGCTCCCAGAGCAGCAAGGGCTGCCCCGTCCGCACCTTGCGCAGGCCGGCGCGGAAGCGCGGGAGCTCCTTGCGGCCGATCAGGACCCTGAGGCTGCGATAGACGGGCATGTCGCTCCCGCCCGGCTCGGCCGGGAGTTCCATGCCGGGGAAGGCCAGCGGCGAGATGCGCGCCTCCCCCATGCCGAAAAACGCAAAGCCGCACACCGCATGCGAGGCGGTGATCCGCTCCAGCAGGTGCAGGTAATCGCTGACCATGGGCTTGAAGCGGATGCGCTTGCCGAAATTTCCGGCCACCTGGGCGCCCCGCAAGGCCAGCAGGCTGTCCGCGTCATAGTAGTTATGCTGGATCAGCACGTAATTGCGGGCGGCCAGGATCATGCGGGACATGGCCTGTTCAAAATCCAGCCGATCGCCGATCTCCGGCAGCAGATCCACGGCAGTAATAATGGCAGCCGTATTGCGCCCGGCATAATTCAGCAGGTTGCCCTGTTCGGCGGATAGTCCTGCCTGCCGGCAGGTGGCGACCTCCTCCTCGGAGAGATCAATACCGTGGCCTTCCTCGCCCAGGAGGTTGCGCAGATAGATCAGGGAGTTTCCGGAACCACAGCCAAAATCAATAAAGCCGATCGGCTTTTTGGCTGGCATGGTGCCAGCCTGGGCCGCGTCGGTTGCAGGCGTCATTTTGAACACCCCGATGATCACTCATGACGCTGAAAGATGTGCCGAAATCACCGCCGCATCTACCTTTCGCGGTCGCTGGCGGCCGATATCTTTTTCTTCATGGACGCCTCCGCCCCAAGGAAACGCCCATTCCCTCGGCAGATCAGGCCGGATCGGGCAGGCCGAGCAGCCTTTGCCGTCGCCGCCATGGGGGCGAGTGGCCATACCCGGCCTCAGGGGGGCGCGCAGAGCCCCAGCAGTCGGCCCACATCATGCTCGGCATCGCAGGCCAGGAAGCCGGTTGCCGGTGGTTCGGCCGGCAAGGTGAGCAGGCCGATATCGGCGTAGATCCGCAGGTAGCCGCCGCCCAGATCCACAAAGGCCGGCCGGCCGCCCTGCCATTCGCAAAAATCGCGGAACCGCCAGATGGCCGAGACCGCATCGCGCTGGTCGCCCACCGGGTCGCCATGGCCGATCCACAAGTCACCGCTGCGGGTGAAGGCGAAACCGGCCCGCCCAGCCTCCCCCCAGAGCACGCCATCGGCCGTGTCAGGCAGGGTGGCGCCGAGGGATTCCAGCCGCGTCCGGTTGATCTCGTCGAAGGGGGCGGCGCGGATGGCGGCCGGGCGCAGCAGCCGCACCATGCCCAGCAGCAGCAGCAGCGCCGTCACCCCCACGGTGAAGCGCAGCTGGACCGGCGCGCCGGAGAACAGCACCACCTCCCACCACATGGCACCTTGCAGGCGGCTCGCATTGGCCAGCATGGCCAGTGCCATCCCGCAGATCGCCACCGCGGCCAGGGGCAGCAGCATCTCGTTCGAGAGCGGCTCCCGCCGCAGCCGGCTCTCGCGGTAGAAGGCGGTGCGCATGGTGGCCAGCAGGGCGGCCACCAGCAGGAACAGCCCCCAGGTCCACCAGGCTTCCTCACGCAGCCAGGTGATCACCGCGCCATTCACCAGCAGGAACAGCGCCATGCCCCAGGCCAGCCGCAACCGCCGCGCCATGCCGAAGGCCATCACCAGCAGCAGCGAGCCCACGATGGAGGCGGCGAATTGCGAGGCCAGCGCCGCCTCATACCCCGCCCAATCTTGCAGGACGATGGCCGAGATGGGCAGCGAGCCGAGGAACACGAGCAAGGCGCCACCCAGCGCCACCAGCCCGGCCAGGATCGGCACCTCCAGCGGCATGGCGCCGCGGCTGAGCGCCTTCAGCGAATCCCGCCGCTGGCCGATCTCGAAGCCGGCAAACAGCACGCCGGAAATGAACAGCGGCACGATGTAGTAATACAGCCGAAAGACCAGCAGCGCGCCCACCACCTCGGCCGCGCCCATATAGGGGGCGAGGCCGATGATGATCGCCCCGTCGAACACGCCGAGGCCGCCCGGCACGCTGGCCGTGATGCCCAGCGCATAGGCCGCGAGGTAGATGCCGATGAAGCGCAGGAAGGTCAGCCCCTCGGCCGGGGGCAGCAGCACGTAGAAGATGGCGGCCGTGACGGCGACATCCACCGTGGCCAGAAGGCTTTGCGCCACGGCCATGCGCACGCCCGGCAATTCCACATCATGGCCAAAGACGCGGATGCTGCGGCGAAACCGGCTGAGCAGCACATAGGCGATCACCACGCCGAACAGCGGCAGGGCCGCCAGTTGCAGCAGCCAGCGCGGCAGGTTCGCCCCCGCCCAGGGCAGCACCTCGGGCTCGACCAGCAGCACCATGCCCCCCAGCGCCATGCCGCCCAGCCCGAAGGTGAGGGAGGTGAAGCCGACGACCTTGCCGACCTCGAGCGGGGAATACCCCCAGGCGGTGTAGAGCCGGAACCGGACGGCCGCACCCGAGACGGCGGCGAAGCCCAGATTATGCGCGAGCGAATAGCCGCAGAAGGAGGCCAGCAGCGCCCGCCCCCAGCTGGATGGCCGGCCGGCATAGCGCGCCCCCAGCCAGTCATAGATCGCCAGCACCAGATAGGCGGCGACCGTCAGCCCCGCCCCCCACCAGAGGGCCCAGGCCGGGATCGCCTGCATGGCGCGCGTGACATCCGCGATCGAGAGATTGCGGAACTCGCGATGCACCACCCAGATGGCGCCGACCAGCAGCAGCAGCCCGAAGACCGTGGCGCCATGCCGCTTGATGAAAGGGAGTGCGGCTCTCACCCCGGGGCGTGGCCCCGCGCCAGCGCGTTCTCGATCAGGGCGACGGTCTCGGGCACGCCCATCACGGCGATGGTGCCGCCGAAGCGCGGCCCCTCGCTCTTGCCCAGCAGCACCTCATACAGCGCGCTGAACCAGGCGCGGCCCACACCGAGGGAGCCATCCTTGTTGGGCACGGCGAAGGGGGGGCGGCGGCCCGCGTCATAGACGGCGTTCTGCATCGCCGCCTCGCGCTCGGCGCCGGCCGGCAGGGCCGAGAATTCCGGGGCGCGTTCCAGCAGGATGGCGATGAGGGCGCGCATCGCCTCGGCTTCCTCGGGCGTGGCGGCGCGGAACTTCCGCTCGGGCGCGATGAAATCGCGCCAATAGGCGCAGGCATTGCGCACCAGGCGGTCCAGCACCGGCTCGCCCTCCGGCGTCAGCCCCGGGTGATATTTGCGCAGATAGGCCCAGAGCCGCTCCGGATCATCGGTATTCGCGATGCCGGCGAGGTTCAGCAGCGTGGCGTAGGAGACGGGCGGCGGGGCGAAATTCGGCACCTGGCCGGCATGGATGTGCCAGGCCGGATTGGCCGGGTCATTCTGCGCGCGCAGCTTGGCGAGTTGCGCCAGCCAGTCATCCACCGCGCGCGGAATCACTTCCTTGTACAGCCGCTTGGCCGAGCCGGGGGAGCCGAACATGAAATGCGCCAGGCTCTCGGGCGGGCCATATTCCAGCCATTGCTCGATGGTCAGGCCATTGCCCTTGCTCTTGCTGATCTTCTGGCCCTGGGCGTCGTTGAACAGCTCATAGGTGAAGGAGACGGGCGGCTCGCTGCCCAGCACGCGGCAGATGCGGCTGGAGAGCTTCACGGAATCGATCAGGTCCTTGCCGGACATTTCGTAATCCACGCCCAGCGCGTGCCAGCGCATCGCCCAATCGGCCTTCCACTGCGCCTTGCAATGGCCGCCGGTGACGGGCGTCTCGAAGCGCTCGCCCGTGTCAGGGTCGGTCCAGATGATGGTGCCAGCGTCCAGGTTTGTCGCTTCCACGGGCACCTGCATCACCACGCCGGTCCGGGGGTGGATCGGCAGGAAGGGCGAATAGGTGGCGCGGCGATCGGGGCCGAGTGTGGGCAGGATCACGTCGCGCACTTCCTCATGCAGGGTCAGCATGCGCAACAACGCCGCGTCGAAGCGGCCGGATGCATAGTAATCGGTGCTGGATGCGAATTCGTATTCGAAGCCGAATTCGTCGAGGAAGCTGCGCAGCCGGGCATTGTTGTGCGCGCCGAAGCTCGGATGCGTGCCGAAGGGGTCGGGGATGCGCGTCAGCGGCTGGCCCAGATGCGGGACCAGCAACTCCCGGTTGGGGATGTTGTCCGGCACCTTGCGCAGCCCGTCCATGTCATCGCTGAAGGCCAGCAGCCGGGAGGGCAGGCCGGTGAGCCTGGCGAAGGCGCGCCGCACCCAGGAGGTGCGCGCCACCTCGCCGAAGGTGCCGATATGCGGCAGGCCGGAGGGGCCGTAGCCGGTCTCGAACAGGGCCTCGGCCTTGCCCGTGGCGGCCATGCGGCTTGCGAGCTTGGTCGCTTCCTCGAAGGGCCAGGCGCGGATGTTTTCGAATTGCGGGTCGGCGGTCATGGGCAGGGGGATGGCAGGGGCGGGCAGCGGGGTCAATCTTGACATGCCCAAGCCTGCGGCAGGTCTGCCTTGCGGGAGCGCAGGGCGGGCCGGCCTGCCGAAATGAACGGTCTGCAACCCACTGGCGCGGCACGGCGGCTTGGGTCAGTTAACCGCCTGGAGGAGCCATCCATGCCCGATTTCGAACCCGAAGCTTACGCGAAGCAGGCCGCCGCCGCCATCGGCCTGCCGCTGCACGCGGCGCATCTGCCCGGCATCACCATGAACCTGGCGCTGGCCAGGCGCATGGCGGGGCTGATCGAGCAGATGAAGCTCTCCCCAGCCGATGAGGCCGCCCCCGTCTTCGTCGCGCGGAAAACCCCATGACCGCGGCAGACCTCGCGGCGCAGATCCGCGCCGGCACCCGCCGCGCCGCCGATGTGCTGGAGGAGCGGCTGGCCGATATCGCCGCCCGCAACGCGACCTTCAATGCCTTCACCGAGGTCACCGCCGCGCGCGCCCGCGCCGAGGCCGCGGCGGTGGATGCCAAGGTGGCGGCGGGCCAGGACCCCGGCCCGATGGCGGGCGTGCCCGTCGCCGTGAAGAACCTGTTCGACCTGGAAGGCATCACCACCCTGGCCGGCGCCAAGATCGAGCGCGACACGCCGCCGGCCAGCCGCGATGCATTCCTGGTTCGCCAGATGCAGGCAGCCGGGGCCGTCATGCTCGGCGCGCTGAACATGGATGAATACGCCTATGGCTTTACCACGGAGAACGCGCATTTCGGCCCCTGCCACAACCCGCATGACCTGACGCGCATCGCGGGCGGTTCCTCGGGCGGCAGTGCGGCGGCGGTGGCGGGCGGCCTTGTGCCCATCACGCTGGGCAGCGACACCAATGGCTCGATCCGCGTGCCCGCCTCGCTCTGTGGCATCTGGGGGTTGAAGCCGACCTATGGGCGGCTTTCGCGCTCGGGCGGCTTCCTCTTTGCCGCGAGTTTTGATCACCTCGGCCCCTTCGCGCGCGAACTGGCCGATCTGGCGCTGGCCTACAACGTGCTGCAAGGCGAGGACCGCGAGGATCCGGCGCAGCATTGGGTGGGCCATGCCCCGGTCGGCGGCTCGGCCGAGATCGGCGATCTGCGCATCGCCATCGCGGGGGATCACTTCACCCGCGGCGGCCATGCCGAGGGCTTTGCGGCCGTGGCGGCCGCGGCGCGCGCGCTGGGCACCAGCCGCAGCGTGACCATCCCGGATGCGGGGCTGGGCCGCGCCGCCGCCTTCCTCATCACCATGGCCGAGGGCGCCAATCTGCACCTGCCCAATCTGCGCAGCCGGCCGGATGATTTCGACTTCGCGACGCGGGACCGCTTCCTGGCCGGCGCGCTGCTGCCCGCCCAATGGGTGCAGCAGGCCCAGCGCGTGCGCGCCGCCTATCGCGCCCGCGCACTCGCGGTGTTTGACGAGGTGGATGTGCTGATCGCCCCGGCCACCCCCTATGTGGCGCCAAAGATCGGCCAGGACATGATCGAGGTGGAGGGCGCCATGATTCCGGTGCGCCCCAATCTCGGCGTCTACACCCAGCCGATTTCCTGCATCGGGCTGCCCGTCATCGCGGCCCCCATCGCCGATCCGGTGGGGCTGGGCACGCCTGGCGGCATGCCCATCGGCGTCCAGCTCATCGCCGCCCCCTGGGCCGAGGAAAAGCTGTTCCGCGTCGCGGCGGCCCTGGCGCAACGCGGCATCTGCGCATCCCCACAGGTAAGGGCCTGACCATGCACGAGATCAATATCCCCGAAGTTCATGCCGAGGTGACGGCGGCGTTCTACCGCTACGAAACGGCGCTGGTGACCAATGACGTCGCCGTGCTGGATGAGCTGTTCTACGACAATGAGCATACGCTGCGCTTCGGCGTGACGGAGAACCTGTTCTCCTACGCCGAGATCGCCGCCTTCCGCGCCTCCCGCCCTTCGGTGGGCCTGCAGCGCGAATTGCTGCGCACCGTCATCACCACCTATGGCCGGGATTTCGGCGTCGCCAATACCAGCTTCCGCCGGGAAGGCAGCGACCGCACCGGCCGGCAGAGCCACACCTGGCTGCGCACGCCCGAGGGCTGGCGCATCGTGGCGGCGCATGTCTCGCTGCTGCCGCCGGGCAGTTGAGGGGGCTGCCGGGATTTAATGTAACGCGGCCTGCTTCGGCCATATTTGCGGACCATATCCCTCGCTCGTTGCATTGTCGGGGATATGTCATGCGAAACATCCTTCTTCCGGCGCTTGCCGCTCTGGGCCTCACCGGCTGCGCCATTCCGCCCTTGCCCCGTGGCCCAACCATTGTGGCCATGCCGCCGCAGGGCCGGGATTTCGGCCAGTTCCAGCGTGAGGATGCCTTTTGCCAGCAAACCGCCGCGGCCAATCTGGGACTGAATGATCCGCAGGCCATCACGCAATCTGCGCTGGGCAGTGCGGCCATCGGCACCGCGGTGGGTGCGGCGGCGGGCGCTCTGATTGGCGCCGCCACCGGCAATGCGGGCGCCGGGGCGGCGATCGGCGCCGGGGCCGGGCTGCTCACCGGCAGTGCTGTGGGCGCCAATGCGGCGCAGAACACGAATTTCAGCCTGCAGGAGCGCTACGACGTCATCTACGCGCAATGCATGTCCTCCTACGGCAACTCGATCCAGCCCATCCAGGTCGGCGTGCCGGTGCCCACGCCCTATCCCTATGCCTATGGCCCGGCGGTCGGGTTCGGGTTTGGCTACCCCTATGCCTATCCGCGCCCCTATGGCGGCTATTATGGGCGGGGCTATTACCGCCGCTGGTGATCCGCCGGCGCGGCCCTGGCCGCAGCTTCCTTGCAACGGGCTTCGGGGTCGCCGCGTTGCGGGATTGACGCGCTGCCCGGCGCGTCCATCCCGCCGCTTCCGAGCCAGGACCCTGCCATGACCCCGTCGCTGCCGGCGCTGAATGCGCTGAACTTCTTCATGGCCGATGTGCGGGACGGGCTTGGCCCCTTCCTTGGCGTGTTCCTGCAGGATCAGGGCTGGGCACCCGGCGCCATTGGCCTGGCGATGACGCTGGGTGGGCTGGCCGGCGTGGTCGCCACCACGCCGCTCGGCGCGCTGGTGGATGCGACGCGGGCCAAGCGCGCCCTGGTGGCCATCGCCGCCATGGCCGTGATCTTCGCCTGCGCGACCAACTACCTGCTGCCCCGGATGGGCGTGGTGGTGCCGACGCAGATGATCGCGGCCATCGCCGCCGCCGCCATTGGTCCCGCTCTGGCGGGCATCACGCTCGGGCTGGTGGGGCAGGCGGGATTCCCGCATCAGCTCGGCCGCAACGAGGCCTGGAACCATGCGGGCAATGCCACCGCCGCCGTGCTCTCCGGCCTGCTCGGCTGGTGGCTGGGGATCGGCGCGGTGTTCGCCCTGATGGCGGCCATGGCCATCGCTTCGCTCATCGCGCTCGCGGCGATTCCGGCGCGGGCCATCAACCACGAAGCGGCGCGCGGTGCGGTGGGCGCGCCGGTGCCGCTGCGCAGCCTGCTGGCCTCTCGCCCCTTGCTGCTGCTGGCCGGCACGCTGCTGCTGTTCCACCTGGCCAATGCGGCGATGCTGCCGCTGCTGGGCCAGGCCATGGTGGCGCGCGGCACGGCGGGCGACCCCAGCGCCTATACCGCCGCGACCGTCATCGTGGCCCAGGGTGCGATGATCCCGATGGCGCTTCTGGCGGCCTGGATGGCGGAGCGCCGGGGCTACCGGCTGGTCTTCATCCTGGCCCTGCTGGCCTTGCCGCTGCGCGGCGCGCTGGCGGGCCTCGTCCCGCATCCGGCGATCCTGCTGCCGGTGCAATTGCTGGATGGCGTGGGTGCCGGGCTGCTCGGCGTGGCGGTGCCCGGCCTCGCCGCGCGGCTGTTGCAGGGGACGGGCCGGATCAATGCCGGCCTTGGCCTGGTTCTGACGGCGCAGGGCATTGGCGCCGCCTTCAGCGCGCTGCTGGGCGGCATGGTGGCCGAGGCGCTGGGCTATCACGCCGCCTTCTGGGTGCTGGGCGGCGTGGCGCTGGCCGCGCTGCTGCTGTGGCTTGCGGGCGGGCGGATCCTGCGCGAAGCAGGGGCGTGACAGAACCCCTCGCCCTCTACATCCATTGGCCCTTCTGCGCCGCCAAATGCCCCTATTGCGACTTCAACTCGCATGTGCGCGAGGCCGGCGTGGACCATGCGCGCTTCCGCGCCGCCCTGCGGCGCGAATTGGCCTTCGAGGCCGGGCGCGCGGGGCGGCGGCCGCTGGCCAGCATCTTCTTCGGCGGCGGGACACCGAGCCTGATGGAGCCCGAGACCGTGGCGGCGCTGATCGCGGATGCCGGGACCCTGTTCGACATGGCGCCCGACATCGAAATCACGCTGGAAGCCAACCCGACCAGTGTCGAGATCGGCAAGCTGCGCGAATTCCGCGCGGCGGGGGTGAACCGCGCCTCCCTCGGCGTCCAGTCGCTCGACGCCGAGGCGCTGCGCTTTCTCGGCCGCCGGCATGATGCCGGAGAGGCGATCACCGCGCTGGAAGCCGCGCGCGAGATCTTTCCGCGCCTCTCCTTCGATCTGATCTATGCGCGGCCCGGCCAGGCCGAGGCCGCCTGGCGGGCGGAGCTGCGCCAGGCGCTGGCGCTCGCCGCCGATCATCTCAGCCTGTACCAGCTCACCATCGAGCCCGGCACGCGCTTCGCCACGCAATATGCGCGCGGTGATTTCGCCCTGCCGGCCGAGGATGACGCGGCCCGCATGTATGAAGCGACCGCCGAGGAAGCGCGGCGCTTCGGCCTTGTTCCCTATGAGGTCAGCAACTACGCGAAGCCGGGGGCGGAGAGCCGGCACAACCTCGCTTATTGGCGCTATGGCGATTACCTCGGCATCGGCCCTGGCGCGCATCAGCGCATGCTGCGACGCGCTGCGCCGGCCATTCACGCCTCCGGCGATGGCGGCGTGATGCTGGCCACCCGCCGCCACCGCGCGCCGGAGGAATGGGCCGCGCGCGTGGAGCAATCCGGCCATGCGATCGTGGAGGAGGAGGAGCTGTCCCCGCGCGACCGTGGGCGCGAGGCGCTGCTGATGGGGCTGCGCCTCGCCGAGGGCGTGGACCCCGCCAGAATCGAGGCGCGCAGCGGCTTGCGCTTCGTGGACACGGTGGACCCCGCGATGCTCAGCGCCTGCCTGGAGGAGGGGTATCTGGAGTGGCAGGGGCCACGCCTGGTGGCGACCAGCGAAGGCCGCGTGCGCCTCGACGCCCTGCTTCCGGCCTTGCTTCGCTGAGGCGGGCTGTGCAGGATGCAACCATGTTCCTGAAGAGCACCCTTTCGCGAATTACGCGCCCGGCCGGCTGATCCGCGTCGCGAGCCCGCGGCGCGCCACCGCGCCGGGCCTTCGCGAACCCCTTTCAGGAACCACCCTCATGACCACCAATGTGCTGTTTACCGTGGATGCCTTCGCCGAACCCGGCCTGCTGCCACGCCTTCTGCAACCCTTCGCCAAGCGGGACCTGACGCTCGACCACATGCTGGCCCGCCGGGAGGGCGAAATGCTGCGCGTGGAACTCGGCATGGCGGCCATGCCGGCGGAGATGGTGCATCTCGTCGCCGGCAATCTCGGCCAGGTGATCGGCGTGGTGCGCGTCCAGGAAACCCGCCGCGAGGCGCTGCGCGAAGCCGCCTGACTGGACGCTGACGCGCCGCGCTGATCTAGTCCGGAACGAGCGCGGGAATCGCGCCGCTTTCGGGAGGTTCCTGCATGCCCTTGTCGCGCCGCCTGGCCCTTGCCGCCGCCCTGCTGCCAGGGCTGGCGCAGGCGCAGGAATACCCGGCCCGCGCGCCACGCCTGTTGATCGGCTTTCCACCCGGCAGTGCCGCCGATGTCGCGGCGCGGCTGATCGCCCCGCCGCTGGGCGTGGCGCTGGGCCAGAACCTCATCATCGAGAACCGGCCAGGCGCTGGCAGCAACATCGCGACCGAGCAGGCGGCGCGTGCCGCGCCCGATGGCTATACGCTGCTGCTCGGCTCCGTCGCCAATACGATCAATGCGAGCCTGCAGCGCGACCTGCCCTTTGATTTCGCGCGGGACCTCGCCCCCGTGGCGCCCTTTGTCAGCATTCCGAACCTGCTGGTGGTGCATCCTTCCGTGCCGGCCACGAATGTGGCCGAGCTGATCGCCCTGGCGCGTGCGGGGCAGCTTTTCTTTGCCTCCTCCGGGATCGGCACGGCGCCGCATCTCTCGGGCGAGTTGTTCAACCTGATGACCGGCACGCGGATGACGCATGTGCCCTATCCGGGCAGCGCGCAGGCGGTGACGGATCTTCTGGCCGGGCGTGTCTGCGTGATGTTCTCACCCGCCTCCACGGTGTTGCAGCATGTCCGCGCGGGGCGGCTGCGGGGCCTCGCTTCCACCGGGGCCACGCGCACGGCGGCGGCCCCCGAATTGCCGACCATGATCGAGGCCGGGCTGGCGGGCTTCCTGAGCGCCGTCTGGTTCGGCCTGATGGCGCCCGGGGCGACACCCGCCCCCATCATCACGCGGCTGGCCGAGGCGGTGCGCATCGCCCTGAACACCGGCGAGACCCGCGCCCAGCTCATCGCCCAGGGCTTTGACGTGCTGGATGGCGGGCCGGCCGATCTGGCCCGGCTGATCGCCGAGGAAACCACCAAATGGGCGCGCGTCGTCGAAGCCTCCGGCGCGCGGAACAACTGATCTCACGAAAGGGTAGCTGAATGGCCAAGCTCAGGCTCGCCGAATGCCGGCGCTTCATCCGCGCGGTGATGGAAAAGGCGGAGGAGATGAAGGTGCCGGTCTCCGTCGCGATGGTCGGCCCGGAAGGCCATCTCATCGCCATGGAACGGATGGATGATGCGGGCTGGATTACGCCCGAGACGGCGGCGGCCAAGGCCTTCACCATGGCGGCCTTCCGCTCGATGAGCCCGCGCTTCCAGGATGGCCTGGTCACGCAGCAATGGCTGCGGGAACGCAATCCGCAACTCGCCGTGAATGCGGCGGTGTTCACCGGCGGCAAGATCTTCATCTCGGGCGGTGCGGCGCCGGTCTTCAAGGGCAATGAGCTGGTCGGCGCCTATGGCATCAGCGGCGGCACCTCGGACCAGGATGAGGTGATGGGCTGCTACGCCCGCGAAAAGCTGGGCTGGCTGCACAAGCCGGCCAAGGACGACACGCCGCAGGAGGTGAAGGACCACATCAACGCGATCTACGACAAGGTGGGCCTGGGCAAGCGCAAGCTCTGAGACGGCGGCGCGACCCCGGCGGGAGGGGCGGCAAGCCGCGCCGCCCTGATCTCCTGGCTTCACGCAAGCGGGACGCATGTGTTCCTGCCGGGGCGCTGGTCCTTCCATCCGCGTCTCCGGCGGCGCTCACGCCAGGCATCTGCGGGTGGCGCGCTGTCCGGCATGCCGGGCGATGCGTTGACCTTCGGGCCATGCCGGGCAAGAATTGTCCGGACAATATATCGGGGGCGCGCATGAACCAGACCAAGGGACCGCTCGCCGGCTTGCGCGTGATTGACGCCTCGAATTTCCTGGCCGCCCCCACCGTCTCCATGCACCTGGCCGACATGGGGGCCGAGGTGATCAAGCTCGAACGTCCGGGCGGCGGCGATGAGTTCCGCAACTGGGGCCGCAGGCGGGACGATATCGCGCTGTATTACAAGGTGGTGAACCGCAACAAGCTCTCGGTCACGGCGGATTTCCGCACGCCGCTGGGCGTGGAGACGGTGAAGCGCCTGGTGCGCGACGCCGACCTGATCGTGGAAAACTACCGCCCCGGCACGATGGAGAAATGGGGCCTGGGCTATGACGTGCTGTCGGCCATCAACCCGCGCCTCGTCATGCTGCGGGTGACCGGCTACGGGCAGGAGGGGCCGAATGCGGGCAAGCCCGGCTTCGGCACCGCCCTCGAGGGCTATGCCGGCTTCGTCTATATCAATGGCGAGGCGGATGGCCCGCCCTTGCTGCCGCCCTTCGGGCTTTCGGATGCCAGTTCCGGCCTGTGCGGCGCCTTCCTGGCGCTCGCCGCCCTGCGGGAGCGCGATGCCTCGGGCCAAGGCCAGGTGGTGGATCTGGCCCTCTATGAGGCGATGTTCGCCATGCTCGGCCCCTTCATCGTCGAGCATGACCAATTGGGCGTGGTGCAGGAGCGCATGGGCTCGCGCCTGCCCTGGGTGGCGCCGCGCAACACCTATCAATGCGCGGATGGCGCCTGGGTGAGCCTCAGTGCTTCCTCCAACGGCACGTTTGCGCGGCTTTGCGCGGCCCTCGAAGCGCCGGACCTCGCGGCCGATCCGCGCTTCGCGGAAAATGCCGGACGGGTCGCGCATGTGGTGGCGCTGGACGCGGAATTATCCGCGCTGATCGGCCGGCTGGATCGCGCCACGCTGATCGCGCGGCTGGAAGCCTCGGATGCGGTGGTGGCGCCGGTGAACAGCGTGGCCGACATCATGCGGGACGCGCATATGGCGGCCCGGGGTTCCATCATCACCGTGGAGGATACGGAGCTGGGCGGCCCCATGCGCATGCAGGCGCCCTCCGGCCGCTTTTCCCGCACCCCGCCCGGGATCCATCACGCGGGCCCACCGGCGGGCGCGCATAACCGCGCCATCCTCATGGAGCGCCTGGGCTTTACCGAGGCCGAATTGCACGCAGCGGGAATCGCGCCATGATCAGCTTCCCAGCCCGCGCCATCATCACCGAAGTCGGCCCGCGCGACGGGTTGCAATCGCTCGGCCGCTTCGTGCCCACAGACGAAAAACTCTGGCTGATCGAGCGGCTGGCCGCGGCCGGGCTGCGCGAGATCGAGGCCGTCTCCTTCGCCCATCCGCGCTTCATTCCCGAATTGCGCGACGCCGAGGCGGTGCTGGAGCGCCTGCCGCCGCTGCCCGGCGTGAATCTGCGCGGCCTCGTGCCCAATGCGCGCGGGGCGGAGCGCGCGGCCGCCACGCGGATTGATGAAATGGTCGGGCTGATCACCGCCTCGGTCGCCTATTCCGCGCTCAATCAGAACACCACCATCGAAGGTGCCTTGGAGCAGGCCATCCTCGCACTCCGCATCGCTGAGCGCGCGGGGAAGCGTTTTTCGCTCGGCCTCGGCATGGCCTTCTGGTGCCCGCTGGATGGGCTGATTCCGGAGGAACGCGTGCTGGCCATCGTGGCCCGGCTCTACGATGCGGGGCTGCGCGAGCTGATGCTCGCCGGCAGTCTGGGCTTCGAGGACCCGCCGACGGTGCGCGCCCGCTTCGCCCGCATCCTGGACCGCCATGCGGGCATGACGCTCTGCTATCATGTGCATGACCAGGCGGGGCTGGCTTCGGCCAATGTGCTGGCCGCGCTGGATGCCGGGGTGACGCGCTTCGAGGTTTCGATCTGCGGCCTGGGCGGCGGTGTCGCCACCCCCGAGGCCATCGGCAACATGCCGACCGAGGATCTGGTGCAGATGCTGGAACTCTGCGGCATCGAAACAGGGCTGGAATCGGGCGCGGTGATCGCGGCCGCGCGCGACATCGCCGCCCGGCTCGCACTGCCGCTGACCAGCCGGGCCGGGCTGCATGGCAACCGCGCCGAGGCGCTGGCGCATGGCCGTGCCAAGATCGCCGCCAAATCCAGGGCCGTCACGGAATCGGGAGCTTCGTCATGAGAAACGCCATGTGCAACCGGCGGCACTTCGCCCTGGCTTTGCCGGGACTGGCCTTGCCGAGGCTGGCGCGCGCACAGGATTTTCCGCGCCAGCAGATCCGCCTGATCCTGCCGTTTGCGCCCGGCACCGGCAGCGACGCCATCGCCCGGATCGTCGCGCATGAAACCCGCAACCGCCTGGCGCATCCGATCGTGGTGGAAAACCGCCCGGGTGGCGGTGGCATCACCGGCACGGAGCAGGGCGCGCGCGCCGCACCCGATGGGCATACGCTGACGCTCGGCACCACCAGCACCTTCCTGGTGAACCCGGCGCTCAACCCCCGCGCGGGCTACAGTTTCGAGCGCGATTTCGCGCCGGTGGTGGGCATCGGGCGCAGCTTCTACGTGCTGGTGACGGCCAATACGCCCACCGCGCCGCGTAGCCTCGGCGAATTGATCGAAAGGCTGCGGGCGCCTGGCGCGCATGGCACCTTCGCCTCCTCCGGCGCGGGCACCATCACGCATCTCGCCTCCGAGATCGTGCTGCACAAGGCGCGCGTGGCCGGGACCCATGTGCCCTATCGCGGCAGCGGGGCCGCCATGGCCGACATCATCGGCGGGCAGGTGCTGTTCGGCTCGGATTCGCTGGCCGCCACGCTGCCGCTGATCCGCGGCGGGCAGCTGCGCGCGCTGGCCGTCACCTCCCCCACGCGTTTCGCCGGCCTGCCCGATGTGCCCACGCTGATCGAGAGCGGCATGCCCGATACGGTGATTGACGCCTGGTTCGGCATCGGTGCGCCCATCGCCACGCCCGCGCCCATCGTGGCGCAGCTCAGCGAGGTGATCCTCGCCGCCATCCAGAGCGAGGAGGCAAAGCCGCGCTTCGAGGCGCTGGGGGTGGATCTGCTGGCGCTGGGCCCCGAGGGCTTCGCGCAATTCGTTCGGCAGAGCGGGGTGTTCTGGCGGGCGTTCCTGCGCGACAGCGGTATCCGGATCGAGTTCTGAGGGCGACGAGGGGCCTGGCCCCCGGCGCTATCGAATCTGCAGGAAACTGAGTTTCCTGCCGGGGTCCAAGCGCCAGCGCCCCTGGCCCTACCCCCGATACCCTGGCGGCTTCTGCCGCAGCGTCAGCCCCGGCAGGATCGCCAGCAGGCAGAGGATGCCCACGATGAGGAAGGCATCCCGGAAGCCCAGCATCTGCGCCTGGGCTTCCACCATGCGCATCATGAAATCATGCGCCGCGTCGCGCCGGATCACCTCCGGCAGGCCGCCCTGGCCGTACAGGTTTTCCAGCATCCGGCGCGCTTCCAGCGTGGCGCTGCCGCCATCCAGCAGCGGCCCCAGCGTATCGGCATGCAGCTGCGTCCGCCGCTCCAGATAGACGGAAAGCAGGTTGGTGCCGAAGGCGCCGCCCAGCATGCGGAAGAAGTTGATCGTCCCCGCACCCTGGCCAAAGAGATGCGGCGGCAAGGCGCGCATCGCGCCCACATTCATGTTGGGCATGGTGAGGCCGAGGCCGATGCGCCCGATCAGGATCCAGATGGCGAGTTCCCAGAAATCCGTATCGGTGCCGACAAAGCTCAGCAGCCAGGAGGAGAGGCAGAAGAAAGCCAGCCCCACGCAAACCGGAATCCAGGGCGGCACGAAATCCGCCATGCGCCCGGCCAGCAGGAACACGAAAGCCACCACCAGCCCGCCCGGCATCATGATCAGCCCCGAGCGTGTGGGCGTGTAGCCCTGCACCACCTGCACCAGCAGCGGCAACAGGTAGGTCGAGCCGAAGATGGCAGCGCCATAGATGAAGGCGACCAGCGCCGCCGCCGTGAAGCCGCCATGGCGGAAGACGCGCAGATTCATCAGGGGCGCCGGCGCGATCCCCTGCCAGATGAGAAAGCCCAGCGTCGCCGCCAGCGCGATGGCGAGTTGCCCCACCACGCGGTTGGAATTCCAGCCATCATGCTGCCCATCCGTCAGCCCCGAGAGCAGCGTGCCGATGGCGATGGCGAGCAGCGCGCAGCCCAGCCAGTCGAAGCCGCGCGCAGCACCCGTCGCCAAACGGCCGGGCATGAAGAAAAAGCTCATCACCAGGCCCAGGGCGGCGGGGGGCAGGCTCAGGAAGAACACCGCATGCCAGGAGAATTCATCCACCATGATGCCGCCCAGCGTGGGCCCGATGGCCGGCGCCATCACCACGCCGAAGCTGAACAACCCCATCGCCGTGCCGCGCCGCTCGGGCGGGAAGACCAGGAAGATCACCTGCATCGAGAGCGGTTGCAGCAGCCCCGCCGCCGCCCCCTGCGCCACGCGGCACGCCACCATCACGGCGGTGGAGGTGGCCACGCCCGCCAGGATGGAGCTGAGGATGAAGACGGTGATCGCGAAGCCATAGGTGCGGCGGAAGCCAAACCGCTCCACCGCCCAGGCATTCAGCAGCATGAAGCCGGTATTGGCGGCCAGGAAGCCGGTGGAGAGCAACTGCCCCTCCTCATGCCCCATGCCCAGCGCGCCCACGATATCGGGCAGCGCCACGACGACGATGGTGGAGGAGAGAATGGTGGAAATGGTGCCGGTCAGCGCCGTCAGCGTCACCCACCAGCGATAGGCTGGGCCATAGCGCGCGAACAGCGCCTCGACGGAGGCGCCCTCGCTCACCCGCGCGCTTCACCGGTGACGCGCACCAGCATGCCCGGGCGCAGCAGGCCAGGTGGCGGCGGCGGGTCCAGCCGCACGCGCAGGGGCAGGCGCTGGGTGATGCGGGTGAAATTGCCCGAAGGGTTGGCGCTGGGCAGCAGCGCGAATTCGCTGGTCGCGGCCTCCACCATGCGGTCCACGACACCGGCAAAGACCTGGCCCGGCCAGGCATCCACCGTGACCTGCACGGGCGCGCCCGGGCGGAAATGGCGGATGTCGGTTTCCTTCACATTGGCCTCGATGCGGATCTGCGCGGGGCTGTGCACCATGATGATGCGCTGGCCGGCCAGCACATACTCGCCGGGGTCCATGAAGATGCGGTCCACCACGCCATCAAACGGCATGCGGATGGTGCGGTCCGCCAGATCCAGCGCCGCGCGGTCCCGGGTGGCGGTCAGCTCACGCTCCTGCGGGCCCAGCGAATCCAGCTGGCGGGCGATGACCTGCATCTCCTCCCGCGCGGCCATGGCCAGCGCCATCAGCGCCTCCGCATTGCGGATTTCGGCCGCGGCGGCGATGGCGCGCTGGCGGGCGGAATCGAGGCCGGCGCGCAGCATCTCGAAGCGCTGGCGGGTGCCCGCACCGCTCTGGATCAGTCGCTCGGCGCGGAGCAGCTCGGCCTCGGCGAAATCGCGCTCGGCCTCGGCGGCGGGCAGGGTGGTGCGGGCGGAATCGAGCTTGGCCATGGCCGCCGCGTGCTGGCTTTCGCTCTGCCGGTCCACCTGGATCAGCCGCGCCTGCAATTCGCCGCGCCGGGCGGCGATGCCGGCCAGGCGGGCATTGAGTTCCTCCACCGCCAGCGCCGCCTCCCGCGCGTCAATCTGCACCAGCAGGTCGCCCTGGCGCAGCGCATCCCCGGCGGTGACGGGCAGGGCCTGCACCCAGCCGGGCACACGGCTGGCCAGGATGACCATGTCGGAGGCGACGCGGGCATCATCGAGGACGACATGGGTGAACTGGAATTGCAGCCAGCGGGCGCCAAGGCCGAGCGCGAGGAGAACGGCCAGCGCCGCGCCCAGAAGCTGCACCCTGTGGCGCAGCCTGACCCGCCCAACCTTCCCCAAGGTCTTGAGCGGGGCGCCGTCACGCGTGCTGCGCTCGGCCGGCCCGATATCCATCGCCGCATCCTTCCCGCCGCGTCCATGACCCGGCTGGTGAAAATCATAGGCCCAGTTTGCTTGTCAGGACAAATCCACCGCAAGCCTGTCTCAGCTGGCGGATTCAGCGCCGCGCCTTGAAGGCCGCGGCCAGCGTTCCGTCATCCAGCACATCGAGCGCGCCGCCCATGGGCACGCCCTGCGCGAGGCGCGTCACCGGCACGCCCAGCGGCCGCAGCCGGTCCGCCAGGTAATGCGCCGTGCTGGCCCCCTCCACCGTGGCGGGCAGGGCCAGGATCACCTCGCGAAGACCCGGCGCGCTGGCGCGGTGCAGCAGCGGCGTGATCGCAAGCTCCTCCGGCCCCACGCCGGCCAGCGGCGAGAGCGTGCCGCCCAGCACGTGATAGAGCCCGTGATGCGCATGGGCGCGTTCCAGCGCCCATAATTCGCCCACCCCCTCCACCACGCAGATCAAGCCCTGGTCGCGCTGCGTGTCGGTGCAGATGTGGCAGGGGTCGCTGGCGTCGAGATTGCCGCATAGCGAGCAGGGCTTCACCGCCTCCGCCGCCGCCCGCAGCGCATCGGCCAGCGGCAGCATCCGCGTCTCGGGCGCCATGAGCATGCGCAAAGCCGCCCGCCTTGCGCTGCGCCGGCCGAGGCCAGGCAGCTTCGCCAGAAGCTGGATCAGATGCTCGACAGGGTCGTTCGGGCGCACGCGGCCCTGGTCAGAAGGGCAGCTTCAGGCCGGCGGGCAGGTTCATCCCCGCCGTCGCCTTCTGCATTTCCTCGGCCATCATCGCCTCCACCTTCTGCTTCGCATCGGCATGGGCGGCGAGGATCAGATCCTCCAGCACCTCACGGTCCTCGGCGGTCATCAGCGAGGGGTCGATGGCGATGCGGCGCAATTCTCCCTTGCCGGTCAGCTTCAGCTTCACCATGCCGGCACCGGCCTGGCCTTCGACTTCGGTGGCTTCCAGCTTGGCCTGCATCTCCGCCATGCGGGTCTGCATCTGCTGGGCCTGCTTCAACATATTGCCGAGATTCTTCACTCAATCCTCCTCTGGAAAATCCAGCCCCGCCGCTTCCGCTTCCGCGTAGGAGAGCGACTCCATCTCAGGGGGCACATATTCGGGTTCTTCGTCGCTGCCGGGCGCGATGATGGGCTTCAGCCCATAGGCGTCCACGCTGTCATCGCGCACCGCATCCAGCTGCGCGCCGGGAAAGGCCAGCAGGATGGCTTGCACGATCGGATGGGTCTGGGCAACGGCCCGGCGGTCCGTCTCGGCCGCGCGGGATTGCTCGGCCAGCGTGGGCTCGCCCTCGGCATTGCTCAGCGCCACCGTCCAGCGCGCGCCGGTCTGTTCCTCCAGCAGCGCCTTGAGCTGGGCGCCGAGGTCACGCGGCGCCTGCGGCCGCACGCGGATTTCCACCTGGCCGGGGGCGATGCGCACCGGGTGCACATCATGCAGCAGATGCGCATGCAGCAGCGCCTGGTTGGCGGCCGAGGCGATGGCCGCGATCTCCCGCCAGGCGGTGGGTTGGGGCAGCGGGGCGGGTGCCGGCGCGATCGCCACGCCCCCCGCCATCATCCGCATGCCGCCGCCGCCACCCACCGGCGCCGCGGCACCACCCCCGGCCGGGACGCTGCCGCCGGCTTCCAGCCGCTTCAGGATATCCCCCGGCGTGGGCTGCTCGGCCACATGCGCGAGGCGGATCAGCACCATCTCGGCGGCGGCGCGGCGGTCGGGCGCGGCCAGCACCTCCTCGATGCCCTTCAGCAGCATCTGCCAGGCGCGGGTCAGCATCGGCACCGAAAGCCGCGCGGCCAGGGCCGCACCCCGCACGCGCTCCGTCTCCGGCAGGGCCGCATCCTCGCGCAGCGCCGGGATGGCGGCGAAGCGCGTCAGCATATGGGTCTGCTCCAGCAGATCCTGCATGATGGTGAGCGGCTCCGCGCCACGCTCATGCCCCTCCGCCATGCGGGAGAGGGCGAGCGGCAGGTCGGCGTTCATCACCGCCTCCAGCACGTCGAACACCAGCGCGCGATCCGCGAGGCCAAGCATGTCGCGCACGGATTCGGTGGTGACGGCGCCGCTCTCGCCCGCCAGCGCGATGGCCTGGTCCAGCAGGGAGAGCCCGTCCCGCACCGAGCCATCGGCGGCGCGCGCCAGCATGGCCAGGGCACCTTCCTCGATGCTCGCCTGTTCCTTGCCCGCGATGTTCAGGAAATGCGCGCGCAGGCGCTCCTCCGGGACGCGCTTCAGCGAGAAGGTCTGGCAGCGGCTGCGGATGGTGATGGGCACCTTGCGCAGCTCGGTCGTCGCCAGGATGAAGGTGATGTTGGGCGGCGGTTCTTCCAGCGACTTCAGCAGGGCGTTGAAGGCCTGCTCGGTCAGCATGTGGACTTCGTCGAGGATGAAGACCTTCTGCCGGCCCTGCGCCGGGCGGAAGCGCAGCGCCTCACGCAGCTCGCGCACGTCATCGATGCCGCGGTTGCTGGCGGCGTCCATCTCGACCACATCGGGGTGGCGGTCGGCCAGGATGCCGACGCATTCGGGGCAGATTCCGCAGGGGTCCGCCGTGGGGCCGCCCTTGCCATCCACGCCCACGCAATTCAGCGCGCGGGCGATGATGCGGGCGGTGGTGGTCTTGCCCACGCCGCGCACGCCGGTCAGCAGGAAGGCGTGATGCACCCGGCCGCGCGCGAAGGCATTGCGCAGGGTGCGGATCAGCGACTCCTGCCCGATCAGGTCATCGAGGATCTGCGGGCGGTATTTCCGCGCCAGCACGCGATAGGGCGCGGGCTTGGCGGGCGTGGGGGGCGCTGCTTTGGGGGCTGGCCCTGCGGGCGGCAGGGCGGCGGCTGGCGCGTCGTCAAAGCCGAACAGCCCCGGCCCCTCGGGCGGTGGCGGCTCGGGCAGGCCCTCCTCGGGGCTGGTGTCGCCATACAGGTCGCTGGGCATCATCCGAGCCGGAAAGAGGGGGCGAGAAAAAAGGGTGGAAGGCCGGCAGCGACCCGAGCGAGAACCCGTTACGGCTGCTTCCTTCCGGACCTGACCGGGTTGGCGAGGAGCCCGTCCGCACCGACCTTCCGGGGTGGCATATAGCACGCGCGCCGGCAGTTGCATCCCGGGGGGCGTAACCTTTGCGGCGGGTGGCACGTAGCCGGACCAATCCCCGCCCTGCCGCGCCCCCGTGATCCAGGGCTGGCGGCCCAGCCCAGAAAGGCTCCCTGCCATGCTGCCACGCCGCTCCCTGTTCGGATTGCTCCTCCTGGCACCTGCCCCGCTGGTGTCTTCCGCCTGGGCCCGCAGCTTCGCCGAGCGCGGCGTGGCGCTGCGCGGCACGGATGTCGTCGCCTATTTTACTGAGGGCCGCGTGCTGCGCGGCCGCGCCGAACACGCCGCCGAATGGGATGGGGTGCGCTGGCTGTTCAGCAGCGCCGAGCACCGCGCCCGCTTCCTGGCGGACCCCGCCGCCCATGCCCCCGCCTATGGCGGTTTCTGCGCCTGGGCGGTGTCCCAGGGCTACACCGCCTCGACCGACCCTGCCGCCTGGCGCATCGTGGAGGGCCGGCTGTTTCTCAACTACGACCAGAACATCAAGCGCCGCTGGGAGCGTGACATCCCGGGCTTCATCGCTCTGGGCGATGCGAATTGGCCGAGGCTCAGCCGCGGCTGACCACGGCCTGGCAGGGGCGCAACCACAGCCCCGGTCCCGCGTTGTTTCGCCATGGACCCGATCAAGCCCATCCACAGGATGACCGCCACCGAAGCGCGCGGCGGCCAGAAGCTCAACATGGTGCGCTGGGTGCTGATTTTTGGCCTGGCGCTGGTGATTCCCGGCCTGGGCCTGGTCTGGTACCTGACCCGCCCCTGAGGCCTCAGCGCTTCGCCGGCGCCAGGCCCGTGATCAGCATGACGCGCTCCGAGCGGCGGCAGCCAGTGTCGCCCTGGCAGGAGGGGTGCTGCACCGTCTCGGCGCGCCAGCGCAACAGGAAGCTCTGGCCGATGCGGGATGCCGCGCCCTCGCACAGCTCGAATGCCGCCATCCAGCGCTCGCTGCGGCCGGCCTCGTCGCGGATTTGCAGGTAGCAGGCGATATCCCCGGCCTCGGCCGAGAGCAGCGTGCCGCGCTCGGGCCGCTGGGCGGCGGGCTGCGCCCCAGCCGCCCCGGCGGCGCCCTGCGTCCCGGCCGCCCCGGCGGTGGCCAGGATCACGCCGGCCAGCATCCATCCCCGCATATCCGCCACATCCTGCCGCTGCCGCACCAGCATGGCGGGCGGGCCCGGGGGCGGCAATGGAGGGGCCGGTCCAGGGCCAGCATTTCCCAGGGCGTTCCCAGTACTTGGGCGTTCCCAGTACTTGGGCGTTCCCAGTACTTGGGCGTTCCCAGTACTTGGGCGTGCCCGGTCCTTGGGCGTGCCCGGTTCGGGCTTGGCGCCCTGGTGCCGCATCACATGCACGAAGCCTGGCGCGCGCATCGCCTCGTGGGTCGCGGCCACCGGGTGTTCCAGCGCCGCGCCCGGCGTGCGGGCTATGCTTCCCGCCGGGATTTCCGCTGGGCCGCTTCCGCGTTAGGGTTCATCCATGCTCATGATCCCCGCCAGCCGCGTGAATGTGTACACCGGCAGCCCGCTCGACCGTTGCTCCGGCAGCCGTGACAATGATGAATTCGTGGCCGCCGCCCTGGCGCATGAGGAGGCGCTGTTTGTGCCCGTCTGGCGCTCGCGCAGCCTGATGCGCGGGGTGGAGCAGGGCCGGCCCGAGGCCGTGCTGCTCAGCCGCCCCGGCGCCGAGGCGGTGCGCATGGCCGGCGGCCCCTGGGCCTTCCTGGGCATGTGGGACCAGCGCCCGGTCTTCGCCGTGGATTGCTCCGCCACTGATGATCCCCTGCCCCTGCTGCCGCCCGAGATGGGCAGTTTCTCCGATCTGCGTGGCGTGGCCGGCCTGCTCCCCGCGGGCGAGGCGAGTGTGCTGGCCCATGCGCGCGGCCTGATGCATTGGCGTGTGAAGCATCGCTTCTGCGGCGTCTGCGGCACGGCGACCGAGCCGCGCAGCGCCGGCAATGCCACCGCCTGCCCCAGCTGCGGCGCGCAGCACTTTCCGCGCACCGACCCGGCCGTGATCATGCTGGTGGTGCGCGGCGATTCCTGCCTGCTCGGCCATTCGACGCGCTTCCCCACGGTGACCATGTATTCCACGCTCGCCGGCTTCGTGGAGCCTGGCGAAAGCTTCGAGGAAGCCGTCCGGCGCGAGGTGATGGAGGAGGCGGGCATCGTGGTCGGCCATGTTTCGTATCATTCCTCCCAGCCCTGGCCCTTCCCGGCTTCCATCATGATCGGCTTCCACGCCGAAGGGCTGAGCGAGGCGATCACCATTGACCCCGAGGAGCTGCGGGATGCGCGCTGGTTCACCAAGGATGAGCTGCGCCGCCACCAGGAGCTCGGCTTCTCCCTGCCGCGCGCCGATTCCATCGCGCGGCGCCTGATCGAGGACTGGCTTGCGGCATGAGAATCTTCCCCACCCTGCTGGCCCCCCTGGCGCTGCTGTTCCTCACCGGCTGCGAGGGGCTGGAGCCCTTGGTCGCAGCGCCCGTCATGGACAATGCAGAATGCCGGCAGGAAGCGCAGCGCGCGCCCGAGCGCAACGCGGCGCGCCAGTCGAATTTCGAAAACCAGTCCCAGGTGCGCCGCCTGCTGAGCGAGGAGCGCGATGCGGAGCGACGCCTCTACGATGCCTGCCTGCGGCGCCTCGGCCTGCCCACGCCGGGCGGTGTGGAGGCGATTCGCCGCAATTAGCAGGCGGCTGGAGAACCCCTTGGTGGGACCGAGGGGCCGGCCCCTCGGGCTCCCCGGCAGGAAACTCGTTTCCTGCACCTTCATTCGGGGCTCTGGACCCACCGAAGATCCAGGACACCGGGTTTCCTGGTGAGAGCGCGCGAGGGGGCACAGCCCTCTCGCATCCTGGTCATGTCAAGCGGCCTGCCAGAGCGTGCCCACCCTGGCCCGCCTGGCTCAGGGCGAATACGGAACGCAGGTGGTGATGCGCACCCGCAGCGTCGTATTGTCGCGGGTGGAGCCGCCCGGCGTCATCGCCTGCATCGAGGCCGTGGCCCCATTGGCCTGGATGATGCCGCTGATCGAGCCGGTCTTGCGGCTGTTATTGCCCGAAAGCTCCGTCTCACCCGTGATCCGCACCGCCCCGGTGCCGCGATTCTGGACCGTCACGAAGATATTGTTGAGGCCCAGGCTGCCGCTATGCGTGGCACTGGGCACCCGCAGGTTGCAGCCATTGGTGTTGAGGCCGGCCGAGAGCAGCGTCGGCCCCTGCCAGGTATAGGCGGCCTGCGCCTGTGCGTTCCGGGCGCCCAACCCCAGGATGAGGGGGGTGGCGAGCAGCAGGGCGGCGGGGGTCATCGAAAAGCGCATGGGGTCTTCCGTTTCTTCTCACGCCGGCTGATCTGCCGGCTGACCCGAGAATGGCCCGAGGTGCTGGAAACGTCCAAGCCGCCGCCGCGATGACCCTGATAGGCGGCGCCTATAGGACCTTGCCCGTCGCCTCATCCAGCAGGTGCATGTTGTTCATGTCCACCGTCAGCGTAATGGGCACATTGGGTTCCACATGCACGGTGGGCTCGAATCGGGCGCAGCAATCGCGCGCATCGCCCAGGTGGAAATGCACCATCGTCTCCATGCCCATGGGCTCGATCACCTCGGGCGTGATGATGAGGTCCGAGCGGTTCTGCAGGGTGGGGCGATGGTCGGTCAGATGCTCGGGCCGGATGCCAAAGAGCAGGCTGCGGCCCACAGCACTCGCGTAGCGCGCACGCCGCGCTTCCGGGATGGGCAGCACTGTCCCGTCGGTCAGGTGCACCGCGTCATTCTCGACGCGCGCGTGCAGGAAATTCATGGCCGGCGAGCCGATGAAGCCGGCCACGAAGCGCGTTGCCGGATTGTGATACAGCTCCTGCGGGGGGCCGACCTGCTCGATGATGCCGTGATTCATCACAACCACGCGGTCGGCCAGCGTCATCGCCTCCACCTGGTCATGCGTCACATAGACGGTGGTGGTGCGGACGGTCTGATGGACCTTCTTGATCTCGGTGCGCATCTGCACGCGCAGCTTGGCATCGAGGTTGGAAAGCGGTTCGTCGAACAGGAACACCTTGGGGTCGCGCACGATGGCGCGGCCCATCGCCACGCGCTGCCGCTGCCCGCCCGAGAGCGCCTTGGGCTTGCGGTCCAGCAGGGGGACGATGTCGAGGATCTTGGCCGCATTGTCCACGCGGCGCTTGATTTCTTCCTTCGGGAATTTCCGCAGCATCAGGCCGAAGGCCATGTTGTCGAAGACCGACATATGCGGATAAAGCGCGTAATTCTGGAACACCATCGCGATGTCGCGGTCGCGCGGCGGGATGTCGTTGACGATGGTGCCGCCGATGGAGATGTCGCCGCCGCTGATTTCCTCCAGCCCCGCGATCATGCGCAGCGTGGTGGATTTGCCGCAGCCGGAGGGTCCGACGAGCACGACGAATTCCTGGTCGGCGATGTCGAGGTCAATGCCCTTCACGGCCTGCACGCCGCCCTCATATTCCTTGACGATCTTGCGCAGCGAGAGTTCAGCCATGGTGCGTCCTTTGGGTTAGAGGCCTTGAGGGGCGCTGCCCCTCAAACTCCCCGGCAGGAAACTCAGTTTCCTGCACCTTCGATCAATACGGGTGCAGGGCACGTGTGCCCTGCTGGGGGAGTTTGAGGGGGCAAAGCCCCCTCAACCCTTCGTCGCGCCAGCCGTCAGGCCAGCGATGTAGTAGTCCATGAGGAAGGCATAAACGATCACCGGCGGAAGTGCTGCCAGCAGCGCGCCCGCCATCAATTGCCCCCAGGCGAAGGTATCGCCACGGATCAACTGGCTCACCACGCCGATGGTCAGCGGCATCTCATCGGGGCGCGTGATGAAGGCCGTCGGGTAGACGAAGGCCGCCCAGCTCACGGTGAAGGCAAAGATGGTGGCGGCGATGATGCCGGGCAGCGCCACGGGGATGAAGATCTTCAGCAGCATCTGCGTCCAGGAGGCGCCATCAATCAGCGCCGCCTCATCCAGCTCCTTCGGAATGGAGGCGAAGTAGCCGATCATGATCCAGGTGCAGAAGGGCACGGTCAGCGTCGGATAAACCAGCACCAGCCCCCAGGTGGAGTTGAGCAGCCCGAGCGAGCCGACGATCTGATACAGCGGAATGAACAGCAGCGTGTCCGGCACCAGGTAGGTGAGGAAAACGCCGGTCGCCAGCATCTGGCTGCCCCAGAAGCGCATCCGCGCCAACGCGAAGGCGGCCAGGATGGAGATGATCATGGTCAGTGTCACCACCACGACCGTGATCTTGATGCTGTTGTACATGAACCCGCGAAACATCGGATTGCTGATGATGGCCCAGTAATTCTCCAGCGTCGGGTTGCGCACGATCCAGGGATTGGCGCCCAGATCCGCGACCTCCGCACTCGTCTTCAGGCTGGTCAGCAGCATGTAGAAGGGTGGTGCGAGCATGACGATGGCGGCGAAGATGAGCGAGGCATAGGCGCTCCAGAGCGCCCAGCGCCGCTCGGCCCGCAGGCTGCCCGCCTTGTGGTAGATGCCGGGTGTGTCCCGGCTTGTCGCGGCGGACATCACGCCTCCTCCTTGTTGCGCTGGTTGATGCCGCGCAGCACGAAATAAGCGATGACGGCGAGCAGCGGGAACATGAAGAGGCTGACGGCCGCACCGCGCGGGATGTTGCCCGAGAGGACGCCCACCTGGAACGCGTAGCTCGCAAAGACATGCGTGAGGTCACGCGGCCCGCCATTGGTCAGCACCCGGACGATGTCGTAATTCGCGAAGGTGACGATCAGGCTGAACAGCACCGTGATGGAGATGATGTTGCGCATCATCGGCAGCGTCACGTAGCGCAGCCTTTGCCAGCTCGTGGCGCCGTCAATCGCCGCCGCCTCATAGAGCTGCTCCGGCACGGATTTCAGCGCGGCCAGGTACATGATCATGAAGAAGGGCGCGCCGTACCAGACGTTGACGATGATGACGGAGATGCGCGCCCACCAGGGCTCGCCCAGCCAGGGCACCGAGGGCACGCCGAACACGTTGAGCAGGAAGTTGATCGAGGAATAGGAGGGCTCGAACATCCACCACCAGCCCAGTGTCGAAAGGGCCGGCGGAATCACCCAGGGCACCAGCAGCATGCCGCGCCATTTGCGCTGACCCTTGGTGGGAATGTGGTGCAGCATATGCGCCAGCCAGAAGCCGATCAGCGCCTTCAGCAGCACGGCGGTAACGGCGAAGAAACAGCTCTGCCAGATCACCATCCGGAAGGTTTCGGAATCCAGCAGGATGTTGAAATTCTCGAGCCCGATAAAGGTCGTCATGCGACGATTCAGCGTGGAGAGATACATCGCATACATCGCCGGCCAGGCGACCAGCCCGCCGATCACCGCGATCAGCGGCAGCGTCATCAAAAAGGCGATGGTCGAGCGCCGCCGCGCGAAGCGTTGCAACGTGTTGCCCGGCTTGCGCGCCCGCGCCACAGCCAGCCGCCCTTCGGTGGCGTCCAATGCCATCTCGTCGCATTCCTTTTGAAAAAGGGCCCCTCAGAACGCGAAAGGCGGGCGGGGGGTCCCCCGCCCGCGCCGTATCAGCCGCCGCGGCGCATGTTGGTGATCTCGCGCTCCAGCCAGGCCAGCGCCTGCTCGATCGTCTCGCCACCCTGGGCGACGCGCGCGATGACCTTGGTGTTCAGCGCCTGGATGTACATCTGGCTCGCCAGCTCGGCCGGCGCCGGCGAGAAGGCGATATGCGCCGTCGCCTGGTGATGCGGCTTGTTCGGATAGTTGAACACGGTGCCGACCGGCGGGCCTTCCGTCTCCCAGATCTTGAAGTCGCTCATCGAGCCGAAGGGCGGGATGTCATAGCCGTTCGAGGTGTTGGTGGTGAGTTCCGCCGCCTCGCGCGAGCTGATGAATTCCAGGAATTGCTTGGCCACCGCCTTGTTGCGCCCAAAGCTCCAGATGCCCGAATTCCAGGGCAGATAGGCGAGGTAGCGGCCGCGCGGGCCGGCCGGCATCGGGATGGTCCAGCACTTCTCGGCCACCTGCGGCGCATCGCGCTTGGCCACTGCCCAGGCGGAGGGCGGGTTGAAGATCAGCGCCGAACGGCCGGAGATCAGCGCGCGGTTGTTCGCCGCATCATCCCAGGCCCAGACGTCATTCGGCAGGAAGCGCGAGAGGCGGACGGCATAATCCATCACCTGGCGCAACTGCTGGTTGCCACGGATGGTGGGGTTGCCGCGCTCATCCGTCACGCGCGCGCCATAGCTTTCGAACAGCGCGCCGACCCAATCCACCGAGTCGGTGAACTGGCCCATCGGCAGGCCGAAGGGGAAACCGGCCTTGTGGCAAGCCTCGGCGGCGGTCAGGAAGGTGTCCCAGGTCCAGGTATTGGCGGTGGGGCCGGCGCGGTTCTCGGCCGGCCACATGGCGCGCACGTCAATCCCGGCATGTTCCTGCATCAGGTCGAAGCGGACGCAGGCGGGCTTGTTCTGCGTGCCGGAGGTGGCGGGCACCGCGCGCCAGGCGCCACGGTGCTTGGCCAGGAACTCGGCCGCCGGGTTGGGCGGGCCGTAGCGGGTGATGAGGCGCGTCATCACGTCATCCACCGGCTCCAGCTGGTCGGCATAGGCGCCGATATCCCAGGGCGAGAGCGAAAGAATATCATGCCCGCTGCGCGACTGCGCCTGGGCGGCGGCCGTCAGCTGCAGCTGGTTGCCCACCGTCGTGATGAAATCAATATTCACCGTGACGCGATTGCGCTCACCGAATTGCGTGGCGAGCTGGCGCAGCGCGCCATTGCCGGTGGGCACCCAATGGTCCCAGAAGGCGCAGCGCAGCACGGTGGTCGGTTGGCCGAAAACGGCGGGCGCGGATAATGTGCCGGCGGCCAAAACGCCAGCGCCCATGGCGGCACGACGTGACAGATCCCTGTTTGCCATTCTTGAACTCCCTTGGATTTTGACCGCGGTCTGCGCCGCTGGTCGGCAGGTTACGCATTCTCTCGCACCAAGCGCAACCGGTCATGCCGCCGGCTTGCCGCAAGGCGCGGCAAGGCTGAGGATAACGACATGGACACCCATCATTTCGATGCCATCATCATCGGCGCCGGCATCGCCGGCGCCACGGCCGGGGCGCATCTTTCCACCACGCACAAGGTGGCGCTGCTGGAGGCCGAGGAGACGGCCGGCTACCACACCACGGGCCGCTCCGCCGCCATCTGGATCCTGAGTTACGGCAGCGCCGATGCGCGCATCCTGACCAGTGCCTCGCGCGGGTTTTTCGAAGCCCCGCCGCAGGGCTTCACCGATGTCGCGCTGGCCCATGCGCGCGCCGTCCTCACCCTGGCCGATGCCGCGCAGGCGGATGAACTGGCGGCCTCGCTCGATGCCGGCCGCCTCGCCCTGCCACTGCATGAGGCGCGGGCCCTGGTCCCCGCGATCCGCGCCGATTGGGCGGTGGCCGCGGCGATCGAACAGGACGCCTTCGACATTGACGTGGCGGCGCTGCACCAGGGCTTCCTCACGCAGTTGCGGCGCGCGGGCGGCGTGCTGGCGCTGCGCCACAAGGCGGGGCGCATCTGGCATGCCAAGGGGCTGTGGCACGCGCAGACCAGCGGCGGGGAAGTCTTCACCGCGCCCATCCTCGTCAACGCCGCCGGCGCCTGGGGCGATGCGGTGGCCGGGCTGGCGGGCGTGGCGCGGATCGGCCTGCAACCCAAGCGCCGCACCGCGCTGATCATTGATCCGGGGCCTTATGACAGCGCCGACTGGCCGCTGGTCGGGGATCTGCACCACAGCTGGTATGTCCGCCCCGAGGCGCGCGGCAAGCTCATGCTCAGCCCCGCCGATGAAACCGACAGCGAGCCCTGCGACGCCCAGCCGGATGAGCTGGATGTGGCCATCGCGGTGGACCGCATGCAGCAGGCGCTCGATATCCCGGTGCATCGGGTGGAGCATCGCTGGGCGGGCCTGCGCAGCTTCACGCCGGATCGTGGCCTGGCCATTGGCGGCTGCGCCGCGCCCGGCTTCTTCTGGTTCTGCGGCCAGGGCGGCTATGGCATCCAGACCGCGCCCGCGGCCGGCCGCCTGCTCGCGCAGTTGGTGCGCGGCGAGGCGCCCGATGCCGATCTCGCCGCCGCCGTCACCCCCACCGACCCCCAGAGATTCACAGAAAGATTTGCCGCATGACGCCGAATTTCGATGACGTGCTGGCGGCCGCGCAGCGCCTCAAGGGGCGCATTCGCCGCACGCCCATGCTGCGCCATCGCGCGCTGGATGAAGCGGCCGGCGGCGTCGTGCTGATCAAGCCCGAGCCCTTGCAGATCACCGGCAGCTTCAAGCTGCGGGGCGCCACCAATGCCGCGCTTCAACTGCCGCCTGAGGCGCGGGCGCGCGGCATCGTCACCCATTCCTCCGGCAATCACGGCCAGGCCATCGCGGCCGCTTGCCATGCGCTCGGCATGCCCGCCCTCATCGCCATGCCGCAGGATGCGCCGCGCGTGAAGGTGGAGGCGACGCGCGCCTGGGGTGCCGACATCCATTTCTTCGACCGGCACGGCGTGGATCGCGATGCGCTGGCCGCCGATCTCGCGGCGCAGCGCGGGGCGGCGCATATCCCCCCCTTCGATCATGCCGATGTCATCGCCGGGCAGGGCACCGCCATCCTGGAGTTGCTGGAGGATGCGCTGGCCGCCGGCTTCAAGCCCGACCAGCTGGCCATCTGCACCGGCGGTGGCGGCTTGCTGGCGGGCTCCGCCCTTTCGGCCCGGGCCATGGCCCCGCAGGCGCGCATCTATGCCATCGAGCCGGAAGGCTGGGATGATTACGGCCAGTCGCTGCGCGCCGGCCACCGCATCGCCAATGATGGCCAGGGCGCCGGGCTTTGCGATTCGCTGCTGTCGAAGCAGCCGGGCCAGATCACCTTCGCGGTCAATGCGCCGCGCGTCACCGATGGCCTGGCGGTGACGCCGGATGAGGTCTTCGCCGCCATGCGCTTCGCTTTCACCCACCTCAAGCTGGTGGTGGAACCAGGCGGTGCTGTGGCGCTGGCGGCGGTGCTGGCAGGCAAGCTCGCCACGCGCGATGCGGTGACGGGCATCATCCTCAGTGGCGGCAATGTGGATGCGGCGGTTTTCGCGCAGGCTATGGCGGCCTGAGCCTGGCGATGCGCCTCCCTGGTATTCTGCGCCACGGCTTCACCCTGCAAGGCCTGGGTACGGGCTCCGCGACCTTCCTGCTGCTCTGGGCCCTCGGCCTCTCGCTGGAGACGGCGGGGATGCTGGGGTGGTCGGCGCATATCCTGATCTATGCGGGCCTGGTGCTGCACCGCCTGGGCGATGCGCCGGCCGAGGCCATGCGCGGCCGCGCGCGGGAAATGACCGGCGGGCGTGCCGTACTGACCGGGCTGTCCGTCCTGGCGGCAGGTGCCTCGCTGCTGTTCCTGGTGCTGCGGTGGGATGGCCAGGCCGGCGCGATCGCCATCCTCGCGATCATTCTTTCGTGGTTCTATGTGCACCTGCTCTTTGCGCAGGAATATGCGCATGAATACTGGATGCAGGAGCGCGGCCTGGTGTTTCCGGGCGGCGACGGCACGCCGGAATTCGCCGAATTCCTCTATTTCGCCTTCACCATCGGCATGACCTTCCAGGTGAGCGACGTGACCACCGACAGCCCCGGCATGCGGCGCCTCGTGCTGCTGCACGGGCTGGTGGCCTTCGCCTTCAACGCCGTGATCCTGGCGGCGGCCGTGAATATCGTGGCCGGCGCGGCCGGG
Organism: Sediminicoccus sp. KRV36; assembly: GCF_023243115.1. Taxonomy (NCBI): domain Bacteria; kingdom Pseudomonadati; phylum Pseudomonadota; class Alphaproteobacteria; order Acetobacterales; family Roseomonadaceae; genus Sediminicoccus; species Sediminicoccus sp. KRV36. Next base: position 518,194 of record NZ_CP085081.1, read on the forward strand.
TAGGGGCCGCAAGCCGCGGCCCGGTCAGGTCAGGTCTTGCCGTGGCAGTGCTTGTATTTCTTGCCCGAGCCGCAGGGGCAGGGCGCGTTGCGCGGCGTCTTGTCCCAGGTGGACATGTCATTCGGGTCCACCTCGGAAATCACCCGGGTCTCCTGCCGCGCGATGGCCGCGGCGCCGTAATCCGCGCCCACCGGGGCTTGCGGCGCCATCTCATAGGGTTCGGCATCCGGGGCGGCGTGGCGCATGTCGGTCACGCGGATCGGCTCTGGCTCGGGCAGCGGCGCGTCGGCCGTGAGTTCGAGGCGCAGCAGCAGGGAGGTCACGCGCTCGCGCAGATCCTCCAGCATGTTGTTGAACAGCGCGAAGGCCTCGCGCTTGTATTCATTCAGCGGGTCGCGCTGGCCATAGGCGCGCAAACCAATGCCTTGCCGCAGATGATCCAGGCTGAGCAGATGCTCCTTCCACACCTGGTCAAACAGCTGCAGCAGCAGCGACTTCTCGACCATGCGCATGAAGTCGGGGCCGAGATTGGCGGCCTTGGCGGCCGCTGCCTGGTTGGCCGCCGCCTCGATGCGTTCACGCACCTGGACCTCGTCAATGCCTTCTTCCTTGGCATAGGCGGCGATGGGCAAATCAAGGCCCAGCACGTCCCGCACGCGCTTTTCCAGCCCCTCCAGATCCCATTGCTCGGGATAGGCATTCTCGGGGATGGCGCGGTCCACCATGGCGCCGATGGTCTCGTGCCGCATCTCGGCGATGGTCTCGCTGAGGTCGGCGGCTTCCATATAGGCGCGGCGCTGGGCATAGACCTCGCGCCGCTGGTCATTCATCACGTCGTCGTATTTCAGCAGGTTCTTGCGCGTGTCGAAGTTGCGCGCCTCGACCTTCTTCTGCGCCTTCTCCAGCGCCTTGTTGATCCAGGGATGGATGATCGCCTCGCCCTCCTTGAGGCCGAGCTTCGTCAGCATGCCGCCCATGCGGTCACTGCCGAAGATGCGCATCAGATCGTCTTCGAGGGAGAGGAAGAAGCGGCTGCCGCCCGGGTCACCCTGGCGGCCGGAGCGGCCACGCAGCTGGTTGTCGATGCGGCGGCTCTCATGCCGCTCCGTGCCGATGACGAACAGCCCGCCGGCCGCCTTCACGATGGGCTGTGCCAGCGCCACCTCGGCCACATGGCGCGCGAAGACCGTGTCGTATTCCTCGCCATGCCCCTCGGGCACCTCGGCCTTGGCCAGCATATCCGCATTGCCGCCGAGTTTGATGTCGGTGCCTCGGCCCGCCATGTTGGTGGCGATGGTCACGGCCCCCGCGCGGCCCGCCTGCGCCACGATGCCGGCTTCCTGCTCGTGATAACGTGCATTCAGCACGTTGTGCGGAATGCCCGCCTGCTTGAGCAGGCCCGAGATCAACTCGCTCTTTTCGATGCTGGTGGTGCCGACCAGGCAGGGCTGGTTGCGCTCGCGGCATTCGCCGATCAGCTTGATGACGGCCTCGTATTTCTCCAGCGCGGTGCGATAGACCTCGTCATCCTCATCCTTGCGCGCGACGGGCACGTTGGTCGGGATTTCGACGACTTCCAGCTTGTAGATCTCGGCGAATTCATCGGCCTCGGTCGCCGCCGTGCCGGTCATGCCGGAGAGCTTGGGATAGAGGCGGAAGTAGTTCTGGAAGGTGATGCTGGCCAGCGTCTGATTTTCCGGCTGGACGGTCACATCCTCCTTCGCTTCCAGCGCCTGGTGCAGGCCATCGCTGTAGCGGCGGCCCTCCATCATGCGGCCGGTGAATTCGTCGATGATGATGATCTTGTCGTTGCGAACGACGTATTCGACATCGAGCTTGAACAGCACATGCGCGCGCAGCGACTGATTCACGTGATGCACGATGGAGACATTGTGGCTGTCATAGAGGTTGCCCTCCACCAGCACGCCGGCCTCGGTCAGCAGGCGTTCGATATCCTCGCCGCCCTTCTCCGTCATGGAGACGGTGCGCTGCTTCTCATCCTTCTCGAAGCGCTCCGTGTCCTTCACGAATTCCACCATCACCGCATCCACGCGGCGATAGAGATCCGACGTGTCATCCGTGGGGCCGGAGATGATCAGCGGCGTGCGCGCCTCATCCACCAGGATGGAGTCCACCTCATCCACGATGGCGTATTGGAAGGGGCGCTGGACCATCTCCTCCAGGCGATACTTCATGTTGTCGCGCAGATAGTCGAAGCCGTATTCGTTGTTGGTGCCGTAGGTGATGTCGCAGGCATAGGCCTCGCGCCGCTCATCATCGCTCAGCCCCTGGACGATGACGCCGGTGCTCATCCCCAGGAAGCCATAGACCTGGCCCATCCATTCGCTGTCGCGGCGGGCCAGGTAGTCATTCACGGTGACGACATGCACGCCCTTGCCGGGCAATGCGTTCAGGTAGCACGGCAAGGTTGCGACGAGCGTCTTGCCCTCGCCGGTCTTCATCTCGGCGATCTTGCCGTCATGCAGCACCATGCCGCCGATCATCTGCACGTCGAAATGGCGCAGGCCGAGCACGCGCTTGCTGGCCTCCCGCACCACGGCGAAGGCTTCTTCCAGCAGGTCGTCCAGCTCCGCCCCTTCGGCCAGGCGGGCGCGGAACTCCGCGGTCTTGCCGCGCAGCGCCTCATCCGACAGGGCGGCGAGCGGCGCTTCGAAGGCGCTGATCGCGGGGAGGCGCGCCTGAAAACGCTTCAGCGAGCGGTCATTCGCAGAACCGAAGATGGCACGGGCAAGACGAGCGAACATGAGCTGTGGATTCTCTCCGGGCGCCGCCCGCGGGAGGGGCGGCTTTGGGCTACGGACAGGTAAGGTCCCCATGCCCCCGGGTCAACGTGCCCAGGGGGTATCCAGGGGGTATCTCGCTGCATCCGGGCCGGTTTGGCCGGGTTGTGGGGGGGGCGACCATCGGCCATTGTCGCGCCGACCCTGATGGATTCTGTCTGATGCCCCGCCTCCCTCTCTCGCTTCTTCTGCTCCTCGCCGCCGGCCCGGCCCTGGCCCAGGGCCCGGCGCCCACCCCCGCAGCCGCGCCCGCGCCCCCTGCCACAGCAACCCCCGGCGCGGCCGAGGACCCGAACCCTGTCCTGGCCCGCGTGAACGGCCAGGAGCTCCGCCTGGATGAGGTGATGGCCACCGCCGCCGAGGCGATGCCGGCCGAGCTGCGCAGCGTGCCGCCCCTTCTGCTGCGCACCATGCTGCCGCCCCAGGTCTTCGAGCAGTTGCTGGACCGCGCCATCACCGACCGCGCCATGGTCGCCGCCGCCCGCACCGCCGGGCTGGACCAGGACCCCGAAATTCGCCGCCGCGTGCGCCTCGCCGAGGAGAATGAGCTGCGCGACGCCCTCCTCCGCCGCGAGGTCCTGCCCCGCGTCACCGATGACCTGCTGCGCGCCCGCTATGACCGGGACGCCGCTGGCCGTACCGCCGAGGAGGAGGTCCGCGCCCGCCACATCCTGGTGCCCAACGAAGCCGATGCGCGTGCCATCCTGGTCGAAATTCAGCGCGGCGGGAATTTCGAGGAGGTCGCCCGGCGCCGCTCCACCGACCCTGCCGCGCGCAATGGCGGGGATCTCGGCTTCTTCCGCCGGGGGGATATGGTGCCGGAATTCGCCACCGCCGCCTTCGCGCTGCAGCCAGGCCAGGTCAGCCCGGCCCCGGTGCGCACGCAGTTCGGCTGGCATGTGATCAAGCTGGAGGAGCGCCGCTCCTCGACCGGCCCCAGCTTCGAGGATAGCCGCGACACGCTGCGCCAGACCGTCCTCGAGGAGGAGGTGCAGGCCGCCGTCCAGCGCATCCGCGCCACGACGCGGATCGAGCGCGTGGAGCCGCCCGCCCCGCCCGCCCCCGCCATCCAGGCCGAGCCGCCGGCACCCGCCCGGCCGGCCGCCCCGGCCCAGCGGAGGTAAGCCATGACCGGCCCCGTCTCGCCACTCGCCCTGCCGCTGCCCGCGATGCCTGCCATCGTGGGCGCGGAATGCGCCAGCATCGCCGCCGGCATCCGCTACAAGACGCGTGAGGACATGACCGTCTTCCGCTTCGCGCCCGGCACCACGGTCGCGGGCGTCTTCACCATGAACAAATGCCCCGGCGCACCGGTGGATTGGTGCCGCGCGGCCCTCAAGGGCGGCCGGGCCCGGGCGCTCGTGGTGAATGCCGGCAACAGCAATGTCTTCACCGGCAAGGCCGGCCGCGAGACCTGCGCGCGCACCGCCGCCGAAACCGCCGCCCTGATCGGCTGCAAGCCGCGCGAGGTCTTCATCGCCTCCACCGGCGTGATCGGCGAGCGCTTGCCGACGGATGTCCTGCTGGCCGCCCTGCCCGGCGTGGTGGCGAAGCTGGATGGCGATTCCTGGGCGCATGCCGCCCGCGCCATCATGACCACCGACACCTTCCCCAAGGGCGCCACCCGCACGGCGAAGATCGGGGACACCACGGTCACCATCTGCGGCATCGCCAAGGGCAGCGGCATGATCGCGCCCGACATGGCGACCATGCTCTCCTTCATCGCGACCGACGCGAAGATTCCGGCCGCCGTGCTGCAAAAGCTGCTGTCGAAGGGCAATGCCAAGAGCTTCAACTGCGTCACCGTGGACAGCGATACCAGCACCTCGGACACGGTGCTGCTCTTTGCCACCGGCCAGGCGAAGCACGCGCGCGTGCCGGCCGATATCCCCCCTGGGGGCGGCCCCATGCTGCGGGATTTCGCCCGCGCGCTGGACGAGGTGCTGCACGAACTCGCCCTCATGGTCGCGCGCGATGGCGAGGGCGCGCAAAAGTTGATCACCATTGACGTGACCGGCGCCGTCTCCGCCAAATCCGCGCACCGCATCGCCATGGCCATCGCCAATTCGCCCCTGGTGAAGACCGCGATTGCCGGCGAGGACGCGAATTGGGGCCGCATCGTCATGGCCGTCGGCAAGGCTGGCGAGCCGGCTGACCGTGACAAGCTTTCCATCGCGGTGGGCGGCGTCTGGATGGCGCGCGAAGGCGGCGTGATCGAGGGCTATGACGAAGCCCCGGTGGTGGCCCACATGAAGGGGCGCGAGGTCGAGATCACCGTGGATATCGGCCTGGGCCGCGGCAAGGCGCGCGTTTGGACCTGCGATCTCACGCATGGGTATATCGACATCAATGGCAGCTACCGCAGCTGATTTTCCCATCACCACGGCGCGGCTCGTGCTGCGCCGCCTGGTGCCCGCGGATGCGCCCGCCGTCACCCGGCTGGTGAACGACTATTCCGTGGCGGGGAACCTCGCCCGCGTGCCCTTCCCCTACCGGGAGGAATTGGCGCGGGAATGGATTGGCTCGGCCGCCGAGCAGATCGAATCCGGGGATGCGTTTCACCTCGCCATCACCCAGGCCGGCGCGCTGGTCGGCTGCATCGGCCTCACGCTCAAGCGCGGCGCGCTGCCCGAGATCGGCTATTGGATCGGCCGGAAATTCTGGGGCCAGGGCCTGGCGCGCGAAGCGGGTGAGGGGCTGCTGGCCTGGGCCGAGACGCATCTGGGCATCACCGAGGTCGAGGCCAGCGCGCTGACCGACAACCTGGCCTCCCAGGCGGTGCTGCGGCACCTGGGCTTCGCCGAGACGGGGGCGGCGGTGCAGCCCTTCCTCTCGCGCAACCGCAACATGCCGGTGCTGATGTTCCGCCGCCTGGCGGCACCGCCGGCACCACCCAAGCCCCTCCTGCTCGTCGTCGCCTGCGCGCTGCTGGATGCCGAGGGGCGCATCCTGCTGGCGCAGCGGCCGGAGGGAAAATCCATGGCCGGCCTCTGGGAATTCCCCGGCGGCAAGCTGGATGAGGGCGAGACGCCGGAAGCCGCGCTGATCCGGGAACTGCGCGAGGAACTGGGCATCGAGACGCAGGAGGCCTGCCTCTCGCCGCTGTTTTTCGCGAGCCATTCCTACCCGAAATTCCACCTGCTGATGCCGCTCTATATCTGCCGGAAATGGGAAGGGCAGGCGGTGGCGCGGGAAGGGCAGAACCTTGCCTGGGTCAAGCCCCAAAAACTGCGCGACTATCCGATGCCCCCAGCCGATATTCCTCTGGTGGCGTTGTTGCGCGACTTTCTGTGAAAATAAGGGGCTCCGCCCCTTCGACCCCGGCAAGAACCTCAGGTTCTTGCAACTCCGATGAGGAACATGATGGCCAATCCGATCGCTTGCCTGCTCATCATCGGCAATGAGGTGCTCTCGGGGCGCACGCGCGACGCCAATCTGCAATTCCTCGCCACGCGCCTCGGCGAGATCGGCATTCCGCTGCGCGAGGTGCGCGTCATCCCCGATGTTCCGGCCACCATCATCAGCACCGTGAACGAGGTGCGCGCGAAGCATGATCACGTCTTCACCACGGGCGGCATCGGCCCCACGCATGACGACATCACCAGCGAATGCATCGCGGCGGCCTTCGGCGTGCCTTGGGTGGTGCATGAGGAAACCCGCGCGATCATGGCGGCCGACTACGCCCGCCGCGACCCGCCGGTGGAGATGAACGCGGCGCGCATGCGCATGGCCACCCTCCCGCTCGGTGCCGTGCCCATCCGCTGCCCGATGACCTCGGCACCCGGCTTCAGCATGGGCAATGTGCATGTGATGGCGGGCGTGCCGCGCATCATGCAATCCATGTTCGAGGCGCTGGCGCCCTCGCTCACCGGGGGCGTTCCCGTCGTCTCGCGCAGCGTCTACGCGCTCGGCGTCTTCGAGGGGAATATCGCCGAGGGGCTGGAAGCGATCCAGAAGCGCTACCCGGACCTGGATATCGGCAGCTACCCCTTCTATCGCCCGACGCCGGGCAGCACGGGCTTTCCGGGCGGCGGCGTCGCGCTGGTCTCCAAGGGCGTCGCGCTGGCCGAGGTGGAAGCCGCGACGGCCGAGATCACGGCCATGCTGGCGGCGATGGGCGCAACACCCATCCAGGGCGAGCCGGCCTGAGCCGGGGCTGGCTCAGGCGGCGTCTTCCGCGCCCTGCAACCGCGCCAGCCGCACGGCGGTATGGCCGGGCGAGGTGACCAGGCTCGGCATCACCAGCATGCAATCCGCATGGGGCGTGCGAATCTCCGTATCGCCATCCCGTGCGATCAGGGTGCCGCGGTCAGGGATCACCACCCCGCCGCGCCAGGGCTGGGTGAAGGTGAATTCCGCGCTGCGCGCCGTGATGGTGTGGGTGACGCGCGCCAGGCGCGGCGGGGCAAGCCTTGCCAACGGCGCGGGCACCACGCCGGCCAGCGCCAGCATGCGGCGCGTGGCGACCTCCATGCGCTGCACCGTCTCCGCCTCCCAGTGCCAGCCGGCCTCCAGCAGGACGGAGCGCCGGCCGCTGCCGGGCACGGCGAAGCGGCCGTAGTCAATCAGCCGCCGGCCGCCCAGATGGCCGTGATCGGCGACCACCAGCGCCGGCTCGCCTAGCTCCATCGCCAGCCGCACGGAGGCCTGCGGCCCGCCCACCAGGAACAGCGGATCGGACGGCCAGAGCATGGAGTGCAGGTCGAGAATGACATCGGCACCGTCGAACACCGGCCGCAGCGCCCGGGCGCGGCGCAGCTCCGAGGAGCGGCGCGGGCCCTCCAGCGTCGCGATATCCCAGAGGCGGTTCAGATCCTCCTCCAGGAAGCGTGACGCGGTGGGGTCTTCCGCATCGAAGCGCGAAAACGCGTCGAGATTGGCAAAGACCAGCGTGAGGCGCCCGCGGTCCGGGCGCAGCCCTTCCCGCAGCAGGCGGTCCAGCAGGATGGCTCCGGCGAATTCATTGCCATGGGTCAGCGCCACGATGCAGAGATGCGGGCCGGGGCTGGCCGCCTGGAAGCTCCAGACGCCAGGCAGCGTGTTGCCGGCGCGCCAGGGCGTGATGTCGGGTGGCGCCAGCCGCTCGGTGCGGCGCGGCGTCTCCAGCACCTCCGCCAGCGCCGGGGGCAGGCGTGCCTTCATGCGGCGCGCCGCGACTGGCGCTCGATCAGCCGGCCGAGGAAATCGCAGCAGGCGAGCAGCTGCGTGGTGGTGATGAATTCCTCCGGCTGATGCGCCTGCGCGATGTCACCCGGCCCGCAGACGATCGCGGGGATGCCGGCCTCCTGGTAATAGCCTGCCTCCGTGCCGTAGCTGACGAAGCCGGCGCGATTGCTGCCCGAGGCGCGTTGCGCCAGCAGCACCAGCGGATCACTTTCGGGCAGGCCGAGCGGCGGCGCATTCGCGCGGACGCGCAGCTGCATCTCGCTGCCCGGATACACCGCGCGCAATTCCGGCAGGATCACGCTTTCCACATGCGCCACGAATCGCGCGAGGATGTCGGGCGAGGAATCGCCCGGCACCGCGCGGATCTCGAAGGTGAATTCCGCGCGGTCCGGCACGATGTTCAGCACGGTGCCGCTGTGGAAGGTGCCGGCATGGAGGGTGGTGTAGGGCGGCTCGAACCCCTCCACCCGGCGGCCGTCGCGCGCGAAGCTGCGCGCCTCGGCCTTCAGCCAGGCGATGGCTTCGGCGGCGGCCATCAGCGCGTTCACCGTCTCATGCGCGCGGGAGGAATGGCCGGAGAGGCCGGTGAAGACCACATCCCAGCTGGCATAGCCCTTATGGGCGATGACGGGGGCCATGTTCGTCGGCTCGCCCACCACGCAGAAGCCGGGGGGCGGGGCGTGCCGGCCCAGCACGGGCATCAGCCGCGCGGCACCCCGGAAGCTCGTCTCCTCGTCATGCGTGAGGCAGATATGGAAGGGGCGGGCCAGATGCGCCGCGGTGAATTCGGGCAGCATGGCCAGGATGCAGGCAACGAAGCCCTTCATGTCGGTCGCGCCGCGCCCGATCAGCTTGTCGCCATCGGCGCGCAGCGTGAAGGGATCGGCGAGCCAGGCCTGGCCCTCCACCGGCACGCAATCCACATGGGCCGAGAGCGCGATCCCACCCTCCAGCCGCGGGCCGATGATGGCGTGGAGATTGGCCTTGCCATTCTCCAGCATCACGCGGGATTCCACGCCATGGGCTTCGAGTTCGGCACTCACGAATTCAATGAGTTCGACATTGCTGCGGGCACTTGTCGTGTCGAAGGCGACGAGCTGTGCCAGCATGGTCTGGATTCGGGCGATTGACGTCATGGGCATGAGCTTATCCACTCGCCGCGCCGCGTCCATCCGGGGGAGCCGACATGCCGCCACGCATTGCCATTCTGGGCCTTCATCTGGAGGCCAACGCCTTCGCGCCCACCACGCAGCGCGTGGATTTCGAGCGGCAATGCCTGGCGCGCGGCGCGGCGATCAGCCAGCTGGCACGGGCACCCAACCCGCCCTTGCCCGCCGAAATCCCGGGCTTCTACGCGCGGATGGATGCCACGGGCGACTGGACGCCCTGCCCGATCCTGATGGCCGCCGCCCCGCCCGGTGGCCCGATCGCGCAGGCGCTGTTCCTGGATTTCCTGGATGAGATGCAGCGCGGCCTGGCCGCCGCCCTGCCGCTGGATGGCGTCTATGTGGCGAGCCACGGCGCCAGTTCCGCCACGGGCGATGAGGATAGCGACGGCACGATCCTCGCGATGGTGCGGCGCCTGGTAGGGCCGTGCGTGCCCATCGTCGTTACGCATGATCTCCATTGCAATGTCAGCGAGCGGATGATCGAGGCGCTGGATTGCTTCATCGCCTATCGCACCAACCCGCATGTGGACATGGCCGCCCGCGCGGCCGAGGCGACGGATGCGATGCGCGAATTGCTGGCCGGCCAGCGCACCGCCAAGGCCTTCCTGCGCCTGCCCCTGACGCCCCCCTCCGTCACGCTGCTGACCGCCGAGGGCCCCTATGCCGACCTGGTGCGCGATGCCGAGGCGATCATGGCGAGCGACCCCGCCATCCTGAATGCCAGCGTCACCGGCGGCTTCACCTTCAGCGACCTGCCCAAATGCGGCATCACCATCACCGTCACCGCGCGCGATGCGGATATGGCGGCCGCCAGGCGTGCCTGCGCGCAGCTGGCGCGGCGTGGCTGGGCGGAGCGCGCGCGCCACACCCGGCGCCTGCTCTCCATCGCCGAGGCCACGGAACTGGCGCTGCAAGCCGGCCAGGGCGCGGCCCCCCCGGTGATCTATTCCGATGCGGGGGACAATCCGGGCGGTGGCGGGCGCGGCAGCACCACCTACACGCTCAGCGCGCTGCATGCGGCGCGGGTGCCGGGCGTCGTGCTGGGGTTGTTCGTGGACCCGGCCCTTGCGGCCGAAGCGCATGCGCTGGGCGAGGGGGCGCATTTCCATGCCGTCTTCAACCGCGTCGAATCTGAATTCTCGAAGCGCTTCGAATCCGGGGCGCGCATCCTCAAGCTCACCGATGGCGAGGGCGTGGGCCGGCGCGGCACCATGGCCGGCCGGAGCTTCCAGCTCGGCCCCACGGCGCTGCTGGAGCTGGATGATTCGGGCATGAGGATCGTCGTCATCAGCCTGCGCCGGCAATGCCATGAGCCACGCACGCTCGAGATGCACGGCATTGATATCGCCGCCGCGCGGGTGGTGGTGGTGAAAAGCCGCGGGCATTTCCGCGCGGGCTTCGACGAATTTTTCCCCAATGAGCGCATCCATGAGGTGGACAGCGCGGGGCTGACCAGCCCGGTGCTGACCAATTTCGCCTGGAAGCGCCTGCCTCGGCCAACCTGGCCGCTGGACCCCGAGGCGGTCTGGAATGATCCCGGCTGGAATTGATCCTGCCCCGCGCCCTGTGATGCATCGGAGCGATCGGGCGAAGGCCGTTGTAAAGATTTCGCCCAAGCGCTCAGACTGGGACTCAGGAGAGGAGCCCGGGACCACGCAGAACAACAACTCGGACGACGCCGGATGGAACCAGGCATGACGCATCGTGGTGATCCATTCATGCGCTTCGATCGCCTCGCGCCCGAATGCCTTCACGCGCTGATGAACCTGATCACCGATGCGGCTACGGCCGAGCAGGCGTTGGGCCAGCCCATTGCTCTGCTGCATCTGCCTGAACAGGTTGCGGCAGGCCTGCCTGGACGGATGATGCGCCCAACAGCGCAGTCGCCTCGCGATGGTTCAGCCCTTCCCCCGGCACTGCGACCAGCATGCGTTGCCGCAGGCCCAAGGATGGGGCTTTCGGCACCCCTGCCGGCTCCGGCCGGGCAGAGAGTGGGATCAGAACCAAGTCACCGCAGGAAGCTCAAGCGATCCATTCGGCCGGGGCAATGCTCCTGAGCCACATATCCGGGGCGTTGCGTGCATCCAGGCAAAGCAGCACCTCACTCCGTCCGGCGCTCTGCCACGATCAGCACATTCGCGAACGGCGTCTTCCCCCAGCACGGCACCATTCGCGTGTGAAAGCCGCGCCTCTCCAGCACGGCGGCGAGTGCGGCGGGCGGCAACGGATCCACCCGCGCGCCGGAATGGGGCCAGAAGGGCCGTGCCAGGCGTTCCAGCGTCACGGCAAAGCGACCCCGCCACCCGGCCGCCGCATCAAGCGAGCGAAGGATCACCCGCTCACGCGCCGCATCGGCGGCGGCGTGCAGCAGCTTGAGCGCCGCCCCCGCTTCCATCGTGTAGAGCACATCAATCAGCAGCACGGTGTCGCCCGCCGGCACACGGAAATCATGCGCGAGATCCCGCGTGATCGCGGTGATCGGCAAGCCTTTCCCGGCCTCGCGCAGATCCGCCAGTGAGCCCTCGGCCCAATCCAGCGCCGTGCAGGACGGTGCCAGCCCCGCTTCCAGCAACGCGACCGTAATCTGCCCCCGCCCGCACCCGACATCCACCAAAGCGCCAAAGCCCCGCGGCCGCGCGAGGTCCAGCAGGGCAAGATGGATCGGGTCCCGCTTCAACTTCGACGCCACGTAATGGCGCGTAAACCGCCCGCAGCCCCGGTAGCGGGCCGCGGTGCGTGCAAGGGCAGGCTCCGTCAAGCGATACCGGGCCGGCTCGGTTGATGCCCTTCAGGCATGGCGGGGCCTAACCCCAGGCGATGCATGGCGGAGAACACATGGAAAATCGTCTTGAAGGAGAGGATGGGCAGCACCGCACGCCAATCGCCCCGCAGATTTCCGGCCAGCATGTTGATGATGCCATCGCGCATCCACAGCGTATTGCGCGGCGCCATGAAGAGCGAGCGCAGCACAGGGTCGTTGATGCGGTAGATCAGCCAGCCAATCCGATCCATCGCGCGGGCCAGTTCGCGGTTGGTGCGCAGCGCGAGTTGTTCGCCACGCGCCGGGTTATCCAGCCACACATGGGCGGCCTCCGCGCCCAATTCGCCCGCTGTCATTGCCATCAGAACGCCCGTGGAGAACATCGGATCCACGAAGCCGTAGGCGTCCCCGATCATCAGATAGCCATCCCCGCAACCTGATGTGGCGCGGTAGGAATAGTTGGCAGTGCTATGAATCTCGGACGCGATGCTGGCGCCGCGCAGCCTTGCGCTCACCGTCGGGCTGGAGGCGATGCGCTGCATCAGGATGTCCTGCGCGCTGCCCTGCCGCCCCTTCCAGGCCGACGGATTACCGACGAAGCCGACACTCATCACATCGCCCGGCAGAGGGATCAGCCAGAACCAGCCATCCTCGGCCAGATGGATGCTGATATAGCCATCCAATTCGCCCGTGCGCCGCTCCACGCCCTGGAAATGCGCATACATCGCGGCGGTGTTGTTCTTCTTGTTGGCCTCCTTCAGCCGCATCTTGCCGGCCAGGAAGGTATCGCGCCCCGAGGCATCCAGCACGAAGCGCGGCCGGAAGCTCAGCTTCGCGCCATCAGGGCCTTGAGCCTCCACCGCCGCGCGCTCGCCTTTCGCGCCGAAGCGGATTTCCGTGACCTGCGTCTCCTCCCGCGTTTCGGCGCCGAGGCGTGCGGCATTGGCGAAAAGTGCCGCGTCGAAATCCGCGCGCTTCACCTGCCAGGCATGGGTGCGCGAGCGGTTGAGCGCCAGGCGGAAGGGGAAGGCGGCACTGCGCCCGGTGCGGTCGGACACGAATTCGGCGCCGGGCTTGTGCACGCCCATGGCGCGCACCGTGTCCACCACGCCCAGCTTTTCCAGGATATCAAGATTGCGCGGCAGCAGGCTCTCGCCGATGTGGAAGCGCGGATGGCGGGCCTTTTCCAGCAGCACCACGCGGCGCCCGGCTTTCGCGAGCAGGGCGGCCGCGGTCGAACCCGCCGGGCCACCGCCCACCACAAGGACATCCGGCTCCATCATCATTCCTTCCTGGTGCGTGCGGATCATGCCATGCCGCCATTGATGGAAACAACCTGGCCATTGATGTAACCGGCCTGCTCGGAGGCGAGGAAGCCGACCAGATCGGCCACCTCCTCGGGCGTGCCGGCGCGCCTGGCGGGGACGATGGCCGCGATCTGCTGCGTATCCATCACAGCCGCGACGGAGGGCGAGGCGATGATGCCCGGCGCCACCGCATTGGCTGTCACACCCCGGCTTGCCACCTCCCGCGCGAGGGACCGCACCGCGCCATGCAGCCCGGCCTTGGCCGCGGCGTAGTTCACCTGGCCCCGATTGCCCGTGATCGCCGCCACCGAGGAAATGGCGATCACCCGGCCCCAGCGCGTCCCGATCATCGGCAGCATGATGGGGCGCAGCACGTTGAAGAACCCGTTCAGCGAGACATCGATGACTGAGCGCCATTGCCCCTCGCTCATGCCGGCCAGCGGCACGTCATCATGCAGCCCGGCATTATGCACCAGCACCTGCGGCACACCGGCCGCGATCACGGGGGCCAGGGCTTCCTTTGCGGCAGCGAAGTCGCACAGGTCAAAGACCAGGGCCTCGGCCGAATATCCCCCGGCGATCAGGTCTTCGGCCAGGGCCTGGGCGCGGGCGCCATTCGCATGGGCATGCACCAGAACATGCAGGCCATCCCGTGCGAGGCGCCGGCAGATGGCCGCGCCGATCGGGCTGCTGCCGCCAGTGACCAGCGCGCGCCTCATGCCTGTTTCGGCCAGGCGATGACAGCGCGGCCTTGCAGCAGCATGCGGCCATCCTCGGCGTTCAATTCCAGATCGTAGATCACGCCGCCGCTTTCCTCGCTCACCAGGCGGGCCGTGGCCCGCAATTCCCCCAGTTCGGGGTCGTCCAGCCGCTCGACGCTCCAGGCCAGATCGCGCAGCACCGCGACATAGCCGCGCTGGGCCGCGCCGCCGCCCCGCATGGCGCCATGCACGGCCGCGGCCTGCAGCGCGATCTCGATGCCGCACACGGCCGGCAGGATGCCGCCGCGCCGCAGCGGATTGCCGGCTGCCAGATGCGCGCGCGTCCCGCAGACGGCCTGCGCGTCATTCCAGTCCAGGATGCGATCCAGCAGGACCATCGCACCGCCATGCGGCAGCAATTCGGCGGGCGTCATGCCGGCGTGACCTCGATGCCGAGGCTGCCGTCGAAATAGGCTGCGTCGCAGAGGCCGGCTTCACGCCGGGCCAGCTGCTCCAGCAGGCGCAAGGATTGCGCAGCCGGATTTCCCGCCGCCAATGCGGCAAGCCCCATCTCGCGCGGCGCAACGGGCCCCCGGGGCGGGGCGATGGCATGCGTGACGGCCAGCCGCGCCAGGCCCTGGTCGGCAGATGGCGCCAGCACCAGCCCCACGCCGAAGGGCGCGGTCACCGGGCGCAGCCGCGCATAGGGCGCCGGCATCGGGTGGTCATACACACAGAGCAGCACCGGCGCCCCGGCATCCACCTCCAGCATCGCCATCAGCAGCGCCGCCGCCCAGGTGGAATCATGGCAGCCCAGGCAGGTCGCCGGCAGCGGATTGCGGGTCGCGATGGACCAATAGCCGGCCGCGGCATTGTGCACCGAGTTGTGGAATTGCGTGGGTGAGACGATGCGCTCGCGGTCAGCCCCGGCCTGGGTCAGCGCATCCAGGATGGAGCCGACCACCGGCCCGTCGCCATTGGCGCTGCCAAAGACGCAGCGCAGCCCGGCGGGGTCGAGTGCTGCGCCCTCGACCGCCATCTGCGCCACGTGGAGTGCCAGGCGCACCACCGCCCCGGTCCGCCGGCGCTCATTGGGTGCCAGCATCGTCGGCGCGGGGGGCGGGGAGTCCTGCGGCGCGTGGGCCGCGCGCCCGGTCAGGACGGCCTCGCTCGCAGCCCAGCCCTCCAGCCCGGGCCCCCAGAGTGAAACGCCCAGAATGTCGGCGTGCAGGATGCGGGGCTCGGCGCGGCTCATGCGCGGCCCAGCACAAGGCTGCAATTCACGCCGCCAAAGCCGAAGGAATTCGTCACCACATGGCGCAGCGCCGAAGCCTGGTTGGCGATGATCACGCGGCTGCGGAAATCAGGGTCCACCTCGCCGACGCCGAGGCAGCCGGCGATCAGCCCTTCGCTGATGCATTCGCCGATCATCACCGTCTCCAGGATGCCGCAGGCGCCCAGCGTGTGGCCGGTCCAGCCCTTGGTGCTGCTGACGGGCACGGCATCACCGAAGATGGCATGCACGGCGCGGTCCTCCATCGCGTCATTGGCGCGGGTGCCTGTGCCGTGCAGCTTCACCCAATCCACCGCACCCGGGCTGAGGCCCGCGCGGTCCAGCGCCTCGCTCATGGCGCGGATGGCGCCGGCGCCCTCGGGGTGCGGGTGGGACATGTGATGCGCGTCACTGCTCGCGCCCCAGCCGAGCAAGGCGATGGCGGCGCCGGGCGCGTCGCGTTCCAGCAGCGCGAAGCCCGCCGCCTCACCCACCGAAATGCCGTCCCGCAGCGCGTCGCAGGGCCGCGTGGGGCCGGGCGCGATCAATTCGAGTGCCGCGAAGCCGTGCAGCGTCATCCGGCACAGGCTGTCGGCGCCGCCCACCACCACCGCGTCACACAGCCCCGAGTCGATCAGCCGCGTGCCATCCATGAAGCAGCGCGCGGAGGAGGCGCAGGCCGTGGAAATCACGCTGGCCGGCCCGCGCAGCCCGAGGGCCATGCGCAGGAAATCCGCCAGCGAGGCAAGGTCCTGCGTGCCGGCGAAGTCGAAATCCCGGGGCAGCAATCCATCGGGGCCGATGCGGCGATACGCCTCCTCGGCGGCTTCTACGCCCGAGGTGCTGGTGCCCACCACAAGCCCGATCCGGTGCGCGCCATGGCGCGAACATGCCGCCGCCACCGCATCGGCAAAGCCATCGGCCCGCAGCGCCAGATCTGCCAGGCGGTTGTTGCGGCAATCAAACCGCGCGAGGCCGGCCGGAAGACGATGCGCCTCCACCGCCGCGACGCGGCCGATCCAGCCCCCCACCATGGGGTCGAAATCATTGGGGCTGAGGCCGCCGCGCCGGGCGCGCAACCCATCCAGATGCGCGGCCCGCCCGATGCCCAGCGCGCTGACGGCGGTCATGGCGGCGATCGGCATGGGGGTCATTGCGGCAGCCTGGCCGGCAGCCTGGGGGGGGCGGCGATCAGGAAGGCGAAGCCGAGGGAGAGTGCGGCGCCCAGGGCCACCGTGGCGCCGATATCGCGCAGGATCGGCGTGGCACAGGTGGCAAGCAGGCCGAAGGTCAGCAGCGTCATGGCATTGCAGGTGATCAGCGTGCGCAGCGTGCGCGCGCGCTCCTCCATGTCCAGATTTTCCCGTGCCATGAACAGCGCATAATCCAGCCCGACGCCGCCGACCAGCAGCAGCGCGGCCAGATGGATCGGCGAGAGGCTGACGCCGGCGAAGCGCAGCACGGCCAGCGTCACGATCTGCGCGGCGGCGATGGCCCCCAGCACCCGCAGGATGCGGGCCGGCCGTCGCAGCCCGAGGGCAAGCACCAGCAGGATGGCCAGGCCCGCCAACGCCAGCAGCCAGACGGAGCGCGCGCCAAAGCCCGCGAGGATGCCATCCAGCTCGGTCCGGACATCAATGAAGACGGCGCCCGGCGCCTCCAGCGCCTGGGCGAGAGCCGCCACTGAGGTGACGCCGCGGAACTGGATCGCCCCCTGCCAGCCATCGCCGCGCTGGCCCAGCAGGGGCGCAAGGCGCAGGCCGAGCGCCGTATCCGCCAGCTCCGCCGGGCTCCAGGGCGCTTGCACGCGTGCTGCCGCCACCGCAGCCTCGAAGGGTTGGAAGGCGGCAGGGCGGAAGGGCAGGCCGATGCTGGCCTCGGCCAGGCGGGCGGCCAGGAGCTCCGGCGCCGGCAGTGCTGCGCGCCGTTCCAGTTGCCGCGCCATGGAGGGCAGGATCAGCGCGGCCGCCTCATAGCCGCCGATGACACCGGCTTCGACCAGGCGATCCAGCCGGGGCAGCAGCGCCTCCTGGCGTTGCAGGACGGTTTGCGCATCCGGGCCGCGCACCAGCAGAAACTGCCCCGCCTCGGCCGCGCCCAGAGCCTCGCGCAGCTCGGCATCCAGCGCGCGCGCGGCATCCGGCACGGGGCTGAGGGCCGCAAGATCAGTCTCCCAGCGCGGGCCGCCCACCGCCAGGAGTGCACCGCCCGCCAGCAGCGCCAGGGCGATGGCCGCCGCCCGGAACCGCCGGGCGCCCTCCAGCCGATGGACCCAGCGCGCCTCACCCGCCGCGACCGGGGCAAGCTGGGCGGCGACCACCAGCGGCGGCAGCAGCCACCAGGTTGCCGCCGCGGCGGCCAGCAGGCCGATCGCGGCCAGGACGCCCAGTTGCGCAAGGCCGGGAAAGCCCGAAAATACCAGCCCGCCGAGGCCGAGCGTCGCTGTCGCCACCGCCAGCCAGAAGGCCCCCCGGATGCGCGCGCGCGTGCCATGCGCGGCCTCGTGATGCTTGCGGTGGCCGAGCAGCAGCACGGGGTAGTCGAGTGTCACGCCCAGCATGGTGACGCCGAAGCCCAGCGCGATGGCATGCACCGAGCCAAAGAACAGCCCCGTCAGCCAGATCCCCAGGGCGACGGAGAGCAGCACCGGCACCGCCAGCGCCGCGAGGACGAGCAGCGAGCGGAAGCGCCAGGCCAGCAGGGCCACCACCAGCAGCGTGGAGATGACGGCGATGCGGTCCACATCGGCGCGAATGCCGCGTGACGCTTCGCGCGCGATCACCGCCGGGCCGGCCAGCAGCAGCCGCGCCGGCCCGGGCTCCGCCAGGGTGAAGGCATCGGTGATGGCAGCGAGCCCGGCCTCCTGCGCGGCCATTTCCGTCCCGCCCCCGGCGATCACGGCCAGGATGACGGCGCGCGGCGCCTCCCGTCCGGTCACGAACCAGGCGCCATCCCGCGCCGTTAGCCGATGATCCGCGCCGAGCATGGCGAGCCACGCCGGAAAGGCGCCGATCGGGTCCGGCAGGGCGTAGCGCGCGACCAGCGGCGCCGCCGAGGAGCGCAGCCCGCGCAGCACCTCCTCCAGCGCGCGACGCAAGGCGGCGGTTTCGAAGATTTCAGGGCGAATCAGGGGTGAGAGCAGATGCCGCTGGGCGAAGATCCGAAGCTCATCGGCCTCGCTCCAGGCCGCTTCGCCGCCGGCGATCCGACTGAACCGCGCATCCGAGGAAAGCCGCGCCTGCATGGCGCGGCTGATGCGCGCCAGCTCCGGCTCCGCGGCAACTTCGAGAGCGACCAGAACCAGGCCCGCCGTGCCGCCCTGGCGCATCTCCCCCAGCATGGCCTGGGCGGCGGGAGTCTGGCCGACGGGGAGGAAGTCCAGCAGGTCGCTGCGGATCTCCGTCCGCCACAGGGCGCCCGCCAGCAGCAGGACGCCGCCCAGCAGCGCGAGCAGGATGGGCAGGGCGCGGCGTGCGGGTTGCGGGGTCAGGGCAGGGGCTCGATCAGCAGCGTCTGCGCGTCGCCATTGGGCTGGCGCAGGCGGATCTCGCGCGGTTCGGCCAGGGCGCCCAGGATCTCCATCCCGGCCATGGCCTGCCGCATGCGCGCATCGCGCGGCACGAGGCGCAGCTGCCACGCGATCGGCGCACCGCTCAACTCGGCGTCGAACAGCCGCTCCAGCGTGGCCAGGTCCCCGGCGAGTGGCGCGCGCAGGGCCTCGACGAAACCGCGCAACTGCGGCTGGGCGGCCAGGCTGAACGCGCGCATGGGCTGGCCCGGCAGCGCGACCTCGACCGCATCGCCCGTGATGCGCAGGGTTTCGGCCTCCGGCGCCTCGGTGTGCTTTTCCAGCAGGTCTGGCCGCCGCCACAGCAGCCGGCCCTGGCTGTGCAGCGGCTGGTCCAGCGCGGCAAAACGGCGCTCCTCGGTGAAGCGCGCGCGGCGCTCCGGCACCTCAGCGAGGTTGCTGAACAACAGGGCGAGCGTGAAGGGCCCCTCCCAGCTCGCTGCCCGGCCCGGCGCCGGGCGCATCAGGGCCAGTGGCAGAAGGAGGAGCACGCGCCGGCTCGGTATCAGCCGCATGGAGGGAGGCCTTCCAGAAGGGGAAGAAATTGAACCACTGACAGGGATGGGCACGGCAGCCCTGCTCAAGCCACCGGGCGTAATGCAGGGCCACCTCGCGCAGGTCTTCGGCGCGATGCTCGCGGCGGAGGGTGATGCGTTCGGCGAAGGGTTCAAAGCGCACCTCATACCGGCGCGGGCCGGTGCAGACGCCGCGGAAGCCCAGGACCGGCGCGCCCAGCATGGCCGCGACGATGAAGGGCCCCGCCGGAAAAGCTGCATCACGGCCGAGAAACGGCACCACCACCGAACGATCCCCCGCCGCCGCGCGATCCGCCAGGATGCCGATGATCTCGCCCCGCTCGATGGCCTCGCGCGCCTGCAGCATGCTGTCGGGCTCGCCCAGGGGAATCACGGCGCGGGCGAGCGCGGGGTCCAGCCGCTCCAGCAGCGTGGTCATCACGCCGGCATTGCGCCGGTACATCAGCGGCCGCACCGGCACGGGGGAGCCCTGGCCGACATGGCGCAGCACCTCGAAGCTGCCCAGATGCCCGCCCAGCAGGACGCAGCCGCGCCCCTCGGCCGCCAGCTTTTCCAGATGCTCCAGCCCGGTGACCTGGACGGTGAAATTCTCCGTCCGGCGGGCCAGGAAGAAGGGCGCATCCAGGATGCTGCACGCGAAGGCGTGGATATGCCGGGCGATATCCGTGAGCCGCGCCGGCCGGCCCAGCGCAAGGCCGAGATACTCGCGCGAGGCCGCGCGCGCGCCCGGCGAGCTCAGCAGGAACCAGGCGGTGATCGGCAGCAGCAGGACACGGCCAAAGCGCCAGCCCAGGCGCTGCACGAGAAACAGGCCGAGCCTGGACCAGAAGGCATTGCCGCGCTCCCGCATGGCCGCCCATTCGGCCGGCCGCGCGCTCATCCTGGCACCGGCTGCATCCGCGCCACGCCGCGCAGGGCGGGCTCCGCGCCGATCATGCCGGTGAAATGCACCCGCCCGGCCTCGGCCAGGCGGCTTGCCAGCATGACCACCTCGCCAGGGCGGACCGGGCGCAGGAACTTCGCCTGCTCCAGCGCGGCGACATGCAGGCCGGGATGGGCCGCGCCGAGCAGGGCGAAGATTTCAGCCAGCAGCAGCACGCCCGGCACGATGGGGCGCCCCGGGAAATGCCCCGGCAGGCTCGGGTGCTCCGGTGATGTGGTGAAGTGGCCGGCGGGCGTCATGGGGCAGCCGGCGTCAGCAGCGCCAGCAGGGCGTCGCGCGGCAGCTTGCCGATCTCGTTGCGTGGCAGGTGATCCAGCAGGAGGATGCGGCGCGGCAGGAAGGCCGGCTCGACCAGCCCGCGCAATTCGGCGAGGAGGTCCGCGGCGTCGCGCCCGGGAGCGACGGCGAAGGCGATGGGCCGCTCGGTGGCGCTGCGTCCGGGCGCGGGTTCGGGCATCAGGAAGGCCGCGTCCCGCACGCCCTCCAGCCCGGCCAGGATGCGGGTCAGCCCGGCCAGGGAAGCGCGGCGGCCCCCGCGCTTGATGATGTCGGTGCCGCGCGAGACCAGGCGAAACTGCCTCGGCGAGAGCAGATCGAGCACATCCGAAAGTGCCGTGGCCGGGGCGCCCTCCGCCGCGGCCTGCACCACCTCGTCACGCCTGGTCAGGCTGACGCCGTCATACAGCGTCCAGGCGGCCTCCCGCGCGGTGCGGCGGGAGGCGATGGAGCCGACTTCGGTGGCGCCGAAAATCTCCATCACCGGGGCGTTCCAGAGCGCCTCGGCGCGGGTTGCCAGGGTTGGGTCGAGCGGGGCCGTGGCGGAGATGACGGCATGCATCGGCGGCAGCGGCGTTGCCGCCTCCAGCAGCGCGCCGAGATGCAGCGGGGTGGTGATGAAGATGGGCTCCGGCGCCACGCTGCCGGCCGGCATCTCCGGATCTCCGGCGATGCGTGCCGCTTCGGCGAGGCCCGCCGCCGCATCGCCCGGCAGGAAGCAGGGCGCGCACCAGGTGATGATGGCGGCATGCAGGGGCAGCAGCACCATCGTCTCCATGCCGTACATATGCGTGGGGGAAACAGTGCCCACCAGAAGGCGTTGCTGCCCCCCGCCCATGAGCCCGAAGCGCGCTGCGGCGGCGCGGTTGCGCGCTTCCAGCGCCCCCCAGCCCTTGGCATGGGCCGAGGGTTTGCCCGAACTGCCCGAGGTGACGCCGATCAGGGCGGTCAACGCCTTGGGAAACACCGGGTTGACCGGCACTGCACCCCAGGCATCGCCCAGCTGCGGGGTGGCGATGCTGGCGGCGGCAAAAGCCGGCGGGCGTGTGGCGCCCTCATCCATCAGCGGGTGGGCTTGCGGGAATTGCTCCAGCAGCATCGCGATGCCGGCCGGCGAGGGGTCTGTCACCAGCACGCAGGGGGTTGAGCGGAGCATCGCCGCGGCCAGGGCGATGGCCGTGCCGCAAGGGTCCCGGCAGAGATTGAGATAGGCGCTGGCCGGCGGAAGGCTGGCCGCGACGCGGGCGGCGGCCCGCAGGAAGATGACGCCGGTGATCCGGCGCAGGCTTTGCTCCGCGCGTCCGGCAGCCGGGTACCAGAAGAGCGTATCCTCCAGCGGCCGCTGCAACAGCGCGGCGGCCGCGGCGGGAACCTCGTCCGGCGCTGGCCGCGGAGCGCGCCGCGATGCGCCGCCGCTGCTCATGTGGCGGTGGCGGAATCCGCGGGGCGCGGCAAATGGGCGGCGATATGCACGGCGAGGCTGCGCAGCGATGCGAAGATGCGCTTATTGTCCGGATCATCGGAGCGGAGCTGCACGCGATACCGTTCCGAGACGCAGACCGCGATCTCAAGGGCGTCAATGGAGTCCAGCCCCAGGCCCTCGTTGAAGAGCGGTGCATCCGGGGCGATGTCGGTCGCGTCCATCTCCAGCTTCAGCGCCGTCACGATGGCTTGGGCCAGATCCAGCTGAAGCTCAGAAACATTGCAATGCATTGACTTTGAAGAGAAATCTGCCATGCTTTCTTTCCAGATCACTCCCTGGACCCCGGCGCGCGGCGGCCAGTGGTCATAGCTTGAATGTCATTCGTGATGTTTCGTTGCATCGGCTTGAAACGAGGCGGAATTATAGCAGGCCGAGGAGATCCGTGACCATTCTTCTCGCCATCCTGGCGCTGCTGGGGCCGCCATTGGTGCATGGCCTCGGTCTGGGCCATGGCCAGGTGCTGTGGCTGCTGCCGTTCCTCGCCCTTCAGGTCGGGCTGGTCGTTGCCCATGGCCGGGGCTTCTGGCTCTGCATCTGGCCGCTGGCCACGGCGGGTGCGATCCTCGCGGCGCTCCTGCTGGGCGTTGATGCGCGCCTCGCGGTGCTGGTCACCGCCGGCGTGTCCCATGCGGCATTTTTCGCGGCGCTGGGCCTGGGCCTGGCCGCGGCCATGCGTGGCGGCCGCACCGACCCGATCACGCGTCTGGCCGAGCGGCTTGACCCCCATTGGCGGCCGGAGATGGCGAGCTATACGCGCGCCGTGGCCCGCGCCTGGGTCTCCTTTTTCCTGGCCCAATGCGTGATCTCGGCGCTGCTGGCGCTCACGGCGCCGCGCGCGGTCTGGTCGCTGTTCGTGAATGTGCTGGACCTGCCGCTCGTCATCGCCATGTTCATCGGCGAATACATCATGCGCCGGCACCGCTTCCCCGATCATCCGCATATCGGCGTGATGGGCGTGGTGCGGGCGCTGCGCGAGGGCCGCCTGTGGTGAAGCGCGTCGCGGCGGACGGGGCGGAATGAGCACCAACTGGCGGCCCCGGCCGCTCATCCTCGGCTCAATCCTGCTGCACGCGGCGGCGCTGGGCGTGCTGGCGCTGGCGCCGCAGGCCTGGCCCTGGGCGCTGGGCGGCGTCCTGGCGAATCACGCGCTGCTGACCTTGCTGACCTTCCTGCCCGACAGCCAGCTGCTTGGCCGGAGCCTGCGCTCCCTGCCGCCAGGCCTCGCCAGCGGCCATGTCGCGCTGACCTTCGACGATGGCCCGGACCCCGAGGTGACGCCGCGCATCCTCGAGCTGCTGGACCGACACGGGGCCCGCGCCACCTTCTTCTGCATCGGCGAGAACGCGGCGCGCCACCCGGAACTGGTGCGCGAGATCGCCGCGCGCGGCCACACCATCGGCAATCACACCATGCATCATCCGGGCTGGTTCGCCCTGCTCGGGCTCGGCGGGCAGCGGCGGGAATGGCAGGCGGCGCAGGCGGTGCTGCGCGGGTTGGGCGTGGCCAGTGACCTCGCCCGGGCGCCGCTCGGCCTGCGCAGCCCGCTGTCGGATCTTGTGCTGCACCGGCTCGGCCTGCGCCATGTCGGCTGGCGGCGGAGGGGGTTTGATACGCGCTGCGGCGACCCTGAGCTGGTGCTGGCGCGCATCATCAGTGATCTGCGGCAGGGCGACATCATCCTGCTGCATGATGGCCGCGCGGCGCGGGATGGCACGGGGCAGGCGGTCAGCATCGCGGTGCTGGCGGCCCTGCTGCCCCTGCTGGCGGCGCGGGGACTTGCATCCATCCGGCTGGAGGGCGAGGCCATCCCGCCATAGAACGCTCGCCGGGCCCGGTGCGGGCTCAGCCGGCCCGCCGGGTGAATTTCCGCCCAAGCAGCCAGGGCAGCCGGCCGAGGAAGCCGATGAACAGCCGCGCATGCATCCGGGTCAGCAGCAGGTTGTCGCGGCCATAGCGGAAATGCGAGACGCCGCCCTCCGCCACCGGGACGTAGCGCACATGGGCCGGCAGGTTGATCGCGGGGACCCCGGCCCAGACCAGCCGCACCGCCGCCTCGGGGTCGAAGTCGAAGCGCCGCATGCTGGCCTGGGCCTGCATGATCCGCAACAGCGGCGCGATGGGATAGACGCGAAAGCCGAACAGGCTGTCGCCGATGCCCGACCACAGCGTTTCCAGATTGGCCCAGCCATTGGAGATGCGCCGCCCCCCCACGCGCAACGCCGGCGCCTCCGGCCCGAAGACCGGCTTGCCGAGGACCATCGCCCCGGGCGCCGCCATGGAGGCGGCCATGAATTCGCCGATCTGTGCGGCCGGGTGCTGGCCATCCGCGTCCATCACCAGGGCGTGGGTGAAGCCCAGCCTTGCCGCTTCGGCCAGCCCCGCCAGCACGGCGCTGCCCTTGCCGCCATTGCGCGGCATGGTGATGACGCGAAAGTCCGTCCCGGGGTCATCCCGCAGCGCATCGGCCGCGCCGTCGGTGCTGCCATCGCTGACCAGCCAGACCGGCGCCCAGGCCGCCCGGGCGGCGGCGAGGGTTTCCGCCAGGATGGGGCCGGTGTTGTAGCTCGGGATCAGCACCAGGTGGCTGCGCGACGGGGTCACGGGCTGTCCGCCGGGGGTTGCAGCCGGGCCAGGAACAGCTCTCGCAGGGCCTCGGAGAAATCCTCGGCGCGGCCTTCGACCGGCAGCAAGGGCCCCAGGGTGACGCGATACTCCAGCGGAAATTCCGGCCGCTTCCAGAGCGGCCATCCCTTGCGCAGATATGGCGAATTGCTCTCGATGAAGAGCGTCTGCACCGGGGCTTGCGCCCGCCTGGCGATGAGCGCGAAGCCAGGGCGGAAGGCCCCCATCCGGCCAGCTGGCTGGCGCGTGCCCTCAGGGAAGATCAGCAGGTTGGAGCCCTCGCGCAGGGCGGCGGCCGCGTTGCGGATCAGGCGCAGCGGTTCGTCATTGCGGATGTATCCGGCCAGCCGCCCGCCACCCAGCAAGGGGTTCCGCCACAGGCTCGCCTTGATGATGCAGACGGTGCGCGGCAGGCAGGAGCCGAGCAGCAGGATATCCAGCAGCGCCAAGTGGTTCGCGGCAAAGACCACACCGCGGAAATCCTGCACGGCGGCCAGCGCGCTGAGGTCCACCCGCGCTATGCCAAGGCGCCGCATGACCCAGAGGAAGAAGCTGAAGAACATGATCGTCGCAGCCTGGCCCAGGCGCTGCCCGAAGCGCCGGGGCAGCAGATGCACCAGAAGCGTCGCGATCAGGCTCCAGCCGGCAAAGCAGATGGCGAGCAGGGTCAACACCAGCACGAAGCTGAAACTGTCCCAGGCCCAGCGCAACGGCCGCCGCCGCGCGGCGGCCTCCGCCGGATCACGCTGCGGCGCGCCATCGGCGGCGGGCGGATCGGAAGCCATACTCAATCCGGTTCCCTCCCCTGGAGCCGTTTGCTACAGGATGTCGTGTTGGCAGCGGCGGTTTGCACCGGCTCTGGCCTCTCGTTCCTCGACCATTCGCGCCTGCCCGACATTTCCGCCTGGAAGGGCGATGCCCTTCCCATGTGACGTCATAGCGAAGGCCAGGGGCCTTTGCATCACCGGCCCGGCGGCATGGCCGCGTGGCACAGCAGGAACGCCGATCTGACCCAGCCACACCCCGCCCTGACCGAATATTACGGCGACCCGCGTGAGCGCGAGGCCTTCGTGCGGCAGCTTTTTGACAGCAGCGCCGCCGATTATGACCGCATCAACGGCATCATGTCGCTCGGCTCGGGGGCCTGGTACCGCCGGCGGGTGCTGCGCGACCACGGGCTGGCACCCAGGCATCGGGTGCTGGATATCGCGGTCGGCACGGGGCTGCTGGCGCGTGAGGCGGCGGGGATCGTGCAGCCCGAGGGGTTGGTCGTCGGGCTGGATCCGAGTTTCGGCATGCTGGCCCAGGCCCGGGCCAGCCTGGCGCTGCCGCTGGTCCAGGGCCGGGCCGAGGCCCTGCCCTTCCAGGATGCCAGCTTCGACATGGTGACGATGGGCTATGCGCTGCGCCACATGGCCGATTTCGGCAGCGTCTTTGCCGAGTTCCGCCGGGTGCTGAAGCCGGGCGGCAAGCTGCTGGTCCTGGAAATCGCCCGGGCCGAGAACCGCTTCGTCCAGGCCGCCGCGATGCTCTGGCTGGGCCGGATCATCCCGGCACTCTGCGGCCTGATGATGCCGCGCCGGCAAGGGCGGCTGCTCATGCAATACTATTGGGACACGATCGAGGAATGCGTGCCGGCCGCGACGATCGAGGCCGAGCTTCGCGCATCGGGCTTCCTCGATGTGGGCAGCACGGCGACCCTCGGGGTATTCCGGGAATATGCGGGGGTGACGCCGCCAGCGTGATGCGGATGCCGGGCCCTCGGCCTGGCCGCTGAATGGCTGGCCGATCGCGCCATCCTTGTCGGGGGGCGCCATGTGGGGCTTACACCTGCTCGCATAAGGCCAGGTGGCCGGTTTCGAAGGGCCTGGCGCCGGCGCGCGGCCAAGGTTGCGCGGGCTCACCAAGTGACGCCAAGGGCACGGATGGCAAGCGCCAAGCCGCTGCTCTCCAAACAATCGAAACGGTGCGGCCCCGCGCGGGTCCGGCCGATGCCGAACGACGCCCGGGATCCGCCGCCTCACATGCCGAGGGCGCGCCGATAGAGATCGAGCAGCGTCTCCTGCTCCTCCACCTCGGCCGGCTCCTGCTTGCGCAGGCGGATGATCTGGCGGACCACCTTCACATCAAAGCCGGCGGATTTCGCCTCGGCGTAGATGTCCTTGATATCGTCGCCTAGCGCCTTGCGCTCCTCTTCGAGGCGCTCGATGCGGTCCACGATGGAACGCAGCCGGTCGGCCGCGATGCCCCCCGTGTCGGCATCGGGGGCATCGGCCTGCCGCTTGCGGCTCGCCTTGGCATCTTCGGTCTCTGACATGGTCTCTCTCACATGCGGAAGCAGGGCGAGGGAGGTAGCGCCTCTATCCCGGCTTGGCCATGGGGTCTTCCCGGCTCATCGCGACGCCGAAGGCCGCCTTCTGTTCGGCAGAGGCTTCCTTCTGGTGGGCCGCCTGCCAGGCCTTGTAGTCCATCCCGTAGATGATCTCCCGCGCGGCGGGGGTTTCCAGCGCGGTGCCGGCATCGGCCGCGGCCTCCTGGTACCAGCGGCTGACGCAGTTCCGGCAGAACCCGGTGAGGTTCATCATGTCGATATTCTGGACATCGGAGCGTTCGCGCAGATGCGCGACGAGCTTGCGGAAGGCGGCGGCTTCGATGCGGTCACGCGTGGCGGCGTCGGCCTCCAGCTTCAATTCGGCTTCGGGCTGCGGGATCGGCATGTCTGATACTCCTTGTCGCGCATAGATGCGCCCGCCCTTGCGGCCCTGCAAGCAGGTTTTCCGTCAGGGAATCACCGCGCGAGACTGGACCTCCTGGCCGTGCTGGCACAGCATGCTGGGCATCCGCCTGCCGCCATGGGCATGCTTTGTATGGAGGTTTTCCGATGTGGCGCATGATGCTTCTGGGCGTGGTGATCGCGCCGCTCCTTGCGCCCGTCCAGGCTGCTGCCCAGGGCTCCGGGCAGAGCCGCGCGCCAGCCTCGCCCACGCCGGCGGCCCCAGCCGTGACGGGCGAGCCCAATTGCGATGAACAGGTGCGTGCCTGGCGCGCCTGCATCGCCGCCTCGAACAAATCCACGCCGGAGAAGAACACCGCCTATGCCGAGGTGAACCGCTTCATCAATGACGTGCGCAACGCCACCGGCGCCAACCGCACGGGCCTGGCCCGCGCCTGCGTGCCCACCAGCGCCGGGTATCGCCGCATGCTGGCGGAAGGGGCCTGCGCCCGCGGGCAGACCGGGCTGTATGACGATCTGCGGCAATCCAGCACGCCAGCCCCGGCGCTGCGCCGCTGACCGGGTGAGCCCCGTCAGACGGCGCTCACCTTCACCTTCTTGCCTTCATCGGCGGCGCGCCAGAGATACCAGGCGGCGATGCTGCGCCAGGGCGCCCAGGCCTCACCGATGCTGGCCAGCTCCTTGGGCTTGGGCTGCGCCTCCAGGCCGTTCAGCAGCCGCCAGCCTTCGCGCACGCCGAAATCATCCACCGGCAGGATATCAGCCCGGCCGAGGGTAAAGATCAGCAGCATCTCGACCGTCCAGCGGCCCACGCCGCGAATGGCGACCAGCCGCTCGATCAGCGCGGCGTCCTTCAGCCCGGCCGCCTCCTCCAGGCTGGGCACCAGCCCGGCCTTCGTCTTGGCGGCGATATCCTGGATGGCCAACACCTTCGAGCCGGAAAAGCCGCAGCCGCGCAGCGCCTCGGGCGGCAGGGCGAGCACGAATTCGGCGGAGGGAAATTCCTCACCCTCATACAGCGCGCGGAACCGGTTCAGCATGGCCTCGGCCGCGCGGCCATGCACCTGTTGATGCGCGATGGCGCGGATCAGCGCCTCATAGGGCTCCCGCTCCAGCGGCACGAGGGTGCAGGGGCCGATGCGCTTGACCAGCGGGCGGAACAGCTTGTCCCGCGACAATTTGCGCTCGGCGATCTGCCAGTCGGACATCGTCACCTCATGAACACCAGCGCGAGCGTGCCGAACAGCATCACCAGCGCCATGGAAGGCAGCATCAGCCGCCAGACTTGCACGGGGCGCGTGCCATCCGCCAGCAGGGCGCAGAGCATGGCCGTCCCGGCGATGCTCATGCCTGCCCCCGCCGCCCCCGCGAAATTATGCAGCGCGGGCGCCAGCAGCACCGGCAGCCCCAGCACCTGGCCGAGCGCGGCCTGGACCGGCATCAGCGCGGCATTGGCGCCGACATTGCTGCCCGTGATCATCCCCGATGCGAAGCCGAGCGGCGTGATGGCATAGGCGGCCAGGTCGCCCTTGCCCTCGATCAGCGCGGTGGCCAAAGCGAGCGCGATGCCGCTTCCCGCCAGCCAGCGGCCCAGCGTGACATAGAGCAGCATGGCGAGGGCCGGCCGCTGGGCGCGGCGCAATGCCGCCAGGCCGCGCGCCAGGCCATCGCCGCGGGCCAGCAGCAGACTGGCCGAGACCAGCCACAGCACGACGGCCACATGGGTGATCGGAAAGGCCGGCAATTCGGGGAAGGGATGCAAGGCGGGCGGGTTCGGCACCAGGCGCGCGCCGAGCAGGCAGAGCGTCAGCAGCAGATAAGGCCAGCTCATGCGCAGGGCGGCAACCAGGTCACGCGGCGGGTCGGCGCGCCAGAGCGCCCAGATGGTGACGCCGCCGGAAGCCACCACGCCGATCACCTCAAAGGGCAGGACCCAATGCAGCGCCACCAGGAGCAGCGCCAGCACGGTGAGCATCAGCGCCTGCATCATCTTCTCGCGCCCGCTCACCACCACGCCGGCGCGGTCCTGCAACCACCACAGGATGGGGGCCAGCGCGATGATCCAGCCGGCATTGGGCCAGGCACTGAGCGCCACGGCATCCTGCGCCGGCACGCCCGCCAGCACGGCGCCGAGCGAGGTGCCGGGGCCAAGCCCGCCCCAGGGCACCATCACCAGCCCCTGGAGCGAGAGTGCCACGGCCACGGCGCCGCCAACGCCCATGGCGCGCAGGGCAGCCAGCGCGAAGACGGCGCCCACGGCAAAGCCCGTCACCGATTCCAGGAAGCACCCCATGGGCAGCGTCACGGCGAAGATGCGTTGCGCGGTGGGCAGCCGTTCGGCCGCATCGGCCGCGGGCTGCACGGCGGCATGGAACAGCAACCCGCCCGCCACCACGGCCATGGGTTGCAGCGCCAGGAAGGCCGCCCGCAGGGTGGCGCCGCCGAGGAAGCCGAGCAGGGTGACGCCGTCAGGCAGGCTCACGGCGATGGCGGGCAAGGCCAGCGCCAGCGCAACGCCACAGGCCGCAAGCGGCCCCGCCCGGCCCGTGCCGAGCAAGGCGAGCAGCGCGAGAAGCGGTGCTGCCTGCAGCAGCAGCGTCACCGTTTGCGGGCCTCGCTGATGGTGATGATCACCGCACCGCTGAGGATGATGATCGCGCCCAGCCAGGTCCAGCCATCCGGCACCTCGCCGAAGAGCACCCAGCCGAAGGCGGCGATCACGACGAGGCGCAGATACTGGAAGGGGGCCACCGCGCTGGCCTCACCCGCGCGCAGCGCCTCCGTCACCAGCCAGATGATCCCGGGCGTGACCAGGCCGAAAACGGCAAGGATCAGCAGGTCCATGAGGCCGATGGGTTGCCAGAACAGGATCGCAAAAGGTGCCACGCAAAGGCTGGTGATCATGCCGACCCAGGCGAGCACGGTCTGCGTGCTCTCGGTGCGTGACAAGCTGCGCGAGGTGAGGGTGATGCCGCACCAGGATAAGGCGGCGGCCAGCGCGATCAGCGCGCCGGCGAGGGGAATATCGGTGCCTGGGCGCAGCATCACCGCGATGCCGATGAAGCCCAGCACCGTGCCGGCCCAGCGCGGCGCATCCACCCGCTCCCCCAGCACCGGCCGCGCCAGGATCGTCGTGAACATGACATTGGTGAAGGAGAGGACCGTGGCGGTGGTGAGGTCCAGGAAGGCGAAGGACAGGAAATAGAACCCCCAGGTCAAGGCGGAAGACCCGCCCCGCAGCAGGTGCATCAGCGGCCGCCCGGTGCGGAACACCGCGACACCGCTGGCCAGGATCAGCGGCAGCACCCACACCAGCTGGCCGATGGAGCGCGCGAAAAGCTGCGTGGTGGTGGGGATGCCACGGTCACTCATCCAGCGGATGAACAGCGCCTCCGTCGCGAAGAGCACCCCGCCGAGGGACATCAGGATCGCGCCCCTGATATTGCCGGGCAGGGCTGCGAAGCGCGTTCTCATGCTGGGATGGTGCGGCGGTCCCGCTTGCGAGGCAACGCCCATGGGCGCATTTTCTCCGGCAAAGGGAGAGATCAGCGATGACGGCTTACGATGCCGCGGTGGCGCAATGGCGCAACGACCCTGAGGCATACTGGCTTGCCGCCGCGCAGGGGCTGGAATGGACGCGCCCGCCCAGCCTTGCGCTGGACGCATCCCAGGGTCTCTTTGGCCGCTGGTTCGCCGATGGCGTGCTGAACACCTGCCACAATGCGCTGGACCGTCATGTCGCCGCGGGGCGGGGCGCGCAGACTGCCATCCTCTATGACAGCCCCATGACCGGCGCCCAGCAGCGCATCACCTACACCGAGATGCGGGACCGCACGGCCCGGCTGGCCGGCGCGCTCGCGGCGCGGGGTGTCGGCCAGGGGGACCGCGTCATCATCTACATGCCCATGGTGCCCGAGGCCGCCATCGCCATGCTGGCCTGCGCGCGGCTGGGGGCCATTCACTCGGTCGTGTTCGGCGGTTTCGCGGCGGCGGAGCTGGCGGCGCGCATCAATGACGCCACACCCAAGGCGGTGATCAGCGCGAGCTGCGGCCTGGAGCCGGGCCGCGTCATCGCCTACAAGCCGCTGCTCGATGCCGCCATCGGCATGGCCGCGCACAAGCCTGATCTCTGCCTGATCCTGCAACGGCCGGAGCAGCCCTGCACGATGATCGCGGGGCGTGATTTCGACTATGCGGCGGAGGAAGCGGCGGGTGCGCCGCATCCTTGCGTGGATGTGGCGGCGACGGACCCGCTCTACATCCTCTACACCAGCGGGACGACCGGAAAGCCCAAGGGCATCGTGCGCGACAATGGCGGGCACGCGGTCGCGCTCCACCACTCCATGTCCATGATCTACGGCATGAAGCCCGGCGACGTGTATTGGGCGGCGAGCGATGTCGGCTGGGTCGTGGGCCATTCCTACATCGTCTATGCGCCGCTGCTGGCGGGCTGCACCTCCATCCTGTTCGAGGGCAAGCCGGTGGGCACGCCCGATGCCGGCACCTTCTGGCGCGTCTGCGCGGAGCATGGGGTGAAGCTGCTTTTCACCGCGCCCACCGCCATCCGCGCCATCCGCAAGGAAGACCCCGAGGCGGCGCTGATGCGGAACTACGACCTCTCGAAGCTGGAGGCGCTGTACCTGGCGGGCGAGCGCTGCGACCCGCCGACGGCGCTCTGGGCCATGGAGCAGCTCGGCATCCCCGTGGTGGATCACTGGTGGCAGACCGAGACGGGCTGGCCCATCACGGCGGGCTTCCGTGGCTTCGGTCTGTTCGAGCCGCGCCCCGGCTCCGGCGGCAAGCCCACGCCAGGCTTTGACGTGCGCGCGCTGGATTCCGAGGGGAATGAGGTGCCGCGCGGCGAGAATGGTGCCCTGGTGGTGAAGCTGCCCCTGCCGCCCGGCTGCGCCCCCACGCTCTGGAATGCCGAGCAACGCTATCGCGAGGCCTATCTCTCCACCTTCCCCGGTTACTACGACAGCTCGGATGCCGGGATGGTGGATGCGGAGGGCTTCGTCTGGGTGATGGGCCGCACGGATGACATCATCAATGTGGCCGGCCATCGCCTCTCGACGGGTGCCATGGAGGAGGTGCTGGCCGCGCACCCTGATGTGGCGGAATGCGCAGTGGTGGGCATCGCCGATGCGCTGAAGGGCCAGGCGCCGCTGGGTCTTGTCGTGCTCAAGGCGGGTGCGGCGCGCAACCCCGAGGAGGTGGCGCGCGAGCTGGTGAAGCTGGTGCGCGAGCGCATCGGGCCCGTTGCCGCCTTCAAGGAAGCCCGTGTGGTGCAGCGCCTGCCCAAGACGCGCTCCGGGAAAATCCTGCGCGCGACGATCCGCAAGATCGCCGATGGCGAGGCCTATGTGGTGCCGCCGACGATTGATGACCCGATGATCCTCGACGAAATTGCCCATGTTCTCAAAGAGGGGGTGCTGGGCCGATGATCACCACGGAGCGCCAGAACAACGGCGTGGCGCTGATCACGCTGGATCGTCCGGCCGCGCGCAACGCGCTCAGCATCGCCATGCTGGAAGCGCTGCGCGACGCGCTGCACGCGGCCGTGGATGCGCGCTGCATCGTGTTGGCGGCGCATGGCCCGGCCTTCTCCGCCGGCCATGATCTGCGGGAGCTTACCGCGGCGCGTGCCGAGGCGGATGGCGGGCGCGATTTCTATGCGCGCACCATGGCCCTGTGCAGCCAGGTGATGCAGCAGGTGGTGAACCACCCTGTGCCGGTCATCGCCGCCGTGGAGGGCATCGCGACCGCCGCCGGCTGCCAGCTTGTGGCAAGCTGCGACCTGGCCGTGGCCACGCCGGCCAGCAGGTTCTGCACGCCGGGCGTGGATATCGCGCTGTTCTGCTCGACGCCCGCCGTGGCCGTTGCGCGCGCCATTCCGCGCAAGGCCGCGATGGAAATGCTGCTCACCGGCCGGATGGTCTCGGCCGAGGAGGCGAAGGCGCTCGGCCTGATCAACCGCGTG
This sequence comes from Sediminicoccus sp. KRV36, assembly GCF_023243115.1. NCBI lineage: Bacteria > Pseudomonadati > Pseudomonadota > Alphaproteobacteria > Acetobacterales > Roseomonadaceae > Sediminicoccus > Sediminicoccus sp. KRV36. The sequence continues at coordinate 551,514 of NZ_CP085081.1, forward strand.
GCCGAGGATGCGCGGGCCGAGGCGCTGGCGCTGGCCGCCAGCATCGCCGCGCGCTCCGCCGTTACGGTGCGGTTGGGCAAGCGCGGCTTCAACGCGCAATGCGGCATGCCGCTGGCCGAAGCATATGATGCGGCGAGCGCCGTGATGGTCGAGAACATGATGGCCGCCGACGCGGAGGAGGGTATCGGCGCCTTCCTCGGCAAGCGCGCGCCCCATTGGCAGGACAGGTAACCCCATGGCCGCTTCCGATTACGATGCCCTCCCGCGCGTCGCCGCCAATCACCAGCCGCTGACGCCGCTGCTGTTCCTCGAACGCACGGCCGAAGTGTTTCCTGGCCATGTCGCGGTGATCCATGGCCGCATCCGCCGCTCCTATGCCGAGTTGCGGTTGCGCAGCGTGAAGCTCGCCCATGCGCTGCATCTGCGCGGCTTGCGGCGCGGCGACACGGTGGCCGCCCTCCTGCCCAATACGCCCGCCATGCTGGAATGCCACTACGGCGTGCCCATGGCCGGCTGTGTGCTGAACACGATCAACACGCGCCTCGACGCCGCGACCATCGCCTATATCCTGGATCACGGCGAAGCGCGGATCGTCATCGTGGATCGCGAATTCATCCCCGTGCTGCGCGCGGCCCTCGTGCAATGCGCGAACAAGCCCACCATCATCGAGGTGAATGACAGCGAGGCGCCCTCGGATGAGACGCTCGGCGGCCAGGATTACGAGGAGCTGCTGGGCGAGGGCGATGAAACCTTCGCCTGGCCGATGCCGGCCGATGAGTGGGATGCGATTGCGCTGAACTACACCTCGGGCACCACGGGCAAGCCCAAGGGGGTGGTGTATCATCATCGCGGTGCGCAATTGCTGGCCATCGGCAATGTGCTCTCGGCCGGGATGGCGCGGCATCCGGTCTATCTCTGGACCTTGCCGATGTTCCATTGCAATGGCTGGTGCTTCCCCTGGACCATCACGGCGATGGCGGGCACGCATGTCTGCCTGCGCGCCGTGCGCGGCCCCATCATGTGGTCGCTGATCGCGGAGCATGGTGTCACGCACATGTGCGGTGCGCCGATCGTGATGGGCACGCTGCTGGCGACCCCGGCGGCGGAGCAGCGCCCCTTGCCGGGCTCGGTCACCTTCGTCGTCGCGGGCGCCCCACCGCCGGAAGCCGTGCTGGCGGCCATGCGCGCGGCGGGCTTCGCCGTGCTGCATGTCTATGGCCTGACCGAGGTCTATGGCCCCGCCGTCACCAATGAATGGCACGCGGAGTGGGATCGCGCCCCCGCCGCCGAGCAGGCGAAGCTCATGGCGCGCCAGGGTGTGCGCTACGTTCCGCTGGAGGCGCTGGATGTGATGGACCCTGCCACCATGCAGCCCGTCCCCGCCGATGGCGTCGCGATGGGCGAGGTGATGTTCCGCGGCAATGTCGTGATGAAGGGCTATCTGAAGGAACCCGCCGCGACGGATGCGGCCTTCGCCGGTGGCTGGTTCCACTCGGGCGATCTCGCGGTGAAGTATCCGGATGGATATATCCAGTTGCGGGATCGCTCCAAGGACATCATCATTTCGGGCGGTGAAAACATCTCGTCCATCGAAGTGGAGGATGCGCTCTACAAGCATCCGGCCGTGGCGCTGGCGGCCGTGGTGGCGCAGCCCGATGACAAATGGGGCGAGGTGCCCTGCGCCTTTGTGGAGCTGCGCCCTGGCATGAACGCGACCGAGGCCGAGATCATCGCCCATTGCCGCACGCTCATGGCCGGCTTCAAGGCGCCCAAGCGCGTGGTCTTCACCGAATTGCCCAAGACCAGCACGGGCAAGATCCAGAAACACGTGCTGCGCGCCGGCATCCGGTGAGGCGCGCCGCCCCATCCATCAACGTCCACAAGTGAGAAGATGCCTCATGGCTGATCTGCCCCGTCCCCCTGCCCTGTCCCGCCGGGCACTCCTGGCGACCAGTGCGCCCCTGGCGCTGGCCGGATGCGCCTTGCCGACGCGGCTGCCGGCGGTGCCCTCCGCGCAGCGCCCGCAGGTGACGGTGCTGGGCCTGCCCAATGAGCGCTTCTTCCCGACGGAGCATGCCGGGCAGTTGGGCTTGCAGCAGGAATTCGTTGCCGCCATGCAGCGCAACATGGCCAGGCGCGGCCTCGCACCTGGCGCTGCCTTTCCGGAGCTGGACCTGCTCGCCATTTCCGGCGGTGGGGAGGATGGGGCCTTTGGCGCCGGCATGCTCGTGGGTTGGTCCGAGCTTGGAACCCGACCGGATTTCTTTCTGGTCACTGGCGTCAGCACGGGGGCACTGACCGCCCCCTTCGCCTTTGTCGGCAGCTCCTCGGATGCGGCGCTGCGCAGCGTCTATACCGAGATCACCCTGGCCGACATCCTGAACCAGCGATACTTCACCGCCGCCATCTTCGATGACGCGATGGCGGATAACAGCCCGCTGTTTCGCACCATCTCCCGTTATGTGAATGAGCAGATGCTGGCCGAAATCGCCCGCGGCTATGATTCCGGGCGGCTGCTGCTGATCGGCACCACCAACCTCGATGCCGAGCGGCCGGTGATCTGGAATATCGGTGCCATCGCCAAGAGCGGCCATCCGCGCGCGCTGGATACGGTGCGGCGCATCATGCTCGCCTCGGCGGCGATTCCGGGGGCCTTCGCGCCCGTGCTGTTCGATGTGAATGTGGCCGGCGTTCCGCACCAGGAACTGCATGTGGATGGCGGCGTTTTCGCGCAGGCCTTCCTCTATCCGGCCAGCGTGGGGGATTTGCGGCGGCAGCGCATCGCCCAACGCCTGCCTACCGCCCCGGCCCGGGCGTGGATCATCCGCAACGCGCGCCTCGAACCCAAGGGCAGCGAGGTGAATCGGCGCACGCTCGGCATTGTCGGGCGGGCCGTTGGCTCGATGATCGCGGCCTCGGGCTATAACGACATCATCCGGATGTACTTCGCGGCCGAACGGGACCGGGTGGATTACAACCTGGCCTTCATCCGGGATGACTTCACCGTCCCCTACGGACTGCCCTTCGATCAGGCCTATATGCGGCCGCTGTTCGAATATGGACGGGAGCGGATGCTGCGCGGGGATATCTGGGTGAAGCGCCCACCTGCCTGAACGTCCCCGTCAGGCGGTCATCAGCCCGATCCGGTCTTCCTCGAAGACGCCGCAGGTGAGCGGCCCGCCAAAGACGGCGCCGGTGTCGAGGTTGACGCGGTTCTCGCGCAGATCCGCCACGCGCTCGCGCACCGGCGTGTGGCCATGCACGATGAAGGCGCCGTGATCCGCCTCACTGTCGAGGAAGGCGCCACGGATGCGCATCAGATCGTCGGGCGCTTGCGCATCGAGCGGGATGCCCGGACGCACGCCGGCATGGGCGAAGAAATAGGGGCCGACGCGGTGGCTCAATGCCAGGCCGCGCAGGAATTGCTGGTGCCCGGCGGGAATGCCCGTGGCCCAGCTTTCGCGCGGCGCGTATTCGGCCATGCCCCAGCTCACCAGGGCTTCGCGGCCCCCGTAATACATCCAGTCCGTCGCACTCGGCGCATCGCCGTCGAGGGCGGCGAGCAGCGTGGCCTCGTGATTGCCGCACAGGTTGATGACGGGGCAGGCGTCGAAGCCCATGGCAGCGTCCAGCGCACCGGCGGAATCCGGCCCGCGGTCAATGAAATCGCCCAGGTGGATCAGCCGCGCGCCGGAGGTGGGGTTCTCCTTCAGATCCGCGCGGATCAGCTCATGCAGGGCCCGCAGCTTGTCCGCGCAGCCATGGACGTCGCCAATCGCATAGATGCGCGTCCCTGTGGGAAGCACCGCCGGCGATTTCAGCCACCTCATGCGTCGGAGCTGCGGGAGGCTTGAGGCAGCCCCACAGGCTGCCGCTCTGCCAGGGGCCAGGGCCAGCGGCCCTGGCTATCGCGCGCTGGCGCTTGCATCCGACCGTGTATTGCCCACGCGCGCGGCCAGGGCGGCGGCCATGAAGTCGTCAATATCGCCATCCAGCACGGCGGAGGGATTGCCCTTCTCCAGCCCTGAACGCAGATCCTTCACCAGCTGGTAGGGCTGCAGCACGTAGTTCCGGATCTGGTGGCCCCAGCCGATATCCGTCTTGCCCGCCTCGATGCCATCGCTGATGGCTTCGCGCTTGCGCAGCTCCAGCTCATAGAGGCGCGCCTTCAACATATCCATCGCTATGACGCGGTTGCGGTGCTGCGAGCGGTCCTGCGTGGAGGCCGCGACGGTCCCGGTCGGGATATGGGTGAAGCGCACGCCGGATTCGGTCTTGTTGACGTGCTGCCCACCAGCACCCGAGGCACGGAAGGTGTCGGTCTTGATATCGGCCGGGTTGATCTCGATCTCGATCTTGTCGTCGATCACCGGATAGACATAGACGCTGGCGAAGCTGGTCTGCCGCTTGTCATTGCCGCCGAAGGGGCTGATGCGCACCAGGCGGTGCACGCCCGTCTCGGTCTTCAGCCAGCCAAAGGCATTGGGGCCGGTGACCTGGAGGGTGGCGGATTTGATGCCCGCCTCCTCGCCCTCGGATTGCTCGGTCAGCGTCGCCTTGTAGCCCCGGCGCTCGGCCCAGCGCATGTACATGCGCATGAGCATCTCCGCCCAGTCCTGCGCCTCGGTGCCGCCGGCGCCGGCATTCACTTCGAGGTAGGCGTCATTCGGGTCGGCCTCGCCCGAGAGCAGGCTTTCGATCTCGCGGCGCTTGGCTTCGGCGGCGAAGCTGACCAGATCCGCCACGGCGGCATCGGCGGTCGCGGCGTCGCTTTCGGCCTCGGCCATCTCGATGAGTTCGAGGGCATCGGCCACGGATTGTTCGAGGCGCTGCACGCCTTCCACCTGTTCCACCAGCCGGCCGCGTTCGCGCATCAGCTTGGTGGCCTCGGTGGCGTCATTCCACAGGGCGGGGTCTTCGGCCTTCGCGTTCAGTTCAGCGAGGCGAATGAGGGAAGCATCCCAGTCAAAGATGCCTCCTCAGCAGGGTCACCGAGGCGGTGATCTGCTCTTGAAGCTGGAGGGCGTCTGCGCGCATGGGGGCTCAGTAAAGCCCCCCGAGTCCGCTGTCCACCCGGGCGGCGGCACCGGAGCCCATTTCGGTCGGCACGGTGGCGGCATTCTCGGTGCCCGGGCGGAAGGCCTCGAGAATGGTCTCGCCGCGATCCGTCTGGATGCGCACCAGGGCCACGCCGGGCGGCGCGCGGAAGGGCACGGCGGGGCTGCCGGCCAGCGCGGCGGCGATCACCTCGCGGAAGATCGGCGCGGCATTGGTGCCGCCCGTCTCACCCTGGCCGAGGCTGCGCGGATCATCATAGCCGATCCAGACGGCCACCACGATATCGGGCGTGAAGCCGACGAACCAGTTATCCTTGTAGTCATCCGTGGTGCCGGTCTTGCCGGCGATCGGGCGGTTCAGCCCCGCGCCGGCCCGCCCGCCGGTGCCGCGCTGCACGGCCCCTTGCAGGATGCTGGTGATCTGGAAGGCGGCGATGGGATCGGCGATCTGCCGGCGATTATCGGTGAAGCGCGGCGGGCCGCCCTCCGGGCCGGCGGCACAGGCGCCGCAATCGCGGTTGGAGCTGCGCCAGATGACGCGGCCGCGCTGGTCCTGCACGGAGTCGATCAGCGTGGGTTCCACGCGCCGCCCGCCATTGACGAAGCTGGCATAGCCGGCCGCCTGGCGCAGCACCGTCGTCTCGCCCGCGCCGAGGCTCATGGAGAGGAAACGCGGCATGTTCTCGATGACGCCGAAGCGGCCGGCGGTCTCGCTGACGCGCTCCATGCCGACCTCCTGCGCGATCCGCACCGTGACGAGGTTGAGGCTGCGTTCGAGCGCAGAACGCATGGTCACATAGCCGCCGCTGGAGCCGCCGCCGTAATTGCCCGGCCGCCAGACGCCCTGCGGCGTGGCGATTTCCACCCCGCCGTCGAGGAAGCGCTGGTTGGGCGGAATGCCCTGCTCCAGCGCCGAGATATAGACGTAAGGCTTGAAGGAGGAGCCAGGCTGGCGCATCGCCTGGCTCGCGCGGTTGAACTGGCTGCGCTCATAGCTCCAGCCGCCGGACATGGCGAGGACACGGCCCGTATTGGGGTCGAGTGCGACGACGGCCCCCTCCACATCCGGGATCTGGCGCAGCAGCACCCGATCGGCCCGCGGCGCGGCAGCGCCGGCGCGGGGCGGCGTGGCGGGGGCGGCGGCGGCCGGCGCCGGCTCCAGCATGACGACATCGCCGAGCGCCAGCACATCGCCGATGCGGCGGGGCGGGTTGCCCAGCCGGACCGGCTGCGTGCCCTGGCTCGGGATCACGGGGCGCGCCCAGGCGAGATCCTCCAGCAGGATGGTGCCCGTGCGCGGCTCGGCCGGGGCGCGCAGATGGGCGCGCTCGAACCAGCCGACGCGCGCCTCGCGGTCGCGGATTTCCAGGATGACGCCATGGCGCCATTCCGGGAGGATGCCCGGCGGCCGGCCGAAAGCCTCCAGCGCGGGCAGCCATTCGGCCGGGGCATGCGCGCTTTTGGCCAGCGGCCCGCGCCAGCCGCCGCGGCGGCGGTCAAAGGCCAGCAGGCCGTTGCGCAGGGCCACCTCGGTCGCCGCCTGGAGCGCCGGATCGAGGCTGGTGCGGACGACGAGGCCGCCCCCCTGGGTCTGCTCCTGCCCGAAGCGCGAAATCAGCTCGCGGCGCACATCCTCGGTGAAATGGCCACCCACCGGCACCACTTCGGGGCGGCGCAGAGGGCGGGCGAGGATGGTCTCGGCATGGGCGGCCGCGGCTTCCTGCGGGGTGATCACGCGGTCTTCCAGCATGCGGTCCAGCACCCAGTCGCGGCGAATGCGGGCCTGGTCGGGGAAGCGCAGCGGATTGTAGTTGTTCGGCGCCTTGGGCAGGGCGGCCAGGAAGGCCATCTCCGAGATGGTGAGCTCCTCCAGCGCCTTGTTGAAATAGGCCTGGGCGGCTGCGGCCACGCCATAGGCCTGAGCGCCGAGGAAAATCTCGTTCAGGTAGATTTCCAGGATGCGGGATTTCGGCAGGGCGTTCTCCAGCCGGATCGCCAGCAGCGCCTCCCGCGCCTTGCGCAGCACGGTGCGGTCACTGCCGACCAGCATGTTCTTCGCGACCTGCTGCGTGATGGTCGAAGCGCCGACCATCCGCCGGCCAGTGCCATATTGCTCCAGATTGGTGATGACGGCGCGGAGCACGGCGATGGGGTCCACGCCGCGATGGCTCTCGAAATTCTGGTCCTCGGCGGAAATGAAGGCCTGCTGGAGGCGGCGCGGGATCGCCTCGATGGGCACGAAGACGCGCCGCTCGGCGGCGAGTTCGGCCATCAGGCGGCTATCGCCGGCGTAGATGCGGCTCATCTGCGGGGGTGAGTAATCGGCCAGCCAGCGGTAATCGGGCAGGCCGGCCTCCAGGCTGCGATACAACCCATAGGCGGCGACGGCGCCCCCCAGCAGCACGACGGCGGCCAGGATAAAGAGCGAGCGGATGAAGCCGCCAAACAGCCGGAAGGGCGGGCGCTTGGGCGGCTTGGGGGGGGCGACCTTGTCCGGCCGGGGCGGGACGATCGGGGCTTCAATGGCGGGCGAAGGCGCGTTCATGCGGGGCGTTTAGCACAGAATGCGCAACAATCCCGCCCCTTCTGCACAGGCTCGAAAATGCGGGGCAATGCGGCAGGAATCCGGGCTTCTGCGGCGGCTTTGGGCGTGTGCCGCCGGAGCCGCGCAAGAAAGATGAAGCCCACCTAGCTCGCCGCGTAATCTTGCTGCTACACAGGTCGCTTCCCGTTGCGGCTCCATCGGAGAGAACTGAATGGCCTGGATGTCTCGCGCCTTTGCCCTGCTGGGTGCGCTCGCGCTTGTGGCGCCCGCCTCCGCGCAGAACCTCAACATGGCCGTGGGGGCGCCGGTCACGTCGATTGATCCGCATTTCCATCAACTCTCGCCGAACAATGCCGTGGCAGGCATGATCTTTGACCGGCTGATCAACACGGATGGCCAGTCGCGCATGACGCCGGGCCTGGCCGAGAGCTGGACCGCGATCGCCCCCGATGTCTGGGAATTCAAGCTTCGCCGTGGCGTGCGCTTCCACAATGGCAGCGAATTCACCGCCGAGGATGTGGCCTTCACCTTTCAGCGTGTGCCCAATGTGCCCAACAGCCCATCGAGCTTCGCGGCCTTCGTGCGCCCGATGCGCAGCGTCGAGGTGGTGGACAGCCACACGCTGCGCGTCACCACCCATGGCCCCTATCCGCTGCTGCCGCAGGACATGACCAACCTCTACATCCTCGACCGCGAGACGCATCAGGGCGTCACGACCGAGGATTTCAATGCCGGCCGCGCCGCCATCGGCACCGGGCCCTACCGCATGGTCAGCCATCGCATGGGCGATCGCATCGAGTTCGAGCGCAATGACCAGTATTTCGGCGAGCGCCCGGCCTTTGCCCGCGTGAATTACCGCATGATCACCAATGACAGCGCCCGCACGGCCGCTCTGCTGGCCGGCGATGTCGAGTTCATTGACCAGGTCCCCACGGCTGACCTCACGCGTCTGCGCGGCGACCAGCGGATGGCCATGAGCGAGGTGACGGGCCTGCGGCTGATCTATCTCAGCTTCGACCACCACCGCGACGAGGCTTCGCCCTTCGTGACCGACCAGGAAGGCCGCCCCCTGCCGCGCAACCCCTTGCGGGATGTGCGGGTGCGGCGCGCCCTCTCCATGGCGATTGACCGCCCCGCGATCGTGGAGCGGGTGATGGAGGGGGCCGGCACGCCATCGGCGCAATTCTTCCCGCCGGGCGTGTTTTCCTACATCCCGGATTTCCCCGCGCAGCGCCCAGATCCCGAAGCCGCGCGCCGCCTGCTGGCCGAGGCCGGTTTCCCGCAGGGCTTCCGCATCACCCTGCATGGCCCCAATGACCGCTACCCGAATGACGGCCGCGTGATCCAGGCGATCGGCCAGATGTGGACGCGGCTTGGCGTGCGCACGGCGGTTGAGGCGCAGCCCTGGACCACCTTCGTGGCCCGCGCCGGCCGGGGCGAATTCTCCGCCTTCCTGATCGGCTGGGGCTCCAACCCCGAAGGCTCCCACCCGCTGCGCAACCTGATCGCGACACCGGATCGCGAGCGCGGCTGGGGGGCGAGCAATCGCGGCCGCTACAGCAATCGCGAGATTGACGGCCAGCTGGACGTGGCGCTGCGCGAAATTGATGACACGCGGCGCGAGCAATTGCTGATCGCGGCCCAGCGCGCCGCCTTTGAGGATGCGGCCATCGTGCCGCTCTACATCCAGACCAATATCTGGGCGATGCGCCGCACCCTCCAGCACGCGTCCCGGACGGATGAGCTGACGCGGGCCCAGGATATCCGCCCCGCCACGGCACGTTAGGGCCATGACCGCCTATCTGCTGCGGCGCATTTCCCAATCCGTCCTCGTGCTGATCGCGATGAGCATCATCGTCTTTGTCGGCGTCTATGCGGTGGGTGATCCGGTGGAAATCCTGATCTCCCCCGATGCCGACCAGATGGAGCGCGAGCGCGCCATCCAGGCTCTGGGCCTCGACCTGCCGCTGTGGGAGCAATATGCGGTCTTTGTCTGGCGCGCGCTGCACGGCGATCTGGGCCGCAGCTTCGTCTATAACGAGCCGGCGCTGCAGCTGATCCTGCAGAAGATGCCAGCGACGCTGGAACTCGCCTTCGGCTCCATGTTCATCTCCATCCTGATCGGCCTGCCGCTGGGGATGTATGCGGGGCTCAAGCCCGACAGCGCCGGCTCCAAGGTGATCATGGCGGGCAGCATCCTCGGCTTCTCGCTGCCCACCTTCTGGGTGGGGTTGATGCTGATCATGGTCTTCGCGGTCCAGCTCGGCTGGCTGCCTTCGACCGGCCGCGGGGACACAGCCAGCCTGCTCGGGCTGCAATGGTCCTTCCTCACGGCGAACGGGCTTTCGCACCTCGTCATGCCGGCGGTGAATCTGGCGTTGTTCAAGATCAGCCTGGTGATCCGCCTCACGCGTTCGGGCGTGCGCGAGACCATGCTGATGGATTATGTGAAATTCGCCCGCGCCAAGGGGCTGTCCCCGGCGCGCGTCACCTTCGTGCATGTGTTCAAGAATATCCTGATCCCGGTGGTCACCGTGGTCGGGCTGGAGCTGGGCTCCACCATCGCGTTCAGCGTGGTGACCGAGAGCGTCTTTGCCTGGCCGGGCATGGGCAAGCTCATCATTGACAGCATCAACGTTCTCGATCGGCCGGTAATCGTCGCTTATCTACTGATCATCGTGGTGATGTTCATCACCATCAACCTGATCGTGGACCTGCTCTATTCGGCACTCGATCCGCGCGTGCGGCTGGAGGGCAAGGCATGAGCGACCTGGCTTTGCCTCCCGTGGCGGTGCGGGAGGAAACCCCCTTCCGCCGCTTCGTCTCGGAATTCTTCGCCAGCAAGATCGCGGTAGGCGGGCTGCTGGTCTTCACCATCATCGCCCTGCTGGCGATTTTCGCGCCCTGGATCACGCCGCAAAACCCCTATGACCTGGCGCAACTCGACATCATGGATGGCCGGCTGGAACCGGGCGCGGTGGGTGGTGGTGGCATGGTCCATTGGCTCGGCACGGATGACCAGGGGCGGGACATGCTGTCCGGCATCATCTACGGGCTGCGCATTTCGCTGACGGTGGGCGTCGGCTCAGCCCTGATCGCCTGCCTGGTGGGCGCCTCGCTGGGGCTGCTGGCGGCCTATGCCGGCGGCAAGACCGACAGCCTGATCATGCGCGTGGTGGATCTGCAGCTCTCCTTCCCGACCATCCTCGCCGCACTCATGATCCTGGCCTTCCTGGGCAAGGGCATCACGAATGTGGTGATCGCGCTGGTGGTCGTCGAATGGGCCTATTATGCGCGCACCGTGCGCGGCTCCGCCCTGGTCGAGCGGCGGCGCGAATACATCGAAGCCGCGCAATGCCTCGCTTTGCCCACCTCGCGCATCCTGTTCCGGCATTTGCTGCCGAATTGCCTGCCGCCGCTGATCGTGGTCGGCACCATCCAGATCGCCCGCGCCATCGCGCTGGAGGCGACACTCTCCTTCCTGGGCCTCGGCGTGCCGATCACGGAGCCTTCGCTCGGGCTGCTGATCGCCAATGGCTACGAGTACATGCTGAGCGGGAAATACTGGATCAGCTTCTATCCGGGTATCGCGCTGCTGGTGACCATCGTCAGCATCAATCTGATGGGCGATCATCTGCGGGACGTGTTGAACCCGAGGTTGAAGAAGTGAGCGCCACGCTGGAAGTCCGCAATCTGCGGACGCATTTCTTCACCCGCGCCGGCGTCGTGAAGGCGGTGGATGGCGTCAGCTTCACCGTGGGGCGCGGCAAGGTGATGGGCCTGGTCGGGGAGTCCGGCTCGGGCAAGACGGTCACGGGATTTTCCATCATTGGCCTGGTGGATGCACCCGGCCGGGTGGTGGAGGGGGAAATCCTCTACCAGGGCCGCAATCTCGCCCGGCTGAGCGAGGAGGAGATGCGCAGCCTGCGCGGCAACCGCATCGCCATGATCTTCCAGGACCCGATGATGACGCTGAACCCGGTGCTCCGGGTGGATACCCAGATGATCGAGACGGTGCTGGCGCATGACAAGGTCAGCAAGGACGAAGCCCGCCAGCGGGCGCGCGACGCGCTCGGCATGGTCGGCATCCCATCGCCCGATGAACGGCTGAAATCCTATCCGCATCAATTCTCGGGCGGCATGCGCCAGCGCGTGGCCATCGCCATCGCGCTGCTGCACCGGCCGGAACTCATCATCGCGGATGAACCCACCACGGCGCTGGACGTCACCATCCAGGGGCAAATCCTGGCGGAGGTGCAGAAGCTCGCCGCCAATACCGGCACCAGCCTGATCTGGATCACGCATGATCTCTCCGTCGTCGCGGGTTTGGCGGATGACATCGCCGTGATGTATGCGGGCCGCGTGGTCGAGGACGGCCCGGTTTCCGAGGTGCTGGACCGGCCGCTGCATCCCTATACCCACGGGCTGATCGGCTCCGTCCCCAGCCGCAACAAGCGCGGCGAGCCGCTGCGGCAGATTCCCGGCATGACGCCCTCCCTCCTGAACCTCCCCGTGGGCTGCGCCTTCCGTGCCCGCTGCCCGCGCGCGGACGAGGCCTGCCGCGCGGAACAGACGCTGGAGGAATTGCTGCCCGGCCGCCACGCGCGCTGCGTGCATCCGCATCGTGATGAGGTGCCGGCCTGATGGACACGCCGATCATCGAGCTGCGCAACATCACGAAGCGCTTCGAGAAGAAGCTCGACTTCGCCGGCAAGATCGCCAAGCGGCTGGGGGCTCCCATCCGCGAGGAAATCGTCCATGCCGTGGACGGCGTGAACCTCTCCATCCGCAAGGGCGAGGTGGTGGGGCTGGTGGGCGAATCCGGCTGCGGCAAATCCACGCTGGGCCGTGTGGTCGCCGGCATCCTGCCGCCCTCCGAAGGCACTGTCCTGTGGCGCGGGACGGATGTGAACGCGCTGACCGGGGCCGCGAAGAAAGAGGCGCAGCTGCGCGCCCAGATGATCTTCCAGGACCCTTACGCCTCGCTCAATCCGCGCATGAAGGTACAGGATATCGTGGGCGAGGCGCCGCTGGTGCATGGCATCACCACGCGCTCCGGCTTCGATGAATATGTGGATGAGCAGATCCGCCGCGCCGGCCTCGATCCCGCCTTCAAGAAGCGCTACCCGCATCAATTCTCGGGCGGCCAGCGCCAGCGCATTGGCATCGCCCGCGCACTGGCGGTGAAGCCGGAATTCCTGGTCTGCGACGAGGCGGTGGCGGCACTCGACGTCTCCATCCAGGCGCAGATCCTCAACCTCTTCATGCAGCTGCGCGCCGAGCTCGATCTCACCTATCTCTTCATCAGCCATGATCTGGGCGTGGTGGAGCATCTGAGCGACCGCGTGGTGATCATGTATCTCGGCCGCGTGGTGGAACAGGCGCCGAGCGAGGAGGTCTTTGCCCGCGCTAACCATCCCTACACCGCCTCGCTGCTCTCCGCCGTGCCGCGGATCGAGGCGCGCAAGCGGGTCTTCGCCGTGGTGCAGGGTGAAATTCCCTCCCCGCTCAATCCGCCCAGCGGCTGCCATTTCCACCCGCGCTGCCCGCATGCGATGCCGCGCTGCGGGGCCGAGGTTCCGAAGCTGCGCGAAATCGCGCCCGGGCATTTCTCGGCATGCCACCTGAACGGGTGAGATGCGCGCGGCCTTGCCCCGCCGCTGGTTCTGCGCAGCCGCGCTGGCCGGCTGCGCGCATGAGCCACCCGCCGCGCCGCCCGGCACGATGATCCCGCCCTATTTCGCGCAGTGGGAATCGCCGGAGCTGGTCGAGGCTTTCCTGAACGGGCGCGACGCCGCGACCGACCCGCGCTGGGCCGAATCCGGCGCGGCGGACGCCGCCGAATATGCCCGCTGGGCCGAGCATCTCTGCGGCATGGCCTGCCTGCGCATGGCCATGGCCGCGCGTGGCGAAAGCCTGACCATCCATGATCTGCGCCGCGCCGTGCAGCCGCTGGGCGGGTATGTCGAGGAACCGGGTGGCTTCATCCGGGGGCTGATCTATGCGGGCGCGGTGCGCTGGCTGAATGACCGCGGCATCGCCGCGCGCATCGTGCTGGACGAGCCCATGCCCGCCCTTGGCCGGGGCGAATTCTACATCGCGTCCGTCCATGCCGCGATCCGCACGCCGGAGGTGGAGCCGCCGCGCAAGGGCGGCCACCTGGTGCTGGTCTTCGGCGCGGATGAGGCCGGGCGCTGGCGTTTCCACAACCCCTCGGGCATCGGCGTGGCGCAACAGCGTGACGTGCGGCTCTCGCCCGCGGCCTTCTCGCGCTTTCACGCGGATCGGGGCATCCTCATCCCGTTGTGAACCGCATCTCCGATCGCGCGCTGACCCTTGGCACCGCCCTGACCCAGACCATCGGCTGGGGCACGCTGTTCATTCCATTCGCCTTGATGGTCCAGCCGATGGAGGCCGAGCTCGGCTGGAGCCGGGCAGAAATCAATGGCGCCTTCACCCTGGGCATCCTCATGTCCGGCATCCTGGCGATTCCCGTGGGGCGCTGGGTGGACCGGCATGGCGGGCGCGCGCCCCTGGCCTGGGGCAGCGTGCTGGGCAGCGCCCTGCTGGCCGGTTGGGCGGTGATGGACCAGCTGTGGATGTTCTACCTGCTCTGGTTCGGGCTGGGCATCGCCCATGCCACAGCGCTCTGGGGGCCGGCCATGGCGGTGGTGGTCGCGCTGGCGCGGCAGCCGATGCGCGTCATCACCGCCATCACCTTCATCACGGGTTTCGCCGGAACCATCTTCATCCCGCTGGTGGCCGCCCTGATTTCAGTGATGGGCTGGCGGGGGGCGCTCTGGGCGCTGGCCGGGCTGCAATTGCTGCCGGCCCTGGTGGCCTGGTGGCAATTCGCGGGCGCCGCGCCGGCCATGCCCCCCCAACGCAACCGCGGCGAGGACGCCTTCGCGCGCACGCTGCGCCGCCCGGCCTTCTGGGGCCTGGCACTCTGCTTTGCCGCGCATGCCTTCATCGGCGTCGGGCTCGGCGCGCATCTGGTTCCCCTGCTGCGCGAGGCCGGGCTGCCCGAGGGCAGCGTGATCCTGCTGGTGGCGCTGCATGGCCCGCTGCAGGTGGCGGCGCGTGCCGGGCTCTATGTGGCGGGCGGCCGGGCCTCGATGCGCTGGGTCGGCATGGGGGCGATGCTGCTGCTGCCGCTCGCGCTGCTCTGGCTCGCGGGCGCCCCGGCGACCTTCATCTGGCTGCTGCCCTTCGTGCTGTTCTGGGCCGTGGCGGATGGCTTGCTGACCATTGTCCGCGCGGCGGGGACGGCGGAAATCCTGGGGCGGGATGGCTATGGGGCGGTGACCGGCGCGCTCAGCCTGATCGCGGTTCTGCCGCGCACCCTGGGGCCGATCACGCTGGCGCTGATCTGGCAGGCGAATGGCGGCTACGGGGCAATTCCCTGGTTGCTGGCGGGTGTGGGGTTGCTGGGCGCGGCGAGCTTTTCCCTGGCATTGCGGGATCGCGACTAGGAGCCGCGCGGCCAAAGGGGTGGGTGGCGCGCGCGAGAGGGGCCTCCGGCGGCTGGGGCCATTGGCCCCAGACCCCTTTCGTAGGCAAGCCATGATCAAATCATTGTGACATAACCCATGTAAATGGGGTCTGGGGCCCGCGGCCCTAGCCGCCGGAGGCCCCTTTGTTGGACTGTCACCCGCCTCGTATCGGAACCGGTTCAGCTTCAATGGGCGTCCGGCGAGGTGCCCGCGCCTGCAGCCTTGGCCGGCCGCTCAGTGCAGCAGGAACACGCCGTTGGAATAGCGCAGCTCGGCCGGCTTGATGAGCGAGGCGCTGGCCACGCGCACGGAATGCAGCGCGCCCTCGATCTCGCGCTTCCAGAAGTCCAGGAAGCGGGTCAGCTCCGGGAAGGCGGGTGCCAGGTCATGTTTTTGCCAGACGAAGCTTTGCAGAAGTGCCGGATGATCGGGCAGGTGGTACAGGATCTCCGCCGTGGTCAGCCGCCAGTCCTTCATGTGCTGGGCGGGTTGGCGGATCATGGGGTTCAAGACATCCAGCATCAAGCAGCCTCCTTGGGGTCAATGAAGCCCGCGGAACCGGCTGATCCTCCTGCCGGCCCGTCGCGCGGGCTGGTCGTCTGTCGTCAGGCTGACATGATCGGAAGGGGCTTCGCCAGAAAAATCGTCAGTGATTTCAGGTCATTGGCACTCGCACTCAGAGAGTGCTGCCATTTGCCTTGACTCTCTCCGGGCCCCCGCCTAGGTAGCTGGCACTCCTCGCCAGTGAGTGCCAACAGGCAGCACGCGCGGGGAGGTTCCCATTGCCTGCTCAGACCAGGAGGAAAGAACCCACATGAAGTTCCGCCCCTTGCACGACCGCGTCCTCGTCCGCCGCATCACGGCCGAAGAGAAGACCGCCGGCGGCATCATCATCCCCGACACCGCCAAGGAGAAGCCCCAGGAGGGTGAAGTCCTGGCCGTCGGCGCCGGCACCATCAATGACAAGGGTGAAGTCCGCCCGCTGGACGTGAAGGCGGGTGACCGCATCCTCTTCGGCAAGTGGTCCGGCACCGAGGTCAAGATCGACGGCGAAGAGCTGCTGATCATGAAGGAATCCGACGTGATGGGCATCGTCGAGGCTCCGGCCGCGGCGAAGAAGGCGGCGTGATCCTGAGCGGGATGCGTCAAGGCGAAATCGCTGAAAACGCCGAATCCCGCTCACTTCCGGCTCCTCTCCATCCGCTCTCCACAACATATTGAGGTGATATAATGGCTGCCAAAGACGTTAAATTCGGCGCTTCCGCGCGTGAGCGCATGATCCGTGGCGTGGACATCCTGGCCGACGCCGTGAAGGTGACGCTGGGCCCCAAGGGCCGCAACGTGGTGATCGACAAGTCCTTCGGCGCTCCGCGCATCACGAAGGACGGTGTGACGGTCGCCAAGGAAATCGAGCTGGCCGACAAGTTCGAGAACATGGGTGCGCAGATGGTGCGCGAAGTGGCCTCGAAGACCAACGACACGGCCGGTGACGGCACGACCACCGCGACGGTGCTGGCCCAGGCCATCATCCGCGAGGGTGCCAAGGCTGTCGCCGCCGGCATGAACCCGATGGATCTGAAGCGCGGCATCGATAAGGCCGTGAAGCAGATCGTCGAGGAACTCGAAGCCAAGACGAAGAAGATCACGACCTCGGCCGAAGTCGCGCAGGTTGGCACGCTTTCCGCCAATGGCGAGACCGAGATCGGCGAGATGATCGCTTCCGCCATGGAGCGCGTCGGCAATGAGGGCGTGATCACGGTTGAGGAAGCCAAGAGCATCCAGACCGAGCTCGACGTCGTCGAGGGCATGCAGTTCGACCGCGGCTATGTCTCCCCGTATTTCATCACGAATGCGGAGAAGATGATCGCGGAGATGGATCAGCCCTACATCCTGATCTTCGAGAAGAAGCTCTCTCAGCTCCAGCCGATGCTGCCGCTGCTCGAGGCCGTGGTGCAGAGCGGCCGTCCGCTCGTCATCATCGCCGAGGACGTGGAAGGCGAGGCTCTGGCGACACTCGTGGTCAACAAGCTGCGTGGCGGCCTGAAGATCGCGGCCGTGAAGGCGCCTGGCTTCGGTGATCGCCGCAAGGCGATGCTGGAAGACATCGCGATCCTGACCGGTGGCGAGCTGATCAGCGAAGATCTCGGCATCAAGCTCGAGACCGTCACGCTGGCGATGCTCGGCAAGGCCAAGACCATCCGGATCGAGAAGGAAAACACCACCATCGTTGATGGCGCTGGTGACAAGTCCGCGATCCAGGGCCGTTGCGAGCAGATCAAGGCGCAGATCGAGGAGACCACCTCGGACTACGACCGTGAGAAGCTGCAGGAGCGCCTGGCGAAGCTCGCCGGTGGTGTGGCCGTCATCCGCGTCGGTGGCAGCACCGAAGTGGAAGTGAAGGAGCGCAAGGACCGCGTGGACGACGCGCTGCACGCGACGCGCGCCGCCGTTCAGGAAGGCATTGTTCCGGGTGGTGGCACCGCGCTGCTGCGCGCCAGCACCAACCTGCACACGCTGAAGGGCCTGAACTCCGACGAGCAGGTCGGCATCGAGATCGTCCGCAAGGCCATCCAGGCCCCGGCGAAGCAGATTGCCGCCAATGCCGGCAAGGACGGCGCCGTGGTTGCGGGCGAAGTGCTCCGCAGCGACGTCTGGGAGTTCGGCTACGACGCGCAGCTCGACCAGTACAAGAACCTGGTCGAGGCCGGCATCATCGACCCGACCAAGGTTGTGCGTACCGCGCTGCAGGATGCGGCTTCGGTGGCCTCGCTGCTGATCACCACGGAAGCGATGGTGGCCGAGCGTCCGGCGAAGTCCTCGGCTCCGCAGGGCGGCCCGGGCGGCGGCATGGGCGGCATGGGCGATATGGACTTCTAAGTCCAAACGCCTTGGCGAATGGAAGGGGGCGGCCTGCAAGGGCCGCCCCTTTTTTTGTGTTGCCCGACTTCGGGCGGAGATCGAACCCTGGGCCGCGCCACCTTCAGCGCGCAGCACCGCTCCAGACGATCGCGCCGGCGGTGCCGCAGGCCTGGCAGAGCGGCTTCCATGCATTGTGCTCGGCGCCGCAATGGCCGCAGCGCCACACAGGTTCCAGCGGCGCCTGCGCCGCCTCGCGCAGCCAGCCGGCCTCCCGCTCCCGCGCGGCATCCGGCCCATGCTCTGCCCGCTCCACCTCGCCCAGCAGCGCGTAGCAGCGCCGATCCGCCTGGCCGGTCTCCCGCCAGAGGGTGAGTTCATGCCGGGCGCGGCCGGTCAGTCCGGCATCCAGCGCCACGCGCGCGCGCAGCAACCGGCTTTCCGGATGCGCCATGGTCTGGCGCGTCAATTCATCCACCAGGCGCACCCGGCGGATGCGGTCGGTTTCCAGGGCCAGCAGGGCTTCTGCGATGTCCGGGTGAGGGGCTGCATTCCAGCCCTGTTGCAGCACCCCGCGCGCCCGGCGCGGATGGCCGGCATCCAGCAGCCGATTGGCATGGGCCAGGACCGCGGGCGTGAAGCCGGGTTCGGCGAGGAAGGCCTGGCGTTCCAGTTCCCCCGCCCGCACCGGGTCCCCTTCCTGCCGTGCGGCGGCGAGGCTGAGGGCGGCGCGCGGTGCATCCGCGCCGGACAGCGCCAGCGCCTCGCTCCAATCCTCCCGCCGCCGCGCCACTTCGGAGCGTTCGGCGCGCAGCCATTCGGCCTCGGGCTCCTTCGCCTGGGCCTCGGCGGCGATGTCGCGCGCGGCATCCCAATCGCCACGCGCCTCGGCCTGCCGGAGCAGGCCACGCAGCCCGAGGAAGCGCGCTTCCGGTTGCGCCGCCAGGGCCTCAAAGGCCAGGGTCGCGGCGGGTTCATCACCCTCGGCCCGCGCAGCCTCGGCGGCCAGCAGCAGCAATTGCGGCGTATCGCCCATGAGGCGCCGGGCCCGCGCCACCTCGATGCGCGCTGCATCGGGCCGCCCGGCGGCCAGCGCCACCAGCCCGCGGGTGAGGGCAAGATCCGCCTCCGCCCGGTGTTCCAGATGCAGCCGCAGCCGCCGGCGCTCCGGCCAGGCCAGCAGCCAGGACCAGAGCCGCAGCAGCCCATGCAGCAGCAGAAATCCGCCGATCAGCGCCAGGATGGCCGCGGCGAGCGGCATGCCGATCCAGAGGTCGGCCAGGCGGATTTCGACGCTGCCGCCAAGCTCCGCCAGCCACATGACGCTGGCGAAGCCGGCCAGCAGGACCAGCAGCAGCTTGAGGACCAGCCGCATCAGCCGCCGGCCAGGGCGCGCAAGGCGAAGCGCGCGGCGGCCAGGGCCTGGGCCTCATCCAGCCAGGCGCGCATGCCCTGGCGCAAGCTCTCCGGCAGGCGGCTGAGATGCCCCAGCGCGCCCTCCACATCGCCGGCTTCCAGGGCGCGGCGGGCGCGTTCCACATTGGCCTCGGTCGCGTCGCCCCAGACCACATCCTCGCCCCGGCGAATGGTCAGCAGGCTGTTGAGGCGCGGCAGCGCGCCCTCCTGTGCTGCGCTGCGGGCCTGGCGCAAGGCTTCCTCGAAGCTGAGGCGCAGCGCGGGTTCCGTAGGCGGCGCCAGGCTGGCGAAGCGCGCAAGGGCCGGCGGTGGCGCCTGGCCCAGCCGGCTGAGGGCCGGGGCCAGGGGCTGCCCCGCATCGAGCAGGGCGCGCAATGCATCAATGGCGGCCAGCCGCTCGGTCCGCGCCTCCGCCGCGCCCAGGCGCTGCAGGGCCTGCTCCAGCGGTGCAAGGCGCTGCGCCGCGCTCGCCTCGATGGCGGCAAGGCGCTGCAGCAGCGTGGATTCCAGATTGGTCATCCGCTGGCCCAGGCTGGCCTCGCCCGTCAGGCGGGCCTGGTCCAGTGCGGCCAGCCGGGTGGCCTGCGCCTGTTCCGCCGCCTCGCCAGCGGCCCTGGCCGCGCCGATCCGGCCGGTGAGGCCGGCCTCCAGCGTGGCGAGGCGCTGATCCAGCCGCGCTGCGCCACCTGCGTCCAGCGTGGCGATGGCCTGGCTGATGCGTGCGTTGAGCGTCGCTTCCAGCGCCGCCAGCCGCTCGGCCAGCGCCGCGTCGCCGGCCGCGCGGTTGGCGGCGGTCTGGCGCTCCAGCGCCACCAGCGCGGCCGGATCGCCGGCCGGCCGGTCGCTGAGCAGGCGCAGGGTGGCCTCCGCGGCGGTGAGGCGGATGAGGGCGGCGTCCAGCCGCTCCGCCATGGGTGCGATCCGGTCGGGCTCGGCCGTGGCGATGGGGGCGGGGGGCGGCGCGCGGCCGCTCATCAACCAAAGGATGACCAGGACCAACACGCCCGCCGCCCCCAGCAGCGCCAACCAGGCGGGATCGAGCTTGCGGGGATTGGGGGTCATGGCGTGCCGAGCAACTCCAGAAGATGGTCCTGATCCGGCCGCCGGGCCACGCGGATGCGCCGCCAGGGCAAGGCTTCCAGCGCCAGCGCCACGCGCGGGCTGATCGCCAGCGCCTCGACCCCCGCGACCGAAGCGGTG
Organism: Sediminicoccus sp. KRV36; assembly: GCF_023243115.1. Taxonomy (NCBI): domain Bacteria; kingdom Pseudomonadati; phylum Pseudomonadota; class Alphaproteobacteria; order Acetobacterales; family Roseomonadaceae; genus Sediminicoccus; species Sediminicoccus sp. KRV36. Next base: position 572,084 of record NZ_CP085081.1, read on the forward strand.
AGCCCCGCCGCCGAGATCGCCGCAAGGCTACACGCGGCGCTGCGCGGGGAGAAGAACATCGCGTGTGACACTTCACCCCCGAGCAGCGCCCTTGCCGCCGATTCGGGCAATCCGGGGGCCTCGGCGGCCGCATAGACGACGCGCCGGATCACCCGGAAGCCCCGGGCGCGCAGGAGGGCCGTGAGGTCGAGCGAATAGGCGGCGCCGACCGCCAGCAGCAGCGCCCCATCGGCGGGGTCGAGCGTCCTGGCGCATAGGGCGGCCAGGGCCGCGGCATCCCCTTCGGCCGCCCGCACCTGGGCAAAGCCCTGCGCACGGGCCGTCTCAGCCGTGGCGTTGCCCACGGCGAGCACCGGGATGGGCCAGGGCGTCAGCGCGCGGGCGGCGGCGCGGCTGGTCAGCAACAGGGCCTGGGCCCGGGGCGGGTGGGGCAGCGGGCGTGGCGCGAGGCGCAGCGCGGGGGCCAGGATCGGCGTCCAGCCGAGGGTGGTCAGCCGTGCGGCGGTCTCGGCTGCCCCGGGTTCCGGCCGGGTGACGAGGACGCCGCGCGCCATGTCAGCCAAAGATATCGGCCGGGCTCGCGGCCCGCAGCGCGGCGCCCAGCTTGGCACCGAGCTGCGCCGCCTCGCTGGCCGGGCCCTGGATGTGCTGCTTGTGCAGGAAACTTCCATCCTCCCGCGCGACCAGCCCGGTCAGGTGCAGGCGGCCATCGGGCAGCAGCCGCGCATGCCCGCCGATCGGTGTCCGGCAGGAGCCATCCAGCGCCGCCAGCAGGGCGCGTTCGGCGGTCGAGACGCAGGCAGCCTCACGATCCTCAATGCCGGAGAGGAGCTCGCGCAGTTCCACGTCATCGGCGCGGGTGGTGATGCCCACGATGCCCTGCCCGGCCGAGGGCACCATCGCCTCGGGGTCGAGCGCCAGCGCCGCATGATGCTCCAGGCCCAGGCGCCGCAGCCCGGCCAGCGCCAGGAGGCTGGCGGCGACTTCGCCGCGGGCCACGCGGTCCAGCCGGGTTTGCACATTGCCGCGCAGGGTCACGAATTGCAGATCGGGCCGGGCGGCCAGAAGCTGCGATTGTCGGCGCAGCGAGGAGGAGCCGATGACGGCCCCCCGGGGGAGGCAGGCATAGGGGTCGCTGGCATCGGGCGTGCCGCAGCCGGGGCCCAGGATCAGCGCATCCCGCGCATCCTCCCGCCGCAGCGTGCAGGCCAGCACGATGCCGGGCGGCATTTCCGTCTCCAGATCCTTCAGCGAATGAACGGCGAAATCCACCCGGCCATCCAGCAGCGCCTCATGGATTTCCTTCGCGAAGAGCCCCTTGCCGCCGATATCCGCCAGGCGCCGGTTCTGCACCAGGTCGCCTGTCGTGGCGATGGCGTGCTCCTCAAAGGCGTTCACGCCGCGCAGCACCGGGCAGAAGCCGGTGATGATCTCCAGGAAGTGCCGCGTCTGCCACAAGGCGAGGGGGGAGGCGCGGGTGCCCACGCGCAGCGGCAAGGCGCGCATGCGGGAATGCTTGGCCGTGACGGGTTGATGGGGGCTGGACGTGGCGGAAGACATGCGCGCGTCATATAGGGCGCAGGTGATGAACGAAACCCGCACCCCCGCAGATCAGCCGCGCCCGAATCCGGGGCCTGTCCTGGGAATCGAAAGCAGCTGCGACGAAACCGCGGTCGCCGTGCTGGACGGCGCCGGCCGCATCCTGGGCGAGGCGGTCTTCACCCAATCGGCCGAGCATGCGCGGTTCGGCGGCGTGGTGCCTGAAATCGCCGCCCGGGCGCATCTGCAACGGCTGGGCGGCATGGTGCGCGGCGTGCTGGCCGAGGCGGCGCTCTCGCCCGCCGATCTCAGCGGCGTGGCGGCGACGGCGGGGCCGGGGCTGATCGGTGGCCTCATCGTGGGGGCGAGCTTCGGCAAGGGGCTCGCACTCGGCGCTGGCCTGCCTTTCCTGGCGGTGAACCACCTGGAAGCCCATGCGCTGACGGCGCGGCTGCCGGGGCTTTTCCCGCACCCGCCCGCTTACCCGTATCTCCTGATTCTGGTGTCGGGCGGGCATTGCCAATGCGTGGCGGTGGAGGGCCTGGGCCGCTACCGCCGGCTCGGCACCACGCTGGATGACGCGGTGGGCGAGGCCTTCGACAAGGCGGCGAAGCTTCTGGGCCTGCCCTGGCCGGGGGGCGCGCATCTGGAGCGGCTGGCCGCACAGGGCGATGCGCGCGCGGTGAAGCTGCCGCGCCCGCTGCTGGGCCGCGTGGGCTGCGATTTCTCCTTCTCGGGCCTCAAGACCGCCGTGGCCCAGGCGGTCGGCAAGGGGTTCCGGCGTGAGGATATCGCCGCCAGCTTCCAGCAAGCCGTGGCCGCCGTGCTGAGTGACCGCGCGCGCCATGCGGCGGCGATGCTGCCCGAGGCGACGGCCCTGGTGGTGGCGGGTGGCGTCGCCGCCAACCAGGCAGTGCGTGCGGCGCTGGCCGAAGCAACACCGCTGCCGCTGCTGGCGCCGCCGCTGCGGCTCTGCGGTGACAATGCCGTGATGGTGGCCTGGGCCGGGCTGGAGCGGCTGCGCGCCGGGCAGCGCGACCCCCTGGGAATCGCACCGCGTCCGCGCTGGCCGCTGGGCGAACTCAGCCCGCCCTGAGGGAGCCCGTCACTCCGTGGTCATGACGCCCTGGCGCGCCAGGGCGCCGGGGAGGGGGATGCCCTGTACGCCCATGCCATGGCTGGTGATGGCGCTGCCCCAATTCGCCTGGGCCTGGCTGGCCAGAGCAAGGGTGAGGCAGGCAGCGATACAAAGGATCTGGCGCATGATGTCTCGTCCTGGATGGGGTGGCGCCGGATCGTCCCGGCGTCTTGCAGGCATCATGCCCTCTCCGTGTCGCGCCCCGATCGCGCGCCGGGGGTGTTTGCGTCATGTCTGTCGCGTCGCGCGGCATGAAATGGCGGTAAGGCCCAATCCCCCGCATTGACGCCGCCCCGCCCCGCCCTCAATTTCGGTGAATGAGCGAAACCATGCCGGCATCCCATCACGAAGCGGTCCTGTCACCGCGCCGTGACGCCCAGATCTGCGCCCTGATCGGCACGGGCCACTTCCTCAGCCATTTCTACATGCTGTGCCTGCCACCCCTGTTCCTGGTCTGGCGCGCGGAGTTTGACGTCTCCTTCGCCATGCTCGGCGCATCGCTCGCGCTGATGAGCGGCACCACGGCGCTGTTGCAGACGCCGGTCGGCTTCCTGGTGGACAAGCACGGCGCGCGGCGCTTCCTGGTGGGCGGGACGCTGCTGATGGCCCTCTCCATCAGCGCCATGGCCTTCGTGCATGATTTCCGGCTGATCCTGCTGCTTTCGGTGCTCTCGGGCATCGGCAATTCGGTGATCCACCCGGCCGATTACGCCATTCTCGCCGGCTCCATCCGCAAGGAGTTCATTGGCCGCGCCTTTGCCCTGCACACCTTCACCGGCAATCTGGGCTTCGCCCTGGCGCCGCCCACCATCGCGCTCTTGCTGCTGGCGATGGATTGGCGCGGTGCGCTGTTGCTGGTGGGGCTGCTCGGCGTGCCGGTGGTGGGGCTGATCCTCTGGCAATCGCGCATCCTGAGCGACCAGCCCAAGGCGCGCGGCGCCCGCAAGGAAAGCGGTGCCCGGCTGCTGACCAGCAAGCCCATCCTGGCCTTCTTCGCCTTCTTCCTGCTCTCCGCCATGGCGGGTTCAGGCATGACGGCCTTCCTGATCACCGTGCTCGGCAAGCTTTGGGATACGCCGATCGCCGCGGCTTCCCTCGCGCTGACGGGCTATATGGCGGGGGCCACCGGCGGCACGCTGGTGGGTGGCTGGTGGGCGGACAAGAAGGGCGGCAACCTGCTGGGCTTCGTCACCGTGCTGACGCTGTGCGCCATTGCGCTGATCCTCTCGCTCGGCCTCATTCCCTATGAGGAGTGGCTGTTGCCCCTGGTGGCGCTGGTGGCGGGGCTTTGCCTCGGCTCCTCGCGCACGCCGCGCGATGTGATGTTGAAGGAAGCCTGCCCGCCCGGGGAAATCGGCAAGGTCTTCGGCTTTGTCAGCGCCGGCCTGCCGCTGGGCTCCGCGCTGATGCCGGTGCCGATGGGGTTGCTCATTGATTTCGGCCTGACCTGGATGGTGCTGCCGGTGGTGGCCATCCTGCTGGCCCTCTCATTGCTCTGCGCTGGCAGCGCGCGCGCCATGGCGCCGATGCCCAGCCCCAGGGCGCAGCCGGCGGAATAGGGCATCGCCGTTTCCGGCAGTCATGCTTGAATGATGCTGGACGCGCCCAGACACCCCAAAGCCGGAGGCTGTGCCTTGAACCCCCGCGAACGAGACATGCCCTAGGTGACCGGGTTTGACGCCTGGCTCTACTGGATTGACCACGCGGCCATCGCCGTCTTTGCCATTTCCGGCGCGCTGGTCGCTTCGCGCAAGCAGATGGATGCGGTGGGGTTCATCCTGATCGCCATCGTCACGGGCTTCGGTGGCGGCACGCTGCGGGATCTGCTGCTGGGCCGCACGCCGGTCTTCTGGTTGCGCGCGCCGGAGCTGGTGGGCGTTGCGGTGGTCGCGGCGGTGGTGGTGTTCTTCACGGCGCACCGCTTTCAGAATCGCTTTCGCGCGCTGCTCTGGGCCGATGCCGTGGGCCTTTCCATCTATGCCGTGCTGGGGGCCGAAATCGCGCTGCTGGCCGGGGCGCATGCCTGGGCGGCGGTCATCCTCGGCGTGATCACCGCCACCTTCGGCGGCATCGCGCGCGATGTGATCTGCAACGAGATCCCGCTGATCCTGCGCAAGGAGATCTACGTCACGGCCGCCGCCGCCGGGGCAACCATGTTCATCCTGCTGCGGCTGGAGGGCATTTGGCGCGAACCGGCCTTCCTGGCCGGCGCCCTCACCTGCTTTGCCATCCGCGCGGCGGCGATCCAGCTCGGATGGAGCCTGCCGGGGTATCGCGGCCGGCCGGGCCGGGATTATCCTGACCGGGACGGCTGAGGGGCTTTGCCCCCGATGCCCCGGCAGGGTGAAAACCTGCCTGGTTCTCACAAGATCCCGGCACCTCCGGCTGAAGGACAGAGCATGGAATATCGTATCTTGGGGCGCAGCGGCGTCCGGGTCAGCCGGCTTTGCCTCGGCGCCATGATGTTCGGCGGGCCAACCGATGCGGCCACCAGCGCCCGCATGATCGCCACGGCCCGGGAGGCCGGGTTCAACTTCCTCGACACGGCCGATGTCTATTCGCGCGGCGCCTCGGAGGAGGTGGTGAGCGCCGCTCTCGCGGGCACGCGCCATGACTGGGTGCTGGCCACCAAGCTCGGCAATGCGATGGGGGCCGGAGCGAATGAGAAGGGCCTCTCGCGCGCCTGGATGACCCGCGCCGTGGAGGGCAGCCTCAAGCGCCTCGGCACGGACCATATCGACCTGCTGTATCTGCACCGCGAGGATCATGACACCCCGCTGGAGGTCACCGTCGCGGCCCTGGGCGACCTGATCCGCGCGGGCAAGATCCGCGCCTTCGGCCTCTCGAATTTTCGCGCCTGGCGCATCGCGGCCCTCTGCGAGGCCTGTGACCGGCTGGGCGTGGACCGGCCCGTGGCCAATCAGCCCCTCTACCACGCGCTGAACCGCATGGTGGAGGTGGAGGTGCTGCCCGTCTCGGCGCATTACGGCCTTGGCGTCTTCCCCTACAGCCCGCTGGCGCGCGGCGTGCTCACGGCGAAATACAACCCCGAGGCGGCGCCCGAACCCGAAAGCCGCGCCGGCCGCGGTGACAAGCGCATGCTGGAAGCGGAATGGCACCCGGCTTCGATCGCGCTTGCCCAGCGCCTCGCGCAGCATGCGGCGGCGCGGGGGGTGAGTTCGGCGCATCTCGCCATTCAATGGGTGCTGCACAATCCGATGATCACGGGGGCCATCGTCGGCCCGCGCACCGAAGCGCAACTGGCGGATTACATCGCCGCCCTGGACTGCCCCTACACCGCCGCGGATGAGGCGGTGATCAGCGCGCTGGTCTCACCCGGCCATGCGGCCACGCCGGGTTATAACGACCCGGCCTATCGGATCGAGGGGCGGCCGGGCGCGGCTTAGGTCTGGGATAGGGGAGTGGAAGTGGCCTCCGGCGGCTGGGGCCATGGGCCCCAGACCCCATTCGTGTTGTGCCGCGCTGACGATCTCTCTCCCGCTGAGGCGGCAAGGAACGGCGGCTGGGGCCCATGGCCCCAGCCGCCGGAGGCCCCTTGCGATGCCGCGATCAGGCGGCCAGCGCTTCCTCGCCCTCGATCGTCACCGCCGCCGCATGCACGGCGGAGGCGATGCGGACGGCGGCCTGCACCTGCTCGCTGGTCAGCCCGGCATGCTTCACCACCTTCTCGTGGCTTTCCATGCACATCCCGCAGCCATTGATGGCCGAGACCGCGAGGGACCAAAGCTCGAAATCCGCCTTCTCCACGCCGGGCCGGGCCATGATGTTCATGCGCAGCTTGGCCGGCATCGAGGGGTAATCGCCGCCGACCAGATGGGTGAAGCGGTAGTAGATATTGTTCATCCCCATGATCGAGGCGGCGCCCTTGGCGGCCACCAGCGCCTCGGCACTCAACTGCGGGCCGAATTCGGCCAGGATGGCGCGGGTGGTGGTCGCGTTGCGGCTGGCCAGCGCCGAGACGATGAAGGTGCCGGCGCGCTGCTGCACGGTCAGCGCCGGCTCGGCTGCCAGGGAGCCGAGATTCAGCTTCTGGTCCTTGGCGTATTCAGGAAGGGCATTGCGCAGCGATTCCAGCGACATGGCGCGGGCTCCAAAAGAAACAAATGTTGGGGAGAAAACCGCCCCGTCGCGCAGCGACCGGGGGGTATGAGGGGGGCTGAATGCCCCCCTTTCGCTTGCGGCGGTAGCGTTGGTGTGGCGGCTACCGCCGCAAGCGACAGATGATTCAGGCCGCCTTGTCGAAGAGTTCCTGCGGCTTCAGCGCCTCTTCACCCTTGGTCCAGTTGCAGGGGCACAGCTCATCCGTCTGCAGCGCGTCGAGGATGCGCAGCGTCTCCTGGGGGTTGCGGCCGACATTCAGGCCGTTCACCGAGACATGCATGATCGTGCCCTCGGGGTCCACGACGAAGGTGACGCGCAGCGGAACGCCGGCGGTCTTGTCGAGGACGCCCAGCGCCGTGCTCAGCTCGCGCTTCACATCGGCCAGCATCGGGAAGGGCAGGTCCTTGATGTCGTTGTTATAGACGCGCCAGTTGAGGTGCACGAACTCGCTATCGGTCGAGACGCCGTAGATCACGGTGTCACGGTCGGCGAATTCACCGGACAGCTTGCCGAAGGCGGCGATTTCGGTCGGGCAGATGAAGGTGAAATCCTTCGGCCAGAAGAACACGACCTTCCACTTCCCGGCATCGCTCTGGTCCGTCACCTGGATGAAGGACTTGCCCGGGCCCTTCAGCCCCTCGGGGCCGCCCTGCACGGCGGTGAGGTCGAAGCTCGGGAATTTGTCGCCGACGGTCAGCATGAAATCATCTCCTGGGGGATCAAAAAGGCGGCAGGTCATTCCAGCCACGGAGAGACATATTGCGGCGCACCATGGATTTTCCAGGGCGTATTCCATGATATTTTGCGATGCAGCATCGCTTATGCCCGCGGCTTGGGCACCCATTGCCCGGAGCCGATCAGCATGGCCAGCCGTGCGGCGATGCCGGGCATGGCGGCCGCATCCAGGCCGAACAACCGGACCAGGCCGGCCGCCAGCTCCGCCTCATCGGCCCCGGCATCCAGTTCCAGGAGCAGGCTTGCGCCCACGGCGACCTCCTCGGGGTGGATCATCGCGGGGCGGCGCAGGTGGGGGGCTGCGGCGCTGCGGTCGCGCGGGGTGACGGGGCCGCGCGCTTCCGGAAACCAGAAGCCGGATGATTCGACGATTCCGTGCAGCAGCCGCGCCTCATTCAGCGCGGCGGCGAAGGCCGTGGCGTCCGGCGCGCCCTGGCCCAGCAGCAGGCGCAGGCGTTCCAGCACGGCATCGCCATGCACCGGCGCCTCGGTGGCCACGATGCTGGCGATCAGCGCGGCCAGTTCGGCGCGTTTGGTGGGAGCCTCGTCCATGGTTGCCTCGACATAGGCAGGCGCCAGCCGGGCCGCCGGCAGTGGCGCGGCCATGGCCGGCGCGGCCAGGCCCAGGGGCGCGCGCAGCTTCGCCGCCGCTGCCTCGGGCTGGTTCAGCCAATCCAGCGACCAGCTGCGCGCCAAGGCCCAGCCCATGCCCTCCAGCGCCATTTGCCGCCCGCGATCGCGGTCCCGCGCGCAGCGCAGGCCGGACCAGTCGGCGCCATCCACCTCCACGCCCAGGTCAAAGCCAGCCTCCCCCCGCGCCGCGACATCGAGGAACAGGCCGGACAGCCCGATGCGTGGCACCGCCTCCCGCCCCGATTGGGTGATCAGGCCACCGATCAGCCTGGCAATGGCCGAGCCCTGGCCAGCTTCCGTCCGCGCCGTGGCGCCATCGGCGGCGAAGCCCAGGAAGGCCTTGAGCGACTTCTCACCACCGATACCATCACTGCGAGAGAGATCGATGTCCTCCGCAGTGATGTCGCTGAAAACAACACACCGCTTCTTGGCACGGGTGATCAAGACGTTGAGGCGGCGCTCACCTCCTTCCGCCGAAACCGGACCGAAATTCATTCGGAGGGCTTGGCCTTTCGTTCGAGCATATCCGATGGAGATCATGATCGCGTCACGCTCGTCGCCTTGGACATTCTCAAGGTTCTTGATAAAGAACGGTTCCGCCGGATTCGCGCTGAAGAAGAGCTCCGCATCTGGCGCTTCTTTGCGAGCGGCTTCGACGGCGTCGATGATCAAGTCTCGCTGACGCTCAGAGAAAGCAGCAACGCCCAGACTATCGCCCGGGGTTCTCCTGGCATGGTCGATAACGGCCGCCGCGACTGCCTCTGCCTGCCTACGCCGTCCAGCATTGTCATCATCAACGTCCAGCTTAATCAGCGAGAGCCCGAGGGTCGGGCTGCGCGGCCGGGGCGAGGGCAGCACCAGCAGGCGGTTGCCATAGAATTCCGCATTGCTGGTGGCGATCAGGCTTTCGTGCCGGCTGCGGTAGTGCCAGCGCAGCAGGGCGGTCGGGATGCCGCGCGCATTGGCGAGGCCGAGGATGCTCTCCACGTCGCGTGCATCAAGGGTGTCATCCCCATCCACCGCGTCCTCGCTGTCTTCCGTCATGCGCTGGAAGAAGCGGGTGGGCGGCATCTGCTTGTCATCGCCGACGACGACGATCTGGTTGGCCCGGGCGATGGCGCCCAGCGCATCCACCGGCTCGATCTGGCTCGCCTCATCCATCACCAGCAGGTCAAAGACCGGGAAGCCCGGCTGTGTCGCATGGTGCGGATTGGCCAGGAACTGCGCCAGGCTCAGCGGGCTGAGCATCAGGATCGGTTTGGCCTTGCGGATCAGCGGCGCTGCGCGGGAGAGCAGCATGCGCAAGGACGCATGCCCGCGCTTGCGCTCGAATTCGCCGCGCAGGAAAGCGAGGCTGGCGGCCTCCTCGCCCTTGCGCAGGGCGTCCACCCGGGTGGCATGGATCGCCGCCGCCTCGGCGCGGGCCAGGCGGACCCGGGCGGCGTCGGCCGCGCGGAAATCCAGCACCCAGCGATCCGCCGCCGCGCCGTCAAAGGCCGCGAGTTCGGGGTGTTCGCGCATCGCCACCCGCAGCAGCGCCTCAAGGCTGGCGAAGTCCAGCGCCGCCTCGGCCGTATCGGGCGGCAGGGCGCCGCTGCTCAGCGCCTCCGCCAGGGGGGCGAGGCCTGGCTGCGCGGCCGCGGCGCGGGCCCATGCCTGCCAGGGAGCGAGCGCCTCTGGCTCGGCCGCCATGGCGGCCAGGCGCTCGGCGGTGGCGGCAAAGCTGGCATCGGGTGTCAGGCCGGTGGCGTCACGGATTGCGCCCCAGGCGGCCAGCGCCTGGCGCTGTGCCGGGCTGGCAGCCAGGGTGGTGAAAGCATCGGCATTCGCCGCGATCCAGGCCAGCTGCGTGCTCAGCTCCGCCGCATCCGGGCCGGGGCCAAGCCGCGCGCGCGCCGCCTGGGCCGCCAGAAGCGCGTCAAGCGCCGCCGCATCCTCCGGATCGCGCAGCGCGGCGGCCAGGGTCGCCTTCGCCGCGCGCCGTGCGCCGTCGAGGAAGCCCAGCATGCCGCCGGGCCTGGCCAGCGTGTCCCGCGCGGCGGCGAGGCCGGGCTGCTCCAGCGCCCCGGGCAGGAAGCGCGGATCGGGCGTGGCCAGCAGGCGCAGATCCGCAAGCCGCGCCTCGGCGGCGGGAACATCCTCGGGCCGCAGCGGCGCCGTGGCGCGCAGCGCTTCGGCGGCCAGCGCGGCTTCCACCTCGGCCACGCCACCTGGTGCCGCGGCCAGGATGCGGATCGCGCCGGGCAACTCGCCCAGCAGCCGTGCCGCCGCGATGGCATCCATCGCCGCCGCAACCCCGCGCCAGGGGCTTCTGGCGCCGGCGATGCTGGCGGCCATGTCCCGCGCCGCCTCGCGCAGGGCTCGCAGCCGCGCCGCATCCCAGCCGGTGGGGTCGAGCCGGAATGGCGGGGGCTTGGCGCCCGAGGCCCGCAGGGCTGCCAGCCGGCCCACCACCTCCTGCACCGCGATACCCGTCTCGCCCACCAAGGCGCGCATGGCGGCGGCGTGGCGGTTGAGCCGGCCGCGCAGATCGCCCAGGCGTTGCACCGCCGCCTCGCGCTGTGGAGGCGCGGGGGGCGGCAGGGCTAGGGTGGCGCGGAGTTCGTCCAGCACGGCGCGTCTGGATTGCTTTTCGCTGTGCAATTCCAGCACGGCCGCACCCAGGCCGAATTGTTCCAGGCGGCGCTTCACCACCTCCAGCGCCGCCGCTTTCTCGGCCACGAAGATCACGCTGCGCCCATCCAGCACGGCCTGGGCCAGGATGTTCACGATGGTCTGGCTCTTGCCGGTGCCGGGCGGGCCCTGGATCACCATGGAACGGCCGCGCCGCACGGCTTCCGCCGCCAGCGCCTGGCTGCCATCCACCTCCACCACGTGATCGAGTTTTTCCACCGGAATCGCCGCATCCACGTCGGCGTCATCGGCGAAAAGCGGAGCTTCGGGCGGTGGTGCGGCGGGGTCGAGCAGGCGCAGCAGCATGGGATGCGCCAGCAGCCCCGGATGTGCCACGGGGTCGAGGTCGCGCCACATCAGGAATTTGGCGAAGGCGAAGATGCCGAGCGCCAGCGCATCGGCCTCCACGCGCCAGCCCTCGCGCCCGGCGGTCGCCGCCTGCATGCGCGCGGCCCAATCCGCCGGGGTCTCGCCCGTAAAATCCGGCAGGGTGATGCGGAAATCCGTCCCTAGCTTTTCCCGCAGCGAGAGGTTTTCCACCACATCCTCGGGGCTTGCGCGGAGGCGGAAGCGGTTGCTGACCCCCTCGCGCTCCAGCGTGGCCGGGATCAGCGCGAGGGGGGCCGCGCGCTCCGTCCCTGGCGTGCCCGGATCGCGCCAGACCAACGCGCCGATGGCGAGGAACAGGCTCGGCACGCCGCTTTCCTCGCGTGCGCTGCGCGCATCGCCCATCACATCGCGCAGGCGGCGCGTCAGTTCCTCGGCCGGGAGGGCGACGCGCAGCTGGGTGTCGCGCTGCCATTCCTCGCGCGTGGCGCTGGCGCTCGCGGTGGCCACGCCCTCGGCCCGCTTGCGGGACCTGGCTTCGGTGGCAATGCCCGCTTCGAAGCCGAACGCCTTGCCGGCGGCCAGCTGCGCCACGACGAAGCCGGCATCCTCATCCTCGATGCGGATCACCCCGCGTGAGCGCCCTTGCGCCGGCAGGCTGAGCAGCCGGTTGCGGGTGGAGAGGTCAATCAGCGCCCGCCGCGCCTGTTCCAACTGCGCCGCGAGACTCATCCGAGCGCGTTCCGCAGCCGATTTTCCTCAAAATCCAGCTCCTGACCCAGCTTGGTCAGCAATTCCTCGGTCAATTCGCCCTGGGCTTGCAGGACGAGAATGGCGGCGCGCGCCGCGTCAATCGCCTCCAGCCGCACGGCCCGCCGCGCGGCGCGCTCGGCCGCCGCCGCGCCGCCACCCTGCGTCACCCGCTCCAGATGCGCCGCACGGTCGGCATGCTCGGCCAGGAGGTCACTCGCGATCGGACCATAGAGCACATCGCTGGCGCGCTTGCGGATGGCCTCCAGCATGGCCTGGGCCGCGATGTGCCGGGCGCGTGCCTCCTCCGGGTCAATGCCGTTCGGGTGGGGCGGCTGCACCAGGCCCAGCCGCTTGATCATCCATTCCAGGGTGGTGCCCTGCAGCACCAGCGTCGCGAGGATGGCGCAGAAGGCGAGGAAGATGATCAGGTCGCGCTCGGGGAATCCCAGCGGCAGGGCGAGTGCGGCGGCGAGCGAAACCACCCCGCGCATGCCTGCCCAGGACAGGATCACCATATGCGCGACCGGTGGCGGGGAAGCCCGCCCCGCCAGGCTGCGGATCAGCCGGGGCAGCCAGAGCGCCGGAAACACCCACATGAAGCGCGAGACGATGAGTGCCAGCGAAACCGCCACCGCAAGGCCGGCCAGCTGCCAGACGCTGCGGTTTCCCAGGCGTTCCAGGATGTCGTTCAGTTCCAGCCCGATCAGGATGAAGATCAGCGAGGTCAGAACGAATTCGATGAATTGCCAGACCGCCCGGGATTCCAGCCGCGTCCGGGCGGAAAAGACGCGGTGCTGGGCCCGCCCCAGCATGATCCCGGCCGTCACCACCGCCATCACGCCCGAGAGATGCGCCATCTCCGCCGCCAGGAAGGCCGCATAGCCGGCCAGGAAGGAGAGGGCCGTTTCCAGCAGCGTGTCGCGCAGCCGCACAAAGGCCCAGAGTGTCGCCCGGCCCACCGCCCAGCCCACCGCGATGCCGCCCAGCCCCAGCAGGAAGAAGCTGCCGACGGCTTCCAGCGGCACGAAGCTCCCTGCCGCCATGGCCGCGATGGCAACGCGGTAGATGACCAGCGCCGAAGCGTCATTCACCAGGCTCTCGCCCTCCAGCACGGTGACGATGCGGCGCGGCAGGTTGAGGCGTTGCAGCACGGCGGCGGCGGCCACGGCATCGGGCGGGGCGAGGATGGCGCCGAGCGCGATGGCCGCGGCCCAGGGCATCTCCGGGATCAGCAGCCGTGCGACCAGCCCGATCAGGAAGGCGGTGAAGATGACGCAGCCCACCGCCAGCAGCAGGATGGCGCGGATATTGCGCAGGAAGGCGGGCCAATCCGTGCGATAGGCGCTGGCCTGCAGCAGCGGCGGGAGGAAAAACGCGAGCGCCAGCGCCGGGTCCAGCGCGATCTGCGGCAGGCCCGGGATGAAGGCGATGACCGAGCCCGCCAGGATCAGCACCACCGCATAGGGAAGCCCGGCAAAGCGCGCCAGCACCGCCAGAGCCACGCAGGCGGCCATGAGGGCCAGGACGGCCTCGACGGTTTCCATCAGCGGCGGCGGATCAATGCGGCAGCCACAACGCAGACGGCGATGATCGCCACCGTCATCATCCCCTGGACGACGGTGTAGTTGGGCGCATCCGGCGCCACGAACCAGGCGGCGACAGCGCCCCCGGCCAGCATCGCAATTCGCAAAATCCAGGCCATGGCATCACCTCCGCTGGACAGAATGCCATGCGCCCCGGCCGCTCGCCATGGCCCCCGCCCTCAGACAGGCATCAGGCGCGTGAGGCGCGAGGGGTTGATCTCCGCCAGCAGGACGCTGCCATCCGGGTGCAGCGCCAGGCCATGTGCGCCGTTCAGCACCGCCCGCGCCCGGCCGATCAGCGCGCCCTGGCGCGAAAAGATCGAGAGCCTGGGCACCTGGTCCGTCACCCACCAATTGCCCTCGGCGTCGGAGGTGATGTCCATGGGTTTGTGGACGTCAGTGATCTCCCGCAGGAATTCGCCGGCTTGCGTGAAGATCTGCACGCGGCTGTTGTCGCGGTCGGCCACGGCGAGCTCGCCGGCATTGTTCAGCCAGACGGCATGCGGCGTGCAGAATTGCCCGGGCCCGCGCCCCGGCTCACCCCAGCCGCCATCCGGCGTGCCATCCGGCTTGAACCGATGAATGCGCGAGGCGGCATAGCCATCCCCCACGAAGGCCGTGCCATCGGGCGCGAAGCAGATATCGCAGGGACTGTTGAAGGGCGCGCCAGGGGCGTGGCGCGTGCCGAGCGCGCCGAGCCTTTCGCCATCCGGCTCGAAGCGGATCACCTCATGCGCGTCGCGGTCCACCACATGCACGCAGCCATCGGGTCCCACGGCCAGCATGTGGCCATCGGCTACGGCTTCGCCCCAGGCATCCAGGCGCTTGCCCTGGGCATCGAGCACGATGACGGTGGCGACGGCCGAATCCACATAGGGGTCCGCGCGCAGCAGGACGAAGATGCGCCCCTCCGCATCCGTCGCCACATCGGAGACGCGGCCGGCCCCGTCGGGGACGGCGCCCCAGGGGCGTTGGATGCGGTAGCGTTGCGCGCCGAGCGTGACATAAAGTTCCATGACGCGAGCTTGCCACGCGCGCGGCTTGGCGGCCAAGCTTCTTCCCGCATGATTCGACACCAACGCGCCATCGGCGCCGCGTCCATGGAAGTGGCTTCCCATGGGCTGGCCCGGCTGTCCCAGGCCTCCCCCCTGCGCATCCTCTTTCCGACGCCAGAGCCTGGCGCGCCGTTGGAAGCGGCCCTCGTCAATGTCGCGGGGGGGCTTGCCGGGGGGGATTCCCTGGCGGTCACGCTGGCGCTGCGGGCGGGAGCGCGGGCGCAGATCACCACCCCCGCGGCCGAAAAGATCTATCGCAGCCTGGGTGACACCTCAGGCATCGCAACCCGCATCGCGGTCGCGGCGGATGCCGTGCTGGAGTTCCTGCCGCAGGAGGCGATCCTGTTCGACGGTGCCAGGCTGAACCGCGGCATGGAGGCGCGGGTGGCGCCGGGCGGCACGCTGCTCGCCGCCGAATCGGTGGTGCTGGGGCGCATCGCCCGTGGCGAGGTCTGGCGGCACGGCTCCCTGCGCGACAGCTGGCGCCTGTATCAGGGCGAGCGGCTCATCTGGGCCGATGCGCTGCACCTCGAAGCCACCACCCGGCACGCGGAGTTCGGCCTGGATGGGGCCGATTCGCTCGGCATGATCCTGCTGCTGGCCGAGAATGCGGCGGCGCATCGGGAATTGGCGCGGGAATTGACCGCGGGCGCCGCCTCGCTCGTGCGGCCCGGATTGCTGCTGCTTCGCTTTCTCGGCTCGGCCGGGGGGGTGCGCGGTGCGATGGCCGAGGCGATTCCGGCACTGCGCGCGGCGGCACTCGGCCTGCCGCCCAGGCTGCCAAGGCTGTGGACGTGCTGAGGCAACCCGTTCCATGATGCTGCAATGCACCTGACCCCCCGCGAAAAAGACAAGCTGCTCATCGCCATGGCCGCCCAGGTGGCGCGCCGAAGGCTGGAGCGTGGCGTGAAGCTGAACCACCCCGAGGCCATCGCCCTGATCAGCGACTTCGTGGTGGAGGGCGCGCGCGATGGCCGTTCCGTGGCCGAACTCATGGCCGCCGGCGGCGAGGTCATCACGCGCGACCAGGTGATGGAGGGGATCGCGGAGATGATCCACGACATCCAGGTGGAAGCGACCTTCCCGGACGGCACCAAGCTCGTCACCGTCCACAACCCGATCCGCTAGGTGGCGCCCATGATCCCAGGTGAAGTGATCTGCGCCGCGGGCGAGATCGAGTTGAATGCGGGCCAGACGGTGACGGAGCTGGAGGTCGCGAATATCGGCGACCGGCCGATCCAGGTCGGCAGCCATTACCATTTCTTTGAAACCAACCCGGCGCTGGAATTCGACCGCGCGGCGGCGCGCGGCCAAAGGCTGGACATCGCGGCCGGCACGGCCGTGCGCTTCGAGCCGGGGCAGTCGCGCAAGGTGCGGCTGATCCCGCTGCGCGGGGCGCGTGTGGTGCATGGATTTCGTGGCGACGTGGAAGGCAAGCTGTGATGCGGGACCTGCTGATCGCCTTCGGGCTCCGCCCTCATCCGGCAGGGCGCGTCTGATGGCGCGCCTCTCCCGCCACGCCTATGCCGGCATGTATGGCCCCACCGTGGGGGACCGCGTGCGCCTGGCCGATACGGACCTCTTCATAGAGGTGGAGCGCGACCTCACCACCTATGGCGAGGAGGTGAAGTTCGGCGGCGGCAAGGTGATCCGCGACGGCATGGGGCAATCCCAGGTCACACGGGCGGCCGGCGCGGCCGATACCGTCATCACCAATGCGTTGATCCTGGATCATTGGGGCGTGGTGAAGGCCGATGTCGCGCTGCGTGACGGGCGCATCCATGCCATCGGCAAGGCCGGCAACCCGGACACGCAGCCGGGGGTGGACATCATCATCGGCCCGGGGACCGAGATCATCGCGGGCGAGGGGAAAATCCTCACGGCCGGCGGGATTGACGCGCATATCCATTTCATCTGCCCGCAGCAGATCGAAGAAGCCTTGGCCAGCGGCATCACCACCATGTTCGGCGGCGGCACCGGCCCCGCGCATGGCACGCTGGCCACCACCTGCACGCCCGGGCCCTGGCATCTGGCGCGGATGATCCAGGCGGCCGAGGGCTTCCCGATGAATCTTGGCTTCCTCGGCAAGGGCAATGCCACCAGGCCCGAAGGGCTGGAGGAAATGATCCGCGCCGGTGCCGCCGGCCTCAAGCTGCATGAGGATTGGGGAACCACGCCGGCGGCCATCCGCAACTGCCTCGATGTGGCGGACCGCTTCGACGTGCAGGTGGCGATCCACTCGGACACGCTGAACGAAAGCGGCTTCGTCGCTGATACGATCGCCGCCTTCGAGGGCCGCACCATCCACGCCTTCCATGTCGAGGGTGCCGGCGGCGGGCATGCGCCGGATATCCTGAAGCTTTTGGGGGAGAACAATGTCCTGCCCTCCAGCACCAACCCCACCATGCCCTATACGGTGAACACGGTGGATGAGCATCTCGACATGCTCATGGTCTGCCATCACCTCGACCCGCGCATCGCCGAGGATGTGGCCTTCGCCGAATCCCGCATCCGGCGCGAAACCATCGCAGCGGAGGATATCCTGCACGACCTCGGCGCCATTTCCATGATGTCCTCGGACAGCCAGGCGATGGGGCGCGTGGGCGAGGTGATCATCCGCACCTGGCAGACGGCGCACAAGATGAAGGTGCAGCGCGGATCCCTGCCGGGCGAGACGGGCCAGAACGACAATCTGCGCGCCCGCCGCTACATCGCGAAATACACGATCAATCCGGCCATCGCGCAGGGGATTTCCGCGCATGTCGGCAGTGTGGAGGTGGGTAAGCTCGCGGATCTCGTGCTGTGGAACCCCGCGTTTTTCGGCGTGAAGCCGGAGATGGTGCTGAAATGCGGGACCATCGCCATGGCACCCATGGGCGACCCCAACGCCTCCATCCCCACGCCGCAGCCGGTGCATTACCGCCCGATGTTCGGCGCCTTCAGCCGGGCCAGGTTGTTCGGCAGCGTGACCTTCACCTCGCAGGCGGCGATGGAGGCTGGCCTTGGCGAAAGCCTGGGTGTCACGCGGCCCATGCTGGCGGTGAGCAACACCCGCGGCGGCATCTCCAAGAAAAGCATGGTGCTGAACGACGCGACACCGGTCATGGAGATTGACGCCGAGACCTATGAGGTGCGCGCGGATGGCGAATTGCTGATTTGCGAGCCCGCGAAGGTGCTGCCCATGGCGCAGCGCTATTTCCTGTTCTGAGGTTCACGCCGATGCATGACACCCTCCCCCGCGCCACGCGCGTCGCCCCCCCCGGCAGCTTTACCGCCGATGCGGAAGTGATGCTCGATTTCGACGACCGCTTCCGCCGCCGCAAGCGCTATGAGTCCGCCGGCGGCATCCCCTTCGTACTGGACCTGGCCGAAGCCCAGGTGCTGCGCGAGGGCGATGGCCTGATCCTGGATGATGGCCGCTTCATCCTGGTCCGCGCCGCCGAGGAACCTTTAGTGGAAATCCGCGCCGCCAATGCGGCGGAGATGATCCGCCTCGCCTGGCATCTCGGCAACCGGCACCTGCCCGCCGAATTGCAGGAGGCGCGCATCCTGATCCGCGAGGATCACGTGATCGAGCAGATGCTGCGCGGCCTGGGCGCGCAAATCCAGAAGGTCCGCGCGCCATTCAACCCTGAGGGCGGCGCCTATGGCGAGCACAACCGCTCCACGCATCAGCATCATCATGGTCACGTCCATGGTCACGACCATCATCACGATGACGACCATCATCACGATGACGGGCATCATCATCATCACCCCGGCGACTGATCCACCGGCCATGCAGGATGCAGACCTCTTCCGGCTGATGGCCTGGACCTCGCCCGCCTATCCGGTGGGCGGCTTCAGCTACAGCCACGGGATCGAGATGGCGGTGGAGGAAGGCCGGCTGATGAAGCAGGCCGAATTGGTGGCCTATATCGCCAGCGTGCTCCGGCAGGGCGCTGGCCGGGTGGATGCGGTGCTGTTTGCGCAGGCCCATTGCGCCTCGGACGAGGCGCGGCTGGACGAGATTGCCGAGCTCGCCGCCGCCTGGCGCGGCACGGCGGAGAGCGCGCTTGAAGCCGCCCAGCAGGGCGGCAGCTTTGCCAGCGTCACCATCCGATGCTGGCCTGAGGCGCGCTACGCCGCCTTTGCCGCGCGGCATGGCGGGCGGCTTTCCCATTCCGTGGCCTTCGGCGCGGCGGCCGGCATGGCGGGCATACCCCTGCGCCCGGCGCTCTTTGCCTTCCTGCAAGGCTTCTGCGGCAATCTGGTGAGTGCCGGCGTGCGCCTGATCCCGCTCGGCCAGACGGATGGCCAGATCGCGACGGCTGCGTTGCTGCCCATCATTTCGGAATGTACCGATGCGGCGCTGACCACGTCGCTGGATGAACTCGGCACGGCCTCACCGCTGCTCGACATGCTCTCCATGCGCCACGAAACCCAATACACAAGGCTGTTCCGCTCATGAGTGATGTTGCCAGCCGACCGATTCAGACCTCCGGGCAAGAGCCTTCCAGTCATCGGGGGGATGCTGCCCGACCGATTCAGACCTCCGGGCAAGAGCCCTCCAGTCATCGGGGGGATGCTGCCCGACCGATTCAGACTTCCGGGCAAGAGCCCTCCAGTCATCGGGCGGGGCACGGCCCCTTCCGCGTCGGTGTCGGCGGGCCCGTCGGCTCCGGCAAGACGGCGCTGGTCGAGCGCCTGTGCCGGATGCTGCGCCAGACGCATGACATCGCGGCGATCACCAATGACATCTACACCAAGGAAGACGCCGAATTCCTGACCCGCGCCGGCGCGCTCGATGCGGATCGCATCATGGGGGTGGAGACCGGCGGCTGCCCGCACACGGCGATCCGGGAGGATGCCTCCATCAATCTGGCCGCGGTGGAGGATATGTCCGCGCGGTTCCCCGGGCTGGAGCTGCTGTTTATCGAAAGCGGCGGCGACAACCTGGCGGCAACCTTCAGCCCGGAGCTGGCGGACCTGACGATCTATGTGATTGACGTCTCGGCCGGGGACAAGATTCCCCGCAAGGGCGGGCCTGGCATCACGCGCTCGGACATGCTTGTGATCAACAAGATTGACCTGGCCCCGCTGGTCGGCGCCGACCTTTCGGTGATGGACCGCGATGCCGGGCGCATGCGTGGCAAGCGCCCCTTCATCTTCACGAATCTGAAGGTGGACAAGGGTGTCACCGAGATCGCCGATTTCATCCTGGAGCAGGGTGGCTTGGCAACGCGTGAGTCCCGCAAGCTGCCAGAGCCCCCCGGCAACTGAAGGGGTCTGGGGCCAATGGCCCCAGCCGCCGGAGGCCCTTTTCCTCACCGTCGAGCCAAGCTCAGCAGCCCCGCCATCACCGCCAGCACCGCCCCGCAATAGAAACCCATCCATGGCCCCGCGAGCGTAAAGCACGCGGCGGCCGTCGTGGCGCCCAGGCTTTGCCCCAGCACCCGCGCCGTCGCCTGCATGCCCCCCGCGCTGCCGGCCCGATGGCGTGGCGCCGTCGAGAGAATCGCGCGGTTGTTCGGCGCCTGGAAGCAGCCAAAGCCGATGCCGGCCAGCATCAACGCGGCGCAGACCCAGGGCGTGGCCGTCGCGGGCAAGCTGCCCAGCAGGACCAGCGCCAGCGCCAGCACGCCACCCCCCGCCGCCACCGGCAGGGCCGAGGCGGTGCGGTCCGCGAAGCGCCCGGCGATGGGCGCCAGCAGCCCCACCGCGATGGGATAGGGCGTGATGATCAGGCCGATCTGCACGGGCGAAAATCCCGCCGCCGAGAGATGGAAGGGCATGGAGATCACCGTCACCATATGCGCCGAGAACATGCAGACGGACGCGCCGATCGCCAGCCGCACGGTGCGGATGCGCAGCAGGTCGAGCGGCAGAAGGGGCACGGAGCGTGCCATTTCGCGCCGGATCAACGCCGCACCGATCACGATGCCGGTGGCCAAGGCCACCACGCCCAGCACGGGCCAATGCAGCACCAGATCCAGCCCGAGAAACACCAGCCCGAAGGCCGCGACATTCATGGCGGCCGCGCCGAGGTCAAAGGCGCGGGGCTGGCGCGGCACATCGGGCAGGACGCGGGCACCAAAGACCAAGGCTGCGAGGCCGACCGGCAGATGCACCAGGAACACCGCCGGCCAATCCGCCAGGGCCAGCACGGCCGCCCCCACGGAAGGCCCTGTCGCGGAACACAGCGCGACCACCATCGCGTTGAAGCCGATGGCGCGGCCAAGCTGCGCGCTGGGATAGGTGTGCCGCACCAGGCCCGACATCAGGCTCATCACCGCGGCACCACCCAGCCCCTGCGCGATCCGCGCGGCCAGCAGCGCCTCGAAATTCGGCGCCAGGGCGGAACACAGGGCGGCCAGCAGGAACAGCGCGAGCCCCCAGTTCCAGACCCGCTTGAAGCCCAGGATTTCCCCCAGCGCGGCAAAGGGGATCAGCGTGCCGACGACGGTGATCTGATAGGCGTTCACCACCCAGACCGCATCCGCCGGTGTTAGCCCAAGGTCACGCGCGGCCGAGGGCAGCGCGATATTGACCATCGCCGCATCGAGCACGGTGAGCGAGATGCCGGCCGCAATGCACGCGGCGGCCTGGGTCCTGCGGGGTTCCGGGAGGCCGTCCGCCTCCGCCTGGACCACCACCCTCTGGGGGCTCACGCCGCGCGCGAGACCTTCTGCGCCGCGCTGGGCAGGGAAACCCCCACCAGGTGATCGCGCGAGACGATCGCGGTCAGTTGCTCCTCGCTCCAGCCCTCGGTGCCTTCGGGGCGCAGCGGCAGGACCATCCAGCGGAAATCGGCCGTGCTGTCCACGACGCGGACCTGGATGCCGGCCGGCAGGACGGTCCCGAATTCGGCCAGCACCGCGCGCGGCTCACGCACGGCGCGGCTGCGATAGGCGGCGGATTTATACCAATGCGGCGGATAGCCGATGATGGCGCGCGGATAGCAGGAGCACAGCGTGCAGACGACCAGGTGATGCACGCCGGGTGTGTCTTCCAGCACGCCCAACGGCGGGTTGCCATGCATCGAAACACCCATCGCCTCGGCCGCCGCGGTCCCGTCGCGCAGCAGGAATTCGCGCCATTCCGGATCCACCCAGGCGCGGGCCACCATGCGCGCGCCCGTCTCGGGGTTGGCGCGCTCGGCGATGTTCTGGCGCAGCGTGATCTCCGCCTCGGTCACGATGCCGCGGGCCTTGAGCGCCGTGACCAGCTTTTCCAGCAGCGCCACGCTTTCCGGGCGAGGGTCATATCCGGCCATGACTACGCTTCCTCCAGCCAATGTTCGAACAGCTCGATCAGCAGCGTGTCTCCGGGTTGACCCTCGTTCCAGACCGGCGGCTGATCGAACAGCACATGATACAGCACGCGCGGTTCGGCCGGCCGGTTGAAGGCGATATCCTCCGGATTCGGGAAGGTGCCGAGGGCCCGTTCCACAATGCCCAGCCGCCCACGCACGTAATGCGGCGTGCGCAGATGCAGCCGCGCGATGCGCTCCGGCCGCGCATCCTTCACCCGCACCCGCTGCCCGGCCTGGAAGCGGGCCGCGGCGGTCTCTCCGACACCCGTGCTCACTGCAGATCCTCCCAGGTCACGGCGCCCTTGGCGAGCATGACGGCGGCGATGGCGCGCAGCCATTTCTCGTAATAGGTGAGGCCGAAATACTCCGCCTCGGGCAGGCTTTCGATGTTCAGCCGCTGCTCATCCGTGGTGAGCAGGCCCTTCTCGCGCAGCACCAGGCGCAGCGCATCCACGCGTTTGCCGAAATCATCCGGCGGCGCATCGGCATCGGGCTCCACCGGCGTGCAGCGGAAGCGGGGGTTGCCGCCAAGGTCATGCTGGGCGGGCGCGGGTTCTGGCATATCCATCGGGTAAGCCTACGCCCGCCTGCCGCGCGCTCGCAACCGGGATGCGCTGGCCGTCATGGTCCGCCAAAGCCCGCCCGGCCTTTCCGCGCCATGGCCCAGCCCAACATGGCCCTGCACGCGGGAGTGATGCTGCACGCCGAGAGTCTGGCGGCGCCGGTTCAGCGGGTCGTCCGCGCCCCCATGCGCGATGCGCGGTGGGCAGCGGATGCGGCGGCTGGGATCCATGCCGAATGAGGATTATGGCCGGTTGACGGGGTGAAATAGGATGCCTGGGCACAGACAAGTTGGGGTCAAGGTCCATGTCATCGAAGCTTCATAAAAGTGAAACACCCTAGTCGCTGGCAGGGCCTAACCGCTCGGCCAGCCGGGGTGGCAGTCCTTCACGCTGTCCGCCCCATCATGATGGAGACTTCCGTGAACCGACGTTCGCTTCTCGCCCTTGGTACCGCCCTTCCCATGCTGCCCCGCGCGGGCTTCGCCCAGCAGACCACGATCACGGGTGCCGGCGCCACCTTCCCCCGCCCGCTCTATGAGCGCTGGTCCCAGGCCGCGCGTGAGCCGCTGAGCGTAACGTTGAACTACCAGTCCATCGGCTCGGGTGGCGGCATCAACCAGATCACCGCTCGCACGGTGGATTTCGGCGCCTCCGATGCGCCGCTCACCACCGCCCAGCTCACCGAGCGCAAGCTGATGCAATTCCCCTCGGTGCTCGGTTCGGTGGTGCTCAGCGCCAATCTGCCCGGTGTGGCGGATAACGCGCTGAAGCTGACGCCCGAGGTCATCGTGGACATCTTCATGGGCCGCGTGGCGCGCTGGAATGATCCGCGCCTGGTCGAGCTCAACCGCGACATCCGGCTGCCCAACCTGCCGGTCTCGCCCTGCTATCGCGCCGATGGCTCGGGCACGACCTGGGTCTTCACCACCTATCTCTCGCGCGTGTCGGAGGCCTGGAAGAATGGTCCGGGTGCCGGCACCGCGATCAGCTGGCCGGCCGGCAATGGCGCGCGCGGCAATGAGGGCGTTTCCAACATCATCCGCAACACGCCCGGCGCCATCGGCTATATCGAGAACGCCTATGCCGTCGTGAACCGCATGACGACGACGCAGCTGCGCAACAAGGGCGGCCGCTTCATCGCCCCGGAAATGCCGGCCTTCCTCGCCGCCGCCGCCGCGGCCGACTGGACGGTGCCGAATTTCGCCGCGGATACGATTGACCTGGCCGACCCCGCCGCCTGGCCGATCACCAGCCCGACCTACATCCTGCTGCCGATGGACCCCCCGGCCGACAAGGTTCCCGGCAGCCGGAACACCATGCGCTTCTTCGACTGGGCCTTCCGCAACGGCAGTGACATCGCGCGCCGCCTGGAATACATCGCCCTGCCGAGCGCTGCGCATGATCTGATCCGTGCCGCCTGGGCACAGCAGGTGCGTGACCCTTCGGGCGCGCCCGTCTGGACCGCCCCCGCCGCCTGAGGCGCTTCCCCCGGGGCCAGGCGCAGGCCTGGCCCATTGTTCTTCTTGCAAGGGTCACCTCGTGCAGCAAACGACAACCGCCCCGGCGCGCCGGAGCTCCGGCTCCATGGGCGACCTCGTCTTCGAATGGATGTGCCGGGGGGCGGGCCTGTTCGTGCTGCTGCTGCTGGGCGGCATCATCGTCACGCTGTTCATCGGCGGGCTGCCGGCCTTCCGGCAATTCGGTCTCGATTTCCTGGTCAGCACGCGCTGGGACCCGGTGGAAGGGCGCGAGCAATTCGGCGGTGCCGTCGCCATCATCGGTACGCTGATGTCCTCCATCCTCGCCATCATCTTCGCGGTGCCGGTGGCCTTCGGCATCGCCTTCTTCCTGACCGAGCTGGCGCCGCCGTGGCTGCGGCGCCCCATGGGCACGGCGATCGAGCTGCTCGCTGCGGTGCCTTCGATCATCTTCGGCATGTGGGGCCTGTTCGTCCTGGTGCCGTTTGTCCAGCGCAACATCCAGCTGCCCTTCGGCGATGCGCTCAGCGAATTGCCCCTGATCGGCGTGTTGTTCCAGAGCACGAATTTCGCCGGCACCTCCATCTTCGCGGCCTCGCTCGTCCTGGCGATCATGATCCTGCCCTTCATCGCCGCGACCATGCGCGACGTGTTTGAGCAGGTCCCGCCGGTCTACAAGGAAAGCGCCTACGGGCTCGGCGGTACCCGCTGGGAGGTGATGACCGGCGTGGTGATCCCCTATACCCGCATCTCCGTCGTGGGCGGCATCATGCTGGGGCTGGGCCGTGCGCTGGGGGAGACCATGGCGGTCACCTTCGTCATCGGCAATGCCAACCGCATCGCCACCTCCTTCTTCGACCCGACGACGACGATCGCCTCGGTCATCGCCATGGAATTCCCGGAGAGCCTGGCCGGTGGCCTGCAGCAATCCTCGCTGTTCGCGCTGGGCTTCCTGCTCTTTCTGATCTCCTTCATCGTGCTCGCCTCGTCGCGCTACCTGCTGCGCTCGCGGCTGAAAGGCTGAGGCCATGAGCGCCACCACCGAGCTTCACGCCATCGCCATGCGGCCGCGCGACGAACGCGCCCGCCGCGCCCGCGGCCGCCGCCGCCATCTGGTGGATCAGGCCGTTCGCCTCTTCTGCCTGATCGCGACGGCGATCGGCGTCTTTTTCCTCGCCTCCATCCTGATCACGCTGCTGTGGCGCGGCGCGCCGGCGATTGACCTGACCATCTTCATCACCGATTTCCGGCCCACCACCTATGGGGACCCCGATGCCGAGAAAGGCGGGCTGCTGCACGCCATCCTGGGCAGCTTCGTGCAGGCCGGCATCGGCGTGACGGTGGGCACGCCCATCGGCATCCTGGTGGGCACCTACCTCGCCGAATATGCCCGCCAGACGGCGCTCGGCAATGCGGTGCGCTTCGTCTCGGACGTGCTGCTCTCCGCCCCCTCGATCCTGGTGGGCCTCTTCATCTACCAGCTGGTTGTGCTGCCGATGGGGGGCTTCTCCGGGATTGCGGGCGGGCTGGCGCTGTCCATCATCGTGATCCCTGTAGTGGTGCGCACGACCGAGGACATGCTCTCCCTGATCCCGAACACGCTGCGGGAGGCCGTGGTCGCACTGGGCGCCCCCAAGTGGAAGATGATCACGCTGGTCGCCTATCGCGCGGCGCTGTCCGGCATGGTGACGGGCATCCTGCTGGCCTTCGCGCGCATCGCCGGCGAGACGGCGCCGCTGCTGCTGACCAGCTTCGGCAACAACGTCGTCACCTGGGATCTGGGCAAGGCGATGGCGAGCCTGCCGGTGGCGATCTACCAGCAGGCCAATTCCGGCTTCCCGGACTTGATCGAGATCGCCTGGGCCGGGGCGCTGATGATCACCGTCGGCGTGTTGTTCGTGAACATCATCGCGCGCACGCTGCTGCGCAAACGCATCTGAGCAGGGGCAGGCCCATGAATTCCGAAACCCAGACCAACATCGCCACTCCCGGCAGCTTCGGCGGCGTCCAGGTGCGATCCGAGGCGGCGCTCAACACGGATAACCGCATCACCATCTCCAACCTTGATTTCTACTATGGCCCGACGCTGCCCAAGGCGCTGAAGGGGATCAATCTGAAATTCCCGAACCGCCAGGTGACGGGCATGATCGGCCCCTCGGGCTGCGGCAAATCCACCCTGCTGCGGGTGATGAACCGCATGTACAGCCTCTATCCCGGGCAGCGCGCCGAGGGCGAGGTGATGATGGATGGGGTCAATCTGATCGACCCCAAGGTGGACATCAACGAGCTGCGCTCCAAGATCGGCATGGTCTTCCAGAAGCCCACGCCCTTCCCGATGACGATCTATGAGAACATCGCCTTCGGCGTGCGCCTGCATGAAAAGCTGTCCAGGGCCGAGATGGATCAGCGGGTGGAATGGGCGCTGACCCGTGCGGCCATCTGGGGCGAGGTGAAGGACCGGCTGCAGACCAACGCCATGGGCCTTTCGGGCGGCCAGCAGCAGCGCCTCTGTATCGCGCGCTCCATCGCGGTGCGCCCCGAGGTGATCCTGTTCGACGAGCCGACCTCGGCGCTCGATCCCATCAGCACCCTCAAGATCGAGGAATTGATTGACGAGTTGAAGCGCGATTTCACCATCTGCATCGTCACGCACAACATGCAGCAGGCG
Organism: Sediminicoccus sp. KRV36; assembly: GCF_023243115.1. NCBI lineage: Bacteria > Pseudomonadati > Pseudomonadota > Alphaproteobacteria > Acetobacterales > Roseomonadaceae > Sediminicoccus > Sediminicoccus sp. KRV36. Next base: position 598,645 of record NZ_CP085081.1, read on the forward strand.
GCGCGCTGCGCCGATCAGGTGGCCTTCTTCTACCTGGGCGAACTCATCGAGGTGGCGCCGGCGGCGGAGATGTTCACGGCCCCCAAGCAGCAGAAGACCCAGGATTACATCACCGGCCGGTTCGGCTGAGGAGCATGGCCATGCCCAACACGTCCCCCTCCCATATCGTGAAATCCTACGAAGAGGATCTGAAGCGCCTGCGCGAGATGATCGCGCGCATGGGCGGCCTCGCCGAGCGCCAGGTGGCGGATGCGGCCGATGCGCTGGTCCGCCGTGACACCAAGCTCGCCAGTGAGGTCGTGGCGCGTGACAAGCTGCTCGATGACATGGAGCGCGATGTCGAGCAGTTCTGCGTGCGCCTGCTGGCGCTGCGCCAGCCCATGGCGCAGGATCTGCGCCTGATCATCGCCTGCATGAAGATCAGCCAGGATCTGGAGCGCATCGGCGATTACGCGCGCAATGGCGCGAAGCGCGCCATCGTCGTCTCCCAGCAGCCGATCCTGGGCAGCCTCAATGGCTTTGAGCGGATGGCGGAGCTGGTGCAGGAGAACCTCAAGGGCGCGATTGACGCGCTGGTCGAGGGCGACAGCGCCATGGCCGATGCCGTCTGGGCGAATGACGAGCCGATTGACGGCATCTACAACGGCATCTTCCGAGAAATGCTGACCTTCATGATGGAAGATCCGCGCAACATCACCGCCGCCACGCATCTGCTCTTCATCGCGAAGAACATGGAACGCATCGGCGACCACGCGACCAACATCGCCGAGCGTGTGCATTTCGCCGTGCTCGGGACTCCACTGACCGAGGATCGCCCCAAGGCGGACAACTCCTCCTCGGCGGTGGTCAATCCGCCGGCATAAGGAGTGAAGGCCATGCCCGAAGGCTTCAACGGGGGCGGCAAGCCCACCATCCTCGTCGTCGAGGATGAGGCGGCGCTGCTCGCCCTGCTGCGCTACAATCTGGAACGGCAGGGCTTCAACGTCGAGGAAGCGACCGACGGGCAGGAGGCGCTGCTGCGCATCGCCGAAGCCAAGCCGGACCTCGTTCTGCTCGACTGGATGCTGCCCGCCATGTCGGGCATCGAGGTCTGCCGGCAGATCCGCCGCCGCCCCGCCACGCGGGACCTGCCCGTCATCATGGTGACCGCCCGCACCGAGGACCAGGACGCGGTGCGTGCCCTGGATACCGGCGCTGACGACTATATCGCCAAGCCCTTCGCAGTGGAGGCGCTGCTGGCGCGCATCCGGGCGCTGCTGCGGCGTTCCTCCAATGTCTCGGCCAAGGGCAGCATCGCCTATCTCGACCTGGCGATGGACCAGGATGCGCATCGCGTCACGCGCAATGGCCGCCCGCTGCATCTGGGGCCGACCGAGTACCGGCTGCTGGAATTCTTCCTCTCCCACCCGCGCCGCGTCTTCACGCGGGAACAGCTGCTGGACGCGGTCTGGGGGCGCGATATCCATGTGGAATTGCGCACGGTGGATGTGCATATCCGCCGGCTGCGCAAGGCGATCAACACGGATGGCGAGCTGGACCTGATCCGGACCGTGCGCTCCGCCGGCTATGCGCTGGACGCGGATAACGGCTGACCTGCGGCACCCTGGGCGGGCGCCTCCGCCCGGATGGCTGCCTCCCGCCTTGCTGCCCCGCACCCCGTTGACAGGGGAGCACCCCCGGCCGGACAATCGGGGAAACAGTACCGAGCAGGGGAAGCAGTCCATGGCCGAAGAGCGGTTCGTCGAGCACGCGCGTGACGGCGATATTCACATCCTTCGCATCGCCAACCCGCCGGTCAATACGCTGCGGACCGGCGTGCGCGCCGGGCTGCATGCCGGGATCGGCGCGGCCCTCAAGGAGGGGGCCCGCGCCATTGTCCTGATCGGCGAAGGCCGCCTTTTCTGCGCCGGCGCGGAGATGACCGAATTCAACAAGCCGCGCCAACCCCCCAGCCTTCCCGAGGTGTTCGACGCGATCGAGAATTGCAAGGTGCCCGTCATCGCCGCCATCCATGGCTCGGCGCTGGGTGGCGGGCTGGAATTGGCACTGGCCTGCCATGCGCGCGTGGCGCTGGCCAGCGCGCAGGTCGGCCTGCCCGAGGTGAAGCGCGGCTTCGTGCCCGGCGCCGGCGGCACCCAGCGCCTGCCACGGCTGATCGGCCCCGAGGCGGCCCTCAAGATCATCGTGACGGGGGAGCCGATTTCGGCGGCCGAGGCGCTGAAGCTCGGCGCCATCAATGCCGTGGTGGAGGGCCCGCTGGAGGCTGCCGCGGTGGCCTGGGCGCGCGCCCATGCCGGGGAGAGCTTCACCCTGGCCCGTAAGCGCGAGGACAGGATCAAGGGCGCCGACCTGGCAGCCTTTGACGCCGCCGCCGCGACCCTGCTGAAGCGCACACGCGGCCAGGAAAGCCCGAAGGGCTGTGTTGCCGCCGTGCGCGCCTCCATCACCCATTCCTTCGAGGATGGGCTGAACATCGAGCGCGAGCAGTTCCAGAAACTCGTCGCCGGCGAGCAGAGCTTCGCACTGCGCCACATCTTCTTTGGCGAGCGCGAGGCGGTGCGCGTCCCGGGCCTGCCCGAGGATGTGAAGGGCACGCCCGTGAACAACGCGGTCGTCATCGGCGGCGGCACGATGGGCGGCGGGATCGCGATGAATTTCGCCAATGCCGGCATCCCCGTCACCATCGTGGAAACCACGCAGGAGGCGCTGGACAAGGGCCTGGCGCGCTGCGAGGCGAATTGGCAGCGCAGCGTCACCTCAGGCCGCATGAACCAGGCCGAGTATGAGAAGCGCCGCTCCTTCCTCAAGGGCAGCACCAGCCTGGATGTGGTGAAGGAGGCCGACCTCGTGATCGAGGCGATCTTCGAGAATATGGACGCGAAGAAGGAGCTTTTCGCCAAGCTGGATAAGCTGGCGCGGCCTGGCGTGGTGCTGGCTTCCAACACCTCCACCCTCTCCATTGACGAGATCGCCTCGGCCACGTCTCGGCCGGAACTGGTGATCGGGATGCATTTCTTCTCGCCCGCCAATGTCATGCGGCTTTTGGAGAATGTGCGCGGCGCCAAGACCAACCATGTGGCCATCGCGACGGCGACGGAGGTGGGCAAGCGCATCGCCAAGCTGCCCGTCCTGGTCGGCAATTGCGACGGTTTCGTCGGCAACCGCATGACCGGCAAGCGCGGCCCCCAGCAGGAGAAATTGTTGCTGGAAGGCGCGCTCCCGCAGGATATCGACCGGGTGATGGAGGCCTATGGCATGGCCATGGGGCCTTGTGCCACGGGCGATCTCGCCGGGCTCGATATCGGTGCTGCCGTGCGCAAGGCGCGCGGCACGGTGGCGCCCATCGCCGATGCGCTGTTCGCCGCCGGCCGCTACGGGCAAAAGACCAGCAAGGGCTGGTACATGTATGACGAAAAGCGCACCCGCATCGTGGACCCCGAGGTGGAGCGCATCATCCTCGACATCGCCGAGAAGATGCAGGTCCGCCGCCGCAAGATCGAGGATGGCGAAATCCTGGAGCGCATGCTGCTGCCCATGGTGAATGAGGGCGCGCGAATCCTGGAGGAGGGCGTGGCCTCCCGCGCCATTGATATCGACGTCATCTTCTGCAACGGCTTCGGCTGGCCCGCATGGCGCGGCGGCCCGATGTTCTGGGCCGACCGCATCGGCCTCAAGGCCGTGCGCGACAAGCTGGCGCATTACGCCGCCGCGACGAATGATCCCAACATGAAACCCGCCGCGCTGATCGAGACGCTCGCCGCTTCCGGGGGCAGCTTCGCCACGGGCAGCGCCAAGAGCGCGGCATAAGGAAACTCCGCCATGGAACTCCGTTTCACCGAGACCGAGCTGAACTTCCGGCAGGAGGTGCGCGATTTCCTCGCCGCTGAATGCCCGCCCGAAACCCGCGCCCATATGGTCGCCGGCAAATCCCCCACCAAGGCGATGGTGGTGGAGTGGCAGAAGAAGCTGAACGCCCGCGGCTGGGCGGCACCCGAATGGCCGGTCGAGCATGGGGGCCCCGGCTGGTCGCCCGCGCAAAAATACATCTTCCGCGAGGAGCTGCAGATGTGGCCCGCACCCTCGCCGCTCGGCTTCAACATCAACATGTGCGGCCCGGTCATCATCGAATTCGGCACGCCCGAGCAGAAGGCCCGCTTCCTGCCGCGCATGCGCAACCTCGATGATTGGTGGTGCCAGGGCTTTTCGGAGCCGGGTGCCGGCTCCGACCTTGCGGGGCTGAAGACCAAGGCCGTTCTCGAAAACGGCGAGTGGGTGATCAATGGGCAAAAGACCTGGACCACGCTGGCGCAGCATGCCGACTGGATCTTCGTCCTCGCCCGCACCGATTTCGCGGCGAAGAAGCAGGAGGGAATTTCCTTCCTCCTCGTGGACATGAAGACGCCCGGCATCACGGTGCGCCCGATCATCACGATCGAGGGCGGGCATGAGGTGAATGAGGTCTTCTTCGACGATGTCCGCGTCCCGGCCGACCAGCTGGTGGGCGAGGTGAACAAGGGCTGGGATTGCGCGAAATTCCTGCTGGGCAATGAGCGCTTTGGCCAGGCCCGCGTCGGCGCCAGCCGCGAGCGCATTCGCCGCCTGAAGATGATCGCGAGGGACACCATGGATGGCGGCCGCCCGCTGATCGAGGATCCGGAATTCCGCCGCCAGGTGACGGAGATGGAGATCGAGCTGAAGGCGCTGGAGATGACGGTCATGCGCGTCATCGCGAATGAGACGAAGCGCGCCGGCACCGGCAAGCCGGACCCCGCGACCTCCGTGCTCAAGATCAAGGGCACCGAGATCCAGCAGGGTGTGTCGGAACTCCTGATGAAGGCCGCCGGCCCCTATGCCTGGGTGGATGGGGACCCCGATGCCGAGGGCAGCAATGACTGGGATGTGGCGCCCGACTGGGCCTTCGGCCTGGCCGGCGTCTATTTCAACTGGCGCAAGCAGAGCATCTACGGTGGATCCAACGAGATCCAGCGCAACATCATGGCGAAAGCCTTTCTGGGATTGTGATGCATCATGGATTTTGATCTCAACGAATCCCAGTCGCTCCTGCAGGACAGCATCCGCAAGACGCTGACGGCGAAATACGGCTTCGAGAATCGCAAGGCTTACATGGCCAGCGAAACCGGCTGGAGCCGCGAGATGTGGGCCCAATACGCCGAGCTGGGTTTGCTGGGCCTGCCCTTCTCGGAAGAGGATGGCGGCTTCGGCGGTGGCCCGGAGGAAACCATGCTGGTGGCCGAGCAGATGGGCCGGCACATCACGCTGGAACCTTGGTTCAGCACGGTGGTGCTGGGCGGTGGCTTCCTGCGCCATGGTGCCGATGCCGGACTTCGCCAGCAGATGGTGGAGGGTGTGGCCGCGGGCCAAACGCTGCTCGCCTTCGCGCAGGTGGAACGCCAGTCCCGCTATGACCTGTTCGACGTGCAGACCACGGCGAAGAAGGATGGCGCCGGCTGGGTGATCACCGGCCGCAAGGGCATGGTGCTGCATGGCGATACGGCCGATCAGTTTTTCGTGACGGCCCGTGTCTCCGGCGCATCACGGGATCACGGCGGTATCGGTGTCTTCGTCGTGCCGGCGACGGCGGAGGGCGTCTCCGTGCGCGGTTTCCGCATGGTGGATGGCAGCCGTGCGGCGGAAGTGGATTTCACCGCAGCCCGCGCGACCCATGTGCTGGGCGATGCCGAAGGCGGCCTGCCACTGGTGGACCGCGTGGTGGATGAGGCCATCGCCGTGCTGGCGGCCGAGGCGATCGGCGCCATGGATGTCGTGCACAACATGACGCTCGACTACCTCAAGACGCGCCAGCAATTCGGCCGCGCCATCGGCAGCTTCCAGGCCTTGCAGCACAAGGCGGCGGATATGCTGGTGGCACTGGAGCAGTCCCGCAGCATGGCCTATTTCGCCACCATGGCGGGGCAGGGGAGCGACCCGGCGGAGCGCCGGCGCAACATGCATGCGGTCAAGGCGCAGATCGGCCGCTCACAGCGCTTCGTCGGCCAGCAGAGCATCCAGCTGCATGGCGGCATCGCGATGACGATGGAATATGGCGCTGGCCATTACTTCAAGCGGCTGACGGTGAATGAGGCGATGTTCGGCGATACCGATCATCACCTGCGCGCCCTGGCCGATGCCGGCGGCCTGCTCCAGGCCGCCTGAGCCTCAGCGGGTGCGCGCCGGGGCGGAGGTCGAGCTGGAACTGCCCGGCACGCTGCCCGCCAGATAGGCGGCGGCGATCAGCGGCAGGGCGATCAGGGCAGGGGCAGCCAGGCCCAGGCCGCCTGCCGCGCCGCTGGTTTCCAGCATGGGCCGCGTCATGGGCTGGCCGGGGCCCGGAATGCGTGGCCGGGGCGCGCGCACCAGGCTCGGCCCCTCGGCGCCGCGGGGCGGGATGACGATCTCGGCGCCGGCTGGCACCACCACCACGCGCTGCTGCGCCGCCGCAGGCGCGGTGACAGCGGAAAGGGCGAAGGCGATGAGCGGAATGCAACGCATGGTTGAGTATAGCGGCATCCTGCTGGGGTGAGGCAACCCCCTTCAGCGCCCGAGAACCTGCCGGGCGATGATCACCCGCATGATTTCATTGGTCCCTTCCAGGATCCGGTGCACCCGCAGATCCCGGACAATCTTCTCGATGCCGTAATCGGCCAGGTAGCCATAGCCGCCCAGCAATTGCAGCGCCTCATCGGCGATGCGGTGGCCGGTATCGGTGACGAAGCGCTTGGCCATGGCGCAGAACAGCGTGGCATCGGGCGCCTTTGCGTCCAGCTTGGCGCAGGCCCGCCAGAGGAAGCTGCGCGCCACTTCAAGCTCCGTCGCCATGTCGGCCAGGCGGAATTGCGTCGCCTGGAATTCGGCGACGGCCTTGCCGAAGGCGCGGCGGGATTTCACATAATCGAGCGCGATATCCAACGCCGCCTGCGCACCGCCAAGGGAGCAGGCGGCGATGTTCAGCCGCCCGCCATCCAGCCCGGCCATGGCATAGCGGAAGCCCTGGCCCTCCTCGCCCAGCAGGGCTTCGGCGGGGAGGCGGGTCTCCTCGAAGATCACCTGGCGTGTCGGCTGGGCGTTCCAGCCCATCTTCTTTTCATTGGCACCGAAGCTGAGCCCGGGTGCTTCCTTGGGCACCAGCATGGCCGAGACGCCATCCGCACCAGGCCCCCCGGTGCGCGCCATGGTGAGATAGAGGTCCGAGACGCCGGCACCGCTGATGAACTGCTTCACGCCATCCATCACATAACCCGCATTGTCCCGCCGCGCGCGGGTGGAGAGCGCCACCGCATCGCTGCCCGAGCCGGGTTCGGTGAGGCAGTAGGAGGCGATCTTCTCCATGGTCAGCAGCGGCGGCAGCCATTGGGCGCGCTGCGCCGCATCCCCCCAGCGGTCAATCATCCAGGCGACCATGTTGTGGATGGACAGGAAGGCGCTGATGGTCGGGCAGCCCGTTGCCAGCGCCTCGAACACCACGGCCGCATCGAGCCGCGTGAGGCCGGAGCCGCCGCTCTCCTCGCGCACATAAAGCCCGGCCATGCCCAGGGCGGCGGCCTCGCGGAAGACGTCCAGCGGGAAGTGGCGGTCCTGGTCCCATTGGATGGCGTGTGGCGCGATGCGTTCGCGCGCGAAATCCCGCGCGGTGTCGCGCAAGGCGAGGGTGTCCTCGGGGAGTTCAAACATGTGCGGCGTCCATGGCGGCCCAACGGGCACGTGTGGCTTCGATGTTGCGCAGCTTCACCGGGCCGAAGCCCTTGATGCCGGCGGCCGCCTCGGCCCATTCGCAGGCCCGGGCGTAGTTGGTGGGGTGCAGCCCGGCCAGAAGGCGTTCGATGCCGGCGCGGTATTCGCCGATCAGCGCGCGTTCCACCCGGCGCTCCTCGGTGCGGCCAAAGGGATCGAGCGGCGTGCCTCGCAGCGCCTTGCCGTGCTGCAGCAGGCCCATGGCGCGCAGCATCCAGGGGCCGAAGCTGATCTTGCGGATGCGGCCATCGCTGCCGGGCTTGGCCAGCAGCGGCGGTGCCAGATGCAGGTTGATCCGCGTGGTGCCGGCAAAGCCCTCGGCCAGCTTGGCCTGCCAGGCGGGGTCGGTGTGCAGCCGCGCCACCTCATATTCATCCTTATAGGCCATGAGGCGATACAGCTGCGCGGCCACCGCGCGCGTCAGCCGCGTCTCACCCGGCGGCTCCGCCGCCTGCACCCGCGCCAGGAAGGCGCTGTAGCGCGCGGCATAGCGCGCCGATTGATAGGCGGTAAGGTCTTCGGCGCGGCGCGCGATCATGGCCTGCAACGTCTCGGGCGGCCTGGGCGCCGTCTCTGCCGCCAGGCGCCCCGCCTCGAAGGCGGTGAGGTTCTTGGGCACCGCAGCGCCATTGAGTTCGATGGCGCGGCGCAGCGCCTCACGCGACATGGGGATCAGCCCGCGCTGGAAGGCGGCGCCGAGCAGGTAGATGTTCAGGAAGATCAGGTCGCCGAAATCATGCTCGATGGTGCGCGCGGCCGGCAGCGCCACCACCTCCCGCGCCACGGCGCGCACGCTCTCCAGCATGGCGGCCGGGTCGTCGCTGGTTTCAGTGTTCAGCACGAAGCGGCCGGTGGGCGAGACATCGCCACTGACCACCACGCGGGTGCGTTCGCGGCCCAGCAGCGGCCGTGCGGTGCGGCCATGCGCGCCCACGAGGTCCGCCGCGATCATCGCATCCGCCTGGCCCTGGCCAATGCGAGGGCTCAGCACGGCTTCCCCCACCCGGCCGATCCGCAACTGCGCGTAGACGCCGCCGCCCTTCTGCGCGAGGCCCAGCATGTCCAGCGTGCGCACGGGCCGCCCTTCGGCATGGGCCGCCATGGCCAGGATGGCGGAGAGTGCCGTGACGCCCTGCCCGCCCACACCGGCCAGCACGATGTTCCAGGCATCGCCCGGCGCCGCTTCGGGCAGCACCGGCAACGGCGCCTCGGTGGCGATGACAGGCATCGGCGGCTTGACCGGTTCGGCGCCTTCGAGCGTCAGGAAGGAAGGGCAGAACCCTTCGACGCAGGAAAAATCCTGGTTGCAGCCGGATTGATCAATGCGGCGCTTGCGGCCCCATTCCGTCTCGATCGGCTCGATCGCGATGCAGTTCGAGGCAGCCGAGCAATCGCCGCAATCCTCGCAGATTCGCGGATTGATGACGGCGCGCTTGGTGGCCTTGGGGGCCAGGTCCCGCTTGCGCTGGCGGCGCTTTTCCGTGGCGCATTGCTGGTCGTAGATCAGCACGGTGCAGCCTGGTGTGTCGCGCAGCATGCGCTGCACGGCATCCAGCTCGGCGCGGGGGAAGAAGGCGACGCCGCGCGGGATCAATGGATCGCCGCGATGCCGCTCCGGGTCATCGCCGACGATGACCACGCGCTCGGCCCCTTCGGCCGCCATCTGGGCCGCGATGCGCGGCACAGTCATCTCGCCTTCCAGTGCCTGGCCGCCGGTCATCGCCACGGCCGAGTTCACCAGGATCTTGTAGGTGATGTTGGCCTTGCTCGCGATCGCGGCGCGGATCGCCAGCACGCCGGAATGGCCATAGGTGCCATCCCCCATATTGGTGAAGACATGCGGCGTTTCGGTGAAGTGATGCTGGCCGATCCAGGCGGCACCCTCGCCGCCCATATGGCTGAACAGGTCGCTCTCGCGATTCATGTCCTTGGCCAGGTAGTGGCAACCGATGCCGGCCAGCGCGTGGCTGCCCTCCGGCACGCGGGTCGAGGTGTTGTGCGGGCAGCCCGGGCAGAAATAGGGCTGGCGCACATCCAGCGGCTCGGCCTGGGCGGCGGCCAGCATGTCGAGTTCGGCGATGCGCGCGGCCAGGCGCTCGGTGCGCAACGCCTCGGGCAGGGTCTTGGCGAGGCCGCGCAGGATCATGGCGGCGTCGAGTTCAGAGAGGTCGCTCAGCACATCCTTGCCATGCAGGCGCGGGCGTTCCGTCTCGGCGTAGAGCGCCTCGCGCAGTTGCGACTCCAGGAAGCTGCGCCGGTCCTCCACCACCAGGACGCTTTCCAGGCCGCGGCAGAATGCGCGCGCGGCCTCGGCATCCAGTGGCCAGGCCAGGCCTACCTTCCAGATGCGCAAGCCGCCCATGCGCGCCAGTTCCGGCGTGATGCCGGCATCGGCCATGGCCTGCTTCAGCGTGGACCAGGCCTTGCCGCGCACCGCGATGCCGAAGCGCGCCTGCGGCGCTTCCTGCATGATGCGGTTGAAGCCATTGATGCGCGCGAAGGCGAGGGTCGCCGGCAGCTTGAAGTGCCGCACGCGTTCCTCGATCGGCAGCGCCGCATCCTTCAGGCGGATGTGCAGACCGCCGGGTGGGATCGCCACGCCATTGGGCGTCATCGTCATGAGGGCGGCCGGGTCCACCGTCAGGCTCATCGTCGCGTCCATCGTCTCGGCGATGCATTTCATGCCGACCCATAGGCCCGAGAAGCGCGAGAGGGCGATGGCCTTCACGCCATATTCCAGCACCTCCCCCACATCGGCGGGGTCGAGCATGGGCATTTCGAGATCGGCGAAGGCATATTCGGAGCCGCTGGTCACGGTGGAGGATTTGGAGGCTGGGTCATCGCCGGCCAGCGCCAGCACACCCCCCAGGGGCGAGGTGCCCGCACCATTCGCGTGGCGCAGCACATCGCCGCTGCGATCCACGCCCGGCCCCTTGCCGTACCAGATGGCAAAGACGCCCTGGTGCTTCGCGTGCGGGTAAAGCCCCAATTGCTGGGTGCCCCAGCAGGCCGTCGCCGCCAGATCCTCGTTCAGGCCCGGCTCGAAGATGATGCGGTGGTCCTGGAGGCGTGCCTTCTGCTTCCAGAGTTCCCGGTCATAACCGCCGAGCGGCGAGCCGCGATAGCCGCTGATATAGGCGGCCGTATCCAGGCCCTCGGCGTCATCCAGCTCGCGCCGCAGCAGCGGGATGCGCACCAGGGCCTGCGTGCCCGTCAGCAGGGTTTCGCGCCCTGCCGCTTCCCAGCGCTCCTCCAGGGAGAGATCGGCGCGGATGATGCTGTTCATGAAAATCTCCGGTCCCTGACCGAGTATGACGATGGGAGACTGGGCTGGAAAGCGCCGGAGATTTTGCCGCATTCTGTTGTGCAGCGCCGAAATTCCAGAAGGATCTGCCGCGATGGATGCCATTGACCGCCGAATTCTCCGCGCCCTGCATGGCGAAGCCCGGCTGACCAATGCCGAGCTGGCCGAGCGCGCGGGGCTCTCCCCCTCGCCCTGCTGGGCGCGGGTGCGGCGGCTGGAGCAGGCGGGCGTGATCCGTGGCTACCGGGCGGAGCTGGACCAGGCCAAACTCGGCCTGCCCGATACGGTCATCATCGAGGTGATGACGGAAAAGCATGATGAAACCCAACTCGCCCGTTTCGAGGAGGCCATCGCCAATATGCCCGAGGTGATCGAGGCCTGGCTGGTCACCGGCGAATACGACTACATCCTCAAGGCGGCCGTGGGCGGCACGGCGGGCTATGAACGCCTGCTGCGCGAGAAGATCTATCGCCTGCCGGGGGTGCGCCACACCCGCACCGCCTTTGGCATACGCTGCCTGAAGCAGGTCTTCACGCCCTTGCCGGCCTGAACCGGCAAACGCCGCCTCTGGCGCGGATGACGCCCCGGACGACGCCCCGGATGCGCCGGCGCAGGGACGCATCCCATGGACATCAGCCGGCACTGATGATCTTGATGCGGCCTGGACGTGGTGCATGGCGCCTTGGCTTTGCCAGGACCGCCAGCCGGAAGGGGGCCGCATGGGCAACAGGATCGGGTCGGACCATGGCAATCCGGGGGCTGCGTGATGCCCGCCTGGCGCGCCAGCCTGCCCATGTACAACCTGCCCGAGATGCGGCCAGCGAATGCCGCCTTCTGGGCGGCCCTGCGCGAAGAGCTGCAGGGCGACGTCCCGGGCGAGCTTCCCGACGAACTCAGCTTCGACCGGCTGCCCGTGCCCAGCGCGATCGAGCCCGAGAACCTGTTCACCCAGGTCTGTGGCTATCCGCTGCAGACGATCTATCGGGGCCAGGCACGCCTGCTCGGTGTGCCCAGCTATACGGCGCCGCATTGCGGCCCGGGCCTGCATGCGGGCGTCTTCATCGTGGCCGCCGATGCGCCCTATCGGAGCCTCGGAGAGCTGCGCGGCGCGCATTTCGTCTATAACAGCCGGCATTCCAATTCGGGCATGAACCTGCCGCGCCGGGCGCTGGCGGAACTTGCCGGCGGCGGGGCGTTCTTCGCGTCCATCGCGGAGACCCACAGCCAGCCCGGCAATATCGAGCGCGTCGCCCGGGGCGCGGCCGATGCGACTTGCGTGGATTGCGTGACCTACGCCTTTTATTGCCGCCATCGGCCGGAACTGGGCGCGCGCACACGCATCCTCGCCGCCACGCCCGCAACACCGGCCATTCCCTTCGTCACGGCCGTCTCCACGCCCGAGCCCGTGGTGGAGTTGCTCCAGGCCGCGCTGTTCCGTGTGGCACGGGCCGCGCGATGGGCCGGGGTGCGGGAAGGGCTGATGCTGGCCGATATCCTGCCGCCGGAGGTCGCGGATTACCCGCTGCAATTGCGGCATGAGGAGGAAGCGGCCACCCTGGGTTATGCCGAACTCCGGTGACGGCGCGCTGGCCAGTCTCCCGCGCGCCGGTCAGGCCGGCTCCAGCAACCCCATGCCCCAGAGCTTGCGCGCAAAACCCGATTCGCCCGGCTCGGCGCCTTCGGCCAGGGCCATGAGCTCAGCCGCCTCGGCCGCGCTGAGCGGGAGGGCGCCGCCGGTCCAGAACAGCGTGCTCGATCCGTCATCGCCCTGCGCCAGATGGGTGTGCATGCCCTCGGTCAGCCGCAGCGGCCCCTCGGGCAGGGGCGCGAAAAGCCCGCGCGCGGGCAGGGGCTGACGGTCCCGCGCCAGTTGTTCGAGCGTGAGGTTGGCCAGCCGCTCGGCATGCGCCGCCGTCGCGAGGCGGCTGAGCTTTTCGGCCAAGGCGGGCAGGAGATCAGCCTCGCCGATGCGCCAGCTCGGCAGGCTTTCGCGCAGGCCGGCGTCGAACAGCTCGGCCTCGTCCACCAGGGCACGGATCGCCTGGGCCCAGGAATTCTCCATGAAGCCGATGGTGGCGTGCAGGGAACGGCCGCCTGGCTCGGTCGCGGCATCATGCATGACGCCGCGCGGGATATAGAGGGAGTCGCCCGGCTCCAGGATCACCACATGCGGCTCGCCCACGGGTTCCATGTTGCCGGGCCAGGGGGTGCGCCGTGTTGGCCGCTCGATGCGTTCGCCATCCCAGATGCGCCAGCGCTTGCGGCCATCCACCTGCAGGACCAGCACGTCATGCGTGTCGAAATGGGTGCGGAAGCCCTGGGCGGCGGGTGGTGTCAGGTAGATGTTCGACTGCACGGCATGCAGGAAAAGCCGCTCCAGCCCGCGGCAGAAGCGGGCCAATGGCGGGTGCGTCTCGTGGAATTGCGACACCACGAGCGAGGCGCCCTGGTCGAAGCGGGCGAGCAGGCTCGGCAGATCCACCCGGCCATCGGGGAGCGCGAATTCCGCCTCCGGCACGCCGGCGCTGCCGCTGCGCGCTTCATCCGCCATGGCGATGCGGGGCGTGCGGGCACCGTCCGTGCGCAGATGCGCGTCGAGCACCTCGATACTGAGCAGGTCAGCGAAGCGATCGGCGGAGGAGCCCTTGAAATGCTTCCATTCGAGGCCTTCGCGCAGCGCGAGAACCTCATCCACGGACATTCCCTCAAAAGCCAGGCCGAAGGCGGCTTCCGTGATTCCCTGGTTCATGTGGCCCTGGTTCATGGGACCCGGATGCCCTGGACCACGGCAAGCCGGGCCCAGGCCCACCGGATCATCCGGTCTGGTGTTGCGAAGATGTGGGTTGCGAAGCGGCGGGCCGCCCCGCGAGGCGCCTAGTAGCGCCCCCGGCCCGGCGCGTCGCGCGGGTCGGAATCGGTGCGGCCCGTGCCACGATAGCCGCCGCGTCCGCGCCCCGGCCCATCATTCGGATCACGGTCGGTGATGCCGGTCCCGCCGCTGACGCCGCGATAGCCGCCACGGCCATTGCCGGGGCCATCGCTGGGGTCCCGATCGGTGATGCCGGTGCCGCGCCGGCCGCCGCGGCCATTGCCCGGGCCGTCGCTGGGGTCCGCATCGGTGATGCCGGTACCACGCCGGCCGCCGCGGCCATTGCCCGGGCCGTCATTGGGATCCGCATCGGTGATGCCGGTCCCGCGCGCCACCGGGGCCGAGTAATAGGCGGGCGCCGGCGCGGCGACGCAACCGGCCAGTGCCGTGCTGGTGCCGGCGATGGCGGCGACACGAAGCACCATGAGGCGCCGGGAAAGACGTTCTTCCATCGTTTTTATCCTAGCAAGTGAGTTTGGCCGGCGGCGAAGGCATCTTGCGTACCAAAGCGAAACGCTAGCACCCGAAGACGCTGATATCCAAGCGGTCTGACATCCATCCCGTAGCGTTTGCAACCGGCCGGATGGCCGGCATGCTCTCGCGGAACACCGCCCATCCTGTGTTGACGCCTGGCCGGCCTGCTGGTTGCCGCGCCGATGCTTGATCTGGCGTTGGCGCCGGGTTCACGGGCGCCGCGCTCAGGGGCGCTGGGCGCTCAGCGCCGGCCGCGGCCGGGGCCGTCCGATGGGTCGCTGTCGGTCCGGCCCGAACGGCCGCGTCCCGGACCATCGCTCGGATCGCGGTCGGTGAAGCCTGTGGAGGAACCGGTGCCGCGTCCGCGGCCTGGACCATCGCTGGGGTCACGGTCGGTCGCGTTGGTGCGGTATTGCCCGCCACCCGAACCACGCCCCTGGCCAGCACCGTCGCGCGGGTCGGCGTCGGTGACGCCGCGCTGGGCGCTGGCTTCGCTCGCCACGGCTGTCACCGCCGCGACCAGGCCCGCGCCGCTCGCGGCCCGCGCCACCATGAGGCGGCGGCTCAGCCTTGGGTCTTTCTTGTCGTGATCGGCCATGGGGCCCTCCTGTGATGCTGTATGGGTGTGCCGTGTCTAGGAATGTGCCGGGATTGGCGGGCCCGGCTTTCGAGGCCGCCTGGTCATTCCCCGTGCAGCGTGGAACCCGTGGCCGGATCGCCCCGCATTCCGCCCCGTGCCCCCGGAGCGAGGTCCACGACGCGTGAGGGAAAGGGCAGGGAGCAGCCCATCCGCTCCGCTGAACGGAACCGCGGCGCAACGCGCATCAAGCATATGTTGCGGCATTTTATTGGGCCTTGCGCTTCCTCTGGGGCTAAATCCTGCGCTATGGTTTCCTCCGGAGGCAAGTGGTTCAAAGACATGGGAACCCGGCTGTCTGAAGTTTAACCCAATAGCGTTCTCAATTCGCACACTGCGCATTCCGGGAGACACACCGCATGAACACCCCGACCTTGCCGGTCCTCTACACCGCGCTGGAGCCACTCGACAGCGAGCGCCATGCGTCCCTTCAACTGCGCGATGTCGGGCATGGCTTCGCCAGCCATCTTTCGTCCATCCCGCTCGCCGTCGAGGAATTCGCGCTGGCCGGCCGGCACATGCCCGTGGTCTTCGCCTCCCAGGCGCCGCATATGCCGGTGGCACTGACCGGCCTCGCGCCCGACCGCAACCTCTTCGTGGATGAGCATGGCGCCTGGCGCCGGGGCACCTATGTGCCGGCCTATCTGCGCCGCTACCCCTTCCTGCTGGTCCGGGCCGCCGCCGATTCCGACCAGCTCGTGCTGTGCATTGACCCCGAGGCCCCGCAATTCGCCGCCTCCGCCGGCGAGCCCATCTTTGATGCCGAGCGCAAGCCGGCGCCCCTTGCCAGCAAGGCGCTGGAATTCACCCGCTCGGTCGAAGCCGCGTTCCGCAAGACGCAGGAATTCGCCGAGGGCCTCTCCCTGATGGGCCTGCTGCAACCGGCCGCCACGCAATTCGACTTCGACGGCAAGCCCTTCCGCGTGGACGGCTTCCATGCCGTGGACCGCGAGCGCCTGGCCAAGCTGACGGGAGAGCAACTGGCCACGCTGCGCGACAAGGGCTGGCTTGACGCCATCTACGCCCATCTCCTCTCGCTCGGCGGCATCGCCGAGCTCAAGCTGTTGCAGGGCTGAGGGGATGCAACGCCGGATGCTCCTGGCCGCGGCCGGCTTCGCGCCGCTGCTGGCCAGCAGGGCCATGGCCCAATCGCCGGCCCGTTTCAACAACATCAGCATGTTCATCCCCGCCGGCCCTGGCGGGGGATGGGACGGGCTGGGCCGCGCGATCGAGCAGGTGGCCCGCCAGGCCGGGCTGGTCGCCAATTTCCAATTCGAGAATGTGGGCGGTGCCGGCGGCATCGTCGGCCTGCCGCGCTTCGTCTCCCAGCGGCGCGGGCGGCCGGATGCCCTGATGGTCGCGGGTTCCGTCATGGTGGGTGCCGTGCTCACCAACCGATCGCCGATCGGGATGAGCAATGTGACGCCGATCGCGCGGATGACGCAGGAGGTGGGCGTCGTGGTGGTACCCGCGCAATCCGACATCCAGGATATTGCGGGGCTGCTGGCGGCCTTCCGGGCCAATCCGGGCGGCACTTCCGTGGCGGGCGGCAGCGCGGGCGGGACGGACCACATCACCCTCGGGCTCATCCTCAAGGCCTTGGGACGCAATGCGCGGGAGGCGAGCTACGTGGCCTTCGCCGGCGGCGGTCCGGCCCAGGCGGCCATCCTCGGCGCCCAGGTGAGGGCGGGCATCTCCGGCTATTCCGAATTCGCCGAACAGATCCGCTCCGGCCGGATGCGGGCCCTGGCCACCACCGGCGAAACGCGCAGCGACCCCGCCGTCCCGACGCTGAAGGAATCGGGCGTGGATGTGGTGACGGCCAATTGGCGGGGCGTCTTCGGTGCGCCCGGCATCAACGCGAACCAGCGCGCGGCCCTGACGGCTCTGATCACCGAGGTGAATGCCCTGCCGGCCTGGCGCGAATTGCTCGCCACCCGCGGCTGGGACAATGCCTTTCTCGCCGGTGCGGATTTCGAGCGCTTCCTGGCCGCGGATGTGGCCGCGACCGAGACGGTGCTGAAGGAACTGGGTTTGGCGGGGTAAAGGTCCCCAGTGGCGATGACCGGGGGTGAATGAGCGTCATCACCAGCGCTGATTTCCCCCGGCAACCTCTTGTACCCATCTTCCGTTGCAAGGGGGCGGCATGTTCCGCCCCATGCCACGGAGATTTCCCACCATGTCCCTGTTTTCCCCGGTCACCCTCGGCGCGCTGAACCTGCCCAACCGCGTGGTCATGGCGCCGATGACGCGCAACCGCACGCCCGGCCAGACCCCGAACGCGCTGAATGCCGAGTATTATGCCCAACGCGCCACCGCCGGCCTGATCGTCACCGAGGGCACCACGCCCGATGCCTCGGGCCGCGGCTACATCGACATCCCCGGCCTCTACAACCACGCTCAGGTCGAGGGCTGGCGCCAGGTGGCGAGCGCCGTGCATGCCAAGGGCGGGCATGTCTTCGTGCAGCTCATGCACACCGGCCGCATCTCGCACCCCGACTTCCTGGATGGCGCGCAGCCGGTCTCGGCCTCGGCCATCGCCGCACCTGGCGAGATCTATACCCATGCGGGGATGAAGCCGCATGGCAAGCCGCGTGCGCTCGAGGCTTCGGAAATCCCCGCCCTGATCGCCACCTATGGCCGTGCGGCGACGCTCGCGCGGGAAGCCGGGCTGGATGGTGTGGAGGTGCATGGCGCCAATGGCTATCTGCCGGGCCAGTTCCTGGCGCCCAATGTCAACCAGCGCAGCGATGCATGGGGTGGCACCGTGGAAAACCGCGCCCGCTTCCTGCTGGGGGCGGTGGATTCCGCGGTGGCGGCCATCGGCGCTGGTCGGGTGGGTGTGCGGCTCTCGCCCGGCGGCGTCTTCAACGACATCCATGACCCCGATGCGCCCGCGACCTATGCCTATGTGGCGGCGGAGCTGGCGAAGCGGAACCTCGCTTACCTGCACATCTTCAACACCAGCCCGGGCTTTGACGTGCCGGCCCTGATCCGCGCGCATTACAAGGGCACGCTGATCCTGAATGGCGGCTATGACCGGGCGCGGGCCGATGCCGATATCGCCTCGGGCCTGGCTGATCTGGTGGCGTTTGGCGTGCCGTTCCTGGCCAACCCGGACCTGCCGGCGCGGCTTGCGACAGGGGCGGCGCTGAACACACCGGACAAGGACAGCTTCTACGGCGGTGGCGCCAAGGGCTACACGGATTATCCCGTGCTGGCCGGCTGATCCGCCCCGGCGCGGCGGGCCAGCCAGATGGTGTGGCCGCCGCATTCCGGATCCTCGGCGCGGTGGGCCACCACCTCGAAGCCATGCCGCGCCAGCAGGGCGCGGTATTCGCCGGGGCTGAGGCTGGCATGGAACAGGGGCTCGCCCTCGAATTCCCCCATGGCCACGCCTGCCTCGGGGCCTGAGGTGAACAGCAGCGCGGCGCCGGGTGCTGCGTGCCGGGCAAAGACGGCAAACATCTCCGGCTGATCCGCCTGGTCCAGGTGAAAGAAGCTGTTCCAGGCGAGGATGCCCTCAAAGCGCTGTGCCAGGGCCAGATGCCGCATATCGCCCAGATGCCAGCTCTGCTCCGGGAAACGCGTGCGGGCCAGGCCCAGCAACTGGGGCGAAGTGTCCACCCCCGTCACGCGAAAGCCGCGCCCGATGAGGTGGGCAGCGATGGGCTCGGCCATGCCGCAGCCGAGATCGAGCACGGCGCCACCCGGCGGCAGCCAGGCGGCGAAGCGATCCAGCCAGCCGCGCTCGAACAACTGCCGGCCGCGCGCCGCGTCGAAAGCCAGCGCATGCCGCTGATACAGCCCGATGATCGCGTCCGATGCCATGCGCCAATCTGCACGCGGGCCGCCCCCGGCGCCAAGCCTGCCGCGGATGACGCGCTTGCCACGCGCAAGACAGGTGACGGATCGCATGAAAACGCCAAGACTGCCGCGGTGAGGAAATGCGAGGCGCCATGACATCCCGGATTCCGGTGCCCGACCTTTTGGCCGGGCTTTTCGTGCTGGGCTTCGGCCTGGTGGGTTTCTGGCAGGCGGCGGCCATCCCCGTCTCGCCGCTCTATGCCCAGGTCGGTCCCAAGGCGGTGCCCTATGTGGTGGCGGGTGCCATGACCCTGCTGGGCGGGTTGCTGGTGCTTGCGGCGCTGCGGGGCGGATGGTCGGCCAGCGTGGCCGAGGTGGCGGAGGCCGGGCCGCCCAATCTGCGCGCGCTGGGGCTGCTCGGCGCGGGGCTCCTGGCCAATCTGCTGTTGATCGGGCCGGCCGGGTTTTCCATCGCGGCCTCGGTGCAGTTCGTGCTGGTGGCGGCGGCCTTTGGCAGCCGCTCCATGGCGCGGGACCTGCTGATCGCGCTGCCGCTGACCTTGCTGGTCTGGTTTCTTTTCGTGCAGGGCCTCGGCGTCAATATCGGCGCGGGGCTGCTGGAGGGCGTGATCCTGCGCCTGCTCGGGCAGGAGGTCCTCTGATGGAGGCGATCAACGGGCTGGCCATGGGCTTCTCCCATGCGCTGACGCTGACCAATCTGAGCTGGGCGCTGCTCGGCTGCTTTCTTGGCACGGCGATTGGCGTGCTGCCGGGCATCGGCCCCGCGCTGACCATCGCATTGCTGCTGCCCATCACCTTCCAGGTGAGTGCGACCGGCGCCTTCATCCTGTTCTGCGGGATTTTCTATGGCGCCATGTATGGCGGCAGCACCACCTCCATCCTGCTGAATGCGCCTGGGGAGAGCGGGTCCATCATTACGGCGCTGGAAGGGGCGAAGATGGCGCGCAACGGGCGCGCGGGGCCCGCACTGGCCACCGCCGCCCTGGGCAGCTTCGTGGCCGGCACGGTGGGCACGCTGGGCATCGCCTTCCTTGGCCCGGTGGTCGTGGATTTCGCGCTGCTGCTGGGCCCGGCCGAATATTTCGCGCTGATGGTGCTGTGCTTCGTCACCATTTCGGCCGTGTTGGGCGGTTCGGCGCTGCGGGGGCTGACCAGCCTGGCTTTCGGGCTGACCTTGGGGCTGATCGGGATTGATCTGCAAACCGGCCAGCCGCGCATGACCTTTGGCCTGCCGGAACTCTTCGATGGCGTGAATGTCGTGCTGGTGGCCGTGGCGCTCTTTGCCGTGGCCGAGGCGCTGCACATGGCCTGGCGCTATCATGGCGGGAAGACGGAGGTGCTGCCGGTCGGCCGGCTCATGCTGTCCCGGAGCGATCTGAAGCGCAGCTTCTGGCCCTGGATTCGCGGCTCGGCGCTGGGCTTTCCCTTTGGCGTCCTGCCGGCCGGCGGCTCGGAAATGCCGACCATGCTGAGCTATTACGCCGAGCGGAAACTGGTGGCGCCCGAACACGCGCATGAATTCGGCACGACCGGTGCCATCGAGGGCGTGGCCGGGCCGGAGGCCGCGAACAACGCGGCGGCGGCGGGCATCCTGGTGCCGATGCTGACGCTGGGCCTGCCCACTTCGGCCACCGCCGCCATCATGCTCAGCGCCTTTCAGAGCTACGGCATCCAGCCGGGCCCGCTGCTGTTCGAGACGCAGGCCGACCTGGTCTGGACGCTGATCGCATCGCTCTTCATCGCCAATGTGATGCTGGTGGTGCTGAACCTGCCGCTGATCGGGCTTTGGGTGCGCATCCTGAAAATCCCGACGCCGCAGCTCTACGCGGGCATCCTGGTCTTTGCGACTATCGGCACCTACGGGATTTCCAACTCCATCGTGGATCTGCTGCTGCTCTATGGCATCGGCATCCTGGGCATGTTCATGCGCCGCTTTGATTTCCCGGTGGCGCCGGTGGTGATCGGGATGATCCTGGGCCCCATGGCGGAACAGGCGTTGCGCCAGGCGCTGACGATCAGCCAGGGGGATTGGATGGTGTTTGTCACGCGGCCGGGGAGCCTCGCGATCCTGGTGGTGGCGGTGCTGGCACTGGCGGGCCCGCGGATTTACGGGGCCTGGGCGCGGCGAGGAGGGCGCTGAGTGACATGGGTCAGTGCCGGCGCCCGGCTCCTGCGGCGTTGTGCTTGATTTGCACAATCGCTATGTGCATATTTCGCTCATGAAGCTGGCCGCATATCTGGAACAGACCGGCACGACCCTCCAGGCCTTTGGCGAGCGGCTGGGCGTGTCCCACACGACCGTGCTGCGATGGGCCACCGGGCAGGCCGTTCCGCGTGGGCGTGGCCGCATGGAGGCCTTGGCCCGCGCCACCCAGGGCGCTGTAACCGCTGCCGATTTCTTTCCGGATGCCGAGGTTTCGGTGCCCTCTGGCCTCGCCGAAAGCCAGGCCCCCTTCGCCGCCGAGGCAAAATCCCTCGGCCTCGACGCCGCCGCCATTGCCGCCAAGGCCGTCCAGGACGCGATCCGCGCGGAGAGAGCCCGCCGCTGGCTGGCGGAAAACGCGGAGGCCATCGAGGCCTGGAATCGCTGGACCGAGAGCAACGAACTGCCCCTCGCCGAATATCGCATGTTCTGACCCGGTGGCGCGCTTCGACCTCTTTCGCCGCCCACGCGGCGCGCCAGGCTACCTGCTGCAAATCCAGAGTGATTTCCTCGACAGGCTGGAAACCCGGGTGGTGGCCCCGCTGCTGCCGCCCGACGCGTTGCCTCGCCCCATCCGGGACCTGCATCCGCGCTTCGAGATCGAAGGTCAGCCCTATCTCATGGCAACCCAGCTTCTGGGCGCCATCCCCAAGCGCGAACTTGGCCCTGCCATCGGCTCCCTCGCCGCCCAGCAGGACGACATCACCCGCGCGCTCGACGTGCTGATCACGGGCTTCTGACCATGGCCGAAGCCCCCCTGTTGAAGACCGAGGACGGCCAGCCCGAGCCGGATCGCCGCCGGCGATGGGTTTCGCCGCTGCTGCGACGAATCCTGCTGGTGAACGCCCTGCCACCGGCGCTTTTGGCCGCCGCGTTGCTCTACCTCGACCAATATCAGAACGGCTTGCTGGGGGCCGAGGTGGAAGCCATGCGCACCCAGGCGCGCATCTACGCTGGCGGCATCGCCGAGGCGGCGGTGCGCATCCAGGATGACCGAGCGGTGCTGGTGCCCGAGGTGGCGCGCCCGCTGCTGCGCCGCTTGGTGGAACCCTCGCCCAACACCCAGGCCCGCCTGTTCGATACGGCGGGCCTCGTCGTCGCCGATAGCCGCGTGCGGGAGGCGGTGGGCGGCGCCGTGGTGACCGAGCCCTTGCCCGCGCCGGCCCCGCGCGGCGCGCTCTCGGACAGTGTTTCGAGCCTCTATGAGCGCGTGCTGGGGCTGCTGCCGCGCCAGGCGCTGAATCCGGTGGTGCTGGACACCACGCCCGATGCGCAAAGCTTCGACTGGCAGCCTGATCTCGGGCCCGAACGCCAGGCGGAGCTGCGCCTGGCGCTGGAGGGCGGGGTCACCCCCTATATCCGCCGCACGCCGGATGGGCGGCTGCTGGTGAGTGTCGCGGAGCCCGCGCGGCGCGGCGCGCAGGCCGTGGGCATCGTGCTGCTGACTCGCGAGGCGCGGGAGGTGGATGCGCGGCTGTTTGAAATCCGCGCCAGTGTGCTGGGCCTTTTCGTGCTGGCCTTGATCCTGACGGTGGCGGTTTCGCTGTATCTCGCACGAACACTGGCCAACCCGATCCTGCAACTGGCCGGTGCGGCGGCCGAGATGCGCCAGGGCAAGGGCCGCAGCGGCAGCGTGCCCGAACGCCTGCTGGAGCGGCAGGACGAGATCGGCATCCTGGCGCGGGACCTTCAGGCGGCGGCCCGCGCGCTCTGGGCGCGGATTGACGCCAATGAACGCTTCGCCGCCGATGTGGCGCATGAGCTGAAGAACCCACTCACCAGCGTGCGCAGCGCCATCGAGACGCTCCGCCGCGTGGAAGACCCGGCGCAGCAGAAGCGCCTGCTGGCCATCATCGCCAATGACGCGGTGCGGATGGACCGGCTGATCGGCGATATCGCCGACAGCTCGCGCGTGGATGCGGAGCTTTCGCGCGCCGTGGCGGAGCCCGTGGATATCGGCCCGATCCTCGCCGTGCTGGTCGAGTTGCACAACACGACGCGGCAGCCGCGTGACCCCGAGATGGAGCTGGAGGCGCCGGAAAAGCTGGTCGCGATGGGGGTGGAGGACCGCCTGGTGCAGGTGCTGCGCAACCTGTTGGGGAATGCCGTCTCCTTCAGCCCGGATCACGGCCCCCAGCCGAGCCATGTGTGGCTGCGCGCGCGCGAGGCGGGGGCGGAGGTGGAACTCATCGTCGAGGATGAAGGCCCCGGCATCCCGGATGCGAAGCTGGAGGGGATTTTCGATCGCTTCTATTCCGAACGGCCGCGTGGCGAGCGCTTCGGGCAGCATTCGGGCCTGGGGCTTTCGATCTCCAAGCAGATCATCGAGGGACTGCGCGGGCGGATCAGCGCCGAGAACCGCCGTGATGCGGAGGGGAAGGTGCTGGGTGCGCGGTTCGTCGTGCGGCTGCCGAAGGCGTAGCCGCGCGCCAACGACGGATTGCGTCTGCCGAAGGCGTAGCCGCGCGCGGGTGGAACTCGCGGCAGCGGCAGACTCGCCGTGGCCTGATGCGCGGTTGCCAGGCCGGCTCAAGATGCGGCGCATCTTGCATCCAGCCCCTGGACGCGCCATAACACGGGTCTTCCAAACCAACTTCATCAGAGGTGGGTGGCCTTCCGGGGCCGCCCTTTTGGCATTTGACCATCGAGAGACCCCGCCACGAAGGGCTTGACGCCCGCATCGCCGATCTGGTGGCCCCCACCATCGAGCATATGGGCTACGAGCTCGTGCGCGTGCAGATCAGCGGCAAGGAAAAGCCGACCGTGCAGATCATGGCGGACCGTGCCGATGGCGCGGCCTTCACGGTCGAGGATTGTACCGAGATCAGCCACGCCGTCGGCGCCGTCCTCGATGTCGCGGACCCGATCAAGGCGGAATGGATGCTCGAAGTCTCCTCCCCCGGGATTGACCGCCCGCTGACCCGGGCGAAGGACTGGAACCTCTATGCCGGCCATGTGGCGCAGGTGGAGATGCTGATCCCGATCGAGGGCCGCAAGCGCTTCCGCGGCATCGTGCTGGGGGCCGATGCCGAGCAGGGCCGCCTTCGCCTGGATGAAGGCCCCGAAATCTCACTCCCGCGCGACCAGATGCGCCGCGCGAAGCTTGTCCTGACCGATGAACTCATCGCCGCCACCGCGGCGCAGATCAAGGCCGCGACAGCGGCGCAAACCGATGCCGCCACCGCGGCGGAACAAGGGAACTGAACCATGGCCATGGATGTTGCGATCCCCCGCCCGGAATTCCTGCAGGTGGCCGAAGCCGTCGCCCGCGAAAAGATGATCGAGAAGGAAGAAGTGCTCGAGGCGATGGAACTCGCCATGGGCAAGGCCGGCAAGCAGAAATACGGCCTCGAGAAAGACATCCGCGCGACGATTGACCGCAAGAACGGCGAAGTCCGGCTGAGCCGCTGGACCGAGGTGGTCGAGCAGGAGCCGGTCGAAAACGAAGACACCCAGATGCCGCTGCGCATCGCCGTGAAGGTGAAGCCCGGCATCACCGTGGGTGAGTTCATCGTGGACCCGCTGCCGCCGATCGATTTCGGCCGCATCGCCGCGCAGACCGCCAAGCAGGTGATCGTGCAGCGCGTGCGCGAGGTGGAGCGCAAGAAGCAGTTCGACGAATACAAGGACCGCGTGGGCGAGATCATCAACGGGACCGTCAAGCGCACCGAATACGGCAACCTCATGGTGGATCTCGGCCGCGCCGAGGCGCTGCTGCGCCGCGACGAGACCATCCCGCGCGAAGCCTTCAAGAATGGCGACCGCGTGCGCGCCTATATCTACGACGTGCGCGAGGAGCCGCGCGGCCCGCAGATTTTCCTGTCCCGCACGCATCCGGGCTTCCTGGCCAAGCTCTTCGCGCAGGAAGTGCCCGAGATCTATGACGGCATCATCGAGATCAAGGCCGTGGCGCGGGACCCTGGCTCACGCGCCAAGATGGCCGTGATCAGCCGCGATTCGAGCATTGACCCGGTCGGTGCCTGCGTCGGCATGCGCGGCAGCCGCGTGCAGGCCGTGGTGGCGGAGTTGCAGGGCGAGAAGATCGACATCATCCCCTGGAGCTCGGACATCGCGACCTTCATCGTCAACGCCATGGCGCCGGCTGAAGTGGCCAAGGTGCTGCTGGATGACGAGAGCAAGCGCGTCGAAGTGGTGGTGCCCGATGAGCAGCTCTCGCTGGCCATCGGCCGGCGTGGGCAGAATGTGCGCCTCGCGTCGCAGCTGACCCGCTATGACATTGATATCATGACCGAAGCTGGCGAAAGCGAGCGCCGCCAGGTGGATTTCAACAAGCGCAGCGGCCTGTTTGTCGAAGCGCTCGACGTGGATGACATGATCGCCGGCCTGCTGGTGACCGAGGGCTATTCCACCATCGAGGAAATCATCGATGTGGATGATGAGGAACTCGCCGGCATCGAAGGCTTCGACGAGGCCATCGCGGCCGAGCTGAAGCGCCGCGGCATGGCCTTCCTGGAGGCCAAGGACGCCGAATTCGAAACCCGCCGCGTGGAGCTGGGCGTCGAGGATTCCATTGCCGAGATCGGCACCTTCACCTCGGCCATGATGGTGACCCTGGGCGAAGCGGGCGTGAAGACGCTGGATGACCTGGCGGACCTGGCCGCGGATGAGCTGATCGAGATCCTCGGCGCGGATGCGATGGATGAGGAGACGGCCAATGCCGTCATCATGGCCGCCCGCGCCCATTGGTTCGACGAAGAAGGGGAAGCCGCCGCTGCCCCAGGCTGAAACCACACACGGCGCGTCCGCCCACGTCCTGCCGGACGATGCAATCGCGCGCGAGCGCGGGCCGTTGCGGCGCTGCATTGTCACGCGGCAGACGCTCCCCAAGGAGCAGATGATCCGTTTCGTCATCGGCCCCATGCGTGAGCTGGTGCCTGATCCGGGTGGACGCCTGCCGGGCAGAGGACTATGGTTGGTTGCGCGGGATGACGTATTGCGCAAAGCGCTGAAGCAGGGCGCCTTCGCCAAGGCAGCGCGAGGCTCCGTCGGAGTCCCGGGCGATCTTGGCGCGCTCATTGTTTCGGCCTTGCGCCAGCGCGTGCTGGATTTTCTGGGCTTTGCCAGGCGCAGCGGTGAGGCGGTGGCCGGGCGGGAGGCGGTTCTGGACTGGCTCCGTCACGACAAGGTGGCGCTGCTGATCCAGGCTTCGGATGGCAGCCCGGCTGAACGAAGCCGATTGCTCGGCGGGCGTACCGAGGGACTTGAGTTTCCAGTCCTGACACCGCTGACGGCCGCGGAGTTGGGTGGTGTTTTTGGGCGGGAGCGCGCGGTTCACGTGGCGGTTTCCCCAGGTCGGATGGTTTCCTCGCTGCAGGCGGAAACGGCGCGTTTGGCCGGTTTCGTGGCAGTTTGAGGGTGAAGGATTGAGTTCGGAACGACGAATGAGCGACCAAAACGAACAGGATGCGGCCAAGAGCCGATTGAGTCTCCGCCCGGCAGGCCGGCTGGAAATGGGCAAGACGGTGGATGCAGGCAGCGTCCGCCAGAGCTTCAGCCATGGCCGCAGCAAGGTCGTCCAGGTCGAGGTCGTGAAGAAACGCGCGCCCGGCACGGGTGCTCCGACAACGACGCTGCGCGCCCCCGTGGCCCCCGCACGCCCCGGCGCGGCCCGCCCCGCAGGTGGGCCGGGCCAGGCTGCGGCACCCGCCCCGGCCCCTGGCGCACCGCGCCCGGCCCCGCCGCGCCCGCCCACGGCACCCTCCGGTCGTCCGCTCACCGCGGCTGAACTCGCCACGCGCCAGCGCGTCCTGGAAGAGCAGCGCCGCGTCGAAGCCGCCCGCGAGCGCGAGCAGCGCGAGCAGCAGGCTCTCATGGTGCGCAGCGCCGCCGAGGAAGCGGCCCGCCGCGCCGAGGAGGAAGCGCGTCAGCGCGAGGAAGATGAAGCGGCTGCCCGCGCCGCCGCAGGCCAGGCCCGCCAGGCCGCCCGTGACGCCGAAGCGGCAGGCGCTTCCGCCGCGCCTGTGCCCGCCGCCGCCGCTCCGGCCGCCCCTGCCGCACCCGTGGATGCCGAGGCCGAGCCCGCTCGCCCGGCGGCGCCGCGCGTTACCCCGCTGGCCGCCCGCGCCGTTGCCGGCCCGGCCGTGCGCCCCTCCAACCCGCCGCCCTCGGGCCCCTCGGCCAAGCTTTCGCTGAACCCGCGCGCCCGTGGCGAGGAAGAAGATGATCGCCGTGGTCCGGCCCGCCGCCCCGGTGGCGGCACCTCGCCCGGTGGGGTGAAGCGCCCGATGCCGGCGCCCGTGAAGAAGGCCCCGCTGGCCATTGGCCGCCGCGAAGGCCGCATTGACGTCGCCGCCGCCATGGACGGCGAGGATGAGCGCAGCCGCTCGATGGCTTCGGTCCGCCGCGCCCGTGAGCGTGAGCGCCGCCAGGCCGAACTTGTCCGGCTCCGCGCCGGGCAGGAGCGCGTGGTGCGTGACGTCATCATTCCTGAGACCATCTCGGTCCAGGAACTCGCCAACCGCATGGCCGCCCGTGGCGGCGAGGTGGTGAAGGCGCTGTTCCGCATGGGCGTGATGGCGACACTGACGCAGTCCATTGACGCCGACACGGCCGAGCTGGTCGCCCAGGAATTCGGCCATCGGGTGAAGCGCGTGGCCGAGGATGACGTGGAGCTCGGCCTCGAAGGCATGGTGGATGAGGAGGAGGCGCTGCTGCCGCGCCCGCCCGTCGTCACCATCATGGGCCATGTGGACCACGGCAAGACGTCGCTGCTGGACGCGCTGCGCAAGACCGATGTGGCGGCGCGCGAGGCGGGTGGCATCACCCAGCATATCGGCGCCTATCAGGTCGAGACGGCGCAGGGCCGCGTCACCTTCATCGACACGCCCGGCCACGAGGCCTTCACGGCCATGCGCGCCCGCGGCGCCGGCGTCACCGACATGGTGGTCCTGGTGGTCGCGGCCGATGACGGCGTGATGCCGCAGACCATCGAGGCCATCAAGCATGCCCGCGCGGCGGATGTTCCGCTGATCGTGGCCGTGAACAAGATCGACAAGCCGGGCATCAACCTTGACCGCGTGCGGCAGGAATTGCTGCAGCACGAGATCGTGGTGGAAAGCCTGGGCGGCGAGACGCAGGAAATCCAGGTCTCGGCCACCAAGGGCACGAATCTGGACAAGCTGCTGGAAGCCATCCAGCTCCAGGCGGAAATCCTGGATCTGCGCGCCAATCCGGAACGCCCCGGCGAAGGCACCGTGATCGAGAGCAAGCTGGACCGCGGCCGTGGCCCGGTGGCGACGGTGCTGGTCCAGAAGGGCACGCTGAAGCAGGGCGATATCGTGGTGGCCGGCGCCGAATGGGGCCGCGCACGCGCGCTGGTGGATAATCTCGGCAAGCCGGTGAAGACGGCCGGGCCTTCGGTTCCGGTCGAAATCCTGGGCCTTTCGGGCGTTCCCTCTGCCGGCGAGAATTTCGTCGTCGTCGAGAGCGAAACCCAGGCGCGCGAAGTCAGCGAATTCCGTCAGCGCCGGGCGCGTGACAAGGTTGCCGCTGCTCTGGGTGCTGGCCGTGGCACGCTGAACGACATGCTGGCGCGCATCCAGGCGGGCGAGCAGAAGGAAGTGGCCGTCGTCGTGAAGGCCGATGTGCAGGGCTCGGCCGAGGCGATCAACGTGACACTCGGCAAGCTCGGCAATGAGGAGGTGCGCATCCGCGTACTGCACTCGGCCGTGGGCCAGATCACGGAGAGCGACATCCAGCTCGCCAAGGCGTCCAATGCGGTGGTGGTGGCCTTCAACGTCCGCGCCACCAGTCAGGCGCGCGAAATGGCGCAGCGCGATGGCGTGGATATCCGCTACTACTCGATCATCTACCAGGTGTCGGACGATATCGAGGCGATCTTCAAGTCGCGCCTCGCCCCCGTCCAGCGCGAGAGCTTCATCGGCTACGCGCAGATCCTGCAGGTCTTCGAGGTCAAGCGCCTGGGCAATGTCGCCGGTTGCCGCGTGACCGAGGGGGTCGTGAAGCGCGGCTGTGGCGTGCGCCTGCTGCGCGAGGGCATTGTCATCCATGAGGGCGAGCTCAGCACGCTGCGCCGCTTCAAGGATGACGTGAAGGAAGTGATCAACGGCTACGAATGCGGCATGGGCTTCAAGAACTACGATGACATCCGCGTGGGTGACCAGATCGAGTGCTTCGAGACCGAGACCGTCGCTGCGGCCTGAAGATCGGGCCGTCTGATTTGGGGCGCGGTGGGGCAGCCCGCCGCGCCTTTTGCTTTTCGAGAGACATGAGAGATGGCCAAGCGCCACCAAGACAATCCCGGCGCGCCGAGCCAGCGCCAGCTTCGCGTGGCCGAGGAAGTGCGCCACGCGCTGGCCGCCATTTTCGAGCGCGGTGATTTCCGCGACCCGGACCTCGCCAATGCCCGCATCACCGTGACCGAGGTGCGCGCCAGCCCTGATCTGCGGCACATGACGGCCTTCATCAGTGGCCTGGGCAAGGATGTGCCGCCGGAGCAATTCGCCGCACTCCGGCGGGCCAGCGCCTTCCTGCGCGGCCAGGTGGCGAAGAATGTCCGGCTGAAATTCGCGCCCGACCTGCATTTCCAGCCCGACAGCGCGCTGGATTACGCCATGAAGATCGATGTGCTGATGCGCCAGCCCAAGGTGGCGCAGGACCTGGCCAAGGATGACACGGGCGAGTGAGCCGGGCGCATCAGGATTGCGCCCAGAGAGCTTCCCGCCGCCACCAAACCCCCGCAGAACGCGCGCTCGCTTCGCACCGTAGGATTTGATGCCCCGTCACCAGAGAAAACCCAAAGGCCGCCCGATTGATGGCTGGCTTATCATTGACAAGCCCACGGGCATCGGCAGCACGGATGTCGTGAACCGGGTGAAGCGCGCCTATGACGCGCAGAAGGCCGGCCATGGCGGCACGCTCGACCCGCTGGCGACCGGCCTGCTGCCCATCGCCTTCGGCCATGCCACCAAAACCGTGCCCTATGTGATGGATGGCACCAAGGTCTATCATTTCACCCTGGCCTTTGGCGAAGCGCGCGACAGCGATGATTCCGACGGCGCCGTGATCGAGACGAGCGATGTGCGGCCCAGCGACGAGCAGATCCGCGCGGCCCTGCCCCCCTTCACCGGCGACATCATGCAGGTCCCGCCGGTCTATTCCGCCATCAAGGTGAATGGCGAGCGCGCCTATGATCTGGCGCGCGATGGCCAGGTGGTGCAGCTGGAGGCCCGCCCCGCCCGGGTGGACCGCTTCGAACTCATCGCCCGGCCGGACGCCGATTCCGCCATTTTCGAGGTGCAATCCGGCAAGGGCGTTTATATGCGCTCGCTCGCGCGGGATCTCGCCCGGGCGCTGGGCACGGTGGGCCATATCGCCGCCCTCCGCCGCCTGCGCGTGGGTCCCTTCACCGAGGCGCATGCCGTTCCCCTGGACAAGATCGTCGTAACAGCCGATACCCCGCCTCCTTCACTGGACCTTTTGCTCCCCTTGACGACCGCGCTGGCCGACATCCCGGCTCTGGCCGTCACGGAAGCGGAGGCCGCCCGCCTGAATTTCGGCCAGGCCATCAGCCTGGTGGAACTCATGGGCCGGGTTCCGTCCGAGGCCAGCCCCGATGGGGGCCTGGTCCGCGCGATGGCAGGGGAGCGGTTCGTGGGCCTGTGCCGTCTCGAAGAGGGGATGTTGCGGCCCGAGCGGTTGATGGCGCCCGGCTGATGCCGGGGCTGGATCCGAAGAACCGGTTCTTTTCTCCAACCTTGAAGGGATCTCCCGATGTCGATCACCGCTGAGCGCCGCGCGGCGCTCATTCTCGAACACGCGACCAAGCCCGGCGATACCGGCAGCCCCGAAGTCCAGGTTGCCATCCTCTCCGAGCGGATTTCCAACCTCACCGAACACCTGAAGACCCACGCGAAGGATTTCCATTCGCGCCGTGGCCTGCTGGTGATGGTGGGCCAGCGCCGTGGTCTGCTGGATTATGTGAAGCGCAAGGACAAGGCGCGTTACGACGCGCTGATCGCCAAGCTCGGCCTGCGTCGCTGAAACCGGTCTTGCGGGGCCGGCCCTTCAGGGCCGGCCTTCGCCAGGCCCCGACGCTTCAAGACGATCTGTAACGGCCCTTCCGGCCGGGCGGCTCCGCCCCATATCCAGAGCGTGCCTGCTCGTCGCGCCCTCCTCTGCCTTGCCGTCCTGCCTGCGCTGCCAGCGCGGGGGCAGGAACGCACACGCTATGTCTTTGATCAGAGCCTCGGCCGCATCGGCTTTTCCGCCCGCCATCTCGGCCTGTTCACCTCCCAGGGGCTGTTCGAGCGGTTTCAGGCGACGCTGCTGATTGATCCGGCCAACCCGCAAAACGCCTCCGTTGAATGCGTGGTCGAGACGGCGGAGGTCAGCATTCCCTTCCCCGGCGCCACCGACCTGCTGCGCTCCGAGCCTTATTTCGACGTGGCCCGCCACCCGACCGCCCGGTTCTCGGGCCAGGCGAATGGGCTGACCGAGGCCGGCGGCTTTCCCATCGCCGGGCAGTTGGCCGTGCGTGGCGTCACCCGGCCCTTCCGCATGACGGCCCGCCTCATCGAGCGCCAGGGCGCCGTCGCGCGATTCCAGGCCGAGGGTGAGATGCGGCGCGGCGAATTCGGCATGGTGGCGGATCGCACGCTGATCTCGGACGCGATCCAGCTCAGCGTGGATGTGCGGATCGCGGTGTGAGCGCCACGCCGGAGCGCTGGTCCCGCGTGCAAAGGCGCCTGCATGCCTGGGGCGCTGTGCTGGTGGTACTGACGCTGCTGCTCTCGCTCGCCATGGTGGCGCTGCCCATGTCGCAGCTGCTGGCGAAATTCCTGGCCTATCAGCTGCACAAGAGCTTCGGACTGCTGGTGCTGATCGTCACCCTGGCGCGGCTGGGCTTCCGGCTCTGGCGCCGCGCGCCGGAGCTTGCCGGGCTTGGCCCGCGGATGCGGCGGGCGGCACGGCTGGGGCAGGCGGTGCTGTATGGCCTGCTGCTGCTGGTGCCGCTGCTGGGCTATCTGACGGCCCAGGCGGCGGCGGGGCCGGTGCCGACGACCTTGTTCCTCGTCATTCCCGTGCCGCATCTGCTGGACCCCAACCCGGCGCTCTATGCCTGGCTGCGCCCCACCCACCAGGTCGCTGCCTGGAGCCTGATCGTGCTGGCCGCGGCGCATGCCGGCCTGGCGGTCCGCCACCAGCTTCAAGGCGTGCCCGTGCTGGGGCGGATCTGGGGATAATCGGACTGGCGCTCCGGGCGTTTCCGGTCCATAAGCGCCCGAGCCGTTCCGGGCCTGCCCGGAGCGGCGCAAACCGCTTGCGCTTGCGGCGGGTTGTCAGAGCCTCCGAGCCTTCCTGATCGGATGATGGGTCTGGCGGCGTTTCCGGCCACATGGCTTCGCCGCGGGGTGCAGACCCCCGGCCCCCATGTTGCCCGAGACGCCGGAAGCCTCCCTTCCCAGGGTGCCCCGGTGGTCGGACTGTCATCCTGCCGCGTCGCGAATACCAGTCCCCGCACCGATGCGGGGCAAGAAGCCCGCCCCCAGCCGGGGGCCAGAAGGATGACGCATGTTCGACAACTATTTCCGCAAGGATATCTCCTGGGGCGGCCAGATTCTGACGCTGGAGACGGGCAAGATCGCCCGCCAGGCCGATGGCGCCGTGATGGCCCGCCTGGGTGACACCATCGTGCTCTGCACCGTGGTCGGCGCCCGCGGCGTGAAGCCCGGCCAGGATTTCTTCCCGCTGACCGTGAATTACCAGGAAAAGGCCTTCGCGGCCGGCAAGATCCCGGGTGGCTTCTTCAAGCGCGAAGGCCGCCCCTCCGAGAGCGAGACGCTGATCTGCCGCCTGATTGACCGCCCGCTGCGCCCCCTCTTCCCCGAGGGTTTCCGCAACGAGGTGCAGGTCATCGCCACCGTGCTGAGCCATGACCTCGAGAACGATCCCGACATCGTGGCCCTGGTCGGCTGCTCGGCGGCGCTCACACTGTCCGGCATTCCGTTCTTCGGCCCGGTGGGCGCCGCGCGCGTGGGCTGGATCGATGGCGGCTATGTGCTCAATCCGACGGCCGCTCAGCGCAAGCTGTCCAAGCTCGATCTCGTCGTCGCCGGCACGGCCGAGGGCGTGCTGATGGTGGAATCCGAAGCGCAGGAGTTGTCGGAAGACATCATGCTGGGCGCCGTGAAATTCGGCCATGAGCAGTTCCAGGCCGTCATCCAGGGCATCATCGCCCTGGCCGAAGTGGCCGCGAAGGAGCCCTGGGATGTCGCGATCGAGGACCCCGCCAAGACGCCGCTGAAGGCCCGCATCGCCGAGCTTGGCACGGCCGCCATGGCCGAGGCCTACAAGATCACCGAGAAGCTGACGCGCCAGAAGGCCGTGGGTGCCGCCAAGAAGACCGTCATGGCCGCGCTGGAAGCCGAAGGCGCCGACCTCACGGCCGCCAAGGGCATGATGAAGGAGCTGGAAGCGGATGTCGTCCGCAACGCCATCCTCGACACCGGCCTGCGCATTGATGGGCGTGACACCAAGACCGTCCGCTCCATCCTGGCCGAAGTCGGCGTGCTGCCGCGCGCGCATGGTTCGGCGCTGTTCACCCGTGGCGAGACGCAGGCGCTCTGCGTCGCGACCCTCGGCACCGGCCAGGATGAGCAGATCATTGACGCTCTCGCGGGCGAATACCGCGAGAACTTCATGCTGCACTACAACTTCCCTCCCTACTCGGTGAACGAGACGGGCCGCATGGGTTCGCCCGGTCGTCGTGAAGTGGGCCATGGCAAGCTTGCCTGGCGCGCGATCCACCCGGTGCTGCCGGAGAAGGACAAGTTCCCGTACACCATGCGCGTCGTCTCCGAGATCACGGAGAGCAACGGCTCCTCCTCGATGGCGACCGTCTGCGGCACCTCGCTTGCGCTGATGGATAGCGGCTGCCCGCTGATCCGCCCGGTGGCCGGCATTGCCATGGGCCTGATCAAGGAGGATCGCGGCTTCGCGGTGCTCAGCGACATCCTGGGCGACGAGGATCACCTCGGCGACATGGATTTCAAGGTGGCCGGGACGGAGGCGGGCATCACGGCCCTCCAGATGGACATCAAGATCACCTCCATCACCTTCGACATCATGCGCACCGCGCTGGATCAGGCCAAGGATGGCCGCTTCCACATCCTGGGCGAGATGGCCAAGGCCATCACCGGCGCCCGCGGCGAGATGGCGGCGACCGCGCCGCGCATCACCGTGATCCAGGTGCCGAAGGACAAGATCCGTGACGTGATCGGCACGGGCGGCAAGGTGATCCGCGAGATCGTCGAGCAGACCGGCACCAAGATCGACATCGAGGATGACGGCACCATCAAGATCGCCTCCAGCAATCCGGAAGCGACCCAGGCCGCCATTGACCGCATCAAGGGCATCACGGCCGAGGCCGAGATCGGCGCCATCTACAATGGCAAGGTCGTGAAGACCGCCGAATTCGGCGCCTTCGTGAACTTCCTGGGCGCCAAGGATGGCCTGGTGCACATCAGCGAACTCGCCAATGAGCGCGTGAACCGCACCAGCGACATCGTCAAGGAAGGCGATGCCGTGAAGGTCAAGGTCATCGGCTTCGATGATCGCGGCAAGGTGAAGCTCTCCATGCGCGTGGTGGACCAGGCGACGGGTGCGGACATCACCGAACAGGTGGGCGAGCGCCGTCCCAGCCCGCGCGGCGAAGGCGGCGAGGGTGGCGAGGAGCGTCCGCGCCGTGAAGGCCGCGGGGACCGTGGCCCCCGCCGGAGCTACAACGACTGAATCTGCATTCCGCAGGTGACTTGAACGGAGAAACCGTCCGGTGCTTTCTTGCGCCGGGCGGTTTCGCCATAATGTAATATCCTGAAATCTGGCACGGCAGGGACGGCACAGTGAAGGCGATCAACAGCATCCGCATGGGCGGCGTGGACGTGCTTCCGCTCGTTGAGGGCGGCAAGGGCGTTGCGGTGAGCAATGGGCTGACCGCGGGCGCCTGGGCGGCTGCTGGCGGCGTGGGCACCTTCTCGGCCGTGAACGCCGACAGCTATGACGCCGAGGGCCGCACCATTCGGCAAATCTATGCCGGCAAGACGCGGCGTGACCGGCATGAGGAACTCGTCGCCTATGGTATCGCGGGCGGCATCGCGCAGGCGCGCGAAGCCCGTGACGTGGGCGGCAAGGATGCCCGTATCCATGCCAATATCCTCTGGGAAATGGGCGGCGCCGAGCGGGTGATCCGCGGCGTGCTCGAAGGTGCCAAGGGCCTGGTGAACGGCGTGACCTGCGGTGCCGGCATGCCCTACCGCCTGGCCGAGATCGCCAAGGATTTCGGCGTCCATTACTATCCCATCGTCTCCTCCGCCCGGGCCTTCAGCGCGCTGTGGAAGCGCAGCTATGGCAAGGTGAGCGAGTGGCTGGGTGGCGTCGTCTATGAGGATCCCTGGCTGGCGGGTGGCCATAACGGCCTCTCCAACAGCGAGGACCCGAAAAAGCCCGAAGCCCCCTATGAGCGCGTGCGCAAGCTGCGCGAGCAGATGCGCGCCTTCGGCCTGGACGCCACCCCCATCATCATGGCCGGCGGCGTCTGGTGGCTGGAGGAATGGTCCGACTGGATCGACAACCCCGAGCTCGGGCCCATCGCCTTCCAATTCGGCACGCGCCCGCTGCTGACGCAGGAAAGCCCCATCAGCGATGCCTGGAAGCAGCGCCTGATCCACCTGCAATCGGGCGATGTCCTGCTGCAGCCCTTCTCGCCCACCGGCTTCTACTCCTCGGCCGTGCGCAATGACTTCCTGCGCGACCTGGAGGCCCGCAACGAGCGGCAGGTCGCCTATACGACCGAGCCCGTGGGCGAGCACACGGCCGAATTCGGCGTGGGCCCCCGCAAGCGCCTGGTCTGGCTGACGCCGGGTGACCGCGCCCGGGCCGAGGCCTGGACGGCGGCCGGCTATACCGAGGCGATGCGCACGCCCGATACGACGCTGATCTTCGTCACTCCCGCCAATGCGCAGGAGATCCTGGCCGATCAGGTGGCCTGCATGGGCTGCCTCAGCCATTGCCGCTTCAGCAACTGGACGCAGATCGAGCCCGACTACAGCACCGGCAAGAAGGCCGATCCGCGCAGCTTCTGCATCCAGAAGACGCTGCAGGACATCGCGCATGATGGCAGCCTGGAGCACAACCTGATGTTCGCCGGGCATAATGCCTATCGCTTCAGCTCCGATCCCTTCTACTCGAACGGCTTCGTGCCGAGCGTGAAGCAGCTGGTGGATCGGATCATGACCGGGCGCTGACGCGCCGCCCTCTGGTGACAGGGGGCCGGGGCGGAATAGCGCGGCCGCCCTCAGTCCGGCAGCCGGCCGAACAGCCCATGTTCCAGCGAGGTGCGATAGACCCTGGCGGGAAAATCCTCGGCCAGGGCCGCCGCCCGCAGCGCCGCCACATCGGCGTCCATCAGCGGCGTCAGGGCCGGCAGGAATTGCGGCGTCGGCTGGATGGGTGCCGGCCGGCCGAGCAAGGCCTCGATCACCTCATCCGTCACGGGTGCCACGGCGCCGCAGGTCATCTCGAAGCCATCCAGGCGCATCAGCCGGCCCGCAAAGGCGCAGCCCTGCATCTCGTCACGCGCCAGCACCTGGTCCTGGATATGCAGCGGTGTGCCCCGCAGCAGATCCTCGGCCATGATGCCGCCCTCGGGATGCGCCCCGCCCACGCGGAAGATGGTGAAAGCCGCCCGCGAGAGGGCCGCCAGCACGCGCGCCTCATCGCTGCCCTCCGGGTAGTCGCCGGCCTTGGCCTCGCGGTCCAGCGCGCGGGTATGGCCGCCCACCGGGCCGAGGATGCCGAGATCGAGCACCAGGAGGAATTGCGCCTCATTGGTGAATTTCACTTCCTTGCCGCGCCAGAGACCCAGCGCGCGCGCCTGGCTGGCGGCCGAGGCCTGCGGGATTCGGCGGCTGGCGGCGGTGACCACGCGCTCCCGCGCGGCGCGATAGACCTCGTATGCGGTGGCGCTCACCTCAGATGCCCTGCGGGCCGTTGATGCCGAGCGAGGCAGCGGTGTCGAGAATGCCCTGCCAGGCATCGCGGGAAAGCGGCAGCCCCGTGATGCGCCGCTTGGCGCGGCGCTGCTTCTCGGGGTCTCCCGGGGCGAGGATCGGCGCCTCGGGATCGGCCGCGCGGCAGGATTTCACCCAGGAGATGTAGCCCTGCGCGGCCTGGTGGAAGGCAGCCTCATCGCCGAAATGCTGCGGCGAGAGATAGATGGACAGCATGCCGTTCGCGATCCGCGCACGCTCGGTGATGGGGCCGGAGCAGCCACCGCCCGTCAGGGCGCCGGCCAGCAATTCGCACATCAGCGCGAGGCCCGAGCCCTTGTGGTCGCCAAAGGCGCGGATCGCGCCGGTGCCGCCCGCCGCATTGCGCGGCCCGACCGGTGCGTAGTCGCCATAGAGGGTGTGCGGATCGCCCGACATCTGGCCTTCGGCCGTGATCAGTGCGTTCTCCGGCAGTGCCTTGCCGCCGTTGGAAGCGACCAGCACCTTGCCCTCCGCGACGAAGGAGGTGGCGAAGTCCAGGATGACGGGCCCCTGCGGCAGGGGGACGCCCACGCAGAAGGGCGCCGTGGAAAAGCGCCGCTCGGTGCCGCCAAAGGGCGCGACCAGGACCGAACCCGCGACATTGACGAAATGGATGGAAATCAGCCCCTGGGCCGTGGCCATTTCCGCGTAGTCGCCCGTGCGGCCGATATGCCCGGCATTGCGCAGCCCGACGATGCAGGCGCCATTCTGCAAGGCGCGCTCGATGCCAAGCTCGGTCGCCTGCTGCGCCACCGTCTGGCCGAAGCCGAATTTGCCGTCCAGCAGGACGAAGCTGCCGCCATCCGTGATGGTGTCCACCGTCTGCCCGGCCAGCACATAGCCCGCCTTCTGCCACTCCACATAGCGCGGCACGCGCACCACGCCGTGGCTGTCATGCCCGGACAGGTTGGCACCGACGAGGTGGTTGGAAATCCGCGCTGCTTCATGGGGTGTGCAGCCGGAGGCGGTGAAGATGCGGGTGACGAAGCCTTCCAGCTCCGCTTCGGGGATATAGACGTAATCCGGTTCGGCCATGGGGGTTCCCTCTCTGAGGATGAAACTGCCCGTGGCGGGCCGGCACGTCCAGGGGTGCCGCCGGACCCGTCGCCCCGCGCGACGCATCGCGGCAGATGCGCTTCGCGCGGCGTGGCCGCGGCATGCGGTGAGCCGCCAGCGGTTGCGGCTTCGGCGGAAAAATGGCTGTGGCGGCCTATTCCGCGCGAACACAACGGCCCGGGCTGCCGTCAGGAAGCACGGCCCAGCTGGTGGTCGGGCGCCTACCGCCCCTCATGCGCCAGGCGGAAGGGGCTGGCCGGATAGGTGCCGAGCACGCGCAGCTCGCGGGAGAAATAGCGCAGCTCCTCCAGCGCCCGGAACAGGTTCGGGTCATCCGGATGGCCGTCCACGTCGCAGAGGAACTGCGTTGCGGTGAAGGCGCCGTCGAGCATGTAGCTCTCCAGCTTGGTCATGTTCACGCCGTTGGTGGCAAAGCCGCCCAGCGCCTTGTAGAGCGCGGCCGGCATGTTGCGCACACGAAAGACGAAGGTGGTGACGGGATGCGGCACGTCGGGCACTGGCGGCAGCTTCCGCTCCCGCGACATCACGTAGAAGCGCGTGGTGTTGTGCAACGCGTCCTCGACATTCCGGCGCAGGATGTCCAGGCCATAGACCTCGGCGGCGAGGGCGCTGGCGATGGCCGCATCCTCCATCGTGCCGTCGCGCGCGATGATCTCGGCGGCACCCGCGGTGTCGGCCTGGATGACCGGCGTCAGCTCCAGCTCCTTGATGACCTTCAGCACCTGGCCCAGCGCCATGGGGTGGCTATGGGCGCGGCGCAGCCCCTCGATGGTCGCGCCTGGCCGGGCCAGCAGGCAATGCTCCACCCGCTCGAAATGCTCGCCGATCACGGAGAGGCCGGATTCGGGCAGCAGGCGATGGATATCGGGCACGCGCCCGGCCAGGCTGTTTTCGCAGGGCAGCATGGCGAGCGCGGCCCGGCCATCGCGCACGGCGGCCATCGCGGCTTCGAAGCTGGGGCAGGGGAGGGTGGTCCAGCCGGGATACGCGTGGCGGCAGGCCAGATCGGAATAGGCGCCAGGAACCCCCTGGAAGGCGATGATATTGGTCATGATTTTCCCAGGATATGGCGGGCGCGTTCCAGATCCTCGGGCGTGTCCACGCCAAAGGGCCCATGCTCGATCCGCGCGGCGCCGATGCGCATGCCGGCTTCCAGCGCCCGCAGTTGTTCCAGCCGCTCGCGCCGTTCCAGCGGCGATTCCGGCAGCTTCACGAAGCGGTCCAGCGCCGCGCGGCGATAGGCATAGACGCCGATATGGTGCCAGCGCGGACCCTCCCCCCAGGGGATCGGGTTGCGGCTGAAATAGAGCGCGGGCGCCACTTCCACCCCCTCCGGAAAGGCGCAGGCCGCCTTGACGAAGGAGGATGTCTGCGCCTCGGCCTCATCGGCGATGGGGCAGACCAGCGTGCCGATATCGGTGGCCTTGTCAGCGAGCGGCTTGAGGACGGACCAGAGCAGCCCGGGCTCCAGCGTCGGGAAATCGCCCTGCAGGTTCACCACGACATCATGCGCGCCAAAGGGATCCAGCTGGG
Source organism: Sediminicoccus sp. KRV36 (assembly GCF_023243115.1). Taxonomy (NCBI): domain Bacteria; kingdom Pseudomonadati; phylum Pseudomonadota; class Alphaproteobacteria; order Acetobacterales; family Roseomonadaceae; genus Sediminicoccus; species Sediminicoccus sp. KRV36. The sequence goes on from NZ_CP085081.1 coordinate 638,389, forward strand.
CCAGGGCGCGGTGGATGCGGTCCGTCCCGCTCGGCACATCATCGGCCACAAGGACCGCGCGGCCCCCGGCCGCTTCCACGGCGGCGACGATCTCGGGCTCGCCCGCCGCAACGGCCACGGGGCCGATCCCGGCCTCCTTCGCGCGTTCCAGCACATGGATGATCATGGCGCGGCCGCCGATGTCGGCCAGCGGCTTGCCGGGCAGGCGTGTCGCCGCCATGCGGGCGGGGATGATGATGATGGGGTTCACGCAAAAATCCGAAGTTGCGGTCAAGGCCGGGGGTCAAACCAGGACAGGGACGGTTGATGCGGCGCAGCACCGCCTGTATTGAGAAGCACGAATAAGTCAGGGCAAGGCATTGCGCAAACGGCGCGAAAGCCGCCCATCCGTTGAGAAGGGTAAGCCCGGCATGAGCCTGGAGGTCAACAAGGCGTTCGCGGCGGTTCTCACCGCGGGCATTGCGTTCATGAGCGCTGGCGTGATCGGCGGCCTGGTGGTGCACCCGCACCGGCTGGACCACGCGGCGATCAGCATCGGCGCCACGCCGCAGACCGCAGCCCCCGCCGCAGCCGCGCCCGCCGCCCCCGCGCTGGAGCCGATCGGCCCGCTGCTGGCCGCCGCCAATGCGGAGAATGGGCGCGCCCTGGCCGGCCGGCTCTGTGCCTCCTGCCACAGCTTCAATGAGGGCGGGCGGGCCGGTGTCGGCCCCAACCTCTGGGGCATCGTGAACAAGAATCACGCCCAGATGGCCGGCTTCAACTACAGCGCCGCAAATCGTGCCCTGGCCGACAAGCCCTGGGATTACGAGGCGCTGAACGCCTTCATCGCCGCCCCCAACCGCGCCATGGCCGGCACCCGCATGGCCTATGCCGGCCTGCCCAACACGGCGCAGCGCGCGGATGTGATTGCCTATCTGCGCAGCCTGGCTACCACCCCGGCGCCGCTGCCCTGATCCACGCTGAACTCGTTGCCGCGGCCGAGGCCGCGGCCGATCTGGCGAGCGGGATCATCCGCCCGCTGTTTCGCTCGGCCCTCCTCGTGGAGGCCAAGGGCGATGCCTCCCCCGTGACCGAAGCGGACCGTGCGGCCGAGCGCGCGCTGCGCGCCTACCTGACCGAGCGCTTCCCGAGCCACGGCATCATGGGCGAGGAATACGGCACGGAGCGCGGCGATGCCGAATACCTCTGGGTCCTCGATCCGATTGACGGCACCCGCGCCTTCCTGACCGGCCGCCCCCTCTTTGGCACGTTGATCGGGCTGCTGCGCCACGGCGAGCCCGTGCTTGGGCTGATTGACCAGCCGGTGACGCGGGAGCGCTGGATCGGCATCGTGGGGGAGCCCACCCGCTTCACCAGCCCGATGGGCGGTATCGCCGCCTGCCGGCCCTGCCCGACGCTGGCCACGGCCGAACTTTCCTGCACATCGCCCGAGATTTTCGATGCCCAGGGTGCCGCCCGATTCGAACGCGTGCGCCAGGCTGCCCGGCGCGTGACCTGGGGTGGCGATTGCTACGCCTATGGGCTGATCGCCCTTGGCTTGGTGGATGCCGTCGTCGAAGGCACGCTCAAGCCCTGGGACTGGGCCGCGCTGGTGCCCGTGATCGAGGGCGCCGGCGGGCGCATGACGGATTGGCAGGGCCATGCGCTGACGCTGGACAGCCGTGGCGAGGTGATTGCCGTGGGTGATCCGGCCCTGCTGCCCGAGATCGTTTCGCTTCTCGGCTGACTTGGCGGTTGCCCTGGGCGCCCGGCACCCCCAATCTCTGGCCCATGCAACGTCGTGATCTTTTCGCTGCCGGCTTCGGCCTGGTTTCCTTCTCCGCAGCCTTGCCCGGGGCCGCCCAAACCACGGCGCCGCTGCGAACCCACGCGCTCTCGCTGCTGGGCGAACCGGCCCTGCCGGCGGATTTCCCGCATTTTCCCTGGGTGAACCCGGATGCGCCCAAAGGGGGCGACATCGCGCTGACGGCACTCGGCAGCTATGACAGCTTCAACCAGTTCATCCTGCGCGGGACCGCGGCGGTGGGGCTCAATAACCTCTACGACAGCCTGCTGATGGAAAGTGCGGATGAGGCGAGCACCGAATATGCCCATCTGGCCGAGATCGTCGAAATCCCGGCCGACCGCATGGGCGTCAGCTTCGAGCTGCGCGACACCGCCCGCTGGCATGACGGCCGCGCCATCACGGCCGAGGATGTGGCCTGGACCTTCAACACGCTGCGCAGCCAGGGCCGCCCCTTTTACCGCGCCTATTGGGGCGATGTGAGCGAGGTGGTGGTGGAGAGCCCCCGCCGCGTCACCTTCCGCTTCCGCACGAATGAAAACCGCGAGCTGGCCCTCATCCTGGGCCAGATGAACATCCTGCCGAAGCATTTCTGGGACGGGCGGGATTTCGCCCGCCCCACGCTCGACGTGCCGCTGGGCTCCGGCCCCTACCGGATTGACCGCTTCGAATCCGGGCGCAGCGTGGCCTATCGGCGCGTCGCCGATTATTGGGCGGTGAACCTCAACACGCGGCGCGGCACGCAGAATTTCGATGTGATGCGCTATGAGTATTTCCGCGACGTGACCGTCGCCTTCGAGGCTTTCAAGGCCGGCCAGATTGATTTCAGGACGGAGAACATCGCCCGCAACTGGGCGACGGGCTACGACTTCCCGGCGGTGCGCCGCGGCCTTGTGAAGCGCGACGAAATCCGCCACCAGCTGCCCACCGGCATGCAGGCCTTCGTGATGAATTTGCGCCGGCCGCTCTTCCAGGATGCGCGTGTGCGTGAGGCGCTGTTGCAGGTGTTCGACTTCGAATGGCTGCACACGAATATCTTCAACGGCGCCTATGCGCGCACCACCAGCTTCTTCTCCAACAGCGAACTCGCTTCCTCCGGCCTGCCGGCGGGGCGTGAACTCGCCATCCTGGAGCCCTTCCGCGCGCAGCTCCCGGAATCCGTCTTCACCACGGAGCACCGCCTGCCCACCACCGATGGCAGCGGCAATAACCGCGAGGGGCTGCGCCGCGCGCTGGATCTCATGCGCCAGGCGGGCTGGACCATTCGGGACCGGCGCCTGGTGAATGCGCAGGGGCAGCGCTTCGAATTCGAAATCCTGCTGAATGGCGCCAGCTTCGAACGCATCGCCCTGCCTTATGTGCAATGGCTGCAGCGCCTGGGTGTCGAGGCCCGCGTCCGCACGGTGGACCCTGCACAATACCAGGTCCGCACCGATGCCTTCGACTACGACATGACGGTGGATGTGATGGGGCAATCCTTGTCGCCCGGGAATGAACAGCGCGACTACTTCACCTGCGCCAAGGCCCAGGAAAACGGCTCGCAGAACATCGCCGGCATCTGCCATCCGGTGATCGATGCGCTGGTCGAGCAGGTGATCATGGCGCCGGACCGGCAGGAGCTGATCGCGCGGACCAGGGCCTTGGACCGCGTGCTGCTGCACAGCAACTTCGTCATCCCGCAATGGCACAACCGCGCCTTCTGGATCGCCTTCTGGGACCGCTTCGGACGGCCGGAACGCAACCCGAAATACGCGCTGGGCCTCGACAGCTGGTGGATTGATCCGACGCGGGACCGTGCCCTGCAAGAGGCGAAGCGGAGCCTGTGATGGTGGGTGTGCGCTGCGGGAGGGCTCTGCCCTCCCGAACCCTCCCGCCGGGGACCGTTGGTCCCCGGACCCCTTTTGGGTTTTGTCGCATTTCGGTGGGGGGGCATGGCGCCCGCGCCATGCCCCCCCACCGAAATGCGACCAGATTTCAGGGTCCAGGGATGCAAATCCCTGGCGGGGGAGCGCGAGGGGGCAGCGCCCCCTCGCTGGCGTGCACCCACCCATGACCAGCTACCTGCTGCGCCGCCTGTTGCTCGTGATCCCGACGCTGTTCGGCATCATCCTCATCAACTTCGCCGTGATCCAATTCGCACCTGGCGGACCGGTCGAACAGATGATCGCCGAGATTCGCGGCCAGGGTGACACGATGGGCCGTCTGACCGGTGAGGGGAACAACGAAACCCGCCCGCAGCCGGCTTCCACGGCCGAGGGCGGCGGCTCGCAATATCGCGGCGCGCGCGGGCTGGACCCCGAGGTGGTGCGCGAGATCGAGCGCGCCTTTGGCTTCGACAAGCCGGCCCATGTGCGCTTCGGCGAGATGCTCTGGGGCTATATGCGCTTTGATCTGGGGCGTTCGCTGTTCCGCGACCGACCGGTCTGGGACCTGGTGGTGGAGAAGATTCCCGTCTCCATCTCTCTGGGTCTCTGGTCCACGCTGATCATCTATCTGATTTCCATTCCGCTCGGCATTCGCAAGGCGGTGCGGGACGGCTCGCGCTTCGATCTCACCACCAGCGCCGTGGTGCTGGTGGGCTATGCGATTCCGGGGTTCCTGTTCGCCATCCTGCTGGTGGTGCTGTTTGCCGGCGGCAGCTTCGTGCAGTGGTTTCCGCTGCGCGGGCTGCACAGCTCAGGCAGCGAGACCTGGCCCTTCTGGCAGCGCGCGACGGACTACGCCTGGCATGTCTTCCTGCCCACCATCACGCTGGTCATCGGCGGTTTCGCCGGGCTGACGATGCTGACGAAGAACTCCTTCCTGGAGGAGATCAACAAGCAATATGTCGTCACCGCCCGCGCCAAGGGTGCAGGCGAGCAGCGGGTGCTTTATGGCCATGTGTTCCGCAACGCGATGCTGATCATCATCGCGGGTTTCCCCTCGGCTTTCATCGGCATTCTTTTCACCGGCGCGCTGCTGGTGGAGATCATCTTCTCGCTCGACGGCCTCGGGCTGCTCGGCTTCGAGGCGGCGATCCGGCGAGACTATACGGTGATGTTCGGCACGCTCTACATCTTCACGCTGCTGGGCTTGGTCATGCAGATCGTCAGCGACTTTACCTATACGCTGGTGGATCCGCGCATTGATTTCGAATCACGAAGGTGAGCAAGACCGACGTGCTGATCTCCCTCGCTTCGCTCGCTCGGCAGGACGGAAACCGATGATCCTCTGGTCTCAACCCGATGGCAGCATCCTGGCCACGCCGCAGCCGGCCCATGCGGTGATCGCGGGGCAACTCATGCGCGCCCTGGCCGAACCGCCCGTGCCGCTGGAGCCTGTGGTCAATGCCGCCGCCCAGCATGATTGCGCCTGGATGGGCTGGGAAACCGCGCCCGAATTCGACGCCACGACCGGCCTGCCGCGCCATTTCAACGCCCTCTCCGGCGCCGAACATGTGCCCATGTGGGAGCAGGGCGTGCGCGATGCCCTGGCCAATTGGGGACTCTGGGCCGGGCTGCTGATCCTGCGCCATGGCAGCCACATCTATCGCCTCGGCATTCTCGGCAATCGCATGGCGCCGAGTGCCGAGAGCCTCGCGGCCATGCAGGGCTACATGGCGCGTGAGGTGGCCTGGAGTGCCGAGCTGATGGCGAAGCTCGGCGTGGATGAAGCACAGGTGACGGTCAATCAGCGCAAGATCGCCATGGTGGATTCCATCGCGCTCGGCCTGTGCTGGGGGCAGGAGCGGTTCGACTGCAACGGCACCACGCTGATCCGCACCGGCGCTCGCACGGCGACGCTGGATCCCTGGCCGCTGGCGGTGCCACGCATCACGTTGGAGAGCGAGACGCTGCACCTGCCCGGCCCCTTTCCGCATGCGGAGGCGATGCGCGCCGGCATCGCGGATGCGCCGCGTGAGCGATTGGTATTTGAGTTGAGCGCTGCATGACGCCTGGTTCGGTTTACCGCGAGGGGGCTTTGCCGCTTCGCCTTCTTCCGGCGGGGGCACGGCTCCCCGGGCGCCGGTTCATGCAAAGCTGCGCGGCGGATTGCCCCGGGGGCCGAGCCCCTCGATGACGCTATCCCCACTTGCCCGCCGTCGCATCGCCAATTTCCGTGGCAATCGCCGCGGCATGATCTCGCTCTATGTCTTCGGCGCGCTCTTCGTGTTGACCCTCTTTGCCGAAATCCTCGCCAATGATCGCCCGCTGGTGGCGAAGGTGGACGGCCACTGGTTCTTTCCCGTCCTCGTCGAATACGCCGAAAGCGACATCGTCCCCGAGGGGCTTCCCACCCAGGCCGATTGGCATGATCCGGAGTTCATGCGCGACGTGACGTCGCGCGGCTGGGTGGTCTGGCCGCCGATCCGCTACAGCCACGCGACCGTCGTGCGGGATCTCGGCACGCCCGCCCCCTCGCCGCCATCCACCCGCAACTGGCTCGGCACCGATGACCAGGCGCGGGATGTGATGGCGCGGGTGATCTATGGCTTCCGGATTTCGGTGCTGTTCGGCTTCACCCTCACCATCTTCGCCTCGGTCATCGGGATCGCGGCGGGCGCGGTGCAGGGCTATTATGGCGGCTGGACGGATCTGCTGTTCCAGCGCTTCATCGAAATCTGGTCCGGCATGCCGCAGCTGTTTCTGCTCATCATCCTGGGCTCGGTGATCGAGCCTTCCTTCTGGACCTTGCTGATCTTCCTGCTGCTGTTTTCCTGGATGGGGCTGGTGGGCGTGGTGCGCGCGGAGTTCCTGCGCGGCCGCAACCTGGATTACGTGCGCGCCGCCCGCGCGCTGGGGGTCGCGGATGCCCGGTTGATGTTCCAGCACATCCTGCCCAATGCGATGGTCGCCACACTCACCTTTCTGCCCTTCATTCTGTCAGGCTCCGTCACCGTGCTCTCCACGCTCGATTTCCTGGGCTTCGGCCTGCCGCCGGGGTCTGCCTCGCTCGGTGAATTGCTCAGCCAGGGGAAGAATAATCTCCAGGCGCCCTGGCTGGCCTTCACCGGCTTCGTGGTGCTGGGCGGCGTGCTCACCTTGCTGATCTTCATCGGTGAGGCGGTGCGGGATGCGTTTGATCCCAGAAAGCTTCCTGGCGGGAGCCTTTCCTGATGCGGTGTGTGCCCTCAGACGCCGGGCGGCCCGGGCCTCGGAACGCTGAACCCCTCCGCCGCGACGATGCGCCGCGGATCCTCGAAGCGCGGCCCTGGACCGGGCAGCCAGCATGGCCGGGCAAGTCACCATGACGCTCCTCTCCGTCGAGAACCTGGCCGTCGCCTTTCGTGGCAAGCGCGTGGTCAGCGGCGTGTCCTTCACGGTGAATGCCGGCGAGACGGTGGCACTTGTGGGCGAGAGCGGTTCCGGCAAATCCGTGACGGCGCTCTCCATCCTCCGCCTCCTCGCCAATACCGGCAGCAATCCCGAGGGGCGCATCACGCTGGATGGCACGGATGTGCTGACGGCGGATGGCCCCGCCCTGCACCGGCTGCGAGGCGGTGTCGCCGGCATGGTGTTCCAGGAGCCGATGACGTCGCTGAACCCGCTGCACAGCATCGGCCGCCAGGTGGGCGAGGCGATCACCCTGCACCGCCCGCTGCGGGGCGAGGCGCTGCGCCAGGCCATCATCGCCACGCTGCAACGGGCCGGCCTGCCCAATGCGGAGGAGCGCATCGGCGCCTATCCGCACCAGCTCTCCGGCGGGCAGCGGCAGCGCGTGATGATCGGCGCCGCCCTGGCCAATGAGCCCAAGCTGCTCATCGCCGATGAGCCGACCACGGCGCTGGATGTGACGATCCAGGCGCAGATCCTCGAATTGCTGCAGGACCTCAAGGCGCGGCTGGGCATGGCCATGCTGCTCATCACCCATGACCTCGCCATCGTGCGTCGCCATGCCGACCGTGTGGTGGTGATGAAGGATGGCGCCGTCGTCGAGCAGGGCGTGGTGGCCGAGGTCTTCGCCCATCCGCAGCACGCCTATACGCGCATGCTGCTGGCCACCGAGCCGCGCGGCCGGCCGGCGGCCATCCCCGAAGCTGCCGCCGAAATCCTGCAGGGCCAGGATGTGCGCGTGCATTTCCCCATCCGGCGCGGGCTGCTGCGCCGCGTCGTCGCGCAGGTGAAGGCGGTGGATGGCGTGGATATCGCCCTGCGTGAGGGCGAGACGCTGGGCGTGGTGGGCGAGAGCGGCAGCGGCAAGACGACGCTGGGCCTCGCCCTGATCCGCATGGAAAACAGCCAGGGCACGATCCGCTTCGAGGGGCGCGATATCCAGGCGCTGTCGCGCGCACAGATGCGGCCCCTGCGCGCCCGCATGCAGATCGTCTTTCAGGACCCCTATGGCTCGCTCTCGCCGCGGATGAATGCGGGCGAGATCGTGGGCGAGGGCCTGACCGTGCATGAACCCGGCCTGCGCACGGCGGATCGCGCCCGCCGCGTCGCCCAGGCGCTGGAGGAAGTGGGGCTGGAGGCCGCGATGGCCGAGCGCTTCCCCCATGAATTCTCGGGCGGGCAGCGCCAGCGCATCGCCATCGCGCGGGCCCTGGTGCTCAAGCCCCGCCTGGTCGTGCTGGATGAGCCGACTTCGGCGCTGGATGTCAGCGTGCAGGCCCAGGTGGTGGAATTGCTGCGCGGTTTGCAGGAAAAGCACCGCCTGGCCTACCTGTTCATCAGCCATGACCTGCGCGTGGTGCGCGCCATGGCGCATCGCATCATCGTCATGAAGGATGGCCGCATCGTGGAAGCGGGCGAGGCCGAGGCCCTTACGCAAAACCCGCGCGAGCCCTATACGCGCGCCCTGATGGCCGCCGCCTTTGAGCTGCGCGCGGCGCATGGGAACGAGCCAAGTTGAGCGAGACGGAAGAAGCCCCAGCCCACCCCTGGGCCGGCCAGGAGCGCCAGAAGCTCCAGGCGTTGATGGATATGGAGCTGGTCAAGCTCGGCATTCACATCCGCAAGATGAATTCGCCGGGCAGCCCGGTCTATCGCTATGGCGAGAACATCATCCCGGCCGGCCTCATCCTGACCAGTTCCTTCCTGGCGACGGCACTCATCCATTTCTATGTGGGTGCCGCGGTGCTGGCCGCAGGCTGCTGGTGGTGGCTGGCCAAGGTGCAGCCGAGGATCAAGGAGGATGTCTTCATGCGCACCGCCGCCCATGTGCTGCTGAGCGACCTGAACTTCGACATGATGTGGGCCCGCGGCATCCTCAGCCTCTACGCCAAGCTGCCCGACGGCACGGAGCGCGTGGCCACCCGCCGCGATGATTGGCGCGCCTATGTGCGCAGTTTCCACAACACCGAGGGCGTCGTCCTCCCCGCCACGGAGGCGACCTGATGGCCATCCTTCTCTCCACCAAAGCCAATGCCATGCACGCCTGGCGCGATGCCCTGCTGGCCGAGGACCCGACGCTCGACATCCGGCTCTTTCCCGATGCGGGGGACCCCGCCGAGATCGAGGCCGCCGTCTGCTGGACCCAGCACGACATGGCGGAGCTGCGGCGCTACCCCAACCTCAGGCTCATCGTCTCGATGGGGGCGGGGGTGGATCACCTCCTGCGCCCGCCCGGCCCGCCGCCGGGCATCCCCGTGGCGCGGCTGAAGGACCATCGCCTCACCACCGGCATGACCGAATGGGTGTTGCTGAACGTGCTGCGCTTCCATCGGCAGGATCTGGAGTATCGGGCGCAACAGGCGGCCCGGATCTGGGATGAATTGCCCGCCCCCGATACCGCGAAGCGGCGCATTGGCCTGCTGGGCCTGGGCCAGCTCGGCGCCGCTTCGGCGCAGGCGCTGCTGGGGCTCGGCTTTCCGGTGATGGGCTGGACGCGCAACCCGCGCCAGATGGCCGGCGTGCAAGGTTTTTCCGGGTCAGATGGCCTGGAAGACATGCTGCGGCAGACGGATATCCTGATTTGCCTGCTGCCACTGACGCCCGAGACACGCGGCGTGATCAATGGACGCAGCCTCGCCTGGCTGCCGCGCGGCGCATTTGTGATCAACGCGGCCCGGGGGGGACATGTGGTGGCGGAGGATCTTCTGGCCGCCCTGGATTCGGGCCATGTGGCGGCGGCGGCGCTCGATGTCTTCGAGCCTGAGCCCTTGCCGGCGGATCACCGCTTCTGGACCCACCCCAAGGTGCTGGTCTGGCCGCATGCTTCGGCCATCACCATCCCCTCCAGCGCCGCACCGCAGGTCGTGGAAAACCTGCGGCGGGCGCGTGAGGGCCGCCCACTCATCAACCTGGTGGATTTTTCCGCCGGCTACTGAGCCGGTGAGAGGTCAGGCCTCGACCATCTCCGGCAGGGGCATTTCGGCCACCAGGCCCTCGGCTTCCGCCATGGTCTGCCGCAGGTCGCGCAGGAAGACCGAGCCCTTCAGGGTGCGCTGCACGAGCACGCTGCGGCGGTCCATCGGGTCCACCTTGCGGCGCGAAAGATCAAGCTCGCCCAGGCGATCCAGCGCGCGGGTGATGGCCGGCTTGGACACGTTCAGGTCCTGCGCCAGGCCGCGCACCGTGTGGGGCCCCGGGCTGAGATAGACCGAGAGGAAGACCCCCAACTGGCGCGCGGAGAGGTCCGGCCCATCCCGGCGCACCAGGGCGACCGTGGTGTCCCGCAGGATACCGACAAGCTGGTCAGGGTTGATCTGGACAGACATGGGCATATTCCTTCAGGTGCCGGGGGCAGGGCACCGGTTTGAGCCACCCCGCGCCCGTCGCGCAGCGTGTCAGGATTGTGTTCGAGATATTGGGCGTCTCGGCCGTTTCACTAGACCTGACCACCCGACAGATTGCAAGAAATTCATTTCTGTCCCATCCCCGAGCAAAGATCAAGCACAACCTATGCGGGAAACTGTAAATATTTCTGCAGCCCGGCCAAGGCCGCGCGCATTCCCGTCGCCTCACCGCCCTCGGGCCGCCCCGGCCGCGTCGCATCGTTCCAGGCGTAGAGATCCAGATGCGCCCAGGGGATGGCATCGGGCACGAAGCGGCGCAGGAAAAGGGCCGCGATGATGGCGCCGCCCATCGGCTTGCTCGCCACGTTGTTCAGGTCGGCGATGGGGCTGTCCAGCCAGGCGGCGTAGCCATCATGCAGCGGCAGCCGCCAGAGCGGATCCCCCGCCGCGCCTCCGCCGGCGAGCAGGGCTTCCGCCAGCGCATCGTCATTGCTGAACAGCGCCGGCAGATCCGGGCCCAGCGCCACGCGCGCCGCGCCCGTCAGCGTGGCGCCGTTGAGGATCAGGCGCGGCTTGTGCTCCGCCGCGAAGGTCAGGAGATCGGCCAGCACCAGCCGGCCCTCGGCATCGGTATTGCCGATTTCGACCGTCAGCCCCTGGCGCGTGCGGATCACGTCCAGCGGCCGGAACGCATCGCCACTCACGCTGTTCTCGACCGCGCCGATGAGCAGCAGCAGGCGGATCGGCGCCTGCTGCGCCATCAGTGCTTCCGCCAGCGCCAGCATGACCGCGGCCCCGCCCATATCCTTCTTCATGCGCAGCATGGCGCTGCTTGGCTTGAGGTCGAGCCCGCCGGTGTCGAAGCAGACGCCCTTGCCGCACAGTGCCACCAGCGGCGCATCGGCGGCCCCCCATTCCAGCACGGCCACGCGCGGCGCGCGCGGGCCGCCCATGCCACCGGCCTGGCTGGCCCCCTGGCCCACCGCCTGCACGGCGGGAAAGCCGCGCGCCAGTTCCTCGCCCTCGATCACGCGAAATGCCGCGCCATGCAGGGCGGCGACCTCCCCGACGGCCGCCGCCAGTTCGGCCGGGCCCAGGTGATTGGCCGGCGCGTTGATCAGATCGCGCGCGCGGCAGATGGCGGTGGCGATGGCCTGCGCAGCCTCGGTGCCGGATGGCGCCAAGAGCCGCGCCGGAGCGCGCTTGCCCGGCTTGAACCGCGTGTAGCGATAGGCGCCGAGCGCCCAGCCGAGCACGGCCGCCTGTGCATCACCACCCACCAGGCGCCAGCTGCTGCCCTCCGGCAGGCCATGCGGCAGCGCGCCATAGCCCTCGGCCAGCCGGGGTGCGCCAAACAGCGCGGCACCCAGGCCGGCTTCGCCCGGCAGCAGCGCGATTTCGCCGGGCTTGCCGGTGAAGCCGGCGGCGCGCGCGAAGGCAGCGCCGGGCAGCCCCGCCCAGCTGTCCGGCGTGACCACATGGAGCGGTAGCGCGTCAGGCGCGTGATTCAAGAGGCTGGGCAGCATCGGGTTCTCCTTCGATGCGGCAGGTTGGGATCAGCAATGCGCGGCGGCAAGCCGCATTGCCGAAGCCGCCCCGAAGCGCCACATGGCCGTCATGAAGAATGACACACATGATCCTCTCGGCTGGCATGGGACCACCATCCTCTGCGTCCGCCGCAACGGAAAAGTGGCCATGGCCGGCGATGGCCAGGTCTCGCTGGGCCAGACGGTGGTGAAGGGCAATGCCCGCAAGGTCCGGCGCATCGCGCAGGGCCGCGTGCTGGCCGGCTTCGCCGGCGCCACGGCCGATGCCTTCACCCTTCTGGAGCGGCTGGAGGCCAAGCTGGAACGCTTCCCGGACCAGCTGGAACGCGCCTGCGTGGAACTCGCGAAGGATTGGCGGACCGATCGCTATCTGCGCAAGCTCGAGGCGCTGTTGGCCGTGGCCGACAAGGACCGCTCCCTGCTGCTCACCGGCCAGGGCGATGTGCTGGAACCGGAGGATGCCGTCATCGGCATCGGCTCGGGCGGCAATTACGCGCTGGCCGCGGCGCGCGCGCTGCTGACGGTCGAGGGGATCGAGGCGGCGGAGATCGCGCGGCGCTCCATGACCATCGCGGCGGGCATCTGCGTCTACACCAATGGCAATTTCATTCTGGAGACCCTTGGTGATGAGTGACGTGATGGCCCCCGAGACGGTGAATCTCTCGCCCCGCGAAATCGTCAGTGAGCTGGACCGCTTCATCATCGGCCAGAATGACGCCAAGCGCGCCGTGGCCATCGCGCTGCGCAACCGTTGGCGCCGCCAGCAACTGCCGGAGTCCTGGCAGGAGGAGGTGGTGCCGAAGAACATCCTGATGATCGGCCCGACCGGCTGCGGCAAGACGGAGATCGCCCGCCGCCTGGCCAAGCTGGCCAATGCGCCCTTCCTGAAGGTGGAAGCCACCAAATTCACCGAGGTCGGCTATGTCGGACGCGATGTGGAAAGCATCGTGCGGGACCTGGTGGAGGCCGCCATCGTCCAGGCGCGGGATACGGCGCGCAAGGGCGTGCAGGCCAAGGCCGAACTCGCCGCCGAGGAAGCGCTGGTGACCGCGCTGGTGGGCGAGGGGGCGGCCGGCGAAACCCGCCAGAAATTCCGCAAGATGCTGCGCGAAGGCCAGCTCGAAACCCGCGAGATCGAGGTGCAGGTGAACGAACCGGCCTCGCAGCCGATCGGCATGATGGACATGCCAGGGATGCCGCCCGGCCAGATGCAGAACATGCAGGACATGCTGGGCAAGATGTTCGGCGGCCGCCAGAAGCCGCGGAAAATGACCGTCGCCGCCGCGCGCGAGGCACTGACGCGCGAGGAAGCGGACAAGCTGCTGGACAGCGAGGCCGTGACCCGCAGCGCCGTGCTGAACGCCGAGAATAACGGCATCGTCTTCCTCGATGAGATCGACAAGATCGCCCGCAGCAGCGAAGGCGGCGTGCGTGGCGGGGATGTCTCGCGCGAAGGCGTACAGCGTGACCTGCTGCCCTTGATCGAGGGAACCACCGTGAACACCCGGCACGGCCCGGTGCGGACGGATTTCATCCTCTTTGTCGCCAGCGGGGCCTTCCATCTTTCCAAGCCGAGCGACCTGCTGCCCGAACTCCAGGGCCGCCTGCCGATCCGCGTGGAGCTGAAGGCCCTCACGCGGGAGGATTTCCGCCGCATCCTGACCGAGCCGGAGCATTCCCTGCTCAAGCAGGCCAGCGCGCTGATGAAGACCGAGGGCGTGGAACTGGTGTTTGACGATGGCGCGGTGGGCGCCCTGGCTGACCTCGCGGCCGAGATCAACGCGACGGTGGAGAATATCGGCGCAAGGCGCCTCGCCACGGTGATCGAGCGGCTGCTGGAAGATATCAGTTTCACCGCGAGCGACCGCCGCGGCGATGTGGTGACCGTGGATGCGGCGATGGTGCGCGAGCGTGTCGCAACACTCGCGGCCAGTGCGGATTTGTCGCGCTACATCCTGTAGCGCGACATCGGCTACCGCGTCGGGAAGGCGTAGATCAGGCCGCCGCGGGTCCATTGGTCATTGAGGCCCCGATCCATCCCGAAGATGGATTGGGCGCCCAGGTTGCGGTCGAAGATTTCCCCGTAATTGCCGACGGCGCTGATCAGCCGGGCCGCCCAATTGTCCGGCAGGCCGAACGGCCGGCCGAAGCCCTGCTCGACGCCCAGCATCTGCCGCACGCGCAGGTCCGGATTGGTCAGGTTCTCGATCACATTGGCCGAGGTCACGCCCAGATGCTCGGCGCCGATCAGCACATGCGTGATCCAGAAGACCAGCACGCGCCAATCCTCGTCACCGGCACGGACATAGGGGGCCAGCGGCTCTAGCGAGATCACCTCGGCGAGGATGAGCCAATCATCCGGCGCGTCGAAATCCGTGACTCGGCGTGAGGCGAGGGCGCCGCTATCGGCGGCGAAGGCATGGCATTCGCCGGCTTCCATCGCGGTCACCACCTGGGCGGGCTGTTCATAGCGATGGATCGTGAGGTTCAGCCCGTGCCGGCCATTATAACCGGTCAGGTTTTCCCCCGCCGTGCCGGGACCTGAGGCACCCGCCCAGCAGACGGTCTTGTCACGCATCTGGCGGGGGGAGGTGACATTGAGGCTCCGCGGCACGAGGAAGCCCATCCCGTCATAGAACAGCACCGCCGTGGGGGTAACGGGCCGCCCGGCATCGCGTGAGAGCGTCACGCTCGCGCTGCGGGCCAGCACATCGATCTGGCGCGCGGCGAGGGCATCCAGCCCGGCTTCCACCGTGGTCTGGGGCAGGAAGCGCACCTTGTCCGCATCGCCCAGCACGGCGGCGGCGATGGCACGGCAAAAATCCGCATCGAGGCCCAGCATCCGCCCGGCGGGATCGGGGGCGGAAAATCCGGCGAGGGTGCCATTCACGCCGCACAGAAGATGGCCGCGTGCGCGCACCACATCCAGCGTCTTGGTGGGTGCCGGGGCAGGGGCGCGCGCCTGCTGGCGGCTCTGCCCCGCCTGGGAGATGCCCTGTGCGAAGGCTGGGGCGAAGGCCGGGGCGACAAGAAGGACGGCGAGGCCGAAGCCCAGGATCAGGCGATGCATGAGGGCGTTTTCCGGCTTCGAGGTGCTGTGCGGGTTCGGCTCTGGGATCGGCATCTCAGCAGCCCTGGGCGACGATGCGGCACTGGACGCCGGGCCCCTCGGCGGGGCGGCAGGCCTCCAGGGCTTCAGCCTCCGCGGCCTGGCGGGTGGCGCCCCGGCCGGTGGTGGCCCTGTTGAGCATCTGGGTCGAGAGATCCGCCGTCATCACCATGGCGCGGGGGTGCCGGCTGATGGCCATGGCGATGGCGCCGCACTGATTGACCAGCTCCCCCTGGAATTTGCAGGGCACCGGGCCGGCCAGGCTCTGGCAAAACCGCACGGCGGCCAGGTTCACGGCAAGGCGGTCCGTATCGCCATTGGCGAAGCCATAGGCGGCGAGTGGCTGATCGGTGATGTAGATCGCGCCGAACCGGGAATTCGAGGGCAGGCTGGCGGAAGCCTGCTGCCCCACCTGGATCCCCTGGCCGAGGAGGCAGCGCTGCACGCAGCGATTCTGCCCCACGGCGGGCTGCGTTGTGCAGGCGCTGCGGCAGAAGCTCTCATTGGCGCTACCATTGGCGCCACCCCGGGCGGCCGTCTGCGTGGTTGCGGCCGTCAGCGCCTGGAAGCAGGGGCCGGCGAAATGCGGCACCCGCACGGCGGAGCCACAGCGCAGGAAGGCGGCGGAGGCAAAGCGTTCCGCCGGGAGCCTTGCGCGATAATCCGTGCCATCGGCGCAGCGCAAATCCCAGAAGGCATTGCGCTGCGCATCCATCCCGGCATGGAAGGCCAGGGTGACGGCGTTGCACTGGTCACCGCCGCTGCGCACGGCCTGGTGCAGGGCCTGGCGGCGCTCCAGGTCGGTGCGGGCCTGGAGGGCGTCATGCATGGGATTGCCGGTCCCGGCCAGGGAGGGCGCGGGAAGGGCCATCAGGAGTCCAAAACCAGCGGCAGCGCAGCGACCCAGGAAGATCAAAGCGCGTTTCCTCAAGGGCATATGTCCGGTCCTTCACAACTCAGGATAGAAGATAGGATTTGATCTTCTCCCAATCGTATCGAAGGCTCACCGCACACACCAGACGGAAATCGGGTCACTCGCGTCACTGGGCATGGTGAAAATGACAAAATCAGCGGGATTTTCAGCCGATCCGGCCCAATGATTTCAGGAGAATGGCAACAAATCAGTAACTTGTTGGCAGAGCTGATGATCTAAAATAGTGCGGACAAATATTTCCAATCTGCCAAATGATCGTAGCCAACGCTGGGGCATGATCTGTGGTATTACCCGGTTGTATGCCTTATGATATGTTCGTCCTGGGCGTATTTGCCTTGCAGGGGACGGGCGGGGGGTGCCTTGGGATGGATGGGACGCGCCGCGCGGTCAGGCCGTCATGTGACGCCTGAACCACCAGTCATCCGAGTGATTTGACCGGGTGGAATTCCGCGGCTTACCGCCGCTTGCTCCGCGCCCTCAGCGTGTCGGGAAGCTGTAGATCAGGCCGCCGCGGGTCCATTGGTCATTCAGGCCGCGATCCATCCCGATGACGGATTGCCGGCCCAGATTGCGCTCGAAAATCTCGCCGTAATTGCCCACCGTGCTGATCACCCGTGCCGCCCAATTGTCCGGCAGGCGAAGGGTGCGGCCAAAGCCCGGCTCGACGGCCAGCATCTGGCGAATCCGCGGGTCCGGATTGCCGAGGTTTTCGATCAGGTTGGCCGAACTCACACCCAGATATTCTGCGCCGGTCAGCACATGCATCACCCAGAAGACCAGCGCGCGCCAATCCTCGTCATCGGCCCGGACGAAGGGGCTCAAGGGCTCGCGTGAGACGATATCGGCCAGCACCAGCCAGTTCTCCGGCACGCGGAACTCGGTGACGCGGCGGGCGACCAGCGCCCCGCTATCGGCGGCGAAGGCGTGGCATTCGCCGGCTTCCATCGCGGCCACCACCTGGGCCGGCTGCTCATAGCGGCGGATGGTGAGGCCCAGCCCGTGCCGCTCGCCATAGGCCGTCAGCGCGTCACCCGCCGTGCCCGGGCCGGCGGCCCCTGCCCAGCACACCGTCTTGTCGCGCAGCTGGCGCGCGGAGGTCACGTTGAGGCTGCGCGGCACGAGGAAGCCCATGCCGTCATAGAACAGCACCGCCGTGGGAATCACCGGGCGGCTGCCATCGCGTGAGAGCGTGACCGTCGCGTTGCGGGCCAGGACGTCAATCTGCCGCGCGGTCAGCGCATCCAGCCCGCCTTCGACGGTAAGCTGGGGCAGGAAGCGCACCTTTTCGGCGTCGCCAAACACGGCGGCGGCCACGGCGCGGCAGAAATCCGCATCAAGCCCACGCATCTGGCCGGCGGGATCGGGGGCGGAGAAGCCAACCAGGCTGCCATTCACGCCACAGAGCAGGTGACCGCGCCGGCGCACCGCATCCAGCGTCCGGGCCGGAGCAGCGCGGGCCTGCTGCCGATTCTGGCCACCCTGGGCCTGAGCACCCTGGGCCTGGTTGGCTTGCGGCGCGGGCTGCGCGACAGCAGGCGTGATGAGGAGGGCGGCGAGGCCGAGGCTCGCGATCAGGCGGCGCATGGCAGCGCTCCTTCTTGGATTTGAATGGACATGTTCATCTCAGCAACCTTGCGCGACGATACGGCATTGGATGCCGGGCCCCTCGGCGGCGCGGCAGGCCTGCATGGCCTGCGCTTCCGCCGCCTCACGGCTTGCGCCCCGCCCGAAGGTGGCCAGGTTGAGCACCTGGGTCGAGATGTCCGCCGTCATCGCCAGGGCGCGTGGATTGCGGCTGATGGCCATGGCGATGGCGCCGCATTGGTTGATCAGCTCGCCCTGGAATTTGCATGGCACCGGTCCGGCCAGGACCTGGCAGATCCGCACGGCGGCGAGGTTCACGGCGAGGCGGTCCGTATTGCCATTGGCGAAGCCATGGGCAGCGACGGGTTGGTTGGTGGTGTACATCGCACCAAAGCGCGAATTGGGCGGCAGGCTGACGGAAGCCTGCTGGCCCACCTCGATCCCTTGGCCGGAGACGCAGCGCTGCACGCATTGGGCTTGGCCCGCGGCGGGTTGCGTCGTGCAGGCGGCGCGGCACGCGGTATCACTGCCGCCGCCCCGCGCGGCGACCTGCGCGGCCTCGCCCGTCACGGCCTGGAAGCAGGGCCCGCCGTGATGCGGTTGCGGCGTTGCGGCCCCACAGCGCAGGAAGGCGACGGCGGCGAAACGCTCCGAGGGGAGGCGCGCCCGATAGGCGGCGCCATCGGCGCAGCGCAAATCCCAGAAGGCATTGCGCTGCGCATCCAGGCCGGCATGGAAGGCCAGGATGACGGAATTGCACTGATCCCCAAGGCTGCGAATGGCCTGATGCAGCATCTGCCTCCGCTCCAGCTCGGGGCGGGACTGCAGGGCGTCATGCGCCGGATTGCCCGTCTGTGCCAGCGCCGGAGCCGCGGTGCCCAGCATGAGGGAGAGAACCGCGCCAAAGCGGCGGCCCAGGCGGCTGAAGCAACGTGCGTTACGGTGCATGTCCCTCATCTTTCAGCGTGGGAAGACACAACTCGGCATCAGTTACGCTTCATAAATATCGTGGCTCTGGGCCGCCTGCCAGAGGCTTCGACATGGCCGGCATGAATTTCACAGGGCCCGGCAGAGACAGGCGCTTCCCGCTGCGATCCGCCGGAAGTGCGGCGCCGCCATCGCGCCCTTGGCCTGCCTTGCATTGCCGTAGCGGAGGGCTGAGGCCGAGCGCCATCCCGCCCCCGCGCGGGGCGGATGCGGCGGCGCTTTGCCGCTTCCCCCCGACCCGGCTCTGGTTTATGCGCCTTTCACCAGGAATTCATCTTCGGAGGCAAACGTCATGAATCGTCGTCTCGTTCTGGGCACGGCCGCCCTCGCCGCGCCCGCTGCCCTCTCGGCCCCCGCCTTGGCCCAGGCCAACCCGGAAATCCGCTGGCGCTGCCAGTCGAGCTTCCCGCGCAACCTCGATGTGCTGTTCGGCACGCCGGAGCGCATCGCCAACCGCGTGGCGGCCCTGACCGAGAACAAGTTCCGCATCCAGGTCTTCCCCGCGGGTGAGATCGTCCCCGGCCTCCAGGTGCTGGATGCCGTCCAGGCCGGCACGATCGATTGCGGCCATACCGCTTCCTACTGGTACATCGGCAAGGAGCCGGGCTTCGCCTTCTTCACCGCGATCCCCTTCGGCCTGAACACCCGGCAGATGACGGCCTGGCTGCGCCATGGCGGCGGCAATGCCTTCGCCGATGCGCTGTTCAGCGACTACAATATCGTGGGCATTCCGGCCGGTGATACGGGTGCGCAGATGGGCGGCTGGTTCAGCAAGGAAATCCGCACCCAGGCCGATGTGCAGGGGCTGAAGTTCCGCATCTCCGGCCTCGCCGGCCAGGTGTTCCAGCGCATGGGTGCCAACCCGACGCTGGTGGCGCCCGCTGATATCTACCCGGCGCTGGAGCGCGGCACGATTGACGCGACGGAATTCGTCGGCCCGCATGATGATGAACGCCTGGGCTTCTTCCGCGTGGCGCGCTTCTACTATGCGCCCGGCTTCTTCGAGCCCTCCGCCCGCCTGTACTTCATGAGCAACAAGCGCGCGCATGACGCGCTGCCGCAACTCTACAAGGACGCCCTGGCGATTGCCTGTGCCGAGGCCGACAGTGAAATGGTCAGCCGCTATGACCACCTGAATCCCATCGCGCTGCGCCGCCTGGTGGCCCAGGGCACGCAGCTGCGCTTCTACAGCCGCGAGATCCTGCAGCTCGCCTGGCGCTCGAACGAGGCGCTGATGGCGGATCTCGCCGGGCAGAACCCGCGTTTCAAGACGATCTGGGACAGCTATCGCCCTTATCGTTCGGAGCTGTTCCAGTGGTTCCGCGTGGCCGAGAACAGCTACGACAACTTCGCCTTCTCGGCGGCCGCTGGCTGAGCCGGGCGCGGCGGGCGCCCGATGAGCAATTTCGTCCGCCGCATCCCCGAAGGCCCCCCCGGTGGTGACGACCGCGAGCGTCTGGTCTGCGCCGATTGCGGCTATGTCGCCTATGAAAACCCGAAGATCGTGGTGGGCAGCGTGGTGGTGGAGGAGGATCGCATCCTGCTCTGTCGCCGCGCCATCGAGCCGCGCCACGGCTTCTGGACCCTGCCCGCCGGCTATATGGAACTCGGCGAGACCACCGAGGAGGGCGCAAGACGCGAGGCCTGGGAAGAAGCCAGGGCGCGGCTTGAACTGGA
Organism: Sediminicoccus sp. KRV36; assembly: GCF_023243115.1. Classification (NCBI taxonomy): domain Bacteria; kingdom Pseudomonadati; phylum Pseudomonadota; class Alphaproteobacteria; order Acetobacterales; family Roseomonadaceae; genus Sediminicoccus; species Sediminicoccus sp. KRV36. Next base: position 658,666 of record NZ_CP085081.1, read on the forward strand.
TGGCATTCTCGCCATCTATTCAATTGCGCGAATCGGGCAGGTTCAGATCATCTATCGGGCACACCTGTCGGAGCCTGGCATCGCCGCAGGGCCGGAAAGCCTTGATGTGCGCTTCTTCGCCTGGAAGGATATTCCTTGGGACGAGATTGCCTTTCCTTCGGTCCGTTGGGCCCTGAACGCCTGGAAGGCTGGGCACCCCGGGGTCGCCGGCAATCCGGTGGAGGATTTGCGGGGCGTAGCAGGGCTCTGATCCTGGCGCTGGCCGTGGCGGCCGGGCTTTCGCCCCTGCCAGCCGCAGCGCAACCGACGGATGCCCCCCGCGTCCAGACACCGCGCATCAACGCCGAAGCCCCCGCCCGCCCCCGCCCGCGTGACCCCAGGGATCGCGCCTTCATGGATGGCGGCCTCGCGATCACGCCCGGCTTCTCCGGCACCACCCTGGGCACCGGCGCGCCTCCGGTGCCGCAGGCGCAACTGGCACCCCGCGCCAATCTGGATCTCGAAGCGCGGCCCGGGCCGCCGCCCTCGCTGACACCCAGCCTCAGCCCGACCGTGATCCACCCGCGCGTGCCCGGCCGCGGCGCTGCCGCGGATCCAGCACCCACCCATCCTGACCAGCGTCTGCTTCAGACCCCCGCCCCCGGCGCCCGGCTGAGCGTCCCGCTGACCTGGTAGCGGCCGGCTTCCACTCGCCTCCCGGGCTGGTCTCCGCTATGAGTTCGCCCATGGAAACGCAGATGCTCCCCGGGACCACAATCTTCGCCGATGGCTTGCTGGATGTTTCCGTCCAGCATGGCGTGGTTCGGTTGACGCTGGGCCGGCTCGGGGCAGACAACAAGGCGGTCCCGGCGGGTTTGCTGGTGGTGCCGCTGGTTCAGATGGCCGCGCTGACCCAGGGGATGGCCCGGCTGATGCAGCAGATCGAGGCCAAGATCAAGGAAGCGGCGCCGCCCCCCGGGGCACCGCCGCCCGATAGCTTCACCTTCGGAGGGCGATGAGATGAACCGTTTCCAGGCGACCCTTCTGGCAGGAACGGCCGCACTCCTGCTGCTGCCAACCCTGCCTGTCAGCGCCCAGGGCATGCTCGGCTCGGGCCGCACCACCAGCCGCTCGCAGCCGGAAGCGCCGCGTGAGCAGCCGCCCGCCCTGCCGGGCGTCGCCGCGCGCCGCGGCCAGGCACCCATCCCGGCCGAAGCGCCGGCGGCCTCGATGAACCCCAATGACGCCCTGTTCGACGGCATCAACCGCGGCGACATCGCCACCGTGCGCGATGCCGTGGCGCGCGGCGCGGATGTGAATGCACGCAATGCCCTGGGGCTGACGGCGGTGGATTCGGCGGTGGATCAGGGCCGGCCGGAGATCATGTTCTACGTCCTCTCGGTGCGCGGCATGGCGGGCAATGCACCCCCGCCGCCGCAATCCATCCCGCAGCGCGGCCAGCCCGCACGGGTGCGCACACCTCCCGCCGCCACCCCCCGCGAAGCGCCCACCCAGGTCGCGACCGCGACGCCGCGCCTGCCCCAACTCTGGCAGGCCAATGGCGGCGCGCCGCAACCGTCCATCGGCTTCCTGGGGTTTGATGCCGGCACACCGCCGGGTGCGTCCCGGGCGGAAGCGGCGGCGCGCCGGGGCCGCTAGGGCGGCATCCGTTCAAGGGGCTTCGTTTGAGCGGCTAAAGCTGCTCGAAAATCAATGGGCTCGAGGTTGTTGCTTGAGCGCTGCGCGCGGAATGTACTTTGGCTGGCTGGCGAAGCCTCCGCTGTGGGATCGAGGGGCCAGCCCCTCGAACTCCCCGGCAGGAAACCAGTTTCCTGCACCTTCATCAGCGGATTTGTACGATCGAAAGTCCGGGAAACTTCAGTTTCTTGTTGGGGGTGGCCGCAAAGCGGGGGCAATGCGAGAGGGTAAAGCCTTCTCGCTTCCCGGCCGTTTTCATCCGCCTGGGGCGCATCTGCGCCTGTCCGGACGGAGCCGGCTGATCGCATAGAGAAGCCCGGAAGACACCAGCCTTGAGGCTGCGCTGGCCTGCGGCGCCTGCCCAACCCCACCAATCTTGCCGCCGCCTCCCCTCCGCGCGCCTTGTGCAGTGGATGACGAGCCATCCTGTGGTCACGCGGCGCGCCGCTCGGCACCCCGTCAGACGATTTTCTCGGTGATGTTTTGCGGCACCGGCACGGTGGCGGCAAAGGAAGGCCGCAATTCCAACCGGGCGCTCATCGCGGCCAGCGCCGGGTGGGCGGCGGGCCAGTCATATTCCGCGAAACGCACGCTGAGGTAGCGCAGCACCGTCCCGGCCGCGATATCGGCCAGGCCAAAGCGGCCCCCCACCAGGAATCCCTCGCCCACCCGCTCGGCCAGGGCGCGCATGCCGCCTTCCACCTTGCGGCGTTGGCGCGCCATCCATTCGGCGCTGGGCGCCGCGCGCATGCGCTCGAAAAACAGCAGCACCACCGCATCGCAAATCCCGTCCGCGATCACCTCGATCTGCCGCGCGGCGAGAATCTCCTCGGGCGTATCGGGCAGCAGGCGGGGCTCGGGGTGCTTCACCTCCAGCCATTCCAGGATGAAGCGGCTTTCATAGACCCCCGTACCATCCGGCAGCACCAGGACCGGGAGCTTTTCCAACGGGTTATAGGCGGGCGTTGCGGTCGTGCCGTGCCAGGGAACCTCGGTCTGGAGCTCGAAGGGAATGCCCTTCTCGAGCAGCGCGATGCGCACCTTGCGGGCATAGGGCGAGGGCGTCGCGCTGATCAGCTTGTACATGTTTCGCTCCACCGATTCAGCTCTCCGGGGCTGCGCCCCTGCGACCATCGGGGAGGGTTGCCTCCACCGATCCAGCTCTCCGGGGCAGCGCCCCTGCGGCCATCGGGGAGGGGTTGCCTCCACCGATCCAGCTCTCCGGGGCAGCGCCCCTGCGACCACCGGGGAAGGATTGGCCCCGTCGGTTCAGCACAGCCCGGCCCTGCTCCGCCAAGGGCGCCTCAGTTCAGATAGGCGCCCGTGGCCTGCACCACCTCGCCCCAGGCGGCGCGTTCGCGGCGTTGCAATTCGGCCAGCGCCTCGGGCGTCGAAGGTTCGGGGACGGCCCCTTGCAGGCGCAGCACCTCGATGAAAAGCGGCTGCGCCATTGCCTCGCGCACGGCCTGGTTCAACCGCGTGATCACCGGGGCAGGGGTGCGGGCCGGCGCGTAGATCGCCTTCCATAGCCCCGCATCCAGCGTGCCGCCGAGTTCCAGGATGGTCGGCGCATCGGGGTAGAGCGGCACGCGCTGCTTCGCCGCGACCGCCAGCACGCGCAATTGCCCGGCGCGCCAGGCGCCCTCGGCCCCGCCGGCCGGCAGCGCCATGCAATCCACCTGGCTTGCGATGATGGTCTGCATGGCCGGCGCCTGGCCGGTGAAGGGCACATGCAGCATCTCCACCTGCTGCTGCCGCAGCACCCGCTCCATCGCCAGATGCGAGGTGGAGGCGACCCCCCAGCTGGCGAAGCTGATGGCGCCCGGCCGCGCCTTGCCGGCCGCCATCAGCGCCGGGAAGTCGCGGATATTGGGCTGCGACGGCCCGCTGATGAAGGCGAAGGGCACGTTGGCCACAAAGCTGATCGGCGCGAAATCGCGGTCCGGATCATATTGCAGCGCGCGCATGGCGGTCGGCAAAATGGCCTGGGTGTCCACGATGCCCATCCAGAGGGTATGGCCATCCGGTGCGGCGCGGGCCGCGGTCATGCCGCCCACGCTGCCGCCGGCGCCGACGCGGTTCTCGACGACGACGGTCACACCCAGGATGGGCGTCAGCGCCTGGGCCATGGCGCGGCTGACCACGTCATTCAGCCCGCCCGGCGGAAAGCCGGAAATGATGCGGACCGTGCGGTCGGGGAAAGCCAGGGCCGGGCTGGCCAGCGCCATGGCGGTGCCGGTGCCGAGCAAAGCGCGGCGGGTGAAAGCGTTCATGCAGGGGGTTCCCTCTGTTGGGGACTGAAATTTCCTCGGGTCAGACCCTACCAGCGTGAATCATCCGGTCAAACCCCCGCCCCCTCAAATCCCGCCCCCTCAAATCCCGGCCCCCTCAAATCCCGGCATCGGGCGGAATGCGGATTTCCCCGTCCGTGATGCGCACCTCCACCGCTTCCAGCGCATCGCCGATGCAGGGGCCGGAGACGCATTCCCCATCCTCGATCCGGAACCGCGCGCCATGCGCGGCACAGACGATCATCTCCCGCTTGCGGTCGAGGAAGCGGTCCGGCACGGGCTCCAGCGGCAGGCCGATATGCGGGCAGGAATTCACATAGACCAGCACGCGGGCACCACGCCGGATGGCAAAGAGGCCGGTGAAGCCGCCCGGCGGGGCGGGGAAGCCGCGCGCCTCGCCATCCGGGATCTCGTCCAGGCGGCAGAGCACGCGCCAATCGGCGGCGTCCTTCATGCCCCGGCCATCTCCAGGATCACGGCAGCGTGCTCCGGGCTGATCGGCATGACGGAGAGGCGGGACTGGCGGATCAGGCCGATGCCCTCCAGCCGCGGCTCGGCCTTGATGGCGGCGAGCGTGACGGGCTGCGGCAGTTTCGAGACGGTCTTCACATCCACGCAGACCCAGCGCCCCGTCTCATCCGTGGGGTCGGGATAGGCCACGCGCGCCACCTCGACGATGCCGACCACCTCCTTGCCGATATTGGAGTGGTAGAAGAAGACGCGGTCGCCCTTCTGCATGGCCTTCAGGAAATTCGCGGCCTGGGCGTTGCGCACGCCGGTCCAGGGCTCGACCCCGTTGGCCACCTGCTGTTCCCAGCCGAAGACATCGGGCTCGGATTTCACGAGGAAACTGGGCTGGGCGGGCTTTGGCTTGGCCATGGGTTTCTTTGCGGCGCGATGTGGCGATTGGCTGAAGGCTTCGCATATGTGCGGTGGCCGTGCCAATGGGGCGGAGATCATTCCGCTGGGCGATCTTTTCCCTGGCGGATGCCTGGGGCGGGGGCGCTTCAATCCTTTGGCGCATCTGCCTATGGTGGTGCTGTGGAAAACGTCGCTCACACTCCGCGATCCTCAGGGTCGCTGCATCGTTTCGCCAATCCCGGCCGCTTCCTGCGGCTGACGGAGCGTTGGCTGCCCTGGCTTTCGGGCGCCGCCCTGGTCGTGCTGGGCATCGGCGTGGTCTGGGGGCTCTGGCTCGCGCCGAAGGATTGGCAGCAGGGCGAGACGGTGCGGATCATGTTCGTGCATGTGCCGATGGCCTGGCTGGCGATGGGCGGCTACACCGGCCTTGCGATCCTCTCGATCATGTCGCTGATCTGGCGGCACCCGCTGGCGGACCTCACCGCGCGGGAGCTTTCGCCGATCGGCGCGGCGGTCACGGCGCTGTGCCTGCTGACGGGCAGCCTCTGGGGCCGGCCGATGTGGGGCACCTGGTGGGTCTGGGATGCGCGGCTGACCTCGGTTCTGGTGCTGTTTTTCCTCTGGCTCGGCCATGCGGCGCTGGTGCGCGCCTTTGACGACCCGGAGCGCGGGGCGCGCATGGGCGCGATCCTGGCGCTGGTGGGCGTGGTGAACGTGCCCATCGTGAAGTTCAGCGTGGATTGGTGGAACACGCTGCACCAGCCGGCGAGTGTCACGCGCCTCAATGCGCCGGGGATGCATGTGGACATCCTCTATCCGCTGCTGTGGTGCACGCTGGGATTTACGCTGGCCTTCATGGCGGTGACCTTGGCCGCGACGCGCGCCGCCGTGATGGAGCGCCGCGTCCGCGCCCTGCAGATGGCCGCCGCCCGCCGCGCCGATGCGCCTGCCCTGCGGAGTGTGGAAGCGTGAGCACGCATTGGCTGCATGTGCTGCTGAGCTGGGGCGCGGTGCTTTGCGTTTTCGCGATCCTCGCCATATCCGCGATGGGCCGGCATCGTGCGGCCAGGCGGCAACTCGCCCAATTGGAACGCCACCCCTTGGAACTCCGGAAATGACGCGGAAGAAGCGCCGGCTCTATATCCTCCTGCTTTGCGCCATCGGGCTTGGCAGCGCCACGGCGCTGACACTGACGGCGTTCCAGGACAATCTCGTTTTCTTCCGCTCGCCTTCGGATATCGCGCGGGAAGCGCCGCCCCCGGGACGCTCCTTCCGCCTGGGCGGGCTGGTCGAGGCCGGCAGCGTGCAGCGCCAGGGCGAAGACCAGGGCCGCCCGGCGATCCATTTCCGTGTGACCGATGGCGCGCATGTGGTGCCGGTGATTTTCACCGGCGTCCTGCCCGATCTGTTCCGCGAGGGGCAGGGCGTGGTGACCCAGGGGATGATGGGCGCGGATGGCACCTTCCGGGCCCGCGAAGTCCTCGCCCGGCATGACGAGACCTATATGCCGCCCGAGGTGGCCGATGCGCTGAAACGCTCGGGCCATTGGAATCCGGCCCAGGGCGCCGCCCCCGCGCCGGCGACCTGGAACACGCTGGACCCGGCACGCCCGCAGGCCAACCCGCCGCGAAGCGGCTCATGATCAATCTGGATATCGGCTCATGATTCCCGAACTTGGCCATTTCGCGCTGATCCTGGCGGCGATGCTCGCCATCGCGCAGTCCGGCCTGCCGCTCTGGGGCGCGCAGCGGGGCGATTCGCGGCTGATGGGGGCCGCCGCACCCTTGGCGCTGGCCGGCTTCGTCGCCATCGTCATCAGCTTCGCGGCGCTGATCTGGTCCTATGCGATGAATGACACGACGGTGGTGAACGTCGTCGCCAACAGCCATTCGGCCAAGCCGATGCTGTTCAAGATCACCGGCACCTGGGGCAATCACGAGGGCTCGATGATCCTCTGGGTCATGGTGCTGGCCGGGTGCAGCGCGGCGGTGGCCGGCTTTGGCGGCGGCTTGCCCTCGGCCCTGCAGGCGCGGGTGCTGGGCGTGATGGGGCTGATTTCGCTGGGCTTCCTCGCCTTCATCCTGTTCACCTCCAACCCCTTCGAGCGGATCTGGCCGCCGCCGCCGGATGGCCAGGGGCTGAACCCGCTGTTGCAGGATATCGGCCTCGCGATCCATCCGCCGCTGCTCTACCTCGGCTATGTGGGTTACGCGGTGACCTTCGCCTTCGCCGTGGCCGCGTTGATCGAGGGGCGCGTGGACGCCGCCTGGGGCCGCTGGGTGCGGCCCTGGTCGCTGGCCGCCTGGTCCTTCCTGACCATGGGCATCTCCATCGGCTCCTGGTGGGCCTATTATGAGCTCGGCTGGGGCGGCTACTGGTTCTGGGATCCAGTGGAGAACGCCTCGCTGCTGCCCTGGCTGGCCGGCACGGCGCTGCTGCATTCGGCCATCGTGGTCGAGAAGCGCGAGGCGCTGAAGATCTGGACCGTGCTGCTGGCGCTGCTGGCCTTCGCGCTCAGCCTGCTCGGCACCTTCCTGGTGCGTTCGGGCGTCCTGAATTCGGTGCATTCCTTCGCTTCCGACCCGGCGCGCGGCATTTTCATCCTGTGCCTGCTCGGCATCTACATCGCGGGTGCCTTCGCGCTCTTTGCCTGGCGCGCGCCCGCCATGGCGCCGGCCGGCGTCTTCGCGCCGATCTCGCGGGAGGGCGGGATCGTGCTGAACAACCTGCTGCTGTGCTCGATCACGGCGGTGGTGCTGGTGGGCACGCTGTATCCCTTGTTCCTGGACCTGCTGACCGGGCAGATGATTTCCGTGGGCCCGCCCTTCTTCAATTCAGCCACGGCGCCGCTGGCCCTGCCCCTGGTGATGGGCATGGCCGTCGGCCCCATGCTGGCCTGGAAACGCGCGAGCCTCTGGCCCGTGCTGCAACGCCTCTGGTGGGCCGCCTGCCTGGCACTTCTGGCCTTCATCCTGACGCTGGCCTTGGCTGGCTGGCATGTGTTGAGCGCCTTGGGCTTCGCCTGCGCCTTCTGGCTGATCGCCGGTGCCGCGACCGATATCGCGGACCGCGCGGGCATCGGCCGCACCAGCCTCGGCAATGCCTGGAATCGCGCGCGCAACCTGCCGCGCGCGGCCTGGGGGGCGGCCATCGCGCATGCGGGCATGGGCGTCACCATCCTCGGCATTTCGGGCATGGGGCTGGCGACGGAAAAGCTGGTGGCGGTGCCGCCGGGCGGCTCCACCCAGTTCGCCGGTTATGAATGGCGGCTGGAGGGCGTGCGGGACTTCATCGGCCCCAATTTCACCGCGCGGAAGGCCACCATCACCCTGCTGCGCGATGGCAGCGTGGTGGCTGTGATGGAGCCGAGCAAGCGCTTCTTCCCGACCGGCCGGATGACGACGACCGAGGCCGCGATCCGCACCCGCCCCTCCGGCGATCTCTACGCCGTGCTGGGTGAGGAGCGGCCCAATGAAGCCGGCGTGAGCGAGGCGGTTCTGCGCCTGCACAACAACCCGCTGGCGCCCTGGATCTGGCTTGGTGCGGGGATCATGGCGCTGGGGGCCGCACTCTCGCTGAGTGACCGCCGCATTCGCATCGCCGCCCCCGCGCGGCGGCGCAAAGAGGCCGAGGTTTCGGCGTGAGTGACGGCGTGACCGATCTGGCCAAGCCCGCGGCAAAGCCCTCGCGGCGCAAGCTGTTGGTCTATGCGCCGCTCGGCGTCGCGGCCGTGGCCGGCTTGGGTTTCTGGGCCATGCTGCGCGGCTTGCAGGATGGCAGTTTCAACCCGCGCGGCGTGCCCTCGGCGCTGCTGGGCAAGCCGCCGCCGGATTTCGCGCTGCCCGCGCTGGAAAGCTCGGGCCTGCCGGCCCTGGTTTCGGCTGATTTCCGTGGCATGCCCGGCCCCGTCGTCGTGAATTTCTGGGCGAGCTGGTGCGCGCCCTGCATCATCGAGCATCCGCAGCTCATGGCCCTGCACCGCCAGGGCATTGCCGTCTGGGGCGTGAACTACAAGGACCGCGTGCGCGAGGCGCAGGGCTTCCTGACGCGCCATGGCAACCCTTTCGCGCGGCTCGGCGTGGATGAGCCTGGCCGTGTCTCGATCGATTGGGGCGTCTATGGCGTGCCGGAGACCTATATCCTGGATCGCGGCGGCATCATCCGCTGGCGCTTCGCCGGCCCCATCACGCCCGAATTGATGGCGCAGGACATCCAGCCCCTGCTGGCCCGGCTGCGAGGCTGATCATGTTCCGCTGTGTCACAAGGTCCAGGAGGCAAGCCTCCTGGTGGGAGAGTTTGAGAGGGCTAGGCCCGCTCATGGTCTTCCTGTTGTTCGCGCTCTCCGCCCAGGCCCAGATCGGCGACACCAGCTATCGCCTGCGCGACCCCGAGCAGGAAACCCGCGCGCGCGAAATCGGCAAGGAGCTCCGCTGCCTCGTCTGCCAAAACCAATCCATCGAGGATAGCGATGCCTCCCTCGCGCGGGATTTGCGCCGCATCGTGCGTGAGCAGGTGGAGCGCGGCGCCAGCAACGAGCAGGTGATGCGCTTCGTGCATGAGCGCTACGGCGATTTCGTGCTGCTGCGCCCGCCCTTCCAATGGAGCACGCTGCTGCTCTGGGCGACGCCCGCCCTGGCGCTGCTGGGCGGGATCTTCGCCATCTGGCGCTCGCGCCGGCAGGCCAGTGCCAGCGGCATCGGCCCCACTGAATTGACCGAGGCCGAGCGCGAGCGCCTCGCCGCATTGCAAGGTGATCCCAGGGCGTGATGTGGTTGGCTTTGGCGCTGGTGGCAGCGCTTATTCTCTCACCGCTGGCTTATACGCTGCTGCGCCCCCCGGCCGCGCGAGGCCGAGGGGAGGCGGATGTGGCGCTGTTCCACGCCCAGCTCGCCGAGCTGGAAACCCAGCGCGCCGAGGGCCGGCTGGACGAGGCCGCCTTCAACGCCGCCACGGTGGAGGTGCAGCGCCGCCTGCTGGCCGCCCCCGCGCCCCAGCAACTCACCGCCCCCGCGCGGCCGTCGCTGCTGCTGCTGGCGGCCCTGGTGCTGGTGCCGGCCGCCGGCGTGCTGCTCTATGTCGAGCGCGGCTTCCCTGACATGCCATCCGCCACGCTCGCCGTTCGGCAGGAGGCGGATGCGCAGGATGAGGCGATGCTGGTGCAGCTCCGCGCGCGCCTCGCCACGGCCGATCCCAACACCCAGCTTGGCCGCCAGGGCTTCATCCTGCTCGGCAATGCCGAGCGCAATCGCGGCCGGTTGGCCGAGGCGGTCGCCGCCTGGGAGCGGGCGCTGGCGGGCGGCTTCGATGTCGGGCTGGCCGGTGACGTCGCGGAGATCGAGATCGAGCGCAATGAGCCGGCCAATGCGCTGCGCTGGATCAGCCGGGGGCTGGCCATGCAGCCGCAGGATGCGCGGCTGCGCTTCCTGGCCGGCCTGGCTGAGGCGCGGGCCGGGCGGAACGAGGTGGCGCGCGCCATCTGGACCCAGCTGCTGGCCGAGGCGCCGGCCGATGCGCCCTGGCGGAATATCGTGCAGGAAAGGCTCGGCGGGCTGAACTGAGGCGCGCGTTCATCCGCTCCGCTCAATCCTTCGCGCGGGCTCCGCGCAGCGCCAGCAGCGCGGCCACGCCGCACAGCCCGGCCATGGCGAGGAAGGCCCCGCCGCCCGCCACGGCATAAAGCCAGCCACTCGCCCAGATCAGCCCGCCCGTGCTGGCGCTGATGGCTGAGGCGAGCAGCGTCTGCGCGCGCCCGGACAGCCCGGCCGGCAGGCCCAGCAGGGCCCGCATCGCGGCCAGATGCATGGCGCCGAAGGTGAGCCCGTGCAGCAGCTGGATGCCCACCAGCGCCCAGGGATCAGACGTGATGGCCGTCACGCTCCAGCGCAGCACGCCGGCGCCCGCCGCCAGGAGAGCGAGGCCGCGCACGCCCAGGCGTTCCACCACCGGGCGGCCGAACAGGAACAGCAGGATCTCGGCCAGCACACCCAGCGCCCAGAGCAGGCCGATGAAGCCCGTGCTCAGCCCCGCCGCCTGCCAATGCAGCGTCGAGAAGGCGTAATAGACGGCGTGGCTGCCCTGGATCAGCGCCGCGATCGGCAGCACCCAGCGAAACACCGGCTCGGCCAGCGGCGCCCAGAGGCTGGAGGATTCCGGCTGGCCGGGTGGCGCCTCGGCGCGTGGTGCCGGCGCCGGCAGCCGCTGCGCCGCCCAGGCGGTCCAGAGCAGGCCGGCGGCCAGCATCCAGGCGGCCACGCCAGGCCCGGCCCATTCGGCCGCCAGCCCGGCCGCCATGGCACCCAGCATGAAGGTGATGGAGCCCACGGATCGCACCCGCGCGTAGTCAAAGCCGCCGGACCGCACCGCCGCCACTGCCAGCGCATCCGAGAGCGGTACGATGGGGGATGTGGCGATGCTGTGCAGCAGCTGCACCGCCAGCAGCAGCGCGAAGCCGGCGGCCAGCCCGAAGCCCAGCGCGCTGGCGGCCGCCAGCAGCGCGGCCAGGGCCAGCAGGCGGCGCACATCCGGCACGCGGTCGGCCAGTTTTCCGCTGAGCGGCGCCGCCACCAGCCGCACGAGCGAGCCCGCGGCCAGCACCGTGCCGACCTGCGACGCCGTCAGCCCGCCCTCGGCCAAAATCGCCGGCAGGAAAGGCATCATGGCGCCAAAGCCCGCGAATTGCGCGCCGAACACCAGGGCAAAGCTTTGTGGGGAGGTCACGCGCGGCAATCTCGGCTGCCAGGGGCGAAGTTGCAATCATCGCCCTTTGGTTCATAACCCTGACCGTCTTCGCTATCTTGCGGCCTTCACCCGGAACCCAGCATGTTCGACGCGCGCGTTAAAGCCATCCTCGGCCCGACCAACACCGGGAAGACTCATCTTGCGATGGAGCGCATGCTTGCGCATTCCTCGGGCATCATCGGCTTCCCGCTGCGGCTTCTGGCGCGGGAAAACTATGACCGCATGGTGGCGCAGAAGGGCGAGAAGAACGTCGCTCTCATCACCGGCGAGGAAAAGATCGTTCCGCCCGATGCCAAGTGGTTCGCCTGCACGGTGGAAGCCATGCCGCTGGACCGCCGCGCCGAGTTCCTGGCGGTGGACGAGATCCAGCTCTGCGCCGACCCCGATCGCGGCCACATCTTCACCGACCGGCTGCTGCATGCGCGCGGCCTGGTCGAGACGATGTTCATGGGCGCCGAAACCATCCGCCCGCTGCTGCAGCGCCTGGTGCCGGGTGTCGAGATCGACAGCCGCCCGCGCCTCTCCAAGCTGGAATATGCCGGCCCGGCCAAGCTGACGCGCCTGCCGCCGCGCAGCGCCGTCGTCGCCTTCAGCGCGGCCGAGGTCTACGCCATCGCGGAGGCCATCCGCCGCCGGCGCGGCGGTTGCGCCGTGGTGATGGGGCGCCTCAGCCCCCGCACCCGCAACGCCCAGGTGAAGATGTACCAGGACCGCGAGGTGGATTTCCTGGTGGCAACCGATGCGATCGGCATGGGCCTGAACATGGATGTGGACCATGTGGCCTTCGCCAGCCTGAACAAGTTCGATGGCCATGCCCCGCGCCTGCTGACCCCGCAGGAGGCCGCGCAGATCGCCGGCCGCGCGGGCCGTGGCATGCGGGACGGTACCTTTGGCGTCACGGGCGAATGCCCGCCCTTGCCGGAGGAGATGGTCGAGAAGATCGAAGGCCATCACTTCGAGGCGATCCAGGCGCTGGCCTGGCGCAACAGCGACCTCGATTTCTCCGGCATCGAGGCGCTGCTCGACAGCCTGGGCGCCGCCCCGCCGCAAGCCGGCCTGACCAAGGGCCATGACGCGATTGACCACATCACGCTCAGCCTGCTGGCGCGCGAGGAGGCGATCCGCCGCATGGCGTCGTCGAAGTCGCGCCTGCAATTGCTGTGGGAAACCTGCCAGGTGCCGGATTTCCGCAAGCTGGCGGATGACACGCACACAAGGCTCTGCGCGCGGCTCTTCACGCATCTCTGCGAGGACGGCAACGTGCCGTCGGACTGGATCGCCTCGCAGATCGCCACCTGCACCAGCACCGAGGGCGATCTGGACACGCTGATGTCCCGCCTCTCGGCGATTCGCGTCTGGGCCTATATCGCCGCCCGGGCCGATTGGGTGAAGGACGCCGCAACCCAGCAGGAGGCCGCCCGCGCCGCCGAGGATGCGGTGAGCGACGCGCTGCATGAGCGCCTGACCGCCCGCTTCGTGGACCGCCGTGCGGCCCACCTCATCCGCAGCCTGGACAACACCGAGGAAGACCTGCTCAGCGCCGTGACGCGCCAGGGCGAGGTGGTGGTCGAGGGCCACAAGGTCGGTCGCGTCGTCGGTTTCGAATTCGTGCCCGAGCTGGGCGAGGGCGGCGAGGAGGAGAAAAAACTCGTTCTCCGCGCGGCGCGGCGCGCCCTGGTGCAGGAAATCCCGCGCCGGGTCGCTTCGCTCGATATCGCCAAGGCGGACAGCTTCGGCCTGACGCCGGAGCATCGCGTCACCTGGGAGGGGGCGGAAATCGCCCGCCTCAAGATGGGCAGCGAGCCGGGCAAGCCGCTGATCGAGGTGAAGGACTCGGAATTCCTGGACGGCCCGCAGCGCGAGCGCATCCGTGCCCGGCTCGCCGGCTGGATCGAGGGTGTGGTGGCCAAGGACCTGGCGGCCATCGCCGCCATCGAGGCGAAGGCCGCCGAAGACAACACGCTGCGCGGTCCGGCCTTCCAGCTGCGGGAGACACTGGGTCTGAAGCCGGGCGATACGCGCCATCAGATCGGCCAGGAATTGCGCACGAAGCTGAAGGCGATCGGCATCCGCGCCGGCCGCTTCGCGCTTTATGTGCCCGAGGCGCTGAAGCCCCGGCCCATGGCGCTGCGCGCGCAGATCTGGGCGCTGAGCTATGACGTGCCGACCCCGACGCTGCCCGCGCCGGGCCTGGTGTCCATCCCGAGCGATGGGGTCATGGCGCTGTCCTGGCCGCCGGGCTTCGCGCCGATCATGGGCTGGGTGCCGGCCGGCCCCGTGCTGCTGCGCTTGGATGTGGCGGAGCGCGTGGCGGCGGAACTCGGCTATCTGACGCGGCGCGCGCCAGCGCCGCTGCCGCCTGAAATCCTGGGCCGCTTCGGCATCAAGGGCGATGCGCTGGCCCCGGTGCTGGCCGAGCTCGGCTTCCGGCTGATCCCCTCCGAACCCTTGCCGGAGGGCCATGAAGGCCCGGTGCTGCCCACCATGGTCAGCTGGGCGCGTCCCGCGCAGCCGCCGCGGCAGAACCGCAACCCGCGCGGCCAGGCCCCGCGGCGCGAGGCACCGGCCGATGGCGCTGCCACTGCCGAGGGCGCCGAGAACCGCCAGCCGCGCCGCGATGGCCCGCGCCGCGAGGGGGGCGGACGCAACCGCCAGGGTGCGCCCCGCCCGCCGCAGAATGCGGGCCAGCAAGCCCCCGGCCAGCCCCCCGCGGGCCAGGCGGGCGAGGGCCAGGCCGCCGAGGCCCAGCGCCCGCAGGAGAATCGTCAGAACGGTCCGCGCCCCGAGGGCGGCTTCCGCAAGGATGGCCCCCGCAAGGATGGTCGCCGGGATGGCCCCCCCCGGGATGGGGCGCCGCGTGATGGTGCAGCCCGTGATGGCCAGAAGCGGGACGGCCCGCGCCGCGAAGGGCCCCGCCGTGATGGCCCGCCGCGCGACCGTGACCGCGCGGGTGGCCCGGAGACCCGGACCTTCCACGAAGACCGGCCGACCTCCAATGTGGAGGATAGCCCCTTCGCCGCGCTCATGAAGCTCAAACTCAAATAACGCATGGAGGAAGGGGCACCCTTCCTGCGGCTCGATGTCTGGCTATGGCATGCGCGCCTGGCCCGGTCCAAGGCCGATTGCGGCGCGCTGATCGCGGCAGGCGGTTTCCGCCTGAACCGCCAGCCGGTGACCAAGGCGCATGCGCGTTTGCGGGTGGGGGATGTGCTGACCTTCGTCTGGCAAGGCGAGGTGCGGGTCTGGCGCGTGCTGGCGCTGGGCGAGCGACGAGGCCCGGCGGAAGAGGCGCGCGGGCTTTATGAGGAAATACCGATCGCGGAATGATCGCCCCGCGCGGCTTGCCAATCGGGCTTCGGGGCGTCATCTCTACCCTGTCCGCCGCAACCAGGAGCCGCCTTCGTGACCTATGTCGTCACTGAAAACTGCATCAAGTGTAAGTTCATGGATTGTGTGGAAGTCTGTCCCGTGGACTGCTTCTATGTCGGCGAGAACATGCTCGTCATTCACCCGGATGAGTGCATTGACTGCGGCGTCTGCGAGCCCGAATGCCCGGCCGAGGCGATCCTGCCCGACAGCGATGACAAGGCGACCTCCTGGGTCGAGTTGAACCGCAATTACGCGCAGGCCTGGCCGAATATCACCCGCAAGGGCGAGGCCCCGGCCGATGCGGATGAGTGGAAGGACAAGCCCGGCAAGCTCGCCCTGCTCAGCCCGGAGCCCGGCAAGCCCTGACCGGCCTGGCGTGATCCCGGGGCGCGGCTGCGCCCCGCCGGACGTGACCCGTGCCGTTTTTTGTGCTATCGCATGACTACGGAGGCGCTTCTGTCCCCAATTCTAGGACGGCAGCGTGCCTCTCGATTATTCCCTGGCATGCAGGAACAGAGAGCCACATGGCGACCGCATCTCGGAACACATCCTCCCGGGCCGGCAATGCGACCAAGGCCGCCGCGAAGCCTGCCAAGCCGGCCGTGAAGCCAGCCAGCAAGCCAGCGAGCAAGACCTCCACCAAGCCAGCCTCCAAGGCGGTGGCGAAGCCCGCCGCGAAAGCCGCGGCCAAGCCTGTGCCCGCCAAGGCAAAGGCCACCCCGAAGGCGGCGGCGAAGCCCAGCCCGGTCAAGGCCAAGCCAGCCGCCAAAGCGGCGCCGCCCCCGCCCGCCAAGGGGAAATCCAGCGCCGCGAGGCCGGCACCCGCCCAGGCGAAGCCGGCGCCGGTCACGGCCAAGGCCGCGCCCAAGTCCAGCCCGCCCACCAGCAAAGCACCCAGCAAGAAGGCAACCCCTCCTCCAGTGACGAAAAGCAAGGCCGTTGAGGCCAAGTCCGATGCAAAATCCGATGGTAAGTCGTTTGGTAAGCCCGAGAGCAAGCCTGCCGCCGAAAAGGTGACCACGCCTGCCGCCACGCCAACCGAGAAGCCGGCCGCCGCCGTGAAGCCGCCGGCCGCACCGGCCCCCGCCGCGGTGCCTGAGGCCGTGGCGGCTGGTCCGCGCCCATCCATCGTTGTCGCGGCGCCGCCGAACATGCCGATCCGCAACACCGGTAACCCGATGTCACCCCGCCCGCCGATGGGGCGCCCGAACATGCCGCCCTCCTTTGCCGTGCGCAGCCCGGGGCGTCCCGGCTTCGCCGAGGGCCAGGCCGTGCCGCCGCGCCCGCCCGGCCCCAAGGTCGAGTTCAAGGCCGGTGACCATGTGGTCTATCCGACGCATGGCGTGGGCACGGTCCAGGGCATCGAGGTGATCGAGGTCGCCGGGACGGACCACCACATGATCGTCGTCACCTTCGACGAGAACCGCATGACACTGCGGGTCCCGGTCAACAAGGTGCCCACGGCCGGCTTGCGCAAGCTGTTCACCCAGAAGGAATTCGAGGCGGCGATCGATACGCTGAAGGGCCGCGCGCGCATCAAGCGCACCATGTGGTCCCGCCGCGCCCAGGAATATGAGGCGAAGATCAACAGCGGCGATCCCATCCAGATCGCCGAGGTGGTGCGCGACCTGCAGCGCAATGCCGGCCAGCCCGACCAGTCCTTCAGCGAGCGCCAGATCTACGAGCAGGCGCTCGAGCGCCTGGCCGCCGAATATGCGGCGATCGAGAAGATCGACAAGCTCGCCGCGAGCGACCAGCTCGTCGTCTTTGCCAAGTCCACATGACGCTGGCGGCGACGTCCAGCATCGAGGCGGTCGTCACCGATCTCGAGGAGGGATTCTCCCTCTTTGATGATTGGGAGGATCGCTATCGCTATCTGATGGAGATGGGCCGGGAATTGCCGGTCCTGACGCCTGAGGAGATGGTCGAGGCCAACCGCGTCTCGGGCTGCCAGTCGCGCGTCTGGCTGGTGCCGCGCCTGGAGGCGGGGCGCCTGCATTTCCGCGCCGGCAGCGATGCCGCCTTCGTCCAGGGGCTGCTGGCGCTGCTGATGCGCGTGCTGAACGGGCGCAGCGCGCGGGAAATCCTGGACACGGATGCGAGCTTCCTGACGCGGCTGGGCCTGGGCGAGCATCTCAGCCTTTCGCGCCGCAATGGCGTGGCGGCGGTGCTGGCACGCATCCAGGCGGCGGCCCGGGCGGCGGCCTGACGCGCAAGCGCAGTGGGCCGCGCCGTCCGGCTGAAACGACAGCCGGCATCTGAGCCGCAAGCGCCGAGCTTCCCCGAAGCCAAAGGGGCGGGCCGGCTGCCGGTGGATGGTGTCTGATCCGGCATGGCGCAGCGCCCGGAAAGCACAATCGCGCTCCGGCGGATCCGCTAGAGCTTGTTCCGTTCGCAAGGGCTCACTACCCAACCTCTAGCCCATTGGTTTCCGAGCATCTTTATCCGTGAAAACGATCCCGTTTGAACGGATGATGCTCTAGCCCCGCCCCTCAGATCACCCCGAACGCCTCCCAGATGGGGATCCGCTCGGCCCAGCTGGCCGCGATGCGCTGCGCGAGGCTGGCCTGCTCGGCCGCATTGGCCAGCGGGTGGAGCAGCCGCGCGGCGCCCAGCGGATCATCCCGGTCCGCGCCGCCGATCAGCGCCGCCGCGAGGCGCAACTCCCACCCGCTCGCCGGCAGGCCGCCCGCTGCCACGGGGGATGCGAAGGCGAGGTGGCTCGTCTCCTCATGCCCATGCAGGGCGGCTGCGGTCAGGTTGAAGCGCGTTGCCGCCGCCTGCCGGGCCGGTGCGCGCAGCACCGGCATGGCCCAGTCTCCGCCGGTCAGCATGGCCAGGATCTCGCCCGGCTGGGGGGCTGCCTGGCCGATGCACCGGCGCAATTCGCCCAGGGGCATCGCCCCCTCGCCCAGGGCGGCGCGCAGCGCCTGCCAGGCGGGTTGCGCCATGGCCACCTCCGCGCGGCCCATGCGCTGGACGGGGCTTTCCTCGGGCAGCTGGCGGCAGGCGGCCAGCATCAGGGCGGGCAGCGTCTGCGCGGGATTCACCCGCCGCGCGCCGCGAATGAAGACATCCGCCCGGAAGCCGCGCGGCAGATAGAGATCCTTCAGGAATTCGCGGGGCTCGCCCTCCGGCAGGGTTTGCAGGGCGGTGAGCTCCGCCGCGTCGCAGAACACGCTGGGGATCGCCTCGAACAGGTTGCAACTGCCGACGAATTGCAGCTTGGCCGGGGCGAGTGCCGCGCAGAGGTCCTCCTGGAAGACCGGCCGCCAATGCTCGGTCAGGAATTCATGCGCGACGAAGCCGGGCGCCAGCCGGGGCGGATCGGCCAGCAGCCGCGCCAGCATCGCGGTTGGCCGCAGCGGCAGGTGGGGCGCCATCTCGCGCAGCCGGGCCATGGCCTGCGCGGCGGCGGCCTCCGCCTGGCCTGGCCCCAGGCCGACCGGGCCGGCAAGATGCCGCAGCAGCCGTTGCAGGCCGGCATCGGCACGCGCCCCGGGGGTCACGTTGTAGCCGAGATAGGCGATGCCGCCGGGCTTCAGGCAATGCCGCAGGAAACGCACCACCCCCGCGCGCACGGCATCCGAGACCCAGGACCAGACGCCATGCAGCATCACCACATCCAGCGGCGCGATGCGCTCCAGCTCCGCCTCGGTCAGGCTCGCCAGGTCGGCTTCGAGGAACAGCGCATTGCCCAGCCCGGCGCGCGCCGCGCATTGCATCGCCTCATCCACATGGACCGGGTTGTGGTCGAGGCCGAGCACCGTCCAGTCCGGATTGGCGGCGGCCAGCGCATTGACCGCATAGCCCCGTCCGCAGCCGAGATCGGCGATGCGCATCTGCGCGCGCGGCTGCCAATCCACCCCGGCCACGGCGCAGACCAACGCCAGATGGGCCGGGTTCTGGGCCGTCTGGAAGGCGATCTGATAGGTGCTGTCGGCCACATAGCCGCGTGACCAATCGGACATGCGTCAGATGATCCCGAAGCGCCGCCAGATGTCCAGCCGGTCACTGAGCACGGTCGTCACCATCCGGATCGCCGTCGCCATCGCCTCGCCCTCGAGGTCGGGCAGGACGCGCCGGGCGAGCAACTCGGGTGATGGCAACTCGTTGCCGCCGATCTCGGGCTGCACCGCGATGGCCAGTTCGAGCCAGAGGCAGGGCAGGCCGCTGGCCAGCACAGGTGAAGCCATGGCGAACTGCCCGCCGGCGCGGCCTTCCTGCGCATAGGTCTCCGCGATGTAGCGGTTGAAGCGCCGGGTTGGCTCGGTCGGTCCCGAATCGCGCAGCGCGGGCAGGACGAGGCCCGTCCCGCTCAGTACCGTCACCAGCTCCGCCGGGTTGGGCGAACGGCCGACGGGCAGGGAGCGCAGGCGCCCCAGGCTCTGCGGCCCTTCATTCAGCGCGGCGGCGATGGGCTCCCACAGATCGGCGCCGATCTCCGCCTGGCCGACGGGCACCTGGAGCTTCGGCGTCTCCTCCCCCAGGACGCGCATGGCGCCGAGAACGATGCGGTCGAGTGCCGCCAGGGGATCGGTGCGCCGCAGGCCACGCACGAAGACATCCCGCCGGAAGATGCGGCCGATGCACAGGTCCTTCATGAATTCCCGGGCCGGGCCGGCGGGCAAGGCCTCGTAGATCGCGCGCTGCTCGGGTGGGAACAGCAGGTCCGGCACGTTCTCATGCAGGCTGGCGCTGCCGACGTAGTCCAGCTTGGCCGGCGCCAGGTCGGCGCAGAGATCCTCGAAGAAGACCGGCCGCCAATGCGCCGTCAGGAATTCATGCGCGAGATAGGAGGCATCGAGCGGGGTATCATCCTCGGCGATGCGCTTGAGCATGGGGGTTGCCGGCAGATTCGCCGGGCGGGTGGCGTGCAGCTGCTTCACCGTCTCGATCGCCGCCTGCACGCGCATGGGCGAATTGCCGCTGACCTGCTGCGCGGCGAGGTGCCGGATCAGCCGCTGCAGCGCCATATCCGCACCGAAGGCGGGCATCGCGTTATAGCCCATGTAGCACAAGCCGCCCGGTTTGAGCCGCCGCGCCAGCAGCCGCACGATGCCCTGGCGCACCGCATCGGACACCCAGGTCCAGACGCCATGCAGGCTGACCACATCCATCTCCGGCAGGCGGTCCATCTCGGCATCGGTCATCTCGGCCAGGTCGGCCTCGACGAAGACGGTGTTCTCGAGGCCCGCCCCTTCGGAGACGGCGATGGCCTCGGCGATATGGGCGGGGTTGTAGTCGAGGCCGAGGACCGTCCAGCCGGGGTTGGCGGCGGCCAGCGTGTTGACCGTATAGCCGCGCCCGCAGCCGATATCGGCCACCACCATGCGCGCCCGCGGCTCCCAGGCGACGCCCATCATGGCGCAGATCAGCGCGAGATTGCCCGGCGATTGCGCCGCCTGGTAGGAGAAAGTGTAGGGGCTGTCGGCGACGTAGCCATGCGCCCAGCTGGTCGTGGTCATTCTAGGATCCTCAAAGGCCGGCGCCCGGCCGGCAGCCGCGCCTGGGGCATGTTGCGTGGATGACGGTGGCGGTCTTGCCATGGCGGCGCGGGGCGCGGGCGGCTGCCCTTGGCGTGCGGCTCACAGTGGCGGCGGGCGGAGATAGGCGTCCCCCGCCGGCTGGCGCCGTGGCCCGGGCTGCGCCATCCAGCTGGTCAGGCCCAGGCGGCCGCCGCCCGGCCCGAGCTTGGTCGCCGGCACGGCCCCGGCGGCGAGGATCGGGTTCAGCACGAAATCCTGCTCCGGCCCGACGAAGAGCCGCGTCAGCCCGCAAATCCGGTCAAACAGCGGCTGGCCCGGTAGCAGCGAGGCGAAGCGCTCCGGGCCGAGCGGCCCCAGCCGAATGATGAAGCGGGCCTGTGGGTCCCAGACCTGCGCGCCGATCGCCGCATCCACGCCCAGCCGCCCATGCACCACCCCCATGCGCGATTGCTCGGAGGCCGGCAGCCTGAGCCAGCCGCCGGCGAATTCCACGATCTCCACGGCCGAACCCGCTTCCTCGGCCAGCATGGCGCGCAGGCGCTCCGCGCTGCGGGTGCGGGCGGCGAGGTGCCCGGCATGATAGCGCAGGCTGGGGGCCGGCACGGCAAGCCGCCCGGTGAGGCCGGGCGTGCCCATGCCGATCAGCGAGTCCAGCGCCGTTTCGGCCGGCCTGGGGTCCCGCGTCGGGCGATACTTCGCCCCGGCGCGCACCCACATGCCGGTGAAGCGCCGCGCCAGCATGTCGAGAAAGGCCTGGAGGGCGCGGCTGCGCCGCCGCAGCTCGGCGCCCGCCGTGGCGGTGAAATGGCGGGGCAGCGTGCCGCCGGGGCCGATCAGGCCAAAGAGCGGCGTGGTGATCTGCGCGGTCTGCGGATCAGCCGCCGTCACCTCGGCGAGGGGCAGGCCGAAGCGGGCGACGCTGGCATAGGGCAGCTCGACCGGATCGCGCCCGCGGGCGATGACGAACACCGCCTGGTCCAGGTCGAAGCGCTCCGGCTCCTGGCCGAGCCGGGCGATGGGGCTGGCGGCGGCGGGGGGCGCAGGCGGCGGGGCTTGGACGGCTGGTGCGGCGGCACGCGGCCGCACCACCATGGTGGCCTCGGGGTCATCCTCGGCCGTCACAGCAGCACGCGCGTCCCGCTGCGCGGTGCCCAGGTGGCCACGGGCGCGGAGCGGCCGCGCAGCATGGCACGCGTCCGCACGAAGCCATTGACCGAGACCTGCAAGGCCAGGAAGCGCTCCAGCACCGCGCCGAGCAGATACAAGCCGCCACCGCTCCAGGCCTGCGGCTCGAAGGTCAGGCTCACATCCAGGCCGCGCACGAAGACGCCCGGCCGCTGGCCCGGAATTCGCGCGACGCCGGGGCCGGAGCGCACGGCGACCAGCCCGGCGATGGCGGCCCGGCTTTCCGGCGTATCGCGCAGGTCATGCAGGCGCAGCATCTCGCGCAGGGCCACGGCCGCATCCTCCCCGCCCATGACGCCCAGGTGATTGAGCGCGAGGTGGGAAACGAGGCGCCAGGCCCCGCGCTCACCCAGGCGCGGGCGCAGCGTGGCGGTGGGGGCCGAGAGGCATTCCGCGCTGGCGGCGGGTGAGGCCGGATCGGCGATCACGAGGCGTGGCTGGCCGCCGCCGAAGGGCAATTGCTCCGGCAGGTCCCGGTTGAGGCAGGTGGCGTTGATGGTCAGCACGCCATCGGCCGGGGCATCGGGGTCGAAGGCGGCGTCGCGCAGCATCAGCCGTGTTTCGGTGCCGGTCAGTGGCGAGGCGGCGGGGCCGCGCAGGGCCAGCCATTGCATGGGGGCGGCATCCGCCTCCGGCCCGCCATCCCGCGCCAGGCGCTGGAAGGGCAGGACAGCGCGGCGGGCGCCATCCGGGCGGCTTTCCCGCACGCTCTCGACATGGTGGATTTCGAGCGCCGCGGGGCGCCTGGCATCGGGGATGACCAGCCAGTCCGATTGCGTGCCATCCATGGTGATCGGCTCGCAGCGCTGCGGGAACAGGTTCACGGCCGGCGTGCAGTGCAGGGCCAGCGTATCGGCCGCGACGCTGCGCTCCAGCTCGGGCGCGGGGCGGCCGAGATAGATGAACACCTCCATCCGGTCGCTTTGCTGGAGCAGGCTGCGCGCTTCCAGGCCGCTCAGCTCCAGATAGAGAAACTTCTCCGGATGGGCGAAGTATTCGGTGAGCAGGCGGTGGCCGTCAAAGGCCCGCTGCGGCCAGGGCAGTGCCGCCTCGTCACGCTCGAAGCCCACGGGCCGGATGCGCTCGGGGCCGAGCAGCGTGGGCGACGGATCGCCCGGCCCATCGGCCAGGGCGATGCCGACGCAGGAGGTCGCGAGCAATTCATGCAGCCCGGCCGAGACCTGGGGGCTGCCGCGCAGATGCAGGCGCAGCGTATCCAGCCCGGTTTCGGCAAAGCTGAGATCGGGCACCAGGGTGCGCAGCGTGATGCGCAGGCAGGCCGCGGCCCCTGGCGCGCGCGGATTGGCGGGGGCAGCCAGCGGCAGGCCCATGAGGCGCACCGCCTCGATGGTGATGGGCCAGAGGGTGACGGCATGGCAGGTGACGTAGCGCAGCGCCTCACCCCGCACCGCCTCGGTCTCCAGCGGGGTGCCCCGCGGGGCCACGGCGGGGCCGCGCGCCTCGGGCTTGGGCGAGAGGCGCAGCGTGGTCATGCTGGGCACCGGGGCCAGCAGATGCGGGCTGAGCAGCTCCAGCAGAGCATCGGTGATCTCGGGCAGTTCGTCTTCCAGGCGCTGCTGCACCCGGCCGCCGAGGAAGGCGACGCCTTCCAGCAGGCGGTCCACATGCGGATCATCCACCGTGCCGTCGGAGGTGATGCGCAACCGGCCGGCGACCTTGGGATAGGCCTCGGCGAATTCCCCGGCGAGGCGCCGCAGCGCCGCCAATTCGCGGTTGTAGAAGGGGAGGAGGCTTTCGCTCATTGGCCCGTCCTGCCCCGTTGCATGGCAACGGGACCGGCAGGCCGGGGGCGATGCGTCCTGCCCCGTTGCATGGCAACGGGATTGGCAGGCCGGAGAGGCGCGATGCGAAGGGCGAGGCTCATCCGCCGCGCTCCGAGACGCGGACTTCATGCGACACCGCCTCGATCACCGTCTCGAAGCTGATCGGCTCGGGGATCGGGTCGGTGCGCAGGATGGCGTCCACCTTCAGGCGCAGGGTGCGGTCCAGCTCATTGCCGGTTTCGCGCAGCACGACCCGCACGGAGAGCAGCCGCGGCTCGAAGCGGCGGATCATGCGCTCCACCTCGCGGGCCAGTTCCTCGCGCCGCTCGGGCATGGCGTAGGCGCCGGAGGTGGCATCCGGAATGCCGTAGCCCAGGGCCGATTCCGCCAGCTCGGGCGTGGTGGCGGGCAGGGGCCAGCGGCGGCGGCGGGCATTGAGCAGCGCCTCCAGATCCCGCCGCACGGCGGCGCGCAGCGTCTCCAGCGCCATGGCGGGGGAGACGGGCGCATCCCGCGCGGCACCCGGATCAGCATCGAGCAGACGGTCGAGCAGAGGCAGGCGCACGCGTTGCTGCGCGCGGGCCGGCCCTTGCTGGTTGCGTTCGCCGCTCGCGCTCATCTCAGCTGAAGCGGATGGCGCTGAGGTCGGAAAGGGCGACCGCTTCCTCGCCGACCAGGAAGATGCGCTGGCCGAGGCCCCTCACCGGGCCGGGCCCCTCGCTCCATTCCGTGACGCGGCCCAGCCGCACCGGGTCCGGCTGGCCCGGGGGAGCGGCGTAGATGGTGGGCATGTAGACGACGCCCTCCGTGCCATCCAGCAATTCGATGGTGGTGCGGCGCCAGGCGAGGTCACGCGGGCGGCGGGGCGCATCGAAATCCAGCGCCACGATGCGCTCGACGGGAACCAGGATGTGGTCGCCATTGGTGGTCAGCACCTCGACCATGGGGGCCATCAGGTCATCGGCGTCGCGGAAATCATCGAAGGCGATGGTGGTGCCGTCCGCGAGGTCCGCCTCACCGCCGCGCTTGGGCCTTGCATCCTCGGCGGCGAGGGCCTGGGCGGCCGCTTCCTCGGCCGAGCCGGCGCGGGCGAGCACCGCGGCCTGCAGGGCGGCAGTCTGCGCCGCCGTCGCATCATCGGCGGAGAATTTCGGCGCGCGGCCCTCGTTCCAGACCTGCTGGCGGATCACCTCGGCGCGCAGCAGTTTGCGGAATTCCAGCACGGCGGGGGAGGGGTCATCGAGCACGGCGGCATCGAGCATGCGGTCGGCCCGCTCGGCATCGCCGGCGAAGACCATCAGCTCGGCCAGCAGCCAACGGGCCCCGGCATCGCGCGGGGCGGCTTTGACGGCCGTCTGCGCCGCCGCGATGGCGGCCGCCAGATCACCGGATTTGAAGGCTTCGCCCGCACTGGCCATGACGTGGTTTCCTCTGCTTTTCAGGCGTGTGTCTATGCCGCCGCGCGCGCGGCGGCGAGGTCGGTGACCAACCTGAAGGAGGCGCCGACCTCATCCAGCTGGTAATGCGGCTGCAGCATGATGGTGCACCCATAATTGCCCGGCCGGCCAGGGCGTTCGCGCACCTCGACGCGGGCATCGCGCAGCGGGTAGCGCGCCGAGGCGTCGCTGCTGCCGGCCAGGCCCGTGACATGCTTGTTCAGCCATTGCTGCAGGCGCAGCTCCACATCCTCGGCGCTGAGGAAGCTGCCCACCATGTCCCGGCCCATCAGCTTCACGATATGCGCGAAGCGGCTGACGCACAGCACGCTGTTGAGCTGCGCCGACATGCGCTGATTCGCATTGGCGATATCGGTCGTCATGCGGGGCGGCTTGTGCAGGCTGGGCACGGCGCCGAAACTGCCTTCGGGCAGGGAGTCGAGGCCGCAGAAGGGCACGAAGCCGCCATCGGCCGCCTCGCGCTCCTGCTCGTCCGTCAGCATCAGTTCGAGCGGCGGGCGTGGCGGCGGGCCGGGCGGATCGGCGCGGAAACGCTCATGCGGCAGGGTTTCCACCACGCCGCCCGTAGCCTCCCAGCCGGGCTCCGCGCCGCGGATTTCCGCCGGCCAGCGATAGCGGGCGAAGGCCCGCGCGGCGACCGAGGCGAGCGCGTAGATCGGCGTGCTCCAGACCCTGGCCTCGGCCTGGCCGGCGGCCTCGCGGTAGCGGAAGCGATCCGCCCGGCTGCCATCATCGCCCCAGGGGGCCCGCCCCAGGGTGCGGGGCAGGACGAGGGCGAGGAAGCGCGTATCCTCGCGCCCGGCCAGGCTGCGCCAGCGCGCCCGCTCCGGCGCGCGCAGCGCTTCCGCGAAGGAGAGCGTGGTGCCGGCGCCATGCCAGGAATCCAGCCCGACCAGCGCGGGTGCCGCCGGCAGCACCACCGGGCAGAAGGCGGCGGCCCCCACGGCGGCCAATTGGCTGAGCAGCGCCACATCATCCACCGGATGCCCGGGCGAGGGGCCGGGGCGGATTTCGTAATCGGCGGCGAGCATGCCGAAGGGTTCACCGCCCGGCGTGCCGAACTCCTCCTCATAGACCACCTTGAACAGGGCGGATTGGTCGAATTCCGCCGCGCGCTCCAGGTCGCGCGCCAATTCCGCGCGGCGCAGCACCAGCAGGCGCACCTTCACCAGGCGGTCCTGCACGAAGCCATCCACCAGCCAGTGCAGGCCGCGCCAGGAGCCCTCCAGCCGGGTCAGGCGCGGCTGATGCAGGATGGCATCCACCTGGCGGGAGATCAGCGCATCCAGTGCGGCGATATCGCGGTCCAGCGCTTCTTCGAGCAGGGCGCGACGGTCAGGCCCTGCTGCCGCGATGCGCTGCAGCCTCTCCTCGCCCATCCAGCCGCGCAGGATGGCGGCTGGCTGCCGTTCGGCCAGGAACTCCGCCACCTCGCGCGCGGGGGAGCCGGCGCTGAAGAAGTGTCCGGCCAGGACCGCGTCGCGCAGTGGCGCCCCGTGCGGATCGGGCATGGCGTTGTTGGCCGCCATACCCGGCCGCGTCAGGATTTCTGCGGGATGCGGGCCACCATGCGCATGGAGGTGGTGAGTTCCTCCATCTGCAACCAGGGCCGCAGATAGGCGACGGCGTTGTAGGAGCCGGGCTTGCCCGGAATTTCCTTCACCTCGACCTTCGCTTCACGCAGCGGGTATTTCGCCCGGCTTTCCTGGCCAGCCCCTTCGATCGGGTTCACGTAGTTCTGGATCCAGCGGTTCAGCCAGACTTCGCAATCCGACGCCTCCATGAAGGAGCCGATCTTGTCGCGCGCCATCACCTTGAGGAAGTGGGCGAAGCGGCTGGTCGCCATGATGTAGGGCAGGCGGGCGGAAATCGCCGCATTTGCGGTGGCTTCCGGGCGATCATACTTCTTGGGCTTCTGCGTCGTCTGCGCGCCGAAGAACACGCTGTAATCGGTGTTCTTGTAGTGACAGAGCGGCAGGAAGCCGTTGTTGGAGAGCTCTGCCTCGCGCCGGTCGGTGATGCCGATCTCGGTCGGGCATTTCGCGTCCATGTCACCGTCATCGGAAGTGAAGGTATGCGTCGGCAGGTTGGTCACCTTGCCGCCGCCCTCGGCGCCACGGATGGCGGTGCACCAGCCATATTGGGCGAAGGCGTCGGTCAGCCGCGCGGCGTGCACATAGGCCGCGTTCATCCAGCAATACTCATTGTGCTCCATCGCCTTGGCGGAACCATCGGCGTTGAAGGGCGCTTCCTCATAGGCGAATTCGTCAATCGGCTTGGTGTTCGCGCCATAGGGCAGGCGGGCGATGACGCGCGGCAGCACGAGGGTGACGAAGCGGCTATCCTCGCTATCCCGGAAAGAGCGCCACTTCGCGTATTCCTGCGTCTCGAAGATCTTCGACAGGTCACGCGGCTTGGAGAGTTCGCGGTAGTCCGAGAAACCGAACATGCCAGGCCCGGCGGCCGAGATGAAGGGCGCGAAGCCGGCGGCGGCCACGTTGGACATCAGCCGCAGCGTCTCGACGTCATCCGGATGGTTGGTCCATTCGTAGTCGCCGATCAGCGCGCCATAGGGCTCGCCGCCCGGGGTGCCGAATTCGTTCTCGTAGATCTTCTTGAACAGGCCGGACTGGTCGAACTCGACGGCCCGCGTCAGGTCACGGTTCAATTCGCGCTTGCTGGCCTGCAGCAGGCGGATCTTGAGGCTCGTCCCCGTCTCGCTGTTCATGACGAGGTGGTTCAGCCCGCGCCAGGAGCCTTCGAGCTTGGTGAACTTCTCATGGTGGATGATCGCGTTCAGCTGGTCGGACAGCTTGCGGTCAATCTCGGCGATGGCGCGGTTGAAGGTCTGCGTCAGGTTCTTGCTGTAGGTGACGGTGCCCTTCAGCGCTTCCTCGGTCAGCGCCTTGATCAGGTCCTGGGCGCGGTCCTTCTCGGTCTGGCGCGTGGCGCCGATGACCTGGTCGAGGAAGGAGACGCCGCCCTCTTCCGTCGTGGTCGTGCCGGCAGCGCCGGGCTGGGCCTGGGTTCCACTCATGGGATCAAGCCTCCGGTGTGCCGAGGCCGAGCTGCTCGGAGAGCGACTTCAGCTTGGCTTCGTCCTGCAGAACCTCATCGAGCAGCTCTTCGAGCTTCTCGGAGTTGTCCACCTTGCTCATCAGGTCGCGCAGCTTGGAGCGCGTTTCGAGCAGCGCCTTCAGCGCCGGCACCTGCTCGGCCACCTTGGCCGGCTCGAAATCATCCATCGAGCGGAACTTCAGGTTCACGCCCATCTCGCTGCCATCGCCGGCCAGGGTATTCTCGACCTTCATGTTCAGGCCGGGCGCGACGCGGGCCATCACGTCGTTGAAATTGTCGCGGTCGATCTGGGTGAATTTGCGTTCGGCCAGCGGCTTCAGCGGCTCGGACGGATCACCGGCGAAATCGCCCATGACACCGACGATGAAGGGCAGCTCGCGCTCGATCGCGGCACCCTCGGTCTCGACGTCATAGGTGATGTGGACACGCGGCTTGCGCACGCGGTTGAGTTTGTCATGGACGCTGGCCATTGCTTCTCTCCCGGCGCAAGGCGCCGCTAACCGATGTGTCGGGCGGCGAGCATGCGCCAGACAGGTGCAATCTGCTAGAGCCTAATTCAGCGCAAATTCGCGCGTCAATCTCGCAACGCGGCGTCCCGTGATCGGGGAGGCCGGCTGTTCATTCCTGCTCTTCCATCGCGGTGGGGCGAATACCCAGCGCGGTGAGCATGGCGGTGCGCGCACTGTCATCCTGCAGCACTTCGGCGAGCAATTCAGGCAGGCTCATGCGGCCGCGCCGCGCGGCGTCGGCGAGCGTATAGGCCAGGAAGGAGTGTGGTTCGGTCTTCTGGAAGAAGGCGGCCAGTTGTTCCAGCGTGCGCAGCGCCTGCTCCCGCCCCGCCGGATTGAAGCCGGGCACGCCAATGGCACCGGCCATGGGTGATCCTTGCTGCGTTGCGGCATCGCCCGCTTCCAT
Source organism: Sediminicoccus sp. KRV36 (assembly GCF_023243115.1). Lineage (NCBI taxonomy): Bacteria > Pseudomonadati > Pseudomonadota > Alphaproteobacteria > Acetobacterales > Roseomonadaceae > Sediminicoccus > Sediminicoccus sp. KRV36. Next base: position 687,510 of record NZ_CP085081.1, read on the forward strand.
CATCTCGGTGCCGCCGCTCTCGGCACTGGCCGCGCCGCCGCCCAGACGGGTCGCCACCTCCACCATGCGGTCCAGCACTTCGGCCACGCGGCGGGTGCTGGGGCTGTAATAGCCAAAGCGCGCATCGCACTGATCCTGGAACAGCTGCCAGGCGGCACGCGCCTCGGTTGCCAGCTGCACCGCGGCGACCAGCCGGGCGCGATCGAACTTCGCTTCCGTCTCGATCGTGTCCAGTGCCAGGACGCCCTGCGCGTAGCGTGCCTCGCGCCGCGCCTCATCCGCGAGGCCGGCCGTCTCCTCGGCGGCGTCATATTGATAGATGCTCAGCGTCTCGCCGGAGGGGCGGCGGAACAAGGCGGCGCGACGCAGCGGCTGCATCACGGTGCCGTCATTCTCGCCCCCGGCGAGGCCACCAAGCGGCGCGGAGCGGCCTTCCAGACGCTCCTCCTCGCTGCCTTCCTCGTCGGGCCGGGGGAAGCCCGCATCCCAATGCTGATCGAGCAAGCCGGCCAGCAGCCGTGCACCTGCGGCGAGGCCAGCCAGGCCCTCCATGCGGACCAGTGCCTCGGTCAGCCAGGCGGCAATTTCGAAATCCTTGCTCTTGCCGCCCAGCGCCTCGGCCGCGAGGCGGCGGACCTGGCGCCAACCCTCCGCGACGGCGCTCTCGCCTTCGCCCTCGCTATCCCGCGCGCGCTCATCGGCCCGGGCTTCCGAGCGTGCGTCGCGCAGCTTCTGGTAGATCGAGCTTGGCGAATAATCCTGGCGCAGATCCTCGCCTCCGCCGCCCTCCTCGCCGATGGGGGCGAGGAGCGTCTCCAGATCCAAGATTTCATCCGCCATCCGAATACGTCCCCTGCCAAGGCTGGCCAGCCGGCACCGGCCTGCCGCGCGGAGAGTAAAGCATGGCGCAGGCCGAATGAAACGCCCGTGGCGCTCTGGCGTTGCCGCCGCGTATCAGGGCGCGACGCCCTGGTGCGAAATTGAAATGCGATGGCCGCTGCCCAGGGGTGTCGCGCCAAATATTACGCTTCCGCCCTGGACAATCATGCAAGCCCGCCCGTAGCCTGCCGCCAACCAAGGCCGCCCCGGAAGCGGCACGCAGGAGATGTCAGCTTCATGGTGGCCATTGATCTGAAATCCCTGGTGGCGCGCATGACCGAATTGGGTCGCCGCCAGTTGGAAGCCGCCGCCGGGCTGACGCTCTCGCGCAGCCACTACAATGTCGAGATCGAGCATCTGCTGGTGAAGCTGATCGAGACGCCTGGCTCCGATGTCTCGATGATCCTGAAGCAGGCCGGCGTGGATGCGGGGCGCGTGCTCAGCGAACTCACCCGCGCGCTGGACAAGATGCGCACCGGCAATGCGCGCGCCCCCGCACTCTCCCCCGATATCGTCACCTGGCTGCGCGAGGCCTGGATGATCGCGAGCCTGGAAGCGAACCAGGGCAAGATCCGCACGGGCCACATGCTGGCGGCGTTGATCAGCGATGAAGCCTTGGCGCGGACCGTGAAGGACAGCGCGCCGACGCTGCTCAACATCCCGACCGACGCGCTGCGCAAGAATTTGGAGGCCCTGACCAAGGGCTCGGAGGAGGAGGCGCAGGCTTCCATCGCCGCCCCGCCCGGCGCCAGCACGGGCACGCCGACCGAGGGCGCGCCGCGCGCCGGCGGCCCGCTGGAGCAGTTCTGCAACGACCTCACGGCGCAGGCGCGTGCGGGAAAGATCGACCCCATCCTCGGCCGCGACGCCGAGATCCGCCAGATGATCGATATCCTGACGCGGCGCCGGCAGAACAACCCGATCCTCACGGGGGAGGCCGGCGTGGGCAAGACCGCCGTGGTGGAGGGCCTCGCGCTGCGCATCGCTTCGGGTGACGTGCCCGAAGCGCTCAGCAAGGTGCGGCTGATGTCGCTGGATCTTGGCATGCTGCAAGCCGGCGCCGGTGTGAAGGGTGAGTTCGAGAACCGCCTGAAGGGCGTGATTGATGGCGCCAAATCCTCGCCCCAGCCGGTGATCATGTTCATTGACGAGGCGCATACGCTGATCGGCGCCGGTGGCGCGGCCGGCCAGAATGACGCGGCCAATCTGCTCAAGCCGGCGCTGGCGCGCGGCGAGATGCGCTGCGTCGCCGCCACCACCTGGGCGGAATACAAGAAATACTTCGAGAAGGATGCGGCCCTGACCCGCCGCTTCCAGGTGGTGAAGGTGGAGGAGCCTTCGCTGCCGCTCGCCAACGCCATGCTGCGCGGCCTGGTCGCCACGCTGGAAAAGCACCACGGTGTGCGCATCCTGGATGAAGCCGTGACCGAGACGGTGCGGCTTTCGGCGCGTTATATCCCGGCGCGGCAATTGCCCGACAAGGGTGTGTCCCTGCTCGATACCGCCTGCGCGCGCGTCTCGATGAGCCAGGCGGCGATCCCCGCCCCCATCGAGGACCGCACGCGGCGTCTTGCGCTGATCGCGACGGAATTGGCGGCGCTCGGGCGCGAGGCCGCGACCGGTGGCGACCATGAGAAGCGCACCGGGGCACTCGTCATCGAGCAGGCCGAGGTCGAGGCCGAGCTCGAAGCGCTGAAGACGCGCTGGGAGCAGGAAAAGGCCTTCGTCACCCGCATCCGCGAATTGCGCGAGGGGCTGGAAGCGCCGCCGGAAGGGCATGACAGCGTGGCCGCGCTGGCTGAACTCACCAAGGTCTCCGCGGAGCTCCATGCGCTGCAAGGCGAGGAGCCGCTGGTGCATCCCGTGGTGGATGGCCAGGCCGTGGCGGAGGTCGTCGCCACCTGGACCGGCATTCCCCTGGGCCGCATGGCGGGTGACGAGTTGAAGGCCGTGCTGGCCCTCCAGGAGAAGCTGGAGGAGCGCGTGGTGGGGCAAAGCCATGCGCTGGCCGCCATCGCGCAGGCCATTCGCACCAACCGCGCGGGCCTCGCTGATCCGCGCAAGCCGATCGGCGTGTTCCTGATGGCCGGCACCTCCGGCGTGGGCAAGACGGAGACGGCGCTGGCCGTGGCTGACCTGCTCTATGGCGGCGAGCAGAACCTCACCACCATCAACATGAGCGAGTTCAAGGAAGAGCATAAGGTCGCGACGCTGATGGGCAGCCCGCCCGGCTATGTCGGCTATGGCGAGGGCGGCGTGCTGACCGAGGCGGTGCGCCGCCGCCCCTATTCCGTCATCCTGCTGGACGAGATGGAGAAGGCGCATCCGGGTGTCCAGGACGTGTTCTACCAGGTCTTCGACAAGGGCAACATGAAGGACGGCGAAGGCCGCGACATTGATTTCAAGAACTGCGTCATCATCATGACCAGCAATGCCGGCACCGACACCATCGCCAAGCTCTGCGCCGACCCCGAGACGGCGCCCGAGCCCGAGGCGCTGACCGAGGCGCTGCGCCCCGACCTGCTGAAGGTGTTCAAGCCCGCCTTCCTCGGCCGCTGCAACGTGGTGATCTATTACCCGCTCGCGGATCATGTGCTGAAGCAGATCATCGCGCTCAAGCTGCGCAGCATCGGCAAGCGCGTGCGCGAGAATTACGACGTCGCCTTCGAGGTGGAGCCGGCGGTGACGGATGCGATCATCGAGCGCTGCCGCGAGGTGGAGAGCGGCGCGCGCAACATCGAGAATATCCTCAATCGCACATTGCTGCCGGAACTCTCCGCCGGCATTCTCGAACGCCTCGCCGAAGGGCGGCCGATCGGCAAGGTGCGGGTGGAGATGAATGATGCGGGCGGTTTCCGCTACGTGCTGGATTGATGGCGTGATCGGCGCAAGTGATCGCGCCGATCTGAAATCCGGATGACGATGAGCGGAAACTTGGTCTAAGGTTCTTGCGTGCCGCTGAGATCGCAGCGGCAGCTTGGCGACAGGATCGGAAGCGGCAATGGCGCTCCGGTGACGTTCGATTTGGCTTCGGGGTGGTCCCGGCGCCCATCAGACCGGCCAGGCTGCCCGCCGCGGCACCGGGATCGGCTCAGCCCGCGGCAAATGGAGTGAAACACGCTATGGCCATCTTCCTCAAATATGGTGACATCAAGGGTGAGACGACCCAGCTCACCCACAAGGACTGGATCGAGATCTCCTCCTTCCAGTTCGGCGTCGGGCGCGGGATTTCGAGCGGTGTCGGTGGCGGCTCCAAGCGTGAGGCCTCGGCGCCGTCGGTCAGCGAGATCACGATGACCAAGACGATGGATATCGCCTCGCCCCTGCTGCTCAAGGATGCGGTCGGCGGCAAGGCGGTGACGGCGAAGATCGAGCTGACCCAGACCGACAACAGCGGCAAGCATGTCTCCTTCCAGAAGTATATCCTGACGAACGCGCTGATCTCGGGCTACAGCATCTCCTCCGGCGGGGACCGGCCGAGCGAGAGCCTGAGCATCAACTTCACGAAGTTCGACAGCGAATACCTCAACATCGACGACAAGTTCGCCTCGAAGACGACGGGTCACGTGATCTACGACATCGCGGAATCCAAGCTGAGCTGATGGGCTGATCGGCGGTGCGGGATGCCTTGCGGCGCCCCGCACCACAGCCGATCACATCCGGCCCGTCGGTGCCGCGCGAATTTTTTCATGGACCGGCACATCAATTCCAGAACCGAACCGCGTGGCGAGGCGATACCCCGCGCCATCCTGAAGCCTGCCGCCATCCTGGCCGCAGCCCTGCTGCTGTTGTGGCCGGGTTTCCTGAATGGCTATCCCATCCCCTTCGTGGACAGCATGGCCTATCTGCAGCACGGCCTGACGGGCGAGGTTCCGTGGGACAAGACGGTCGCCTATGGCCCGTTCCTCGCCTTCTTCCACCGGGGCTATAGCCTCTGGGGGCCGGTGCTGGCCCAGTCGGTGATCCTCTCTCACCTCATCTGGCTCACCCAGCGCCTCGCGCGTGGCGTGGCAACACCGGGGCTGCATCTTCTGCTTGTCGCCTTGCTCGCCCTGGGCACGGCGGCACCCTGGTTCGTCGTGCTGCTGATGCCGGATCTGTTCTGCCCGATCCTGCTGCTGTGCTTCTACCTCCTCGGCTTTGGCGAAGCGCGGCTGAGCCGGCTGGAGATGGGCTGGGTCGGGCTGCTCGCGGGCTTTGCCCTCGCCTCTCATCTCTCGCATCTGCCGCTGGCACTGGCGATGCTCGTCCTCGTGGTGCTGATGCGCCGCCACTGGAAGCCCGGCCTGCGCTGCGTGCTGCCGGTGCTGGCCGCCATCCTGTTCCTCCTCGGCGCCAATTGGCAGGCCTTCGGGCGCGCCACGCTCTCGCCGCATGGTTCGGTCTTCCTGCTGGCCCGCATGCTGGAGGATGGCCCCGCCGCCTGGACGCTGCGGGACCGATGCCCCGAAGCGGGCTGGTATCTCTGCGACTTCATCGCCGAATTCCCGATGGACAGCGATCGCTTCCTCTGGAACCCCGACAGCCCCGCCAATCGGGACGCCAGCGGCGCGCATCGCGACCATGGCACCGAGCGGCTCTCGCCCGAAGCGCGGGAGGTGGTGGCGGCCACCTTGCGCGCCTATCCCTGGGCGATGGCGCGCTTTGCCCTGGCCAATGGCGTGGCGCAGCTCGGCCGGACGCGGCTGCGTGATACCTTCAGCGGCACGGATGTCGTTGAATTCGCCGCGCGCATCCTGCGCCCCCACTTCCCGCCGCGCGAGGCGCTGGCCTTCGAGGCGAGCCTGCAGATGCGCGGTGGCCTGGATCAGCTCCCCTTCGCGTGGCAGCAACAACCGGTGCTGATCCTGGCCGGCCTGGTGCTGCTGTTCCGCTGGTGGGGCCTCGCTCGCAGCACGGATCCGCGCGATGCGCCGCGCCTTGCCCTGGTGCTCTGCGTCCTGGTCGGGATCAGCGCGAATGCCCTGGCGGCGGGCGCGCTCTCCAAGCCGCATGATCGCTACCAGGCGCGGATCGCCTGGTTGCTGCCGCTTGGCGCACTGCTCGCCATCTGGCCGCTTCCGGCCCGGCGGGAGGAAGCTCTCAGGCCTGCACCACCACCACGGTGACATTGTCCCGCCCGCCGGCCAGCACGGCGCGCTCCACCAGCTCGGCCGCCGCCGCACCCTGCGCGAGGTGGGCCGCGATCTCAGCCTCGGGCAGTTCCTTGAAGACGCCATCGCTGCACAGCATGAAGCGGTCACCGGGGTGCAGCCTGTCCGCCACCTTGTCCAGTTCCAGCTCGCCCTCTGCGCCGATGGCGCGGGTGATGACATTGGCCTGGGGGTGGGCCTCGGCTTCCTCGGCGCTGAGCGTGCCGGCATCCACCAATTCCTGCACGAGGCTGTGGTCATGCGTCACGCGGTGCAGGGTGCCCGCGCGCAGCAGGTAGATGCGGCTATCGCCCGCCCAGAGTGCCGCAAAATGCGCGCCACGGATCAGCAGCACCACGATGGTGGAGGCGATCACACCGCCGCGCCCGCGTGCCATCGCCCTGGCCTGCAATTCGGCATGCACCGCCGCCAGCCGCAGCCGCACCTGCGCCAGCATTTCAGCGGCTGAAAGCCCGGGCGGAATGCTGCCCAGGGCCTCGGCGATGGCGGTGCTGGCAACATCGCCCGAGCCATGCCCCCCCGCGCCATCGGCCACCGCCCAGAGCCCGAGATCGGGGCGGTCCACCAGATTATCCTCGTTGCGCGGCCTGACCGCCCCGGGATGGGTGGCGGAGTTGGAGGCGGGGCTCATGCTTCGGGGCTTTCCAGCAAGCGCACGAAATCGGGCGGCGGCGGCATGGCGCGCGGCGGCAGGCCGGTGGCCCAGAAGACGCTGCGGCCATCCAGCGTCGCATCCGGATCATCGGGTGGCGGCAGGGGCAGGGCGGCGGCCAGGCCATCGGCGTCCAGCGTGCCGGCGCGGCCGGCCTCTGCGGCTTCCTCCAGCGCGTCATACCAGGTGGCGGGCGGCGGGATGGCGGCGGCGGGCAAGACGGCCGCCAGCGTGATCGGGAAGCGCCGCCCGACCGTATCGGCCGAGGTGGCGACGACACCCACCGCCGCATCCGGGCCACAGACGCCGGGCGCCAGGCGGAAGCGCCAGATCGGCGCTGCCTCCCAGGCCGCGTCCCAATCCTCGCCCAGGGCGGCACGGGAAGCGGCGATCCCCTCGCTCAGCCAGGCATCCCAGGGGGTCACGAAGCTGCGCGGCAAGGCGCGGCGGACGAAATCCCCGTGGGCGGGAAGCTTGCCGAACAAACCGGTGCGCTGCTCCGTCATCGCTAATTCGCAGGGGGGGCGAAGGTGGGGCAGCGGAACTCCAGCATGTCGCGCAGCGCGAAGGGATTCACGCTGCTGGCGGCCTGCAGGACGAATTCCGCCCGACGATCCCCCCGCTCGACCATCAGGCGGAAGCGATCCGGCTGCGGCGTTGCGGTCAGCCGGTGCAGAAACACCAGCTTGAGCGTGGACCAGGCGCCGTCATAAGCGAGATCGCCCATGCTGGATGCCGGATCGAAGGTGAGGGTGATGGGGTGCAGGGCCGGGAATTGCAGGTCGATTGGCCGCCCGCCGCCGCCCACCGGCAAGGCCACCCGCGCGCCCGAGGCTTCGAGCGTGGCGCCGGTGGTGCCGGCGGAAAGCCCGGCCGGCAGCAGCTGGAAGCGGAAGCCATTGGCGACGCCGGCGGGGAAGAAGGCCTCGCGGATGGCCTGGGCGCGCTGGAACTGCGCGAGATCCGCCGCCGAAACGGGGGGCGGCAGTCCATCCGTCGCCACCGGCCGCCAGGGCCGCTGGGTGGTGTCCGTATAGGCGCGCAGATTTTGCGTGAAGAAGCTGTCGAACACGCCGCCCGGCGCGAATAGCCGGATGAAGTCATCCACCGGCATGTCGGGCGCGTTGACCTGGCGGCGGAAGGGGAAGCGTGTCTCGATGCCGCGGCAGAGATTGACCAGGGCGCCGCCGCCACCGCCACCGCCACCGCCCGCAGCGGCCGCGATGGCCGCCTGCGCCCCACCGGAACGCGCGCGGCCGGTGGATTGCGAAATCGCCGTCAGCCAGCCGCGCAGCGGGTCAGGCTGGCGCTGCGCCTCGGAGAGCAGCCGCTGCCCGGGATCCAGGCCCGGGCTGGGCGGCAGCACGGTTCCGGGTGGCGAATTGGCAAGGCGCGCGACCTGCACGTAAAGGTCGTTCAGGATGGCGAGGACGCCGTCAATCGGCGCGCCAGCCGCCTCGCGCAGCGGCGCGAAGCGGGTCTCGACCACCTGGGCGACCGGGGCCGCGCCCGAACCCCCCAGGGCCGTGCCCACCGCGGCCGCGACCCGGCTGGCCGTGGCCCCCGCCGCAGCCTGGGCCGCTTGCGCCACGGCCCCGGCGGCAGCACCTGCCGCGGCACCACCGGGCGCTTCCGGCGCCGTTCCGGGCGAGACCTGGCGCGCGATGCTGCGCAGCAGATCCTTCATGGGGCTGTTGGGCGCGCCGAGCAGATTGAGGCCCTCGGCCGCCGCGTTCAGGCTGGGGAAGGCGGGCAGCACCAGATCCGCGATCATCGCCTCCCAGGCGCGCACATAATCGGCGGCGTAGAGGGCCAGCACATCCGCCTCCATCCGGCGCGGATCGGCGGCACCGGCGGTGGCGGCCTCGGGGCCGAGCACCCAGCTTTCGCTGGCCGCTTCCAGCGCCGCCTGGCTGAGGCGCGGCAGGACGGCGCGATGCAGGCCTTCCACGGTGAACAGGCCGGGCACGCCCTCGGTCATCGGCCGGCCGCTGGCGCGGGCGAAATAGCGCTGCCCGGCGGCACCCAGCGGCTGGCCCGGCGTCCAGGCGGGCACATTCTCGGCGAGCGGACGCAGGCGGGCATAGACGCGCTGCGCCATGGGCAGGCGTGAGAAGACGCGCCGCGCCTGGTCCACCAGCGCGCCATCCAGCGGATAGGTGGCCAGGGTGCCGGTCATCATCGCATCCAGGTGGCGGGCCAGGGCCTCGCGCCCCGGCTGGTTCACCGCACCGGGGAAGGCCTGCTGCCAATCCAGCGCGAACCACTCGCGCACCAAAGCGCGGTCCAGCGGGCCCTGCTTGCCCAGCATGAGATAGACGCGCACCGCCTCATAGAGGAAATCCGGCCGCTGAATGCCCTCGCGGATCTGGGTTTCCAGCCGCGAGAGCAGGCGCGGCAGCAGCACGCGGTCCAGCGCGCGGCGATAGGCGCCCTCGGCGCCCGAGGTCAGCATCTCCTCCTGGCTCAGGCCGAAGCCAGGGCCGCTGCCGGCGGCGGCGGGCGGCAGGGCGCGATTGGTCTCCAGATAGGCCAGCACGCCAGCGAGATCGGGCGATTGCACGCGGGCCAGCGGCGCCCCCGCGCCGGCCTGCTCGGCCGCCGTGACGGCCGCGGCAAGCCGGGCCTCGCGCGCGGCTTCCGTGCCGGAGGACATCCAGCCCCAGATGCCGCCACCCAGCACCAGCAGCAGCGCCGCGGCCCAGGAGCCGATCTGGATCATGCGGCGGCGCGATTCCAGCCCTCGGTCATTGGCGGCGAGGCGGGCTTCGTTGAACACCACGTCACGCAGCTGGCGGCCGATGAAATAGGCGCGGCCCTTCTGGCCCATGGCGGCCGCCGGGCGCGCCGGATCCAGCCCGAAGGAGCGCGAGAGCGCACCCGCCAGGCGATCCAGCGGCGTCCCCTCCTGCGTGCCGGAGGTGAAATAGACGCCGCGCAGGAAGGGGGCGGGGTCGAGCTTGGAGCCACCAAAGGCCGATTGCAGAAACGCCTGCAACGGCGCTTCCAGCGAGGCGAATTGCGTCGGGAAGCCCGCGATCATCGCGCGCTGCGAGGGGCCGCGCTCATTTTGCAGCCGCTCGATCTGCCGTGCCATCAGGCGTTCGGAAAGGGCCGCGAACTCGGCCGGAAACTGCGTGACGGCGCCTTCGGGCGGCGTCTGGGGCGGGAAGGTGAAGCCCCAGACCTGCTGGCGCTGATCCTTGTCCAGATCGTCGAAGAACTCGATGAAGCCGGGCAGCAGGTCGCTCTTGGTGACCATGAAATAGACCGGCAGGCGCTGGCCCAGCCGGGTTTCCAGCTCGCGGATGCGGCGACGGACGCTGCGGGCGTGGGATTCGCGCTGGGTGGCGTCGAGCCGCGCCAGCATGTCCATGCCAAAGGCCACCAGCACGCCGTTCAGGGGCTGGCGCGGGCGGTTCTTCTTCAGCAGGTCGAGGAAGCGTTCCCAGCCGGCCTTGTCGGCATCGGCGTCGCTGTCCTGCGTGGTGTAGCGGCCGGCCGTGTCGATCAGCACGGCGCGCTCGGTCAGCCACCAATCGCAGAAGCGCGTGCCGCCCACACCACCGACGCGGCCCTCGGCCAGCGGGAATTCCAGGCCGGAATTGAGCAGCGCCGTGGTCTTGCCCGAGCCGGGTGGGCCGATGATGGCATACCAGGGCAGGTCATACAGATAACCGCCCTTGCCGCCGGTGGCGTTCTTCAGCTTGCCCAACGCGTCGGTCAGCTTGGCGCGAAGCTCGGCCTCCTCCTCGGCGGCCGCCTCGTCCTTCTTCGCCTTTGGATCAGGGGCGGCGGCGGCTTCGAGCAGGCCCGCGTCGCGCTTGTCCCGCCCGCGGCCGATCATGAAGGTCACACCCGCCCAGATCAGCACGAGCACCAGCCCGAGCAGGCCGCGCAGCCAGAGCGCCTCGAAGGCCTCGCCCAGCAGCGGCGCGAAGATCCAGATGACCACGTCGAGCAGCAACACGCCGGCCAGGGCGGCCAGCGCCGGGATGGAGAGAAAAGCGCGCATCAGCGGGCCCCCCGCAACAGAATGACTTCGATGCGCCTATTCTCCTCACGGCCTTCGGCCGTGGTGTTGGGCGCCAGCGGCTCGGTATCGCCACGGCCCTCCGCCACGAAGCGGGCGGGCGTGCCATTCGCCGCGACGATCACGGCCATCGCCTCCTGCGCGCGCGCCAGCGAGAGCGCGAAATTCGACGGGAAGCGCACCGTGCGGATCGGCTGGTTGTCGGAATGGCCCTGCACCTGCACGCGGCCTGGCTCTTCCTTAAGGCCTTCGCCGATGCGGCGCAGGATATCCTGGAAGCGTGGATCGAGCGCGGCCGAGCCCGAGGGGAACATGCCACGATTCTTGATGCGCACCAGCAGGCGTTGCTGGTCCCCCTCCACCGTCACCAGGCCCTGGGCGATCTCGGGTGCCAGGAAGCGGCGCAGCGTGGCCAGCGCATCGGGCCGCGGTGTCGCGCTGGGCGGCGGCGGCGGTGGCGGCGCGGGCGGGACGGGCGGGGCGGAGCGGTCAATACTCGGCAGCGCGCCGGGCGGCAGCGCCGCCATGCGCTGATACAGCCCATCGGCATTGGCACCGAGGCCGTTGGACAGCCAATACCAGCCGCCCCCCAGCAGCGCCGCCGCCAGCGCGAAGGCGACCCAGCCCGGCACCGCCCTGCTCTGCCCGCGATGCGGCGCATCCACGCCACGCCAGCGAGGCGAGAGTTCGCGCTCCCAATTCCCGCGCAGTTGCGTGAGCAGTTGGTAGAGCCCCTCCCGCACGCGATCCAGCTCGGCCACCCCACGCGGCATCAGGCGATACTTGCCCTGCAAGCCGAGCGCGAGCGCCATGTAGGTGACTTCCAGCGCACCCTTGTAGCGGCCCGGATCCTTGCTCATGCCCGCCAGCAGATCAAAGACGCGCTCGCCCGAGCGGGTTTCCTGATGGAAGGTCGAGACCAGGGATTTCTGCGCCCAGGCGGATTGCGCGCCCCAGGGCGTGCTGAGCACGACATCATCCAGCGCGGCCGAAATCACGTAATGCGCGGCGCGGATTTCCTCCGCGGTGGCGCCGATGGCGCGGGCATCGCCCTCGAAGGCGCGCAGCGCCGCCAGGGCGCGCTCGCGCAATTCCTCGACCGGCGGCTGCCCCGCCACGCCGGCATTGGCCAGCCGTGCGAGGATTTGCAGCAAGGGAGAGGCAGCGGCGGCCAGCGGCCCGACGCCGATCTTGGGCAAGGCTTCCGCCTCCCCCGCGAGGCGCGGCGCGGCACCGGCGCCCGGTGGGGCCATGGGGGCCGGCTGCACCGGCACTTGTGCCACCGGACGCGGTGCACCGCGTCCGACCACCGTGCGTTCCGAGTCATCGGGTTCGCCGAAGGGATTGTCGCTCATGTTGTTTGGCCCTCAAACGCCAGGCGCTGTCGGCTTGGCTTGGCGAAGCTCGCGCTTCGCGGCTCGCCTGTTCGGCGCGCAGACTCGGTTCTTGTGGCCGCGGGTGTTGAGCGGCTTCGCTGCGGCAAGCCGAAGCTGTCCGGCCCCGCATGCCGGCTTGCTGCGCTCGGGGAGGCGACGCGGGCGCCAGGCGTCGGAGTGTGGAAGCTTGCCGCCCCGCTCATGCGCGGATCGCCCAGAGGCTGAGGCGAAGATTGGGGAAATCGCCCGAGACATGCAGCGCGAAGCCGCCGGAGCTTTGCATCTGCTGCCAATGCGGGCTGCCGCGATCCAGTTCGAAATAGACCGCCCCCGCATGGAAGGGGATTTGCCGCGGCGCCACCGGCATGGGCCGCACGATGATGCCGGGCAGCGCCACATTCACCAGCTCGCGGATGTGCTCCACCGCGCCGATCTTCACCTGGTTGGGGAATTGCCGGCGGATCGTCTCGCCCGGCATGTCGGCCATCACGGTGAGCACGAATTGGCTGGCGCGCAGCAGGTTGCGGTCCAGGATGGGGCCGACGCGCACGCCATGGCTGCGCTCCTGCAGGGGGATCTCCACCGCGTTGGTTTCCAGCACGGCGGAGAGGCTGCGCCGCAGATCGGCGATGACGGGCGCGAAGCTGCGCTGCAGATCATCATGCCGGTAGGCGGGATAGGTGCTGGCCTTCTTATCGGGCGCGGTGAAGGTGGCGAGTTCGCCGGCCAGTTGCACCAGCGCGCAGAACAGCGTCTCGGGATGCACATTCCCCGCATCGCCATAATGCGCCAGCAGCGGCAGGCAGCGATTGACGGTTTGCAGCAGCAGGAAATCCGCGACCTCGGCCACGCCGCGCGCACCGGGCTGGGAAAGCCTGGCGCCCAGCGCCTCGGCCCGCTGGCCCAGCATGCCGACCAGTTCGCCCAGGATATTGGCGAGCGGCGAGACGGCGGAGACACGCAGGCAGGGCGGGATGTAGCGATCATCAATCACCACGCGGCGATCCGCCTGGACTTCCACCACGCGCGCGAGGCCGAGGCAGGTGAAGCCCGCGCGCTCCTCGCTTTCCAGCATGTAGCGCAGGCGCGGGCGGCCGATGGCGAGTTCGGCCGGCAGCGTCGCATCCGAATGCGTGTCATAGGCTTCGAAGGCGTGCAGGCCGAAGCGCGCGGCGGCCCCCTCCGGCCCATCCGTCGCGGTGACTTCGGCAGAGCCCGGCTGGCGGACGGGCAGGGCCAGATAGACGATCTGGTTGCGCGTGCCCTCGATCAGGTCCAGCGGCGTGGGCTGGTCCGCCGTGCCGGGGATGGCGAAGGGCGTGCCATCCTCCAGGATGCCGGCGATGCTGGAGAGCGCGAATTTGCCGGCCGCCAGCAGATCCCGGTCGAGCGCGATATCCGTCACCCCCCAGGGATGCGGGCGCAGCGGGGCCGAGCGCGCCTGTAGCAGGTGCTCGAAATACCGGTCCTGCTGCTGGTAGTGCTGCGCGCGGAGGAACATTCCCTCCTGCCAGACGACCTTGTCATTCCATGCCATCGAGCCTGGTGTTCCCTGAAATCTATCTGCCGCCGCGCGCGGCATCTTCATAGGCGCGGGCGAAGGCCTTGCCGAAGGCGCTGTCGAAATCATCCTCGAACTGGTCGGTCACCTGCTGGTGGAGCTTGCGATAGGCCTCCCACAGCTTCTTCTCCCGCGCGCCGGGCATGATCCCGCCGGCGGGGATTTCCGCCTCCAGCCCCGCCGGTGCGAGGCGCGCGAGCAGCGCCTTGGCGGCTGCCTGGGTGGCGGCGACGGTCGCCACCTGATGCGCCGTGAGGTCCTGCACCGTCTCGCGCAGGGCGGCGGGGCCATTGCCCTTGGGGCCGAGCAGGGCCAGCACCGCGGCCTCATCCGTCGCGGCGAATTTCACGGGGTTGTTGCCGGCCGCGCGCAGCATGGTCTGCTCGATGCGGAATTCGCGCTTCACATCCGCCCGGGCGATCAGCAGGCCGCGCATGCCGGCCACGGCGGCGCGCATGCTGGCGCCCACGGCGGCGAGGGCCGCGGCCGCATCCGTGCCGGGGATGGGCGGGCCGAGGCCGGCCGCTTCATGGATCAGCGCCAGCGCTGCGTGCAGGCCATCCGCCGAGCTGGCGGGGCTGGCCATGGGCGGCGGCGCGGCCGCCTGCGGCTGGGCGAGGGAGGGCGGCGGCACGGAGGGATAATTCGCCTCCGCGAAAGGGTCGGGCAGCGCGGAGCGGGAGACCAGCGTGGCGGCCGGCATGAGCGGCGGCGGCTCAGCGGCGGGCGGTGGCACGGGATGGGGCAGCTTCGCTGCGGGCGCAGTAGGCGCAGGCATGCCGAGATCGGCGAAGGGATCGGGCAGCCTGGCGGCGGGGGCAGCCGGGGCTGGCATGCCGAGATCGGCGAAGGGGTCTGGCAGCTTGGCGGTGGGGGCAGCCGGGGCTGGCATGCCGAGATCGGCGAAGGGGTCTGGCAGCTTGGCGGTGGGGGCAGCCGGGGCTGGCGTGCCGAGATCGGCGAAGGGATCGGGCAGCTTGGCGGCGGGGGCAGCCGGGGCTGGCATGCCGAGATCGGCGAAGGGGTCTGGCAGCTTGGCGGCGGGTGCGGCCGGGGCTGGCATGCCGAGATCGGCGAAGGGATCGGGCAGCTTGGCGGCGGGTGCGGCCGGGGCTGGCATGCCGAAATCGGCGAAGGGATCGGGCAGCTTGGCGGCGGGTGCGGCCGGGGCTGGCGTGCCGAGATCAGCGAAGGGATCTGGCAGCCTGGTGGCGGGCGCCGGCATGCCTGGATCGGTGAAGGGATCGGGGCGCCGCGCGCCGGATGGCGGTGCATCGGCAAAGGGATCGGGCAGATGGGCGAAAGGATCGGGTGCTGCGGGCGTGGGCTTCCCAGCACCGGGCCCATCCCAATCCGAGGGCAGCAGATCCGGCATCATCGCGCGCGGCGGCGTGAACACGTCATTCGTGCTGGGCCGGTGGTCGGGCATGACCGGGCCCTGATCTTCCGGCGCGAAGGGATCGAAATCGGCGGGCAGCAACGGCGCATTGCCCTGGGGCGGGCCGCCGGCCGGGGACAGCCCCGGCAGCGGGGCCGAGAAGATGTCGGAGACGGGCGGCGGCGCCATCGGATCGGGGATGGCGTTGGCGGATTGCCAGCGGCCGCTGCCGTAGCTCGCCTCCTCCTCCACCCGGCATTCGATCTCATAGGCGCCGAGGCGCAGCCGGTCGCCATCGCGCAGCACGCGCACCTGGTCCCGCCCCAGGGGTTCGCCCGCGCCATTGACGAAGGTGCCGTTGGTCGAGAGGTCCCGCACCTGCCAGGCGCCGGAGAGGAATTCCACCGCGCAATGCCGCTTGGACAGCACGCGGTCCGGGTCACGCAGGGCCCAGTCGCATTCCGCGCCGCGGCCGAGCACATATTCGCCACCTGGCACGCGCCGTTGCTCGGGGACGGCTTGCTCCGGACAGCGCAGGACGGACAGCACCAGTGGCATGGGAGGCTCTTCTCACCCTTTTTTGTCCAAGGCTGCTGCCTTGCGATGTTCTGGACCAT
The DNA here is from genome assembly GCF_023243115.1 of Sediminicoccus sp. KRV36. NCBI lineage: Bacteria > Pseudomonadati > Pseudomonadota > Alphaproteobacteria > Acetobacterales > Roseomonadaceae > Sediminicoccus > Sediminicoccus sp. KRV36. The sequence continues at coordinate 703,159 of NZ_CP085081.1, forward strand.
GTCCGGCTCGCAGCGGCTCGGCGAGCCCGGTCCGTCAATCTGCTTCGTGCGTCCCGGCCGGATCAGCCGCCTTGGTTTGAACCGGTGAGGCCCTAGTAGGGGGGCCGCGCCACCGCCGCGTCAAGCGCCGCGACATGCCGCTTCACCCGCCGATGATCACCGTCGGAAAGCCGGTCGAGATCATGCCGCCATGCATCGTCATATCGCCGATCCGGGCGGCCGGCATATTGCCGACAATGACGGTCATGCTGCCCTTGACGATCATGTTGGGCGGCACCGGTACGGCGCAAAGGCATGTATCGGTGACGCGGGCCTGCGGCATCTTCCCGGTGATGACCGTGGGAAACCCCGTGAGGATCGGCCCACCCACATGCGGGATGGGGATGGGGCTCGGCGGGACCGGCGTGGCCAGGGGGCACATCTGCATGTCGGAAATGCGGGCGGCGGGTGGCATGTTCAGCCCTCCTCGGGCGGGATGCGCCCCGCGCCGCCACCGGCGATATCGCGTGCGGAGGCGACGAAGCGGATGAAGCGCGCGGGCGCGCGCTCGGGCGTGTGGCGCATCGCGGCCATCATGATGGCGCCGACCACGGCAACCCCGGTGAGATGCTCGGCCGGCAGCACTTCCGGCTGCCCCTCGGCCGACATGTTGCCGCCCGACCAGAAGGCCCCCACGGCGGCCCAGGATTCCGCGCTGCGAAAGCCGCCCTTCTGGGCCACTTCCATCGTGCCCCGGCGCGAGGCCTCGTCAGGGCGGCGCACCCAGAGTTCGGCGGCGGTCAGCGCCTCCGCATCGAGGGGGTTGGGCGTCAGCGCGGGCACGGCGCGGGCGCACATGCAGGCCCACCAGACCGCCTCGCGCTTCGGCAGGGCATGGGCGATGAGGCGCAGCGCATCGGGCGCGCGATCCGCGGCGAGCAGCGCCTCCAGCCCCTTCGCCGCATCGGCCAGGGATGCGAGCTGCGCCGCCGTGGGCGCATCCAGCTCCAGGAAGGGCAGGATGGCTTCGATCGGTCGTGCGAGCTTGTTCGGGCTCTGCCGGTCGGGGGGCGCGCTCATGTCAGTTGATCAGCACCAGGCCGCCCTTGACCGTCATGATCGCGTCCGCCTTGTGCGTTGCCAGCAGCCCCTGGGTGTTGAGCGCCAGCGTGGCCTTCACGTCGATCTGCAGGGATTCGATGCTGATGCTGGTCGGCGTCATATGGATCTTGCTCATGCCGACCTTCAGCGTGATGGACTGCATCGCCTCGATCTCGATCTTGCCGAGCGAGGCCTTGGTGGTGATGTTCCCCATCTTCACCAGCGTATCCATGTTCCCCATCTTCACGGTCAGGCTCTCATTGCCCTGGGTCACGGTCGCCGTGCGGTCGAGCTTGGTGGTCTCGGTGTGCTTGCCGTCCACCACCTCGGTGCGATGGCGCTTCACCGTCTCGGTGCGGTCATTCTTGATGAGAAGGGTCATGTCCTTCTCGGCCTGGATGTTGATCTCCTCCGAGCCCTTCTTGTCCTCGAAGCGCAGCTCGTTGAAGTTGGCAGCACCGCCACCCTTGCTCGATTTCGTCTTGATGCCCGATTGCGTCTTGTTGGCGGGCAGCGCGTAGATCGGCTTCTGCTCGGCGTTGTAGACGCTGCCGATGGCCACCGGCCGGTCGGGATCGCCATCCACGAAGGCGATCAGCACTTCGTCACCGATGCGCGGCAAGGTCCAGGAACCGCCCCATTTACCCGAAAAACTCTGCGCCACGCGCACCCAGCAGGAGGATGTGTCGTCCCGCTTGCCGGCGCGGTCCCAGAGGAAATGCACCTTCACGCGGCCATACTCGTCGCAGTGGATTTCCTCACCCGCGGGGCCGGTGACGATGGCCGAATGCACGCCCAGCATGGGCGGGCGCGGGCGCGGCGCCACGGGGCGCCAGGGCCGATCCGCCGCGATCAGCACCAGCGCGTTACTGTAGCCCGACGTGCCGCCCCCCGCGAGATGCGTCTCGTCAAAAGCCTCATGCGTGGCGGAGGTGACGAGCCAGGTCACGGCCTGCGTCGCATCCAGGCCGGGCTTCACCTTCAGCCGGCCGCCCGCGAAAATGCCGGGATCATTGCCGCTCGCCATGGCGCGATCCGCCCCGGCTTCGAACCCCTCCATCCCGAGCTTGGAGAGATCGCCCTCGGGCCGCACGCCCTGGCCCGATGGCCAGCGGAACACCTCGAAACTCGCGGCATTGGGCGTGCCCAGGATGGTTCCGGCCTGCTTCTTGAGCAGGGAGCTGGGCTTCAGCCCGTCATAATCCTCGGCCACGACCTTGCCGGGTTGCAGGGCCGAAACGGGGCGCCATTGCGTCAGCGCGCCATGCATGTCCGGATCGCGCCGCACCACCTGCGGATCCCCCGGGACCAGCGGATAATCGGCATTGGCGCCGCACACCACGAGCGTATGGTCGCTCTTCTGATGCTCGAAGAAATACCCGCAGCCCATCTCATCCATCAGGCGCTGCACGAAATCGAGGTCGCTCTCGTTGAACTGGACGCAATAGGTGCGGTTCTGCGTCGGCACGGAACCACCCCAGCGCACCGGCGCCACATCATGCTCGCCGAAAATCGTGCTGGCGATGTCCTTGCCGGATTTCTCCTGGAAGATCCGGCAATCGCCGGTGCGGGACAATTGCCACAGCCGGGGCACCGCCTCGATCCGATAGGCCGCAAGGCCGCGGCCATAGGGCCCCAGCCGCGAGAAGCTGCGCACGATGCCGTGGAAATAGCGGGCCTCGGTGTGGCCGACCTTGACCGAGCAGGTGATGGCCTTGCCGATCAGCGCGCTGGCTTCAAGATCGAGCTTGTCGGTGATCACCTCCGCCGCCAGCGCGAAGGGCTGGCCGATCTCCTCGCGCACGGAGAGGCGGCGCAGCGTCAGCGCGTTTGGGCCCAGCGGAGAGGTGATCTCCAGCAGCCGTTCATGCTGAGTCAGGTTCAACTCACCGCTCAAGACCGTTCCTCGCTGGGCATCTCAAAACCATAGACCCATGGTGGTCGCTTCGGGAAGCAGCGACTTGGCCTAGCGCGCCACGGCGCCCAGCGGGAAGGAGCGCAACTCCCGCTGCGCCGTGCGAAACACCGCATCCTGCCGATGCTGCTTCTCGGCCGCGAGCTGCGGCACGCGGCGCGTCACCCATTCGCCCAGCGCCAGGGCGGAGACGCGGCCCTCGCCATCCATCGCGGCGCGTCCGCCCATCCCTTCGCGGATCGCGAAGGCAAAGACGCCATTGCGTTCATCGTAGGAATCCAGCGCCTCCTGTACGGAGGAACTGGCGGCGAGCAGGAAGCGCCCCGTCTCGTTGCCCAGTGCCGCCAGGCTATCGATCGTCACCTGGCCGGCGTGGCAGGTATCAATGAACAGAAACCCGTCCCGCGCGCGGATGCGGGCCAGGGCCGAGACCAGCGTGCCCTCATCCAGCGCCATGCGATGGATCGCGGCCCAGTTGCTGGTATCGGCGATCTCATGCGGCAGGAACAGGAAGCGGCGGTCATTCTCCGACCGCACGCCATGGCCCGCGAGATAGAGCACGAAGGTATCCTCGGGCCGGGCGATCTGCGCCGCGTTGTTCAGCGCGTTGAGGATATTGGCGCGCGTCGCCTCGCGGTTGGTGAGCAGCGTCGGGATCACCTCGCGGAAGATGCCCCCGGCGCGCTGGCGCAGCGTCTCCACCACCGTGCGCGCATCCGCGACGGCGAAGCGCAGGTTGAGGTCGCGCTGCACATATTCATCCACGCCCACCGCGACGATGATCAGCCGCCCCGCCCCCGCCGGTGGCGCCGCCTGGCCGGCGCGGCGCAATTCCAGCGCCGGTGCCTCCGCGAAAAGGCCCTGATCCTCGGCATAGAGCCGCGCCGCCACGCGGTTGGGCCCCGGATCGAGCGGGACTTCCACCGCGTTCTGCCCCGCCACGGCCACGCTGCGCAGCGCGATCCGGTCATTCACCATGACATCGAGCGGGCCGAGGCCCATGCCGCGATCGGCCGTGGTCAGCGTCAGGCGCAGTGCGGTGGCGCCCGCGGGCAATTCGCCGCCACCCCACGGCACGGGCGTGCATTCGGCCTCCACCACCGCGCAGGCCGAGCCGGCGGCGAGGCTCGGCAGGCGGCCGATGCGGGCGCGCACATCGCCCAGTTCATTCATGCGCGTCTGGGCCAGGGCATTGTCCCCGCGCAACCGCGCCCGCAGCGCGGCCGGCGCGTAGAGCGCGCGATAGGCCTGCTGGAAACTTGCCCATTCGGGGGTCTGCGCGCGGCCATTGTTCAGATGCACGCCCACCAGCTCCTGCCCGCCGGCGGGGGCGTGGTCGAACAGCCCTTCCGGCGTGAAGGCCGCCCAGCGCCGCCCATCCGCCTGGACAAACAGCGCGCCGCGTTCGACCAGCCGCGTCGTCACATCGAACCAGCGTATCGTGCCGTCGCCCAGTGCCGCGACCGCAACCCCCTGGACCGCGACCACCCCCCAGACGGTCCCGGGCAGGGCGCGTTCATCCAGCACGCGGCCATTGCGGTCATAGAGGCGCAGATGCGTGTCGGTGCCGATCAGGAAGCTCTCATCGCCCGGCAGGATCGCGAGGCTGCGGCTGAACTCGCCCTCATTCATCCGCAGCGGCTGGCCATTGAGGCGCGGGCGATCGCGATTCTGCCAATCGGTGACAGTGAGGCGCGGCGAGGCCTGGCGCGCCCCCTGCATCGCTTCGCCCTCGCCCGGGGCAAGCTGGCCGGCCTGGGCGTCGAACAGCAAGGCGGGTGCGCCCTGCCGCAGCCGGAAGCGCACGCGCTGGCCGTCGGCGCTGACGGTCAGCGCGGCCCCGGTGTTGCGGAAATCCCCGCCCGGCGGGCTCGGCGGTTGCGCCAGCGTGCCATCGCCAGCGAGCCGCCCCCAGCCCGGATCGGCCGCGGCGAAGGCAAGCCCCCCCCCCGGCAACGGCAGCAGATGGGCGATCGCATCGCGTGCTACGGCGAGGTCCCGCGCGGGGCCGATGCCGAAATCGCTCCAGCGGCGGATGATGAAGTTCAGCCCGCCCGGCGCGGCCTGCGCGGTCCGCGCATAGCCCGCGGCATGGAGCTGCACGCCGCCGCGCCCGTCACTCGCCCAGGCCACGGCGGGCAGCCCCTCGCCACTGAGGCCCGTCACATCGGGGACCAGGATGCTGCGCAGATCACTGGCGAGCAGGATTTCCACCCGCAGGCGATCCTCGAAGCCTACGGCGAGCAGCGCGCCATCCGGTGACCAGGCAATGCCATAGGGCCTGGCGCCGGCCAGCGGCACGCGTTCGGCCACGCGGCGGCCGCTGGGGTCATAGATGCGCAGGCGCCCGTCGCCGGAACTGGCGGCCAGCCGGCCGGTGGCGTCGAAGGCGACCATCCGCGCCGCGCCCTGCCAGCCGGCATTATCCTCGGCCAGCTGGCGGCCGTTGCGGGCGTCCCAGATGCGGATGCCGGCGCGGCCACCCAGGGCGGCCGCGAGCTTCGTGCCATCGGCCGAGACCGCCAGGTGCTGGATCGGCGCGGGCTGGTTGGGCAGCCTGGCGACGAGCCGGCCGCTGGCCGTGTCGAACACATAGATGGCGAAGCTGCGCTCCCAGGCGCGGCCGGTATGGCCGGCGGCGAAGGCGCGCGTGCCGTCGGGGCTGAGCGCCACGGCGTAAAGCTCGCCCTCCGGTCCATCGCCGATGGGCGGGCGCAGCACACCGAGTGCGGTGCCCTCGGGCAGCGCCCAGAGCCGCAGCGTCTTGTCATCCGAGACGGAGGCAAGGATCTGCCCTGCGGCATCGGTGGCGAGGCGCGAGACCGGCGCGGTATGCGCCTGCGCCTCGACGCGCAGGATGGGCGCCTGGGGTGGTTCCTGCGCCCCGGCCGGCCCCAGGGCTGCCGCGGCGCCGCACGCCGCGGCCAGCAGCCAGGCCAGCCCGAAGGGGCGCATCAGCTCAACTCGTCAGCTCGAAGCCACCGCCGGCCTGGGCCAGCCGCTCGGCATTGCTCACGCTCTCGGCGAAATTCTCGCGCCGGGAGATGTTGGTGGCGGCGAGGGAGCGCACATCGCCGGTCGCGGCCGCCTGCTGGCTCGGGTCTGGTGCCGCGCGCTGCGGCGGGAAGGCATCTGCCGGGGCATAGCCGCGCACGCCGGAGGCCGTCTCCACCACGACGGAGCCGGCCGGGCCGGGCCGCACCGCCACGACTTCGCGCGCATTCACCGTGCCGATCCGGGCGCTGTCCGGGCTGGGCGAGAATTTCACCTCGATGTTGCGGCGCGGTGCCACGCGCACCGGGGCGGGGCGATAGGCGGCCGTCTGGATGGCGGCCTTGCCGCCGGGGATGGCGCTGTCGATCGCCGTGTCGAATTCAGTGCCGCGCGCGCCGATGCGGCCATTGATGCTTTGCGCCAGCGCCAGGTCGGCCTGGAAACGGCCACGGATCTCGGTCATCTGCGCCTGGGCGGTCGCGCGGTCCATCCGGCCGCTGCGCACCAGGTCCCGCACCCGCTCGGCCGTGCGCAGGCGGCAATCCATCAGGTTGTTGAAGGCGATCTGCGTGCGGTCCAGCTGGGCATTCTCGCGGCTGAGGTCAGTGCTCATCTGCTGGTAGAGGGCGCGCTGATCCGATGCCTGGCGCTGCAACGCCGCGTAATAGCCCACCGCCGCGCCGCCCGCGCCGCCCACCGCCGCGCCGATCAGGGCCCCCTGCCAACGGCCGGAGGCGAGGCCACCGATCAGCGCGCCGCTGACGGCGCCGATGGCAGCACCCTGGAGGATCTGCTCGCCATAGAAATCGCCGGTGCTGTCGAGGGCGAGCAATTGGGGCCGGCAGGCATCCCGCCCGTCATCCGGGCCGATGCGTCCGGCCTGGGTGGTGACGCAGCCGGCCAGCATGAGGGCTGCCGCCAGCGCGGCCGTCGCGCGATGCAAGGATGAGCGTTCCACGAGACGAGCCATGCGCGTTTTCCCCTTTGGGTTGCAAAGGCTAACGCAGCGAAATGAAAACGCCTAGGGATGATTCCGGCTGCGCGGGCAACCTCGCCCGCGGTTTTCATGGTATCACGGCTGATGCCCGATGCCGCCCTTCCCGATGCTGCCCCGCCCGCCGCTGCCCCGCCGCCGATCCAGGCCGAGCAGGAGCGGCCGCGCGACATCCTCGCCGTCTCGCATGTCACGCGGTATCGCTATGCGGGGCCCGTCCGGCTGGGACCGCACCGGCTGATGCTGCGCCCGCGTGACAGCCATGACATGCGGCTGCTCTCCGCCTCGCTCACGCTCTCGCCGCCGGGCCGGCTGCACTGGGGCCATGATGTGTTCAGCAACAGCATCGCCATCGCCGAGTTCAGCGATCCCGTGACCGAGCTCGTCATCCGCAGTGACCTCGTGGTGGAGCGCTTCGGCGCGGACCGCCCGGTGCGGGACATCGCGGATGAAATCGCACCCGCAGCGCGCGACTGGCCCTTCGTCTATTCGGAGGATGACAGCACGGATCTGGGCGCCCAGCGCAACCCGCAATATGCCGACCCCAAGGGCCGTCTCCTGGCCTGGGCGCAGGGCTTCGTCGCCGGCAACCCGACGCCCACGCTGGGCCTGCTGCTGGACATCAATGCCAGCATCCAGAAGGGATTTTTCTATCGCGCGCGGGAGGAGGCGGGAACCCAGACCCCGCTGGAGACACTGGCGCTGGGCGCCGGCACCTGCCGGGATTTCGCCGTGCTGATGATCGAGACCTGCCGCGCCATGGGCTTCGGCGCGCGGTTGGCCAGCGGCTATCTGAACGTCCCGCCCGCTGCCCTGGTGAACGGCGCCGGCTCCACCCATGCCTGGTGCGAAATCTACCTGCCCGGCCCGGGCTGGATCGCCTTCGACCCGACCAACGGGCGGATGGGCGGGCGGGACCTGATCCGCGTGGCGACCGTGCGGGACATGCACCAGGCGGCGCCGGTCAGCGGCAGCTTCACCGGCCGGCCGACGGATTTCCTCGGCATGGAGGTCTCGGTCAGCGTGACCGAGGCGCCGCCGGGCTGACGCGCTGCGCCGCGGCCGGGCTTCATGGGTTCGCGGGCGATGCGCTAACCTCCCGCCAAACCGGAGGAACACCGCATGCTCGAACCACTCGCCACGGCGCATCTGCCCCCAGGGGTGCGCGCCCGCCACATCGCGCATGTCAACGGCCTGCGGATGCATGTGCTGGAAGCGGGCGAGGCGGGGCGCCCGCTGCTGCTGCTGCTGCACGGCTTTCCGGAACTCGCCTATTCCTGGCGCAACATCATGCTGCCGCTGGCCGAGGCCGGGTATCATGTCGTCGCCCCCGACCAGCGCGGCTATGGCCGCACCGAGGGGCCGGTGCCGGTCTATGACGAGGATCTGACGCCCTATGGGCCGCTCGGCTATGTGCGGGATGCGCTGGCCCTGGTGGCCGCGCTGGGCCATACCGAGGTGGCCTGCGTCATCGGCCATGATTTCGGCGCACCTGTCGCCGGCAATGCGGCGCTGGCGCGGCCCGATGTGTTCCGCGCCGTGGTGATGATGAGTGCCCCCTATGGCGGGCCGCGCGCCTGGCCCCTGGGCGAGCAGGCCGTGGCCGAGGGCCTGGCCGGCCTCGCCTCGCCCGCTCTGCATGCGGCGCTGGCCCGGCTCGATCCGCCACGGCGGCATTACCAGTGGTTCTATTCGACGCGTGAGGCGGATGCCGACATGCACCGGGCGCCCCAGGGGCTGCATGCCTTCCTGCGCGCCTACTACCACCACAAGAGCGCCGACTGGGCCGCCAACAAACCCCATCCGCTCGGCGATTTCACCGCCGAGGCGCTGGCCGTGATGCCGACCTACTACATCATGCCCGCTGGCCTCGGCATGGCCGCGACGGTGGCCGCCGAGATGCCCGACGCCGCGGCCATCGCCGCCAATCGCTGGCTGCCCGAGGCGGCGCTTGCGGTCTATGCTGCGGAATACGGCCGCACCGGCTTCCAGGGCGGGCTGCAATCCTATCGCTGCACGACCAGCGGCCAGGCGGCCGCCGAGATGCGCCTCTTCGCCGGGCGCGGCATCGAGGTCCCCGCCTGCTTCATCGCGGGCAGCAGCGACTGGGGCGTGCATCAGAAGCCGGGCGAATTCGAGCGCATGCAGGGCCAGAATTCCAAGGATGCGGGCTGCCGGGATCTGCGCGGCTGCCACCTGGTGCCCGGCGCCGGGCATTGGGTCCAGCAGGAACAGGCTGAAGTGGTGGCCGGGCTGGTCCGGGCGTTCCTGAAGGGGCTCAGCCCTGGCTAGCGCGGCTTCGCATGGCGGCGGCGGCAGCCCGGTCAGGCCCGCAGCAGCGCCGTCGGGTAGAAGCGCCCGGCCTGCCGCCCGCCCTCCAGCACGAAGCCACCCGGCCAGGCGATGCGTTCGGGCTCGGCCGGCGCATCGGCCCAGGGGTCCCAGGCCTGGTGCAGCACGCGGCCATCCATCCCGGCCGCGCCGAGCCCCAGCAGGTGCAGGATGGTCGGCGCCACATCGGTCAGGTCCGCCATGCCGCGCATGGCAAGGCCGGGCGTGAAGGGCCCGCCCTCGAAGGCCAGCACGGTCGCCAGCTCACGCCGGTGCAGCCCGCCATGCATGCCGCCGCCCTCCGGCACATCGCCGGCATCGAAGGGGGCCCGGCCGGGCAGGCCGTAGTGGTCCGGCGCCTCATCGCCCGCGAAGAGCAGCACGAGATCGGCGGCGCGGGGGTGCTGTGCCTCCAGCGCGGCAAGGGCCCCGGTGCGGCCGGGCAGCAGCGTGGGATCATTCGCCAGCAGCGGCCCGGCCCAATCCTGACGGGCCAGCCAGTCCGCCACCTGGGATGCGAGGCCCGGATCATCCAGCCAGATGCCCGGCGCGCCGGCGGGTGCGATGGTGATCGCCGTGCCGCCCGCCCCGGCCGGCAGGCCATCCCGCGCCATGCGCTCCGCCAGCGCGATCTTGCGGTGCCCGGTGACATGGCCGTGATCGGACAGCACGATGAGGCCGATCGCCTTCGCATCGGGCTGCGCATCGCGCCAGGCCACGATGCGGACGACGCATTGATCCGCCTCGGTCATGGCCAGGGCCGCCGCGGCATCGCCCAGGCCGCGATAATGGAAGCTGATATCGGGCTCCGGGCACCAGAACAGCGCCACATCCGGCCGCAGGACGGGCAGCACATATTCTGTCAGCACGCGCGCGGCGTGGCGGGTGCGGGCGAGGTTGGGGATGCTGGCCGGCGGCGTGGGGCCAAGCTGCCGCGCCACGGCGAGGGCATCGGGCGTATCGGTATCCGCCGCGTTCCAGCGGAATTGCCCGAGCCGGCGCGCGGCCGGGCTGGCCACCAGCGTCTGACCCGGCGTGCCGGCCGACACCACGGCGAAGCCCAGCCCCGCGGCGGCCAGGACTTCGCCGATGCCGGGCCGCAGCAGCGGCGATTCAGCCCCGGCGGAGAGGATATGGAAATCCGCCGCATCCTTGGTGCGCAGCAAGCGCCCCGGCGCCAGGGCCCGGTCAAAGACGGTGTTCGCCACCATGCCATGCGCCGCGGGCCGGCAACCCGTGACGAGCGAGGGCGTTGCCACCCGTGTCTCGCTCGGAAAGACGCTGCGCGCCTCGGCGAAACGCGTTCCGCGCGTGAGCAGCGCGGCAAGTGCGGGCATGCTGGCGGGCGAAACCATGTCCGGGCGCAGCCCGTCCAGCACGATCAGGATGAAACGCATGGCAGGGGTCCCGAAGCAGGGCGCCAGGATGCGCCTTCGGCCGGCGCGCGTCACCGGTGCCGAGGCGGTGCGATGGCTCGTGCCCTGACGGGCAATTGGCAGAGGCAACTGGCGCGAATCTGTCGCGCATGCTGCAAACTGAGTATCTAAGCGTAGGTTCCGGGCCGGGCGGCGTTGAACAGCCCCGCCGGGCGAGAGGGAAACAGGCGAGCTTGCAGCGAGAAATCGCATCCGTGATGGCGGCCTGCGCGATGCGCGGCATTCGCTACATTGCCTTCCCGCCGGTCGTCTTCGAGACGCCCGCCCCCCTTGCCGCGCCCGAAACGCCGCCAGCCGCGGAAGCCGGCATCGCGGCATCGCCGCCGCCCGAATCGCCGCCCGCGCCCGCCATCGCAGCGCCATCCAGCCCAGAGCCGGCGGCCCCCGGGATGGCGGCCCCTGTTGTTGCAGCCCAGGCCGCCACCCCTTCCGCCGTGCCGTCCCCGGCCGCACCGCCCCCTGCCGCGCCGCCCTCTGCCGCGCCACCTGAGGTGGAGGCGTTCCAGCCCGCGCCGATGCCGCCGCCTGCCGCGATGCCAGCACCCGAGCCCGCCGCCGGCCCCCATCCGGCCATGCGCCGCCTTGTGGAATTCGCCACCGAGACCCAGGCCCCACCCGCCCGGCTGCGCCGCCTCACGGAACTCAGCGCCGCCGAAAGCCTGGAACCACCGGATGAGGCCGGCCCGCCGCGCCGCTACGCCCTGCTGAACGACATCGCGGTGGAGCTTCGTCCACGCCGGACGCGCGCCCGTGCCGGCAAACGCGCATGGCCCTGATCGCCTTCGCCTCACCCAAGGGCGGCGTGGGCAAGACCACGCTGGCCGCCCATGTCGCGGCCCTGCTGGCGCGGCGTGGCTACAAGGTGATTGCCCTCGATCTCGACCCGCAGAATGCGCTGCGCTTTCACCTTGGCGTGCCGCTGCGTGAGGAGCGCTGCTTCCTGAGCCGCCTGGGCACCCGCCCGGCCTGGCGCGATGCGCTGGTCGAGGCGGAATCCGGCGTGCGCGTGCTACCCTTCGGCCCGGTGGACCCGCTGCGCGCGCTGGAACTCGCTCAGTTGCTCCTGGCGGAGCCGCAACTCCTGGCCGAGCCGGTGCGCGAAATGCTGGCCGTGCCCGACCTGATCGTGGTGCTGGACAGCCCGCCCGGCCCCAATGCCGCGCTGGCCGCCCTGACACCCTATCTCGATCTCATGGTGCTGCTGTTGCTCAGCGATGCGGGGAGTGCCGCCATCATCCCGCAGATCGCCAATAACCGCATCCTGGGCCGTGGCACGCTGGCCACCCGCTCGGCCGATCGCGCGGTGCTGGTGCTGAACCAGGTGGATGAGGCCGAGCCGCTTTCGGATGCGGTGTTCGACATGGCGCGCGCCGCGCTGGGCAACCGGCTGATCGGCGCCATCTGCCGTGACCAGGAGCTGGCCGAGGCCCTGGCCGACAAGCGCATGCTGCTGCAAGGTGAGCCAGGCGCCGGAGAGGATCTGCAATTGCTGGCCGAAGCCATCGTCAAACGCCTGAAACTGCCGCGGCCGGGTGGGCCGGATGGCGGCTTTTCGGCACTCTTTGAATGGGGCCGGCTGTGAGCGGCGCGCGTTTCTCCGAATACGTCCAGACCTTCCCGGGTGAGGCGCCCTTCGCCAGCCGCGTGCAGCGCCTCCTCGCCGTCACGCTCGGGCTGCTGGGCGCCTTCTTCTTCATCACCGTGCCGATGGAGGAGGAGGGCCAGGTCTGGCTGACGCTGGGCGGCATTGCGATGTTCATGATCCTGAACCGCAACAAGTCCCGCAAGATGGGCCTGATCCTCGTTGTGCTCTCGGTCATGGTCACCTCGCGCTATCTGTTCTGGCGCGCGACCGAGACGCTGGAATTCGAGACGGTGCTGCAATCCATCCTGGGCACGCTGCTCTTTGGCGCCGAGATGTTCGCCGGCACGCTGATGACGCTCTCCTATATCCAGACGAGCTATCCGCTGGACCGCAAGCCGGTGCCCATGCCGATCAACCCCGATGTCTGGCCCACCGTGGACATCTACGTGCCGAGCTACAACGAGACGCTCGATCTGGTGCGCCCCACCGTGCTGGCCGCGATGAACATGGACTACCCGCGGGACAAGCTGAATGTCTGGATCCTGGATGATGGCCGCCGCCCGGAATTCCGGGACTTCGCCGAGGAATGCGGCTGCGGCTACATCATCCGGCCCGACAACAAGGGGGCCAAGGCGGGCAATCTCAACCACGCGATGCGCCACACCACCGGCGAATATATCGCCATCTTCGATTGCGACCACGCCCCCACGCGCGCCTTCCTGCAACTCACGCTGGGCTGGCTGATCCGCGACCGGCGCATCGCGCTGGTGCAGACGCCGCATCACTTCTACTCGCCCGATCCGTTCGAGCGGAACCTCGTGCGGCAACGCCTGGTGCCCAATGAGGGGCTGCTGTTCTACGGCGCCATCCAGCCTGGCAGCGATCTGTGGAATGCCTCTTTCTTCTGCGGCTCCTGCGCCGTGATCCGGCGTGAGGCGCTGGAGGAAGTCGGTGGTGTGCCGCATGTGACCGTGACCGAGGATTGCCATTGCGCGCTGAAGATGCAGCAGCGCGGCTGGCACACCGCCTACATCCGCATCCCGCTGGCCGCCGGCCTCGCAACCGAGCGCCTGGCCTTGCATATCGGCCAGCGGCTGCGCTGGGCGCGCGGCATGCTGCAGATCATGCGCACGGAAAACACGCTCTTTGCGCCCGGGCTGAAATGGATGCAGCGCTTCTGCTATTTCATCGCGGGCTTCGGCTTCCTGTTCGCGCTGCCGCGGGTGATCTTCCTCACCTCGCCACTCGCCTTCCTGTTCTTCGGCGAGAGCGTGATCGCGGCCAGTCCCGTCGCCATCATCGCCTATGCGGGCAGCCACATGTTCCACGCCATCGCCACCACGGCGCGGCTGAACGGCAAGCACCGGCACTCCTTCTGGTCGGAAATCTATGAGGCCTCGCTCGCGGTTCCCCTGCTGCCGGTGACGGTGCTGACGCTGTGGGACCCGTCGAAGGGCAAGTTCAACGTGACCGACAAGGGCGGCATCCTGGAGGCGGGCTATCTCGATTTCCGCGCCGTGCTGCCCAACCTCATCATGCTGGCGCTGCTCAGCGTCGGGTTCGCCATCGGCATCTGGGGCAGCTTCACGAGCGATCTCGGCAGCCTGGAGGGCCGCGCCTATCTGCTGAATACCATCTGGGCGGGGCTCTGCCTCATCCCGCTGGCCGGCAGCGTCGCCGTCGGGCGGGAGCGCGAGCAGTCCCGCGTGCGCGCCCGCGTCGAGGCCAACCTGCCCGGCGAACTCATCCTCGCCTCGGGCGAGCGGCTGCCGACGCGCAGCGCCAACCTCTCCCTCTCCGGCGCGCGGCTGATCATTGACCGCGCCCTGGGCGTGGCCGAGGGCGACGAGGTGCAGGTCGCCTTCGAGACGGGGGGCGAGATCGTCGCACTCCGCGCCCATGTCATCCGCTGGGATGGCAATGAGGTCTATCTGGAATTCATCATCGAAACCCTGGCTGACGAAGCTTCCGTGGTGCGGGCCTTTTTCGGCCGGCCCGATGCCTGGCTGTACTGGGATCATTGGCCCGAGGATAAACCGCTGCGCTCGCTCTGGACTGTTGTGCTGGCTTCGGCCGATGCCGTGTTCCGCAAATACCGCTTCGGCATCCTGCGCAGCGCCAAGCCGGTGGCTGGCCTCGCCAAGCCGCAGGCGCCGCGCGTTTCCGATGTTGTGGCGCCGCGCCGGCCCAATACGGCGCCGCCGGCCGCTATGCCCCCTCCCACTGCGCCCAGGCCCGTGCCGGCCGCCACCGCGGCCCTGCTGGCGCTGGGCCTCTTCTGCGGCATGCCGGCCGGCGCCCAGCCCATCGGCGCGCAACCGGCCGGGGTTCCGCCGGGTTCGGCGCAGCCCGGCGCCGTTCAACCGAGCGTGGCGCAATCAGGCACGGCGCAACCGGGCATGGCGCAGCCCGGCTTCGCCGCGCCGCAGCCGCCGGCCCTTCCCGCGCCCGTCCTGCCATCCGCCATGGATGCCGAGGGCCTGCCCCCTGGTGCCCGCATCGTCACCCGCACCCTGAAGGAAATGGGTCTCACCGGCCCCATGCAGCTGCGCGGCACCAATGACCTGCAGGGCGTGCTGTTCGGCCTGCGCGCCGATGAGGTGGTGACCCAGGCGCGGGTGACGGTGGCGGGCGGCGCCTCGCCCGCGCTGATCCCCTCGCTCAGCCAGATCGCGCTGACGCTGAATGATCAGTTTGTCGGCACCATTCCGATGGATGCGGCGCGGCAGAGCTTCGGCCCGCTCGAATTCCCGCTGGACCCACTCTATTTCAGCGAGGTGAACCGGCTGAATTTCCGCTTCGCCGGCCGCTACACCACCGAGTGCAATGACGCGCTTTCCGGCCTGCTCTGGGCCACCGTCTCCGATCTCTCGACCCTGCAGCTGCGCATCGAGCGCCTGCCGCCCTCCCGCGATCTCTCCCGCCTGCCGGAGCCGATCTTCGACCGCCGGGTGCTCTCGGGCGTGGTCACGGTGCCCATGGTGCTGCCCGAGGCGCTGGGGCCGGCCGGCTTGCGCGCCGCCGCCATCGCCGCCTCCTGGTTCTCGGTCCAGGCGGATTATCGCGGAGCCAGCTTCCCCGTCTCCCGCGCGTTGCCCGAGCGCGGCGATGCGGTGGTGCTGGCCATGGGCGTGGATGCCGTGCCGGGGCTGACCATGCCGCGCGTGGACGGCCCGACGCTGGCCCTGCTGCCCAACCCGACCGACCCCTTCGGCACCCTGCTCGTCATCGCCGGTCGCAGCGAGGCGGATCTGGTCGCCGCCGCCCAGGCCATGGTGGCCGGCCGCGCCACCCTCGCCGGTGAGATCGCGCGCGTGGTTCCGCCCACCATCCCGGCCCGGCAGCCCTATGATTCTCCCCGCTGGATCCGCACCGACCAGCCGGTCACCTTCGGCAGCCTGATCGCGCGGGACGATCTGCAATCGGCCGGCTACGCGCCGGGGCCCATCCGCATCCCGGTCCGCACCGCGCCGGACCTGCTGACCTGGCGCAATCGCGGCTTCCCGGTGCATGTGGAATATCGCTCGCCGGCTGGGCCAGTGATCGACGTGGCCACATCGCGGCTGGATGCGGCGTTTTCCGGGGCTTATCTCCGCTCCTTCCGGCTGGCGGACCCCGAATGGATTCCGCCGCTGACCGCCGCGGCGGACTGGCTGGCCGAACAATTGGGCTTTGCCTCCGCGACGCGCTCGGGGCGGTTCGTGATCCCGCATTACCTCGTGCTGGGGCGCGATGAGCTGCAATTGCGCTTCGACATGCGCCCGCTGGCGCGCGGCGATTGCGTCGCCGTGCCGGCCGATGTTCGCGCGGCGATCGAGCCGGGCAGCACGGTGGATCTTCGGCGCGGCTATCGCTACGCGCGCATGCCCAATCTGGGCTTCTTCGCCTCCTCGGGCTTTCCCTTCACCCGCATGGCCGATCTCTCGGGTACGGCGGTGGTCCTGCCGGAGCGCGCCAATCCGCTCGAACTCGGCGCCTTCCTGGATGTGGTGGGGCAATTGGCGGCGACGGCCGGGCTGGCCTCCACCGGCATCCAGGTGGTGACGCCGGCCGGGCTCGCTTCCGTCGCCGGGCGGGATCTGCTGGTGCTGGGCACGCTGGGCCGCCAGCCCGCACTCGGCACCTTGTTCCGCGACACGCCCATCCGCATCGAGGCGGACCGGCTGACACTCACCGCCCCCGATGCCTTGCAGGATATCCGCAGCCTGTTCCTCGATGCGCCCGGCAGTGCCGAGCGCGGCCGCGCCGCCACCGTGCTGAATGAGGGTTCGGGCGAGGGGCTGGCCGCCTTGCTGGGCGGCGAGAGCCCGCTGCAAGCGGGGCGCTCCGTCGTCGCGATCACGGGGGTGACGCCGGCCGCCATCGGCCAGATGGTGGCCGCCCTGGCCGATCCGGCCCTCGCGCCGCGCATCCAGGGGGACCTCGCGGTGCTGTCGGGCGGGCGGATGGAGAGCTTCCGCACCGCATCGCCCTATGCGGTGGGCAGCCTGCCCTGGTGGGTGCGGCCGCAGGTGTGGCTGGCGGAGCGGCCGGAGCGGATGCTGATGCTCATGCTGGGGGCCGCGGCGCTGATCGGCGTGCCTTTCTTCTGGATGTTGCGCCGCCGGTCACTTTCCAGGTTGCGTGCGCGCACGAATTCGTGAGATTCTCCCCATTGGGGGACTTACTCAATGCGTGGTGTGCCTGTGGCCTGGCTACTCGGGGGAGTAGCTCTGGTCCCTGCCGCCGCGCAGACGCAACCGCTGGGCGCTGACGCGCCCGCTGCGGTAGCCGCGGCTGCGCGACCGGTGGACATCCTGATCCGACAAGCTGAGCGGTGGCTCGGGCTGGAGAGGTTTGACCTCGCCGCCTCCTCGATCGAGCGCGCCCTGGCGGCCGAGCCCCGGAACACCCAGGCCCTCGCGGTGGCGGCCCGGATCGAGGCGGCGCGCGGCAATCGCACGGCGGCGGCCGGCATCACCGCCCGCCTGCGCGAGGCTGGCGGCACGGAGGAGCAGCGCGCCACGGCCGAGACCGCCCTTCGCGCGGCCTCGATTGACCGCAACGCCATCGAGGAAGCACGGCGCCTGGCGCGGGATGGCCGCAATGAGGAGGCCGCCGCGCGCTACCGGCAGATTTTCGGCGCGGCCGGCCCGCCACCCGCCTACCAGCAGGAGTATTTCTCGGTCATCGCCGGCACGCGGGCGGGTGCCGAAGAAGGCCGGCGCGGCCTGGCACGGCTCGCCGAGAGCCCCGGCGCGACACCACGCGCGCGGCTGAACTTTGCCCAGACCCAGACCTTCCAGCCCGGCACGCGGCAGGATGGCATTCGCCGCCTGGCCCCCCTCGTCAATGATCCGGAAGTGGGGGAGGAGGCCCGGCGCGCCTGGCGCCAGGCGCTGCTCTGGAGCGCGGCCGAGCCGGGCTACGCGCCGCTGGTGCAAGCCTATCTCCAGCGCTATCCCAATGACACGGAGCTGCGGCAGGCGCAGCAGGCGGCCCTGGCGGCCGCCCCGCGCCCCGACCCGGGTGCCACGCTGCGCCAGGAGGGTTTCCAGCGCCTGGAAGCCGGCGGCACGGCTGGCCTGCGTGAGAGTTCGCGGCAATTCGAAGCGGCTCTTGCCGCCAATCCGCGCGATGCGGATGCGTTGGGGGGCCTCGGTATCGTGCGCCTGCGCGAGAACCGTCCGGCCGAGGCGCGGCAATTGCTGGAGCGCGCGGTGGCGGCGGATCCATCGCGCGCGGCGCAATGGCAATCGGCGCTGGATGGCGCCGCCTATGGGCTGGAACTGGCCGAGGCGCGCACAGCACTCCGCCGCAATGACGTGGATGCGGCGGATAACATCGCCCGCAGCGCCGCGCGCCGCAGCGTCGAGGACCGCACCGATGCCGAGGTGCTGCTGGGCCAGGTGGCGCTGCGGCGGGGTGATCCGGCGGCGGCGGAGCAGCGCTTCCGCACGGCCCTGTCACGCCGCCCCGGCTTCGCTCCGGCGCGCGAGGGGCTGGCCCAGGCCCTGCGCGCCCAGGGGCGACTGGCCGAGCTGCCCCGCATCGCCGGCGCGGCCCCGCCGCCGGGCGAGGGCGGCCCCGCGCCCTCCGCCGGTCCGGTCAATCAATTGCGCAGCGAGGCGTCCCGCAGCACCGATCCCTTCGTGGCCGAGGCGCTGCTGCGCCAGGCGATGACCAGTGCGCCCAATGACCCCTGGCTGCGGCTCGATCTCGCGCGCGCGCTGCGGCGCCAGGGCCAGCTGGTGCAGGCGCGCACCGTGCTGGAGGAGCTGGTGGTGCGTGATCCGCGCCCGGACAGCCTCTTCGCCGCAGCACTCTTCGCCGATGAGGAGGGCCGCATCGCCGATGCGGATGCTTTCCTCAACCGCATCCCGCCCGCCTCGCGCAGCCCGGACATGTCGCGCCTGCAGGCGCGCATCCGCACCCAGCGGGATGTGCAGCGGGCGGCCCAGGGCCTGGGCCGCAGCACCGCCGATGCGCGGGTGCAATTGCTGACCATCGCCGCCCGCCCGGACCCGACCGGCAGCACGGCGGCCGCCGTGATCCGCGCCTTTGGCGATGCCAATGACCGCTTCGGCGCGGCAGAGGCGGCGCGGGTGGGCGAAGCCGCCAACCGCATGGCCGGGCCACAGGCACGGCTGGCCATCGCCGGCGCCCTGCTGGGCGCGGGGCTGGATGGCGAGGCGGCCGCCCTGGCCGACCAGCTGGACGGCACCGGCACCCTGACCGCCGAGCAGCGGCGGGACGTCGCCTCGCTGCGCGCCGGGATCGCCGTGCGCTCCTCCGATCGGTTGAACGCCGAGGGCAACCAGGCGCAGGCCTTCGAGCGCCTCCGCCCGACGCTGGATCGGGACCCCGAGAATACCGACGCCAACCTCGCCTTGGCGCGCCTCTACCAGGGGGCGAGGGAGCCGCGCGAGGCGCAGCGGATCGCCGAAGCCATGCTGGCCCGCAACCCGCGCAATTTCGATGCAAGGCAGGGTGCCATCGATGCGGCGCTGACGCTGCGCCAGCGCAGCCGGGCCGAGGCGCTGCTGGCCGAGGGGCAGGAGATCTTCCCGCGCGAGAGCCGGATGTCCCTGCTGGAAGCCCGCGTGGCCCGCACCTTCAACCAGGATGACCGCGCCCGCCGCGCGCTGGAAACCGCCGCAGCACAGCGCCGCGCGGAACTCGGCCAGGTGGCCGGCGTGCCAGCGGGCGTGGCCACGGCCGGGCCGGGCGGGCAGCCCAATCCCTTCCTGCGCCCTGGCGCCGCCTCGCCCCTGCCGGTGGTCGCGGGCGGGACGCCGCAGCCGACGGACCGCCTCTCGCGCGAGATCGCGCAGGAAATGGCCTCGCTGGAGGAGCAGACGGCGCCGCGCGTCACCCTCGCGGGCACCCTGCGGCAGCGCTCGGGCAGTTCAGGGCTGGATCGCCTGCTTGATCTGCGCGCCCCGCTGGAGGCGGAGTTCACGCCACCGCTCATCGGTGGCCGCGTGACCACCAATGTCACGGCGATCTCGCTCGATTCCGGCACGCTGGGCACGAACGCGAACACGCAGCAGCGCTTCGGCACCGGGTCGCTCTACAACGCGGTGCAGAACCCGCGCAGCACGGCGGCGGGGGTGGGCCTCGGCATGACCTATCGGCGCGGTGATTCCTTCCGCTTCGATGTCGGCTCCTCGCCGCTCGGCTTTCCGACCTCCACGATGCTGGGTGGTGTCGAGCTGGCGCCGCAGATCGGCACGGCGCGCATCCGCCTGACGGGCGAACGGCGTTCGGTCGAGGACAGCCTGCTCTCCTGGGCCGGCCAGCGGGACCAGTTCAGCGGGCGGAACTGGGGCAATGTGGTCCGCACGGGCGGGCGCGCGCAGATCGAACTGCCGCTTGGCCCGGGCTATGTCTATGCCGGGGGCGGATATTCGGTCTTCGAAGGCCAGAATGTTGCCAGCAATGCCCGCATCGAGGGTGGTGCCGGCTTTTCCTATCCGATCATCCGCGGGGCGAGCGGCGACCTCAGCGTCGGGACCGACCTCGTCTATTTCGCCTATGACCGGAACCAGAGCCAGTTCACCTATGGCAGCGGCGGCTATTTCAGCCCGCAAGCCTACACCGCCTTCAATGTCCCGGTGGATTTCCGTGGCCGTTCGGGGGACTTCACCTATCGGCTGGGCGCGACGGCGGGCTATGCCGTCTTCCGGCAGGAGGCCACGCCCTATTTCCCGAATGACCCGGCCCTGCAGCGGCAACTCGTGGCACGGGCGGCGACCAGCACGACGCCGCTGCTGACCGGCGTGCCCACGCAGAACCAGCAGAATTTCGTGGGCGGATTGCGGGCGGATATGGACTACGCGATCACGCCACGCATCAATCTCGGCGCCGGCTTCCGCTACGACAAGGCGGCGGATTGGGATGAGACGCGGGTCTTCATCAGGCTGCAATCGCGCTTCTGATCGCGCAGCCGGCCCGCAGCCCGGGCCGGGCTGACGGGTCGCCCGCGCTGGGTTCTTATTCCAGCCGGACCGCGGCCACCCGCACCAGCTCCGCCCATTGCGGCCCGTCCCGCTCCATCGCCGCGCGGAATTGCGCGGGCGTGGAGCAGACCGGCACGGTGCCCATCCGCTCCAGCGCGCCACGGAAGGCGGCATCGGCGCAGGCCGTGCCGAGGATGTCCGCCATGCGGGTGATCGCCGCATCCGGCGTGCCGGCCGGTGCTGCGATGCCATTCCAGGTCTCGGCACGGAAATCGGGGAAGCCCTGCTCGGCCACGGTCGGCACGCCGGGCAAGGCGCTCATGCGCTCCCCGCCCGCCACTGCGATCACGCGGATGGCCGCCCCGCCCTGATGCGGGATGATATCGGAGGGGTTGCCGAAATACGCTGCCACATCGCCGGCCAGCAGCGCCTGCATGGCCGGCGCCCCGCCCCGATACGGCACATGCTCGGCCGAGACGCCGGCGCGGTGCAGCAGCAGCGCCATCGCCAGGTGGTTGGAGGAGCCGTTGCCGCCGCTGGAATAATTCACCCGGCCCGGATTGGCGCGCAGATAGGCGATGAATTCGGGCAGGGTATTCACCCCGATCCGGGCGGCGACCGCCAGCACCTGGGGATTGGCGCCGATGATGGAAATCGGCGCGAAATCACGCGCGGCGTCATAGGGCACGCGGGCCAGGGCGGGCAGCATCACCATCTGCGAGGCGCTGGCCGTCAGCAGCGTGTAGCCATCGGCCCGGCTTCGCGCCACCGCCTCCACCGCGATCGCCCCACCCGCGCCGGTCCGGTTCTCCACCACGACGGATTGGCCGAGCCGCGCGCCAAGGAACTCGGCGCTGAGCCGGCCGATGCTGTCCGTCACCCCGCCCGGTGCGAAGGGCACCAGCAGGCGCAGCGGCCGGTCCGGCCAGCCTTGCGCGAGGGCCGGGCTGGTCAGGGTGAGAAGGAGGAGGGCGAGAAGGGGAAAGCGCTGCATCAGGCGGGTGCTCCTTGAAGCTGAGGGAACAGCTTAGGGCATGGCGCGTTGCAGTGAAGTCATCCGTTGCAGAAAAGATATTCGCAAAAACAATGGGATACCTCGGAGGCCGCTCCGTCATTCGGCCCGGCCTCCGAAGCACAGCCGCCGGAGACCTGGCCGGATGTCGGGAAAACCCACGCGTTTTGAGGGGTGTAGGATTGCGAATTCAGAATATCTACTAAATGAGTAGGAAATATCTTGATAAGCCTCCAGCCTCTCCGGTAGCCTTCCCTGGCATCGTCCAACCCGGAGAGCATCATGTTGCAACAGGCTTCCCTCGGTACCCCCAAGCCCGGCCTGACCAGCCTGGCCGATCCCGCGCTCAACCAGGAAACGCCGCCGCATCTGCTGCGGACGCCCCTGACGCCGACGCCGCTGTTCTTCGTGCGCAACAACGGCACGCTTCCCGCCGTGGCGCCGGCGGCCGGGCCGGATTGGCAGCTGGAACTGACCGGCCTGGTGCATCGCCCGCTCCGGCTCAGCCTGGCTGAGCTGCGCGCCCGGTTTCCCGTGGTGGAGATGACGGCGGTGCTGGAATGCGCCGGCAATGGGCGCAGCGCCTTCGCGCCCCCCGTGCCGGGCCTGGCCTGGGGCCATGGCGCGGTGGGCTGCGCGCGATGGACGGGCGTTCGCCTCGCCGATCTTCTGGCTGAGGCCGGCCTGCGGGAGGGGGCGGTCTATCTGGCGCATGAAAGCCCCGACCACGTGATCGGCAAGCCCGATCAGCCGGCCTTGTCGCGCGGGTTGCCCATCGCCAAGGCGCTCGCGCCCGAGACGCTGCTGGCCTTTGGCATGAATGGCGCGCCGCTCGATCCGCTGCACGGCTTTCCGCTGCGCATCGTCGCCCCCGGCTATCCCGGCTCGGCCTGGCAGAAATGGCTCACGCGACTGGAGGTGCGGGACCGTGAGCATGATGGCGCCAAGATGACCGGCCTCGACTACCGCATGCCGCGCACCCCGCTCAGCCCGGATGAGACGCCCGATCCCGCGCAGTTCGACGTGATCACCGACATGCCGGTGAAGAGCCTCATCACCGAACCGGCCCAGGACTTCCGGGCGAGCGGGCCGATCATCGTCGGCGGCTTCGCCTGGAGCGGGGCCGTGCCGGTGGCGAAGGTGGATATCTCGGCCGATGGCGGTGCCACCTGGCAACGCGCCTCCCTGGAGCAGGCCGCGGGCCCCTGGGCCTGGCGCCGCTTCACCGCCTTCACGCTGCTGCCTGCCCATGGGGAGGTGGAGCTGATCGCCCGCGCCACCGATGCGGCGGGGCAGAGCCAGCCGATGGAGCCGCTCTGGAATCCGCGCGGCTACCTGAATAATGCCGTCCACCGCATCCGCGGCCGGGTGGTCTGAGAGCGGGTCAATCCGCGGGGGCGCGCCTGCCTGCGCGGCCTCGCCTTACGCCGGGTGCCGGCGCGGTTTCACTCCGCGTCCACCAGGGGCAGGCGTGAAGCGACCAGGGCAGCCAGGCTCGTGCCGTCCAGCAGCTGGGCCGTGGCGTCGCGCACCTGGCGCATCAGGCGGCGGATTTCACAGCTGGGCGGGTCCAGGCAGTCGCTGCACGGGCGATAGGCGGTGAGGCTGGCGCAAGGGATCGGCGCCAGCGGCCCATCCAGCGCCCGGATGATATCCCCCACCGAGAATTCCCCGGCCGGCCGGGCCAGCGCATAGCCGCCCGCCTTGCCGCGCCGGCTGGCGACGAAGCCGTGCCGGCGCAGATCGAGCAGGATGGCTTCCAGGAATTTCTGAGGGATATGGCCGCGCTCGGCCACCTCATGGATGGGCATCGTCTCGCGCCCCGGCATGTCGCCAGCCAGGATGCACAGGGCCCGCAGCCCGTATTTCGCCCTTTGGGTCAGCATCGCGTGATGATGTAGGGCAGATCAGCGGCGCCGGATATCCGATGCCGCGCTTCGTGTGGCAGCAACGCCGGGTGCGGGGGTCGTGCCCCGCAGGCCCTCAGGCGATCTCGGCGGCGCGTCGCAGGCTGTTGATCATGGACATGCCCAGCAGATGCGCATGCGCGCGGGCCGGGTCGCTCGCGGCCTCGGCCATGCGGCGCTGGAAATCCGCCTGGTCTTCCGGGGTGGCGGCTTCAAGGTTCTTCTTGTTCTGGATGGTCTGGCGCTGCACCACCTCCTCCGTGATGCCGCGGCGCTGGCGGTCGTAGCGGTCCAGCAGATCCTCCCCGGCCTCGCCATGCAGCACCTGGACCAGCTTTTCCACCAGGTTCACCGCATCATGCACGCCGCCATTCAGCCCCATGCCGCCCAGCGGGTTGTTGATATGCGCGGCATCGCCGGCCAGCAGGATGCGCCCCTTGCGGAAGGTCTCGGCCACCCGCTGGTGCACGCGATAGAGCGTGGTGTGCTTGATCGGGTAGTCATCCCGCCCGGCCACCACGCGGGCGAAGCGCGCGCGGGCGAAGGCGGGCGTCATCACCTCCTCATCCGAAACCTCGGGCCGCACCGGGAACATGGCGCGCCAGACGCCGGGCACGCGCAGCAGGAAGAACCACTCCTCCGGATCGGCGTAGTAGGAGACATCCGCGAGGCCCGGGATGATCCGGGCGAAATCGAACTCCGTGGAGAGCACCAGGAAGCGCTCGGGCCAGGTGAAGCCCTCAAAGGCGATGCCGGCCGATTTGCGCACGGCGCTGCGGGCGCCATCGGCGCCGATAAGGTAGCTGCCGACAAGGCGCGTGCCGTCTTCCAGCACGGCCGCGACGCTGCCGCCCTCATCATGGGCGCTGGCCAGGGCCGCGTTGAACCGCACGCTGTAGAGCGGGCTTTCCGCCAGCAGGCCGTGCAGGATGCGCGTCAGCTTGAATTGCTCGCATTGCAGCCGGTAGGGGTGGCGCGTGACGTCCGCGAGCAGGCCGAAATCGAACTCCGCGATCACGCTCTGGTCCCGCCGGCGATATTGCACGCGCGGCCCGATGATGCCCTGGCGGATCATCTCCGGCGCGGCCCCCAGATCATCCAGCATGTCGAGGGTGGGGGCGTGGAAGGTGGAGGCGCGCATCTCCTCGGAAATGCCGGGGCCTGCTTCCAGCACCTCCACCGGGATGCCAGCACGAACCAGGGCGGCCGCGGCGACCAGGCCGACAGGGCCGGCACCGGCGATGAGAACGGGTTTGAGAGCGTCCATGCGGATGAAGAATCGTCCCAGCTGTGGCGTCTTTTTTGACGCAAGTTGCAATTTGGCGCGAGTTTCTAGCCTGTGAAGGGGGCGGCGGCGGTAAAGCGCGCGGAAGAGGCCTGATTTTCGCCCGCTGCCGCCGGATGCGCCATGCGGGGCCCATTCTGGCGTCATCCACCCGGTCGGCACCCGATTTGGCGCGGGCGGCGCGAGGCCCTAGCATCGGGCCAAAGGAATAAGGAACGTCCCCATGGATCTGCGCCAGAAGCTTCAGGGCCGGCTGCGCCTGCCGCTCATCGGCTCGCCGCTGTTCATCATCTCCGTGCCCGACCTCGTGGTCGCGCAATGCCAGGCGGGCATCATCGGCTCGATGCCGACGCTGAATGCGCGCCCACTGGAGCAGCTGGATGAATGGCTCTCCGAAATCCGCGAGCGGCTGGCGGCGCATGACGCGGCCCATCCGGAGCGGCCCTCAGCACCCTTCGCCATGAACCTGATCGTCCATCGCTCCAATGACCGGCTGGAGGAGGATCTGAAGCTCGTCGTGAAGCATCAGGTGCCGCTGATCATCACCTCGCTCGGTGCGCGGCCGGAGGTGAATGACGCGATCCATTCCTATGGCGGCCACGTCATCCATGACGTGATCAACCAGACCTTTGCCCATAAGGCGATCGAGAAGGGGGCCGATGGGCTGGTGCTGGTGGCCTCCGGCGCGGGAGGGCATGCCGGGTCGCAAAGCCCCTTCGCCCTGATGCAGGAAACCCGCGCCTGGTTCGACGGGCCCATCGCGCTCTCGGGCTCGATCGCGCATGGCCGCAGCATCCTGGCGGCCGAGGCGATGGGCGCTGATTTCGCCTATATGGGCTCGGCCTTCATCGCCACCGAGGAGGCGCGCGCGGTCGAGGATTACAAGCGCATGCTGGTGGAGGCCGGGGCGGAGGATATCGTCTACACCAACCTCATCACCGGGGTGCATGGCAATTACCTGAAGCCCTCGGTCCGCAATGCGGGGCTGGATCCGGATCATCTGGAAACGTCGGACAGTTCGGCGATGAATTTCGGTTCGGACCGGAAGAAGAAGTGGAAGGATATCTGGGGCGCCGGGCAAAGCGTCTCGGGCATCCATGCGGTGCTGCCGGCGGGTGAGTTGGTGGCGCGGCTGCACCGGGAATATCTGGAGGCGCGGCGCAAGCTGGGCGGTGCCTCGCCGCTGGTGAACCCGAACTGGGCGCGGCTGGCCGAGGCGGCCTGAACCCAGGGCGATACCGCCATTGCGCCGGCCGGCGCGACGCTGTGCGCCGCGCCGCGTTGTTCAGCGCGGTGCGGCACCTGGCGTGCGCCGCGTGCGGAACGCCGCATCCGCGCCGCGCTGCTGCTCGGGCGAGAGCACCGCATAGACCGCCGCGAAGGCCACGGCGAGGCGGCGCAGTTGCACCGCGTGCAGCTCCGCGATGGCCGCGTAGTCCGACATGTTCTCGACGGCGGTGATGCGGGCGAATTGCGTCTCGCGCTCCTGGAAGCGGTCATGCAGCTCGGTCGCGTTGTCGCGGCTGATCTTGGCGAAAGCCTCCCATTGCGGTTGCTGGGCCGGCGTGATGGCGAGCTGGGCGCGAAGCTGTGTCAGATGCGCCTCGACGCGCTGCGCGCGCTGCTCGGGCGTCATTGGCGCGCGGTCACGCCGGGCTGCCGTCTGCGCCGGCGGGGTCGCGGATGCGGCCGGAGCGGCGGCCTGGGTGCCACCGGTCTGGGCACCACCGGTCTGGGCGCCAGCGGTCTGGGGCAGCAGCAGGGTCAGGCCGAGGGCAGCCCCAAGGCTGGCCATACGGAACTTGCTCATGGAAAACTCTCCTGGAATGCGGGCCATTGGCTCAATAGCCGTAATAGGCGGGGGGCGGCGCCTGGTAGTAACCGCGCGGTGCCGGCGGGTAATAAACCGGGGGCGGCGGCGCATAATGCGGCCGCACCACGGCGGGCGGGCCAAACACGCCGAAGCCAAACAGCGGCGCATTGTAAACCCGGGGTGGCGCCTGGCGCCGTTCATAACCACGATTGCCGTTCCAGCGTTCGTGGCCGCGCCCGTGATTGCGATTATTGTGCCCGTTCCCGTAACCATTCTGCGCCGCGGCAGGCATGGCAGGGACACACAGCGCGATGCCGAGGCAGAGCGCGGACAGCCAGGCCATGCCTCTGGGGGCTGTCGCCCCATTGCCGATCATCGCCATCACGCCATCCTCCGGTTGCTGATGGGATAACGCCGGAACAGGCCGCCGGTTTCCGCCGGCGTGGCTTTAACCTGGGCACCAGGCCGGGCCGCCCCCCGGGAGAGATGCAGGCAGCGCCCCCGCCAAGACGGTGCGGCAGCCCATGCGGGGCTGATCGCTGGCGAGCCAGGCACATCCTCGCCGTGGCGTTCGGTTCGGTGGCCGCCGCGAATGCGCGGCCGGGGCCCCTGCCGGATGTGGCGCCTGGGCTGTTCAGCCAGGGAAAGCGGGCGCTTGCACCCCTGGTGACGGTCCGGTCGCGCCCCATCTAAAGCGCATGTCCGAAGCCACCCTCCGCCTCACCGCTTTCCTCGGCGTCCTGGCCCTGCTCCTGGCGGCCGAGCGGCTGATTCCCTGGAATGTTCCGCGCCCGCTGGGCTGGCGCCGCTGGCTGCCGAATTTCGGCCTGGTGGCGCTGGGCTCCCTCACCATCCGGTTCCTGATGCCGCTCGCCGCCGTGGGTGCCGCGATCTGGGCGCAGTCACGCGAGATCGGTGTGCTGAACTGGCTGGATGTCCCGGGCTGGCTGGCCATTCCCCTGACGGTCGTGCTGCTGGACCTGCTGATCTATTGGCAGCATCGCGTCTTTCACGCCGTGCCCGTGCTTTGGCGCCTGCACCGCGTCCACCACGCCGACCCTGAGATGGATGCAAGCACGGGGCTGCGCTTCCACCCGATCGAGTTCTGGCTCTCCATGTGGGTCAAGATCGCGGCCGCCGTGGCGCTGGGCGCCCCGCCCGAGGGCGTGGTGGCCTTCGAGATCATCCTGAACGCGGCCAGCCTGTTCGAGCACGCCGCCATTCGCATCCCGCCCGCGCTGGACCGCGCCCTGGGCTGGGTGATCGTGACACCCAATCTGCACCGCATCCATCATTCGGAGCGGTTGGAGGAGACGAACAGCCATTACGGCTTCTGCCTCTCGGTCTGGGACCGGATCTTCGGCAGTTGGCGCGGCCGCTGGGCCGGGGAGCTGGTGCTGGGCATCCGGGGCTATCGCGGTGCCCGGGAACAGCATGTGCTGCCCCTGCTGACGCAGCCTTTCCGCTGAAGCCGGGTTGCCCGGCGGCCCGCGTGGATGGGCGGGGCGAAGGGGGCATGCGGTCACCCATCACGAGACTTTGCTGGGCCATCATTCGGCGGCGGAGTCGGAAGCCCCGCTTCCTGCCAGGACGCATCAAGGCCAGGGCGATCGCACGCGAGCATGCGCGAGGGCCAGCGTCCTCGGAGGATGGAACCCCTCGCCCTGTGCTTACCCCGCGGCGTCCCGCTCGCGTTCAGCCATGGCCCGCAGCGAGGCCCGCGCCGCGTTGCCGATCTCCGGCAGGCGCGCCTGCCGGGCCAGCGCCTCGGCGGCGTTCAGCCAGCGCCGCGCCTCGGTGAATTCATTGCGGGCCGCCGCCCCGCGCCCCGCGCGCAGCAGCAGATCGGCCGCCGCCGCGTTGTCGCCCATGCGTTGCGCGGCCTCCGCCTCCAGCGCCAGGGCGCGCCCCAGGCCGCGATAATCCAGCCCCTCCCGCCGTAAGGCGCCGGCCTCGCCGGCGAGGCGCCGCGCGCCGGGTGCATCGCGGCCTGCCAGGGCGGCGGCAGCAGCGAGCTCGCGCGCATCGGCGCGAAAGGCGCGCCCTTCCGGCTCGCCCAGGGCGGCGCGGGCCTCGGCCAGGGCGGTCTGGTCGCCACGCCCGGCGGCGATCAGGCCGCGCAGGAACCAGGTGCGGCGGGCGATATCGGCATCCTCGGCCGTCACCTGGGCCGCGACGCTTTGCGCCCCGGCCATGTCCCCCGTGCGATACAGCGCCAGCGCCTCCACCAGCAGCAGCGCATCGGGCACCGGGGCGGCACGGCGGATCAGCTCGGCACGCACCTCGCGCGCGGTGCGCAGGGCTGCCGCATTGCGGCCCCGCGCCAGATCGGCCGCGGCCAGCCCGATGCCGGTATCGGCGATGGCCGCCGCGTCATCCCGCTCCCGCGCGCGGCCCAGGGCCGTGCCATAGAGCCGTGCCGCTTCGGCCGGACGGTCGAGCTCCAGCGCCAGCCGGCCCGCCCGGGCGGCGCGGCCCAGGGTTTCATCGGGCGGCGGCGGGGCGGGGGCCGGGGTGCTGCCGCAGGCGGCCAGCAGCGGCAGGGCGAGAAGCGGCAGGGGCAGCCAGGACGGGGCGGGCCAGGACGGGGCGGGCCAGGACGGGCGCCTCACGGCCGCAGCCTCTCGGCGGCGGGGCGCCTGGGCTCGGGAGCGGGCGGGCCGCTGCCGCCCAGCAGCCACATGCCGCGCAGCTGCGTCAGCAACAATTCCAGCTCGCGCGTGGTCTGCTGGGTCTGCAGCAGCACCCCCGGCACATTGCCCGTGCTTTCCTCCAGGTTGCGCACCGTCTGCGGCAGGCGCTGCGAGGCGCGGGAGACATCGCGCGTGGCCTGTTGCAGATTGGCCAGCGCCTGGTCCACGCGGCGCATCAGGGCGGGCAGGCTGCTATTGGGGCCGGATTCCGCCATCAGCCGCTCGGCCTGGACGGCCAGCCCGTCGAAACGCTGCACCAGCTGCCCGCCGCCGCGCAGCAGCGCGGTGAGTTCCCGCACGGTCTCCTCCGCGTTGCGGGCGAACTGGTCATCCGTCATCAGCCGGCCGAAGGAGCCCTGGCCGCGCTCCATGCCCTCCACGAAGCGCACGGCGAAGCGGGAGACGCGGCCCAGATCCTCCAGCACCGGCAGCGCGCGGTCGCGCAGCTGCTCCAGCACCTGCAATTGCGAGGGCTCGCTCGCCGCTTCCAGGCTTGCGGCGGCCCAGTCGAGCGGCGGGCCCTCGCCCCGGCCGATGAACAGGAACGCGCTGCCCACCCCGCCCAGCCGGCTGCGCACCGTGATGGGGGAATCGCGGCGGATATGGTCGCGCGCCTCAGGCTGCTCGATGAGGATCTCCGCCACCAGGCGGCGCTGCGGGCCGAAGGAAATGCGCTGCACTGTGCCGGCCTTCAGGCCCAGCACCTGCACATCGGCCCCCGGCTCAAGGCCACCCGTGCCCTCGATCGGCAGCAGCACGCGCAATGTGGCGCCACCCTGGCCCAGGGCCGCGGGCACCGGCAGGAGCAGCAGCGCCATCGCGAGGAACCGCGCGAGCCGCCCCAATGTCAAACCGCCCATCCTGCCCCCCAACGGCGCCCAGCCGGGCGGAAGGCTATCGCCCGCTTTCGAGCCGGGGCAAGCGCGGCCTCAGCCCAGGCCTGGCATGGCGCCCCGTGCGCGGCGGTTTTCGAGGGTTGCTTGCCTCACCGAGCCTGCGCTGGCGGTAATCCGGCTGATCCAGACCGGAGCTGAGGGGCAGAGCATCGCGCATTGGCCAAAGTGGCAAGATATTGGTTTCGCGCT
The DNA here is from genome assembly GCF_023243115.1 of Sediminicoccus sp. KRV36. NCBI lineage: Bacteria > Pseudomonadati > Pseudomonadota > Alphaproteobacteria > Acetobacterales > Roseomonadaceae > Sediminicoccus > Sediminicoccus sp. KRV36. Next base: position 733,730 of record NZ_CP085081.1, read on the forward strand.
TCGAGCGCGCGTTGGTCAATTCCGGCCGATCCCTGGAAATCCATCAGGAAGAGCGGGAGGATAAAGAACGCCCCGGCCACCCCTGCCGCGACGTTCTGGGCGACCTTGGCGCCAGATTCGAAGCCAAGATCGGCAACGCGCGCGCTATTGGCCAAGATCTCCGCCTGAATGGCCGCGCAATCCATTGTACTGTCGATGGGTTGCACCACAGCCACGGGTGCGGGCGCACGCCCAGCGCAGGCGCCTGCCAGGAGCATGCAGGCCAGAAGTGGATAGCGAAGCTTCATGCGTATTCCCTGGAAAAACAATTCCAGGATCATATATGTCATAGGTAATAAAAATTGATGAACGTGATGCCGCGGTTGGCGGTGCGCCGTTCAGTGCTGAACGCTCTTGCCGCGGGTGGCGAAGATACGCGTTGCCTCTCAGGCCATCGCCGAAGCCGTCAACGCCAAGCTCTGGCCCATGCTTCGTCTTGTCAGCCCAGCGCCGCGACCTCATCGCCGTAGCGTTCCAGCACCTGGCGCCGCTTGATCTTCATGGTCGGCGTCAGCAAGCCATTCTCGACGGTGAAGCCCTCGGACAGGGTCTGGAAGCGGCGGATGCGCTCGATGTTGGAGAGGCGCGCATTCACCCGCTTCACCGCCTCGCCCACGCGCTCCGCCTGGCCTTCGGCCGGGACGATGAGTGCGACGACGCCAGCCAGCCCTTCGCCCGCCGCGACCGCCTGGGCCACCTCCGGCTCGCCCGCCAGCATCGCCTCGATCTTGGAGGGGGCCACCATGTCGCCGCCCTTCAGCTTCAGGAAATCCCGCTTGCGGTCGGTGATGAAGATGCGCCCCTCGCGCAGCTCCGCCACATCGCCGGTGTGCAGCCAGGCCTCGGTCTCGCCGGGCGGTGGGCGCAGGGCCAGCGCTGTGGCCTCCGGATTGTTCCAGTAGCCATCCATGACGAGGCCGCCCTTGATGAGCAATTCGCCATCCGCGGCGAGGCGCGCTTCCACGCCGGGCAGCGGCTTGCCCACGCTGCGGCGGTCATTGTCCCAGGGCAGGTTCACGCTGATCACGGGCCCGGCCTCGCTCTGGCCATAGCCCTGGATCACGGTGACGCCGAGGGCGAGGAAAAAGCCCGAAAGCTCGGGGTCGAGCCGCGCCCCGCCGGAGATCAGCGCCTCGATCGCGCCGCCGAAGCGCGCGCGCACCTTGGCGCGGACCAGCCGGTCCAGCGCCGCATCCTGCACGCGCTCGAACAGCGAGAGCGGCGGGCCATCCAGCTTGCGCAGCCCCAGCGCTAGGGCGCGGCGGAACAGCCGGAGCCTGAGCCCGCCCTCCTTTTCCAGCGAGGCCATAATGCGCTCGCGGATCACCTCGAACAGCCGCGGCACGGTGGTGATGAGCTGCGGGCGGTGCTCGGCGAAATCCGCCAGCAGCTTGTCCGCTCCGCGCGCGAAGATCACCTGGTAGCCACAGGCCGGCATCAGGAAACCGCCGACCGTATGCTCATAGCTGTGCGACAGCGGCAGGAAGGAGAGGTAGCGCCCTTGCCGCACGCCGATGCGGTCGATCAGCCCCTTGGCGCCGACGCAATTGGTCAGCATGGCCCGGTGCGGCAGCATCACCCCCTTGGGGTTGCCGCCCGTGCCGGAGGTGTAGATCAGGCAGGCGAGGCGCCCCGCCGGGATTTCCTGCACCTCGGCGATCAGCATCGCGAGGTCGGCCGGGGTGGCTTCCAGCTCGGCCCAGCCGAGGGCAAGCGTCTCGGCCGGGGGCGAGGGGAGTTCCTCCATGCCCACCAACAGGTCGAGCGGGCCGGCCTGCAGCACGCGCTCTGCCAGCGGGCGCGTCGAGACGATGGCCGCCCGGGCCCCGCTGTCGCGCAGCACATGCGCGTGGTCGGCCACGGTGTTGGTCACGTAGGTGGGCACGGTGACGGCGCCGATGGCCATGATGGCATTGTCGGCGATCATGAATTCGGGCCGGTTCTCGCTGACCAGCAGCACGCGGTCCCCCGGCATGATGCCCTGCGCCCGCAGCCCGGCGGCGATATGCGCGACCTTTTGCGCGAATTCCGCGCGGCTCATCCGCCGCCACTGGCCCTCCCGCCAGAAGCCCAGCATGGGCTGGTCCGGCGCCTGGATGGCCAGGGCAAAGATGAGCCCGGGCAGGCTTGTCGCCGTTTCCACGGTCTGAGGCATGCAAGGGTTTCCGGAACATGGACGTTTGGCCGCTTGGCCGCGGCACTAACGCGCATATATGTGAAGAATGCGAATGATCCCAGGCCGCGCCCCTGAAATGTTGCGCTCCCCCCTCGATATCGCCGCCGGCGATGTCGCCTTGCCCTCGGGCCTCCCCTCCTGGGACCTCTCGGACCTGTACAAGGCGCCCGATGATGCGGCCCTCGGCGCCGATCTCGCCCGTGCCGAGGACGAGGCGCGCGCGTTCCAGTCCCGGCTCTCCGGCCAATTGGCCGCGCTCTCCGGCGATGCCCTGGCCGAGGCCCTCATGGAATATGAGCGCATCGAGGAAGTGCTGGGCCGCGTCATGAGCTTCGCGCAGCTGCTGTTCTCGGGCGATGCGCAGAACGGCGAAAACGGCCGCTTCTACCAGACCATGCAGGAGCGGGTGACGCAGATCTCCTCCCACCTCGTCTTCTTCACGCTGGAGATGAACCACGTCGAGGAGAGCGTGCTGGAGGCCAAGCTCAAATCCAGCCCCGCTTTGGCCCGCTTCCGCCCCTGGCTGCGCGACCTGCGCGTCTGGCTGCCGCACCAGCTCTCCGACGAGATGGAGCGGCTGCTGCATGAGAAGGAGGTGACGGGCCGCGCCGCCTGGAACCGCCTCTTCGACGAGACCATGGCCAACATGACCGTCACGGTGAGCGGTGAGGAGCTTTGCGTCAGCGCCGCGCTGAACAAGCTCTCCGACAGTGACCGCGCCGTGCGCGAAGCCGCGGCCAAGGGTGTTTCCGAGGCGTTTGGCTCGCGTATCCGCCTGTTCAGCCTCATCACCAACACGCTGGTGAAGGACAAGGAGGTGATGGACAAGTGGCGCAACCACCCGCGCCCCGGCTCCTCCCGCAACCGCGCGAACATGGTGGAAGACGAGGTGGTGGACGCGCTGGTGACGGCCGTGCGCGAGAGCTTTCCCCGCCTGTCCCACCGCTACTACACGATGAAGGCGAAATGGCTGGGCCTGGAGAAGCTCATGCATTGGGACCGCAACGCGCCGCTGCCGCGCGATGCGGATGGCAGCATTCCCTGGCCGCAGGCGGTCCAGCAGGTGCGCGCTGCCTATGCCGGATTCTCGCCCGAGATGGAAAAGCTGGCCGCGCCCTTCTTTGAAAAGCCCTGGATTGACGCGGCCCTGCGCCCCGGCAAGTCGGGCGGCGCCTTCGCCCACCCCACGGTGCCTTCGGCGCACCCGTATCTGCTGCTGAACTACCACGGCAAGGCGCGGGACGTGATGACGCTGGCGCATGAGCTGGGGCATGGGGTGCATCAGCGCCTGGCGGCCGAGCAGGGCTACCTGATGTCCAGCACGCCGCTGACCCTGGCTGAAACCGCCAGCGTCTTTGGCGAGATGCTGACCTTCCGCGCGCTGCTCGATGCGGAAACCGATCCGGCCAAGCGGCGTTTGCTTCTCGCCGGCAAGGTCGAGGACATGCTGAACACCGTGGTGCGCCAGATCGCCTTCTACCGCTTCGAGACGCTGGTGCATGACGAGCGCCGCCAGGGCGAGCTTTCGTCCGAGCGCATCGGCGAAATCTGGATGCAGGTGCAGACCGAGAGCCTGGGGCCGATCTTCGACTTCACGCCGGATTACGCCTGCTACTGGGCCTATATCCCGCATTTCGTGCACTCGCCCTTCTACGTCTACGCCTATGCCTTCGGGGATTGCCTGGTGAATGCGCTCTACGGCGTGTACCGCGATGGCAGCGTCCCGGATTTTGAGGGGAAATACATGGCCATGCTCAAGGCCGGCGGCACGCTGCGCCACAAGGAATTGCTGGCGCCCTTCGGCCTCGATGCCTCGCGCCCGGATTTCTGGAAGCGGGGGTTGGACGTGATCTCGGGCTTCATTGACGAACTGGAGGCCACCTCTTGAGCGACCGCGAAAGCTCCTCCTTCTTCGGCGAAATGCGGCGCATGGCGCGCACCTCGGGCGCTGTCACCGGCATCGCGGCGCGGGTGGCGGGGGAGCGTTTCCTCGGCATCAAGACCAACAAGGATGCGCATGCGGGGGACCTCAAGGCGATCCTGGGCGGGCTGAAGGGTCCGATGATGAAGGTGGCGCAGTTCCTCGCCACCATTCCGGACGCACTGCCGGAAGAATACGCGCGCGAACTCGCCACGCTGCAATCCAATGCGCCGCCGATGGGCTGGGCCTTCGTCAACCGCCGCATGGGCACGGAGCTCGGCGGCGACTGGCAGAAGAACTTCTCCGAATTCGGGCGTGAGGCCGCGGCCGCTGCCTCGCTCGGCCAGGTGCATCGCGCGAAGCTGCAGGACGGCACGGAAGTCGCGTGCAAGCTGCAATACCCGGACATGAATTCCGTGGTGGAGGCGGACCTCAAGCAGCTCAAGCTCGGCATGCAGCTCTACAAGCGGATGGACAGCGCGCTCGACAATGAGGACGCCTATGCCGAGATCGCCGACCGCCTGCGCGAGGAGCTGGACTACACGCGGGAGGCTTCGCATCAGCGCCTCTACAGCCTGATCCTGGCCGATGAGCCGCGCGTGCATGTGCCCACCCCGATTGACCACCTGACCACCCGCCGCCTGCTGACGATGACCTGGCTGGATGGCGGCTCCATCCTGAAGCGGCTGGAGGAGGAGCCCTCGCTGGAGGAGCGCAACGGCTATGCCGAGGCGCTGTTCCAGGCCTGGTACAAGCCGGTCTATCGCTATGGCGTGATCCATGGCGACCCGCATCTGGGCAATTACCAGGTGCGGCAGCCGGGCACCAAAGGTGGCGATGGCGGCATCAGCCTGCTGGATTTCGGCGTGGTCCGCATCTTCCCGCCCAGCTTCATCACCGGCGTCATCATGCTCTATGAGGCGGTGCGCGATGGCGATGACGAAAAGGCGCACCACGCCTTTGAATCCTGGGGTTTCCGCAACCTCTCGCGCGAGACGATGCTGGTGCTGAAATCCTGGGCGGATTTCCTCTATGAGCCGCTGATGGAGGACAAGGTCCGCCTGATCCAGCAATCCGATGACCCGACGCATGGCCGCCGCGTGGCGCAGGCCGTGCATGAGGGGCTGAAGCGCACCGGTGGCGTGAAGATCCCGCGCGAATTCCCGCTGATGGACCGTGCCGCGATCGGCCTGGGCAGCGTGTTTTTCCGCCTCAAGGCCGAGCGCAACTGGCACCGCATGTTCAACGAACTCATCGCCGATTACAGCGAGGAAAAGCTGGCGCAACGCCAGGCGGCCGCCCTGGCCGAAGCGCGGGTTCCGGCCTCGCTTTAGCAGGCTGGTGAACACCGCCCGGGGTGGGATCGAGGGGCTGGTCCCTCGAACTCGCCGGCAGGAAACCTGTTTCCTGCACCTTCATCCTTGGATCTGAAACATCGAAGATCCGAGACATCGGGCTTCTTGGTGGGGTTGCCCGCAAAGCGGAGTGCGCGGGAGAGCGCAAAACGCTCTCGCTCCCTGGCAGTTTTCAGCGCGAAGAGGGCTTCGGCCGGCACAGGTCAGAGGCGGCGGCGGTCGAGGGGTGCCGCCCCTCGACCGCCGCCCCCGGATCAGAACACGAAGTCGGTGTTCACCAGCGTGTGCAGGCCGGTGAGGATGATCACCGCCTCGGCCGTGCCGCCATCGCCCTGGTCCACTTCGATGCGCGTATCGCCACCGCTCTGCGACTGACGGATTGAGCCCTGGCCGCCGCCGGCGAAGGCATTGCCCGCCATCAGCGTGAAGGCCTGATCGCCCGCCAGGCCAAGATTGGCGTCAATCGCCGAGAGGTCGAGCACATCGCCCTGCGCCCAGGCGAAATCCGTCACCCGGTCTGGCGTTGCCGCCGCACTCTCATTCAGCACGCTCCAGACGAAGCGATCCGCGCCGGTGCCGCCGGTCATCGAATCCTGGCCCGCGCCGCCCATGATGGTGTCGTTGCCGCCACCACCGATCAGCGTGTCATTGCCGGCGGCACCCTCAAGCCGGTTCGCGCCGCCATCGCCCGTCAGGCGGTCGTTGAAGCCCGAGCCGATCATGTCCTCGATCGAGAGGAAGCTGTCGCCATTGGCGAAGCCGCCGGTGCCGAGCCCGGTGGCGAGCGACGCCGTGACGGCCGCCGTCGCACCGACATAGCTGGCGGTATCCGTGCCAGCCCCGCCATCGAGCACGTCGGCACCGGCGCCGCCGAGCAGCAGGTCGTTGCCATCCTGGCCCAGCAGCGTGTCATTGCCGGCGTTGCCGACCAGCGTGTCATTGCCTTGCAGGCCTTCCAGCAGGTCATTGCCGGTGGTGCCGGTCAGGCTGTCATCGCCGACGCCGCCCTGGATGGGGCCGCGTTCGCCGGGCAGCGGCGCCACCAGCGTGCCGGGCACGAAGGTGATGCCGGGCAGCGGGCCGCCCATGGTCAGCGGCGGGCCGTTGTAGCTGTGCAGGATGATCGCGCTGTCCACACCGAAGTAGAGCACCGGCATGGTGTTCCAGGTGCCGATCGCGGTCGGCCCGCTGATGCCATAGATGGTCAGCGTGTCGCCTTCGGCCTGGTTGAAGCTGTAGAGAAGATCCACGCCATCGCCGCGTTGGTAGATGTAGCTATCCGCCCCCGCATCGCCCTGCACGCTGTCGCCGATCACCACATTGGTGAAGGTGCCGGCCACCAGGCGGATGGTGCCGGTATCGGTGCCGCCCGCCATGGTGTCATTGCCGACGGAGCCGCGGATGTCGTCGTTGCCGGCGCCGCCGATGACGATGTCGTTGCCCTCATTGCCGGTCATGCTGTCATTGCCGGTGCCGCCGAACATGGTGTCGTCGCCCAGCTCGCCCTGCATGTTGTCGTTGCCGGCGCCGCCCTCTTCCCAATCGTTGCCGTCGCCGCCTTCGATCGTGTCGTTGCCGTCGCCGCCGTAGATGACGTCATTGCCGCCATTGCCGTGCAGGTTGTCGTTGCCCTTGCCGCCCTGGACCTTGTCATCGCCATTGCCGCCGAAGACCGCGTCATCGCCATCATTGCCCTGGAGGCAATCATTGCCGTCGGTGCCCTGGATGGCATCGTTGCCGCCCAGGCCGTCAATGTGATCCGCGCCGGCGGTGCCCACGAAGTTGTCGGCACCCGGGGTCAGGATGGTGGTCGGCAGGTCGCAGGCGCCGACCACGTTGGGGATAAAGCCCGCATCCACGGTGGTGAGATCCTGGTCCTGCACCAGCGTGTAGCTGCCGGTGCGGCCGCCGGCGCCGGCATCGCTGTCACTGCCGTCATTGCCGATATCACGCAGCGTCGGCGTGTAGCCGGCGGGGGTGACGAACTCGACGCTGTAGCTCGCCGGGCGGAGGTTGCCGAAGTTGTAGAAACCGCCGGCATCCGTGGTGGTGGTGGCCAGGATGGCGCCGGCCGCGGAGATCAGGCGGACGGTGACGCCGCCGATGCCCGGCTCCTCGCTGTCCTGCTGGCCATCGCCGTCGCGGTCGGCCCAGACGCGGTCGCCGATGGAGGCAGCCAGCAGCAGGCCCGCATCGCGGGTGTTGTTGGTCTGGCCCGAGGTCAGCGTGATCTGGGAGGTGCTGCCATTGGTGGCGTTGGCGTCACTGTCCAGCGCGTCATTGCCGAGGTCGCGGCCGGTGAAGACCGTGCCGCCGGGCGCGACGAAGGTGACGCTGTAGGTCCCGGGCAGCAGGTTCGCGAAGCTGTAGTTGCCGTTGGTGTTCGTCACCGTGGTGCTGATCACGGCGCCGGCCGCGTTCAGCAGGTTCACCGTGACGCCGCGGGCATTCGCCTCGCCCGTGTCCTGCAGGCCGTTGCCGTTGCTGTCCAGCCAGACGCGGTCACCAATGGTGACACGCTGGAACAGGCCCGCATCCAGATCCGTGCGGGCATCGCCTGAGAAGATCATGGTGGGTGCGATCACGCCGGCCGCATTGGCATCGCTGTCGGCCGCGTCATTGCCGCCCTGGTCAATGGGTGAGGTTTCGTAGCCCGTGGGCCGCACCACCTGCACGCCATACTGGCCCGGCGCCAGGTTGCCGAAATTGTAGATCCCGCTGGCATTGGTGGTGGTGCTGCCGATCACCGTGACGCCATCGGCCCCGAGCAGATTGACGGTGACATTGGCGAGGCCAGCCTCACCCGCATCCTGCACGCCATCGGCATCCAGGTCATGCCAGATCCGATCACCGATGCTGGCCGGAACATAGACGCCCGCATCCACATCGCGCGTCGTCGTCGCGGGGAAGACGCTGACCGGATCCGTGATGCCGCTGGTCGTGTTCGGATCACTATCCACGGTGTCATTGCCGCCCTGGTCGCGCAGGGTGAGCTTGAGGCCCGAGGGGATGACGAATTCGACGCGGTAGCTGCCAGCCACAACCTCGGTAAAGAGGTAGTTGCCATCGGCGCCCGTGGTGGTGGTGCGGCCGGTGAAGCTGCCATCGGCGTTGAGCAGCCGGACGGTGATGCCGGCCTGCGAAGCCTCGCCGCCCTCTTCCAGGCCATCGCCATCGCGATCCACCCAGACGCGGCCGGTGAGATTGCCGAGCTCGACCAGCGCGGCATCCACCGTGTTGTCGGTCTCGCCCGATTCCAGGTTGATGATGCCGGTGCGGCCAGCGCTGTTCACATCGCTGTCGGAGGCATCGGCGCCCAGATCCTGCTTGCCGAAGGCGCGGTTGGCGGGGGCTACGAACTCCACCCGGTAATCGCCGGGTGCGAGGTCGGTGAAGCTGTAGATGCCGTCCACGCCCGTGGTGGTGGTCTGGCCGGTCGGCGTGCCATCGGCGCGCAGCAGGCGGACGGTGATGCCGGAGACGCCGGCCTCGCCCACATCCTGCTGGCCGTCATTGTCCACGTCCAGCCAGACGCGGTCACCCAGCGTGGCGGTGCGATAGAGGCCGCCATCCACCGTGTTGTCGGTCTCCCCGGAGATGAGGTTCACGACATCGGTGCGGCCATTGGTGCCGATATCGCTGTCGGAGCCATCGGCGCCGCTATCCTTCACGGTCGGCACATAGCCGGCCCTGATGATCTCGACGCGGTAATCGCCGGGAGCCAGCTGCGTGAAGTTGTAGCTGCCCGAAGCGCCCGTGACGATCGGCGAGACACCCGCAACCGGCGTGCCATCGGCGTTCAGCAGGCGGACGGTGGCGCCGGCGATGCCGGGCTCGCCCACATCCTGCTGGCCATCGCCATCCATGTCCTCGAACACCTTGTCGCCGAGGCTGGCGGGACGATAGACGCCGGCATCGAGCGAGCGGTCATCGCCACCGGAAGCCAGCGTGATATTCGCCGTCTTGCCGGTCGTGAGGTTGGCGTCGCTGTCGATATTGTCGTTCAGGCCGATATTGGCCTTGGTGAAGGGCGTTGCGGCATCCGGCACGAAGCGCACGGCATAGGTGCCGGGTGCCAGATTGTCGAAGAGGTAGTCGCCATTCGCGTCGGTCACCGCGGTGCGGCCCGTGGGGTTGCCCGCGCTGTTCAGCAGCTCGACCACGCGGCCGGAGATACCGCCCTCGCCGGGGCCGCCCTGCAGGCCATCGCCATTCACATCCTCGAACAATGTGCCGCCGAGCTTGGCGCCCTTGTAGAAGCCGGCATCGAGGCGCGGCTCGCTCTGGCCACTGACCAGGGTGAAGGCGTCGCTGCGGCCCAGCGCATTGACGTCGCTATCCGTCGTCTCATTGGCATTGGCGCCGGCATTCTGCGTGGAGGCGGTGAAGCCCGTGGGCAGCACCTGGATGGAATAGTTGCCGGGGATGAGGCCGGTGAACTGGTAGAAGCCATCCGCACCCGTCGTCGTGGTGCCGATGACGGTGCCGCCGCCGTTCAGCAGGTTGACGGTGGCGCCGACAATGCCGGTCGCGCCGTCATTCTGCAGGCCATCGCCGTTGCTGTCTTCCCAGACGCGGTCACCGATGGTGGCGAGCTGGTAGAAGCCGCCATCCACGTTGCGGACATTGTCGCCATTGGCGAGGGTGTAGGTGCCCGTCACGCCGGTGGTCTGGTTCGCGTCGCTATCCGTCAGGTCGCCGCCGACATCGGTCAGCGTGCGCTTGTTGCCGCCGCTCTCGTCGAAGCGGACGCGATACGTGCCGGGAACCAGGCCATCGAACAGATAGGAGCCATCGGCGGCCGTGACCGCGGTGCGGCCCGTGGCCGAGCCATCGGCGTTCAGCAGCGTGACCAGGATGCCGGCCAGGACCGTGTCGCTGGCACCGGCGCGCTGGCCATCGCCGGCCGCATCGGTGAAGGCCACGCCGCCGAGCGAGGCGCGCACCACCTGCACCGCCTCATTCTCGGTCACCGTCGTGAGCGAGGAACCAGGCGCCACCGCATAGGGGTTCACCGGGGCGGAGGAGACGACGGCGCCCACATTGTCCAGCACCTTGCCGGCCGTGTTGCCCACGATGTCGGCAACCTTCGCCACCACCTTGAAGACCACCTGGTCATTCAGCGTGGACATGTTGTCGAAGGGATTGTTGATGTCGCCCATGTTGAAGGAGAGCGTGCGCGTCCCGGCGTCATAGGTGCCGGCCGAACCGAGGCTCAAGCCGGATCCGGTGATGCCGCCCAGCGAGACCAGCTCGCTGCTGACGAGGTCGAGGCCGGTGGGCAGCACGTCGCGCAGGATGATGCGCTGCGAGCCTTCGCCCAGAGTCGCCGTCACCAGGAAGGTCGCTTCCTCGCCAATGCCGACCGCATTGCCGACCGTGGCGCCGAGCGAGGTGGAGACCAGCGTCTTGATGACGGTGTTGACGATATCCGTCGTCACCGTGGCCGGGTCCGTCTCGGTCACGCTCACACCCAGCACCGGGGCGGAGCTGTAGGTGACGCTGGCCGTGTTGGTGATGGACTGGCCATCCACGATATTGGCGGCCAGGCGCGCCTGATAGGTGATCACCACCGGCGCCGAGCCCAGCAGATACTGGCTCATCGAGAAGCCGATATTGCCGCCCGTCTCGGTGATGGTGCCGGCCGAAGCCGTGGCCGTGCCTGCCACCAGCGTGACGCCGGCGGGGATGATGTCGGCGAGGTTCACCAGATAGGCGGGCGAGGTGCTGCCGGCCGCATGGCTGAGCGTGATCTGGTAGGTGACGAGGTTGCCCGCATCGCCGCCATTGCCGGAGATCGCGTCCTTCACGATCACGAGGTCGGGGCGGACGATGTCGATCTTCGCGTCATCCGTGGCGACACCCAGGCCGGTCTTGCCGACACCCGGCGCATAGGTCTCGGCACGGCCGGTATTCGTCAGCGTGCTGCCCGCCGTGGCCGTGGTGGCCACGCGGCCCGTGACCAGGATGGTGACGGTATCGCCCGCATCGCGGTCATTGTCGCCGGCATTGACGATGGTGCCGAAGTCGAAGCTGTAGGCCCCGCCCGAGATGGAGGTGGCGGCCGAACCCACGCTGAGCGAGGAGCCGGTGATGGTGTTGCCGATGCTCTCGACCGAGGCGCTTTCGAAGGTCAGACCGGTCGGCAGGGTATCGGAGACGACCAGGCGCTGCGTGCCCTCGCCCACCGTGACGGTGAGGCGGTAGGTCACCGTCTCGCCGGGTGCCGCGTCCGGATTGGCCGCGTCCACGAAATTGGCGAGCGTATTGGCATCGCCGGTCGCGATCACCGATTTGTCGATGGTAGGTGCCAGGACGATGTTGCGCGTCTCGGTGTCCTGGATGTTGTAGCTGCGGCTGGCCAGATCCTCGGCGGCCGTGGGGTTCAGCGGATCCACCGGATCGGCCGGGTTGCCGTCATAGGTCAGGCGGGCGGTGTTCGCCAGCACCTGGCCGGGTGTCACCGTATCCAGCGCGCGCGCCTGATAGGTGATGGTCACGGTGGAGGCGCCGAGCAGGTAGCGATCCGTGCTCCAGGAAATCGCATTGCCGCTGTTGCTGACGCTGCCGGCCGAGGCGGTGAGCGTGCCGCCGACCAGCTCCATGCCGACCGGGATCAGGTCACTCAGCACCAGGTCATAGGCCGGCGCATCGGAGCTGGAAGAATGCCGGATGGTGATGCTGTAATTCACCAGCGCACCCGCATCGAGCGGCTGGCTCGGCGCGGCGAGCGCCGAGGTCTTGTCAATGAGAAGCAACGGCTCCACCACATCCACATTCACCGAGGCGGTGTTGCTGGTGGTGCTCGGCGTGCCGGTCGTGCCGGTCTGCGCGCTGGCGGAATTGGTCAGCAGGTCATTGTCGCCATTGACGGCCACGTCGGTGACGATGGCCTTGACGCGCAGGACGATCACCTCCGCATCGGTATTGGCATTGACGAGGGTGTTGCGCACATTGCCGAAGTTCAGCGTGTAGGTGTCGTTGCTGCTGTTCTGGCCGGTGTTGGAGGAGGTGAGCGTCGGCGCGCCGATCACGCCACCGGCATAGGTGGTGAGCGCGGAACCGACCGAGACAACCTCGATGGAGCCAGGGATCAGCGAAAGGTAGCCGTTGCGGGTGCCGGTCGCGTCTTCCAGCGCGTCAATGATGCGCAGGTTGGGGCTGTCGCCTTCCGGCAGGCGCACCCGGATTTCGTAGGTGACTTCCTCGCCGATGGCGAGGTCGGGTGTGCCCAGGTCAAACCGATCGCTCGGCACCACGCCCTCGGCGGCGGGGCCGCGGGTATCGGCGTTGGAGGTCGCGATGATGGTCTTGGTGACGCTGGGCGCCAGGAGTGTCACGGTGTGGCCGTCCGACACCGTGTTCACACGGTCATCCGGGTTGCCGGTATTGTCCATCGAGCTGCCGCTGGCGGTCGCGGTGTTGTCCAGCTTCTCGCCCGCATCGGCGTCGGGCTTCACGATGACGTCGAACTTGACCGTCACCGCCTCACCCGGGTCGAGGTAGTCGATCACGTAATCCACGGGGCCGGGGCCACCCAGACTGATGCGGCCGGCGGCGACGCCCGAGATGCTCAGCGTCGCGCCCTGGTAGATGGCGTCCAGCTGCACATCGGTCAGCAGGTCCTTGATGGAGACATCCCAGGCGCGGGCGGTGAAGTCATTGTTGGCGGAACCCGTCGCGGGCACGCCGCTGTTGGTGACGGTGATGGTGTATTTGACGGTGTCATTCGCATCCGCCGTCGTCTTGTCGGCGGTCTTGTTGATGACGAGGTTCGGCGCCACCACCTCGATATTGGCGGTCGCGGTGGTTTCGTTGCGGCCGCTTCCATTCGGGTTGGCCGCGCTGACCTTGACGGTATTGGTCAGAATGTCGCCGCGGACATTGTCCACATGGTCCTTGACGCGGGCATCCACCTCGATCGTCACGGTGGCGGGCTGCGTGGCCAGCGTATTGGCGGTGTTCAGCACATCGCCAAAGCCGAAGCTGGCGCGGTCATTGCCGTTGACGCCGTCACTGTCGGAGAGGGAGATGACCGGTGTGTCGTCGAAGGTGCTGCCGGCACCGAGGCCCGTGACGCCAATGAAGCGCGCGGCCAGCATTTCCATCACGCCGCCGCCATTGGCGTTGGCGGTGGGCAGCCAGTCTTCCACGCGGAAATCGGTCATCCGGCCTTCCGGCACGGTGACAGTGATGCGGTAGGTGACCGTCTCGCCGATGGTTGCGTCGGTCAGGCTGTCATTGCCGGCCAGCGTGCCGGTGTGACTCTCGCTGGTGGTGAAGACCGCCTTGACCGGCGTCGGCGATTGCGTCGTGACGATGGCGGTATCGGAAAGATCGCCGGTCGGGGTGTAGGGCGTGCGGTCAATGCCGCCTTCCATCGCGGCGAAATGCTTGATGGTGGCGGTGTTGGTCAGGTTCGCGCCGAAGGCGGCGACGGTGTCCACCAGCTCCAGGTCGTAGGTGATGACGATGATGTTGTCGCCGCTCGTGGCGCTTTTCGCCCCGATGGCGCCGCTGTTCACCGCATCGCCCAGGCGGATGCCGCCGGCCGGGTCGAAGATGCTGGTGCCTTCGATGGTGTAGGGGATCAGGTTGCCCGCGCCATCGGTGATGCGCAGGTTCAACCCGCTGCCCGGCACTTCAAAGCCGGTCGGCAGCGTGTCGCGGATGAGGACGTCAAAAGCGCCCTTCAGCGAGGAGCCGGTATTCTCCACGACGATGGCGAAGGAGACGCGGTCCCCCGCATCGGCGCCCTTGAGATTGGCGTCAATCGGCGCGGAAGCGAGGTTGGTGCTGTTGATCGTGCCGGTGAAGCGGTTGCCCGCGGTGCCGGGTGCGGAGAAGGTGACGGGCCCGAGGGAGCCGGTGGTGGTGGCGGCCGGATTGGTATCGGCGATCACGCCCTTGGTGATGTTCAGCTCAGGCTCGCCCAGCACGAACTGGACGATCGCGTTGTCCTGGAATTCCTTGCCGAAGCTGTTGGTCTCGGTGCTGGTGACCTGGTTGGTCAGCAGCAGGCCGTCGCCGAATTCCTCATCCTGCACCACCACGGTGAACAGGAGATCAATCGTCGAGGACGGATTGCCGGGGGCGCGCGCATCGCCGAAATCGAACTTCAGCGAGTTGCTGACGCTGTCATAGGTGATGATGGGGTTGGTGCTGGGATCGCCCGAGGCATCGAAGCTGTCGTTCGGACCCCACTTGGCCTGGTTGGCGCCCGGGGTTGCCGCACTCACCACATCGGTGAAGGTCATGCCCGAGATGGCCTTGAGGACGGGCAAGGGCAGGTAGTCGCGCAGTTCCACGTCATGCGCGCCGGTCAGCGGCATATCGAGCTTGAGGCGGAAGGTGATGGCATCGCCGGCCGAGACGGGGCCCGGCGTGAAGGCGGTGTTGCCATTGATGGCGTAGATGGACTTGGAAACGTCGCTCACGGGCAGCGAGACGCTGGCGCCGCTGTCATCTGATTTCGGGCGATTGGTCTCATCCACCACGCCGCCGAAATCAATGCCGTTGCTCAGCGGGTCGCCCTGGTCCACCAGCGGCTCGTTCGAGGGGGCCGGGGCGGTGGAGATGTAGTTGGTCTGGATCGTGCTCTGGAACTTCACCAGCACGGTCGCCTGGTTGTTCACGCCGCTGGGCTGGCCGTTCAGCACATCGTCAATGCCGCGGTCCCGCATTTCCTTCGAGACGTCGAAGGTGATGGTGGTGATGCCGGTCGCCATGTCGCGCACGGCATTGATGTTGGCGGCGGCGATGGTGCCGCTGAACAGCGTGGCGCCACCCTCCTTCATCGTGATGGTGACGGGCTTGCTCGCGTCGAAGATCTGCCCGTCGCCAAGCTTGTCCACCAGGATGAGGTCATCCATGTTGAAGTAGTTGGAGACCTGCCCGTCCAGCGTCCATTCCAGGTTTTCCCCGGCCTTGAGGCTGGTCAGCGCCTCGACCGACTTCTGCACGGCGATGGACTTGGCGGTGATGACATCCTCCGGGCCGGCCGGATTGATCGCGAAGACCGTGACGGCGTCGCGGCCATCGGTCGGTGTCCAGCTGGCATCCAGGCGGGCGTTGTTTTCCAGCACGCGGAAGGCGCCCGTCACCGGGTCGAGCACCGGGGTCGTACCATCGCGCAGGAATTCGGGGACGTAGAATTCGATCTTCAGCGTCGGCACGCCGCCCACGCCGCCGGTGTAGCTGCCGGTGAGGTTCGCGGTAACCTGGCCCGTGGCATTGTCGAAGCTGGTGGTGCCGGTGCCGTTCACGATGGAGACGGACTTGATGTACGTGCCGTCCGGCATGGTGTCGCGCAGGGTCAGGCCGGTGACGGTCTGCCCATCGGCGATCAGCGCCTTGACCAGCCATTCGCGCGGATAGGAGGGGCCGGTGGCGGTTTCCTGCTCGGGGCCGACATAGTCCACATCCACCGCGAGCACGGTCGGCGTGATGGCGAGGCTGGCGGGCGGGCCGAAGACCGGCGCATCGGTGCTGGGGTTCAGCAGCGGGTCAAGCCCATAGGCGAAGCCGCCGCTGGCCTGCACGTTCAGCGGCGTGGCGAGATCGGCCAGGTTGGAGACGCGCAGCGAAACCTGCACATCGGCCGCCGTCTGCTCGGGCGTGAAGCTGCCGAAGGGGAGGCGCAGGACAACCAGCGTCTCGCCCGGGGTGCCGGTGACGACCAGCGGGTTGCCGGAGGCATCCTTGCTGAAGGGGTGGATGACGGTGCCGCCGGCCGGGAATTCCAGGACCCATTGCTCAAGGCCGGCACCCAGGAAGGTGGCCCCGAGGAAGATCACGCCGTCATTCGCCGGTGAGTTGCCCGCACCCGCGCCATCCGCCCCGTTCGTGGGCAGGATCAGGTTGATGTAGGGCGAATACCCGACATTGGAGCCGGGTGCCGCGTCCGGGACATTGTCGAAGCGGACCGTGAGGTTCTGGAGGCCGCCAATCGGAGCGCTGAGCGCTGAGCCGTTGGTGAACGAGACGATCGGACGAGCGGACATATTTTTTGCCTCCAGACGGGGGGCCGCGAAGGGCGACGCATGATCCCGTTAAGGCGATGTTTACGAATTTTGAGATTGTTCGTCAACCGAAGAATGCTGATTTTGATCGGAGAATGAGTCTTTTTGAGACGCCTTCAGAGACAAAATGAGTGTCATGTGATAAACAGCTGTAACTTAGCGCTTTTGAAATGGTAAGCCTCGACGATCGCGCCCGATACAACCCTTAAAATAGATATTCATCTCAATTTTCATATCGTGGCTCATGCCCGGATCGGACGCCGCAGATGGCTCCGGCGGGGTGCCGTCGTCTCATTTGTCGCTTTTTTGAAAATGACCCGCGAAATTGCGTCGGGCCGCGTCAGCCGCCGCCACAACCTTCGCGTCGCAAGCCGCGCGGGGCCGAGGCCGGCGGTGCCTGCACCAGCGTCATCACGCAGCCGCCATAATCCCGGGTGAAGCGCCAGTCCGAGACGCCGGAATGCCCGCGCGCCGGGCCCGTCGCCCAGAGGGCCAGCGTCGGCACGGTGCGGCGCTGGGCGAGATTCGCGACGATCTGGCCGCGTTCCTCTGGCCCGGGGTCGAATTCATCGCGGTCGAACAGCATCACCAGCAGCCGCGTCCGCCGCTCATCCAGCCCGCCCAGGACGCGGCGGAAATCCTCCAGCGCCAGGGGGCGCTGCTCCGGCCTTTCGCCATGGGCGGCCGGGGCCGCGGCGAGAACCGTATCCACCAGCTCGGGCCGCTCGGCCGCCGCCAGGATGGCCTGCCAGGCGCCGCGGGACTGGCCGCCCAGGATGATCCGCCGATACCCCGCTTCCCGCAGCGCCGGCAGCGCGCGGACCAGGCGCGGCAGGGTCACAAAAAGGCTGTCATCCCCCGGATGCCGGTCAAAGCGGAAGATGTCGAACCCGGCCTCGTTCAGCGGGGAGACGAGGCCGGGCAGCGCATGGCCTCGATGATCCTCCTCCGCGCCGCCATAGCCATGCGCCCAGATCACGGCGCCCTCGGCCGCGCGGGGGCCGCGATGCAGGTGGAAGGGGCTGCGGGTGAAGGGGCCGATGCCGCCGCGTTCGGGCACGATGCTGGGGGCGCCCGCTTGCGGCTGGCCCGAGGCGCCGCGCAGATCCCCATCCACCGCCAGGATCCGGCAGGGGCTGCCCAGCCCCTCGCCGCGTATGCGCGTCAATTGCCGGGTGCAATTGGCCATCGCCATCCGCTCGGCCTCCTCGGGGCTGTCATGGCCCGAGACCATGGACCAGGCGGCCCGCCCATCCGCCCCCTGGGCGAAGGCGAAGGCCGCATGCGGCACGGCGCCCCGATAGTGCTGCGTGAAGGAGATGGCGAGGCCGGTCGAGGGCAGGGTCACGGGAATGCCCCGCGCCGAGAAGAAGCGCGCATGGGCGGCCTCATCGGCGGCGCGCGCCGCGGTGGTGGTGAGGATCAGGAGAAGGAGCAGCCAGCGCATGCACAGGAGTTTGGCACAGTTCGCCGTGCCGCAACCCTGTGCCTTGAGGTGCGCGGCTTGCGGCTCTATTCAGGTCCCATCATGCCCGACACGCCCCAGCCGCTCCATCAGGATGCCCGTTACGATTTCGCCGCCGCCGAGCCGCGCTGGCAAGAGGCGTGGAATGCCGCCCGCTGCTTCTCGGTGCCGGATGTGCCGCCGGCGGGCTCGCGCAAATACTACGTGCTGGAGATGTTTCCCTACCCCTCCGGCAAGATCCATATGGGCCATGTGCGCAACTACACGCTGGGCGATGTGGTGGCGCGCTACAAGCGCGCGCAGGGCCACCTGGTGATGCACCCGATGGGCTGGGACGCCTTCGGCCTGCCGGCCGAAAACGCGGCGCGCGAGCGTGGCACGCATCCGGGCGAGTGGACCCGCGCCAATATCGCCAATATGCGCGCCGAGCTGAAGCGCATGGGCCTCTCCCTCGAATGGGAGCGGGAATTCGCCACCTGCGACCCGGAATATTATGGCCAGCAGCAGAAGCTCTTCCTCGATTGCCTCGAAGCGGGCCTGGTCGAGCGCAAGGAGAGCTGGGTCAACTGGGACCCGGTGGATGGCACCGTGCTGGCCAATGAGCAGGTGATTGACGGCAAGGGCTGGCGCTCGGGCGCGCCGGTCGAGAAGAAGAAGCTCAGCCAGTGGTTCTTCGCCATCACGAAATTCGCGCCGGATCTGCTGGAGGCGCTGGGCACGCTGGACCGCTGGCCCGAGCGCGTGCGCCTGATGCAGGCGAATTGGATCGGCCGCAGCGAAGGCGCGCGCGTGCGCTTCCAGCTGGCGACACCGGTGGATGGGACCGCTGAGGTCGAGGTCTTCACCACCCGGCCCGACACACTCTTCGGCATGAGCTTCCTGGCCGTGGCGGCCGAGCACCCGCTGGCGGCCGCCGCCGCCGCGCGCTCGGCCGAGGCCGCCGCCTTCATCGCCGAATGCCGCGCCATGGGCACCAGCGAAGTGGCGATCGAGCAGGGTGAGAAGAAGGGCTTCGACACCGGCTTCACCGTGAAGCACCCCTTCACCGGCCAGGAATACCCGGTCTGGATCGCCAATTTCGTCCTGATGGAATACGGCACGGGCGCCATTTTCGGCTGCCCCGCGCACGACCAGCGCGACCTGGATTTCGCGAGGAAATACGGGCTGTCCGTGACGCCGGTCGTGCTCCCCAACGGGGCCGATTCAGAGACCTTCAGCGTGGGCGATGAGGCCTTCACGGATGATGGCATCAGCTTCAATTCGGACTTCCTGAACGGGCTGGACGTGCCCAGCGCCAAGCGCGGCGCCATCGCCCGCATCGAGGAATTGGGCCAGGGCCAGGGCGTCACCAATTGGCGGCTGCGCGACTGGGGCGTCTCCCGCCAGCGCTATTGGGGCTGCCCCATCCCGGTCATCCATTGCGATGATTGCGGCGTGGTGCCGGTGCCCGCCGATCAGCTTCCCGTGGTGCTGCCCGAGGATGTGGATTTCTCCCGCCCCGGCAATCCGCTGGACCACCACCCCACCTGGCGGCACGTGAATTGCCCCGGCTGCGGCAAGCCGGCCCGGCGCGAGACGGACACCTTCGACACCTTCGTGGACAGTTCCTGGTATTTCGCCCGCTTCTGCTCGCCCCGCGCGGCCGATCCGGTGACGCCGGCCGCCGTGGATGCCTGGCTGCCGGTGGACCAGTATATCGGCGGGATCGAGCATGCGATCCTGCACCTGCTCTACAGCCGCTTCTTCACCCGCGCGATGAAGGCGACTGGCCATGTGAAGCTGGACGAGCCCTTCGCCGGCCTGTTCACCCAAGGCATGGTCACGCATGAGAGCTACAAGGGCGCCGATGGCCGCTGGCTCTACCCCGAGGAGGTCGAGAAGCGGGCCGACGGCACCGCCATCGTGAAGGGCAGCGATGAGCCCGTGACGGTCGGCCGCATCGAGAGCATGTCCAAATCCAAGCGCAACACCGTGGACCCGGGCGCCATCATTGACCGCTACGGCGCCGACACCGCCCGCTGGTTCATCCTGAGCGACAACCCACCCGAGCGCGACATGGAGTGGTCGGAATCGGGTGTGGCGGGTGCTAGCCGCTTCATCGGCCGCATCTGGCGCCTCGCGCTGAACCTGGTGGAAGCGAATCAGCCGGATGAGGCCACGGGCAAGAAGCTGCGGCAGGCGACGCACCGCGCCATTGCCAGCGTGACCGAGGCGCTGGAGGCCTTCACCTTCAACGTCGCCGTCGCGCGCATCCATGAGCTGGCCAATGCCATCGCCGACAGCCCCGCGGCGCCACTGGCCGCGCGGCGCGAGGCGATGGAGGCCCTGGTGCGCCTCGCTTCGCCCATGATGCCGCATCTGGCGGAGGAGGTCTGGGCGCTGCTTCATCCCGGGCGGGGCCTGGTGGCGCAACTGCCCTGGCTGGAACCCGACCCGGCGCTGCTGCGGGCGGAGACCGTGACCCTCGCCGTGCAGGTGCTCGGCAAGCTGCGCGGCACCATCGAGGTGCCCGTGGACGCGCCCGATGAGGTGGTCTTCGCATTGGCCGAGGCTGAGCCCAATGTGGCCCGCGCGCTGGACGGCAAACCCGTCCGCAAGCGCATCCATGTGAAAGGCCGGGTGGTCAATCTTGTCATCTAGACGCAGCCTTCTCGGCTTGCCCTTGCTGGCCCTGGCCGGCTGCGGCTTCCAGCCGGTCTATGCGCCGGGTGGCGGCGGCGCCCTCTCGGCCTCGGGAAGCCCGGCTGGCGGCAACCCCTCCCTGCAACGCGCCATGGCTTCGGTCCGGGTCGGGCCGATCGGCGAGCGTTACGGGCAGGTGATGCGGCGCAATCTGCAGCGTGGGCTGGAAGGCCTGGAGCCCGGGGTGCAGGCCCGCTACCTGCTCGATGTGAATATCGCCAATACGGCGGAAGTGCTGGGCTACCGCACGGATGGCCTGATCACACGGATCCGCGTCATCGCCACCGCCAACTGGGTGCTGACCACCATCGGCAACCCGCCCGAGGCCGTGGATCGCGGCAGCGCGCGCACGCTGGATGCGGTCAACCTGCCGGATCTGCAGTTCTTTGCCGCCGATGCCTCGCTGGAGGACATGAATCGCCGCCTGGTCACCGAATTGAGCGACCGGGTGGTGCAGGGGGTGGCGGTGGCCTTGCGGCGCCGGATGGCGGCGGCACCGGCGGCCTGAGCCATGGTCGCCAAGCTTGAGCCGCGGCGGCTGGCGGGCTTCCTGGCGGAGCCGCCCGCCGATTGCCGCGTGGTGCTGCTGATCGGCGATGATGCGGGCCTGGTGAATGAACGCGCGGCGCAACTGGTCCGCGCCGTCGCGGGCACGGATTCCATGTGCATCACCGAGCCCCCGCGTGAGGCCGCGCGCGATCCTGGCTCCCTGGCGGGGGAAGCGGCTGCGGTGCCGCTCATGGGTGGGCGCATGGCCATTCGCCTGCGTGACGCGCGCGATGCCTGGGCGGAACCGGTGAAGATGGCCCTGGCCGGGCGCGGCCCCGGCCTCGTCATCATCGAGGGCGCCGGGCTGACCGGCAAATCCAAGCTGAGGGCGCTGGTGGCGGCGGACCCGCGCGGCCAGATCATCGAATGCTATGCCGAGCGCGGGCGTGACCTCGCGGCCTCCATCACCCGCATCCTGGGCGAGCTGGGGGCCGCCGCCGAACCCGCGGCCCTGGATTGGCTGGCCGAGCGCGCCGGCGAGGACCGGCTGGCCATGCGCCGGGCCCTGGAAGTCCTGGCCCTGCATGCCGGGCCCGGCGAGCGCATCTCCGTCGAGGATGCGATGGGGGTGCTGGGTGAGGGCAGCATGCTGGACCTGGACGAGGCGCTGATGGCGGCCTCGCTCGGCGAGGTGGCGGTGGCGGACCGGGCCATCGGCAAGGCCTTTGGCGAGGGGGCGAATCCGGTGCAGGTGCTGCGCGCCGCATTGCGCCACACCCAGCGGCTGCATCTGGCGCGGCTGGCGATGGAGGCCGGCAGCTCGGCCGAGGAGGCGATCAGCGCGCTGCGCCCGCCCGTCTTCTGGAAGGCGAAGCCCGCCATGACGCGCGCGCTGGGCCGCTGGTCCATCGCGCGGCTGGAAGCCCTCGGCGCGGCCCTGCTTCGCGCCGAACGCCAGGCCAAGACGACCGGGCTGCCGGATGAGACGGTGGCGCGGCAGGTGGTGCTGGGCCTCGCGCGGAGCGCGGCAAGATAAGGTTCGCGGAGCGCGGCAAGATAAGGCTCGCGGAGCGCGGCTCGGTAAGCTTCGCGGAGCGCGGCTTGGGGAGGGGGCTGGGTTGAGAGGGCTCTGCCCTCTCACACTCTCCCGGCAGGGGACGGGTCCCCTGCACCCCCTTCCGGTTGGGGCTGCGGCCAGTGAGCGGGAATTGGGGGGCAGCGCTGCTCATTTACCCCATGGACTCGGGGGCCGACCCGTGGTTTACCCCCCGCCACCCTGCCGTCGGCGTTGGCACGCCTGCGGCTATGCCCATTTGCGCGCCACGATCCCCGTCGGCCGCCAGGGCTGAGCATCCATAGGGAGACATCATGCCACTCTACGAATGCGTGTTCATCGCGCGCAATGACGTGACTCAGCAGCAGGTCGAGACGATCGCCGACAATATCGGGATCACGCTCGCCGACCATGGCGGAGAGGTCAAGAAGCGCGAATATTGGGGCCTGCGCGGCCTCGCCTACAAGGTGAAGAAGAACCGCAAGGGGCATTACATGCTCCTCGGCATCTCCGCCCCCGCCCCCGCCATGCAGGAAATCGTTCGCCAGCTCGGCCTGAACGAGGATGTGCTGCGCGAGCTGACCATCCGCGTCGAGGAAATCGACCCCGAGGCCCCCTCGGCGATCCTCGCCAAGCGCACGGATGATCGTGACCGCGAGCGCGGCTTCCGTGGGCCCAAGCCCGCCGGCCGCTTCGGCTCGGGCCGCGCCGGCACCGGCGGGCGTGACGATCGTGAGGAATTCCGTGCCCGTCCGCGTGACGAGATGGACCTCAACCTGAACGACGAGATGTGAGACGATGAGCGACACCGCTGAACCGAATATCGCCAATCGCCGCGCCGCAGTCGGCGCCCGCCGCCCCTTCTACCGGCGCCGGAAGTCCTGCCCCTTCTCTGGCCCGCAGGCGCCGAAGATCGATCACAAGGATGTGCGCCTGCTGTCGCGCTTCCTGAGCGAGCGCGGCAAGATCGTGCCGAGCCGCATCACCGCCGTCAGCGGCAAGAAGCAGCGCGAATTGGCGACCGCCATCAAGCGCGCCCGCTTCCTGGCCCTGCTGCCCTACGTGATCAACGACTGACACGAGAGGCCGGGCGGGTGACACAGAACACGGGGCAAGGGGGGCTGTTGGGCCAACCTGGCACCCTCGCGGCCGGTGCCGCGGGGCTGTGTTCGGCGTTGCTCGCCCTTTGGGCCATGCGCGGCATGCCGCTGGGCGGCCTGTTGCTCTGGGTGGCGCCGTTGCCGCTCTTTGCGGCCGCCTTCGCCTTCGGGCCGCGCATCGCGGTGTTTGCGGTGGGCATCGCGGCGCTGGCCGTGCTGTTCGGCAGCACCACCCTCGGGCTTGCGGTCTTCCTGGCCATGTTCGGCGTGCCGGTGGCACTGATCTCCGGCACGGCGCTTCATACAGCTGCGCTGCAACCGGGCCGGATGGACCTGTCGCTGCCGCTGGCGGTGCTGGGCATCTGGCCGGTCGTCGTGCTCGGCATCCTCGCCGCCTCGGTCTCCGATCTGGAGGGCGAGATGCGCGAAGCGGTCGAGATGGGGGTGCGCCGCATGGGCGTGACCCTGCCCGATGGCATGGCGGGGCAGATCGCCCAGGTGAAGGCCGCCGCGGCCGGCTTCTGGATGACGCTGCTGATGGTCGGCAACGGGATGGCGGCGCAAAGCCTCGTCACCCGGCGTGGCCTGGCGCTTTATGCCACGCCCTCGCTGGATGATCTGCGGCTGCCCTCCTGGTATCTGCCGCTGCCCGTGCTGGCCTTGGCCATCTGGGCGCTGGTGGGTGGGGCTGTCGCGCTGTCCTCGATGCTCATTCTGCTGGTGCCGGTGTTCCTGCTGGGCGTCGTGGGGGTGCACCGCTTGCTGCGGGCCCGTCCCGGGCGCCTGGCCTTCCTCATCGGCTTCTACCTGCTGATGCTGCTTTTTCTCCAGATTATGGCCCCGCTGATGGTCGGCGTGGGTCTCTATGACCAAATTCGGCGGCGCGTGACGCCGCCCCAAACCTGATCTGAGGCGTGCCATGATTGAACTCATCCTGATGCAGCGTGTGGACAAGCTCGGCCAGATGGGCGAGCTGGTGAAGGTGAAGCCCGGCTACGCGCGCAACTTCCTGCTGCCCGGCGGCAAGGCGATGCGTGCCACCAAGGCGAACCTCGCCCGCTTCGAAGCGGACCGCGTCCAGCTTGAGGCGCAGAACCTCAAGCGCCGCGAGGAGGCCGAACGCATTGCCGAGCGGATGGAGGGGCTCTCCGTCGTCCTGATCCGCTCCGCCGGCGAAAGCGGCAACCTCTATGGTTCCGTCTCCGCGCGTGACATCGCCGATGGCTGCACCGCCGCCGGCCTGACGGTGAACCGCTCGCAGGTGCTGATTGACGCGCCGATCAAGCTGCTCGGCCTGACCAATGTGCGCGTCGAACTGCACCCCGAGGTGATGCTGCCCGTCGTCGTCAACGTGGCGCGCAGCCCCGAGGAAGCCGAGAAGCAGGCCCGCGGCGAGGAAATCGCCCGCGAGGAGGAGATCACCCTCGAGGACGAGCTGGTGGCCGAGTTGGGCGCCGCCGCGCGCGATTGAAGTTTCCACCCTGGGTGGAACGGGGAAGGGGGCCGCGAGGCCCCCTTTTTTGTGGGATCAGCCATTGCGTCAGATTGGTTGACGCAATTATCCCGAAGCCGCGAAGCTGGCTTCCATGGAATATGCCCTGGCCCTGATCAGCTTTGCCATCGCCACCTCCGGCACGCCGGGGCCCAATACGCTGATGGTTGCGGCCAGCGCGGCCCAGCTCGGGATCCGGCGGGTCATGCCGCATATGCTGGGCATCACGCTGGGCTTTCCGGCGATGATCGTCGCCGTCGCCCTCGGTCTCGGGCTGCCCTTCGCGCAAATTCCCGGGCTGCATCGGGCCATGCAGGTTGTGGGCGGGGCTTGGTTGCTCTGGCTGGCCTGGAAGATCGCGGCGGCGCCGGCTCCCAGGGATCAGGGAGCGGATGGGGCCGCGCCGGCCGCGCCACTCGGCTTCTGGGGTGCTGCCGCCTTCCAGTGGGTGAACCCGAAGGCCTGGATGATCGCGCTCGCCGCCTTGCCGGCCTTCACCGTGCCGGGCTTGCCCATCCTGCCGCAGGCGCTGCTCATCGCCGGGGTGTTTGCCCTTGTCTCGATGCCAAGCCTGCTGTTCTGGGCCTGGATCGGTCGCGCGGCGCGTCACCTCCTGGGTGAGGGGGCGCGGCTGCGGGCCTTCAATATCGGCATGGCGCTGCTGCTGGTGCTCAGCCTGCTGCCGCTGGTCCTGTGAAACCGGCGGCGGCCCCGCGCAGGGCCGCCTCGCGCCGGGTCAGCACCGTGGCCATGGCGGCGCGCGTGGACGCCACGAGCGCCGGCGGCGCCGTCTCGGGCGTGCCGGCGTCGAAGGGCGGCCGCGGGTCATATTGCATGTAGAGCTGAATGCCCTGCGCCACCTCCACGCCGCGCAGCTTCGCCGCGAGGTGCAGCGCGCCGTCAAAGCCCGAGGTGACGCCGGCGGCGGTGACGAATTTGCCATCCTCCACCACACGCTCATTTACCGGTGTGGCGCCGAGCAGCGCCAGCATGTGGTGGCTGGCCCAATGGGTCGTCGCACGGCGGCCGCGCAGCAGGCCGGTCGCACCCAGCAGCAGCGCGCCGGTGCAGACGGTGAAGACCACCTGCGCCCCCTCCGCCTGGCGCCGCACCCAGTTCAGGATCACCGGATCGCTCAGCGCCGCATCCACGCCGAAGCCGCCGGGCAGATGCAGCACATCCAGCTGGGGGGCTTCGTCCAGCGTCGCGTCGGGCAGGATGCGCAGCCCCTTCATGTCGCGCGCCGGCGCCATGGTCTTGGCGTAGATCTTCCAGCTGGAATCGGGCAGGCGGGAGAGCACCTCATGCGGCCCGGTGAGGTCCACCTGGTCGAGGTCGTCAAAGATCAAGCTGCCGATATTCAGATGGGCCATGCCGTCACGCTCCGGAAGGGAAGCCAATGCTGCCGGCAGCGGGCGGATGCGGCAAGGTGGAATCGGCGGGCCGCGCCAGTTCCGCCGCCAGAAGGTCGAACACGGTTCGCACCCGCTTGCTGGTGTGCAATTCCCGGTGGGTGACGAGGAACATGGGAAACTGGATCGGCGCCGCATCGGGCAGCACGCGGCGCACCAGGGTCTCGGCATCGCCCACCGCCTCGGTGATGACGCCGATGCCGGCGCCGCGCTTTACATATTCCCATTGCACCAGGTGACTCTCGGAGATGATCGGGAAATGCGCGGGCGTCAGGTCGAGGCCAAGGGGGCGCAGCGCCGTGGCCATCGCCTCGCGCGGGGCAAAGCCTAGGAAGACGCCGCGCGCCATCTCCCCCAGGGTCCGCGGCTCACCGATCGAACGCAGATAGGCTGGGGTCGCGTAGTAGGCGCCGGTATCATCCTTCACCTTGCGCACGATGAGCTCCGGCTGGGTGGAGGTGTAGTTGCGGATGGCGATATCCGCCTCCCGCCGCAGCAGGTCGGTGCGGCTGTTGGAGGCGACGATCTCCACCTCGATGCCGGGATGCAGCGCCCGCAGCCGCATGATGATGGGCGGCAGCAGATGGGCGGAATAGACCTCGGACGCGGTGATGCGGATGCTGCCGGCGATGGATTGGGAGCGGCCGGCGGCGGCCAGTGAGAAGCGCGTCGCGGCTTCTCCCATGGCGCGTAGATGATCGCGCAATTCCTGCCCGCTGGGGGTGAGGATCAGCCCGCGGCCGGCGCGCTCGAACAGCACGACGTTCATCTCCTGCTCCAGGGCCGCCACCTGGCGGCCGATGGTCGGCTGGGCCATGCCCAGGGCGCGCGCGGCGGCCGAGAGGGAACCCTCCTCGGCGGTGGCCAGGAAGGCCCGCGCGTGATTCCAGTCGAAGGTGAGGGAACGCCAATCCATGCAGGCATGCATAGATCAAATCCGGATTTCTGCAATTCATATGGCATCACCGCATGGGTAAGCGGGGTCCCAGCGGAGGAGACGCCTGATGCAAGCTGTGTTGTGGCACGAATACGGACCGCCCGAGGGCCTTCGCCTCGGTGAGGCGCCCTTGCCCATTCCCAAGCGGGGTGAAATCCGCATCCGCGTGCGGGCCACCACCGTGACTTCGGGCGATGCCCGGATGCGGGGGTTTCGCGATCCGGGCATCTTCTGGCTGCCGCTGCGCGCCTTCCTCGGCTGGCGGCGGCCCCGCCATCCGATCCTGGGGATGGAATTTGCCGGCCATGTGGATGCGCTGGGCGAGGGGGTGACGGAGTTCGTGCCGGGGGAGCGGGTCTTTGGCATGGCGCTGCTGGGCGCGAATGCCGAATATCTTACCATCCCGGCGGCGGGCGCCGTCCTCGCCACGCCGGCGCTGCTCAGTGATGAGGAGGCCGCCGCCCTGCCATTCGGCGCCCTGGCCGCCCTGGTCTTCCTGCGCGATGTGGCCCGCTGGCAGCCGGGGGAGCGCGTGCTGATCCATGGCGCGGCCGGGGCGGTCGGCGTGCATGCCGTGCAGCTGGCGCGGCATTTCGGCCTGCATGTCACGGCGGTGTGCAGCGCCGCGGCGATGGAGCTTGTCCGTGGCCTCGGCGCGCATCGCGTGCTGGATCGCGCCACCGAGGATTTCACTCGGGGCGAGGAGCGGTACGACGTGATCCTCGACACGGTCGGCGGCACCAGCTTCCGGCGGGCGCGGCGCGTGCTGGCACCGGGTGGGCGGCATGTCTTTGCCGCCTTCGGGTTCCGGGAATTGCGGCAGATGCTGTGGACCGCCCTGCGTGGCGGCCCGCGCGTGCTGTGCGGCTTCGCCGGTTCCACCAAAGCGGATCTGCACACGCTGCGCGGCCTCGTGGAAGCCGGCGCGCTGCGTCCGGTGATCGGCCATCACATGGCGCTGGAGGAGATTGTCGCGGCGCATCGCCTGGTGGATTCCGGGCGCAAGCGCGGCGCCCTGGTGCTGCGCGTCGGTGCTATTCCGGCCGGATTCCCGCCCCGCGCATGACGGCCGCGTAGCGCGCCATGTCGGTGCGGACGAAGGCCATGATCTGCTCGGGCGTCTGCAATTCGGGCATCGGCAGCACGGCCTGCTCGGCCATGCGCTGGGCGGCCTGGCGCTGCGCCGTGGCGAAGGCGGCGTTGAAGGCGGCCACCACCTGCGGCGGTGTCCGGGCCGGTGCCATCGCGATGATCCAGGCATCTACGGCGAATTCCGGCAGGCCAAGCTCCGAGGCGGAGGGCACATCCGGCAGCGTCGGTGCGCGCTCCGGTCCGGCCACGACCAGGGCGCGCACATTGCCGCCCCGGATATGGCCCAACGCCGAGGCGATGGGGTCCACGGTGAAAATCGCCTCGCCGGTGATGACGCCCTGCATGGCCGGCCCGCCGCCGCGATAATGCACCGCCGCGATATCCACCTGCGTCACGGCGCGGAAGATCTCCCCGCCCAGATGCACCGCCGTGCCGATGCCGGCCGAGGCGAAGTGATAGCGGCCCGGATTGGCGCGCAGCAGCGCCACGAGCTCCGCCAGGGTGGTGACGGGCAGGCGCGGATTGACGCACAGGACCTGCGGCACTCGCCCCAGCATGCTGAGGCCGGCGAAATCCGCCACGGGATCGAAGGGCATGCGCGCGACCAGCGCGGGGGCGATGGCGTGGCCATTGCTGTGGACGATGATGGTGGTGCCATCGGGCGTGGATTTCGCGACGAAATCGGTGCCGACCAGGCCTGCCGCCCCGCCTGGCCGATTCTCGACGACCAGCGGCTGGCCCAGGATCTGGCCCACCGGCTCGGCCATGATGCGGGCCAGCACATCCGTCGTGCCGCCGGGCGCATAGGGCACCACGACGCGAATCGGGCGGTCCGGCCGCCAGGCGGGCTGCGCCTGCGCGGCGAAGGGTGCGAGTGTGGCCGTGGCCAGCAGAGCGCGGCGTTGCATGCGTTTCTCTCCCGTGCATGGTCGGCCCAGGCTCTCGCGCCTGAACCGGTCGGCATGCACACAACATGGCGCCCGACCGGTGCGGCCGCCATGGGGCAAGCGGCACCGGCAGGCATGATGATCCCCTATGGCTGGGGCCTCAGCACAGCTTCGCCTGTTCGGCCGGTGTGGGGAAGGGGCGGGCTGCTCAGTGTGGAAAGCGCCGCGTGCCGCCATCCACATGGATCACCTGGCCCGTGATGTAATGCGCGAGCGGCGAGGCGAGGAAGGTGGCCAGCACCGCGAGATCCCGCGCCTCGCCGATATAGCCGACGGGCACCTGCGCCTCGGCCCAGGTGCGGCGGGCTTCCTCGGTCGGCAGGATGCGCGCGTCGATCTGCTCGGAGCGGATGCGCCCGGGCGGGATGGAATTCACCGTGATGCCGTCCCGGCCCAGGGTGCGGGAGAGCGCCTTGGCCCAGATATGCACGGCGCCATTGGGCGCATTGGCGGCATTGATCATCCAGGCCTCATCCTGGCCGGTCAGGTTGATGATGCGGCCGAATTTCTGCGCCTGCATCAGCGGCACCAGCGCATGGGTGATGCGGCGCCCGGCGTGGAAATTGATCTCCATCGCGTCCATCCAGGCCTCGTCACTGCCCAATCCCTCCTGCGGGCGGGAGGAGCCGGCGTTGTTCACCAGGATGTCGCAGCGGCCGAAGCGGGCCTGCATGGCGTCGCGCACGCGCTCGCCCGCATCCTTCGCGGTGAAATCCTGCTCGATGATGAGGGGTTCGGCGCTGGCCGGCAGTTCGGTTGCGAGCGCTTCCAGCAGCGGGCGGCGGCGGGCGAGGATGGCGAGGCGGCAGCCCTCGGCCGCCAGTTCCTGGGCGATGGCGCGGCCGAGCCCGGCCGAGGCGCCGGTGACGAGGGCGACCTTGCCCTGCAATTGAAGATCCATCCCGATACCCCTGGCCTTCGTAGTGAGGCTGATTCACGCCTTCGGTGATCTCACCCAAGGCGATCAGCCTCCGACAAAAAAACGCCGCGGAGGTTGCCCTCCGCGGCGCGTTTCGTGAAGGGCGCCTGGCCTTATTCGGCCAGCGCCCTACTCTGCAAGAGCCTTGTCCTTGCCCTTGCGGATATTCGGCATGAGCATGAGGGCCAGCGCGAAGGCCGCGATGCCCAGCATGGTCGCCGAAATCGGGCGCTGGATGAACACCGCCCAATCGCCGCGCGAGAGCAGCATGGCGCGGCGCAGATGCTCCTCCATCATCGGGCCGAGCACGAAGCCGATCAGCAGCGGCGCCGGCTCCAGCTTCAGCTTGCTGCACATGTAGCCGAACACGGTGAAAGCGACTGTCATGTAGACGTCGAACACGTTGTTGTTCAGCGAATAGACGCCGATGCAGCAGAAGACGAGGATCGAGGGGTAGAGGAAGCGGTAGGGCACCTGCAGCAGCTTCACCCACATGCCGATCATCGGCAGGTTGATGACCAGCAGCATGAGGTTGCCGATCCACATCGAAGCGATCAGGCCCCAGAACAGGTCGGGCTGGGCTTCCACCATGCGCGGGCCGGGCTGGATCCCTTGGATGATCAGCGCACCCACCATCAGCGCCATCACGGCATTGGAAGGGATGCCCAGCGTCAGCAGCGGGATGAAGCTGGTCTGTGCCGCCGCATTGTTGGCGGCCTCGGGGCCGGCGACACCTTCGATGGCGCCGGTGCCGAACAGATGCCGGCCCTTCGACATCTTCCGCTCCATCATATAGGAGCCGAAGGCCGCGAGCGACGCGCCACCGCCCGGCAGGATGCCGAGGAAGCTGCCCACGATCGTGCCGCGCAGCACGGCGGGCGTGGCCCGCCGGAACTCCTCCTTGGTCAGCCAGAGCGAGCCCACCTTGGAGCTGAGCACGGAGCGCGATTCGGGGCGTTCGAGGTTCAGGATGATCTCGGCGATGCCGAACATGCCCATGGCGATGGGCACGAAGCCGATGCCGTCGGACAGCTCAGGAATGCCGAAGGTGAAGCGCTGCTGGCCGGTCTGCACATCGGTGCCGACCAGGCCGAGCGCCACGCCGAGCACCACCATGCCGACCGCCTTGATGATCGAGCCCTGGGCGAGCACGCAGGCGATGATCAGGCCCAGTAGCATCAATGAAAAGTAGTCGGCTGGTCCGAAACTCAAGGCCACCTGCGTCAGCAGTGGGCCGGAGGCGGCCACCAGGATGGTGGCGACGGAGCCGGCGAAGAAGGAGCCGAGTGCCGCGGTGGCGAGTGCGGCCCCCGCGCGCCCGTTGCGCGCCATCTTGTAGCCTTCGAGCGTGGTGACGACCGAACTCACCTCGCCCGGAAGATTGAGCAGGATGGCCGTGGTCGAGCCGCCATATTGCGCGCCGTAGAAGATGCCGGCCAGCATGATGATGGCCGTGGTCGCGGGCAGGCCGAAGGTGATCGGCAGCAGCAGCGAGATCGTCGCCACCGGGCCGATGCCGGGCAACACGCCGATGGCGGTGCCGATCAGCGCGCCGAGCAGCGCGAAGCTGATGTTCTGGAGTGAGAGTGCCACGCCAAAACCATGCGCGAGGTTGGTGAGAAGAAGTTCCATGGTCGCTGTTCCCTATCCCGTTCTTAGCTCTGCGGCCACAGATTCACGCGGATATCCAATTCGTAGATGAAGACCCACCAGCACAGCACCAGCAGGAAGACCAGCAGGCCGGCGACGCCCTTCTTGGTGTGGGTATGCTCGGCCGCGCAGCTCACCAGGATGACGGCGGTGAGGGCGGCGAAGAAGCCACCCTTTTCCAGGATCAGGCCGAACAGCGCGACCGAGGCGGAAATGATCGCGAGCAGCTTCCAGCCGGAGGAGATGGCCATGGCCAGGAAGCCCACCGTGATCCCGAAGCCGACGGCATTGTAGGTCTGGCCGAAGAAGCTCCAGAGCAGGGGCGAGAACTTCCACCCCAGCGTGCCGACCGCGATGCCCAGCACCAGCGCTCCGGCATCCAGGCCCGTCCACTTCTCCAGCGGATCAGGGCCGCTGAACAGGCTGAAGAAGATCACCAGCGCCGCGAGGCCGCCCTGGATATAGAAGACCATCAAAGGCATGTAGCCCGGGCCCATGCGCCGTGCCGTGCCAAGGTTATGATCCTGGTTCAGGTAGATGCCGATAAGCGCCACCAGCAACAGAAAGATACCTGAGGCCAGGTCCTTCGCGTTGATCTTCACCTGCATAAAGCCGAACTCCCCATCGTCGTGCCGGACCTTCCGGCATTTCGAACAAACTGCCAAGCACCAAGCGCGCCTGGGATCAAATCTTACGAATCAGTCAGGTTGCGCGCCACTTTCGCGAACCAGCGCCGCCCAGCCCGTGACCTCGCTCGCGACGAAAGCGGCATACTCCTCGGGCGAGAATTCGCCCGGCGTGCCGCCGATTTCGGCGAAGCGCGCGCGTGTTTCCGGCATCGCAAGAATGGCCCGAACCTCGCGTGAGAGGCGCTCAACCACGGGTTGCGGCATGCGGGCCGGCCCCGACAACCCGAACCAGGAGCTGGTCACGAGGTCGTAGCCCTGCTCGCGCAGGGTGGGCACATCGGGGAAGGAGGGGTGCCGCTCGGCGCTGCTCATCGCCACGGCGCGCACGCTGCCCTGGCGGATATGCGAGGCGGCGGAGGGCAGGCTGTCGCTCATCAGCGGCACCTGGCCGCCGATCACCGCCGTCATCGCCGGGCCTGCGCCACGGAAGGGAATGTGGTTGATCTCGCGCCCCAGGATCTGGCCCATGCGCACGATCAGCAGGTGGTTGGAACTGCCCGCGCCGCTGCTGGCCATGTCGAGGCCGCGCGGCGTGCTGCGATGGATGCGCGCGAAATCCGCCATGGTGACGATGCCCGAGCGCGGGTTGGCGACGAACACCGAGGGGTTGAGCGTGAGCAGCGCGACATGACTGAAATCCCGCACGGCGTCATAGCGCACATTGGGATAAAGTGCTGGCGAGATGCCATGGCTCGCGATGTTCGAAAGCACGAGCGTATGGCCATCGGGGGCCGCCTGGGCCGCCATCAGGCTGCCCACCGTGGCGCCGGCGCCGGGCCGGTTCTCGATGATGATGGGCTGGCCCAGGCGCTCCTGCAGCGGCCCGGCGACCAGGCGCGCGATGAGGTCTGTCGTGCCGCCCGGGGCGAAGGGGACGATCAGCCGGATCGGCTGGGACGGCCAGCCCTGCGCGCGCGCCGCGCGGGGCTGCACCGAAGCGGGCAGCACAGACGCCGCGGCCATGAGCGCGTGGCGGCGCATCAGCTTTCCGGACATCCTGCACCCCCGCTCATTTCTGGCCCGATCATTTGTGGCTTGATCAAGGCGCTTTCTGGGCGGGGCTATCGCACGCGGCCCTGGCCATCGCAAGCGCCACGACTGGACATGCCCCGGGGCGAGGGGGAGGATGCTGCGACGCACCAGACGCGGCACAGCAGCAACGAGGCCAGCATGCTCACCAATGATCCAGAGACCCGCATTCGCGAACAGGCCGCGGCCCTGGAGCCCCGCCTGATCGAATTGCGGCGCGACATCCACAGCCATCCCGAACTCGCCTTCGAGGAGGTGCGCACCGCCGGCATCGTCGCCGCCGAACTCACCCGCATGGGGATTTCGCATCGCACCGGCGTGGGCCGCACGGGGGTGGTGGGCGTGATCGAGGGGGCGCGGCCCGGGCCGACGCTGGCGCTGCGCGCCGACATGGACGCGCTGCCCATCCATGAGGAAACCGGCCAGCCCTTCGCGAGCAAGCTGGACGGCAAGATGCATGCCTGCGGGCATGACATCCACACGGTCACGCTGCTGGGTGCGGCCGAAATACTGAACGGCCTGCGCGAGAATCTCGCCGGCCGCATCGTGCTGATCTTCCAGCCGGCCGAGGAGGTGCTGGAAGGGGCACCCGCCATGATCGCCGATGGCGCCGCCGATGGCGTGGACATGGCGATCGGCTTCCACAACCACCCGAATGAGCCGGTGGGCACCTTCGGTTTCGTGCGCGGGCCTTCGCTCGCCGCCTCGGACCGCTTCGACATCATCCTGCGCGGCAAGTCGGGCCATGCGGCGCACCCTTACGCGGCGGTGGACCCGATTGTGGGTGCGGCGCATATCATCACGCAATTGCAGACGGTGGTGAGCCGCGAGCAGAAGCCGCTGCATCCCTGCGTGGTCACCGTCGGCATGTTCCAGGCCGGCACGACCTACAACATCATCCCCGAGCGCGTGCATCTGAAGGGCACCGTGCGCACCCTGCACGCCGAAGCGCGGGACGTGGCGGAAAACGCGATCCGCCGGCTGGTGGAACACACCGCCGCCGCGATGCGCATGGAGGCCACCATCACCTATCGCCGCATGGTGGCGAGCCTGGTGAATGACGACCGCGTGCTTGAACCCGCCATCGCCAGCGTGCGCGCGCATTTCGGCGAGGTGGTGCATGAGGGCCAGCCCTCCATGGGGGCCGAGGATTTTTCCGCCTTCGCCGAGCGAGTGCCGGCCTTCCATCTGGGTGTCGGCGCCGGCGCGCCGGGCCGGGATGACCGGCTGCACAATGCGAATTACCAGCCGGATGAGCGGTGCATCGCCCTCGGCGTGCAGGCGCTGAGCCGCATCGCGGTGGATATGCTGGCGTGAAGATCGCGGAGCTTCCGGCACCCGAAGTCGCGGCCCGCATCGCCGCCGGCCATGCCGTGCTGCTGCCCATGGGCAGCACCGAGACGCATGGCCCCGGCATGCCCATGGGCGACTACATCTTCGCCGAGGAGATCGCGCTGCGCATCGCGCAATCGGCGGGTGATGCGCTGGTGGCGCCACCGCTGCCCTTTGGCGGCGTGGATTTCTTCCGCGGCGTGCCCGGGGGTGTGGCGCTCAGCACGCCTACACTCACGGCGCTGATCACGGAGATCCTGGTGGCGCTGCATGCGGGGGGGGCGAGGCGCATCCTCATCATCAACGGCCATGGCGGGAATATCCCCTCCATCGAGGATGCCCAGCGCGCGCTTCGCCTCACGCAGGGCGCCATCATCCCGGTGCTGCATCTCTGGAAATCCGCCTTCCCCTGGCAGGTGGAGCTGGGGGGTTCGGCCGCGGCACTGGGCCATGGCGGGGATCCGGTGGCCTCGGTGGGGATGCATCTGCGGCCTGAGCTGTGCCTGCCGGAAAACTTTACGCCGCGCGCGGCACCGGAGCCTTTCCTGGGCCTGCCGGTCAGCGGCTTCGGCACCATCCGTGCGGAGGGCGTGGATTTCGGCGTGCCCATCGAATTGCCGGAAATCGCGCCCGGCGGCGTGCAGGCGGCGGACCCCTCCGGCGCCAACCGCGAACTCGGCGCGCGCATCGTGGCGCGCCACGTCGCCGCTGCCACCGCCTTGCTCATCGCCATGAAGGCCACGCCATGAAGATCACGGTATTCGGAACCGGCGCCATTGGCAGCCATGTCGCGGCCCGGTTGGCGCAGGCTGGCCGTGCCGAGGTCAGCGTCATCGCGCGCGGCCCGCAGCTGGACGCGATCCGCGCGCGCGGCATCACGGTGCAGGCCCCCGATGGCGATTTCCAGGTGCGCCCGCGCGCCGAGCAGGATGCCGCCGCCCTCGGCCCGCAGGATGCCGTGATCGTCACCGTGAAGGCCCCCGCCCTGACCAGCGTGGCCGAGGCCATCACGCCGCTGCTGGGCCCCGAGACGCCGGTGGTGTTCGTCATCAACGGCATTCCCTGGTGGTGGGGCGAAAATCTCACCACGCTCGATCCCGGCGGCGTGGTGCGTGGTCGCGTCGGCCTGCGCCGCACGATCGGCGGCGTGGTGTGGTCCGCATGCACGGTGACGGAGCCAGGCGTGGTGAAGGTGCAAAGTGCGACCAGCCGCGTCATCTTCGGCGAGCTGGACAACAGCCTGAGCCCGCGCATCCAGGCGATCGCCGCCGCCCTGGACGGGCCGGGCATGGGCGGTGTCGCCACCACTGACATCCGCACGGCGATCTGGACCAAGCTGCTCAACAACCTGACCAACGGCCCGATCTGTCTGCTCACGCGGCGGGACATGACGACCACCTTCACGGACCCCGCGATCCTCGCCGCCGCCAAGGCCGTGATGCATGAGGGGCTGGCGATCGCGGCCGCACTGGGCCACGCGGTGCCGGGGGACCCGGAGGCGCAGATCCTGCGCTCCATCGGCATCGCGCATAAGCCGTCCATCCTGCAGGATCTGGAGGCGGGGCGGACGCTGGAATTCGAGGCGCTGCTGAGCGTGCCGCTGCAATTGGCGCGGGAGGCGGGGGTGGCGACGCCAATGCTCGAACTGCTGGTGGCGCTGGCCCGGCAGGGTTCCTTCGCGGCATAGCGCCGGCCGCCCCGGCCGCGCGGCGATCGCGGGACAAGCCGCGAGACTGCTTCCTGGGTTGCGTCCTGGATTGCTCCCTGGGGGCGGCGCTCAGCTTTCCGCGCGGATGTTGTTGGCGCGCACCACCTCGCCCCAGCGCGCGTCATCCTGCGCCATCATGCGGCCCATGCCCGCGGCCGTGCCGCCGCCGGGTTCATCGCCGCGGCTGGTCATGCGCTCCCGCGTCGCCGGGTCGGCCAGGGCCTGGTTCAACGCGGCGTTGAGGCGGGTGACGATTTCAGGCGGCGTGCCGCGCGGGGCGAAGATGCCGATCCAGGCGTAGAAGGCGAAATCCCGCAGGCCCTGCTGCTCGGCCGTGGCGATGTCGGGGAAGGCGGGGCTGCGGGCCTCGCCCGTCACCAGGATGCCGCGCAGCTGGTCGGCCCGCAGGAAGGGTGCTGCGGCCGATACGCCGTCGAACATCAGGCTGAAGCGGCCGGCGATGAAATCCGCCATGGCGGCCGCCGAACCGCGATAGGGCACATGCGTCATCTTGGGCTGGCCCAGGCGCTCGCGGAGCAACTCCATGGCGATATGCGTCAGGCTGCCGGCGTTGGTCGAGCCATACTGGATCGAACCCTGTGGCTGGGCCGCGATCCAGGCGCGCAGCCCCGCCAGGTCCCGGACATGCATCGAGGGGTGGGCGCACAGGACCAGGGAGGAGCGCAGCGCGAGGCCGATCGCCACCAGCTCCCGCGGGTCGATCATCATGCCGTCCATGGTGTGTGGATTGATCGTCATGGATGAGCTGTTGCCGGCCAGGATGGTGTAACCATCGGGGCGGGAGCGCAGCACGGCCTCGGTCCCGAGATTGCCGCCGGCACCGCCGCGATTGTCGATCACGACCGCCACGCCCAGCGCGTTCTGCAGGCCGGGCAGGATGGCACGGGCTGCGAAATCCGTCTGCCCGCCGGGTGGGAAGCCCACGATCATCGTCACGGGCCGGGTGGGATTCCAGATGCCCTGGGCGCGCACCCAGGGGCCAGGGAGCACCCCGCCCGCCAGGGCGAGGCCGCTGCGACGTGTCAGCGCATCCATGCGTTGTCTCTCCCGGCTGACCCGAATGTAACGCCGCTTCGTTCACGCCGCCAAGGGAGCGGGCTCAGCGCGGCGGCTGGGCGGCCCGGGCTTCGGTCAATTCCCGCTGGGCGGTTTGCAGGGCGGTGCGCAATTGCGCGGCCGCGGCCTCGGCCGCCGTGATCCGGGCCTGGAGGGCGCTGCGTTCCGTCGCGGCGGTGGCGCTGGCCTGGGCGGCGGCGGCCTCGGCGGCCGTGATGCGCGCCTGGAGGGCGGTGCGCTCCGTCGCGGCGGCGGCCGTGGCCTGGGCGGTTGCGGCTTCGGCCGCCGTGATGCGGGCCTCAAGCGCCGTCCGCTGGGTGGCGGCGGCGGCTTCGGCGGCGGCGACGCGCGCCTCCAGCGCGGTGCGCTGGGCCGTCATCGCCTGGGCGGCGGCGGCGATCCGTTGGTCACGCTGGCCGATTTCGGCGGTGGCGGTGGCGATGGCCTGGGCCAGGGCGGCCTGGGCCTGGGCCGTGGCGCCCTCCGCCGTGCGCAGGCGCGTTTCCAGCAGGGCGATGGCAGCCACGCGCTGGTCGAGCTCGGCGCGCATCGCCGCACCCTCGAAGCGGGCGAGATCCACATCGGTGCGCAGCGCCTGCGCCTCGGCCTCGCTGTTGGCCTGCAGGGCAGCGAGGGCGGCCTGGGCGGCGGCCAGCTGCTGGCGCGCCGCTTCGGCACGGGCCGGGGCCGTGGCGGCCAGGCTGCCCGGGGCCGAGCTCAGCGCCTCGGCCACCAGCTGGCAGCTGCGCAGCTGGCGTTCGCCCAGGAAGATTCCGCCAGCCAGGTCAAAGCGACGATCCGAGGTGGCGGGGCCGGCGAAGCGGATGCTCCAGCGTTCGCCGCCGCGGTTGCGGTCCACCACCGCCGTCATCTGGCCGCCCTCGATGCGGGCGCTGAAGCGGCTGGTGTCATCCTGGCCCTGCGCGGTCCGGCCGCTGCGGGTGCGGGTCACCGCATTCTGCGCGATGGGGGCGATGAAGCGCTCGGTGAAGGCGGGTTGCGCGCCGTTGGCGGAGCAGCTCATCGCGAATTGCCAGTTGCCGTCATACTCCACGGCCTGGGCGGGCGCCGCGAGAAGCAGGAACAACCCGGTCGCGAGCTGGGCGGAGCGAGCCGCCATCAAGGGGGTGCTGGGCATGGGCGGCGAGCCTCCGTGGTGTTTGCTAGGGGTCTTGGCTGGGGGGGTCTGGGCTGGTGGGGTGCAATGTGACGGCGCAGAGAAGCAGGGATTTTCCCGGCTCACAATCTGGCAATTTTGCCCGGGGCTGCTGGCCTGGGCGGTCAAGCGGCGCCGTTTTGGGCGGGTTCAGGGCCTGGCGCCCCCGGTCCAGGCAGCCACCAGCAGCGTCAGGGCCAGGCCGGCCAGCAGCGGCTGCAAAAGACCGCCGCGCCAGGTGAGCATGGCGATGGCCGCGCAAAGCCCCGCGATTCGCGCCGCGGCGGGGATGCTGGCCAACCCCCCGCCGGGCGCCAGGATCGCCAGGGCGATGAAGGCGGCCAGCGTGGCCAGGGCCACCGACGCCGCCCAGCGGATCAGGGGGTGATCGGGGCGCAGCCGCCCGGCCACCAGCAGCCCCGCGCCCCGCAGGCCGATGCAGGCGAGGATCAGCAGCAGCAACGCGAGTTCAGCGCCGCCCACGCCATTCCCCCCACAGGAAAGCGAGCGTGCCGCCGAGCAGCCCCGCCCCCAGCAAGGCCCAGGCGGCCGGCAGGAACAAGGCCAGCGGCGCCGCGCACACCCCGCCGAGCACGGCCCGCCGCGCCGGCGCCGAACGCATCTCACCCGCGAGGATCAGGGCGAAATAGAGCGGGTTCACAAAGAGCAGCGCCGCCAGCACGCCGCCCTGCAGCAGCGGCGCCACGGCATGGCCCAGGATGGTGGCGCAGCCTGCCACCAGCCAGGAGGTCAGCCCGAAGCCCATGAACCACGCGAGCCGCGATCCGGGCGGGAGCAGGGGCAGGCGGCGCATCGCCATGGCCCAGGGCGTCACCGCGATGAAGGGCAGCGCCCACCAGCGCCGCGGCCCCGCCCCCAGCCAGGGCGAGAGCGCCACCGCCATGGGCAGGAAGCGCGCATTGGCCGTGACGGCGCCCAGTACCGAGGGCAAGGCTCCGCCCGGCGTGCCGATGGCGGCCACCAGCACCATCTGGCCCGGCATGCCATAGACCAGAAGCGCCGCGGCCAGGGCCCAGCCAAGGCCCAGCCCGGCCGTCTGCACCGCGGCGCCGAAGGCCAGGAAGGTGGCCGACATGGCCAGCGCGGGCGCGCCCAACGCCTCCCCGCAGGCGGTGCGGAACATCATGGGCGGAGCCTAGGGCATTCGCTGGTCAGGCGGAATCGGCCGAGCGCAGAAAGATGCGCGAAACGCCATCGGCAGGAGCTTGCGCCGGGAGGGTTCTTGCGCGGAGCCGGTGGCGGCGCGACAGCCACGCCATTCATGCCGGCCGGCTGCGCCGCGCTTCATCATGTCAGCCAGGTGCCGGGCGCCTGCCGCGCTGGTAGAATCGCGCCAGGCGCTCGGGCGGGACGCCGGCGAAATACAGGCCCAGCGTCAGCAGGTTGCGGGCCGAGCGCGCCCGCCAGCCATCGCGGCGCCAGCGCTCGGCCGAGGTGATGGCCGCGGCCGGCATGGCGGCAAGCCGGGCGCGGCCGATGCGGCGGATGAGGTCCACATCCTCCATCAGCGGCATCGGCCGAAAGCCGCCCAGCGCGTCGTAGAGCGCGCTGGAGATCAGCAACCCCTGGTCGCCATAGGGCAGGGCAAGCCAGCGGCAGCGCCAGGCGACCGCCCGCTCCAGCCGCCGCGCCTGGGGCGAGGGATCATCCAGGGCGAAGCGGAAGTAATGCGCGCGGCCGGGATCGCCGAGGGCGGCGGCCACGGCCTCGGCCCAGCCCTCCCCGAGGCGCGTATCGGCATGCAGAAACAACAGCCAGGCGCCCTGGGCCATGGCCGCGCCCGCCGCCAGCTGGGCGCCGCGCCCGCGCGGAGCCAGCACCACGCGCGGGCCGAGGCCCCCCACCGCATCCGCGCTGCCGCCATCGGCCAGCAGGACCTCCCCCACGCCTTTGAGCTGCGCGAGCAGGGGTGGCAGGAGATGCGCCGCGTTCCAGGTCGGAATCACCACCGAGACGGCTGCAAGTTTCCCTTTTTGTTCTTGACAGGAGGAATTCAATTCCGCACCTTCCAGATGAGAACATTAAGGGAACTTAGCCATGCCCGATGGTGGCGGATATTCCTCGGTCCAGAAAGCCTTGCCGCAAGCCCTGCAGGCGGGGTTGCAGCGCGGCCGGGGAGCTGTCTCCAACCACACGCCCCGCTTCGAGCGGGCGGTGGTGGAAGCCTTCGATGATGGCTGGGCGAGCCTGACCGAGGATATGCCAAGCCTGCGCACCACGCTGACGCGTGAGGCGGCGAAATCCGCGCTGACCTATAATGACAGCCCGGATCTCGGCTTTGATCGCTCGATCAACCCCTATCGCGGCTGTGAGCATGGCTGCGTCTATTGCTATGCCCGGCCAAGCCACGCCTATCTCGGCCTCTCGCCCGGGCTGGATTTCGAAACCCGGCTGATGTTCAAGCCTGACCTGCCTGAGATCCTGGCGCGTGAGCTCTCCCGCCCCGGCTATCTGGTGAAGCCCGTCGCCCTCGGCTCCAACACGGACCCCTATCAGCCGGTGGAGCGCACCGAGGGCCTGACGCGCCGCGTGCTGGAGGTGCTGGAGCGTTTCGCCCATCCGGTCACCATCGTCACCAAATCCGCGGGCGTGCTGCGCGATGCGGATATCCTGGCGCGTATGGCACAGCGCAACCTGGTGCGGGTCTGCCTGTCGATCACCACGCTCGATGCCAAGCTGGCCCGCGCGATGGAGCCGCGCGCGGCGAGCCCGCTGCGGCGGCTGGAGGCGGTGCGCGCCCTCTCGGCCCAGGGGATTCCGGTGGCGGTGCTGGCCGCCCCCATGATCCCGGGCATCAATGACACGGAGCTGGAGCGCATCCTGGAGGCCAGCGCCCGGGCGGGGGCGACCAGCGCGGGCTATGTGCTGCTGCGCCTTCCGCTGGAGCTGCGGCAGATCTTCGAGGAATGGCTGACGGTGCATTATCCGGAACGCGCCGCGCGCGTGCTGGCGCTGGTGCGGCAGACGCGCGGCGGCAAGCTCTATGATGCGCGTTTCGGCCAGCGCCAGAAGGGCGAGGGCCCCTATGCGGAGCTGCTGGCCCAGCGCTTCGCCCTGGCGATCCGCCGCCTGGGCCTGGACCGCCGCGAAGGCGGCACCTCCCGCCTGGATTGCAGCCAGTTCAATCCGCGCGCGGATTCCCGCCAGCTGGAGCTTTTGTAGCGGTTTCCAACGGCGAGGCTGCATCGCCTGGGGTGGCCTCTGGCGCTGGTTCGGGGGCAGCGCCCCCGATCTCGGGCCGCCCCCGCCGCATGCGGCCCAGCGACAACTCCGCCACCACGCCATGCAGCGTGCGGACCTCCTGCTCGGTGATCTCGCCGCGCTCGAACCAGTGGCGCAGGTTGCGGACCATGCCTTCGCGCTTGGGCGCGTTGCGCAGAAAGCCGCAGGCATCCAGCTCGCTGACCAGATGGCCCATGAAATTCTCCAGGCTGCCCTTGGTCGCCACCTCGGTCTTGTGGGTCTGGAAGGCGCGCGGTGGCGTGGCATCGGCATGCACCCACCATTCATAGGCCAGCACCATGACCGCCTGGGCCAGGTTCAGCGAGCTGAATTCCGGATTGAGCGGATAGCGGATCAGCGTATCGGCCCGCGCCAGATCCTCGGCCTCCAGCCCCGCGCGCTCCGGGCCGAACAGCACGGCGACACGCATGCCACGCCCATTGATGGCGCGCAGTTCGGCGGCACCCGCGCGCGCGGTCATCACCGGGATGATGACATGGCGCGGGCGGGGGCAGGTGGCCAGCACGCGGTGGCAATCGGCCAGCGCCGCATCCACCGTGTCAAAGACCCGCGCCGCATC
This sequence comes from Sediminicoccus sp. KRV36, assembly GCF_023243115.1. Lineage (NCBI taxonomy): Bacteria > Pseudomonadati > Pseudomonadota > Alphaproteobacteria > Acetobacterales > Roseomonadaceae > Sediminicoccus > Sediminicoccus sp. KRV36. The sequence goes on from NZ_CP085081.1 coordinate 776,295, forward strand.
GAGGATGCGGTCCGCGCCCGAGGCCGCGGCCCAGGCGCGCGGATGCGGCCAGGTGTCACGCGGGGCGACGAGGCGCAGATGGAACAGCCCGCCATTGGCCATGGCGCGGGCGGTGGTGCCGATATTCTCGGCCAGCTGCGGGCGCACCAGCACCACGATGGGCGTCTCGCCCTCGGGGGCGACGAGCGGGGCGGCGCCCTCCTCCCTCATCTGGGGAGGCGCGCGAGCATGGCGCGCATCTGCGCGATCTCGGCCTGCTGGGCGGTGATGATCCCCTCCGCCAGGCGCTTCACCTCGGGGTCGGTGCCGTGACGGAGGACGATGCGGGCCATTTCGATGGCGCCCTCATGGTGCGGAATCATCCCGGCGACGAAATCGCGATCGGCATTGCCGCTGTAGCGGATCTCCATGGCGCGGTGCATGGCGGCGTTGGCGGCGCGGAACTCGCGGGTGCTGGCGGGTTCGCCGCGCGCGGCAGGGGGGGCATGCCCCGCGCCGTGTCCGGCATGGGGCGATTGCGCGAGGGCGGTGCCGGCCAAGGGGGCGGAAGATGCGGCGGTGGCGGCGATCAGGGCGGTGCGGCGGTTCATCGTGTGTCTCCCGTGTGAAGGGAACAGGTTCCGCCTTGCCATAAGGTGAGGGTCAAGCGCGCTTCCAGGTGGTGCCGGCGGCGCTGTCCTCCAGCACCACGCCCTGGGCCAGCAACTCGCCGCGAATGCGGTCCGCCTCGGCCCAGTTCTTCGCGGTACGGGCGGCGAGGCGGGCGGCGATGGCGGCTTCGATCGCGCTTGAATCGTCGCCGCCCTGCAGCCAGGCGCGCGGGTCGCCCTGCGCCAGGCCGAGCACGGCGGCCGCCTCGCGGAAGGCGGCGGCGGCCTGCCCCGGGATGGGCGCCCAGGACTTGCCGATGCGCGCCAGCACGGATGCGGCGGAACCGCCGACCGTGGCGCTGTTCTCCAGCGTGCGCAGATCCCGCAGGCGGGTCAGCGCCAGCGCCGTGTTCAGGTCATCGGCCAGTGGCTCCAGCGCCCATTCGGCCATTTCGGTGATGAGGGCGGCCTCGCTGACGGCCGGCGCGCGGCCCAGCATCGCGTAGCTGTCATCCAGTTCGGCCTTGGCCTCCTCCAGCTGGGCTTGGGTGTAGTCCAGCGCCGCGCGGTAATGCGTGCGCAGCAGCAGCATGCGGAACGCCTCGCCCACCCAGGGGCCCTGGGCCAGGATGTCCCGCAGCGTGAAGAAATTGCCGAGGCTTTTCGACATCTTCTCGCCATCCACCAGCAGCATGCCGTTATGCAGCCAAGTATGCGCCATGAAGGGCACGCCGAAGGCGGCGCGGGTCTGCGCCACCTCATTCTCGTGATGCGGAAACAGCAGGTCGGCGCCGCCGCCATGGATGTCGAATTGCTCGCCCAGGTGGCGCCAGGACATGGCCGAGCATTCGATGTGCCAGCCCGGCCGGCCGCGGCCCCAGGGGGACTCCCAGCCTGGCGTCTCGGCATCGCTCGGCTTCCAGAGCACGAAATCGCCGGCGTCCCGCTTGTAGGGCGCCACATCAATCCGCGCGCCGGCCAGCAGCTCATCCTGGTTGCGGCCGGAGAGCTTGCCGTAATCGGCGAAGCTGCCGACGCTGAACAGAACATGGCCTTCCGCCGCATAGGCGTGGCCATTGGCGATCAGCTTTTCGGTCAGCGCGATCATCTCGGCGATGTGGCCGGTCGCGGTCGGCTCCACGTCGGGGGGCAGGCAGTTCAGCGCGGCCATGTCGGCGTGGAAATCGGCCGTAGTGCGGCCGGTGATGGCGCTGATCGGCTCGCCGGATTCCCGGGCGCGGGCGTTGATCTTGTCATCCACGTCGGTGATGTTCCGCGCATAGGTCACGCGCGGATAAATCCGCCGCAGCAGCCGCGCCAGCACGTCGAACACCACGACGGGCCGCGCATTGCCCAGATGCGCCAGGTCATAGACCGTGGGGCCGCAGACATAGAGGCGCACATGCCCGGGATCGAGCGGCGCGAAGGCTTCCTCGCGGCGCGTCAGGCTGTTGTGGAAACGGAGGGCAGGCTGGGTCATTGGGATGGTCCGTCGGGCCAAGAGTAAGGGAGCGCGGCCCGGAAGGGGCGCGCTGGGCCGTCAGCAACAGGGGCAGGACTTGACCATGCCAGGGTTATAGGCGGGCCGGCCGGCGCGCTTCAAGCCCGCAGGCGGTTCAGCGCCTTTTCGCGGCCGATCAGCGGCAGCAGCGTCTTGAGATCGGGCCCGTGATCCTCGCCGGTCAAGGCCAGGCGCAGCGGCATGAATAGCGCCTTGCCCTTGCGGCCCGTGGCGGCCTTCAGCGCATCGGTCCAGGCGGGCCAGGTGGTGGCGTCATAGGGCTCGGCCGGCAGGAGGTTGATGGCGCTGGCCAGGAATTCCGCCTGGTCCGGCTGCTCGACGGGCGCGATATGGCCATGCACCACATCCCACCAATGCTTCACCTCGGGCATCAGGTCCAGATTGTCGCGCACGGCTTCCCAGAAGGCGGCATCCGCCCCCTCGGGGAGATGCGGCTTCGCATCCTCGAAGGCCATGCCGTGCAGGAATTTCCGGTTCAGCGCCAGCATCTGCCGCGGATCGAAGCGCGGCGAGGAATGCGAGACGCTCATCAGGTCAAAGCTCGGCAGCAGGTCGCGCGGCGTGCCGGGAAAAGGATCATGCGAGGTGCCGAGGGCCGCCAGATAGCCGGTGATGGAAGCGGCCTCCACGCCATCGCGCCGCAGCTGGCGGAGCGAGAGCGAGCCGATGCGCTTCGACAGCGGCCCGCCATCCGCATCGGTCAGCAGCGGCAGATGCGCGAAATGCAGCGCCTCCATCTTGCCGCCCAGGGCGCGCCAGATATCGAGCTGGACGCCCGTGTTGGTCACGTGATCCTCGCCACGCACCACATGGGTGACGCCGGTTTCCAGATCATCCACGACGGAGGTGAAGGTATAGAGCGGCGAGCCATCGGCCCGCACCAGCACCGGGTCACTGATGGCCGAAAGCTTCACCGAACGCGGGCCCAGCACGCCATCTACCCAATCCACGCTGCCCCCCCCGGAAGCCGCGAGCTTGAAGCGCCAATAGGGCTGCTTCCCGTTCTCCAGCGCGCGGGCATACTGCTCCTCGGTCATTTTCAGCGCCGCACGGTCATAAAGCGGCGGGCGGCCCTGCTTGAGGCGGAGTTCGCGCTTATAGGCCAGCTCCTCCTCGCTTTCGAAGCAGGGGTAGAGATGGCCGCTTTTCTTCAGGCGTTCGGCGGCGGCGGCATAGGCGGGCAGGCGGTCGGACTGGCGGAACATGCTGTCCCATTCGAGGCCGAGCCAGCGCAGATCCTCCTCGATCGCGGTGACGTATTCGACCTTGCTGCGGCCAGTATCCGTGTCATCCAGCCGCAGGACGAGCTCGCCGCCGGATTTGCGGGCAAACAGCCAATTGGCCAGCGCGATGCGCGCATTGCCGACATGGAGGTGCCCCGTGGGCGAGGGCGCGAAGCGGAGTTTCATCAGGCTTCTTCCTCGCCATCCATGTCATCATCATCATCCTCGTCATCCACGAGGCGCCGCGGATCGAGGATGCGCCAGTTGCGATCCTCCGCATCGCGCGGGGCGCCGGCGGCGAAGGTCGCCAGCTCGGTGCCGCTGGTCCAGGCCGCCCCCTGGGCGTCATCGGCGACGCCCGCGACCACGGCATCCTCGCCGAAGGCGAACCAGGCCTTGGTCACATCGGCCGGCTTGCCGCCGCGCGGGCGGCAGATTTCCACGCTGTCCCGGACATAGCGCCGGGCAAAGGCATTGGCATGAGCGACCGAGGTGAAGCCGCGCACCACCTCGATCGGCTCCGTCCCATTGGCGCCGGAGAGGTCCATGATGCGCACTTCCAGGCCCTCGGGGGCGGCCAGCAGGTCCTTGCTCACGAAATCAGCCCCGTGAAGCCATTGGTGATGGGGTAGCGGCGGTCCCGGCCGAAGGCGCGGCTGCCGATCTTCACGCCGGGCGGGGCCTGGCGGCGCTTGTATTCGGCGCGGTCCAGCATGCGCCAGACGCGCAGGATCAGCGCGCGCTCAAAGCCCTCGGCCACCAGGTCATCCACGCTGAGTTCGCGCTCGACCAGCCCGTTCAGGATGGCGTCGAGCACCTCATAGGGTGGCAGCGTGTCCTGGTCCTTCTGGTCGGGCTTCAGCTCGGCGCTGGGCGGCTTGGTGATCACGCGCTCGGGCATGGCGGGGCCATCGGGGCCGCGTGCCGCCTGCGGCGTGTTCTCGTTCCGCCAGCGGCAGACTGCGAAGACATCCGTCTTGTAGACATCCTTCAGCACCGAATACCCGCCGCACATGTCGCCATAGATGGTGGCGTAGCCGGTGCTCATCTCGCTCTTGTTGCCGGTGGTCAGCAGCATGTCACCGAATTTGTTGGACAGCGCCATCAGCGTCACGCCGCGGATGCGCGATTGCAGATTTTCCTCGGTCGTGTCGGGCGCGCGATTGCCGAAGGCGGGGGCCAGCATCGCCTCATAGGCGGCCATGGCCGGGCCGATGGGGATGGTGTCGTAATGGATGCCCAGCAGCCGCGCGCATTCGGCCGCATCCTCCAGGCTGTCCTGGCTCGTATAGGGCGAGGGCATCATCACCGCGCGCACCCGCTCCGGGCCCAGCGCATCGGCGGCGACGGCGGCCGAGATCGCCGAATCAATGCCGCCCGAAAGCCCCAGCACGATGCCGGGGAAGCCGTTCTTTTCCACATAGTCGCGCAGGCCCAGCATCATCGCGTGATAGATCTGCGCGGGGCGGCTGAGCGGCCTGGCCAGCGGCTGCGGCGCGCAGCGCCAGACATCGCCGGCGCGCTCCCAATCGGTGATGACCAGCGCCTCGGCGAAGCTCGGCGCGCGAATGGCAAGGCTGCGATCGGCGTTCAGCACGAAGCTCGCCCCATCGAACACCAGCTCGTCCTGGCCGCAATTCTGGTTGAGGAAGACGAAGGGCAGGCCGGTTTCCACCACGCGCGAAACCGCAAGGTCAATGCGGGCTTCGGCCTTCTCCAGCTCGAAGGGGGAGCCGTTGATGGAGAGCAGGATTTCCGCGCCGCTTTCGCTCAGCGTCTCGGAGACGGCGGGGAACCACCAATCCTCGCAGATCATCAGGCCCAGGCGCGTCCCACGGAACACCACGGGGCCGGGCGCGGGGCCGGCGTCAAACACGCGCTTGTCGTCGAACACGCCGTAATTGGGCAATTCATGCTTGGCGCGGCGCGCGGTGATCTTGCCGCCATCGAGCAGAAAGGCCGCGTTGTAGAGTTTTCCTTCGGTCCGCCACGGGCCGCCGATGATCAGGCCGGGTCCACCATCGGCGGTTTCCGCGGCCAGAGCCTCGATCTCGGCATCGCACATGTCGCAAAATGCGGGTTTGAGCACCAGATCCTCGGGCGGGTAGCCGGCGATGCTGAATTCGGGCGTCACCAGCAGATCAGCGCCCGCGGCGGCGGCTTCGGCACGCAGGGCGCGGATTTTGGCGGCATTGGCGCGCAGCTGCCCTTCATGCGGGTTCATCTGCGCGAGGGCGATGCGGAGGCTTTTCGTCATCAGGTGGAAGTAGGCGCGCGGGGCGGCAGGGTCAACGCGGGCGGCGCCTGGCTGGCGCGCCGCGCGTCTTCGCCAAGCTCTCCTCGCGTCCCGCGAGCCAAGCTCTGCTCGCCTCCCGCGCGCTAAGCTTTCCTGGCGTCCCGCGAGGGGGCCACGCCCGCCACCATCCCCAGCGTCACCACCAGCACCCCGGCCCAGCCCATCAGGTCCAGCGTCTCGCCCAGCAGCGGCCAGGCGCCGAGCGCCACCAGGGCCGGCACCACCGCCGTCACGGCCGAGGTCTGCGGCCCGCCCAGCAGCACCACCGCCCGCGTGAACAGAAACCCCGCGACGATGACCGACAGCGTGCCCTGATACAGCGTGTGGAACAGGATCGCCGCCCCCGGCACGGCGCCGATGTTGGAGGGCAGAACGAGCCACCACAGGGGCAGGTAGATGGGGGCCGCCAGCAGCGCGATGGCCAGCGTCACATCCAGCGCCGAGGCACCCCAGCGCCGCACCAGCACCATGTAGATGGCCCAGCTGGCGCAGCCCAGGATGAACAGCAGATCCCCCCGCCAGGCGCCGGGATGGGCCGCGAAGGTATCGCCCGCCAGCAGGCCGATGCCGAGTGCGACCAGCCCGAGCGAGAGAAAGCGCCGCCACCCCCAGGCCTCGCCAAAGGCCCACCACCAGAGTGCCGCGGAAAGGAAGGGCAGCAACCCGGGCAGCAGCACCGCGCCATGCGCGGCGGGGGCGAAGTGAAACCCCCAATACGCGCCGATCGGGAAGATGAAGCCGGCGAGGAGGGTCAGCACCAGCGCGCGGCCCAGCGGAATGCGCGGCGGGCCGCGCCACGCCAGCAGCGGCAGCGCGGCGAGGAAGGCGCCGGTGTAGCGCAGGGCCGCCACATCCCAGGGCGTGAAGGCCTGCGCCTGGGAGAGGCGCGACGTCAGCAGGAAGCCGGCCCAGATCAGCAGCACGCCGATGGCGCAAAGCAGGCCCTGGCTGCGGGCGGTCATGCGCGATGCGGGGCGCCGCCCCGCAAGGACGCCGTGCGGCGGCACAGGAGGCTCCCGGATAAGCGCACGCGAGGCGGCAACGCCGCCCCGCATCCGGCCGCCGTCACGCCGTGTGGCCGTTCCGCCGCCGTCCCTCCTGCCGCAGCAGGAATTCGCGCCCGAGCTTGACGCGCGGCGTGCCGTCATATTCCACGATATCGGCCGTAGCGTAGGTTTCGCTCCAGATATCGGGAATGAAGCTGCCGGTGCCGACCACATCCACCGGCGCATGCGCTTCGTTCATCACGCGGCACTTGCCCACGCTGAAGCCCGAACTCGCGACGATCCGCACCTTGGGAAAACCCGCCGCGTCGAGCGCTTCCCGCACGCGCCAGATGGCCGCCGCCGAGACGCCCGTGCCGACCAGATGGCGCAGCTCGGTGTCGCGCAGATAGCGCCGGATGGCCTGGGGTGCATGGCGCTCCAGCACGGCATAGCTCTCGGCCGGGTCGAGCCCTTCGAGGAAGCGCCCGCCATGCGTGTCCAGCCGGACAGCGAGCCGACCTTCCGCCGCGAGCTCCGGGAAGCGATGGCAGACGGCCAGCGTATCCGTCACCTCCTGGCCGAAATAATCCACCAGCACCGTCAGCCCCTCATCGGGGTAGGTCTCGCGGAACATCTCGGCGGCGCGGAGCGTGGAGCCGGCATAGCCGATCAGCGCATGCGGCATGGTGCCGCGCCCGGCCGCCTCGCCGAACCAATGCGCCGTGCTGTCGGTCGCGGTGCCGACGAAGCCCTTGGCCCCTTCCTTCTGCGCGGCCTGGCTGCCGACCGAGGCGGCGTAGGCCATCATTTCCTGCATCTCGAAGCCGGCGCAGTGCCGCGCCTCCATCGCGAGGAAGGCGGCGCCAGGCAGTTCCAGGCTCATCTGATAGGCGTTATGCGCGGCGACACAGGGCGGGCCGAGCTTTTGCAGATACAGCGTCTCAAGATCGGCCAAGGCAGCGAAGGAGCCGCTGAGATAGAGCAGCGGATCACCCGCGCCGACCCAGGCGCCCTCCGGGTATTTCACCTCGATCTCGAAGGGCGTGCCGCGCTCGGCCGCCACGCGTTCCAGCCATTGCACGGCCAGGCGCGGTGCCGAGATCACCGGGCGGCGCAGGAACACCGCATAGGTCACGTGCACATCGCCGAACTTCTCGACGATGCGGCGCGTGCGGTTGAAATAGCTATCCGTCCGGGCCGTGATTTCGCGGTCCAGTGGGGATTTTTCGCTCACTGGGCGGCCTGGACCAGTCCCCGCTGCAATCCCCCCTCCGGACGCACACGATGCGCCTTCAGTTCCTCGGCGATGAGGAAGGCGAGTTCCAGCGATTGCTCGGCGTTCAGCCGTGGGTCGCAGAAGGTCGCGTAATTCTCGCCCAGGTCGGCGGGGGTGAGTTTCTGCGCGCCCCCGATGCACTCCGTCACGTTGCGGCCGGTCATTTCCACATGCACGCCGCCGGCGAGAGCGCCCTCGGCCGACATGACGTCGAAGAAGCCCTTCACCTCATCCAGGATGGCGTCGAAATTGCGCGTCTTGTAGCCGCCCTGCGTGGTGGTGTTGCCGTGCATCGGGTCGCTCAGCCAGACCACCTTGCGCCCGGCTTGGGTCACGGCGCGCACCAGGGGTGCGAGCTTGGTCTCCACCTTGTCCGCCCCCATGCGCGAGATGAGCGTCAGCCGCCCCGGCTCGTTCTTCGGGTTCAGGATTTCGGTCAGGCGCAGCAATTCACCCGCATCCATGCTGGGTCCGACCTTCATGCCGATGGGGTTCGCCACCCCGCGCAGGAATTCCACATGCGCGCCATCGGGCTGACGCGTGCGGTCGCCGATCCAGAGGAAATGGGCGGAGCAGGCATAGGTGCGCAGATGCGTGCTGCTCTCGCGCGTCAGCGCTTCCTCATAGGGCAGCAGCAGCGATTCATGGCTGGTGTAGAAGGCCGTCTCGCGGATTTGCGGGGCGTTGTCGCTGTTCATGCCGCAGGCGGCCATGAAGCTGAGGGTTTCATCAATCCGCGCGGCCAGCCCCTCATATTGCTTGGAGAGCGGGCTGCGGGCGACGAAATCCAGGTTCCAGCGATGCACCTGGTGCAGATCGGCGAAGCCGCCCGTCGCGAAGGCGCGCAGCAGGTTCAGCGTCGCGGCCGATTGCAGATAGGCGAATTCCATCCGCGCGGGGTCCGGGATCCGGGCCTCGGGCGTGAAATCGGCGCCGTTGATGATGTCCCCGCGATAGGAGGGCAGCGTCACATCGCCGATCTTCTCCACATCGCTGCTGCGCGGCTTGGCGAATTGCCCGGCCATGCGGCCGAGCTTCACCACCGGCATGCCGGCGCCGAAGGTCAGCACCACGGCCATCTGCAGCAGCACCTTGAAAGTGTCGCGGATGTTGTCGGCGCGGAAATCCGCGAAGCTTTCGGCGCAATCGCCCCCCTGGAGGACAAAGGCCCGGCCTTCGGAAGCTTCGGCGAGTGCCGCCTTCAATCGCTCGCACTCGCCTGCAAAAACCAGTGGCGGAAAGCTCGCAACCTTGGCTTCCATCGCGGCCAACGCCGATGGGTCGAGGTATTCCGGCACCTGGCGAATTGGCATTTGCCGCCAGGAAGAGGGGCGCCAGTCACGCGCCATGGCTGAAAACTCCCAAGAACTGATGTTGGCCCGACCCTAAAACAGGCGGGGCGGAATGGCTACTCAGCCGGCAGGGCTGTGCCCAGGGCATGGAACAGAGGGCGCGGGATAACAGGGCTGCCGCCGGGGCCGGGGCCCCTGTTACTCCGCCGCTTCCTGCATCCCGGCCACGCGGGTGCGCGTCCGCAAGGTCACGAATTCCTCCGCCGCCGTCGGATGGATGCCAATGGTCCGGTCGAAATCCTGCTTCGTCGCGCCCATCACCACCGCGATGCCGATGCCCTGCATGATCTCGGCCGCATCCTCGCCCAGCATATGGGCACCCAGGATGCGCTGGGTTTTCTGGTCCACCACCAGCTTCATCATGCTGCGCCGGCCCTCGCGCTTGCTGAGCGTGTGGCGCATCGGCGTGAAGCGCGTGAGGTAGATATCCACCGGCCCCCGCAGCGCCGCCTCCTCCTCCGAGAGACCCACCGTGCCGATGGGCGGCGAGGTGAAGACCGCTGTCGGCACATTCTCATAGCTCGCCCGGCGGGGGTTGTTGCCATAAAGCGTATCGGCCAGCGCATGGCCGACGGCGGTCGCCATGGGCGTCAGGTTCAGCCGGTCCGTCACATCGCCGATGGCGAAGATGTGCGGGATATTGGTCGCGTGGTCGTCATCCACCGCGATCGCGCCGTTCTTGCCCAGCGTGACCCCCACCTGCTCCAGCCCCAGGCCGGCCGTATTCGGCACGCGGCCGGTGCAGAAGAACACCGCATCCACCTCGCGCATGAAATTGCTGGTGAGCGAGACCATCAGATGATCCTGCATGCGGGTGATGCGGGTGGGCATCACGCCGGAATTCATGCCGATGCCCTGGGCCTTCATCGCCTCGACCACGGCGGTCCGCAAATCGCCATCGAAGCCGCGCAGCGGCAATTCGCCGCGGTAGAAGACATCGACCTCCGCCCCCAGGCCGCGCAGCAGCCCCGCAAATTCCAGGCCGATATAGCCGCCGCCGATCACCGCCACGCGCCGGGGCATCGCCTTCAGCGTGAACAGATCATCCGAGACGAGGCCGAATTCGGCGCCCGGGATCTCCAGCTTGCTGATCCGCCCGCCGGTCGCCACCACGATCCGCTCGGCCGTCACGCGGCTTCCGCCGACATCGAGCGTATGCGCATCGAGGAAGGTGGCGCGCGCATCGAAGCTGGTGACGCCGGCGCCGGTCAGCAGCTTGCCGTAGATGCCGGAAAGCCGCGCCACTTCCGCATCGCGCGCGGCCGCCAGCTTCGCCCAGTCATGGCCGTGATTCTTCAGCTTCCAGCCAAAGGCGGCCGCATCCTCGGCCCATTGGCCATATTCGGCCGCGTTGACCATGATCTTCTTCGGCACGCAGCCGACATTCACGCAGGTGCCGCCCCAGAACCGCTCCTCCGCCACGGCGACGCGGGCGCCATGGCCGGCCGAGATGCGCGCGAGGCGCACGCCGCCGGAGCCGCCGCCGATGACGAAGAGGTCGAAGTCGTAGGGCATCACAGGAAACTCCAAGGGATGAACCCAGGGCTCTGCCCTGGACCCGCTGGGGCCGAGGCCCCAGACCCCGCTAGTTAAGCATTCCGGCGGCAATCACAAAGGGCGGCGCGGGACGACCATGCGGGGGGCGAAGACCTGCACCGCTTCATTCGCCTGGTTCAGCGTGGTGATGCGCACCATGACCGAACCGCGATCGGGGCGTGAGCGGGAGGGGAGCACCTCCAGCACCTCGACCTCGACGCGCAATTCATCGCCCGGGCGGGTTGGGCGCGGCCATTGCAACTCGCCCCCCGCGCCGATGACGCCGCCCTGGATATGGCCGATGGCCTGCACGACCAGGCGCATGGAGAGGGCGGCGGTGTGCCAGCCACTCGCCGCCAGGCCCTGGAACAGCGGATGGGCGGCTGCGGCCACGGCGTCCGTGTGGAAGGGCTGCGGATCATATTGCGCGGCGAAGGCGATGATCTCCGCCGCCGTCACGGTCACGGGGCCGGCGCGGAAGATCTGGCCGGGGGAGAGGTCTTCCAGAAACATCGGCATGCTCCTTGGGTTCGGCCTCAACCCGCCGGGTCGGGCATGACGCTGGCGACGATCAGATGCGCGCGGCCCGTCGTCGGATGCGCGAAGAGGGTGGGCGCCCAGCCGGTCTGCACCATCGCCTGCATGAGAAATTCCAGCTGGAAGCCCAGTTCCATCCAGCCGAGCTGGATGCCGGCGACGGACAAGGCATCGAGGCGCGGCCCCCAAGGGTAGGGCACCGGCCCATAATCGAGGCCCGAGGGCATGATGGGCTCGCCGCAGAGCATCAGCCGGCCGCCGGGATTGAGCCGGCCGCGCAGCTTGCGCAGCAGCTCCAGGAAATCCGGGGCATGGTGGAAGGCCTCGAAGAACAGGATCAGGTCGAAACGCTCACCCTCGAAGCCCTCGCCGAAGACCGTATGCTCGCATTTGACGTCGAGCCCCATGATCTCGGCCTGGCGCATGATGAGCCAGAGATACTCCGCCTCCACATCCACCGCATGGCATTGATAGCCGAGCCGCGCGAGCATCAGCAGGAACTGGCCGCTGCCTGGCCCGTATTCCAGGACGCGCGCGCCCGATGGCGCGCCCACCTGGCGCAGCATGGCGGCATAGGCCTCGCAGAATTCCGACATTTGCAGCGGGTCACGGAAATCATAGGGCGAGAGGCCGGACCACAGGTCACGATCCTGCATGCCATGGCCGATCAACTCGTCGCGAAAGGGCTGGTAGTCGCGGCCGCCGCGCAGCTGGCGCATCAACTCCATCGCGAGGCCGGCATATTCCTCCGACATGGGGTCGAGTGCCCGCATGCGCTCGGCGATGGGCGGGGGCCGCAATTGCAGGCGGCTGATGGCCCGATGCAGATCCGCGGGTGCGAGGTTCTTGTCGGCGCGCAGGGCCGCGATATGGGCCAGCAATTCCTTGACGCTGTCCATCTCGACATAGTCGAACAGCCGTGGCGCCGGCGCGGCCGCGGCTGGCTCCTGCACGGCAGGCTCGGCTGGCGCGGCCTGGGGGGGCGCGGGCTCGGCTGGCGCGGCCTGGGGGGGCGCAGACTCGGGGGGCGCAGTCCGGGCTGGCCTCGCGGTCGTTTTTTGCCAGGGCTGTAGCGCGGGCACCACCGAAGGCGGCGCCGGCCGGACGAGCTTTTTCCAGAAGCCGCTCACGGCTGGCTGCCGCCGCGCGGATGGATGCCGTAGGGCCCTGGCATGTTCACCCCTTGCTCCCTCAATTCGCGGCGGCCTCGGCGAGGGGCGTGCACAATTCCACCAGGGCGCCATCGGGGTCCCGCAGATAGGATACCACCTGCCCCCAGGGCTTTTCCATGGGCGCCAGCACCTCTATGCCGCCTTCAGCCAGGGCGTGCCGATGGGCGGCCGGCACATCCGCCACTTCGAAGGCGATCTCCTCGGCGGGCGGCTTGTGGGCGGGCCTGGTTGGGGTGAAGTCCAGCCCCATGCCGCTGCCCCCCACGAAATCCTCGCGGCAGAAGGCGAGGGCGGTGGCGCCGGTTTCCATGGCGATGAAATCCTCGCCGGCGGCGAAACGCGTGGTGAGGCCGAAGGCCCGGCCATAGAATTGCGCCGTGGCGGCCGCATCGGGCACGTAGCGGATCACCCAGGCGAGTTTCATGCGAATGGCCTCCCAAGAGGGATAATCCTAGCCAGCCGCCACCCGGTTGTCAGCCGCCCCGGCCCCCGCCTAGCCTGCCGCCAACACAGGAGGAACGCGCCATGCCGCGCCGCATCATTGATATCTCGGTCTCGCTCAAGGCGGGCATCGCCAGCGACCCGCCGCATATGCTGCCCGAGATCGAATATGTGGATCACCACATGAGCGCGCCGCAGATGGCGGAATATATGGGCGTGCCCGTCAGCGCCCTGCCCAATGGGGAATATGCCGCGATCGAGCGGGTGAAGATCAGCACCCATAACGGCACCCATCTGGATGCGCCCTACCATTATTTCTCGCGAATGAATGAGCGGACGGTGCCGGGTGGCGAACCCTCCTGGCGGATTGACGAGGTGCCGCTGGAATGGTGCTTCTCGCAGGGCGTGAAGCTGGATTTCCGGGCCAAGCCCGATGGCTATGTCTGCACGCCCGAGGATGTGCAGGCGGAACTCGCCCGCATCGGCCACAAGCTCAAGCCGCTCGACATCGTGCTGGTGAACACCGCCGCCGCGGCCCGCTATGGCGAGGCAGATTTCATCGACAGCGGCTGCGGCATGGGCAAGGCCGCCACGCTGTGGATGCTGGAGCAGGGGGTGCGCGTGGTCGGCACCGATGCCTGGTCCTGGGATGCACCCTTCAGCCACACGCGCCGCAAGGTGGCCGAGACGGGCGATGCCTCGCTGATCTGGGAGGGCCACCGCGCCGGGCGGGAGATCGGCTACAGCCACCTGGAAAAGCTCGCCAATCTGGACCAGCTGCCGGATCACGGCTTCATGGTGGCGTGCTTCCCGGTGAAGGTGCATCGCGGCAGCGCGGGCTGGACCCGCGCAGTGGCGATCATCGAGGAATGAGAGCGCTCCTCGCGGGTCTGGTGCTGCTGGCGACGCCCGCAGCGGCGCAAGAATGGCGGCCCGAGCGGCCGATGACCATCGTGCTGCCCTATGCCCCCGGCAGCGCCGCCGATGGCTATTCCCGCGCGATGGGCGAGCATTTCACCCGCGCCCTCGGCCAGCCGGTGACGGTGATCAACCGCGATGGCGCGAGCGGCACGGTGGGCATGCGCTTCGTGGCGCAGGCCGCGCCCGACGGGCTGACGCTCGGCATCACGCCGATGACGCCCGTGGTGGTGCAGCCGCATATGGTCCGCAACCTCGGCATCGGGCCGGAGAGTTTTTCCCCGGTTTGCGGCATTGCCGAGAATGTCCTGGGGGTCGTGGTGCGGGCGGACAGCCCCTTCCGTTCCCTGCGGGACCTCGTCACCGCCGGCCGCCCGCTGAGCTATGGCAGCCCGGGGCCCAATTCCCTGCCCTTCCTCGGCGTCTGGCGGATGCAGCGCGCGGCGGGCGGGACATTCGAGCATCTGCCCTTTCGCGGCGATCCGCCGGCGATGACCGAGGTGCTGGCCGGGCGGCTGGATTTCGCGGCCGTGGTCACCGCCTCGGCCAGCGGGCAGATCGGCAGCGGGGCGCTGCGGCTGATCGGCGTGTTCTCCGACCGCCGCCACCCGGATTTCCCAGATGTGCCCTTCGCGCGGGAGTTGGGGATTGATGCGGTGCAGCTCTCCTATGTGGGGATGTACGCGCCGCGCGCGACGCCGGAGCCCGCCTTGGCGGCGCTGGAACGCGCCTGCCGCGAATCGCTGGAAACGCCCGCCTTCCGGGACGTGGCGCGCCGCCTGAACGTGGTGACGCAATACCGCAGCCGCGCCGATTTCACCGCGATGGTCCAGGCGGAATACGCGGCCTTCGGCGTGATCCTGCCCGAACTGGGCGTCCGTCCCGAATGAGCCGGGGTCTGGGGCACCACCATGAAGATGGGGCGGCCCCAGCCGCCGGAGGCCCTTTTTTGCTTACTCCACCGTCACACTCTTCGCCAGATTCCGCGGCTGATCCACATCCGTCCCCTTCAGCACCGCCACATGATAGGCCAGCAGCTGCACCGGAATCGCATAGAGGATGGGCTGCGCGAAAACCCCGATATCCGGCAGCACGATGACCCGTTCCGCGAAGCGTCCCAGTCCCGGCGCGCCGGCCGCATCGGTAAACGCCATGATCCGCCCACCCCGCGCCGAGGCCTCCTGCAGGTTGGAGAGCGTCTTCTCGTAAAGCGGCCCGGAGGGGCAGAGCGCAATGACCGGCACCTGATCGTCAATCAGCGCGATGGGGCCGTGCTTCATCTCGCCCGCCGCATAGCCTTCGGCATGGATATAGCTGATTTCCTTGAGTTTCAGCGCACCTTCCATGGCGATGGGAAACAGCGCGCCACGGCCCAGGAACAGCACGTCGCGCGCCTTCGCGACCTCCGCGGCCATCGCCCGGATTTCCTTGTCGCGCTCCAGCACCGCGGCGGCCTTGGCCGGAACCTCCAGCAGCTCGGCCGTCAGCCTCGCTTCCGCCTCGGCCCCGAGCGTGCCGCGCGCGCGGCCGAGCCCGATGGCCAGGCAGGCCAGCACGGCCAGCTGCGCCGTGATCGCCTTGGTCGAGGCGACCGAAATCTCCGGCCCGGCGACGGTCAGCACGGTGCAGTCGCTCTCGCGCGCCATGCTGCTTTCGGGGACGTTGACGATGGAGAGGATGCTCTGCCCGCGCTCGCGCAGCATGGTCATGGCGGCCAGGTTGTCGGCGGTTTCGCCACTCTGGCTGATCAGGATGGCAGCACCGCCCTCGGGCAAGGGTGGGTCGCGGTAGCGCAGCTCACTCGCCACATCCGCATCCACCGGGATGCGGGCCAGCTCCTCGATCCAGTAGCGCCCCACCTGGGCCGCCAGGAAGGCCGAGCCGCAGGCCGTCATGGTGATGCGCGGCACGCGGACCGGGTCGAAGGGCAGCCGGGGCAGGTTCACCTCCAGCGTGCGCGGATCGAGATATTGCCGCAGCGTATCCCCCAGCACGGCCGGGTGCTCATGGAGTTCCTTCTCCATGAAGTGCCGGTAATTGCCCTTGCCCGTGGTGGCGCCCGAAACGGCGGTGACACGGATCTGCCGCGTCACCGGCTGGTCATGGATGTCGAAGAAGCGCGCATCATCCTGGGAGAGCACGGCCCAGTCGCCCTCCTCCAGATAGGCGATCCGCCGGGTCAGCGGCGCCAGGGCCAGCGCGTCCGAGCCGACGAACATCTCGCCATCGCCGAACCCGACGGCCAGCGGCGCGCCCTGGCGTGCGACGATCAGCGTCTTGGCCTCACCCGCGAACATCATGGCCACGGCGAAGGCGCCATGCACGCGCTTCAGGGCGGCGGCGGCGGCCTGCTCGGGCGTCAGCCCCTGCGCGAGGAGGTGATCCAGCAGCAGGCAGAAGGTCTCGGTGTCGGTTTCGGTCTGGAAATGTGCGCCGTGGCCTTCCAGCTCCTCGCGCAGGTCGGCGTAGTTCTCGAAGATGCCGTTATGCACCACGGCCACGCGCGCCGTGGCATGGGGGTGGGCATTGCGCTCCACCGGGGCACCATGCGTGGCCCAGCGCGTATGGCCGATGCCCGTCGTGCCGCTCAGGGGCGATTCGGCCAGCAGGGCCGCGAGGTTGTTCAGCTTCCCCTCGGCCCGCCGGCGCTCCACCTGTCCCGCCACCAGGGTGGCGATGCCGGCACTGTCATAGCCGCGATATTCCAGGCGGCGCAGCGCCTCCAACAGGCGCGGGGCGGCTGCTTCGCGCCCGACGACGCCGACGATTCCGCACATGGCTCAACCCTCTCAGGGACTCGGATCGAGGGTCCCTGTTCCTCACGGCCCACCTTTTCCGATAATTTCGCGGTCTTGGCGATTGGGGCCGGGGGCGGGGGCCGGAGGGGTGCGGCTATCCGGCCTTCTTCAGGAAGCCGGCAAAGGCGGCCTGGGCTTCGGCGCTGCGCAGCCTTTCGCCGAAGGTGACGCGCTCGGCCGCCATGGCCTCCTTCAGGGCGGCGGCATGCGGGGCGCGGATCAGCCGCTTGGAGGCCTGCACCGAGCCGGTCGGCAGCGCGGCGAGGGTCACGGCCATCCGTGTGGCGGTGGCCTCCACCTCGGCATCCGGCACGGCGCGGGTGGCAAGCCCGGCCGCCGCCGCCTCGGCCCCGCTGAAGCCTGCACCGGCCAGCAGCCACCAATTGGCCAGGGCAGGGCCGACGCGGGCGGGCATCAACAGGGAAGAACCGGCCTCGGGGCAGAGGGCGAGGCGGGTGAAGGGCATCATCAGCCGCGCCGTCTCGCTCGCCACCACCACGTCGCAATGCAGCAGCATGGTGGTGCCGATGCCCACCGCATTGCCGCGCACGGCGGCGATGACCGGCTTGGCGAAGCCGGTGATGGCCTCCAGGAAATCGAAAGCCGCCCCGGGGTCCTTCGGATCACGCTCGCCAGCCGCCGCGAAGTCGCCAATGTCATTGCCGGCGGTGAAATCCTGACCGCCGGCCAGCAGCACCACATGTACCCCACCATCCGCCGCCGCCTGGCGCAGCCCGGCCCCCATGGCGTGATACATCGCCCGTGTCAGGGCGTTCTTCTTTTCGGGCCGGTTGAGGCGAATGGTCAGAATCGCGCCATCGCGCTCGATCAGGACATGTTCGGTCATTGGCGTTTCCCCGTTCTGGCTGCCGGCAGTTAATCAGAAGATGGCAGCGAAGGGGAGGATGCGGATGGGATCCCCCGGGGCCAGCGCCGTGACCTCCTCGGGCAATTCCGCGAAGCCGTCCGATTGCGTGAGCGAGGTGAGCAGCCCCGCCCCCTCGCGCGGGAATTTCTCCGCGCGCAGCCCGGTGGGCGTCTCATGCAGGGTGACGCGGACATATTCGCGGCGGCCCAGCTTCTTGCGATAGCTGAAGCCGGCGGTGCCGGGGATGCGCAACAGCGCCTCGGGCGCGGCGCCGGCCAGGCGCAGGGCCAGTGGGCGGACCAGATGCAGGAAGGTGACGACCGCCGCCACCGGATTGCCCGGCAGCCCCACCATCGGCACGCCATTCACCACGCCCATGGCCGCCGGCCGCCCCGGCTTCACCGCAAGCCGCCAGAAGACCAGCTTGCCGGCACCCTCGATGGCGGCGCGGACGTGGTCCTCCTCGCCCGTGGAGACGCCGCCCGAGGTCACCAGCAGGTCCTGCGTGGCGCTGGCCGCATGCAGGGCGCGCATCGTCGCGGCGGCATCATCGGGCAGGATGCCGAGGTCGGTGACCTGGGCGGGCAGGCGCGCCAGCAGCGCCATCAGGGTGAAGCGGTTGCTGTCGAAGGTCTGGGCGGGGCCCAGCGCGGACCCGGGGGAGGCCAGCTCATCGCCGGTGGAAAACACGCCGATGCGCAGCAGCGGCCGCGCGGGGAGGGTGGCGAAGCCCAGCGCGGCGGCCAGGCCGATCTCGGGCGCGCGCAGGCGTCGGCCCTCGGGCAGCGCGACGCTGCCCCGGGCCACATCCTCGCCGGCGGGGCGGGCATTGGCGCCGCACTTCAGGCCGGGGGGCAGCAGCAGGGTCTCACCTTCGAGGCGCGCATCCTCCTGCATCATCACCGTATCGGCGCCCTCGGGCATGGGGGCGCCGGTGAAGATGCGCGCGGCGGTGCCGGGGGCCAGCGTCACCCCCGAATGCCCGGCGGCGATGCGCCCGGCGAGGGTCAGGCGCGTTTCGCCCGGCGCCAGATCGGCATGGCGGAAGGCATAGCCATCCACCGCGGAATTGAAGAAGGGCGGCAGCGGCGTGCGCGCGACCAGCGGCCCGGCCAGCACCCGGCCCAGCGCCTGGGCGAGCGGCACCGCAACCTCGCCCCCCAGCGGGGCGACCCTGTCGAGGATCAGCGCCTGCGCCGCCTCCACGGTCAGCAGGGGGCCACCAAAGGCGAAGCAGTCATCGGAGAGCTGGGCCATGCCGCGCGCCTAGGGCATCAGCGGCCGAAGCCGCGGCAGGGGCGAGAGACGGGGGAGATGGGCCATGCGCTACGCCCAGTCCACGGCAAGGCGCAGCGCCGCATCGGCAATGCCCGGGATATCGTCCAGCGCCAGCCATGCGGGCGCGGGCGAGGGCGGGGCCACGTCACTCGCCACCGCGCCGATCAGCGCATCCTCGGGGTGCAGCCAGGGCTTGCCATTGGCTGTGCGATGCACCTCGATCTTGGGATGCGCCTCCCGTTTGAAGCCCTCGATGATGACCAGGTCCACGCGGGTGAATTGCGCCAGCAGCTCATTCAGGCCGGGCTCGGGCGCGTCGCGCAGCTCGGTCATCAGCGCCCAGCGCCGGGCGGAGGCGACCAGCACCTGCGCGGCGCCGGCCTGGCGGTGCTCCCAGGAATCCTTGCCGGGCTTGTCCACGTCAAAGGCGTGATGCGCGTGCTTGAGGGTGGAGACGCTGTGCCCCCGCCGCCGCAATTCCGGGATGAGCTTCGTGAGGAGCGTGGTCTTGCCCGCGCCGCTCCATCCCGCAAGGCCGATGATCCGCATGGGGCGTGTCTAGAGCATCATTCGCGGGAACGGTATCGCCCGGGTGCAGGATGGCGAGCAAAAATCGAAGCGCCGGCGCAGGGGTGGCGCATGAAAAAGGCCCGGCCGCGCAAGGCGGCCGGGCCTGATCCGTGGCAGGGGCGCGGGGTTACTCGGCGGGCTTCACGCCGGAGGGCGTCACCACCTGGCGCGCCTTGGCCATTTCCTGCTCGACCCAGAGGGAGTGATGCTCCTTGGCCCAGTTCAGATCCACCTCGCCCGAGCCCATGGCGTCGAACGCGCCCTCCATGCCGAGCGAGCCGATGTAGATATGCGCGATCATCGCCGCCACCATCAGCACCGAGAGCACGGAGTGGATGATGTGGGCCAGCTGCATGTCGGCCACGCCGAACTCGCCCCAGAAGGGGAAGATCAGGAAATAGCCCGAGGCCGCGACGATGCCGCCGCCCAGCACGGTGATCCAGAAGACCATCTTCTGCCCGCCATTGAAGCGGCCCGCCTTGGGGTGGCCCTTGCCGATCAGCCCGCCGCCCATCTTGAACCACTCGATGTCACGGCCGTTCGGGATGTTGTCCTTCACCCAGAGCAGCAGCATGACGACGATGCCGAGCGTGAAGGGGAAGGCCACGAAGTTGTGCGCGATCTTGCCCCAGAGCGAGACATTGGCGAAGGCCTGGGGCCCGAGGACCGGCAGCAGGAGATGCCGCCCGAAGGTGAGGTTGAGGCCCGAGAGACCCAGCACGATGAAGGAGGAGGCGACCATCCAGTGATTGGCGCGCTCCAGGATGTTGAAGCGGCTGATGGTGCGCCCGGCGGGCCCGGCCTCGATCGTGATGCGGCCGCGCGTCAGGTAGAAAGCGGCCAGGATCAGGACCATGCCGCCCACCGCGATGCCGCCGACCCAGGCCAGCGTCACATTGTGGAAATCACGCCAGGCCTTGCCCTGCGGCTGGATCAGCACTTCGGAGCGGGCATCGGGGATGGTGGTGCGCCCCTCGACACGGCCACCCTGGAGCATGCGCTGGAGTTCCATCTCCTCGGCATTCACCGTGCCGCGGCCGGAGCCGGATTGGGTCGGCGTGTTCTGCGCGAAGGCGGGCCCCAGGGTCATTGTCGAAAGGGCAAGAAGCAGCACCAGGAAGGGTGCGAGAATGCGGCGGTTCATATCAAATCCTCCGGAGGGAATGCCCTCCTTTGAAAAAACTTGGCTCCGGCTTGCGCCGGAGCCAGATCAGGTCAGGTGGTGATGTTTTCGCGATAGGCGGTGCGCCACCCCCAGGCGCCCGAGCCATAGCCGCGGCGCTGCACGCGCTCGCGGTAGATGGTGGCGATCATCTCGCCATCGCCGGCCAGCAGGGCCTTGGTGGAGCACATCTCGGCGCAGAGCGGCAGCTTGCCCTCGGCCAGGCGGTTGCTGCCGTACTGGGTGTATTCGACGCGCGTGTTGTCCTGCTGCGGGCCGCCCGCGCAATAGGTGCACTTATCCATCTTGCCGCGGCCGCCGAAATTGCCGACGCGCGGATATTGCGGCGCGCCGAAGGGGCAGGCGTAGAAGCAATAGCCGCAGCCGATGCAGGTGTCCTTGTCATGCAGCACCACGGCATCGGCCGTGGTGTAGAAGCAGGAGGTCGGGCAGACAGCCGCACAGGGTGCGTCGGTACAATGCATGCAGGCCATGGAGATCGAACGCTCCCCGGGCTTGCCGTCATTGATGGTGACGACGCGGCGGCGGTTGATGCCCCAGGGCACCTCATGCTCGTTCTTGCAGGCGGTGACGCAGGCGTTGCACTCGATGCAGCGATCAGAGTCACACAGGAATTTCATACGGGCCATGTGCGTTTCTCCTTAAGCCGCGCGGATCTGGCAGACGGTGACCTTGGTTTCCTGCATGAAGGTTACCGGGTCATAGCCATAGGTGGTCACCGTATTCACGGATTCGCCGAGCACGATCGGGTCGGCGCCCTGCGGATATTTGCTGCGCTGGTCCACACCCTGGAACCAGCCGGCGAAGTGGAAGGGCATCCAGGCGACACCCGGGCCGACACGCTCGGTCACCAGCGCCTTGACGCGGGCCTTGCTGTTGCTCTCGGGGCCAAGCACCCAGACCCAGGAGCCGTCGCGGATGTTGCGTGCGGCGGCATCGCGCGGATTGATCTCCACGAACATGTCCTGCTGCAACTCGGCCAGCCACTTGTTCGAGCGGGTCTCCTCGCCGCCGCCCTCATATTCGACGAGGCGCCCGGAGGAGAGGATGAGCGGGAATTCGGCCGCCACCTGCGGGCTGCGCGCCTGCACCGAGGTGCCCAGATGCGGCAGGCGGAAGCCGCGCCGGTCGGGCAGGGTCGGGTATTGGGCGATCAGGTCGTTGCGGGTGGTGTAGATCGGCTCGCGATGGACCGGCACGGGGTCCGGCAGGTTCCAGGCATTGGCGCGCGCCTTGCCGTTGCCGAAGGGCGAGCAGCCATGCGCGATGGCCACGCGCTGGATGCCGCCCGAAAGGTCGGTCATCCAGGAGACGGCGTCGGGGTTGGCGCCGCCCACCTGCGCGATGCTGGCCTTCTCGGCCGCCGTCAGGTCATCGAACCAGCCCAGGCGCTTCAGCACCGCCACGGTGAATTCGGGGTAGCCGTCCTGGATTTCCGAATCCTTGGACCAGCTGCCCTCGGCCAGCATGGTCACGCCGTTGCGCTCGACGCCGAAGCGCGGGCGGAAGCTGCCGCCGCCATCCTTCACGGCCAGGTTGGTGTTGTAGAGGATGTGGCTGCCCGGGTGGCGCATTTCGGGCGTGCCCCAACAGGGCCAGGGCAGGCCGTAGAAATCGCCGCGGATTTCGGCCGGCGCATTGGGGCCGGCGCGCAGCGTCACGAGGTCGAACTGATCCTGGTGCTGCTGGTGCAGCTTGAGGCGCGCGGCCGAAATGCCCGAATAGCCGGTGCCCCAGGCGCCGCGATTGATCTCGCCGAGGATGCTCTCCGCCGTCGGCTCGCCATTCACGATCTCATAGGGGCGGAACATTTCCTCCGCGAAGCGGATGGTCATGTTGCGGCGCGTGGCGGCGGCGTCCAGCGCCTTCGCCATGTCATAGATCACGCGGTAATCGGTGCGGCTCTCAAAGATCGGGTCCACGATCTTGGAGCACCATTGCACCGAGCGGTTGGAGCTGGTGCGGCTGCCATTCGTCTCGAACTGCGTCGCGATGGGCAGCAGGTAGGTGTTCTCGCGCCGGTTGGACAGCACGGCGAAGGTGGTGGGATGCGGATCGGCCACCACGAGCAGGTCGAGCGCTTCCAGGCCCTTCACCGCTTCGGGCATGCGGGTGACGGTGTTGCCGCCATGGCCGAAGACGATCATGCCCTTGGTGTTGTCGCGCTGCTGCACCTGGTCCTTGGGCAGCAGGATGGCGTCGAAATAGCGCGTCGTCGGAATGCCCGGCGTGTGCATCATGGCGGGCGTGTCGAAGCGGGCGCGCATGCTCTCGAAGGAGACGCCCCAGGCGCGGCACCAATGGCGCCAGGCGGCTTCGTCAATGCCGTAATAGGCCGGCAGCGTCGCCACATCGAGGCCGAAATCCGAGGCACCCTGCACATTGCAATGGCCGCGGAAGATGTTGGCGCCCGTGCCTTCCTTGCCGACATTGCCGGTGGCCAGCAGCAGGATGGAATAGGCGCGCACATTGGCGGTGCCCACGGTCTTCTGCGTGGCCCCCATGCACCAGATCAGCGTCGAGGGCTTTTGCGTGGCGAACTTCTCGGCCACGGCGCGCAGCTGCGCGCCAGGCACGCCCGTCACGCGCTCGACCTCGGCCGGATTCCACTTCGCCACTTCGGCGCGGACGTCGTCCATGCCGTGCACGCGCTGGCGGATGAATTCCTTGTCTTCCCAGTTGTTCTGGAAGATGTGCCAGAGCATGCCCCAGATGATGGGGATATCGGTGCCGGGCCGGATGCGCACGTAATCCGTCGCATGGGCGGCCGTGCGGGTGAAGCGCGGATCAATCACGATCAGGTTGGCGCGGTTCACTTCCTTGCCGCTCAGCACATGCTGGAGCGAGACTGGGTGCGCCTCCGCCGGGTTCCCGCCCATGATGATCATGGTCTTGGAATTGCGGATGTCGTTGTAGGAGTTGGTCTGCGCGCCGTAGCCCCAGGTGTTGGCCACGCCCGCCACCGTCGTCGAGTGGCAGATGCGCGCCTGGTGGTCCACGCTGTTCGTGCCCCAGAAGGCCGCGAATTTGCGATAGAGATAGGCGCCCTCATTCGAGAACTTAGCGCTGCCCAGCAGGAAGACCGAATCCGGGCCGGACTTCTGCCGGATCTCCATCATCTTCTCGCCGATCTCGGCCATCGCCGTGTCCCAGCTCATCCGCTGCCACTGGCCACCGACGAGCTTCATCGGGAATTTGATGCGGCGGTCGCCATGGACGAGCTCACGCACCGAGGCGCCCTTGGCGCAATGCGTGCCGCGGTTGATGGGCGATTCCCAGGCGGGCTCCTGGCCGACCCAGACGCCGTTCTGCACCTCGGCCACTACGGTGCAACCGACCGAGCAATGGGTGCAGATATTCTTGATGCGGGTGACCGGCTGCTCGTGATTGATCACGCCCGTCGCCGCACCCGAGGCTTCGGCCATGCGGGGCGCGATGCCGGCAAGGGCGGCGACACCGGCGCCGGCCAGCCCCGCCTGCTTCAGGAAGGAGCGGCGGTCGAGACCACCCGAGGAAAGGCCCTGATAGGCCGAGGCGAGGCGCTGCTTGGCGCGGGCCCCGTCGGAGCGCTTGATGAGCATGGCGTTTGTCTCCTGGCGCTTACTGTTCGTAGCGGTTGGTGCGGTAGAAGGCCTGCACCGAAGGCGAATTGGGCTGGTAGCGCGCGGCCACGCGCGTCGCCGCATTTTCCTTGCGGGCATCGCGGGCGGGCACGGCATCGGCGCGCTGCGCCAAGGCCGGCGTCACCGCGGCGGCCGCGGCCGCCGTGCCGAAGCCGAGCGTTTTGAGGAACCCGCGGCGCTTGCCGGCCATATCCTGATCATTCGCCATGGCGATCATCCTCCGTTCCAAAAATTCAGGCTCAATTCGTCAGACGGGCAGCTCGGCGGCTGCCAGTTCGACATCCATCAGGGCGCGGCCCAACTCACCCACGGGGCGGTAGAACACCGCCCCCTTGGCCACGCAAAGATCAGCAAAGCAACGCATCGCCCAGGGGCGGATATGGCGCGCGAAGAGGGCATCCGCCTCCTCCGGGACGCCGCCGCGCAGCAGCCCGGCCATCACTTCGCACAGGAAGGCGATGTGGTCCTCAGGCTCATGCACGCCGGCCGAGCGGGTGATGCCCAGGCGCCGGAGGTCCGCGCGCAGCTCGGCCAGCGGGCGCTCATGCAGGAAGCCGGTCAGGTAATAGGAGGCGAAGGGCAGCAATTCACCACGGCCGAGGCCGATGAAAAGGTCATGATATTCACGCTCCAGCGCCTCGGGCCGGGCCTGGCGTGCGGCGGCACCCAGGGTGCCGAGGGCGCGGCCGATTGGCGTGTCATCGGCCGGGATCGCGGCCAGCCGGGCCAGCAAGGCGGGTTCGGGCACATCGCTCAGCAGATGGCCGAGCAGCGCGAAGAGATTGGCCCGGCCCTCGCGCATCGGATCCGCCGCGAGGGGGGAGGCGGATGGCCAGAGATCGGGGCGAAGGGCGTGGCGGGAGATGCCGGTGGCGGCCTCGATCTCCGGGACGCGCTCGGCTGGGATGCCTTGCTGCTTCCAGAGGAACACGGTGCGGCGGGCGACATTGAGCGCCGACTGGAAGGCTTCCATGCCTCCAGCCGCGGCGATCGCGGCATCCAAACCGCCCGTCTGCGTTCCCCGGTCCATTACGTGCGACAGTGCAGAAATCTTGCACTTCCGTCAATGGAAAGGCCCGAAACGATCTGAAATTTCAAGGCTTTAGTTGAGAATGCGAAGCATTCTCAAATAGGCAGGGCGCCGCCATGCCGGCGTGGGCGGGCCGGGGGCGGCTCCTCCGCCACGGCCTGCAGGGGAGGGGGCAAGGCCTCGCTCAGCCGGACCGCGCCTTCCGGCAGCGGAGAGGCTTCCGCCAGTTGCTGCGCCGGTGGCAGTGCTCCGCCAACCAGCTCAAGGGATGCCTCCAGCGCCAAGCCAGGAGGTAAACCGGGCCAGGGATCTGGCTCAACGCTGCCCGGCACCGGGTCGGCCGCGGCCAGGGTGGTGGATTCGGGTTGTTCCGCCTCCCCCTCGGGCTCGGGCTCGGGCTCGGCCTCGCCGATGGCCTGGGCGATCAGCTTGCGCAGCGCCTCGCCGGTTTCCGCGAGGACGTTGCTGAAGCCATTCGGCAGTCCGCCCGGCGTGTTGAAATCCCAGGCGTAGTCGAGCGGGCTCATATAGTCGCGAATCAGCGGGTCGGCCGTCCAGGCCTTGCGCAGGGCGGCGGCGCGCAGCGCCTGTGGCACGCCGGGCTTGAGGAATTGCGTGAAGTCGCTGCTGGCATCCAGCGTCTCGATGGGCGGCAGGCTGGCCAGGTCGAATTCCGGCGCATCGGCGTCCGCCGGGGGCGAATCCAGCCCTGGCGCCAGGGGCGCCGTCGGCGTGGCCGCCATGGGCGCTTCTGGCGCGAGCGCCTGTCGCACCTCCGGCGGGGGCGCGGCGTCGATCAGGGCCGGCTCGGCGGCTGGTTCCGGCACTTCCTCGCCCCGCTTGCGGCGGGACCAGCGGCTGAGGAAGCCCAGCTGCTCTTCGTCGCTGGGCATCAGACGCGCCCCCTGCGGCCGAGCGAATCCATATCCTGCCGGTCCCGCTTGCGCTTATGGAATTCGCGCTCGACGTGATGCGCCGCGACAAAGCTGGCCAGCAGGATGCGCAGGCCGGGCGGCATGGGCAGGGCCTCCACCAGGTCGGTCGGGCCTTCGGTGTAGATTTCGCCCTCGCCCGGATCCACGGTGACCGCCTGGATGCTCATCCCCTCCGGCGTGTCGCGCAGCACCACCCAGATGAGGGGTTCGGCGGCTTCCAGGTTTTCCTTGTAGTTGGGCGTATCCGTGCGGTGCAGCTTCACCTCGGCCAGGCCCGCGAAATACACCTCGCGGCCATTCTCCTCACGCAGCTTGGTCCAGGCGGGCAGGGGGGGGGCTTCCTCCAGCACGGCCAGGGCGCGCCAGACATGGGACTGCCAGATCGTCACCCCCGGCCGGCGCTCGGCCAGGATGGCGACGGGGATGGTGAGCTCGGGAGGGAGGGTTTCGTCGGTCATGATGGAAAACCTTGCACCCGGCGCGTGTGCCCGGGGCGGTTGGGCGGAGCAAGCGGAAACAGGAAGTAAGATTGAAAACAGCGGGGGAACAGGTCCCCCCGCGCCCCCCCATTCCTGGGTTCCCGCAGGGGTTCGGGGAGCCCGCGGCTCCCCGACGGGGTTTGGGGCAGCGCCCCAATCTTATTGATTTTCGGTCTCTTCTTCAATATGTTCCCATTATGTTCTGCGTACCTCATCCACCCCCTCCCGCCGCGTCCCCGCAATTGGCCGGGCGGCGTGATGGCGTGCGCGGCCGCTGCATCGCGGCGCGGCCCCGGCCCATCGCCGATCCGGGCGGTTGGCCGGGCGTTTCGCGGATGGGCCCGGCGCGGCATTTGTCCCAAAGCCATGGCCCGCTGAAAATGCACCGCGCGAGTCATTTCGGCTGCGTCATGCCGACCGAGGCTGCCCCGCGCGCTCGCCCCCGCGGTGACGTGGCGGATTCACGCCGCATCCTCCGCTGCCGTCAGCGGCAAGCCGGAGACGAGGTTTTGCGGCTTCATCCGCACCCGTTGCGCCGCATCCATGGCCAGCGCCAGGTAAACCGGCTTGCCCTTCGCGCGCGGCAAAACCCGGGATGCTTCTTCGAATTCCAGCACGCCCAGCCACAGGATGCGCGCGAGATCGGCCTGCGTGACCTTCTTGCCATCCCACAGCGCATTGGCGATGCGCGTCGCTTCCGCATCCAGGCCGACATGCCAGGTCCAGTTGCGGTCCTCGATGACGGGCACGGGCCGGATGCGCACCGTCTCGCCGAAGATGTGCCGGGTGAAGCGTTCCAGCGCGCGGGCCATGCCGAATTGTCCCTCGCGCGATTCGGCGATGTCCAGCGCCATGTCATGCGCGTCGGAGCGTGGCTTGTAGCCCGGGGCGTTCTCCGCGCTCAGCACATCGAGTTCCACCTCGCGCGGCGGGGCGCCGGCCTCGCTCAGCAGGCGGCCCAGCGCGCCCAGATCGCCATCCGCGTGGCGGGCATCCACCACCTCCTCATCGGCCAGCAGCGTGGCGCCCTGGGTGATGGCGGCGCGTTGGGTGCGGAACAGGCATTCGGCGGCGCGCAGGGCAAAGGCATCGCCCTCGCCCTCCATCGCCGCGC
The DNA here is from genome assembly GCF_023243115.1 of Sediminicoccus sp. KRV36. NCBI lineage: Bacteria > Pseudomonadati > Pseudomonadota > Alphaproteobacteria > Acetobacterales > Roseomonadaceae > Sediminicoccus > Sediminicoccus sp. KRV36. The sequence goes on from NZ_CP085081.1 coordinate 804,022, forward strand.
GGGTGACGAGGTGGGTGAGCATCTGCAGGAACAGCGGCGGAATGCCCGCGACATTGCCGCGGAACAGCTTGAGCCATGCGGCTTCCAGCGTGGCCTCGGCCGCCACCCTGTCGCGGAAGGCGAGGAAGACCTGCCAGTTCTCGGCCGCATCTGGGTCGGCGAGGCCAACGGGCTGCACCTCCGCCAGCGGGTGTTCCATCAGCCGGGCATGCAGCGCGCGTTCGGCATCGCAGGCTTCGGCGGGGGGCACGAGTTCGGGGCGGGCGAGGAATGCGCGCCAGAGATCGGGCGTCGCGCGCAGCCGCCCATCCTCATCCAGGTCACAGAGATGGTGCCCGGACGCCACCCAGAAATCACCGGGAGAAAGCAGGGTCATGGCCCATCCTTCAGAGAGCTGGCCGTGAGAAGGGCGGTGAGGTCAGGCGCATCGGCCGGCGGATCCTCCTCGACCTCAGCGATGGCGAAGACGGGCAGGGCGCCGAAATCATGATGCGGCGTTTCCCGCCGGTGCAGGGTGCGGAAGGCCTCGCGGACTTCACCCGTCGCGTCATGGCTGCGATGCAGGGCGAAGACGGTGCCCGGCGGCTGGTCGCAGAGCGATTCCGCGAAGGCGATTTCCTCGGCGGCGGCGGCGCGGGCGGCATCGAGATCGGGCGCGCCATGGCGCGCCTGGATATGCAGGGCCAGGGCTTCCAGGGCGGCCGCCCGCGCTTCGGGCCCGATCTCGGCGACCTCGACCAGGGTGGACCAGCCGAAGCTGCCCAAGCCGAGGAAGCCGCCGCGGAACGCCTGCTGCCGCTTGCCGGAGAGGCCATCCGGCGCGTCATCCCAGAACTGGAAGCCGCCCGGCACCGCCCATTCGCCAGGCTCGGCGGCGGCGGGAAAGATCAGCGTGTCGGAGGGGTCGAGGCGCAGCGTGCGGAGCATCTTCCCTGGCGGGGCGGGCTGCCCTGCCCCTGGCGTCAGCGGATGGGCCATGTCTCGCGCCCCCCTTCGCGGTCCAGCACCAATGCCGCGGTGTTCGGGTCAATGCCGCGCTTCACGGCCTTGTCCCCGGCGAAATCCTCCAGCCGGGCCAGGAATTTCTCGGCCACGCGGCGGGTGCCGCGGGCCTGCCATTCATCGAGATTGGCCATGAGGTGGCGCGCCCAGGCCTCGGTCAGCCCGGCGGGGGTGAGTTCGTCAAACCCCTCCTCCTGGAGCGAGGTTTCGCCCGGATGCTCGCCGGTGATGACGGATTCGGGCCAGGCCAGGCGCAGCTCGAAGCCCAGCACCATCCAGTCCGGTACACCCTCTGGCGCGACTCCCTCGGGCAGGGCGAGGCGCATGCCGCCGACGACGCCGCCATTCACGCAGAGCGTGCCCGGCCAGCGCCAGGTGACCGGAAGCTCCGGCGGCGCGATGGCGGAGAGCGCATCGGCCAGGGCATTGGCGGCGGCGAGATATGCGAGCAGCGCCTGGCCGAGCGGGCGGTCGGGTTCCAGCACCACGGCGGCCTCGGCGCGGTTCAGCGCCCGCACCCAGACCAGTGTGCCGGCGCCGCGCGCGATGGCAGGGCTGAACCCGGCCGGCTCGGAACCGGGAGATTCTGGTGCCGGGGTTTCGGGTGCCAGTTCCACGGCGCGCGCCAGCGCATCGCCCCCTTCGCGCAGCATGACCGGCGCGAAAAGGCTGGGAAGAGGCGGCAAGGCATCGCCGGTGTGCAAGGCTGTGGTCGCTCCCCATCTATGCTGCGAACTGCGGCGGGATATAAGCGCCCGCAACGCCGCCGGGAAGGAAGCCGCCCCCAGATGACCGCATCGCGCATCGCCTTCGTCTGTTCCTGCGAGGATACGATGACGCTGGATGGCCGCGCCCTGGCCAAGGGCTGCGCCGCCCAGGGCAGCGAATTGCGCATGGCCGAGCATCTCTGCCGCAGCCAGCTGGACCGATTCCTGGCCGCCCTCGGCGAAAACCGGCCGATGACGGTGGCCTGCACCCAGGAACAGCCGCTGTTCACCCAGGAGGCGGAGGAGGCCGGCTTCACCGCCGCGCTGGATTTCGTGAATATCCGCGAGCATGCCGGCTGGGGCGCCCAGGGGGATGAGGCCGGGCCGAAGATGGCCGGGCTCCTGGCCTCGGCCGCGGTGCCGCTGCCGGGCATTTCGCTGGTGTCCATGACCAGCCAGGGCATCGCGCTGGTCCTGGGGCGGGACGCCGTGGCGCTGGAGGCGGCGCGCGCCCTCGCGGACAAGCTCGACATCACGGTGCTGCTGACGGGCGAGGAGGCGGTGACGCCGGCCCGCCGCGTCGAATTCCCCGTGCTGCGTGGCCGCGCGCGCTCGGCCACCGGGTTTCTCGGCGATTTCACGGTGACCGTGGATGACACGGCCGCGGCCTCCCCCGCCTCCCGCGCGGCCTATCTCTGGGGCGAGGGCAAGAATGGCACGCAAAGCCGCTGCGATGTGATCCTGGACCTCTCCGGCCGGCCTGCGCTGTTCCACGAGACGCGCCAGGGCTATCTGCGCGCCGACCCGGGCGATGCCGCCGCCGTCGCCCGCGCCATGGCGGCGGCCGGGGAACTGGTCGGCACCTTCGACAAGCCGCGCTTCGTGAATTTCGACCAGGGGCTGTGCGCGCATAGCCGGAACAAGAAAGTCGGCTGCACCCGCTGCCTCGATCTTTGCCCGACTGGCGCCATCACCCCATCGGGCAAGGATTGGGTGAATGTCTCGAACGAGATCTGCGCCGGCTGCGGCGCATGTGCCGCCGTCTGCCCGACCGGCGCCATCCAATACGCGCTTCCCACCGCTGATGCCCTGGCGCGGCGCATGCGCGCCATGCTGCTGGGCTTCGCCGAGGCCGGTGGGCGCGATCCCATCCTGCTGATCCATGACGATGCCCATGGCGAGGCGCTGCTGGACGCTCTGGCCCGGCATGGGGATGGCCTGCCCGCCCGCGTGCTGCCGCTGCGGGTGAATGAGGTGAGCCAGCTGGATCTCTCGCTGCTGGTGGGCGCCTTTGCCTGGGGGGCGGCGGGGCTGCGCCTGCTGATGCCGGCGCGGCGTGGCCATGGCACGGAGGGCGTGTTTCGCAATCTGGATTATCTCAACGCGGCGCTGTCCGGCCTCGGCCTCGGCCTCGGCCCGCGCGCCCTGGCGATCGAGACGGATGATCCCTTCACCCTGGGCGAGGCGCTGGGCGCCACCGCGCCGCTGCGCACCCACTGGACCGCCGACAGCTTCCTGCCCCAGGGCGCCCCGCGCGAGGTGATGCGCCAGGGCTTCCGTGCCCTGCACAGCGCCAGCGGCGCGGCCGTCACGCAGATCGCCATGCCGGCGCAGGCACCCTTCGGCATCGCGCGGGTGGCGGCCGAGGGCTGCACCCTGTGCCTCGCCTGCACCATGGTCTGCCCGACCTCCGCCTTCACCGCCAATCCGGACACGCCGCAGCTGCGCTTCCTGGAGGAGGCCTGCGTGCAATGCGGCCTCTGCGCCGTGACCTGCCCGGAAAAGGTGATCACGCTGGAGCCGCGCCTGAACTTCGCGCCCGAGGCGAGGCAACCCGTGGTGGTCAAGGAAGAGCCGCCCGCCGAGTGCCCTTCCTGCGGGAAGCTGTTCGGCGTGAAGTCGAGCGTGGAGCGGGTGAAGGCGAAGCTCACCGCCAGCGGCCACTGGATGTTCCAGGACCCCGCGCGGCTGGCCATGCTCGATCTTTGCGAGGATTGCCGGGTGGGTGCGGCGACCAATGCCGCACTCGACCCCTATGCCACCACGGAACGCCCCAGGGCCAAGACGACCGAGGATTTCCTGCGCGAGGCGGAGCGGGCGAAGAAGCTGAATTGAGGGCGCTTAACCCAGCGCTTCCCGCGCCTGCGTCGCCAATTCATCCGCGCGCTCATTCATTGGGTTGCCCGAATGGCCGCGCACCCAGAGCCACTCCACCTCATGCGGCTTGGCGGCGGCCAGCAGGCGCTGCCACAGCTCGAAATTCTTCACCGGGTCCTTGGCCGCGTTGCGCCAGTTGTTGCGCACCCAGCCCTTGATCCAGCGCTCCATGCCGTTGCGCACATATTCGCTGTCGGTGTGCACCACCACGCGGCAGGGGCGTTTCAGCGCCTCCAGCGCGGCACAGGCGGCGGTGAGTTCCATGCGGTTATTCGTCGTGGCCGGCTCGGCGCCGGTGAGTTCGCGGGTGACCTCGCCGAAGCGGAGAATGGCCGCCCAGCCGCCCGGGCCGGGATTGGGCTTGCAGCCGCCATCCGTCCAGATTTCCACGCGTTGCGGCGCCTCGGTCATGCGCCGATCGCCTCGGGGCCAGTCGCATGGCCAAAGAGGCGCAGCTTGTGCAGGTATTCCAGCGGGTCCTTGCGCGTGACCATGGCGCCCGGCGGCGTGTTCACCCAGTCATAGAGGCGCGTCAGCAAAAAGCGCAGCGCCGCCCCGCGGCAGAGCACCGGCAGGGCCGCCATCTCCGCGGGTGAGAGCGGGCGCAGCGCCGAATAGCCACGCAGCAGGGCGCGCGCCTTGGTCACGTTGAAGCTGCGATCCGCCTCGAAGCACCAGGCGTTCAGGCAGACCGCGACGTCATAGGCAAGCAGGTCCGTGCAGGCGAAATAGAAATCAATCAGCCCCGAGACGCGCGGCACGCCGGCTTCCTCCAGGAAGAAGACATTGTCGGGGAAGAGATCGGCGTGAATCTGCCCGACCGGCAGCGCGCCGGGTTGCGGCCAGGCAGCGAGAATGCCGGCCAGCGCCGCATCCAGCTCGGCGATCAGGCCGGGCTGCACCGCTTCGCCATCTGCCCGGCATCGTTCCAGCAGCGGGGGCCAGGCGGCGGGGCCCAGCCCGTTCGGGCGAATCTCGTCAAAGCCCCTTCCGGCCAGGTGCAGCCCGGCCAGGGCAGCCCCCAGTGGGCCGCAATGCTCGGGCCGGACACGGCGCGGCCAGACGCCGGGGAGAAAGGTGCAGATCGCCGCCGGACGGCCGGCCAATTGGCGCAGCGCCTCGCCATCGCGCCCCGCCACCGGGGCGGGGGCCGAAATCCCATGCGCGACCAGATGCCGCATCAAGCCGAGGAACCAGGGCAATTCGCGGGGCTCCACCCGCTTTTCGTACAGCGTGAGCACGAAATCGCCCGCATCGGTCTTCAGCGCGTAGTTGGAATTCTCAACCCCCTCGGCGATGCCGCGAAACGCCAGCAATCCGCCGATCTCGTACTCCGCCAGGAAGGCGCGCAGCGCCTCATCGGAAACTTCGGTGTAGACCGCCACAAATCAGGCCGTGGCGAGGGCTGCCGGAAGCTTGAAGATGATCTTCTCCTCCGCCACCACGATTTCCTGGATGGTGAGGTCGTAGCCTTCGCGCAGCCGCTCGATCACTTCCTCCACCAGCACTTCGGGCGCACTCGCGCCCGCCGTGATGCCGATGCGTGCCACGCCCTGCACCGTCGCGAGATCGAGGTCCCGGCCGCGCTGCACCATCACCGACTTGGCGCAGCCCGCCCGGCCGGCGACCTCGACCAGGCGCACCGAGTTGGAGGAATTGGGCGCGCCGACCACGATCATCATATCCACCTGCGGCGCGATTTCCTTCACCGCCGCCTGGCGATTGGTCGTCGCGTAGCAGATATCCTCCTTCGCGGGGGCCGAGATCTCCGGAAAGCGCGATTGCAGCGTGCGCACGATCTCGGCCGTGTCATCCACCGAAAGCGTCGTCTGGGTGATGAAGGCGAGCGAGGCGCCCTCCGGCGGCATGACGCTCTGCGCCTGCGCCTCATCCTCGACCAGGGTGACGGCGCCCTCGGGCAATTGCCCCATGGTGCCGATCACCTCGGGGTGGCCCGCATGGCCGATCAGGAAGATGTGCCGCCGGCGGGAGAAATGATGCTCCGCCTCGCGATGCACCTTGCTGACCAGGGGGCAGGTGGCGTCGAGGAAGAACATGTCCCGCCGCTGGGCTTCGGTCGGGATGGATTTGGGGACGCCATGCGCCGAGAAGACGACGGGCTGGCCGTCATCGGGGATTTCGTCCAGCTCCTCGACGAAGACGGCGCCCTGGCGTTCCAGGGCCTCGACCACGAAGCGGTTGTGCACGATCTCGTGCCGCACATAGACCGGCGCGCCGTGGCGCTTCAGCGCCTCCTCGACGATCTTGATCGCGCGGTCCACGCCGGCGCAAAATCCGCGCGGGCCGGCGAGAATGACATGAAGCGAGGGCTTTGCGGCCATGCGTTGGGGTATCCGGGCGCGGGTTGCGGTTTGCCCAGACTATCGCTTTGCGCGGTTCGGTGCCAGACGGAGGGGCGCCCGCGAAGCGGCGATTGAGGCCATGGGACGTGCAGGGAGCGAGCGAATGAGGCTTCGGGGTCTGGTTATTCTGGTTGCGCTGGCCTTGGCGGGCTGTGGCCAGCAGCGACTCGATGATCTGCTGGTGCCTTGCCCCACCCTGGTGCTGCCGGCCGACCTCGCGGATCTGACGCGCCATCAGCCCGGCGCCCAGCCCGACCTTTCCACGCTGATCCTGGATGCGCGGGTGACGGGGATCGAGGGCTCCTGCCGCCGCGGCCGGCGCGACCTGAGCATCGATTCGACGATCTCCGTCCGGTTCCAGATGGATCGCGGGCCGGCCGCCGAAACGCGGGCCGTGCAATTGCCCTGGTTCATTGCCCTGCTGGACGCCCAGACCAACCAGGTGCTGACGCGGCAGAGCTTCGTGATGAACGGCCAGTTCGCCGTGAACACCACACGCGCCAATGTCACCTCCCAGGCGGTCGAAATCAGCTTCCCCGTCAGTGCGGATCGCCGCATCCAGGATTACCGCGTGATGGTGGGCTTCCTGCTGACCGAGGATGAGGTGGCGCTGAACCGCCGGCGCGGCCCCCGCTGATGACAGGCGGCTGAGAGAGGCCAGGTCGCGAAAGGGCCTGACCCTCTCGCGCTCTCTCACCAGGAAACCCGGTTTCCTGGATCTTCGACGGCATCAATCCCCCGAATGAAGGTGCAGGAAATAAGTTTCCTGCCGGGGAGCTCGAGGGGCTGGCCCCTCGACCCCACGCGGCGCCTTCCGGCAGCCCCCTCAATCCGCGAATTGCCCCGCCGCCAGGATGAGCGGCCGCAAGCGCGCGATCTCGCTCGCGAGGAATCGCGTGTGATGCGCGGGGTCCGCCTCGCTTTCGGCGGCCACGGTCGTCAGCGTCTCGGCGTAGCGCGCGCGCAGCCGGTCCTCGCGCAGGGCGGCGCGCATCGCCTGGGACAGCCGCGCCTGGATTTCGACCGGCGTGCCGGCGGCGGCATAGAGCCCGTGCCATGCGGACATGATGAGGTCCACGCCCTGCTCGCGCGTTGTGGGCAGATCGAGGCCGGGGATCCGCTCGGGCAGGGTGACGGCATAGCCCTTGATGCGGTTGTCGCGCAGGAAGGGGGCGGTGACCGTCGCCTGGTCGCAGCTGATATCCAGGCGGCCGGCCATCATTTCCGTCATGGCGGGTGCCGAGCCGCGGAAGACGATGGTGGTGGCACTCCGCCCCGCCGCATGTTGCAGCAGCATGCCGCACAGCTGGTTGGAACCGCCCAGGCCGCTGTGGCCGAGGTTGAGCGCATCGCCGCGCTCACGCAGCTGGGCCATGTAGCCGGCGAGGTCGGTCGCCGGGAAATCCGGCCGCGCCACCAGCGTCATGCCCGTATGCGAGACAACGCCCAGCGGGGCCAGGCCGCGCTCGATGCTGAAGGGCAATTGGCGATAGAGCGTGGCGGCGGCAGCGAGGCCGATATGGTGCAGCAGCATCGTGTGCCCATCCGGGCGGGAGGCCGCGACGCGCGCCGCTGCGATGGTCCCACCGGCCCCCGTCACATTCTCGACCGCGACGGGCTGGCCCAGATCCTTCGACATGCCCTCGGCCACCAGGCGCCCGATCATGTCCGTCGGGCCGCCGGCGGCGAAGGGGATCATCAGGGTCAGGGAGCGTGTCGGGAAATTGCCCTGCGCCAGGGCGGGGGTCGCGAGAAGAGCGGGCGTGGCCAGAAGAGGCAGGGCGAATGTCGCGCGGCGGGTGATCATGGGGCGTGTCCTGGACGGTTATTGGTTACCAGGACGGATAGCCTCCGCCAGCGCGGGCGTCACCCCCTTTGTGGCTGCCGGCGTTGCCTCGCTGTTGCCGCCCCTGACCTGCCTCGGCACCGGCCAGCGACCCGCCATGTTGAACCCAGTGCCAGCCCGGTCCACGCTCACGCCTCATCTTCCGGCAGGAGCAGCCATGGCCCGCGTGCGTTCCATCCCCTCGGCCGAATTGCCGCCCGATCTGGCCGCGATCTACGAGGATTTCGCCGGCCAGTATGGCCCCTTCCGCAACCAGGTCGCGGTCATCGCGCATGTGCCGGCGGCGCTGCGCCACCTCATGCCGCTGCTGATGGAATTGCGCACGGCGGCGACGCTGCCCAAGCGCTACCTGGAGATCGCCATCGTCGTCGTCTCGCGGTTGAACGAGTGCCATTACTGCGTGGCGCATCACAAGCCCTTCCTGATGGTGGCCGGCGTCTCGGCCGAGGCGGTGGACCGCATCATGGAGGCCGAGCTTCCCGCTGAATTCGACGCAGTGGACCGCCTGGTCATCGCCTATGCCAAAGTGGCGTGGGAGACGCCCAACCGGGTCACCGCACGGATGCATGAGGCGCTGCTGGAGCATTTCACCGAGGCGCAGATCGTCGAGCTCACGCTGCGCATCACGCTCTGCGGCTTCTTCAACCGCTTCAACGATGCGCTGCAGATCGAGGAGGAGGCCGAGCTCCACGCCTGATCACAGGTTGAAGGCGACGCGGCCCGTCGCCGTCACGTCATAGCCGCCCATGCGCGCGGCGCGTTCGGCAAAGAGCGGCGTGCGCGCGAAGGCGAGCAGGCCTTGCATGGCAAGCTCGAACGCCTCGCGCCGATGCATCACCAGGTCGAAGCGTTCGCGGATCAGGGGCACGAAGCCGAGGCCTGCGCGCAGCGCCTCGGCGCGGATGCCGAAGCCGATATCGGCGGCACCGGCCAGGACGGCGGCGGCGACCTCATCCTCGGCCAGTGCCGGCTCGGGCAGGAAGGCGATGTCGCGCAGGGCGACGCCCGCATCGCTGAGCAAGCCCACCAGCAGCACATGGCTGCCGGCGCGCGGCTGCCGTCCCATGACCCGCAGGCCGGGGCGGGCGAGATCGGCGATGGCGGTGAGTCCGGCCGGATTGCCCGGCGGGGTGATCAGCCCCTGCTCGCGCCAGGCCCAGGTGATGCCGACCAGCGGCGCGCCGGGCATGGCGGCCCGCACCGCCGCTTCATTGAAGCCGCCGCCCTCCGCATCGCGCAGATGCAGCGAGGCGGCGAGGGCGTGGCCCGCTGCCAGCGCATCCAGCCCGTCCAGGCTGCCGCCGGCGCGCAGGGCAAGCCCGCAGCCCGATTGCCGCACCGCCCAATCCAGCAGCGGATCATGGCTGCCGGCCAGGATGGCGGGCGGGGCGGGGCGGCCGCCCGCCTCGGCCTGGGCCGCCACCCAGCGGCGCAGCGCCTCGGCCGGGAAGATCCATTTGCCGCCGATCAGCGCCGAGGGCAGGCGCCGGGCCCGCGCCAGCTCATACAGCGCGCGTTCGGAGAGGCGCAGGAAGGCGGCGGCTTCCTTCAGGGTCCAGATCTTGGGGTTCACTCGGCAAATATCGGCAAATTCCGGCAAATGAACAAGTAACGACCCGATGGACGCTAGCCTGCGCCAGGATTAGAGCGGCACCCATGGGGGATCTCGGCAGCGCGTTTCAGCAGGCGATGGGCCTGGTCGTCGCCGGTGATCCGGCGCTGTGGCGCATCATCATGCTCAGCCTGGGCGTGTCGCTGACGGCAACCCTGATCGCGGCCTGCATCGGCCTGCCGCTGGGTGCGCTGCTCGCCATCTCGCGCTTTCCCGGGCGGCAGGGGCTGCTGGTGGCGCTGAACGCGCTGATGGGCCTGCCGCCCGTGGTGGCCGGGCTGCTGATCTACCTGCTGCTGTCCCGCTCTGGCCCGCTCGGTCCGCTCGGGCTGTTGTTTACGCCGACGGCCATGGTGATCGCGCAGGCGGTGCTGATCATGCCCATCCTGGCCGCGCTGGCCCGCCAGGTGCTGGAAGGCCTGTGGGAGGAATATGCGGAGCAGTTGCGCTCCCTCGGCGCGGGGCCGTGGCGCTCCATCGGCACGCTGCTGCGCGACGGGCGCCTGGCTCTGCTGACCGTGCTGCTGGCCGGGTTTGGCCGCGCCTCGGCCGAGGTCGGGGCCGTGATGGTGGTGGGCGGCAATATCGAGGGCTTCACCCGCGTCATGACCACCGCCATCGCGCTGGAAACCAGCAAGGGCGATCTGCCGCTGGCGCTGGCCCTCGGGCTTGTGCTCATGGCCATCGTGCTCGGCGTGAACGCGGCGGCGCAATGGCTGCGCCAGGCCTCCGCCCAATGGTCTGGCTAGGGGGGATGAGCGGGCCCGTTCTCTGCGCCGAGGGGTTGGGGTTCTCCGCCCGTGGCGTGACGATCCTGGAGGATGTCAGCTTCACGCTGACCGCGGGCGCGCCGAGCCTGATCATCGGGCCGAATGGCGCCGGCAAGTCCGTGCTGCTGCGCCTGCTGCACCGGCTGCTGGCGCCAGGGGCGGGCAGCATCGCCACCGCCGGGCTCGGCCGGCAGGCCATGGTGTTCCAGAAGCCGGTGCTGCTGCGGCGCAGCGTGGCGCAGAACATCGCCCATGCGCTCTCGCTCGCGGGCATGGCCGGGCCCGCGCGGATCGTCGCGGCGCTGGAGGAGGTGGGCCTCCCTCACTTGGCCGACCGTCCAGCGCGCAAGCTTTCGGGCGGCGAGCAGCAGCGCGTGGCGCTGGCCCGGGCGCTCGCGCTGCGGCCGGAGATCTTGTTCCTCGATGAACCCACGGCCAGCCTTGATCCGGCCGCGACCCGCGCGGTGGAGGCCATTGTCACCCGCGCGGCGGCGCGCGGCGTGAAGATCGTCATGACCACGCATGACCTGCATCAGGCGCGCCGGCTGGCTGGCGAAATCCTGCTGCTGCATCGCGGCCGGCTGGTCGAGCAGGCGCCGGCCGCAACCTTCTTCGCCCATCCCCGCACCACTGCCGCCCAGGCCTTCCTGCGCGGCGACATCCTGGAGTGACGCCCATGCTTCGCCGTTCCCTGCTGGCGCTGACGCTGCTGGCAACACCCGCCATCGCGCAGGAGCGGGTGATCACCATCAGCAGCACCACCAGCACCGAGCAATCGGGGCTGTTCGGCCATATCCTGCCCCTGTTCCGGGAGGCGACCGGCATCACCGCCCGCGTCGTCGCACTCGGCACCGGCCAGGCGCTGGATGTAGGGCGGCGCGGCGATGCGGATGTGGTCCTGGTGCATGACCGCGCGGCGGAGGAGCGCTTCGTGGCCGAGGGTTTCGCGACGCGCCGCCAGCATGTGATGTTCAACGACTTCGTGATCATCGGCCCCGCCGCCGATCCGGCGCGCATTGCGGGCTCACGCGATTCGGTCGCCGCGCTGCGCCGCATCGCCGAGGCGCGCGCGCCCTTCATCAGCCGGGGCGACCGCAGCGGCACCCATGCGGCCGAACTGCGCCTTTGGCAGATGGCGGGGGTGGACCCGGTGCCGGGCCGTGGCGCCTGGTATCGCGAGGTGGGCCAGGGCATGGGGCCGGCCTTGAACACGGCCGCCGCGCAGGACGCCTATCTCCTGGCGGATCGCGGCACCTGGCTGGCCTTTCGCAACCGGCAGGGGCTGCGCATCCTCACCGAGGGCGATACGCGGCTGTTCAACCAATATGGCGTGATGCTGGTGAACCCGGCCCGGCACGGCCATGTGAAGGCCGCCGATGGGCAGGCCTTTGTGGACTGGATCACCTCGCCGGCCGGGCAGGCCGCGATTGCCGGCTACCGGATCCATGGCGAGCAGCTGTTCTTTCCGAATGCGGCGCAGCCGGAGCCGGTGTCCTAGCCGGGCCGGGAAAGCCGGGCCGGATCAGGGGGCGTGAAACCAGCGGGCCGGCGCCCGCGTGGTGGGCCCTTCTGCCGGGAAACCGCCCGGGGGAAAGGGCAAGCGGCCCATCCGCCGAACAGCCCGGCTTCCTGGCCCCGCCAGATCTCAGCCGAACCGACGCGTCCCGGGTCTGCCGAAAGCTGATGGCCCGGCAGGCGGGTCTTCCCGCTCGGGCCAGCCTCTCCCGCCCGCCCCTATCCCACCAGCGCCGCCGCAAGGTGCTCTGACAATCCGACGCTTGGGGCGATCCCGCCCAGGGCCCGGGCCGCCGTCGCGGTTTCCGCCGCCTCGATGGCGCAGCGCAGCCCATCTAGCACCGGCACGGGCAGGTTGGGCGCGACCAGCGCATCCAGCCCCACCAGCCCCGCCCCGCCCAGCAGGATCACCCCCGCGCCACGGGCGATCTCGCCGCGCGCGGTTTCGGCCAGCAGCCCGGCGGCGCGCTCCGGCTCGCGGGCGATCATGTCGCCAGTGGGCGGGATGGCGGCGACGCGCACGCGGTCGGGCCCATGGCCGCGGAGCAGGAAGAATTCCTCCAGCATCGGCACCCAGGCGGCGCCGCCCGTCAGCACGGAGACGCGGGGTGACACGCGCAGAGCGGCCAGGATGGCACTATCCGCCATGCCGATGATGGGGATGGGGAAGCATTCGCGCGCCGCCTCCAGCCCGGGATCGCCGAAGCAGCCGATGATGGCGGCGTCGAAGCCCTGGCGGTTGTCGCGCCCGATCTCGGCCGCCAGCGCATCCAGCACGGCATGCGCGGCAACGGCTGCCGCAGCGCGCGACGCGATGTAGCGGGCGCCGAAACGGGCCGTCACGGGAATGATCTCATGCGGGCACATCCGGCGGGCGCCCTGGGCCATGCGCTCGGTGATGGTGGGATCGGTGTTGCCGTTGAGGAGGAGAAGCTTCATCGGCGGGCAGTAGTGCCCGGCCCTTGGGCAAAGGCAAGGGGGCCAAAGGGGGGCGAGGGGCAATCGGGGCGCGCTTGGCGCTTGCTCCGAGGGCCGGCATCGGGGCTTAGTAGCGCCCGAGGAAACCCCAGACAGGGACAAAGAACATGCGCTTGCGTCATTTCATCATGGCGGCGATTCTGCCGCTCAGCCTCGCCGCCACGGCGCCCGCGCTTGCGCAGGGCACGTTGCGCATCGGCATGACGGCGGCCGATATCCCGCTGACCCATGGCCAGCCCGACCAGGGCTTCGAGGGCAATCGCTTCACCGGCATCCCGCTCTATGACGGGCTGACCGCCTGGGACCTGACCGCCGCCGACCGGCCCTCCACCGTGATCCCGAGCCTCGCACTCGAATGGGCGACGACAGCCAGTGACCGCACCCGCTGGGTGTTCCGCCTGCGCCCCGGCGTCACCTTCCATGACGGCAGCCCGTTCAACGCCGATGCGGTGGTCTGGAACGTCCGCAAGGTGCTGGACCGCGAGGCGCCGCATTTCGACCCGCGCCAGGTGGGCGTCACCGCGACCCGCATGCCCACGCTGCGCCGCGCCGAAAAGATTGACGACATGACGGTGGCGCTGATCACCAGCGAGCCGGACAGCCTGCTGCCGATCAACCTCACCAACCTGTTCATGGCCAGCCCGACCCATTGGGAGGCGCTGCGCGCGCGCAACCCGACCGCCGAGGCCACCTGGAACGCCTTCGCCGCGGCCCCCTCCGGCACCGGCCCCTTCCGGCTGACGCGGCTGGTGCCGCGTGAGCGGGCCGAGATGGCGCGCAACGACAATTACTGGGGCACCAAGGCCAAGCTGGAGCGCATCGTCCTGCTGCCCATCCCCGAAGCCAGCGCCCGCACGGCCGCCCTGCTCTCAGGCCAGGTGGACTGGATCGAGGCGCCCTCGCCCGATGCGGTGCCGCAGCTGCGCTCGCGCCAGATGCAGATCGCTTCCAACCCGCAGCCGCATGTCTGGCCCTGGCAGCCCTGCTTCCTGCCTTCCTCGCCGCTTTCGGATGTGCGGGTGCGGCGTGCCGTGAACCTCGCGATTGATCGCGAGGGGCTGCGCACGCTGCTCGGCGGCATGATGCAGCCGGCACTCGGCACTTATCCGGCCGGCCACCCCTGGGCGGGCAACCCCTCCTTCAACATCCGCACCGACAAGGCCGAGGCGCGCCGCCTGCTGGCCGAGGCCGGCTACGGACCGCAGCGGCCCTTGACCCTGCGCGTGCAGATCAGCGCCTCCGGCTCGGGCCAGATGCAGCCGCTCTCGATGAATGAGTTCCTGCAGCAGGATCTGCGCAGCGTCGGCATCAATGTCGAGTTCGACGTGATCGAGTGGAACGCCTTGTTCACCAATTGGCGCAATGGCTGCGGGCATGCTTCGGCCCGCGGTGCCCACGCGACCAATGTGAGCTTCTCCGCGATGGATCCCTTCTTCTCGCTGGTTCGCTTCTACGACAGCAAGATGGCGCCGCCGGTCTCCAACAACTGGGGCATGTTCAACGATCCGCGCTTCGACCAGATGGTCGCCGCCGCCCGCAATGCCTTCGACCCGGCCGAGCGCGACGCCGCCCTGGCCCGGCTGCACGCGGCCGGCGTGGATGAGGCGCTGTTCATCTGGATCGCGCATGATGTGGGCCCGCGCGCGATGAGCCCTCGCGTCCGGGGCCATGTCCAGCCGCAAAGCTGGTTCGTGGACCTGCGGCTGCCTTACATCCAGTGATTCCCATGAAGCCGCGCCACCCCGCCCTTGCTCTTGCTCCCGATCGGGTTGGCGCGGCTTTGACTGACATGTTTTCCGGAGGGTGGGCCTGATGTTCTTCTATCTCATACGCAGGCTCATCTATGCGGTGCCGATCGCGCTCGCGGTCGGCTTCGTCTGCTTCATGCTGGTGCAGATCGCGCCCGGTGATCCGATCAACGCCATCGTGCCGCCCGATGCCCCGCAGGAGGTGGTGGAGCAGGTGCGGCGTGATTACGGGCTGGACAAGCCCTTGCCCATCCAGTTCGGCCTGTGGCTGCTGAAGGTGGTGCAGGGGGATCTGGGCCGTTCGCTGGCGACCGGCCGCCCGGTCTGGAGTGACCTGCATTCGGCCATCGGCAATACGCTGATGCTGGCGCTGGCGGCCTCCATGATCGGCTTTGTGCTGGGCTGCGTCCTGGGTGGGCTGGCGGGCACCTTCCGCGGCTCCCTTCTCGACCGCATGGCGGTGACCACGGCGGTGGCCGGCGTTTCGGTGCCGCATTACTGGCTCGGTATGGTGCTCGTCGTGATTTTCTCGGTGCAGCTGAACTGGCTGCCGGCCATGGGGGCGGGCCCCGGCGGCAGCGCTGACTGGGCATGGAACTGGGAGCATGTGCAGCACCTGGTCTTGCCGGCCATCACCCTCTCCGTCATTCCGATGGGCATCGTGACGCGCACGGTGCGTGGCATCGTGGCCGAGATCATGAACCAGGAATTCGTGGTGGCCCTGCGCGGCAAGGGCCTCACCTCCTGGAATGTCTTTATCCATGTCGTGAAGAACGCCGCCCCCAATGCGCTGGCGGTGATCGGCCTGCAGCTCGGTTACCTGATGGGCGGCTCGATCCTGGTGGAGACGGTGTTCTCCTGGCCGGGCACGGGGCTGCTGCTCAACAGCGCCATCTTCCAGCGGGACCTGCCGGTATTGCAGGGCACCATCCTGGTGCTGGCGATGTTCTTCGTGGCACTCAACCTTTGCGTGGATTTGATCCAAACCGCGCTCGACCCGAGGATCAAGCGCGCATGAGCACCTCCGCCGCCACCGCCGAACTCGCCATCCAGGCGAAGGCCGCCGTCGCCCGGTCCGAGGGCTATTGGGCCGGCGTCTGGAAGCGCCTCAAGCGCGACCCCGTAACCATCGGCTGCGCCAGCGTGCTGCTGCTGATGCTTCTGGTCATCATCTTCGCGCCATTCATCGCGCCGCATGATCCCTTCCAGGGCAGCATGATCCGCCGCCTGCGCCCGATCGGCACCGAGAACCACATCCTCGGCACCGATGAACTGGGCCGCGACATGCTGACGCGCCTGATCTTCGGCGGCCGCCTCTCCTGGTTCATGGGCATCGTGCCGGTGGCCATGGCCTTCGTCATCGGCACCTTCCTCGGTGTCGTCGCGGGCTTCACCGGTGGCAAGCTGAACATGCTCATCATGCGCGTGACCGATGTGTTCTACGCCTTCCCCTCGGTGCTGCTGGCGGTGGCGATCTCGGGCGCGCTCGGGGCGGGCATCCTGAACGCCATCCTGGCGCTGACGCTGGTCTTTGTGCCGCCGATCATCCGCGTGGCGGAATCGGTCACCACCGGCGTGCGCAACCTCGATTTCGTGGATGCGGCGCGGGCGTCCGGCGCCTCGGCCTTCACCATCGTGCGGGTGCATGTGCTGGGCAATGTGCTGGGGCCGATCTTCGTCTATTCCACCTCGCTCATCTCGGTCTGCATGATCCTCGCTTCGGGCCTTTCCTTCCTCGGCCTGGGCACGCGGCCGCCGGAAGCCGAATGGGGGTTGATGCTGAACACCCTGCGCACGGCGATCTATGTGCAGCCCTGGGTGGCGGTGCTGCCGGGTGCCTGCATCTTCGTGACGTCGATCTGCTTCAACCTCGTCAGTGACGGGTTGCGCCAGGCGATGGATGTGAAGGGCTGATCCAGCCGGAGTTCGGCAGGGCGTAGGGCGGTGCGGGGGGTGGCGATGACGCTCCCGCATCATGCCTGGGGCGCGAGATGACCGCTCGCCGAAGCCTGCGCGCCGGCATCGCGGCGCCCTCCCTGGCGCAATGTTGTGATGATTGGGTGCCGGGAAGGGCCAGGGGGCGAGTGGGCCTTGCCCTCTCGCGCTCTCGTTTACCGCGCGTTGAGTGGTCTGATTGATGAGTTGGGCTGCCTGTGTGGTGAGGTCCGGTTGGGCGGCCTTCAGCATGGCGGCGAACTGGCCTTCGATGGCGATGCCTGGGGGTTACGCGGCGGTCCGGGATGGATGACGACGCGGGCGATGAGCGCGCGTGCCGTCTCCACGGCCTCAAGGTTGTCGCCGGCGGTGATGGCGTCGTGGAGGTGAACCAGGGTGGCGCGATAGGCATGTCCGAGGTTCGGCATCAGGCGAATATTGATAGGCTTTGCGTCGGCCAGCGCCTGTCGCAGTCGATCCCGCTCCGTCTCCAGCGCTGAGAGTTTGGCCTGCAGGCTGGGGCTTCGTAGCCCGTTGGCGATGGCATCCACCAGATGGGCCAACGGCCTGCCCACCGCGTCGCGGAATCCCTTTTCCGATTGAGAGACGCACTGACAGACTCTAGAGCATCATCCGTTCAAACGGGATCGCTTTCGTGGATAAAGATGCTCGAAAATCAATGGGCTAGAGGTTGTGTCGTGAGCCCTCGCGAACGGAACAAGCTCTAGGCCACCGGGATCGCGCGTTGCCTGGTCACATCCAAAGTGCCAGCCGCAGGTAGTCCACCAGGCGGTGGCTGATGATCCAACCGAGCGAACGGTGGCCGGCGTTGATCCGGGCCACGCCGCTCATGCCCGGGCGCCACCAGTCGGGCGGCAAGGCGTCGGCCTCGGCCTCGGCCCGCACGGGGAAGGTGTTCACACCATCCTTCACCGCCGCGGCCGGAATCACCCGGGTCACCCGCATGTGCCAGGCTGTGTGCGGGTCGGCGGTCAGGGTCACCTCGGTGGTCATGCCCTCGCGCAGGCGGTGGATGTCCCGCTCATCCACGGCCAACTGTGCGAACAGACCGGCAAGTGCGGCGACCTTCACCACCATTTCGCCGCGCCGCACCGCGCCACCAAGGCTCTTGCCGGGCTCGCCTTCCACCACGATGCCGTCGCTGGGCGCCACCACGGCCGCGCTCCGCAGGCGGTACTCCACCTGGTCCAATCGGGCCTGGGTCTGGGCCACCTGAGCCTCGGCGATCCGCATCTCCACCAATTGCCCGGCGGCAAGGCGCTTCTCGGCTTCCCGCACATATTGGGCGATGTCAGCCAGGTGCGAGACCCGCTCCAGCTGCAGCTCCTGGGTCGCCAGCGCAAACAGCGGCGCACCGGCGCGCACCGTGCTGCCCAGCGTCACCGCGCTGGATTCGATATAGCCGTCGAACGGCGCGCCGACGAAGGCGATGCGGTCGGTGCGGATCTCCACCGGCGCGTGGATCCGGTAGGGCACCGGCAAGGCCAGCAGCAGCAACGCGGCCAGCGCCAGTCCGCCGGCCAGCCAGCGGCCGGGCCGGGTGGTGGCGGATAGCCGGCGCGGCAAGCTGCGGAACACTTCGCGCGGCAGGCGGCGCCACAACGGCGCGGCCTGGCGATGCAGGTCCCGCAGCGGCCGCGCCATCTGGTCGCACAACAGGCGCAGCGCCCATTGCTCGGACTGTGAGAACGCGGCAGGCCGGCGTTCCAGCACGACCGCACCGACCCCCTGGTCGCCGATGACCAGCGGCAGGCTGAGCAGATGGCCAGGGCGGACCGCCTCGGCATAGGCCTGATGGGCACGGGCGCCGCCGCCTTCGGTGGGCCACGCCACTTCCTGCCACTGGGTCAGCGCTTCCTGCCCGGCATCCTCCAGCAATTCGGTCAGTTCGGTGCGGCGGTCCAGCTTGTCTCCGTGGCTGACGGCGCTCAGCCGCAGGCCCGCGCGCTTCTGCCACAACAGGGAGACCTGCTCGCAGCCGAACCGCTCACACAGCTCATTGGCGAAGACCAGGCTGGCCTGGTCGAAGCGCTCTGCCTCGAGCACGCGCCACAGGGTTTCCTGCAGCGCCTTCTGGCGGTCCAGGTCACGCGCCACGCGGCGGTGATTGCGCGTCAGCTCGTAGCTGTGCGGCGCCATGGCCAGCAGGCCGAGCCAGTGCGCCGTGTGGTCGGCGCGCACCGCCGCCGGCACATGGACGCTGAGCAGGAGTTCCTGCGCGGCACCTTCCGGACGAACCGAGATCAGCCGCAGGTTCCAGTTGCCTTGCCGCGCCACGCCGGACGCCATGCGCTGTTGGCGGGCCTGTGCGAGCAACGCCGGGTCAACCGTGGCGGCCAGGCTGGGCAGGGCCTCGGGCCGGGCGGCGGCGGCTTCGGGCGCCGCGAGGAGGACCGTCCAATCGGCCAGCGGGTCCTGGCCGGGCTCCCCCAGGGGGCGCAGATACAGCACCGCAAGCTGGCCTTGCAGCTGGTCCAGGGCAGCCTCGGTCCAACGGCGCCAGAACTCGGCCGGGGTGCCGGCGAACTCCAGCAGCCCCTCCAGCGGCTGCGGTGCTGATGTCAGCGTGTCCATGGCTCAGAATCCGGTCCGGTCGAGGTGAAGGTCCTGCTCGAGAATCCGCTTGCGCTGGTTATAGCTCAATCCTTCGGCGCGGCGCTGCGCCCGCACCAGCAGCGCCGGCGCCAGCCGTTGGGCGAGGCCGGAGGGCAGTCTCGGCCAGGCCGCGCGCACGAAGGCGGGCAGGAAGCGCCGGATCACCTCGTCCTGCGGGCAAAGGTAGAGCCGGTAGGAGCCGGGGTCGCCCTGCCGGGCGCAGCGGCCGATCAGCTGGCGGTCAATGCGGCGATAGTCGTTCGGTTCGCCGATGATGACGTGCAGCCCGCCGCCCGCCCGCACCGCCGCGTCCAGCGCGATGTCGGTGCCGCGCCCGGCCATGTTGGACGCGATGGTGATGGCGCCGGCCTGCCCCGCTTCGGCGACGATCCCGCTCTCCTGCGCGTGATTCACCGCATGCAGCAGGCGGATGCCGGCGGCGCGGGCAGGGCTTCGGGCGGCGAAGCGAGCCAGCAGGGCCTCACCGCTGCGGACGCTGCGGATGCCGACCAGCACCGCCCTGCCCGTTTCCGCCAGCGCCAGCGCATCGGCGACGATGGCGTCGAACTTCGCGGCCTCGGTCGGCAGGAGGCGCAGCGGCAGCCGGGCGCGGCGCACCGGGCGATGGGTCGGGATGGCGACGCTGCGCTGGCGATACACCCGGGCCAGCTCGCCCCGCGCCTCCCGCGCCGTGCCTGTGGTGCCGGATAGCAGGGGGAACAGACGGAAGAAGCGCTGGAAGCTGAGCCGGGCGGAGACCTCGGCCGGCGGGGTCAGTTCCAGCCCGGCGGTGGCTTCCAGCACCTGCTGCAGGCCGAGCGAGAGGGTGCGCTGTTCGGCCAGCCGGCCGGTGAGTTCATCGACCAGCACCAGCTTGCCTTCGCGTACGACGTAGTGCTGGTCGCGCTCCATCAGGTACTTCGCGTGCAGCGCCTGCCCGGCCAGCTCACGCGCGCGTTCGGGGCTTCGCCAGAAGGCAGAGAGCCCGCCGGTCAGCGCGGCCAGCCGATCCTTGCCGATGGCGGTCAGTTCGACATGCCGCAGTGCGGGCTTGAGGGTGAAGTCCTCGCCCTCCCGCAGCTGCGCCGCCAGCCGCACCGCGTCCATCGCCGCCGCCTGCAGGGACGCATCGGGACGCGGGCTGGAGATGATCAGCGGTGTCACCGCCTCATCCACCAGCACGCTGTCGGCCTCGTCCACGATCACCTGGTGCAACCCGCGCATCACCGGCTGAGGGCCGCCGACCGTGCCATGCATGGCGCCCAAGGCCAGTGCCACCGGGCTGGGCTGGCGTCCGAGCGCCAGGCGGTCACGCAGGAAATCGCCCAGCAGGTCGCGGGCCGTGGTGTAGACCACGTCATGCGCATGGGCGGCGGCCCGGCTGGGCAGCGGTGTGTCCCCGGTAATGGCCGCGACCGAAAGGCCGCACAGCGCGTAGAAGGTGGTGAACAGCTCGGCGTCGCGGCGGGCCAGGTAGTCATTGGCGGTGACCACATGGCAAGGCCGACCGCGCCAGGCCACCACGGCCGCGGCGGTGGCAATGGTCAGCGTCTTGCCCTCGCCGGTCGCCATCTCGGCAATGCCGCCTTCCGCGAGCAGCAGCGCGCCCATCACCTGCTCGGGGTGCGGGGTCAGGCCGGTGACCAGGCGCACCGCTGCGATGCTGCCGGCGAGGCAGGGCTCCAGCGCTGCGGCCAGCGGGGACCCGCGCATGCGCAGCGCGAGGCCGGTCAGTTTGTCGCGCAGCGTGGCTTCGTCCAGTGCGAAGAGCGGCTGGGCCGCGGCCAGCACGCGAAGCGCGCGGCGACGCAGCCTCGGTACCGGGCGCTGCACGGCGCCGTGCAGCCAGCCGCCGGCGCGCTGGCCGGCGCGGTCCAGCCAGGGCATCGCCTCGGGATCGCGATGCGCTTCGAGCAGGAACAGCCGGCTGAGCGGTGCCGGCGCGGCCAGCGCCTGCGGCGGGTGGGTCGCGGCCTGCGTCATCAGACCCGGTACCGGCGCTGGAAGAACTGTTGGAGGCCGGTCCAGGCCTGGGCCGCCGCCGGGCGCCACGGCAGCGGGATGCGGATCCAGCCGGAACGGCCGGTGCGCACGCCCTGATCTTCCCCCGGGGCGTCGCCCTGCCATTCGGGGTCCTCGATCCGCGCTTCCAGCAGGAAGTAGGGCTCCACGCTGCGCCGGCCGCTCGGGTCATTGGCCTCGACCGGGATCCGGCCGCCTGCCGCCGGGCCTAACGCCGCCGAGGGGAGCTGCGTGCTGGAATGCGGCACCAGCGTCAGCCGGACGGCGTGCAGCACGCGGCTCCGCTCGCCCTCCAGCCGCACCTCAAGCCGTTCCTGCTGGGCGCCGTAGAGGATGGCGCCGGCATCCTGCCCGATGACGGCGCGGAACAGATGGGCGCGGTCGTCCACCAGCCGGCCGAGTTCCACCCCGCGGCCGAGCCAGCTGTCGCGCTTGGTCGAGACGTCCGGCGCCACCCAGATGCCAGCCTGCCGGGCCACCACGGCCAGGCTGGCCAGCTGGGCTTCCAGCGATGCCTGCATCACGGCGAGGGTGCGCAGGCGTTCCAACTGCGGCTCCAGGTCCACGGCGCCGCCTTCCAGCGACTTGCTGGCCTGCAGCTCCGCCCGCGCAACCTGCGCCATGACCCCGACCAGTTCCAATTCCAGTTCTGGGTTGGTCATCGTCACCAGCGGGGTGCCGGCTTCCACCCAGGCGCCGCTTCGAACATGGACCTGTTGCAGCACCCCGGCCGCCGCGGTGAAGACCGGCGCCTGGTCAATCGCCTCCGCCACGCCGTGCAGCACACGATTGTCCGGCAGCGGCATGAGCACCAGCACCAGGACCAGCCCTGCCGCCGCCGCCGCACCCTGGCGCAGCGGCCGGCCGTGGCGGGCACGAAAGAATGGGTCGCCCAGCCGGCGCAACTGCTGGCCCAGTGGCCGCAGGAAGGATGTGAAAGCCAGCGCCATCGCCACCACCAGGCCAAGGCCTAAATAGGCATCGGCGATGAACAGCACGATACCGCCCATCACCATCAGGCGGTAGATGTTGGACGCCAGGAAGAAGCCCGCCAGGCTCCATTCGGTGCCGGGCGTATGCTCGGCGGCCTTCTCGTCTTCGGCCTGGGGCAACGCCAGTGCGCGAAACCGCCGCCCGGCCGCGCCGCGCGCCTGTTCATACAGGTTCGGCACGCCCAGCAGATCGGCGAGGATGTGGTAGCCGTCGAAGCGCATCAGCGGATTGATGTTGAACAACAGCGTGTAGACCACCGTGGTGAACATCAGGTTGTGGCACAGCTCGCTGAGCAGCCCGGGCGGCGAGCGGGTCCAGACCAGCGTGGCTGCGGCGGCCACCAGCAGGTCCACCAGCATGCCGCCGGCGCCGATGGCGGCGCGCTGCCAGCGGCTGCGCAGGCCCCAGCTGGGGGTGACATCCACATAGGGCAGCGGCGTGAAGAGCAGCAGCATGATGCCGGCGGTACGGACCTCGGCGCCGAAGCGATAGCTGAGCGCGGCATGGCCGAACTCGTGCAGGCCCTTGGAGATGAAGATCGCGGCGAACAGCAGCAGCAGGTTGTTCGGTTGCAGGATATCGCGGACCTGTTCCACGGCGCGGCCACTGTGCAGCAGGAACTCGGCAAAGCCCCAGCCGAGGAACAGCACCGCCAGCACCGCCGCTGCCGGGCTGAACAGCAGCCGGATCAGCGGCCCAAGCCGACGCAGAAGCGGCTGCGGGTCGAACATCGGAACACGCATGAACAGCAGTTCCGCGATGCGGGCGGAAAGCGGCTTGCGCGCCCGCGTCTCGGCGCGTTCCAGCAGGCGGCGCTCATCGGCGCCACCATCCACGTACAGCATGTTGCCAGCGGACAGTGCCACGAGCAGCTGGAACACCTCCTCCTGGCCCGGTGTCTCGGTCGGCGTTGCCTCGATCGCTTCGCGCCAGACCTGGTCCACAGTGGCTTCAGGCCGCAGCCGATCGATGAAGGCCCAGCCAGCCAACGGCACGCGGAAGAAGCCGTTCTTGATCCGCTCATGCAGGACATACCAGGGCGCGCCACGGCCCTGGTGCAGCCGCACCCGCACCGTGGGCCGCAGCCCCACCCGGAGCGCCGAGACGCGGTGCCAGTTGTCGGAGAAGGTGCGGCCCATGCCGTGCTACCGGGCGGGCAACAGCCGGGCCTGCAGGCCCGGGCGGATGCCGGCGGCCAGGTTGGACTCGAGTTCCACCTTCACCTCGGCCAGGCCGCTGGCGGCATCGGCGACCGGCGAGACGAAGATCACCCGGCCTTCCACCGCGACCGGCCCGGCCCCCGCCTGCACGATCACCCGGGCCGGCATGCCGGCTTCCAGGCTGCCCAGTGCCGCAATGGGCAGGTTGGCCACGAACAGGATCTTCGAGAGGTCGCAAAGGCGGATGGCGGTTTCGTTGACCTGCACGCTTTCCCCGACGTGGCGGATGATGCGCGTGACCACCCCGGGAGAGGGCGCGCGCAGGATGCGCCGGGCCACCATCTCCTGCGCCATGCGGAAGTCCACATGTTCGATCAGCTTGGCATTGCGCAGGCGCAGCACTTCAGCCGCGGCCAGCGCGCTGGCGAGCTCCTTGTTTTCCAGCTCCTCGCGGCTGATGCCGCGGTTCTGGCTGAAGATGACGCGGGCAGCATTGGCTTGCGTGGCGGCGGTGGCGGCGCGGGCGTTGGCGGCGCTCAGCTCGGCCTCGCTCTGCCAGACCAGGCGGCGGCGCTCCACCTCCAGCTCCTCGGCCACCAGTTCAAAATTCGCCAGCACATCGCCGGCATTCACCACGCTGCCTTCCTGCACCGGCAGTGCCGCGATGCGGCCGCTGACCGGGAAGCCAAGGCTGAGGTCACGCAGACATTGGGTCAGGCCGCGCACGCCGGCATCCGGCGGCATGGCCAGCGGGCGCGGCTGCGGCTGTGCCAGGGCGGGCTGTCCCGAAGCGGGCAGTCCCAAGGCCGGCAGGGCGCAGCAGGCCAGCGCCAGCAGCAGGCGAAGACGGTTCATTCCAGCTCCAGCCGGCGCAGGATATCGCCGCGCGAGAGCGAGGCAACGTAGCCGGCGCGGTTCGCCAGCATGACGCTGTCCAACATCTGCTCCTGCGCCTCCAACGCCTCGATCTGGCGGCGGATCACCTCCACGCGGGACCGCCTGCCCTGGCGCAACAGATTCTCGTCCAGCGCGACGAGGCGGCGCTGCTGGTTGTATGCGGTCTGTTGCTGCTCGACCATTTCCATCACGCGGTTCAGCACGTTGATGCTGCTGGTCACCTCGTTGACGATGCGCTGCTGCACCGCGCGCTGTGCGATGACGGTCTGGCCCTGCCGCAGCCGGGCCTGGCTGAGTTCCGCCTGCCGCCGATTGTCGCCGTACAACGGTGCCCTCAGCTGTAGTCCCACCATCCAGCCGCCGTAGTTGACGCCGTTGCCGACGGCGTATTCGCTGATCGCCCGGTAGCGGTTGTTGGTATTGAGATCTTCGATGCCGGCGCGAGCGATGAAGTTGAGTTCGGGCAGCGTCTGGTTGCGGGCGAAGCGCACCTCCACGTCGTCGCGCGACAGGCGATTGTCCATGAAGCGGCTTTCCGGTCGCTGGGCCAGGCTTTCGGCGAAAAGCCGAGGCAGTTCGCCGGTGCCGGGGGCCATCTCCGGCAGCGGGATGCGCTGCGCGGTCAGCACCAGCGCATCCGTGGCAGCATAGCGGCGCGGGCGTTGCGGCTGGCCGCTCGGCAGATCTCGCGCGGAGAGCCGGGCCTGGAGGTCGCCCATCTGCTCCTCGAGGTCCTGCTGGGCCTGCTGCAGCGCGGCCTGCCGCTGGGCGACCGACACGTCGATGCCCATCACCTCCCCGCTTGAGCGCAGGCCGCTATCCTCCTGCGCGCGAAGGTCGCGCGCCAGGGTCTCGGTCAGCTCCACGATCCGGGCCCGGATGCGGACCCTGCCCTCTGCCCTTTGGGTCGCAAGGTAGGTCGAGATGCCTTCCACCACGCGCTGCGCGGAGACCTGCCGCACGGCCTCGCGCGCCATATCGCGTTCAAATTGGGCGACGTGGATCGGCCGGTTGGTGGCATCGGGGCCGGCATTGGCCAGCAGCGGTTGGGTGAGGCGCATGCCGAACCACGCCCTGTATTCCGGCGACCGCGCCCCAACGATCGGCTGAAGCGTGTTCCGGATACGCCCGACATTATAGCCGATTTCGACATCCGTACCCACTGGCAACCTGGTCGTGATGCTGCTGTTGACCTGGTAGATCCGCGCACCATAGGTGGCCTGGTTGGCGCGCTGAAGGATTTCGTTGGATGTATTGAGCACGTAGCTGGAATCGTAGCTCGTGGTCAGGTTGAAGACCGGCTCGTACAGCGCCTCGGCGCCGCGCACCCGCTCACGCGCGATTTCGGCCTCAAGCCGCTGCACCAGGATCTGCTCGTCGGCGCCGAACAGCAGGCGAGCGAAGTTGCGCAGCGTCAGCGGCTCGGCGGACTGGCCGCGCGCCGGCGCCGGCACAGTCAGGCCCGACACCGATCGGTTCGGTGCCGGGGGCGGCGGGCCAGTGCGCACTGCGGCCGGTGGCGGCGTCCCGGTCCGCGTCGCCGCCGGCGGCGGCATGCCCACGCGGTCCACTGGTTCGGTACGGCCCTGCACGGGCTGCGCCAGGGAGGGCGCCGCCAAGCCGAGCAGCAGGGCAGCGAGGGTAGCCTGGCCCAGCGCAGGCCTCATATCCCGGCTGACGCGAACCGCGGGGCCGTGATCAGGCGCCGCGCTGGCTGGACCAGTAGCAAAGGAGTTCTCGCTCATAACAGATCCTCGTGACTGAAGTTCGGCGCCGTCATTCGCTAGCCACCGGGACAAAGCCGCCGGCGGGGAGCAGCGGGGCATCCAGCGTGTCATCTGCCGCCTCAAGTATGCGGGCCATCTGCGGCCAGTTGGCCGGCGGCGCTTCATCCAGGCGGGCCTGCGGCTGGCCGCCATTGGCTTCCAGTTCCTCGAAGAGCTGACGGACGGTACGGCCAACCGCGTCGGGTGGGATGCCAGCCGGGTTGCGACTGCCTTGGAGCCCGAGATCGACCGGCGACTGTTCCAGTTGCCGCAGCTGCTCCTCGATCCAGCGGCCGAGCGGGGCTTCGCCGGTCAGGCTCGACGGCGGCAGCGTCAGGCCCGGTCCGCTGAACGGATCAAGGCCGAGCAAGTCGAGGATGGACCTTTCAGGCTGCGGCTCGGGCTCCACCACCCGGATCGGCCGATGGATCTCGCCACGGCCGAGCCGGGTGTAACCCTGCCCCAGCCAATTCGATGTCCCAGACCAATTCGATGCCCCAGGCCAAGTCAATGTCCCAGGCCACTGGGCGCCCCAGGGCACGCCGTCCAGCCACCACAGCGCCGGGTCGTAGGGGTTGGGGCTCATCAGATAAGCCAGTTCCGCCGCACCGATGCCGGCAGTCTGCGGGAAGGGTGCGTCGTTGCTGGCCACGAACACGCCCTGGCGGATGCCATTCACCACCATCCGCGGGAAGGCGCCCTGCCGGTCGGCCAGGTACAACACGGCGTCGTAGCCGATGGGGCCGCTGCTATACAGCGTGATGTCGCCGGTGCCCCGGTTGACCACGCCCAGCGCGCCCACCTGCAGCCCGCCGTCGCCACGCAGGTTGATGCCGCCCTGGGTCACCACGGCGGCATTCAGCACCTGGGCCGAGATGTTGAGGTCCTGGGATGGCACGCCAATGCCGTTGGCCGCGGCCAGATTGACCAGCGGTGCGATCACCAGGGCCTGCTCGGCCGCGGTGTTGTCCAGCAGCTGGCCGCCGGTGCTGGTCAGCGTGGCGCTGGTGCCGGCAACCACCTGGTTCAGCAGCATGGTGCCGGCGGTGGTGATGGTGACGGTGCTGGTGCCGATGATCAGCGCGTTGCTGTCGGCCTGCGTCAGGCCGCCGGTGGCGACCGAGATCCCGACCAGCCCACCGCCGAGGATTGCGGCATCCGCCATTGTCAGCTGGCCCTGGCTGACGCCGAGCAGCAGCATGCCGCCCGGCACGTTCACCTCGGCATTGCCGCTCAGCGCCACGTCGCCGGTGACCTGGGCCAACAGCACGCCGGCGCCGCTGCCGACGACCAGCGCGGATTGGTCGCTCATCACCAGTTGCCCGCCGACCGCCAGCACCATGCTGCCGCCGACATCGATTTGGGCCTGACCGGACATGGTGAGGTCGCCGGAGACCTGCAGCGGCGACAGGTCGCCGCCGATATCCACCAGCATGCCATCCACCAGCCGGACACTGCCGCGCACCTGAATCTGGGCATCGCCGTCGGCCTGGATGGTGGCCATGCCGGCGTTCTGGAGGTCACCGGCCGAGAGGGTGATGTCCAGCGTCTGGCCCGAGATCGATGCGCCGGTGGCCAGCGAGAGGTTGCCGGCGTCGACGGTGAGCGCCAAGGCGCCATCCGCACGCATCCGCGCCCCGGTCGTCAGCGTGACCGGCCCGCCGATGGCGGCATTGAGCGCGCTGACGGTGGTGATGGTGGCCTGGCTCGCCAGCGAGAGCGCGCCATCCGAAACCCGCAGGTCCAGGCTTGCGGCGTTGACGCTGGCGCTGGTGCCCAGCGTGGCATCGCCCTGGCCGGCCAGAATGGTCAGCGCGCCGGCAGCATTCACCGCAGCGCCGTCGGACAGCGCCAGTCCGCCCTGCGGCATCCGTAGCGACATATCTGCCAGCGAGGCCAGGGTGGCGCCGCTGCCGGCCAGCAGGTCGCCCCGGGCCACGTCGATCGAGACCGAACCTGCCGCGCTGAACAGCGCCTGGCTGCCCATGCCGAAGTCGCCCTCGCCGACGCTGACCGTGGCAGCGCCGCCCACGCGGATGGCGGCGCTGGTCGTCAGCGTCACCGGCCCGCCGATGACGGCGTCGAGCGCGTTGACGGTGGTGATGGTCGCCTGGCTCGCCAGCGAGAGCGCGCCATCCGAAACCCGCAGGTCCAGGCTTGCGGCGTTGACGCTGGCGCTGGTGCCCAGCGTGGCATCGCCCTGGCCGGCCAGAATGGTCAGCGCGCCGGCAGCATTCACCGCAGCGCCGTCGGACAGCGCCAGTCCGCCCTGCGGCATCCGTAGCGACATATCTGCCAGCGAGGCCAGGGTGGCGCCGCTGCCGGCCAGCAGGTCGCCCCGGGCCACGTCGATCGAGACCGAACCTGCCGCGCTGAACAGCGCCTGGCTGCCCATGCCGAAGTCGCCCTCGCCGACGCTGACCGTGGCAGCGCCGCCCACGCGGATGGCGGCGCTGGTCGTCAGCGTCACCGGCCCGCCGATGACGGCGTCGAGCGCGTTGACGGTGGTGATGGTCGCCTGGCTCGCCAGCGAGAGCGCGCCATCCGAAACCCGCAGGTCCAGGCTTGCGGCGTTGACGCTGGCGCTGGTGCCCAGCGTGGCATCGCCCTGGCCGGCCAGAATGGTCAGCGCGCCGGCAGCATTCACCGCAGCGCCGTCGGACAGCGCCAGTCCGCCCTGCGGCATCCGTAGCGACATATCTGCCAGCGAGGCCAGGGTGGCGCCGCTGCCGGCCAGCAGGTCGCCCCGGGCCACGTCGATCGAGACCGAACCTGCCGCGCTGAACAGCGCCTGGCTGCCCATGCCGAAGTCGCCCT
Source organism: Sediminicoccus sp. KRV36 (assembly GCF_023243115.1). Taxonomy (NCBI): domain Bacteria; kingdom Pseudomonadati; phylum Pseudomonadota; class Alphaproteobacteria; order Acetobacterales; family Roseomonadaceae; genus Sediminicoccus; species Sediminicoccus sp. KRV36. The sequence continues at coordinate 832,926 of NZ_CP085081.1, forward strand.
CGCCGACGCTGACCGTGGCAGCGCCGCCCACGCGGATGGCGGCGCTGGTCGTCAGCGTCACCGGCCCGCCGATGACGGCGTCGAGCGCGTTGACGGTGGTGATGGTCGCCTGGCTCGCCAGCGAGAGCGCGCCATCCGAAACCCGCAGGTCCAGGCTTGCGGCGTTGACGCTGGCGCTGGTGCCCAGCGTGGCATCGCCCTGGCCGGCCAGAATGGTCAGCGCGCCGGCAGCATTCACCGCAGCGCCGTCGGACAGCGCCAGTCCGCCCTGCGGCATCCGTAGCGACATATCTGCCAGCGAGGCCAGGGTGGCGCCGCTGCCGGCCAGCAGGTCGCCCCGGGCCACGTCGATCGAGACCGAACCTGCCGCGCTGAACAGCGCCTGGCTGCCCATGCCGAAGTCGCCCTCGCCGACGCTGACCGTGGCAGCGCCGCCCACGCGGATGGCGGCGCTGGTCGTCAGCGTCACCGGCCCGCCGATGACGGCGTCGAGCGCGTTGACGGTGGTGATGGTCGCCTGGCTCGCCAGCGAGAGCGCGCCATCCGAAACCCGCAGGTCCAGGCTTGCGGCGTTGACGCTGGCGCTGGTGCCCAGCGTGGCATCGCCCTGGCCGGCCAGAATGGTCAGCGCGCCGGCAGCATTCACCGCAGCGCCGTCGGACAGCGCCAGTCCGCCCTGCGGCATCCGTAGCGACATATCTGCCAGCGAGGCCAGGGTGGCGCCGCTGCCGGCCAGCAGGTCACCCCGGGCCACGTCGATCGAGACCGAACCTGCCGTGCTGAACAGCGCCTGGCTGCCCATGCTGAAGTCGCCCTGGCCGACGCCGACCGTGGCCGCGCCACCCACGCGGATGGCGGCGCTGGTCGTCAGCGTGACCGGCCCGGCGGCGTCGATCCTCAGCTCTCCGGTCGTGCCGACCTGGGCGCGGTCGGCGAAGCTGACGCCGCCGGCCCCGGTGGCGATGCTGAGCTGGCGGGCCTGGACCGAGGCATCGCTGCCGAAGCTGACATCGCCCAACCCGGCGCTGATGATGGCAGGGCCGGTGACGTTGGCCGCGGCGCCGCTGGCGAAGCTGACCGCCTGGCCGGCGGTGATGGTCGCCGGGCCGGTGACGTCCAGTCGGGCCTGGCCGTCGAAGCGGGCCGAGCCGAGGGTCGCGGTAAGCATCAGGCTGGCGGCGTCCAGTTCTGCCAGCTGGCCGAAGGTGATGTCGCCCCCCGCTGCGGTCAGGCTGGCGGCGCCGCCTATCTCGGCCAGCGCGCCATCGGCGAAGCTGATGCCGCTGCCAGCCTGCACCGTGGCATCGCCCGCGATGCGGAGGCTTGAATTGCCACCGAAGCCGACCGAGCCGGTGGTGGCGGCGAGGGCCAAGGTTTCGGCACTGACCTGCGCCCCGTTGCCGAAGCCGATATCGCCACCGGTGGCGGTGATGTCGAGCAGCGTGCCGACCTGGACCCTGGCGCCATCCGAGGCGGTGAAACCGCCGCCCGCGAGCGTGGCGATGAGATCCTGCGTCGCGGTGACCTGGGCGCCGGCGCGGAATGCGATGTCGCCGGCATTGGAAGTCAGGAGGATCCGGTCACCGCTCATGCTGTCCGTGACGGTCAGGTCAGCCTCCATCACGGCGGAGCCTGTGGTGGTGGCGCTGAAGCCCTGGATGGTGGTGTCGCGCAGCAGGTGGATGTAGGCGGCGCCGCTGCGGGCCTGGACCTGGTCCAGCAGCGCCGCCGAGATGTCGATGGCGCCGATATCGGTGATGTTGCCGATGGCCTGGGCGGTCATGCTGGCGATGCGACCGCCACCGATCACCTCGATATTCGGGCGGCTGAGCAGCTCGTCGACCGTGTTGTCGAGGATGTCACCGGTGCGGGAGTTCAGCGTCAGCGTCCCGCCATCCACCAGCAGGTGGCTCAGCAGGATGTTGCTGGCGGCGGTGATGCTGGCGTCGCCGGCCACGCGCATCTCCGCCGCATCGGCCATGACCAGCCGGCCGAGATCCACGGTCAGCACCGTGGCGCCCGCGCTGAGCGGACCGTTCAGCGTCAGATCGCCATCGAGGACGGCAAGCTGCAGCGGCCCGGCCAGTGTGACGGCGCCGAGGCCGAGGGCCTGGGTGGACACGAGATAGACGCCAAGCTCGCCGCCCTGCAGCTGGTCCAGCCGGTCCACCGCGATGCTGACGGCGCCGCCCGGGGCCGCCGTGCCGACGCCACGGGCGTTGATGCGCAAGGCGGTGCCGGTGCCGGTTGCGTAGATGTTCTCCAGCGGGCTGTTGGCGCCGTCGAGCACCCGGCCCCCGGTGGAGGTCAGCGAAATGATGCCGCTCTCGGTGGAAAGCTGCGTCAGGGAGATGTCGTCGCGGGTGGCGATGGTCAGGTCCGCGACTGCGGCCACCGAGCCTTCGCTGGTCATGCCGAGGCCGCCGGCCGCCACCCCCAGGCTGGCGCTGCCGACCGTCATTGCGCCAGCCAGCGTCAGGTTGCCGCTGTCGAGGCGGAGCGCGAAGGCGCCGGTGCCAGTGCCGATGGCGCCGAGCACGAGGCCCGAGGTGCCAGGATAGGTGCTGGCCACCAGATAGGCGTCGCCCGAAGTGGTGGTCACGCCGGCAAGCCGGCGGGCCGAGAGCGTGATGGCGCTGCCGGCACTGCCGATGCTGCTGCCGGACAGCGTCAGCGCCCCGCTGCCGGTGAGGTTCGTACCAGGTGCGCCCAGCCCGTTGATGATGGCGCCGCCGGCCAGGACACTGGTTCTGCCGCCGCCGAAATCCACGGTGCCGAGCGTGATGTCGCCGCTGGCCGCCATGCCGAGCGCGTTGATCGTGGTGAGCGAGGCGGTGGCACTCATCGAGATCGTGCCGGCCAGCGCGTTGATCTGCGCCGCCCGGGCCTTGACCTGGCCTTGCAGCAAGATGTCGCCGCTCTGGGCGGTCAGCTCGACCGTGCCGTCGCTGGTCAGGTCACGCAGCGTGATGCCGCCGGTCAGTCCAAGCCGCAGGTCGCCAATGTGGCCATCCGCCTTCAGCACGGTCGCGGTGTCGATGTCGATGTCGCCATCCGTGACCGCGGAGCCGATCTGCTGCGCATCCAGGCTGATGCCCTTGGTGGCGTCGCTGGTGGTCAGCAGGGCGTTCTCACGCCCCGCGGTGCCGTCCAGGATGGCGCCCGCGGTGCTGAGCAGGGTGATATTGCCGCCGAGGCTGGTGAGGTTGGTGAGGGTGATATTGCCGGTCGTGGTCACGCCGATGTCGCCATCGGCGGTGACGGAGGCGCGGCCGGACTGGGTGAAGCCGCCGGCGCCGACCACCAGGTCCAGCGTCTCCACGGAGGAGGCGCCGGTCATGGTCACGCTGCCGCTCGTCTGCGCGAAGCTGACGGCGGCGGCGGTGTTGAAGGTGCCGATGCTGACATCGCGGCGCGAGATGAGGTTGATGCCGGTGGCGCCGGGGCCGCGGGCGGTGCTGGCCAGTTCCGAAATGGCGGGCGTATCCACCACCACCGCCTTGGCCAGGCTGCCGATATTCGCCGCGGTCAGGCCGAGCGTGCCGTTGGCGACGATCAGGTTGGTGCCGGCATCGGCCAGGGTGTTGATGATGTCGGCATCCGTGCGGAGCGTGACGTTGCCGTCGGCAGCGCTGATCCGCGTCAGCAGGATATCGCCGGATGCATGGATGGAGACCGTGCTTCCGGAGACGATGCTGGAGCCGGACTCCTGCACGAAGCGGCCATCCCTGACCGCGATCTGCACGGAACCGGCACGGATCGGCCCCTGCACGAACAGGTCGTCCGCCATCACGTCCAGCACCAGCGCCGTGGAGATGTCCACGCCGCTCAGCACGGGGTCTATCGCGAAGGCGACATAGGCCGCGCCGGTTGCGGCGTACAACTGGGTGACCCGGGCGACCGCGACCTGCAGCATGGCATCGCCCGGCGCGCCGATGGAGCCGGCGGCCATGGCGAGCGTGCCCTTGGTGGCGATGTTGGTCGCCCCACGGGCGGCATTGGTGATGGCGCCGCTGCTCGCCAGCGTGATCACCTGGCCGGACCCGGCGGTGGCGTCGCCGATCACCCGCGCCAGCGAAAGGCCGGCCGTGGCGCTGAGCAAGATATCGCCCTGCACGGCGATGGTCGCTACCGAGGCCATGTCGAAGCGGCCGCCGAGGTTCAGCGTCAGCGTGGCAGCGGTGATGCCCTGCTGGAGCGTGGCGCTGGCAGCGCCGGAGGTCAGGCTCAGCCCGCCGCCGGTCTGCAGGCTGCCCAGCGCCACCCCCGGCGCACCGGCCGCGTTCTGCAACGCCACCCAGGCATCGCCGGTCACGCGAAGCAGGCTGATGGCGGTGGCGTCCACGCCGAGCGCGCTGGTCGCGCTGCCCAGGCTGGCGGCGGTGACGCGGAGGTCCCCGGCGGCCAGGTTGGCCTGTTGCCCCACCCCGGTCAGCGCCTGCCCCGCCGCCTGCACCGTCAGCGTGCCCAGCGCCGAAAGGTTGCTGATGGCAGCGGCGCCGGTGGTGGTGAGCACGAGGTCGCGCGTCGCGGCCAGGCTGGCCCTGGCTTCCATCTCAAGCCCGGAGCTGCCGACGGTCAGGCTGGCGTCGCGGCCGGCGGTGGCGGTGCCGGACAGCCGCAACAGGCCGGGCCCGGCGGTGGCGATGACGAGGTCCTGCCCGGCGGCGAGGTCGCCGAGGAGAAGGTCGCCCGCGCCGATGAAGCCGGCGACCACCACGCCAAGGCTGCCGCCCGCGCTGAGCGTACCGACTCTGCCGGCGTTGACGTTGATGTCGCCAGGCTGGGTGTTGCCGTGGTCGGCGGCGTCCGACCGCAGCGTCACCGCCAGGTTGCCGCCGCTGGCCAGGGTCACGCCGCCCTGGGTGATGATGTTCGCAGTCTCGTCGGCGCGCGCGTCAACCAGTGTGCCGGCGCTGCTGGTGATGCTGATGCCGCCCTGCACCGCCTGCACGCGGCCGAGCGAAATGTCGCCGGTGGCGGTGAGCGTCACGCCGGCGGCAAGGCTGGTGCCGGCGGCGGTGCTGCTCAGCACGCGGCTGCCGGCCATGCCGATGCCGCCGCCGGTCACGCCGATGGCGATGCCCTGGGCGGTGATGTCGGCGTTGAGGGCCAGGTCGCCGCCGCTTGCGGTCAGCGTGAAGGCATCGCGCACCGCAACGCTGCCCAGACTGGCCCGGCTGGCGCTGATCGTGACGGTGGCCGCTCCGAGCGTCGCACTCAGCGCATCCAGCGCCACTGCGCCGGGATTGGTGACGGCAAGCCACAGGCTGCCGCTGGTGGCGGTGGCGGAAGCCAGCTGGGCGGTACCGAGGCTGAAGGCTTGCGTGGCGCTGCCGATGCTGGCGGCGCGCAGCGTTGCAGCACCGCTACCGGCCAGGTTGACCGCGCCGGCCGAGACATCGGCGGCGCTCAGCTGGCTGAGCAACGCGCCGTCGATGGTCAGGCTGGTGGTGAGCGTGCCGGCATTGATCCGGCTGATCCGCGCGTCACCGCCGGCCGTGATGGTCAGCGGGCCCGTGGTGGCGGCGGCCGTGGCGGTGGCGGCCATTGTCAGGTCGCCGGTGGTGCCGATGTCTAGGCTGGCGCCGCTGACGCTGCCGTTCAGCAGCAGCGTGCCCCCCGCCCGCAGCACCGCGGCGCCGCTGGCATCCAGCAGGGCGATGGTCAGGGCGTTGCTGTCGGTGATGCGGATATCGGCGCCGGTCACGCTGACGGTGCCGAGCTCGTTGGCGGCGTTGGTCAGTGTCACCGACTGGCGGTTCAGCCCGGTGATGGCGGTCAGGTCCAGGCTGCCCTGGGCGCGCAGTGCGCCCGTCTGGCTGACGGCGCCGGCCGCGCGCAGGACGGCATCGCCGCCGATGCTAAGCGCACCAAGGCTGAGCGCACCGCCCGCGGTGAGGTCGAGCGCACCGGCCAGGCTGCCATCCAGCGCCAGCGCCGTGCTCGTCGCCAGCCGCACATCCTGCGCCTCGATGAGACGGACGCTCCCCAGCGCATTGCCGGCATCGCCGAGCCGGACATCGCCCTGCGCCGAGAGCCGCAGCGTGCCGATGACAAGGCTGGTCGCGTCGCGCTGGCTGATGCCGCCGCCCGCGGTGAGTGTCGCGGTGCTGGTAACGATGAGGCCGCCCAGACGCAGGGCATCGGCATCCACCAGTGTCAGATTGGCGGCGGCCCCAAGCAGCGCGCCGCCCAGCGCGATGCCTCCATCCAGCGTCACGTCCTGGCCGCTGGCGGCGAGGCTGAGGTCGCCCCCCACGGCCAACCTGCCGCTGTCGGTCACGGCGCCGCCGGCGGCCAGCATCAGGTTGCCACCGACCGACAGCGTGCCGAAATCCACCGCCCCGCCAGCGGTCACCTGCGCCGCACGGTCCACGCTGCCCAAAAGCTGAAGGCCGGTCGCGTCACGCAGCGCCAGCGTATCGGCCGCGAGGAGCCGGACGGTGGCAAAGTCGTTGCCGGCATTGTCCAGGGTCACCGCCTGGTTGCGCTGCCCGCCGCCGCTGCCGGTATGGGCGTCCAGCGTCAAGGTGCCGCCGACCACCATCTGGGTCCCAGCCTGCTGGGTGATACGGCCCGCAGCGGTCAGGCTGACGGCGCCCCCGACGTTCACGCCAGCCATCTGCAGGGCCAGGTTGTTGACCAGCACCACCGGCCCGGCACCGGTGAGTGCGACGCTGCCGGCCAGCAGGTTGGTGCCGCCCAACTGTATGCCGCCGGCGGTGGCAGTGAAGCTGGCGTTGCCGCCCACGGCCAATGGCGCCGTTTCGGCAATTCCGCCGCTGCTGGTGCTGACGGAAAGGTCGCCGCTGAGGGCGAGGCCGCCCAGCGTGACAAGGCCACCGGCCGCAAGCGCCAGGCTGCGCCCGGCACCGGAGATCACCAGGCCCGTGCTGGTCGTCAGCCGCGCATCCTGCACCGCCTCCAGCACCACTGCGCCGAAGCGGTTGGCCGCTTCTGCCAGCGTGATGTCCTGGGCCACGCCATTGGCCAGCGCGCGCAGGCGCAGCGTGCTGCCGCTGCCCAGCTGGATGGCGCCGCCCGCCGCCTCGGTGATGGTGCCGGCCACGTTCAGCGTGAGATCGCCGGCCGCCGTCACGGTACCGAGGGTGAGCGCGCTGCGGGTCGCAAGCCGCACCGCCTGCGCCCCGGTGACGCCCAGCACGCCACCGAAGCTGTTGTTGCCCGTCAGCGTGATGGCACCGGCAGCGCCGAGCGTGACATTGCCGCCGATGCTCAGCGCGCCATCCTGGCTGATGCTGCCTGCCGTGGCCGTACCGGTGAGCGAGGCGGCATCGGCGATGCCGGCCAGCACAAGGTCAGTGCCCGCGGTGGCACTGACGGCGCCGGCCTGGATGACGGAGAGGCGCAGCGCGCCCGAATCCCGCAGCGTGGCACTGCCGGCGGCGATGATGCCGACGCCCTGCGCGAAGCGGTTGCCCGCATTGGCGAGCGAAACCGCGAAGCCGGCATTGCTGACAGTGGTGGTGCCGCCGATGAGCAGCGCGCCACTGCCCTGCAGGGCGCCGGCCGCGTTCAGCACCAGCGCGCCGGTGGCGGCAATGGCGCCGAGCGTCATGGCGTTGGCATCGGTCAGGCTGACGTTGCGGGCGGCCTGGATGGAGACGGCGCCGCCGAAGTCGTTGGCACCCACGAGGATGACGTCGGCCGTTCCGGCGTTGAAGCCGGTGGTGCCGGTGACCACCAGCGGCCCGGTGCCGCCGATGCCGGCCGCCGTGGCCAGCAGCGCGCCGCCGACCCCGGTGGCACCGAAGGTCAGCGCGCCACCGGCGGAGAGGCTCAGCGCACCGGCCAGCTGCCCGGAGATGCCGAGGGCGCCGGACTCCACCAGCGTGACGTTGCGGGCCGAGACGATGGCGACGCCGCCGGCGAAGCGATTGGCGGCGCTGTCCAGCACGGCGTCATTGCCGCCCAGCGTCAGCGTGGTCAGGCCGGCGACCGTGGTCGCGCCGGTATCGGTCACGGTGCCGCCGGCATTGAGGCCAAGCGTGCCGCCGACCGAGAGGCCGCCCAGCGCCAGGGCCGCACCGCTGGTCAGGCTGGCATTCCCGTCGGCCGTCAGGGTAGCGGCAAGCTCGTCGCGGTCGCGCAGCGTCAGAGCGCCGCCTGTCGCGACCAGGCTGCTGAAGTCGTTACCCGCTTCGGCAAGGCTGATGTCGTAGCGGCGCGTCGCGGCGCCGCTGCCGGATTGGGCGGTGAAGCTGGCGGTGGTGCCGACGCCATCCACCAGGATCGCGCTGCCGGCCTGCTGGATGATGGTGCCGCCGGCCGTCAGGGTGAAGTTGCCCGAGGCCGTGATATTGCCGAGCAGGATCCCGGTGCTGTCGGCCAGTTGCACATTGCGCGCCGCCAGAACGGTCAGGCCGGCGATCCTGTTGGTGCCGCCCAGTGTCACGTCGTGGTTGGCATCGTCGATGGTCAGCATGCCACCCACGGCCAGCCCGGCGCTGCCGGTGATATCGCCGCCGGCGCTGCGCAGCAGGAGGTTGCCGCTGACCAGGCTGCCGCCGAGTTGCAGCGCACCGGCCGCACCCAGGGCGGCATTCTGCGCCCGCAGGATGCTGACCGTGCCGCCGAACTGGTTCGCCACCGCGTCCAGCAGCGCGTCGCCGCCGGCACTCAGGATGGCTCCGCCGGAAAGGTTGAGCGCGGTGCCACCGGCCTGGGTGATGTTGCTGCCGGCCGTTGCGCCCAGCGACGTGGCGCCGAGGTTGCCGAGTTGCAGCGACGTCGCATCCACCAGGATCACGGCGCCGGCGGTGCCGCCGACCGCGCCCTGGAAGTCGTTGCCCGCCTCGTCCAGCGTGACCGAGGCACCGCCCGTGTGCAGCGTCAGCCCGCCGGCGATGCTGGAGGCGGCACTGTCGGTGATCGCGCCGCCGGTGGTGAGCGTCAGGCCGCCGGTTGCGATCACGCCCGCCAGGTCAATCCCGTCGCGGTCCGTGACGACCAGGCTGGCGCCGTCGAGCGCGAGGCGGCCGAAGGCGTTGTTCGGCTGGTCGAGCGTGATGTTCCAGGTGGTGCTGCCGTTGCGCGCCATGGCGCGGGTTGTGGCATTCGTGGTGGTGACGATCGCGGTGCCGGCCTGCTGCACAATCGCGCCATAGGTGGAGATCAGCTCCAGGTCGCCGCCGGGGTTCAGGTTGCCGAGCACCAGGCTGTTCGTTACGCCTGAGCCATTGGCGCGCAGCGTCAGCTTGCCGCTGGCATCGGCGCGGCCCACGGCCAGGCCGCCGCCCTGCTCGTTCACCACGGCGTCGCCGCCCTGGGCGTCGAGCAGGGTCAGCTCCGTCATCTGGCCGGACGGCCGGCTGAAGGTGAGGTAGAGGCCGCCGCCAGTGGTCTTGACCAGCGAGGCCAGCGGCGTCGAGAGGTTCACGTCGTCCAGCGTGGTGCCGAGGCTCCGCCCCGTGACGGAGAGGCTGATGCTGGCGGTGACATTGGGGGTTTCCAGCCCGCCCAGGACGCTGGTGTCCGCATCGGTCACGGCGCCGCCGGCGACGATGGTGACGTTGCCGCCCTGGACCTGGCCCAGCGCCATGTCGGCGCCGGATGTCAGGAACACGCTGCCGCTGGACCCGGCCGATGCGCCATCGCCCATGGTCAGCGCGCCGCCCGCGGTCAGGCGCAGGTCGTTGCCGTTGCCGGCGGTGACGCTGGCGCCGCTCTCCACCCGGATGTCACGCCCTGCCGTTGCGGTCAGTGACGTGGCGGCCGTGGTGGCGCCGGAGAAGGCGATGTTCTCGGCACCGAGCGTGATAGCACCACCCTGCGTCGCGAGGCCGACCACGTTGAGCCGGCCGGTGACGCCGGTGATGGTGACCGGCCCGAGGAAATAGCCGGCCAGGGTGAAGTCGCCATCCAGCTGCGTGATGGTCAGCGTCGGCACGCCGCCGACCGAGGCATTCGTGGCAACGAAGCCGGTGGCCGGGTTGCTGACCAGCCCTGCCAGCAGGGTGCGGGAGAATTCGAGGTTGGTGCTCTCCAGCCCCTGGTTGCGGGCATAGGCGTGGAAGGCGCCGGCCGAGACGTCGATGGAGCGCGACAGGTCCAGCCCGTAGAGCGTGTCGAGGAAGGTCGCGACGGCGGCGCCGTTGGCGCTGCGTGCCGGCCAGCTGGCCTGCGGGATGTCCAGCCGGTCTATCGAGGCGCTGCCCGGGTCTTCCTTGACCTCGCCGCTGGTGAAGATCCGTACCAGGCCCTTGGTGCCGGCGTTGATCTTGTCCACCAGCACGCCACCGTCACCGGCGCGCAGCTCCATGGTGTTGCTGGCCAGGTCGCTGTCGAACTGCGCCTGCGCGACGGTCAGCTGGCCGCCGGTCTGCACCGAGAGGAAGCCGGCATTGAGCCGGGCCGCAAGCACCAGGTCGCCGACATTGTCGAGCCGGATGCCGGTGCCGGAATAGGCCGTGAGGTAGGCCGGGTCGCCAGTGCCGGCGATGCTGCGGCTGGTGACGCTGCCGGCCGTGCCGGTGGTCAGCGTGGCGCTGGCCACCTCGGTGCGCAGGTCTATCGTGGAGGCGGCGTTGACGGTCAGGCTGCCAGCGACCAGCCGGGTGGCGCTGTTGAAGATGGCACCGCCGGTGCCGGGTGCCACCAGCAGCTTGCCGGCATCGGTCGGATCCACCGCAGGCGTGCCGGGTTGGCTCAGCGCGGCGACGCGCAGATCCACGCTGCGGCTGACCTGGGTGGCCTGGCCATTGGCGCCGGTGGCGACGACGCTGATGGTCTTGCCAGCGCCGATGCCGAGGGCGAGGTAGTCGGCGTCGGTCAGCGTGTAGCTCCAGCTTGTGCCGGTGACGTTGGCCTGTGCCGTGCTCCCGGGCAGGCGCACGGTCACCGTGGCACCGGGCTCGACATCACCGGTCAGCACCACGCCGGCCGCGCGCTCGGTCAGGTTGACCACATCGTCGCCGGTCACCTTGCCGAAGGAGATGCCGGGGGCCTGGGTGTTGATGGTCAGGGCCAGCGCGGCGCTGGCTGGGCTGAGGTTGCCGGCGCCATCGGTGGCACGGGCGACCAGCGAGTGGTCGCCATCCGACAGTGCGGTGGCGGGGCGGAAGCTCCAGCTGCCATCGGCGCCGGCCAAGGTCTCGCCCAGCGCCACGGTGCCGCTGAACAGCTGCACCCGCGCGCCGGCATCGGCGGTGCCGGTCAGTGTGGGCCGATCATTGCCGGTGGTGCCCGCAACCGTGGTGAAGCTGGGGGCAGCGGCGGCCGTGCTGACCGTGAAGGCGTAGCTGGCCGAAGCCGTCGCATTGCCGGCCGCGATGGCGGTCACGGCGTAGGCGCCGGGCGCGAGATCCGCCGCGAAGCCATACTGCCAGCGGCCATCCGCATCGGCGGTGACCGTGGCGATGCTGCCGCCCGTGGCGAAGGCCAGGCTGACGCTGGCGCCGGCATCGGCGAAGCCGCGCAGCGTCGGCCGCAGCGCATTGGTCGCGCCATCGCCCGGGCGCCCGCCATCCTCGACGATGCCGGCGATGCTCGGCACTGCGGTGGTGACGGGCGGAATGGTGACGGTGAGCGTGGCGGAGGCCGTGCTGGCATTGCCCTGGGCGTCCACCGCGACGGCCAGGATGGCGGTGTCGCCGGGTGGCAGCGCGCGCGTCAGTGCCGTGCCGTCCAGGCTCCAGGCGCCGGTCGCATCGGCGGTGGCGCTGCCCAGCAGGTCGGCACCAGTGACGGCGTAAAGCCTGACCGTGGAATTGGCCGGCGCCTGCCCGCCAATGGTGGGCCGGCCATCGGCCAGGTTGCCGCTTGCCACCAGGGCGGTGGGCGCGACCGGCGCCGTGCTGGCGACCGGGATGGTCGTGGCGAAGGACGCCATGGCGGTCCCGGCGCTGGCGGTGATCGTGAAGGCCAGCGCCCCCTGCGGCAGCAGCGCGGCGCCGGCGGCATCAATGCTCGCGCTCCAGGCCAGGCCACGCGCGCTCGCGGTCAGCGTGGCGGCATAGCTGTGTGTCGTCCCGCTGGCATCGGTGAAGGCGATGGCGAGGGCGGTGGTGCCCAGGCCGGCCGTGCCGGTGAGGCGGAAGCCCTGGGCGGCACTGGCCAGCAGGCTGCCGCCTGGGACGGCGTCCAGCGTCGCGGCAGGTGCGGCGGCGTGCACCACCACGGGCAGCGAGGCCGGGCTGGCATTGCCGTTGGCGTCCACGGCACGGAAGCTCAGCGCGGTTCCATCAGCGATGCTGACGGTGGCGTTGCGCGGGTCGAAGAACCAGGAGCCGGTGCTGCCGGCCCGCACGCTGCCGACCAGCGTCGTGCCGTCATAGGCACGGACCAGCGAAAGCACCTCGGCGGTGCCGGCGACCCCATAGGCCGAGCCGGCGGAGGCGCCGGCAATGCTGGTGATGACCGGCGCGGCGGGCGCCGCGGCATCGCCGGCGACCGGCCCCGGCAGGGTGGCGCTGCCGCCATCCCATTGCACGCTGCGGCTGATGATGGATTGCGCCGTGTCGAGCGTCGCCGCGTCCAGCACCAGGAAGCTGCGGCTGGCGCCGAGGCCGGCGTTCAGGGCCGTTACCGCCTCGGCGGGGAGGCTCGCGCTCCACGCCCCTCCCTCGACCGTCGCGGCGATCGGGTTGAAGGCGAAGCTGGCGACGAGATCGGCGGCGCTGCCGGTGGCGCTGGTGATGCTGACCGTGGGCGGCGTGACGTAGCCGGCACCCGCATCGGTGAGGATGACGCCGGTGACCACGCCGCCGGTGATCTCCAGCGTGCCGGTCGCGGTGCGCCCGCCGGCCGGCGGCGGGCTGAAGGTCACGGTATCGCCGGCCACATAGCCGCTGCCCCCGGCGGCGACCGTGACCGCATTCACCTCGTCGGTCACGAGCCAGACGGCGGCGGCGCTGGTTGTGCCGCGCAGCACCAGGCCAGCGCGCGTCTGCGGGGAGACCGCGTCGGTGCCGGCCACCGGCTCGAAGCTCAGGCCTTCGCCGATGGTGGTGAGGAGGAGCTCGGCCGAGGCGGCGCCCTGGTTGCCCACGGCATCCGTGGCCCGGGCGGTCAGGGCGTGGTCCCCTGCGGCCAGGGCCTGCTCGGGGAGGAAGGTCCAGCTGCCATCCGCCGCGGCGGTGGCGGTGCCGAGCAATTGCGTGCCGTCGAACACGGCGATGATGGCATTGGCTTCGGACGTTCCGCTCAGCACGGGACGCGACGGGTAAAGCCCGGCGCCGACCTCCTGCGCCACATCGGCCAGCAGCGTGGGCGCGGCCGGGCCGGTGATATCGAGGGCGAGGGTCGCGCTGCCAGCGGCGCTGGCGGTGCCGCCGTTGCGCGCCGTGAGCTGCACAGCGTAACTGCCATCCGCCGTCTGGGCGGGCAGGCTGGCGGTCCAGCTGCCGGCATAGCGGTCCAGGCTGGCGGTGACGCTGCCGGTGGAGATGGCGCCCGCGACCGGGGTGAAGGTCCAGCCGACCGTGACCTCGGTCACGCCGGGCTGCACGCTGCCGGCCAGCACGGGGGCGAGGCTGGCGGTGACAAGGCCGGGTGCGAAGGCGGCGCCATCCACCGTGGTCGGCACTGGCGCCGTCGGCAGCAGGGTGATGGCGCGGGTGACTGTGGTGGCCAGGCCGGCCGCAGTGGCGACCACGTTCAGCGTTTGCGGGCCGCTGCCAAGGGCGGCCAGGTTGTCGGCCGTCAGCGCATAACTCCAGCTTGCGCCGGTGACGGTGGCGGTGAAGGCCGCCTGGGTGCCGGGGACGACGATCTGCACGGTGGCACCCGGGCTCACCGTGCCGCTCAGCACCAGGCCGCTGCGCTCGGCTTCGCTGACGACATCGTCGGCCGCCACAGGGTCCATGCCCAGGCTGGGTCGCGTGGCGCCGAGGGTCAGGGTGGCGGTGGTGCTGGCGGTGGCGCCCGCGGCGGTGGTGGCGGTGATCCCCAGCACGCCCGCGGCTGCCTCCAGCAGCGCGACATCGGCATCGGTCAAGCGATAGGACCAGGCGCCAGCCTCGACCCAGGCGGTGCGGAGGGTGCCGCCCAAGCTGAGCGTGACGTCGGCGCCGCGTTCCGCCGTGCCGGCCAGGATGGCACCCGCGAAAAGCTCGGCCTGCCCGAGCGTGAGGTTGGCGGCGATGGTGGCGTCGCGGCCGGCGATGCTGTCCAGGGTCGGCGCCGCGGTGGTGCCGGCCGCGATGGTGACCTGCCGCGCGCCGGAGAGCCCGCTGACCAGCCCGAGCGCATTGGTCGCGGTGGCGCGGAAGGCATGCGTCCCAAGCGCGAGCGGCGTGGCTGAAAGGTCGATGCTCCAGTTGCCGCCAGCATCGGCGGTGACCTGGCCCGCGGCCGTTGCCGCGCCATCCAGGTACAGCCTGATGGTGGCGTTGGCTGGCCCCTGGCCTGCCAGCACCAGCCCGGTCGCGGTGGTGATGCCATCGCCCAGCGGCGCGGTATCGGTGGTGAAGCCGGTGATGACCGGAGCGGCCGGCGGCTGGGCGGCGATGGTGAAGGCGATGCTGGCATCGCTGGTGCTGGCATTGCCGGCCAGGTCCACCGCGCGGGCCGTGACCATGTGGCTGCCATTGGCCAGCGCCGGCAGTGCTGCGGTCCAGGCGCCGGATTGGTCGGCCTGCGCGGTCGCCAGCAGGGTCGTGCCCTCGCGCAGTTGCACGCGGGCATAGGCTTCGGCGGTGCCGGTCAGCACCTGTGCGGCATCGGCCACCGTGGTGCCGCCCGGCGTGGTGATCACCGGGGCGGCCGGCGGCACGGTGTCGCTGGCACCCGGGCCGCTGCCACCGGTCAGCGCCTGGCCGGAGCGCACGGCATTGCCATAGGCATCGCGGAGCACGGCAAAGAGCTGCCAGGCGCCGCTGGGGAGGTTGGCCGGGCGGTCGAAGGTGACGTTCCGGCCGAGGTCGGCCGTGGTGAGGGTGTGGCTGGCGTAGACCACGCCGTCGGCATCCTCCAGCGTCAGCACATCGCCCGGCACCACGCCGGAATCGGTGGTGAGCGAGACGTTGCCGCTGGCGCGGATGGTGATGCGGTCGAGGTCGAGCTTCTGGCTGGCGTCCAGCACCACGTTGCCGGCGGGGCCTGCGGCGCTGATGCTGATCAGGTTGTACGGGATCTGCCCCTGGTGCAGCGTGACCGTGCTGCTGCTGTCCAGCCGGGTGACCAGCGCGAGGGAGGCTTCCGCCGTGGCCTGCACGGTGGCGTCCACGCTGCCGCGGCTGATCACCAGCACCGGCCTGGCGGGGTCCGGCACCGCCACCGCGGCACCCACGGACCAGCCATCCGTCACGTTGCCGGCCAGGGCGAACATGGCGCCGGTGCCATCGGCATTGGCGGTCAGCACCTGGACCTGCTGGCCGGCCTGGTTGCTGCGGTAGTCGATGGCGTTCTGGACGAAGCGGCCGCCGATGATGCTGGCCAGGTAGCTGCCGGCGGCGGTGTAGCCGATGTCGTTGCCGGTGTTGGTGGCCGGCAGCGTGACCTCGACATATTGCGCACCGGAGGCGCCCTGCACGATGCGCCCGCCCGCCGCGCCGTCCCGCGCGATGACGCTGCGCGGATTGTCGCCGGTGGCGTCGAGGATGATCTGCTGCACCGGGGAGCCGGAGGCGCGCGAGATCGCCGCATCGAGCGTGATGTCGCGGCCGGAACGCAGCTCCACCCGGTCCGTGATGGCGGCCACGCCGTTGATCTGCAGCGGCGCGTTGGCGTTGATGGATTCGCCCGAGGACACCACCAGCACCGGCGTCTCGTAGCCGCGCGGCACCACCAAGCCGTTCACCAGCTGGGTGGTGGGGATGGTGAAGCTGGCGCCGGCCCGGAAGGTCACGCTCTGCGGCGCATCCACCCAAAGCGTGGGGTCAATGGTCAGGTTGACGCCGGCATCGAGCACGATATGCGCGCTGGTGCTGACCGCGCCGCCCTCGGCCGCACTGCGCAGGGTGACGTCGCTGGCGCTGGAGCGCAGCGTCAGCGTGGCATCGCTGCCCGCCGCACTGGCCTTGAACACGTCCAGCGCGGCATTGGAAACGATGGTCAGGCTGCCGGCCAGCGCGGCAACATCGGTGACGCGCAGCTGGTTCCGGCCGCTGCCGGCGGCGTTACTGTCGGTGATGGCGATATCGCCGGTGGTGCTGCGCACCAGCCGCAGTTCCGCCACCGAGACACCGAGCCCGGCGATGCCGGTGGCCGCGCTGAGCGCGATTGCGCCGCCGGTCAGGGCCTCGGCCGCCGTGCCATTGAACGGGCCGTTGAATAGCGGCGGCACCACGGTGGCCAGGTTCACGCCCGTGCCGGTGCCGCTGATGCGGCCCGTGGCCGTCAGCGAGACATCGACAGGCTGCGCCGTAATGTCCAGCAACTCGCCGTCCGGCGGCACAACGACGCGCAGGCTGGTGCGGCCGGCGACCAGATCTTGCACCACCACGTCACCCGGGACCGTGACGGTGATGGCGCCGTCATAGGTCCGCAACCGGCCGAGCGTGACCGAGCGCGTGGTGGCCAGCGTCATCGCGCCGGCCTGCTGCACTTCGGCGTTCAGCAGGGCGACATCGAGGTTGCCAAGGCCCATGGCCCCGGCGCTGGTGAGGCTCAGCGCGGCGGCCGAAACCGCCGAGCCGTCGAGCTGGCTGATGACGCCACCCGAGGTCAGGCTGGCCTCGCCGGCCGTGATGGTGCCGATGCGAAGGTCGCCCTGCACGACGGTCACCGCCAGCGCGGCACGCGCGCCGGCGGTGACGCTGCGCAGGATGACCGCACCCGGGTCGGTCGCGGTCGGGCTGGCGATCAGGCTGATGCTGCCCGACTGCGTTGCCAGCTGCGTGATATCCACCGCGCCATAGGTGGCAAGGTTCACCAGGCCGCTGCCGGTGCTGCTGGCCGAAAGCCGCCCGGTGGCGATGGCCAGCCCGGTGCTATTGGCCGCGTCGCCGCTGATGTCGCCGAGGGCCACGATGCTGGCCTGCCGCGCCGCGGCGGCATTGCCGGAAATCAGCACGCTGCCGCCGGCAGCCGTCAGGTTGAGCGTGCCATCGCTGCCGGTATCGCCAAGCGCGGTCAGCCCGGCGCCATACAGCACGATGCTGCCGCCCTGGGCGCCGGCAGCCAGGGTCACGGAGCCGGCGCTGGCCAGGATATCGGTGGTGACAGCCCCGGTGATGCCGCCGCTGCCGCTGGTCCCGGCGATGACCGAGACCAGGGACGTGGCCTGCAGCGTGCCGAGCACGGCGGCATCCTGCCCGGCGCTCAGCAGCGCCTGGCCGGTGGCGCGCAGGGTGCCGCTGGCGCCGATGCTGCCGCCGGCGGTCAGGCTCAACACCTGCGCCGCGTTCATGATGCCCTGGCTGGTGCCCAGCGTCGTGCCATAGCCGGCGGTGACAAGCGTGGCGGCATCGAAGCTTGCGTTACGCCCCGCCACCAGGGTCAGCGCGCCGGCCGAATGCAGCTCGGTCAGGATGCCATCGAGCGGGGCGCCGGAGGCGGAGGTCAGGCCCAGCGTGGTCAGCCCCGTGGCGGTCAGGTCCCGCCCGGCGAGAATGGTCTGGCCGGACAGCGCGCCGCTGCCGCTGGCGGCCACCACGCCGGTCAGCGAGACGTCGCGCCCGGCATCAATCAGCACCTGGGCGGCGGCGACCGTCTGGTCCGCGAAGGCGCCATAGTTCAGCGGGGTGCCGCCATCCACGCGGGTGGCGCGGTTGAGCACCTGATCCGCGGTGATCGGCACATCCTTGTACAGCGTCAGGCTGGCGGCCTGCACCACCTTGGACTGCGTGTCATAGGTGCGGAACTTCGGGACGTTCTCGAACCGGTCAGTGGTGTTGCTGACCCATTGGTAGTCCAGCGTGGAGCGGTTGTCGTAGATGCCGCTGTTCTTGCTCAGCCAGTTGAAGGTGACGTCCTTCTGGGTCTCGGTCCGCTGGGCACCAGTCCACAGTGTGTCGATTTGGTATACAAGGTATTGGTTTACGCCAGCGAAGTATGGAAGTGGAAATTTACCACTAGTATCCAATTTTAGAGTCAATGGAAATGTTACGACACCACCATTATATACAATATTTCTACTGACTTCGTTGTGATTCCCATCGATGCCAATAACTATAATTTCAGCTCTGCTACCGCCTGGATCTGGCGACCGGAAAAATGGACCTCCGATCTTAATGCCTTCGCGCGTAGTGGAAACCTTTTCGCCAATGAAAGCTTGGCCCTCTCGACTTGTATCATGGGCATCAAAGCCCACCGGCACCCCATAGCGGGGGGCAAAAGAGACCGGGCTCAACGACGCTGTGGCCAGGTTGTAGCCGTTCTGCTGGTAGGCGTAGTTCCAGGAGCCCGGAGCGTAGGTGTTGGAAGATGCCTGATAGGTCGTGTCCCGCACGCCGTTCCAGAAATTGGTACCGAGGATATCGGTGCCCAGGCTGTAGGTGGTGGAATAAGCCCATTCCGGCTTGTCGGCCACCTGCTTCGGGCCATCAACCGTCAGGTTGAACACCTGCTGGCCGTCGCCGGCGTAGTTCACCTGCCACTGCGCCGGCGAGTTGTCGTAGTCCTGGGTGAGGTAGCCGAAGCTGTTATACCAGGACGTGAAGCTGGACTTGGTCTGGACGTACTGCACTGTCGCCGAGTTGCGGTAGGTGCCGACGAAGTCCTGCGTCACCTTCGGCACGCCCTGGGAGATCACCTTGGCCACATCCGCCTCGGCGCCCAGCGGCATGGTGATGTACTTGTCCTCCCAGCCGGAGACGGGGATGCTGACGTTCACCATCGGCTTGGTGGTGCCGGCGGGCGGCGGCAGGCTCCAGCTCGGCACCCAGGCGGCCACGGTCTCATTGCCGCGCAGCACGGTATGGGTGACCAGATTGGCGTAGCTGAAGTCGTAGAGCTTCTTGTAGCCCAGCTGCGCCAGCACCGCGTCCTTCTGGTTGTCGCTCAGCTCGCTGAACATCTGCTGGCGGTTGTTGATCAGGTCCGGTGCCCGCACGCCGTTGGCAGCCCAGTCGATCACCGGGCCCTCGCCCGGCGCGCTGGCCGTATTGCGGTAGTCGGCGCCGGAAACGAACCAGGTGCGCTTGGTGGTGCCGTTGAAGTAGCCGGTCTGCGTCAGCGTGACGTCCATGGTGTGGTAGAAGTAGCCCGCCTTCACGGACTCCACGCCGATCTGCTCGGTGACGGTGGTGCTGATCCAGGACACCACGGGCACCTGGATCACCTGGTCCACCACCTTGGTGTAGCCGGTGATGACGGGCACCGTGACCTGGCCGTTGCTGATGATCGGCGTCAGCACGGCGATGCTGTCGTTGCCGGCGGCGGTATTGGCGCTCAGCACCACGTCGTTGCCGGCCAGCAGGCTGGCCACGCCATCCGCCTTCACGCTGCCGGCGTTGAAGATGCGGATGCTGCCACCAGCCAGCGCGCTGCGCGCCACGCTGCCGAGGGCGGCCTCATCGGTCGTGCCGGCCGCCAGACCCGCGCGCACATCCACCGCGCCGGTGCCGCCGGTGGCCAGCAGCGTGCCGAACAGTGACACATCGGCGGCCGCGTTCAGCAGCACGCGATTCTGTGCCTGCACCAGGCCGGAGACCTGGATGGCCTGGGCGCGCAGATGGGCCAGGCCGGTGGCCAGCAGCTGCGCCTGCGGCAGCAGGCCGGTCGCTGCATCCACCAACAGGTTGCCGCTGGCCGTCAGCAGGATATCCCCGCCCGGCGCACGCGTGGCGAGCATGCCGCCCGCCAGCACCGAGAGGTTGACGCCACCAACCTGCACCAGGCTTCGGGCGTTGACGTCGCCCTGCAGGATCACATCGCCCTGGCCGGCGATGGTGACCTGGTCCACCTTGGTCGTCAGCGTGCCGGCCGTGGATTGCACCTGGCCGATGCTGCCCGAGAGCACCATCATGCCGCCGCCGCTGATGGAGACCGTGCCGCCGGCGCCCGTGTCGATGGTGGCGCCGGAGAGCCGCACCGGGTCGCCGCCCGCCACCCGCGCCGCGCCGCTGGCCAAAACGGCGCCAGCGGCATCCACGTATTGGCCCGTAGCATCGACCAGCCAGCCCTCGGCGGTCATCAGCCGGCCATTGGCGTCCACGAAATAGGTCGTCGGCACCATGTTGCCGGTGCCGTCATCCATCGTCCCGGCGCTGGTCTGGTAGACCAGCGTGGTGGTGAGGACCGAGATGCCGCTGGCATCCGTCAAGCCGCCCCGCAGCGTCACGGACCGATCGCCCAGCAACAACCCGTTCACCGTCAGCTGGCGGTCGGCGCTGATCGCCAGGTTGCCGCCGGCGCCGGAAGCATCCACGAAGCCATCCAGCCGAACATCGCCCGGGGCACCAAGGGTGATCGCCCCACTGCCGGTGCCGGCCAGGTTCAGCGTGGCAACGCGGCTATTGGCATCAAGCAACAGGCCGACGCCCTGCGCCGACCCGCCGGTGCCGCCCATGAGCGTCACCGAGCCGGTGGCCAGCACGGTGCCGCCGCGGGTGACGCTCGCCCCTGGCACGCCATCCGTGCTGAGCACGCCAAGCCGCAGCAGGTCGCTCGCGGTGATGACGACGCTGCCGCCATCGGCGCTGCGCACCAGGCTGCCGCCCACAAGCATGGCGCCGGCACCGACCGTGCCGATGATGGTGACGCGCGCGGCCTGCATGGCAATCGCCGAGCCTGCACCGCGGCTGACGAGGTTCACGGCGGCATTCACGGCGATGGAGTCGGTGGCGGACAGGTTGAGGGCGGTATCGACGTCGAGCAGATAGCCGCGTTGCAGGCTGGCATCGGTGCTCACGGGCGTGCCGAAGCCGATATCCGCAGCGCTGGCCGTGAAGCTGCCCGCGCGCAGCACACCGTCGCGGGCGAGGATGCTCGCCGCCGAGACGGAGACATCGCCGAGCGCGGTGAGCGAGCCGACAAGCCTCAACGTATTGCTGGCGTTGGCCTGCACCTCCGGCGTCGCATCGGCGGCCAGGAAGGTGCTGCTGATCACGCCGCCCAGCACCAGGTCCTTGCCCGAGATGTCGAGCTGGCCGGCGCTGGTGATGCGCCCGCTGGCGTCCTGCACCGTCAATGTGCCCAGCGTGGAGGCGAGCGCGATGCGGGCCACATCCGGGCTGGCGGTGCCGATGGCGCCATCGATGCTGACATCATTCGTACCGGTCAGGCTGATGCTGCCGGCCGGGCCGGTGCTGTCGATGAAGGCGGTGTTGCGCAGCGTCAGGCTGACCTGGCCGGGCGAAGCGGGGTCCAGGATGGGGGTGCCGTCGCCAGCGCGGAGCGTGACGTTGCGCTCGGCCTGGATCAGGCCGCCCACCGTCAGGCTGCGGCTGGAGGCGATGGTGATGTCGCTGCCCGCACCCCGGGCGATGATATTGCCCTGCAGCCAGCCATCGCGCCCGGCGTCAAAGGCGATGGAGCCGCCCAGCGTCTCAAGCACGCCGCTGGCGTCGAGTTCGATGTCGCGGCCATCGGCCGAATTGCCGGCGTTGAGGGCGATGGCGGTGAAGGCGCGGACCTTGCCGGCGATGTACAGCTTGTCGTTCGGCCCGCCGGCGCGTCCGATATTGACGACCGAGCCCGCCGCCGCGGCATCCACCGCATAGCGCCGTTCTGAGACCATCTGCGTGACGCCGGCGGCGTAGGTGAAGCCGATCTCGTCGGCGGTGCCGTCGGGTGCGGCCGTCATCGTCATGGCATAGGGGCCGGCCAGGAGCAGATGGCCGTCGCGCAGCTTGGCCTGCACGTCCGGCACGCTGGTCGCCGCGAAATCGGTATAGGCGGAGCCGACGGCGTATTGCGCCGGAACCTGGCTCGCCGTCACGGTCCAGGCAGTGTTGGCCAGTGCGGCCGTCAGCTGGATCATCAGATCCGCGATCGAGCTGTTGCCGACGGTATCCGCCGCGCGCAGCGTGACCGTGCCGGCGATCTGGAAGCTGATCAGGTCCACCGCCAGGTTGAAGCTGGCGTCGCCGGTCAGCCTGCCATCCGCCGAGATGGGCCAGCCGGCCGACGCCAGCTGGTGGATGTCGGCGGGTGCCAGGATATCGATGCGGCCGGGCGCGTCGAGCGAGACGACGCTGTTGGCGCGGCTGGTCGAGACGCTCGCCGAGCCATACAGCACCATGCCGCGGCCCGTGTAGGGCGAGCCGACACTCTGCGCACGGTCGTCCACCCCGCCGATCAGATGGACGTCCTTGCCGGCGGCGATATCGGTGCCGATGATCAGCTGGCGCCCGGCCGTGGCGGTGATGGTGCTGTCCACATCGTAGCGCTGCACGTCGCGGCCGATGATGCGGCCGAGCGCGTCGCGCACCTGCACCACGCGGCCGCCGCTCAGCAGCAGACCCTGGATATTCACGTCCTGCACGCCGGACAGCGTGATGGTGCCGGCCTCGCGCACGCTGCCATCCGCGTTGCGCGTGCCCTGCACGACGACCTCGGTCGCCGCATGCACCAGCAGGCCGGTGCCCGAGATGTCGCTGCCTCCCGCGGCGTCAATCAGCCGGCTGGCATAGAGCCTGCCGCCGGTCTCGATCGGCTGTCCGGCCTGGTTGACCGCATGGCCGCCGAGATAGGCCTGCAACGTCGCTGTGATGCGGATGTCGCTGTCGCGCCCCGACCAGACCACATCCTCGGACACCAGGTTGCCGGCCAGGTCGAAGACCTGGCTCAACTGCCCGCCGCTGATGACGCTGCCGATGGTTTCCAGCCGCGCGCCGCTCTCGATCAGGACGGTGCTGCCGGCCCCACCGAAGCCAAGCCCCGCCGCGGCGATGCCGCCCGCGGTGCCGATCCGCACGCCCAGCAGCCCGTCATCCGGGCCGGCGGAATTGCCGAGGACGGTGATGTCGCCGCTGGCGTTCAGGCCGGATTCCAGCTGCACCTGCTGGCCAGCGACCACCAGGATGCTGGCGCCACCATCGCCATCGGCATCCCGCGCGTAGATCGTCCCATTGGCGCCGGCGATGCCGCCCGCGGTAAGGACGCCCATGACGTCCACATCCTCGGCGCCCTTCACGACGATGGTGCTGCCGACATCCAGTGTGCGGATGGAGCTGAGATCCGCGATGTAGACGCTGCTGCCATGCTGGTCGGTGCGCCGGCCGGGGCCTTGCAGCGCGTCGCCGGTCAGGCCCAGCCCGCCATACAGCGCAATGGCCTCGCTGACCTGCAACGCGCTTTCGACATAGAGGAAGCTGTTGGATTGCAGCGTCAGCGTCACATCGGCGCCGAGGACGTTGATGTTGCCGCGAGTGATGACGTCCTGGTCGGATCTCAGCACCAGGCTGCGGTTGTCGCCGAGGCTGGTGATGGTGCCCGTCTGCAGCATGCCGTAGCCGGTATTGTGGTCCACCAGGTAATTCCTGGGGCTCACGCGGGCGATGTTCTGGAAGTAGGCGGTCTTGTTGAAGATGGCGTATTTGGTCTTGCCGCCGTTCAGCGGGTCACCGAAGGCCGCACCATCGTATTTCTGCGCGCCGGAGTTGAAGGTCATGGCGCCGGAGCCGTAGATCGCCCCACCCAGCAGCATCTCGTTCACCGCAGTCAGCGTCACGGTGCCGTTGCTGCCGGAAATGGATGGGATGATGCCTGTCACCGCGACACCGGCGCGGATGGCGCTGCCCGGATTGACCGAGATCGCATCGGCACTGGTGAGGTTCAGCACCGAATTCGCGCCAAGCCCACGGATGTCGCTGTTCTCCAGCACCAGCAGCGGCCCGCCGGCATTGACGTCGAGCCGGCCGTTCGTGCCACCCACGTCGATGACGCCAGCCGATTCGATTGCGTGGCTGGTGGTGATGACGATGTGGCCGCGGTCGTCGCGCGTCGAGATGAGGCCGACACTGTCGAGGATCAGGCTCGCGCCGCCGTCATAGGGCGTGATGAGATAGGCATCGGCCTGCGGGTCCCCGGTGACGGTGATCGTCACCGCATCCAGCCCCTTCACCCAGCCGGTGATCTGCGCCTGCTCGGCGACGTTCAGCGTGATCGTGCGGCCTGAGATGCCGCTGTCCGGCAGCCCGGCCGGAACCTTGATGTTGGCGCTGGCGATATTCAGCAGCCGCGTAAATATGGTGATGGTGTCTGCCGGCGCCTGTACGTTGCCGCGCACATCCATGATGTCCGAATACAGCGTGACCGTGTCGCGGAAGGCCGCAACACGTGAATCGGTGGAACGCAGCGTGTCCGGGAAGAACTTCAGGTAGTCGGAATTCTGCACGTCGCCGAACAGCATCGTGTTGCCGGCATCGGCGCGGCCGATCTTCAGATGCGCGAAGCCATCCGCCAGCGCCGCCAGGTCACGGCTGGAGAAATAGAAGCCGGGCGTGCTCTGGAAGAAGCTGTCTTCCTCATAATCCAGGCCGGACTGGTACTCGGCCGCCGT
Organism: Sediminicoccus sp. KRV36; assembly: GCF_023243115.1. Lineage (NCBI taxonomy): Bacteria > Pseudomonadati > Pseudomonadota > Alphaproteobacteria > Acetobacterales > Roseomonadaceae > Sediminicoccus > Sediminicoccus sp. KRV36. The sequence goes on from NZ_CP085081.1 coordinate 857,278, forward strand.
GCCCATGATGTAGGCCCAGGCCAGCTGATGCGCCTGAAGGGTCAGAATGCCGGTGCCGATGACCTGCGACGGACCGCTGCGGAAGTTGATGTTGTCGGCGGTGATCGTGATGTTCTTGCTGGCCTCGAGCGTCTGCACACGGCCGCTGTCGAGGCTGAGCAGCGACCCGCGCGCGTTCAGGTCCAGATTGAGAACGCCATGCGAAACCTCGACGGCAACCCCGGTGCGCCGGCCGGTCAGCAGCGAAAGCCAGTCGCTCGGCGCCGTGGCCAGCCATTTGACGCCGCTCTCCCAGTTGGAATCGGTCACGCTGCCGCCGATCACGAAGCCCGGGTTCTCCGGGCTGGTCAGCGCGCGTTCCTCCTCCAGCGTCAGGCTGGTCGCTTCCTGAATATAGATATCGCCGCGGCCATGGCTGGCGGTCGCGAGCGTCACGCTGCCGAGCGCGGTGATGATCGGCTGTGCCGCGGTGCCGATGGCGTTCTTCACCCGCACCAGCATGTAGGAGGCTTCGCCGGCGATGCGGTTGTTGCCGGCGTTGACCAGGCTGCCATCGGCCGCCTGCAGCCGCAGCCAGCCATTGCCGCCGATATCGCCGCCGCCGCCACCCGAGCCGGCAGCGACGATCAGGTCACCGCCGTTCAGCCTGATATCGGCCTTGTCGCCATAGGTGCGCAGGTCAATGAAACCATTGTCCAGCGCGACCAGGCTGTGCTTCACATCGAGCGTCTTGATGGTCTGGACTGTGACATTGAGCGCGGCCATATCGGCCTTGCCGGTCACGCTGCGGCCCACTGCCATGAAGCCCGTGCTGCTGAGCAGCGACGCAGCACCGGATGTCAGACCATCATAGACCACGTCACCACCGAAGGTGAGCACGCCGGTTGCGTCGTAGCTGGCGCCCTTGCCCTTGAGCGTGACGCGATCCACGCCCGAACCGGCGGTGTTGTAGTTGATGATCTCACGCCCGTTGGTGATGATGTTGGTGCCGAACAGCACGGTCGCGGAGCTGCGGGTCTGTTCGAGCACGGTCTCGTCGAACTCGCCCTCGTCATCATTGATGGCGAGGGTGCCGATAGGCTGCGTCCCGCCGGGGTCGCCCAGCGTCACGCGATACTTGTCGTTGCCGCCGACATCGCCGATTTCGACGCGCCAGGAGGGGAAATCCTTCGCGAAGAGGGTGTCGTCGCCCTTGCCGAGCTTGACGCTGATCACCTGGACACCTGAGGCCCGCAGTTCGAAGCCTTTGGAGGTGCCGGAAACGCCCGACTGCGCCATCGTCACCGACGCCGCCTGCGTCATGTCGGAGAAGTCGAAGTTGCTGCCGCCAAGGCTGTCCGAGACGTTGTTGTTGCCGAAGCTGTCGTCGAAGGCATAGGTGTCGGCGCCAAGCCCGCCCTTCAGGGCATTGGTGCCGGCGCCGCCGTTCAGCCGGTCATTGCCGCTGCCGCCCGTGAGCGTGTCATTGCCGGCACCGCCCAGCATCGTGGCGTCGCCGCTGGCGGCGGTGATCTTGTCATTCCCAGCGCCGCCCTTCAGCAACCAACTGCCGGACTTCAGCGAGGCCCCGACCTTGCTTTCGTCAACATAGATCAGGTCGTCGCCGCCGCCGCCATCCAGCGTGCCGCCGCCCTTGCCGCCGATCAGCGTATCCTTGCCAGCCCCGGCCTTGGCCAGGACCTTCACGTCCAGCAGGCGGGAGGCATCCAGCAGGTTGTTGCCTTCGCCCAGGTCAACCACCACCGAGGTCACGCCGCTGAAGGTCTTGTAGTAGCGGTCGAACTCGACACTGACCGTGCCGCCCTTGCCATAGAGCGTGAAGGCTTCGTCACTGTCCGCGGTGTTGAAATACAGCCGCTTGGATGCGAGCGCGCCGGCGTTGAGGGTCAGGACGCCGCCTTCCTGCTTCGCCAGCACCGGCTCGATATTCGGGGCCAGGATGTCGAGGTTGAAGAGGTGGATGCGGAAGATTTCCTCTTCGACGATCCTCTCGTCGAAGAGGTCAACGAAGATGTCGCCAACGAAATCGGCACCCATATGGATGTCGAACAGGTTCTTGAAGCCGCCATCCTCGTAGTTGTAGAGGGTGACGATCTCGCTGCCGCGCACCTTGCCGTCGGACTTGAAGGTGGAGTTGGTGACATAGCCCAGATCGTCCTTGGTCAGGATCGGGAAGGCGATGTCGTGCAGGTGGAGGTTGGTGAAGAATTCGATGCCGGCTTGCAGCCCGCCGGAGATAGGACCGATAGCCACCCCGGCGTTCAGGCTGACCTCCGCGGTAATCTTGACCTGCGGCTTCTCGACGCCGCCCGTGCCCGGCACGATCTTGCCCTTGGCGAAGGTCGGCAGCGTCACATTGTACATGAAGAAGCCGTCGAGCACGTCCACCGGATCACTCGACGCGATGGCCTTGCGGATGCCGAAGGTGTCGAAGCCCACCGCCAGATCGGCGAAGGCGCTGAATTTGGCCCGGGCACCCAGAATGAAGTCCAGCGGCGGGAGGATCGGTATTGCCACCTTGAAGCCGGTGACGACCTCCTTGCCCAGCAACGGAAATTCATAGCTGAACAGGGTCGCGTCGCCGCCCGTCAGCAGCTGCTTCCAGTTGTTGATGTCCTTGACGTATTCGAGGAACTTGAAGCCGCTGCGCGGCGCGCCGCCCTTGGGCTGGCTGCTTTTCGGCGCGATCAGCTTGGCAGCGACGTCGTTCAGCGCGTTGGTCAGGCCCGGCGGCAGATCTATGCCGGCCAGCTTGGAGATCGAGCCGGCCGGGTCGGCCGCGTATTTCAGATACTGGTCCGGGATTCCCTGCGCCCGCATCGCCGCTTCGCGGTCCGCCGTGCTCCTGTAGGCGGGGTCCTCCAGGATCGCGAGCGCCTTTTCGGCCATGTCGGCGTCGAGGCCCTCGGCGGAGACCTTGCCGCTGCCGAAGCCACTCAGGTCGCCAAGCAGGATCTCGCCGGTATCCGACCAGCTCTTCACCATGTCCGGCAGCTTCAGGACGAAGGTCACCGCATCGAAGAACTCTTTCGGGATCTCCTTCTGGCCGCGCAGCTTGAGGAAGGCGTTGATCAGGCCGAGCGGGTTGGGCTCCACGCCAAGCTCGCGCAGGAAGCCGAGGCCCTCGATCTCGGCGGTGAGGAACTCCACGAAGGGCTTCACCGGATCAAGCAGATCCGCCATCTTCTGCGTGATCGGCAGCAGCAGGTTCTGCACCAGCGAGCCGATGTCAACGCGCAGGTTCTCGAGCGAGACGGTCGGCGCAACGACCTTCTGGTTCAGCGCCCAGCTCCAGCCGAGCACCAGATCCGCCTTCAGCGTCGGCACGCCAGGGATGGCGGGCGCATCCAGCTTCAGCGCAAGGTGGACATCGGCATTGGCGACAAAGCTGGCCGCGACCTTCAGCTTGGAGAAGGCCATGCGCCCGCGGCTGTCGCCGAGCAGATCGAGGCCCAGCGTGGCGTTGACACCGCTCGGCTTGAAGGCTGCCCCGGCGGCACCGATGCCGCTGTCCTTCACCTCGGCCTGGAAGAACAGCACCGTACCCGTGGCGGAGAAGGGCGAGGTATTGCCTGCGTCCTTCGGCGACCCGTCCAGCGTCGCCGTCGCAACCAGCCGGACCTCGGGTGTCTTGTCCAGATTGGTGACGAGGTAGACGCCGTCCGCCGCGCTGATGCCGAAGCCGAAGTCAACGGCCCAGGCGACGCCGAGCTTGAAGCCGCCATTGACCTGCAGGGTGAAGCCCGGGATGTCGAGGCTGAGCGGTATGTCGATGCCGGTGGCGAGCAGCGTCTTGCCCATCGGTGCGCTGAACTGCACCGCATCCGCGCCAACGGGTGGCGTGCCACCAAGTGCCCAGACGCCAAGCTCGCGCCCGCTGCGGTCGAACCAACGCACCGAGACATCATCGATGGTGATGCGGCTGTCGCGGTTCGCATCCAGCAGGATATTCGCCTTGCCGGGGCCGAAAAGGTCATAGAGCGTCTGCTGGATGACGCCGATGACGCCGCCATTGGACGACAGCTTCGCGCGCAGGTCGCCCAGCAGGTCGACGCGGATGTCCTGGATGAAGTTGCCGGTTTCCGCCAGCTTGCTGCCGATCAGCGGAATGGACTGCGAAAGGTTGTCGCTCAGCTCGTCCTGGATGAAGCCGAGCACGTTATCAATCCCGTCGATGATCCGTGACGGGTCGTTCAGCATGCCGAGAACCGAGAAGTCCTGCTCGAATTGCGTCAGCAGGCCGCGCACATCCGGGACGGTGATGTTCAGCACGCGGGCAGCGGCCGCCTTGCCCGCCGCCGCGTCCATCAGCGCCTTGAGGCCGCCGGCGCCGGTCGCGATGGTCAGGGCGCCGACCGATCTGTTGCCGATGCCGGAGACGTTGACGTCCAGCGGCAGATTGGCGCCGAAGGCGCCAGAGACCTGGTAACCCACATTGTCGGCCAACCGGTCGCGGCCGAGGATGAACACGCCGTCATTCGCGCTGCCGGACAGGGTTGGCGCCAGCTTCAGCGTGAGCGTGGCGTAGTCGTTGGTCGAGGCGATGCCGTCGCGGTCCAAGGCCACCCAGCCGCCCTTGGCGCCGATATCCACCGGGCCGGCCTGGAAGTTCAGGTTCAGGTTCTGCCCGTTCACCTGCAGCCCGAGCACGAGGCGAGTGCCGGAGGCCTGCTCGGGTGCCACGCTGACGCTGCGGGTCACCGCCACGTCACGGAACAGCTGGACCTTGGTCAGGTCCGCGACGCTGAGTTGCGCGCCGGCATAGAGATTGACCTGCAGCTTCAGGTCGGTGGCCAGCCGCGAGGCCAGCGCCAGGATGTTGCTCTGGCGCAGCCCGAGCAGCTTCCCAGCACCTTCCTCCGCATCGATGTTGCCGGCTTCCGTCGTCGCGTTGGTGAAGCTGTCCACGGTGGCGGTGATGGCGGTGACGCCGGTGCCGGCCGTGGCCAAAACGCTGCGGAACTCCTGCAGCAGCCTGGCATACTGGTCGTTGGTGACCCTGCTGCTGTTCTGCGCGAAGCCCATCGCGCCGAAGGCGGCCATGGCCGTGGTCACCGCCTGGGTCGGGTTGTAGTCGTAGAGGAAGGCCTGCGGCTTGCCGCTCACCAGGCGAAGCCCGGCCTCGACCTGGAGGCTTGCCAGCGCGGAGAGCGCGACATTGCCGGTGGCGCCGGGGTTGATCACGTCGGTCAGCGAGGAGATGAAGTCGAGCCCATCGGTGCCGCCGCCAGCCAGGGCGGCAAGGCTGGTCAGGTCCAGGTTGAAGCCGAAACGCTGCGACAGGACCTTGGTCAGGTTGAAATGGATCTTCAGCGCTTCGCCATCCAGCGAGAGCGAGAAGGCCTGCTGGCTCGCCGGCAGGTTGTTGTTGTCCTGGATGCCCAGCGCTTTCTCGACCACCGCCTCGACCGCGCTGATCACGCCGGCGGGATTGTTGGCCGCGTCGTCCAGCTGCGCGAGAAGGCTGTCCACGAAGGGGAAGATCTCGGCGAGCGAACTGCCGACCACCGGGATCTCGGTGTTGTAGAAAGGCTGGGTGGAGAGCGCATTGCCCACCGCCTCGATGCCCTGCCGCACCGCGCCGACGACGTCGGCGAAGCTCATCTTGCTGAAGCTGAAGGCGGCGCCGAGGTCGGGCAGCACCAGGACGATGCTGTTGGCATTCACCGCGCCGGTCTTCAGCAAGGCTGCGTAGTCCGGCAGCAGCGAAGGATTCTGGTTGACCACCTTCACCACGCCCGGATTGAACGGGTCCAGCATCCGGATTTCGATCAGCGCATTCGGCGCCATCGGGATGCTGGAGCCGATGCCGGGGTTGACCTTCAGGCCGCGCAGCGTCGCATAGGCCTCGCCCGTCAGCGCGAACTGGACTGCCGAGCCGGTGATATCGGCGAACTGGAACTGCCGGTCCGACAGCGCGGTGGAGCCGGCCTTGCGGTTGAGCGAGATCGTGGCATCGGCCGACACATGCACCGTGGACCCGGTGCCGGCGCCGCCGATGGTGGCGCCCAGGAAGCCGAGTTGCACGCCGACCGTGAGATCGCTCGCATCGAGCGCGAGCACGCCCTGAAGCTTCACGTCCTGGATGCCCAGCGTCAGCTGGTTCTGGCGCAACTGATAGGCGCCGGACAGGCTGGCGGTGGCGGCCTTGTCCAGCGTCACGGCATGGGCGTTGACGAGGCCGGTCACGGTGAACCGGCTGGTGCCGATCTGCAGCTGCATGCCCAGCATGCTGGCGTCGAAGGTGAAGTTCGTATCGCTGAACAGCCTGGTGCCGGCCGCGATGCCGCCGGTATTGCCGACCAGGCTGCGGCCGTCGAGGTCCACGAAGAAGCTCAGATTGCCGGCGACATGGCCCGTCAGCCGGGCGGTCGCAGTGGTGCTCAGCGCAACGCCGTCCACCCCCATGTCCAGCTGGAGCGGCAGGTCGATCGGCGTCAGGTCGTCGCGGAAGGCGAGCGGCACGACGAAGGCGCGCTGCACCGGGTCAAAACTGATCTGCAGGCCGGGCGGCAGGACGCCCGCATTGTTCACCGCGATGATGAACTCCTGCAGCGTGGTGATCTGCTCCCGCGGCAGGTGGATGGTGGCTTGCACGCCCTTCAGCCCAACCGGCGGCGTGCCGGACAGCACCAGCGTATTGCCGTCCAGCACCTGCTTGACGGTGTAGGTGCCGATGATCCGCGTGACGCCGCTGACGGTGGTCGAGAGGGTCACCTGGGCCGTGCCCAGCGCGGCCGCGGTGAAGCCGCCGAGCGGATTGACCAGCACGATTTCCTGCTGACCGCTGATGGAGGCGGTGGCGGTGCTGACAGAAGCCAGCGTCAGCAGCGTCACCATCGGCTTCAGGAAATCGATCTTGTCGTAGACGTTTTCCTGGAAGCCGGTGGCGAAATCGAGCGCCTGGTTCAGCGTGCTGGCGACGAAGGGGATCGAGGTGGCGAAGTTGTCGCCCGCCGTGATGTCCTCCAACGCGCCGACGAAGGCTGGGAACATGGTGATCAGGTCGATCACCGACATGTTCTTGAAGTCGGCCAGCTTGTCGAAGTTGCTGGTGGTGATGGTCACGGCCTTGCCCAGGAGCGGGCTGGCGGCAAGCACCATGGTCGGCACCGCACTGCCGGAAAGGTCGAGCCCCGCCAGCTTGGCATAGACCGGCAGCGTGGCGGTCACGCTGTCCGTCGTGGTGGTATAGCCCAGCACGCCGCCGGCCCCCTGCACGACGTTGCCGGCAAGCTTCACCTGAAGGCTGCCGGTCTGCCTGGACGGGTCGCCCAGGTTGACGGCCAGCGGGCCGATGGCGGCGCCGAGGGCGATGTTGCTGATCGCCGCCGTGGCCTCGAAGGCCAGGGTATCCAGCTTGAAGCTGGCGGTGGCGTTCCGCCAGTCCACCGAAAGGCGGAAGCCCACGCGGGCCTCTGCCGCGAGCGTCAGCCGCAGGTCGGAATCCAGCGTCAGGCCCAGCTCGGTGGCGGCGGTGCCCAGGTCCAGCCTGGTGCTGGTGCTGGCCCGCAGCGTGTCCTGGAACACGAGATCGAGGCCCGTGCTGGTCATCGAGATCGCGAGGCCGTCGGTGCCGACGCCAGGCAGCGTCGGCAGCCAGTTCGCCTTCAGGCTGTCGATCAGCCCCGTCAGGCTGGGCGGCGTCATCTCGGGCAGCGTGGGGTCGGCGCTGAAGCTCTGGGTTCCCACCTTGTCGCCCAGGGTCACGCCGACGATCAGCCCGACAGGCGTCTCGGTCAGATTTGCGGCGGTGACGATGCTCGCCCAGCTGTTGAAGCCCTCCTGGATCACGCCCGGCGCCAGCACGACCTTGCTGCCATTGGCCATCACCGCGGTCCAGGCCAGCTCGGCGCCGGCGAACTGGGTGGTCACCTTGATCCCGGCACCCTCGGGCTTCGTCACGTCGGGCCCGGGGTCGAGCAGCACCAGCACGGCGTTGTCCGCCAGATACTGCTTCACGAAGCCGCCGATGCCGAACAGCTTGTCGAGCGAGAGCAGCTGCGTGATCGAGACATTGACCACCGGCAGGGTCTTGGCCAGCGCGTTGAGGTTGGTCTGGGTGCCGCGGTCGTCGAAAGTTGGCGTGATATCGGCCCGCAGCTCGTCGAGCGTATTGCTGGCGGTGATCATGGCCGCGCCGAGCGCCCCGGCCAGCTGCGCGTTCAGTTCGCCGAGGTTGAAGCGCGGCGGCAGCAGGGCGGCGCCGAACTTCACCGCAACAGGCTGCGACGCCACCTGCAGGGTCTGGTCTATCGCCCGGCCCAGCGTATTGGCCTCGATCATCACCTGCCCGCTGAGCGGCAGCTGGAGCGTGGAGCTGAGGCTGACCGTCGCAGCACCCTGCAAGGCATAGCCCGCGGTGCCATCGGCCTTCTTCGCCGCCAGCAGGGCCAGGCGGCCGCCGGACAGCGTGGCGCCCACCCCGTTGACGCCGACCGTCGCCGTGACATTGCTGGCGGCGATGCTGACCTGCTCGGCGCCGGCCACGACGCTGCGCGTGATGGTGAGGTTGCCGGTCAGGGTTGCCAGCGAAGCCAGCGTCAAGGCAGCCTGCCCGCTCAGCACCATGTCGTTGCCACTGCCGAAGCTGGCGGCGAGGCGACCAGAGAGACTGACCTGGTCGAGCCCGGTCAAAGTGACATCGCCACTGACCGAGCCGCTGCGCTGCCCCCCGGCGCCGAAGCCGAGGCTACCGCCGACATTGGCCAGGGCGAGCTCAATCCCGACGGCCTTGAGCACCAGCCTGGCGCCGGCCACGTCCAGCTGCCAGCCGCCGTCGGTCAGCCGCGACAGCTGCAATGCGCCGCTGAGCTGCGTGGCGCCGAGGTCGATGCTGCCGGTGGCGGTGAACCGCGTCAGCGGGACCGCGGCGGCGATGTTCAGCGCCACATCCTTGCTGACGCTGATGCGCGCCGGCGCGGCCGACCAGTTGATGACCGCCGCATTCGCCGCTGCCGCGACATTGCTGGCCGAAGCGAGCGCCTGGTTGAGTTGCAGCACCCCGCCGGCCAGCTGGCTGAGATTGTAACCCGCGAGGGTGGCACTCCCGACCGTGGCGGTGCCGGACATCCAGCGGCGCTTGCTGCCGGTGGTTTCCGAGTTGACCAGCAGCGCCAGCTGCACCCCGGCCATGACCAGGCCGAGGCCATCGGTGCCGTTCCCGACCCGCAGCGCGAGACCCATGCCGGTCAGGACCAGCTGGTCCACCGTGGCGGCGGTCGCATCGCTGAGGCTCACCTGCTGGTTCTTGACCAGCCCGATCGAAAGCGCGCCCTCGGCGCTGAGCACGCCGGCGATGCTGGCCTTCATCTGGCCGCGCAGCCGGGTCTCCCCATCCAGCAGGCTCAGGTCGTAGCGGCCGGAGCCATTCGCCACTGAGGTGTCGAGGTCGGCACCCCAGCGATTGAGCGCGACCTGCAGCCGTTCGGCGGTGACCTGCACCGCCCCGCCGGCGTCGAAGGCGACATTGCCATCGGCCTGCACGGCATGGCGCGAGGTGACGCTGCCATCGGCGGCCTGGATGGAGCGCAGCACCACGGCGCCTGCGCCATGGGTCAGCGTGGCCGGCAGCTGACCGCCGAGGCTCAGGCTGCCCTGCACGGCCGAAAGGCCGATCTGCACGTCGGTGACCGTGCCGCCGGCCTGCGCGTGCTGCTCAACCCGCAGCGTCAGCCCGCCGGAGACGGTGCCGAGGTCGGCAATGGTGATGCTGCCCTGGGTGACGACCAATTCCCGCAGCCGCAGCCCGTCGCCGAAGCTGACCCGCACCGGGGTGGTGGCGATACCGCTCGGCACCTCGATCGAGACGGCGCGCCCCAGCGTGTTGACCTGGACCAGGGCGGCGGCGGTCATCGAGACACCGGTGAAGCCGGTCAGGGACGCCGTGCCGCTGGCGTTCAGCGCGTAGCCGGTGCTGCCCGTACTGTCGCGCGAGATCACCAGGCCCAGGCTGCCATTGGTGAGACGCACCCCGGCGTTGGCGGAGCCGAAATCCCCGGTGACGCCAGTGGCGCCGATCAGCAGGTAGCTTGGCGGCTGCACCACCGCGCGCGAGAGGCCGAACACCACGCCCGGCAGCGCCTGGCCGGCCAGGGCGCCGCTGCCGTTTAGCGTGAAGGACCCTGGCGCGCCGGCCACCGCCTGCACCGCCACATTCCCGACCCCGATGCCCGGCAGTTGTTCGAGCGCGGCCTGCAATGCGGCGCGCTGCGCTTCCGCGCCCAAGCTGCCGAAGCCGAGGCTGCCCAAGCCGAGGCTGCTGGCCCAGTCGGTGGCGCTCGCCGCGCGCAGCCGCACCGTATCGGCCAGCTTGCCGTCGGCGAGACGCAAGTCGATGGTCTGCACCGCCGCCACGCGCAGCACCGGGATATCGGCGCCGGCGCGCGCACCGATGAAGCTGATGTCGTATTTGCCGGCGCCAGCCTGGACCACCGCAACATTGCCAGCGCCGATGCCGGCCAGCGCTTCGAGCGCGGCCTGCACCACGGCGGCACTGCTGTCGGCCGCCAGCGCGGCGGTGCCGGCCCCGGCGAAGCCCAGCGCAAAGGGGCCGGTGCCGCTGAGTTCCAGGCGCTGGACGGCGGAGGTGGTGGCGCCGGCCTGCACCAGCGTCAGGGCCGCAGCCGGCGCCCGCACCGGCGTCAGCGTGGCCTCCAGCAACGGAATCGCCACGCCGAGCGCAGCACCGCCGAAGGCGATCCGCCATTGCCGCGCCGAAGCGTCGAGCGTGACCGCCACGGTGCCGCCGAGGGCGCCGAAGCTCTTGCCCGCCGGGTTGGTGGCGGCCTGCAAGGCGGCCTGCACCTGCTCCACGGCGGCATGCGCATCGAAGGCAGCGGTCATGAAGGCCTGACCCTGGAAGGAGAACTCCAGCTGCAGCTTGCCCTGCACCCCCGCCGGGATCAGGTCCATCCGCTGCACCGCGCCGGTGGCGGTGCCGCCGGCCTTGGTCGGCAGCAGCGTATAGACGACATCCCGCCCCGTGCCGGTGACGCTGAGCGTCAGCGTCCCCAGCGCCGCCGCCGTCGGCGCGAGCGAGATGGCATAGCCCTGCGTCATCAGCCCGGTGCTGGTGTCGCGCGTCACCGCCGCATTGCCGCGGCCAAGCATGCTGTCCAGCGCCGCCTGGATCGCCGCTTTCTGGGCGGTCGGGTCATGCAGGAAGCGCACCTCGGCCGACCGGCCGCCGAGCGAGAGCGTGAACTTGTTGGTGGTCGTGTTGGGCTTGGCGGTCTGGACCTCGAGCCGCAGATAGGTGGCGCCGGCAGCGGCCGCGATCGCCTGCTGTTCCAGATAGGTGCTGCCCATGCTGGCGGTGGACGGGTCGGCGGGCGGCAGCATGGTGGGCAGCGGCACGGCCTGGCCATCCAGCGCGCCGATCAGGCGAAGGCTGAAGCCTTGCTCCCGCCCGCCGCTGACCTCGACATTGCCGGCGCCGTACAGCGCCACCAGGCCCGTCTGCAGCGCCGCGGCCAGTTGGGCATCGCTGCGGGGCGTGCCGCCCAGCCGCGTATCCACCGTCACGCTCGCGCTGCCGGCGGTGAAGACGTAAGCGCCTTCGCGGAACCGGCTGCCATCCGCGCTGGCGCCGGTCAGCAGGAACAGGGTCTGCGTCCGCGCCCCGCCCTGGGTGGTGACGAAGACGCTGCCGCCGCTGCCCTGCTGCGCCGCCACGCTCACCACGGGCGCAACCACTTCCGCCACGCCCTGCTGCGTGACGGCGACGTTGCCGGTGAGCGAGGCGAAGCCCGCGACCGCCACGGTCGCGAGGCCGGCGATCTGCATGTTGCCGGCGCTGTCGAACTGCGTGGCCAGCGTGCCGCTCAGCGTCAGGCCCGCAACCCCGGTCAGCGAGGCGGTGCCGCTGACGCTGCCGGAGCGCTGGCCATTGGCGCCGAGAGTGAGCGTGCCGGTGCCATTGCTGAGCCTGACCTCGGCCCCCTCGGCCGCCACGCTGGCCAGGCCGTTGCTGACCGCGATGGTCCAGCTGCGCGCGGTGCCGGCCTGGGTGAGCGCGATATCAAGGTCGCCGCCGAGGCTGACCGACCCGAAATCCAGGCTGCCGGAGAGCGCCACGCGCAGCGTTGCCGCGTTGAAGCCGATCGAGAGCGGCGCGGCGGTGCCGACCGCGATGGCCAGTGGCGCGCCGCTCCAGTCCAGCGCCGCGCCGGCATTGGCCAGCGCATCGCCCGCGGTGCCGAGCGCGCGGTTGATCTCCAGCCGCGAGCCCAGCAGGCTGCCGACGCTGTAGCCCTGCACCGTAAGCCCCGAGAGGTCACCCAGCGCGGAGAGCCAGCGCCGGCCGCTGCCGCCGGCCTCGCTGCTCAGCACCAGGCCGAGATCGGCCAGCTCCAGCGTGGCGCCGACCGCGGCATCGCCCAGCGTGGCGGCCAGCCCGGCGCCGCCGAAGACCAGCTGGTTGACCGCGACGCTGCCGCCACCGGCGAGGCTCACCGATTGGCCGGTCCGGCTTTCCAGGAACAGCTCGCCCCGGACATCCAATACGCTGCCGACCGCGAGGTGCATGTTGCCGCGCAGCCGCGACTCCTGATCCGCCAGGCGCAGGGCGTAGCTGCCGCTGCCGGTGGCGACGCTGGTATCCAGCGCGGAGCCCCAGCGATTCCACGCGAGTTGCAGCCGGTCGGCGGTCAGTGTCAGGCCGGAAACCCCGGTCAGCGCCACATTGCCATCGGCTGCTACCGCATAGCCGCTGGTGACCGCACCGCTGCCATCGGTCGCCTGCTGCATCCGCAGCACGATCCCGCCCTGGCCCTGGCCCAGCGTGGCGCCGACCCCGCCGAGGGTCAGGGCGGCGCTCATGCCCTGGAGGCCGATGGCGATGTCGGTGGTGCGGACCCCCGCCTCGACCGAGGTGCTGGAGATGACGCGCAGGCCCCCGGTCAGGCTGCCGAGGTTGGCGACCTGCACCGTGCCCTGGGTGATGCTGACGTCGTTCAGCTGGTCGGCGGTGGTGAAGGCCACCAGCTGGTCCGGCGTGGTCAGCCCGGTGCGGACCGTCTGGTTCACCGCCTGGCCCAGCGTGTTGATCCGCAGCGCGCCGGCCGCGTTCAGCGCCACCGCGCCATTCATGCCGACCAGGCCGGCCGTGCCGTTGGCCAGCAGCGCATAGCCGGTGCCCGCGTCGCCCTCGGTCAGCACCAGGCCGAGCGAGACGTTGCTGAGCACGAGGCCGGCGCTGGCGCTGCCGAAGGTCACGCCGGCATCGGCGGCGCCGATCAGCAGGTAGCCCGGCGGCTGTGCCACCGCGCGCGACAGCCCGAGCGTGGTGGCGGCGAGGCTGCTGCCGGCCAGGCTGCCGGCGCCGAGCAGCAGGTATTGGCCACTCTGGCCTTCCACCGCCAGCACGGTGACGTTGCCCCGGCCGTACACGGCCTCGAAGGCGCGGGTCAGCGCCTGCTGCTGCTGCGCGCCGGTCAGGCCGGTCAGCGTGGCGGTGGCGGCCCAGTCGGCCGCGCCCGTGGCCTTGACGCGCACGCTATCCGCCTGGGCGCCATCGGCCAGCACCAGGTCCAGGCTGCGCAGCCCGGCCACCTGCGCCAGCGGCACCACCTGCCCGGCCAACGCGCCCTGATAGGCGATATCCCACCCGCCGCCGGCCTTGGTGACGCGCAGATTGCCACTGCCCGCGATCGCTTCCAGCGCCGCCTGGATCGCCGTCGCCGTCAGCCCTTCGGCCTGCAGCGGCGCCGTGACGCGGCCCTGGAAGGCCAGCGCGAAGCTGCCGGTGCCCGGCTGCAAGGCCAGGTGCTGCACCGCCGAGGAGGTGGCGCCGGCCGAGACGATGGTCAGCGTCGCAGCCGGGGCGGGGCTGATGCTGGTGGTGACCTGCATCGCCGGGATGGCCTGCCCGAGCGCCGCACCGCCGAATGCCACGCGCCACGCGCCCAGCGTGCTGTCGAGCGTCACGGCAATGCTGGCGCCTGTGCTGGCGAAGGCATGGCCGTTCGGCCCCGTCGCGGCGAGCAGCGCGGCCCGCACCGCGTCCGGCGTGGCCTGCAGGCTGATCGGCGCGGTGGTGTAGGTCCCGGCGCCGAGGCTGCTGCCGGAGGCGAGAAGGCTCAGTTGCGCGGGTGGCGCCAGTAGCGGCGTGACCACGCCCGTCATGGCGGGGATCACCTGGCCCAGCGCGGCGCCACCGAAGCTGATGCGCCAGGCGCCGAGCGCGGCATCAGTCGCCACCGTGACCGTCGCGCCGCTGCCGCCGAGCGTGCTGCCCCCGGGCGTGCCGTTTAAGGGCGTCTGGGCCGCCAGCAGCGCCGCCTGCACCGCGGCATCGCTGGCGTGCAGGCTGATGGCGCCGGTGGTGAAGATGCTGCCGGCAACCTGCACCGCCAGCGTGAAACTGCCCTGCGCGGCCGCCGGGAATTGCTGCACCAGATGCACCGCGCCGGTCGTGCTCGGCGTGCCCGAGGCCACGCGCGGCGCCAGCGTATAGGTCACCTCCGGCAGGCCGGTGTTGCGCAGCTGCAAGGCGCCCTGCTGCAGCGCGCCATCGGCGAAGGTGATGGTGTAGCGCTGCGCCCGCATCGGCGAGGACAGGTCGGCGGTGACGGTGACCTTGCCCTTGCCGACCAGCTTCTCCAGCGCGGTTTTGATCTGCGCCGGCTGGGTCACCTGGATATCGACGAACTTCACCTGCACGTCCCGCGTGCCATCGGCAAAGCTGAAGGTGAAGTTGTTCAGGTTGCGCGAGGCGCCTTCGGGGCGCTGGATCAGCAGGTCATAGCTGGTAGCGAGCACGGTGGCCGAGGCCTGGCGTTCCACGCTGGAGACGCCGGTGCCGGCCAGGCCGGCGGAGGGGTCGGCCGGCGGCGTCAGTGTCAGGCCGGTGCCTCCCAGCGCCACCTCGGTGCCGGCCAGCGTGCCGGTGAACTCGATGCCGAAGCCGGCCGCGCGGCTGCCGCTGACCTGCACATTGCCGGCGCCGTAGTGCGCAGCCAGGGCGGTGGCGATATTGGCGGCGAAGGCGGCATCGCTCAGCGCCGTGCCGGCGGCATCACGCGAACTGGCCGTGGTGGTGGTGCCGCCGCGGGTGAAGCCATAGACCCCTTCGCGGAAGTCGCCGCCGGCGCCGGCGGCCGAAAGTTGCAGCCGCGTGTTGGTCTTGGCCTGGTAGTCGAAGGCAAGGGTGAAGCTGCCGACCGCGCCGGGCGGGTAGGTGTCCAGCAGATGCGTGGCGCCGATCCCCGGCGCCGCCTGGCTCGCCACGCCGGACTGGCTCCAGCCATCGCCCGCCGCCAGCTCTGCCGGCGGCGTCATCGCCAGGCCCGTCACCGGCTGGCCCGTGAGCGCACCGGCGAAGGTGATGGAGAAGCCCTCGGCACGGCCGCCGCCGACCAGGACATTGCCGGTGCCGAACAGCAGTTGCAGCCCGGCTTGCAGCCGCGCCGAGAGGGCCGCGTCGCTGAGCGCCACGCCTTGCGCATCAAGCGTGCCGACCGTGGCGCTGGCGCCGTTGTAGGCGAAGCCGTAGCTGCCCTCGCGGAAGCGCGTGCCATCGGCGCTGATGGCGTTCAGCAGCAGCACCGTGTTCGTCGCCACGCCGCCGGCGGTGACCTCGGTGAGGCTGCCGCCGCCGGCAGAGCCGTCGCTGCGCGTGACCACCTCGGCCAGGACGGTGGGGACGACGCTGCGGGTAATGCCGAACTGGCCGCTCAGCGTCGCGGTGCCGGCCACGGTCAGGTCCACCGCGCCTGCCAGTTGCAGGTTGCCGGCGCTGTCGAAGCTGGTGGTGAAGTTGCCCCGGGTCAGGCTGAGCCCATCCACGCCGCTGACCGAGCCGACGCCGCTGAAGGCGCCCGCGCGCTGGCCATTGGCACCGAGCGTGAGCCCCCCGGTGATCTGCGCGATGCCGACCCGCGCCGCGCCGGCGCTGAGCGAGACCGAGGCATCGGAGGCCGTGACCTGCCAGCTGCGCGCGCCGCCGGCCGCCTGCTGCAAGGCCACCGTGAAGCTGCCCGCCAGCGCCGCCGGGCCGAACTGCATCGCGCCATCGACATTCAGCGCGAAGGCGGCCTCGCTGGACGCCAGCCGCGCGGAGAGGCCACCGCCGAGATCGAGCACGATCGGTGCCGCCGAGAAGTCCAGCACGGGGCCGATGCCGGCGAAGGCATCGCCGGCGACACCCATGACGCGGTTCAGCACCAGCGCCGCGCCATCCGGGGCGGTCAGCGCATAGCCGGCCACGGTCGCACCACCGACGCTGCCCCCGGCGGTCAGCCAGCGGCGCGTGCCGCCGGCCTCGGAGCTCATCACCAGCCCGATGCCGACATCGCTGAGGCTTGCGCCGACACCCGCATCGCCGAGCGTGGCGGCCACGCCGGCCCCGCCGAAGACCAGCTGGTTGACGAGGACGCTGCCGCCACCGGCCAGCGCCACCGTCTGGTTGCTGCGGCTTTCGAGGAAGATGTCGCCATCCAGGCTGATCGCGCCGGCCACGGCGACGCGCATCTGCCCCTGGAGCCGGGTCTCGTTGTCTACCAGGTTCAGGGCGAAGCTGCGGCCGATGCCCTGCACCGTCGTCGCATAGGCCGAGCCCCAGCGGTTGACCGCGATCTGCAACCTCGGCGCGTCGAGGGTCACGCCATCCACGCCGGTCAACCCGACGGCGCCTTCCGCCAGCAACGCATAGCGTGTGGTCGCGGCGCCACCGGCCGGGGCTTCCCGCCGCAGCACCACCGCGCCCTCGCCAGCCGAGAGCGCCGCGCCGACGCCACCCAGGGTCAGCGTGCCGGCCAGGCTGTCGAGCCCGATCCGAAGCTCGCTGACCTGCGTCGTCCCCTCGGTCGTGCTGGTGCTGGCCAGCTTCAGACGCCCGGCCACCGCGCCGATGCCAGCGACGGAGAGCGTGCCGCTGTCAACCGCGACCTCACTCCGCCGCGTGCCATCGGCGAAAGCGAGCGTGACGGGCGCTGCCCCGGTGGCGATCTGCTGCGTGACCGCGCTGCCCAGCGTGTTGATGCGCACAGAGGCGGTGGCGCTGAGCGTGACATCGGTGCCGAAGCCATACAGCGCGGCATCGCCCGAGGCTTGCAGCGCATAGCCGGCCTGGCCCAGCAGAAGCCCCAGGCTGCCATTGGCCAGGGCCACGCCGGCGTCGCCATCGCCCAGCGTTGCCGTCAGGCCGCTGGCGCCGACCAGGATGCGGCCATCGGCCCCGGGCTCGCCCACAATACTGAAGCTGCCGCTCAACCGGCCGATATCAGCCACGGCCAGGCTGGCATTGCCGGAGAAGCCCATGCCGCCAGCGGCATCGAAGCGGGCGGTCAGGCTGCCGCTGAGCGAGAGGGCGGGCACGCCGCTGAGGAAGGCCGCGCCGCTGATGCTGCCGCTGCGGGCCTGATTGGGGCCGAGTTGCAGCGTGCCGCTGCCATTCGCCAGGCCCAGGCTGGTGCCGCCGCTCTGCACCGAGACCGCGACATCGGTGGCCGTCACCTGCCAAGCGATCCCGCCGCTGGCCGGCACCTGCGCCAGCGTCAGCGCGCCGGCAAGCCGCGCCGCGCCGACCTGCACCGCACCATCGAGCGCGATGCTGAAGCCCTGCACCGCTTGATCCAGTTGCACCACTTGGCCCGGCGCGAGGGTCACCGCCCTGGCGGCGCCGCTCCAATTCACCACCTGGGCGCTGTCCACCAGGCCCGCGGTGCTGATGACACGGTTCAGCGAGAGCGCGCTGCTGCCCAGCTGGTCCAGCGCATAGCCGGCGATGCTGCCGCTCTCGAAGCTGCCGGTGCCGGTCAGCCATTTCCGCCCGCTGCCGCCCGGGCGCTCGGTGCTGAGCACGAGCGCCAGATCGAGGTCAGCCAGGGCCGCGCTGGCATCGCCGCTGCCGATATTGGCCGTCAGGCCGGTGCCGCCGATCAGCAGCTGGTCCACCTGCGCGCTGCCGCCACCGGCCAGGGCGACAGCCTGGTTGGTCGAATTCTCCAGGAAGACGTCGCCGCTGAGCGTGAGCACGTTGCTGACGACGACATCGGCATGGCCGCGCATGCGTTGCTCGCCGGCCAGCAGGGCCACCGTGTAGCTGCCAAGGCCGGTCTTCACCTGCGTCGGCGCCACCGCCTGGCCGAGTGCGTTGTAGGCGATCTGGAAGTTGGTCAGGCTGAGCGAGACGGCGTCGGCGCCCGAGAGCGTGACCGCACCTTCCGCCTGCAAGGCGTAGCCGCTGCCCGCAGCGTCCTTGCGCAGCAGCACCGCGCCGCGGCCGCCGGTCAGGCTTGCGCCCAACCCGCCCAGCGTGAGCGTGCCGGAGGCGGCATCCACGCCGATCTGCAAGCTGGTGACCGCGCCTTCGGTCACCGCCTTCACCGCGAGCGCGCCGGTCAGCGTGCCGATGGCACCGACCGTCAGGCTGCCGCTGGCGATGCTGACTTCCTGCACCGCCGCGCCATCGGCGAAGCTGATGGCGACACCCATCGCCGCCATATTCACCGCATGGCCCAGCGTGTTGATGCGCACCGTGGCCTGGGCCGAAAGCGTGACCGCGCCGAAGCCGTTCAGATTGGCGTTGCCGGTCGCGACCAGCGCATATCCGGCGCGGCTTTCGCTCGCCGCCGTCACATAGAGACCGAGGCTGGCACCGCTGACGCCAAGCCCGGCGCCCGGGTCGCCGAAGCGGGCGCCTACATTGGCCGCGCCGAGCAGGATGCTGCCATCGGCGCCCCGGCTGGCGGCGATGTCGCCGGTCAGCGTGCCGAAGCCGGCCACGCCGAGCGCCACGCCGGTGCCGCTGAAGCCGATGGTGCCATCGGTGCCGAAAGCGGCGGTGAAGCGGCCGTCCAACGACAGGTCGCCGAGGCCGGAGATGGCCGCAGCACCGCTCAGGCTGCCGCTGCGCGCGCCATTGGCACCCAGCACCAGCGTGCCGGCCGCCCCGGTGATGCCGACCGAGGCCGGCCCGGCTTCCAGTGCCAGGCGCGCATCGCTGGCGGTGATGGTCCAGCTGCGGTTGCCTGCGGTCCCCGCCAGCGCCAGCTCGAAATCGCCAGCCAGCCGGGCCGGGCCGAGTTGCAGGCTGCCGCTGACCGGAATGGCGAAGCTGGCGCCCGCCATGGCGAGTGTGAGCGACCGCGTGGCGTCGAGCGCCACGCTCTGCGACGCAGTGCCGGCGAAGCTGAGCACCTGCGCGCTTGCATCGGCGAGCGCGCCGGTCGCCTGATCCAGCGCGCGGTTGATCTGCAGCTGCGCGCTTTGCAGGTTCTCCAGCGCATAACCGGCGATGCTGGCGCTGCCGAGCTGCGCGAGGGAGGACAGCCAGCGCCGACCCTTCGTGCCATCGGGCAGCGCCTCGGTGCTCAGCACCAGCGCGATGTCCATGCCACCGAGTGCCACATCCAGCCCGTTGCCGCCGGCCAGCAGACTGCCGCCGACATTGGCGCCCGAAATCACCAGCTGGCTGGCCTGCACCTGGCTGCCATCGGCCAGCATCGCGACCTGGCTGTTGCGGCCTTCGATGGAGAGCTGGCCATCGAGCGTCAGGATACCGGCGAGCTCGGCGTGGATCGTCCCGCTCAGCCGGGTCTCGTTGTCGAGCAGCCTGACGGCGTAGTCGCCCGTGGCTGTTGCCACCTGCGCCGTCAGCGCGGAGCCCCAGCGGTTGAAGCCGATGCGCAGATCGGCCCCGCTCAGCGTCACGGCCTCGGCGCCGGTCACGCCGACCGAGCCATCGGCCTGCACGGCGTAGCCGCGCGTGACCACGCCGTCGCTGCTGGTCTGCGTCCGCAGCAGCAGCGCGCCCCGCCCGTCGCTGAGCGTGGCGCCCAGCCCGCCCAGGGTCAGCGTGCCACGGGCCGCGTCGAGGCCGATGCCCAGCTCATCCATCAGATTGCCGTTGACGAGGCTGGAGGTGCTGACCAGCTTCAGCGCGCCGCTGAGCGTGCCGAGACCCGCCACCGTGATGTCGCCCTGCGCGATCGTCACCTCGCGCCGGTCCGTGCCATCGGCGAAGGCGAGGCTGATCGCGGGTGTCGCCACCCCGGTCGGCACCAGCACCGCCACGGCTTCGCCGAGCGTGTTGATCGCCAGGCTCGCGGTCGCCGAGAGGCTGACCTGCCCCTCGAAGCCGGTAAGCCGCACGCTGCCCGCCGCCTGCATGGCATAGCCCGCGACACCGGCGGCATTGTCCTGCATCACCAGCGCCAGGCTGCCACCGGCCAGGTTCAGCCCCGCCCCCGCGCCGCCCAGCGTGCCGCTGACGCCCGAGGCGCCGATCAGGATGCGCGCCTGCTGCACCACATCGCTGCGCGACGCCGCCACCGCGAGCTGCCCTGGGTCGGCGCCAAGCAGGGCATTGATGAAGACGACGTCGAAGCTCCAGGGCGCGCCGGCGCGGGCCGTGACCTCGACATTGCCCTGGCCGAAGCCGATGCCCGGCAAGAGGCCGATCAGACTGGCCAGGTTGGCGGCGATCTGGTCCTGGCTGCGGTCGGCCACGTTCAACGGCACCGTCCAGGTGCCATCGCCGCCCAGGCGCAGCGACACCGTATCGGGTGCGCGGCCATCGGGCAGCAGCAGGGAGATGGTCTGCACTGTGCTGGCGACGACGCTGCCGACCGCCTGGCCGGCCAGGGCGCCGATGAAGCTGATGTCGAACACGCCGGCGGCCACCTCGCTCACCGCCACCGTGCCGGCGCCGAGGCCCGGCAGTGCTGCGAGTGCCGCGGCGACCTCCGTGGCACCCGCACCGGCGCGGAGCGTCGCGGTCTGCGTGATGTCGTCGCCAAGCGAGAGGCGGAACGCCCCGCCGCCGGTCAAGGTCAGGCGCTGCACTTCGGAGGTGGTGGCCCCGGCGGTGACCAGGCCGAGCGACGCGTCGGGCGGCGTCACCACACTGGTGATCAGCCCGTTCATCACCGGCACATCGGTGCCGCTGGCGGTGCCGCCGAAGGTCACCTGCCAGACATGTGTGCCGCCCGAAGCGGGCAGCAGCGCCACCGTGGGGTCCACGCCGCGCGCCGCCAGCGTGCCGCCGGCCGCGCTGGTGGCGCCCAGCAGCGCCAGCCGCACCGCTGCCGCGCTGGCGTCGAAGGCGATGTCGGCCGTGGTGAAGCGCGCCCCGCCGAATTCGAGCGAGAGGGTGAAGCTGCCCTGGCGCTGGTTGTCATACAGGTCAACGCTCTGCACCGCGCCGCTGGCCGCACGGCCCTGGCGCAAAGTGTCGACCGTGACCACGCCGCCGGAGGCGACCAGCTGCGGCTGGTCCTGTCCGCCCTGGCTGCCCGCGAAGTCCAGGATGTAGCGATTGCCTGCCGCGTCATAGCCGACGGTCACGTTCCCCGCGCCGAGCTTCGCCTCCAACGCCGACTGGATGCGCGCCGCCTGGTCCTGCACGCTGAAGCCGGCCGAACCCTGCCGGGTGGTTGCCACACTGATGCTGAGGCCGGAGAGCGTGGTGCTGCCGCTGAGCAGCGGCACATCCTGGCCGGCCAGCGTGCCGCGGAACTCCACCACGTATCTGATCGTGTTGTTGCCGGCGAAGGCGGTTTCGTAGGTGACGCGCACATTGCCGTCGCCGACAAGCTTCGTGAGCGCGGCCTCCATCGCCTTGGCGATCGCGACCGGCCCGGTGCCGAAGCGGATCTTCCCCGTGGTCTGGCCACCGAGCGAAAGCTGGAACTGCCCGGCAAGGTTCGGGTCGCCGACCAGCGTGACCACCTGGCGTTCGCTGACGGCCGTGGTGCGCGGCAGCACCGCGATGGCATCGGTGGTGACGCTGCCCAGGCTGAGCGTGAAGCTGCCGGCACCGGGCGGAATGGTCAGCGCCTGCCGTTCATTGATCGCGGCCGTGGGGCCCTGAACCTGGCGGATCACGCCCCATTCGGACTGGTCCGGCGCATCGGGCGGCTGGGTATAGCCGAGGCCCGCCGCGCCCGGCACCACGGCCTGTCCGGCCAGGGCGCCGACGAAGGTGATGCTGAAGCCCGCCGCGCGGGTGCCGGCCACCTGGACATTGCCGGTGCCGAT
Source organism: Sediminicoccus sp. KRV36 (assembly GCF_023243115.1). Lineage (NCBI taxonomy): Bacteria > Pseudomonadati > Pseudomonadota > Alphaproteobacteria > Acetobacterales > Roseomonadaceae > Sediminicoccus > Sediminicoccus sp. KRV36. The sequence goes on from NZ_CP085081.1 coordinate 879,262, forward strand.
GCCGCGCAGGCTTTCCAGCGCCAGCTGAATATTGGCGGCGAATGCGTCATCCGAGAGCGGAGTGCCGCGGCTGTCGAGCGAGGTGGCGGTCGCGGTCTGCCCACCGAAGGAGAAGCCGTGCACGCCTTCCCGCGCCAGCTGCCCCTTGGCGTCGCTGACCCGCAGCAGCAGCACGGTATCGGTCTGCACGCCCCCGGCGATGGCTTCGGAGACCTGTCCGGTCGCGCCAAGCGTCGCGAGGTTCAGGCTTTCCACCGGCACCGCCGTCACGGCCGGGGATTTCACCACCGAGAAGCCGCCGCTCAGCTCGCCATAATCGGCGATGCCCAGCGACACGTTGCCGGCCAGGGAGAGGGCGCCGGTGGCATCGAAGCCGGCCGAAAGCGCGCCACTGAAGCCGAGCCCGGTGACGCCGGTGATGGAGCCGGCGCCGCTGATGCTGCCGCTGCGCTGCCCATTCGGCCCGAGCACGAGCGAGCCGGCGGCATTCTCGATCGCAACCCTGGCGTCGCCCGCCGTGAAGCCGAGGCTGACCGCGCTGGCCGCGAGCTCCAGTGTCCGCGCGCCCAGGCTGTCCTGGTTGAGCCGAAGCTCGAAGCTGCCGGAGACCGAAGCCCCGGCCAGTTCCATGCTGCCGCTGACCGGCATGGCGAAGCGGCCGCCGGCCATGTCGAACACGACGGAGGCGGTCTGGCTCAAGGCCACCGTCCGGCTCGCCTTGGACCAATCGATGGCGGGGATGGAGGATGCCGCCAGGGTCTCGGCGTCGGCAATGGTCGCCAGCGCCCGGTTCAGGCTCAGCCCGATGGTCGCACTCGGGTCCAGCGCATAGCCGGCGAAGCTGGCATCGAGCGCCGCGCCGCTGCCGCTCAGCCAGCGCCGCGCGGCGCCGCCGCGCTCGGTCGCCAGCACCAGCGCCAGGCTTGCATTGTCCAGTTCGGCGGTCAGCGCATCATTGTCGGTGAGCAGCTTCACCAACAGCCCGGTGCCGCCCATGGTCAGCAGGTCCACCTGAGTGGTGCTGCCGGCCCCCACGAGCGTCACGGCCTGGTTCTGCGTGCTTTCGATGAAGACGTCGCCGCTCAGGCTGACCAGGCCGGCGATGTCGAGCTGCGCCGTGCCGCTGACCCGCGTCTGGCCCGCAAGCAGGCTGACCGCATAGCTGCCCGCGGCGGTCGCCACCGTGGTCTCGACCGCGCCGACCATGCGGTTCAGGCCCACACGCATCTGCGTGGCGGTCACGCTCAGCCCGGTGACGCCGCCGAGCGCAACGGCGGCATCCAGCTGGACGGCATAGCGGGTGCTGCCATCGGCACCCTGGCGCAGCAGCACCGCGCCGGACCCAGCCGTCAGCGTCGTGGTGACACCGCCGACCAGCAGGCTGCCGGCGACCGAATCGGCGCCGATGCTCAGCGTGGTGCCCCTGGCATCCGTGCTGCTGGCAACGAGGAAGTTGCCGGTGAGGGTGCCGGCATCACCGACCTTCAGCGCGGTGTCCAGCAGCTGCACCGCCTGCACCGCGGTTTCGTCGGCGAACAGCACGCGTATTTGGCCCGTGCCAACGGGGATGGTGACATCGACGGCGCGGCCCAGCGTGTTGGCCTGCACCTGCGCGGCGCCGGCCAGGGTGAAGCCGCCGCCGAAGCCATCCAGCGCGGCGCTGCCGCTGGCCAGCAGCGCGTAGCCGGCCTGGCCTAGCGCATCGGGCGCCAGCACAAGACCCAGCGTCGCGTCGCGCAGCGCCACGCCGTTGGCGGCATCGCCGAACCGGCCGCTGACGCCGCTGGCACCGACCAGCACCTGCGGGCCATTGCTGCCGACGACGCGCTGCACCGTGACATTGCCGGTGACCGTGCCGAAACTGCCGAGCGTCAGGCTTGCCGTGCCCGCCAGGGTGAAATCGCCACCGGCGCCGAGGCTGGCGGTGGCGTCGCCGGCAAGCCCCAGCCCCGCCGGGCCGCCGATGGCGAAGCTGCCGGCCAGGCTGCCGCTGCGCGTCTTGTCGCTGTTCAGCCGTAGCTGCCCGTTGGCATTGCCCAGCCGCACGAAGGCCGCGCCGGCGGCCAGGGTCAGCTGCGCCCCGGCCACGTCCACCAGCCAGCTCCAGCCGCTGCCGGTCTGGCTCAGCGTCAGGTTCAGCGCACCGGAAAGCGTTGCGCCGCCCAGGTTCATCTCGCCCTGGACGGGCAGCGTGTAGCTGTCCACCAGCTGGTCGAAGACCAGCTCTGCGGCGCCCTCCAGCGGGATGCTGCGGGGCGTCGTCCAGGCCAGCACCGCGGGATCGCTGCCCAGCACGGCCTTGTTCAGCGACAGCGCGGCGCTGCCGATGGCGCCGATGCGGACATCGCCCAGCATCAGCTCGGCCGGGACGACCTTGGCCGTCACCCAGCTGCGCGCACCCGCGGTCTCCCGCGCATAGACCAGCGCCACATCGGCGCCGGAGAGCCTGGCGCTGGCCGCGCCGGCCATGGCGCCGAACAACGCGCTGCGGCCGGTGATCGCCAGCTCGCGCACTGTCGCGGTGCGGCCGTCGGACAGCATCACCGTCGCGGTGTCCAGCGCCAGGCGGAACTGGCCGCTGGCGGTGGCCAGGCCCGCGATGCTCAGCTCCAGTTGCCCGAAGAGCTCGGCGGTGTTGGCCGGCAGCGCCAGGGCCAGGGCATCGCCGGTGGTGGGCACCAGGGCGGACACCTCGGCCGTGCCGTTGTTTAGCCGGATGGTCACCTGGGTGCCGGTGAAGCTGACCGCGCTGTCCACGGTCGCGCTGATGTCGGCCGTGGCGAGAAGGGCGAAATTGGTCTGGCCCGCCCCGCCCGCCGCCGGCGTGCGGGTGGTGATGGCCAGTGCTGCGGTGGCGTTGGTCGCCGCCAGCGTCAGGTCGCCGAAGACAAGGCTGGCGGTGAGGTTGCGGCCACCCACCAGCAGCTCCGCCACCTGGGTGACGCCGGCCACGCTGTTGCGTGCGGAGAAGGCGAGGTCGCCACTCAGGCTGCCCAGGCCCGGCAGCACCAGGTTGGCGCCGCGCGCCGAGAAGCCCTGCACCGCATCGCCGGTGGCGAAGCTCAGTGCGCTGCTGGAGCTGCCGACCGTGACGGTGGTGTTGACGGCCCGGCCCAGCGTATTGGCCGAGAAGCCCAGCGGCCCGGACAAGCTGGCACCGGCCAGGCTGGAGCCCGCCAGGCCCTGCAACGTCGCATCACCGCTGGCCGAGACGGCATAGCCATCGCCCTCCAGCAGCATGGCCAGGGTGCCGTTGCCGAGCCGCAGCGCCGCACCACGGCCAGGGTCGCCCAGCCGGGCCTCGACATTGCTGGCCAGCACGAAGGTTCCGGCCTGGCCGCTGCCGGCCTGTACGGCGAAATTGCCGGACAGCGCCGTGCCATCGGCGAAGCCGAGCTGGCCCGTGCCGGCAAGCGCCACCGCGTAGCTGCCGCTGGCCAGGCTGACGCTGCCGGCTACACCGCCCAGGCTGCCGGTCAAGGACCCCGTGGCCCAGCTTGCCGCGACGTCGCGCAGGCCGAAGGTCAGGGTCGGGTCGCTGCCGCTGCGGCCGACGGTGAGGTCCATGCTGCCGGTCAGGCGCAGCCCCGCCACCTGCATGCTGGCATCGAGGGTGACGCTGCCGGTCGCGGCCGGCGTGTTCATCCAGGTCAGCGCCTGGTCCAGCCCGGCCAGGGCGGCCGAGGTCTGCGCCACGGCGAAATCGGTCAGCCCCGGCAGCCTGGCGACCAGGATCTGCAGGCGGTCGGCCTGGTAGACCGGCGTCCCGACCAGCCCCTGGCCCAGATAGAGCCCGCCATAGGAGGCAAAGGCGCCGGTGCGCTGGCCCCAGGTCAGGATGTCGTAGATCTGGCCCGCGGTGGGGCGGAAACCGTCGGCCAGGCTGAGTTCCAGCTTGCCGCCCAGGTTGGCGTTGCCGGTGACGGCGACCTGGCCGTAGCCCTCCGAGGCGTCCGGCGTCGGGCCACCGATCTGGATCTTCAGCGTGGCGTCATTGGCCTGGGCGTAGCTGCCGAGCGTCACCAGCCCGGCCTCCACCACGCCTGCATTGGCGACGGCGCCCTGGTAGCTGCCGCTGCCGGTCAGGGTTTCGCTGGCGCCGATGGCCAGCGGCCCGGCCGAGCCGTCACCGGGGTCGCGTTGCGAGCCGTCATTGGCAACCACGGCCAGCGCGGAAGCCTGCGCCAGTTGGGCGGCCAGCAAAGCGGCCGCGGGGGTGGTTCCGGGCTGCGTGACATTCGCCGCCGGCCCGGATGGCATGGATGGCGAGGTGCCGCCGCCGGACGCGACCTGGAGATCCGCGGCCAGAAGCACACGCGGTTCCAACGTCTCCACGGCAAACTTGGGCGGATGCGATGCCGCGCCACGCCGGAACTTAGCGGACATCAACCCATCACTCGCTAGCTTTCTAAAGAGTGAATAACCTTATATACGATTAAATTCTCGCAGATAGAGAAAATTTATAATTATATTCCATTCCTCCTGACCTACATGATTTTTAATTATGACGAGACATGATTTTTGCCTTGGCACAACGATCGGTGTCCGTCTCCCAGGATATGAAATCTGTGGAATCTCTTGTGATCCGCTGCAGTCCCACCCGGTTCGCAGGATCTGAAGATGTGGACCGCCGAGAACCGCTCTCACGACAATCGTAGAGAGCTGCGCTGCCCAAGCGACCTGACCGGTGCGCCTTGCTCGTTCATTGCGCCGCTGATCCCGCCGGCGAAGCGTGGCAGGCACAGACGCACGGTGGATGAGCGCGCTGTGGTGCAGGGCCTGCTCAACATTCTCAGCAGCGGCGGGCGATCCCCCTTGACCTGCCGCCGCGCAGCACGCTGCACAAATACTTCCACCGCTGGGACTAGCCGCCGCTGGGACTGGCCACCGCTGGGACTGGGACGGCGCGCTGGGGCGCGTCCATCACGCGCTGCAGGTGCGATGCTGCGAACAGGCTGGGCGGGGTTCGGGGCACTGCGCCGGACGCCCTACGGCCGCGATCAACGACAGCCGCAGCCTCAAGAGCCCGGAAAAGGGGGGGCCTCGATTGATCCACACGGCCACGATGTCGGCAAGAAGATCAACGGAAAGAAGCACCATCTGCTGGTAAACACCCTGGGCCTGAACCTGCACGCGGGGTCCATTCTGCGAGCATCCAGGACCGCGACGGCGGGGTGTTGGTGATGGCGGCGTTGTTCGGCATGCTCCCGTTCTCGCGCAAGCTCTGCGCTGATGGCGGCTACCAGGGGCCTGCGGATCAATTTCGATGATCTGCTCGCCGAAAGCAGCACAGTGGTGGGCGTCCCGAGGCGGCGCTGTTCCGATCCCGGCACAAGAAGAACACGCATAGGCCACACGTCAAATTTGGATTTGCCCTCAACTCATGAGACCTGTGCGCGGATGTGTGTCAGGCGCGGTCCCTTGTGGATGTTGCGTCCGGCGTGTGCGGCGGGGCCGTGGTCAAGCGGCTGCTCGTTCCTGTCCCCGGCTTTTCCTTGGCGATGGCCCCGCGAGGCACGGATGTCGGGTGTCGTTGACGCCGCTTTCGGCATCAGCAAACCGAGGCTTCGGCGCAGATTATAAGCCATCGCGGCCAGCCTGACCTGCACTCCCGCCTTGGCCAGCGGGAGTGTCGTGGATGTCGTGTGTGTCCGGTCATGATGGGAAAGAAGGCGAACCCGCATGGCCCGACGGAGAGAGCCTCATATTCCTGATGCCATCCTGGACCGGCTGCTGGAGCTCTATGGCGTGGAGGTCTCGCCCGAGCGGCCAAGCCAGAGAACCGGCGGAAGCTGGCGCGGTCATGCAGCGGCTCCGCGAGCCGGATATCCGACAGGTCGTGCCAGGTTGCCAGCAGCAGGGCGCGAAACAGCGCCAGTGGAGGCCAGCCCGCTACGCTTTAGCCCAGCTCGGCTTGCGCTTCTCGCGGAAGGCGGCGATGCCCTCGGCCGCTTCCGGGCCGGCGGCGGTGCGGCCAAAGGATTGGGCACCCGCTTCGGCATAACCCTCGGGCGAGAGCGGGCCCAGCGCCGCCAGCAGCTTCTTGGTCTCGGCCAGGGCGCCCGGCGCGCCCTCCAGCAATTGCGCGATGCTGGCGGCCACCAGCGCATCCAGGCCGGCGCGATCCGCCGCCATCTCGTGCACCAGGCCGCGGCGGACCGCTTCCTCGGCGGTGATTACGCCACCTTCCAGCACCATCCGCGCGGCATCGGGCCGCCCCATACGCCGCGCCAGCCAGGGCAGGATCTGCGCCGGAACCAGGCCCCGGCGCGCCTCCGGGGCGGCAAAGCGGGCATCAGCGCTGGCGAAGGCGATATCGGCGCAGCAGAGAAAGCCGAGCCCGCCGGCATGCGCGGCACCTTCCACGGCGGCGATGACCACCTGCGGCAGGTTCGAAATCTCCTCGAAGCGGGCGCCGACGCGGCGATTGCGCGCCTGCATCGCCGCAAGCCGTTCCTCCGGCGTGCCGGCGATCACCTCCGTGAGGTCCAGCCCTGCGCAGAAATGCCCGCCCGCTCCACGCAGCACGATGATCCGCGCGGCGGCGTCGCCGCGCAATTCATCGAGCAACGCGTCCAGTGCCTCGCCCATCCCGCCGCCGATCGCGTTGCGGCGCGCGGGGCGGTTCAGCGTCACATGAACCACCGGCCCCTCGCGGTTGACGAGGATCGGGGGTTCGGCGGAGGTCACCGCTTCCACCAGCCGCCACGGCGCGGCGCTTCGGCGGCCACCTCCTCGACGGTCTTGGGCAGGATGGCGGGGCCGATCACAGGCTCGGGCGCGGCGGCGACCGGTTCGGGCGCCACAACCGGCGCCGGCGCGATGTCCGCCAAGGCGGGCGCGGCCCCAGGCGCCAAGACCTCGGGCGCTGCGGCCACGGGGGCCACGACCTCAGGCGCTACGACCTCTGGCGCTACGACCTCTGGCGCGACGACCTCAGGCACGGCTGCCGTGACGACAGGAACCGGCGCGGCTTCCTCAGCGACCAGCGCAGGCGCGGCCTCTTCAGCCTCGGCCGCCACCGGTGCGGGGGCTGGCGCGGGGCGTGCCGGCCGGGGGGCCATGGCGGCCTCGGCGGCGGCTTCGGCCGCTTCCATCGCGGCCATCAGCGAGTCGGGCGCGCCGCCGAAGGGATCGGCTGGCGTCGGGCCGGCATAGCCGGGGGTCGGGCTTGGCACAGGCTCGGCCGGCATGTCCGGGGCTTCGGCGGTGGCATCCAGCGGCGCCTCCCCCTCACGCCGGCGGCGACCACCACGGCGGCCACGGCGGCGCGGCGAGCGATCATCGCCCTCAGCCGCTTCGCCGGGGGCCGGGGCCTCACTCTCCTCGGGGGCGGGGCCGGCTTCGGCATCGGGCTCGGCCTCCAGCGGGGCCGCGTCCGAGGGTTCCGTACGTTCGGCGGGCGCGCCATCGCGGCGGCCGCTGCGGCCACGGCGGCGGCGGCGCGGCCGGCGGGCGCGTTCCTCGGCGGTCATGCCGGCTTCCTGGGCGTCGGCGGCGGCGGTCTCCTCAGCCGTCTCCTCCGCCAGGTCGTCGGTCTCCTCCTCGGCGGCGTAATCCATGCGCAGCGCGGCGGGCCGCTCGCTCACAGGGGCGGGCGGGGTCTTGCTGCGCTCGATGCGCGTCTCGGCGCCGTGCAGGCTGTCATCCGGGTCGAACAGGACGGTGACACCCCAGCGGCTCTCGATATCGGCCAGGCGGTCCCGCTTCTTGTTCAGCAGATAGAGAGCGGCGGGCGAATTCACCCGCACCGTGATCTCGGCGGCGCGGCGCTTGGCGCATTCCTCCTCGACCGCGCGCAGCACGGCCAGCGCGCTGCTCTCCAGGCCACGCACTGTGCCACGGCCCAGGCAATGCGGGCAGGTGACGAAGGTGGTTTCGGCCAGCGAGGGGCGCAGCCGCTGGCGTGACATTTCGAGCAGCCCGAAATGGCTGATGCGGCCCACCTGGATGCGCGCGCGGTCCACGCGCAGCGCGTCCTTCATGCGCTTTTCCACCATCGCGTTGTGGCGGTTCGCGTCCATGTCGATGAAGTCGATGACGATCAGCCCGGCCAGGTCGCGCAGGCGCAATTGCCGCGCGATTTCCTCGGCGGCTTCGAGGTTGGTGCGCAGCGCCGTGTCCTCGATGTTGCGCTCCCGCGTGGAGCGCCCCGAATTCACGTCAATGGCGACCAGCGCCTCGGTCTGGTTGATGACGATATAGCCGCCCGAGCGGAGCTGGACCGTCGGCTCATGCATCGCATCCAGCTGCGCCTCGGCCGAATACCGGGCAAAGAGCGGGACGATGCCGTCGCGATAGGCCTGGATCTTGCGGGCATGCTCGGGCATGAGCATCCGCATGAACTCGCGTGCCTGGGAATAGGCTTCATCGCCCTCGACGATGATCTCGTCCATGTCCCGCGCATAGCCATCGCGGATGCAGCGCTTGATGAGGTCGGCTTCCTCGTAGATCAGCGCGGGCGCGGTGCTGGCCAGCGTCCGCTCCCGGATGTGGTTCCACAGGCCGAGCAGATATTCGCAGTCGCGCCGGATTTCCGGCTTGGGGCGCTGGGCCCCGGCCGTGCGGACGATGAGCGACATGCCAGGCGGCATGTCCAGCTCGTCAATCACCTCGCGCAGGCGCCGGCGGTCGGAGGAGGAGGTGATCTTGCGGGAAACGCCGCCACCGCGCGGGCTGTTGGGCATCAGCACCGAGAAGCGGCCCGCCAGAGAGATATAGGTGGTGAGTGCCGCGCCCTTGGTGCCGCGCTCCTCCTTCACGACCTGGATGAGGATGATCTGCCGGCGGCGGATCACTTCCTGGATCTTGTAGTTGCGCAGGAAGCTCGGCGTGGGCCGGCGCTCGCGCATGCGCTCTTCGGTGTCGGCCTCGCTCTCGGCCTCGCTCTCGGTGGCGCCCAGCGTCTCGGGCGGCGGGGCGAGCGGGAGGCTTTCCTCCGTGTCGCTGGCTTCCTCGCGGGCGGCCTGCTCGGCCTCCAGCTCGGCGGCCAGGTCGGCCGCGATTTCCTCGGCGGTGGGCGCGGCTTCGCCGGCGATTTCCTCGGGGATTTCCAGCACCGCATCGTCGCTCACGTCGCGCGGGTCGGCTTCCTCGGCGGGGGCGGGCTGGCCGGCGCGGGCGGCGGCGGCGGCGCGGGCTGCCTGGGCCTGGGCGCGGCGCTCATCCTCGCGCGCCTCGGCCTCGGCTTCCTCGCGGGCTTCCTGCTGCTGGGCCTCGATCAGCCGCTGCCGGTCGGCGACGGGGATCTGGTAGTAGTCGGGGTGGATTTCGCCGAAGGCCAGGAAGCCGTGGCGGTTGCCGCCGTATTCCACGAAGGCGGCCTGCAGGCTGGGCTCCACGCGAACCACGCGGGCCAGGTAGATATTGCCCTTCAGAGGCAGCCGGTTGGCGGCCTCCAGGTCGAATTCATCGACCCTGTGGCCATCCATCACGACCACCCGGGTTTCTTCCGGATGGGCCGCGTCGATCAACATGCGCTTGGTCATGTAAGGAAAACTCCGCACCGCGGCGGGGACGGGCGGAGCCCGATCCTGACCGGCGGCGGAAAAGAGAGACGGAATCCGGGTGCGGGCCGATCGGCGGCGATGTCCGTGACATGCGCTTTCGTCCTCACTCGGGGGCGCGGCGTCCGCCGTTTTCTGCGCCCTATGGGACAGCAGGTGGCGGGGCGCCTTGCCCAATGGCTCCACCCCCACGGATGTGCGCCCTTCACGGGCGGGCGATATTGCGGCAGTCCAGGGGCGCGAAGGTCGAAGCGACGAAACGCGAGCGCCGGGCTGCACCGCTGGCGCGCTGGCGAAACCGGCCGGCTGACCGCGGAGTGCCACCCAGGGGGCGTCCATCCGACGGGGTTTGACCAGGGCATGGCGCGAAACAACCGCGCCAGCTGCCCCTGTTTCGCCCGCAGCACCTATCACTGGGGCAATGCACCTTACGCGCGCAGAAGGTGGCTCACAACCCGCCGCCCCGTCCGCTGGCGGAAAGATATCCCCATGACCGACGCCCGATGCCCAAGCAGATGGCAGAGGATGCTGGATTTTCGTGCGGAATCAGCTAATATGCGACTGCCGCGGTGGGGGTCGCGGCCGCATGCAGGGGTTCCATCGCCGATTTCTTCTCGCGGGGCTGGCCGGATTCGGCCTGACACCTGTGGCACAAGCCCAGGTTGCGCGTTCACGCGCGACGCTCCCCATGGTTGTGCTCGACCCTGGGCATGGCGGGGCGGACCCGGGCGCCATCGGTCCCGCTGGCACCGAGGAGAAACGCATCACCCTGCCGCTCGCCCTGGAACTTAAGCGCGTGCTCGAAGCCAGCGGCCGTTGCCGCGTCGCGATGACCCGTTCGCGCGATGTCTTCGTGCCGCTCGCCCGCCGGGTTGAACTCGCGCGCCAGCGGGAGGCGGCGCTGCTGCTCTCCATCCATGCCGATGCCATGCCGGCCGGGCAGGGTGGCAGCCTGCGCGGCGCCTCGGTCTATACCCTGGCCGAAACCGCGACGGACCCCCTGGCCGCGGCCCTGGCCCGCCGGGAAAACCTGGCCGACCGCGCGGGCGGCCTGCGCCTGCCCTCGGTCTCGCCCGAGGTGCAGCGCATCCTGCTCAGCCTGATGCGCCAGGAGACCCGTGCCGGCTCCGAGCGGCTGGCGCGGCTGACGGTGAATGCGCTGGATGGCGATGTGCCGCTGCTCAACCAGCCGCTGCGCCGCGCGCAATTCGTGGTGCTGAAAGCGCCCGACGTGCCCTCGGCCCTGGTCGAATGCGGCTTTCTCTCCAATCCGGCCGAGGAGGCGCTGCTGCGCCGGCCCGAACACCGCGCCCGCATCGCCGCGGCACTGGCCGAGGCGGTGCATGGTTTTCTGGGCCGGCGCGTGGCGGCCTGACCCACACGCCAGGGAATCTGCCCGATGTCGGTGCGGTGGCTGGCCATCGGCGCGGCTGAGCGAGGCCCACGCGGATCCGTCTCCCGGCGGATGCCAATTCCCAAGACCCGTTCCGGACAGATGTTTCCACCTGGCCGATCTTGCCCGGGGCCCCGGTCCAGCTGCGCAGCGCCGTGTCGGTGAAGCTGTGGCCCCGGCCTCGATCGGCCGGCGCCGATGCCCTGATCCGGGGGGCAGGCGCCTGGCTGGAACAGGATCGCCCGCCGAAGCGCCGCACCCCATGGCGAGACGCCCGATTTGCTCGCCCCTCCCATGCGGGCGGGGGCTGCCTTTGGGCCGGGCTTGGCGCTATGCTGACGCGAGGCAACGCGGCATCTGGCCGCGGCCATTGCCGTGAACACGAAAGGGCCGGGCCGCCGCAAGACGGGCCCGTGAAAAAGAAATGGCCGGAGTGGACATCCTCGCAAGCGCAATGAATGGCGCCAATGCGGCATATCTCGCCGACACCTACGCCCGCTGGGTTGAGAATCCCGGTGCGGTGGACGCCTCCTTCGCTGAGCTTTTCGCCGCGCTGAATGATGATGCCCGCGCCGTCCTGACGGATGCGATGGGCGCCTCCTGGGCGCCGCGCCCACGCGGCGGCTTCGCCCCGCCCGAGGATGCCAAGTCAGCCGCCAAGCCCACGGCCGGCGCCGCCCGCCCGAATGATGGCCGCGCGACCGACCCGGAGGAGACCCGCCGGGCCGTGCTGGACAGCATTCGCGCCCTGATGCTCATCCGCTCCTACCGGGTGCGCGGCCATCTGGAGGCCCGGCTCGATCCGCTCGGCCTGCAGGTCCCGCCGCAGCACCCCGAGCTTTCCGCCCCCTTCTGGGGCTTCACCGAAAGCGACCTCGACCGGCGCATCTTCATTGACAACGTGCTGGGGCTTGAGACCGCGACGGTGCGCGAGATCATGCAACGCGTCCGCGCCACCTATTGCGGGCCGATCGGCGTCGAGTTCATGCATATCCAGGATCCGGACCAGAAGTCCTGGATCCAGCAGCGCGTCGAGGGCGCACCCTGGGTCACCGGCTTCAGCCCGGCCGAAAAGCGCCAGATCCTGCTGCAGCTGACCGAGGCGGAGGGCTTCGAATCCTTCTGCGCCAAGAAATATGTCGGCACCAAGCGCTTCGGCCTGGAGGGCGGCGAGAGCACCATCCCCGCCGTGCAGACCGTGATCGAGACGGCGGCGCGCGAAGGTGTGAAGGAAATCGCGATCGGCATGGCCCATCGCGGCCGCCTCAACGTCCTCGTGAATGTCGTGAAGAAGCCCTACATGCAGGTCTTCGCCGAGTTCAAGGGATCCAGCTTCAAGCCGGATGACGTGCAGGGCTCGGGCGATGTGAAGTACCACCTCGGCACCTCCACCGATGTCGAGATCGAGGGCAAGCCCGTCCATCTCTCTCTCCAGCCCAATCCTTCGCATCTGGAGGCGGTGAACCCCGTCGTCGCCGGCAAGGTGCGCGCGCGGCAGGACATGTCGGGCGATGTGAAGACGCGCTCCAGCGTCATGGGCATTCTGCTGCATGGCGATGCGGCCTTTGCCGGCCAAGGCCTGGTCTATGAGACCTTGGCCATGTCCCAGCTCATCGGCTACCGCACCGGGGGGACGATCCATATCGTCACCAACAACCAGATCGGCTTCACCACCGTCCCCGCCCATGCCTATTCGGGGCTGTATTGCACCGATGTGGCCAAGGCCATCCAGGCGCCGATCCTGCATGTGAATGGCGATGACCCGGAGGCGGTGGTCTGGTGCGCGCGGCTTTGCGCCGAATTCCGCATGCGTTTCCAGGCGGATATCGTGCTCGACATCGTCTGCTATCGCCGCCACGGCCATAATGAGAGCGACGAGCCCGCCTTCACCCAGCCCACCATGTACAGCCGCATCCGCCAGATGAAGACGACGCGCACCCTCTACGCCGAGCGCCTGGCCGCCGAAGGCTCGGTCACGGCCGAGGATGCCCAATCCATCCAGGATGAGTTCAACGCGCGGCTGGAGGATGCCTTCCAGGCCGCATCCAGCTTCAAGCCCAACAAGGCGGATTGGCTGGAGGGGCATTGGTCCGGCCTCAAGGCTGTCGGCGGCACGGACCAGGTCGAGCAGCTGCACGACACCGCCGTGACGCTGGACACGCTGCGCGAGGTGGGCGGCGCGCTCTGCCGCGTGCCGGCGGATTTCAACGCCAATTCCAAGATCATCCGGCAGCTCGAAGCCAAGAAGCAGGCCATCGAGACCGGCGAGGGCCTGGACTGGGCGACGGGCGAGGCGCTGGCCTTCGGGACGCTGCTGCTGGAAGGCCACCGCGTCCGCCTCTCGGGCGAGGATGTGCAGCGTGGCACCTTCAGCCACCGCCATTGCGTCCTGGTGGACCAGGTGGATCAGCGCGAATACGCGCCGCTGAACAATATCCGCGAAGGCCAGCCGAAATTCGAGGCCTTCAACTCGCTGCTGAGCGAGGCGGGCGTGCTCGGCTTCGACTACGGCTATTCCCTGGCCGACCCCAAGACGCTGGTGCTCTGGGAAGCGCAATTCGGTGATTTCGCCAATGGCGCGCAGGTCATCATTGACCAGTTCATCGCATCGGGCGAGACCAAGTGGCTGCGCATGTCCGGCCTTGTCATGCTGTTGCCGCATGGGCATGAAGGCCAGGGGCCGGAGCATTCCTCCGCCCGGCCGGAGCGCTATCTGCAACTTTGCGCCGAGCGCAACATGCGCATCTGCAACTTCACTACGCCGGCCAATTACTTCCACGCGCTGCGCCGCCAGCTCAAGGCGAATTACCGCAAGCCGCTGGTGGTGATGACGCCGAAATCGCTGCTGCGCCACAAGCTTGCCATCAGCAGCCTGGCGGAATTCGGCCCGGGCTCGGCCTTCCGCTACGTCATCCCCGAGATGGACGCGATCGCCCCGGAGGAAAAGGTGAAGCGCGTCGTGCTCTGCACCGGCAAGATCTACTATGACCTCTGGCAGGAGCGGCGGGACAAGGGCATCCAGGATGTGGCCCTGATCCGCGTGGAGCAGCTTTATCCCTTCCCGGCCAAGAGCCTCGCCATGGCGCTGGCCCCCTACAAGAATGCCGAGGTGGTCTGGTGCCAGGAGGAGCCCGAGAACATGGGCGCCTGGAATTTCGTGGACCGCCGCATCGAGAAGGTTCTGAAGGACATCGGCGGCAAGGCGTCCCGCCCCGAATTCGTGGGGCGCGAGGCCGCGGCCAGCCCCGCCACCGGCCTCGCCAAGGTGCACCAGGCCCAGCAGGAAGCGCTGGTCCGGCAGGCCCTGGGCCTCTGATACGATTCCCGGAGCGTTACTGGCTGACGCTCCGGGCCCAAATGCACTAAGACGACTTGCAGGAAAAAGCGGAAAACCATGGCAACCGACATTCTCGTGCCCACCCTGGGTGAAAGCGTCAGCACCGCGACCGTCGCGCGCTGGCTCAAGCAGGCCGGTGAGGCCGTGGCCGCCGATGAGCCGTTGGTCGAACTCGAGACCGACAAGGTCACGGTCGAGGTGAATGCGCCCACCGCCGGCGTGCTCGAAGCGATCTCGGCCCAGACCGGCGCCGAGGTCGAGCCGGGCGCCGTGCTGGGCAGCATCGCCGCCGGTTCCGGCGCGGCCGCCGCCGCGAAGCCCGCTGCCCCTCCCACCGCGGCCGCGAAGCCGGTCGGCACCGGGGGTGGCTCGGTTGCCGCCGCCGAAGTGCATGGCACCGCCCCGGGCGGCCATGCGCCGCTGCCCGCCGCGGCCAAGCTGATGGCGGAAAGCAACGTCACCGCCGCGCAGATCGGCGCCGGTTCGGCCAAGGATGGGCGGATCGCCAAGGGCGATGTCCTGGACTTCCTGAGCCAGCCTGCCGCCAAAGCCGCCCCGGCCGGCGCCGCCAAGCCCGCCCGTGGCCTGGAAGCCGGTGAGGAGCGCGTCAAGATGACGCGGCTGCGCACCACCATCGCGCGCCGCCTGAAGGAGGCGCAGAACACCGCCGCCATGCTCACCACCTTCAACGAGGTGGATATGGGTGCGGTCATGGCGATGCGCGCCGAGTACAAGGATGCCTTCGAGAAGCGCCACGGCGTGAAGCTCGGCTTCATGTCCTTCTTCGTGACGGCCTGCGTGGCCGCGCTGAAGGAATTCCCGGCCGTCAACGCCGAGATCGAGGGTGACGAGGTCATCTATCGCAACTTCGTCCATATGGGCATCGCCGTGGGCGGGCCTTCGGGCCTCGTCGTTCCCGTGCTGCGCAATGCGGATGGCATGGGCTTCGCGCAGATCGAGAAGTCCATCGCCGATTTCGGCAAGCGCGTCCGCGATGGCCAGCTCAAGCTGGAGGAGATGGCGGGCGGCAGCTTCACCATCACCAATGGCGGCATCTACGGCTCGCTGATGTCCACGCCGATCCTGAACCCGCCGCAATCGGGCATCCTGGGCATGCACAAGATCCAGGACCGGCCGATGGCCATTGGCGGCAAGGTCGAAATCCGGCCGATGATGTACCTGGCGCTCTCCTATGACCACCGGATCGTGGATGGAAAGGAGGCTGTTTCCTTCCTGGTCCGCGTCAAGGAAGCCCTGGAAGACCCCCGCCGCCTGATGCTGGGAGTCTGAGCGATGCGTTCACGCGAAGGTCAGCTCAGTGACAACCGCCCCATTTCCCGAACCCGCGTGGAAAAGGAAAAGCAGCTGCGCGAGCTCAAGGAAGTGATGGCGGGGATGAAGGCGCATGCGACGCCCGCACTGCGCGATTCGGTGAAGGCAAAGATCAAGGAGCTGGAAGCGGACCTGGCGCAGCCAGCACCGCCGCCGCGTGACCGCCGGCCGCCGCGCCGCGAGTTCTGAGCGCAAGTTCCAGGGCGCTGCCCTGGACCCGCCGGGGCCGCAAATTTTACCAGGACAAGGCCCCGGATCCGCTTAAATGAGGCGCGCTTCCCGCAGGGCCGCCTTCAGGGCGGGGGGCAGCGCTTCCATGCCCGAAGTCGCGACGCCTTCCACCACATCCGGCGGTGCATCCTCCGGCGTGAGGTAGCGCCAGCCCTGGAAGGCCTTGGTGGCGCGGGCCTCCACCATCACCAGCCTGGGGTCCAGCACCAGGCCGGCGCAGGCCGTGCCATCGCCCCAGTCATCCTCGATGATGTCCAGGATGCGCTGCCGCACCTGCAGGAAACCCGCCACCACCCAATAGATGCTGCCGCCGTCCAGGATTTCCTCGCGGCGCTTGGGCGTCATGCGGGTCTGGTGGCGCAGGGGCGGGTCCGCCACGGCGCGCAGCTTCTGGATCGCGCGCAGCTGCGCCACATCGCGAGGGCCGACGGAGAGCTTCAGCATGTGCAACATCACGGCCAGATGTGGCCATGCGGCGGAGTCGGGCAAGGGGTTTGGTTACGAGGGCGGCGTGGTTTGCCCGGGTGCGGCCGCCAGGGCGCGGTTGGGCTGCTGGCGCATGCTGGCATAGGCCACCTGGCCGAAATCCTGCAACCGCCGCTCGACCGCCTGAAAGGCCGAACGCTCCCGCGCGGAGAGCGTCGCTTCCGGCGTGTTGGTCCGATGCGCCAGGTAGCGTGCCAGCATGCCCGAGCCGCGCCGATGGGCCGCGGCCACCAGCCCGCCCTCGGTCAGCGGGATTTCCGCGCCGTTCAGCCCGCGCACGGTGCCGCCCTGGCGCGTCATCACGCCATTGCGGTCCAGCTGGACCTCGACGCGGCGCAGGAAATGCGACATCGCCGCCTCCTGCGCGGCGGGGCTGGCGAGGAAATCCGCCTCGCTGCGCACGCCATGCCGCTCGGCCAGCGGGGTCCAGCCACCCTGCGCATTCTTCCAGCCGAGGTCGAGCAGGCTGTTCGGCAGGAATTGGTAGCGGCCCAGCGCGCCGGAATGGGGATTGCGCACGCCATAGCCGTCACGGGCATGCTCGGCGCTGCGCTCGGCCTGGGCGATGCGCTGGCGGAATTCGGCATTGGGCGCGGCCTCCCAGGCCCGCCCGCCCGTGCCGGAGAGCGCCACGCCGCGAATGCGTGGCGTCGCCTCCTGCGCGCCGGCCAGGGCGACGGTGAAGGAGCCTGGCGCCGCCGCGCGGGTGCGGGCAGCGGGTTGCGGCGAACCAGAGGCGGCTTGAACGGGTTCCACACGGAACGAATTACCGCCGGGCGGTTAACGCCCGGTGAAGGCGACGGCCAGACAGCGAGACGGCTTTGCCCTCTTTCGTTGTCTCCCCAGAAAACTCAGCTCCCTGGAGCCTCGGTCGCATCAATCCCCCGAATGAAGGTGCAGGAAACCGGTTTCCTGCCAGGGAGCTCGAGGGGCTGGCCCCTCGACCCCGCGCAGCGCTTTCAGCAGGTCAGACCCAGCGGCGGGTGCGGGCGGCGTAGGCCGGGTAGCTCTCCGGGAAGCGGCCGCGCAGATAGGCTTCCTCGCGCCGCACCACCAGCAGGTCCAGCGCCAGGAAGGCGGCGCCGACGGCAAGCCAGGCCCAGAGCGTGCCCCAGCTCAACGCCACCCCGGCCAGGAACAGCAGGAAGCCGGCATAGATCGGGTTGCGGCCAAAGCGGTAGGGCCCGGCCGCGACGAAAACCTGGTCGGGCCGGTCCGGCCTCGGGTCATTGCCGGCGCGCACCAGCACCAGCAGCGCCCAGCCGATCCAGCCCACCGCCAGGAAGATCAGCATCCCGCCGAAGGCCACCGCCGGCGGCCCGAGCCGCACGGGAACCAGCTGCTGCAGCCCCCAGCCCAGAAGCAGGGCAGCCACCACGATGACCGGCGGCGGCAACCGGACGCCGGGGCCGTGATCGTCAGGCATCGCTCGGCTCGGGCAGCTTCATCCAGCCGGGGATGCGCGGGCGCAGCACGGCCTCGCCACAGCGCAGCGCCTGACCGAGGGCGGAGAGCCGCAGCAGCGCCAGCCCCTGGCCATCCTGGCCGGAGCGCATTTCGCCCATCTCGGCATCCTCCTCCACCCCGGCCAGCGTGATCGGCGTCCCGCGGGCGGGCAGGGGCCCCTCGATCTCCACCGGCACCAGCCGGCGCTTCACCAGGCCGCGATACTTGGTCCGCGCCGTCAATTCCTGGCCCATGTAGCAGCCCTTGGACCAGGAGACGCCGTGCAGTTCATCAAACCCCGCCTCGAGCAGCACGGATTGCTCCGCCTGCATGTCGCGCGAGCCATCCGGCAGGCCGAGCCCCAGCCGATGCCGGTCATAGGCGGCCGGCGTCGCGTCGGCGGGCACGGGGCTTGGCGTCAGCCAGCGCCAGCCGGCCTCGGGCAGGCGCGGGTCGGGCGTGGCACCCGGCGGCGGCGCCGCGCCGCCCCAACCCGCCTGCACCACCCAGCCCGGCAGCACCGCCATGGCCACGCGGGAGCGCAGGCGGAAGCGCAGCAATTTGGCACAGAGCATGTCCGCCTGGGCGGCCTCGGCATCCATCAGCAGGCGGTCGGCCTCGGCGGTCAGGAAGAAATCCGCGAGCCACTTGCCCTGCGGCGTCAGCAATGCGGACCAGATGGCGCGGCCGGGTGCTGCCATGGCCACGTCATTGGAAACCAGCCCCTGCAGGAAGGCGAGGCGGTCCTCACCCGTCACTTCCAGGACGGCGCGCTCGGCGAGTGTTGCAATGGGCATCACCACCATGTGGCGGTTTCATCCAGGGGGTTCAAGCCGCGCCGATTCTGCTAGAGGGCTGTGTCTGCTAAAAGGCTTGGCGTGCGCATCCTGTTCATCACCTCCACCCGCATTGGCGATGCCGTGCTCTCCACGGGTCTGCTCGACCATCTGCTGCGGGAACAGCCCGAGGCGCGGATCACCATCGTCTGCGGCACCGTGGCCGAGGGCGTTTTCGCGCGCATGCCCGGCCTCGCGCGCATCATTCCCGTCACCAAGCGGCGTTGGTCGCTGCATTGGCTGGCGCTTTGGTGGCAGGTGGCGTTCACCCGCTGGGATCTGGTGGTGGACCTGCGCGGCTCGGCCATCGCCTGGCTGCTGCTGGCGCGGCGCCGGGCGGTGATGAAGGGCGGCCGGCGCTCCGGCCACCGTTCGCTGCACATCGCCGAGGTGCTGGGTGTGACGCCCGCGCCGCGCCCCGTCGCCTGGTTCGGCGCGGCGGAGGCCAGCCAGGCCGAGGCGCTGCTGCCCGGCGGCCCCTGGCTGATCCTGGCCCCCACGGCGAATTGGCGGGTCAAGATGTGGCCGGCCGAGCGCTTCATCGCGCTCGCGCAGAAGCTGACCGGCAGTGCCGGGCTGCTGCCCGGCGCACGCATCGCCATCCTGGGCGGCCCCGGCGAGACGGAGCGCGCCATGGCCGCCCCGGTGCTGGCCGCATTGCCGGATGCGGTGGACCTCGTCGGCCGGCTGTCCCTGCCCGAGGTGGCGGCGGTGCTGGCGCGGGGCGGGCTGTTCGTCGGCAATGATTCCGGGCTGATGCATCTCTCGGCGGCGACCGGCGCCCCCACCCTTGGGCTGTTCGGGCCCACGCCGGCCAGCGAATACGCCCCCATCGGGGACCGCGCGATGGCCGTGCTGGCGCGGGGGCCGGCGGCGCAGTCGCCCATGCAGCGCCTCGCTGTGGAAGCCGTGATCGAGGCCGCACAGCGCGTCCTGGCCCGGGTGCCGGCGTGAGGCTCTCCGCCCTGGTCGTCGCGCGCAACGAGGCGGCGCGGCTGCCCGCCTGCCTCGCCACGCTCGGCTTCGCGGATGAGGTGGTGGTGGTGCTGGACCGCAGCGGCGATGCCAGTGCCGGGATCGCGCGGGCGGCGGGGGCCGTGCTGCTGGAGGGCGCCTGGGCGCTTGAGGGGGAACGCCGCAATGCCGGCATCGCCGCCTGCACCGGCGACTGGATCCTGGAGGTGGACGCCGATGAGCGTGTGCCGCCCGAACTCGGCGCCGAGATCCGTGCGCTGATCGCCCGCAGCGCCGCGGCGTTCCACCGCGTGCGCATCGACAATTATGTGGGTGAGCGCCTGATCCTGTATGGCTGGGGCGGCAGCTTCGGCACCACCCTCAAGCCCATCCTGTTCCGGCGTGGCGCCAAGCACTGGCGGGCGCAGCGCGTGCATCCCGGCCTGGACTGGACGGCCCCCCATGGCATGGCGCTTGAGGGCGAGCGCCTGACCGCGCATGGCATCCGCCATGAGGTGGATCGCGACATCTCGGACATGCTGCGCCGCCTGGACCGCTACAGCAGCGCCAAGGCCGCGGATCTGCTGGACCAGGGCGATATCGGCACGCTCGGCAACAATGTCCGGCGCTTCGTGTCCCGGACTTTCAAATGCTACGTGGCGCGCAAGGGCTACAAGGAGGGCGGCTGGGGGCTGCTGATCGCGCTATGCGCCGGGCTGTTCCCGCTGCTCTCCCACCTCAAGGCGCGGCTGGAGCCGGAGCGACACCGCTCTTGAAACGCCGCCCGTGAGGATCGTGCTGGCCAATGAAGGCCCCCGCATCGAGGCCAGCGCCATCGGCCTCCGGCCGCTCGGCGGGGTCGAGACGGCGGTGGCCTTGCTGGCGCAATCCTTCCAGCGGCGCGGCCATGAGGTGATCCTGCATTTCGAGGGGGAGCGCGCCCGGCTGCCCGCCACGGCCGACCTGGTCATCGCGGCCCGTGTCCCGCGCCTGTTCGGCGCATTGCCGCGCGGGCGGCGGGTGCTCTGGCTGCACAATCCCGCCGGCTATCTGCGCAAGCCGCGCCATGCCTGGCCGATCCTGCGGGCGCGCCCCGTCATCGTCACGCTGGGGCGCTATCACGCGGCGACGGTACCGGGCTGGCTGCCCGGCCCAAGGGCGCAGATCCCGCTGGCCGTGGCGCCGCCCTTCGACGTCCCGCCGGCCGAGCGCGCGCCGCCGCCGCCCATCGCCGTCTTCACCTCCAACCCGCTGCGGGGGCTGGATGAGCTGGCCGGCCTCTGGCCCCGGATCGGCCGGGGCGAGCTGCATGCCTATTCCGGGGCCGCGACCTATGGCGGGGATCCGCGCCTCGCGCAGCGCGCGGCGCCCATCCTCGCGCGGGCCGAGGCGACGCCCGGCGTCAGGCTGTTCGCGCCCCTGCCACGGCCTGAGCTGCAGGCGCGGCTCGGCCAGGCGCGCTGCATGCTCTATCCGGGTGATCCGGGCGAGACCTTCTGCCTCGCGCTGGCCGAAGCCCAGGCGGTGGGGCTACCTTGCGTCGTCATGGATCGCGGGGCGGTGGCCGAGCGGATCGAGGAAGGGCTGACCGGGATGGTGGCGCGCAGCGAGGCGGAATTCATCGCGGCGGCCCAGGCCGTGCTGGGCGATGACGCGCTCTGGCTGCGGCTGCACCGTGCCGCCCTGGCGCGGGGCCCTGGCCCGAACTGGACCGATATCGCGCAGGCCTTCGAGGCGCTGGCGTGATCCGCCTGGCCAATATCATGGCCGGCGCGCCCCTGGGCGGGGCGGAGGCCTTCTATGAGCGCATCACCCTGGCACTGCACCAGGCGGGCGAGGAGGTGCTGCCCATCATCCGGCGTGAGCCGGCGCGCGCGGCGCGGCTGGCCGAGGCGGCCCCCGTGCAGCTGCGCTTCGGCGGCGCGCTGGATCTGCTGACCCCGCTGCGGCTGGGCCGCATGCTGCAGGACTGGCGGCCCCGCGTGGCCATGGCCTGGATGAACCGCGCCGCCGGCATGACCCCGCGCGGCGACTGGACGCTGGTGGGCCGCCTGGGCGGGTATTACGACCTCAAATACTACCGGCATTGCGATCATCTGGTCGGCAATACGCTGGACCTGCGGCGCTGGATCATCGCCCAGGGCTGGCCGGAGGAACGCGTTCATCTCCTGCCGAATTTCGCCGCCGATTTCGCCGGCATCGCCCCCGCCACCCTGCCGGGCCAACAGCGCCTGCTGGCCATGGGCCGACTGCACGCCAATAAGGGCTTCGACACGCTGATCCGCGCCCTGGCGCTGATCCCCGAGGCCGAGCTCAGCATCGCGGGCGAGGGGCCGGAGCGCGCGGCGCTGGAACGGCTGGCGCGCGAATGCGGCGTGGCGCCCCGCCTGCATCTGCTGGGCTGGCGGCAGGATGCCGGCGCCCTGCTCGCGGCATGCGACGTGTTCATCTGCCCCTCCCGCCACGAGCCGCTGGGCAATGTGGTGCTGGAGGCATGGTCGGCCGGGCGCCCCGTGATCGCCGCCGCCGCCCACGGGCCCAGCGCCCTGATCCGCGAGAACGAGACCGGCCTGCTGGTGCCGCTGGAAGCGCCCGAGTCCCTGGCTGCCGCCATCCGCGCCCTGCTGGCGGAGCCCCCGCGCGCCGCGCGCCTGGCCGCCGCCGGCCGCGCCGAATTCGAAACGCACTTCGCCGAGGCGCCGGTCCTCGCGCAGTGGCGGGAATTCCTGCACAAGGTGCAGCGATGAGGATGTCCTGAATGTGCGGCTTGGCTGGCCTCGCCCTGCGCCCCGGCGCGATCCCGCCCGAGGGTGCCCTGGATGCGATGGTCGCGGCCCTCGCGCATCGCGGGCCGGATGGCGCGGGGCAGCATGTGGCCGGCGGCGTGGCGCTGGCCCATACGCGGCTTTCCATCATTGACCTCGTCACCGGGGACCAGCCGCTCTTTGCCGGCGGCGCGGCGCTGGTGGCCAATGGGGAAATCTACAATTACCGCGAATTGCGCGAAGCCAATCAGATGCTCTGCGCCACGCAATCCGATTGCGAGCCCCCCCTGCACCTGTACCGGCGCGATGGCCTGGGCTTCGTGGACGCGCTGCGCGGCATGTATGCCATCGCCCTGCATGACCGCCCGGCGCGGCGGCTGGTCCTGGCGCGGGACCCCTTCGGCATCAAGCCGCTCTACATCGCCGAATCCGAACTCGGCATCGCCTTCGCCTCGGAACCGCAGGCGCTGATCGCGGGCGGCTTCGCGGCACCCCGCATCCGGCCCGAGGCGCGGGATGAATTGCTGCAACTGCAATTCACCACCGGCGCCGAGACCATCTTCCAGGGCATCCGCCGCCTGCTGCCGGGCGAGAGCCTGAGCATCGCCGATGGCAAGATCGTCGAGCGGCATCGCCGCATGGCGCTCCCCGAAGGGCCGCCGGAGACCATCTCCGAGGAAGCCGCCCTCGCGCGGCTCGATGCCGCGCTGGAGGAAAGCGTGCTGCTGCACCAGCGCAGTGACGTGCCCTATGGGCTGTTCCTCTCGGGCGGCACGGATTCGGCCGCCATCCTCGCCATGATGGCGCGGCTGAATGACCGGCCAGTGAAGGCCTTTACCGCCGGCTTCGACATCCAGGGCGCGGCCGATGAGCGCGCTGCCGCCCGACGCGCCGCCGAAGCCGCGGGGGCCGAGCACGTCGAGGTGCTGGTGGATGAGGCGATGGTCTGGCGCCATTTACCCGAGATCGTCGGCTGCATGGATGACCCGGCGGCGGACTACGCCATCATCCCCACCTGGTTCCTGGCCCGCCGCGCGCGCGAGGAGGTGAAGGTGGTGCTCTCGGGCGAGGGGGGCGACGAGATTTTCGGCGGCTACGGACGCTACCGCGCCGCCATGCGCCCCTGGTGGCGCTGGGGCCGCGCCATGCGCGCACGCGGCACCTTCGACCGGCTGGATGTGCTGCGCAACGAGCCGCGCTTCTGGCGGGACGGCATCGCCGCCGCCGAAGGCGAGGCGGCGCAGGGCGGCCGCACCCGCCTGCAAAGCGCCCAGGCGCTCGATGTCGCCGACTGGCTGCCCAATGACCTGCTGACCAAGCTGGATCGCTGCCTGATGGCGCATGGGGTGGAAGGCCGCACGCCCTTCCTCGATTCCGGCATCACGGACGCGGCCTTCCGCCTGCCCGATGCGCTGAAGGTGCGTGACAACCAGGGCAAATACCTGCTGCGGGAATGGCTCTCCCGCCACTTTCCGGCCAGCGAGCCCTTTCGCCCCAAGCAGGGCTTCACCGTGCCCATCGGCGCCTGGATCGAACGCCGCGCCGATGTGCTGGGGCCGCTGGTGGCGCGGCAGACCGGCGTCGCGGAGCTGTGCAAGCCCGGCCGGGTGGAGCAGGTATTCCGCCGCGCGGGCGAGAAGAAGGCGGGTGCCGCCGCCTGGCATCTGTTGTTCTATGCGATCTGGCACCGCCGCCATGTCGAGGGGCGGCGGCCCGAGGGCGATGTGTTCAGCTTCCTGGGCTGACTACTCGCCGATATTCAGGAGCGCGCCGCGGATGCGCGCCGACTGGAATTGCCGCATGAACAGCCACGCCATGGCCGCGAGCCAGGCGGCGTTCAGCGCATAGGCCGCCAGCAGATGGCCCCAGGCCACGCGGCCTTCCATCAGCGCCGCGCGCATGCCCTCGAAGACATGCGCCGCCGGCAGCGCCAGGGCCACGGGCTGCAGCCAGCCGGGCAGCACGCTGACGGGATAGAACACGGCGGCGAAGGGCGCGATGCCAAAGAGCACGGACCAGGCGAGGCTCTCCGCCCCCGCGCCATAGCGCAGGATGAGCGAGGTGCAGCCCAAGGCCACCGCCCAGCCCATCAGGATGAGGGCGGCGAAGAAAAACACCATCGCCGGGCCCATGTTGAAGATGTTGAAGGCGTAGAGCAGCCAGGCCAGCAGGATGGCCGGCACCACGCCCACGATGGTGCGCAGCACGGACATCACCATCAGCCCCGCCACCAATTCCCCCGGCCGCAGCGGCGAGACGAAGATGTGGCCGAGGTTGCGGGACCAGATCTCCTCCAGGAAGGAGATCGAGAAGCCCATCTGGCTGCGCAGCGTCGCCTCCCAGAGCAGCACGCCGCCCAGCAGCACGCCGGCAGCCGCACTGGCGACGTTGTTCTGCAAGCCGGCCAGATAGCTGGTCATGAAGCCCCAGACGATCATCTGCAGGATCGGCCAGTACATGAGCTCGATCAGGCGCGGCGGTGAGCGACGGTACAGCGCGAGATGGCGATAGACCAGGCCCCAGACGCGCCGAAGGGAAGGGGTGATGCCCGGCCGATTCACGCTCCGCTGCGCTTCGCGATTGGGAGGTGTGTCCGGCCGATTCACGTTCCGCTTCGCTTCGCGATCGGGAGATGCGTCCGGCCGATTCACGCTCCGCTTCGCTTCGCGATCGGACGGGGTCATGCCCCCTCTCCCACGCGGGTGCCGCGCGCTATGTCGAGAAACACCTGCTCCAGATCCTCACGCCCGAAGCGCGCGATGAGGGCCTCGGGGCTGCCCTCATCCACCACCTGGCCGCGCTTGAGCATGATGACATGCCCGCAGAGTCGCTCCACCTCGGCCATGTTGTGGCTGGCCAGCAGGATGGCGCAGCCATTCGCCTCGCGGTAGCGCTCGATGCTGCTGCGCACCCAATCCCCCGTATCCGGGTCGAGGCTCGCGGTGGGTTCGTCGAGCAGCAGGAGTTCGGGCGTGTTGATCAGCGCCTTGGCCAGCGCCACGCGCGTCTTTTGCCCGGCGGAAAGCTCGCCGGCCGCGCGGTCCAGGAAGTCGGTGAGTTGCAGTTCCTCGGCCAGCAGCGCGATGCGGCGGCGGAGGTCCGCGACATTGTAGAGATGTCCGTAGACCGTCAGATTCTCGCGCACGGAAAGCTTGTGCGGCAGGGAGATATAGGGCGAGGAGAAATTCATCCGCGCCAGGGCGGCGAAGCGGTCCGTCGCCATGTCATGTCCCAGCGCCGTGATCCGCCCGGAGCTTGGCACCAGCAGGCCGAGCAGCATGGCGATGGTCGTCGTCTTGCCCGCGCCATTGCCGCCCAGCAGGCCGATGGTGGCCCCCCGCGCCATGCGGAAACTCAGCCCATCCACCGCATTGGCGCGGCCGGGCGCATAGGATTTCACGAGGTTCTCGACGATCAGGGCGTGTGTCACCGCCTGGATATGCGGCCGCGGCGCCATGGCGTCACCCCCGGTGTTGCGGAATTGTTTGACAGCATGGGCCACGGCCGAACAGGCTCCGGTCATGGATCACCGCCCCATCGCAGGGCCGTGACCGGGGGGAGACATGCCATGCATCGCCGCAGCCTCATCGCGGGCGCCAGCCTTGCGATTCCCAGCCTCCACGCACACGCTCAGCCGGCCTGGCCGAGCCGCGAGATCAGCCTGGTCACCGGCTTCGGCCCGGGCGGCGGCACGGATGTCGTGGCGCGCTCCATCGCGGCACACATGGAACGCGCGCTGGGGGTGAGTGTCATCGTCCGCAACACGCCCGGTGCCGGCGGCACGCTGGGGCCGGCGCGCATCGCGCAATCCCGGCCGGATGGCTACACATTCGGGCTTGTGGGTCTCTCCGCGCTGGTGGTGGCGCCACTGACGATGGACATCCCCTACCGGCCCTTCGAGAGCTTCGATTTCCTGGGCACCACCTCGGAATTGCGCATCGGCTTTCCGGTCGGCCCCTCCATGCCGCAGGTGCGCAGCCTGGCGGATTTCGTGGCCGAGGCGCGGCGGCGGCCGGTCACCTTCGCCAGCACCAATCCGGGCTCGGCCGTTGCGATGTTCGAGTTCCAGCGCCTCGCGCGTTTCGAGATGAACTACATCCAGTTCGGCAGCATCACCGATGCCGCGACCCAGGTGGCGGGCGGGCATATCGATACTTACACCGGCACGCCCGAGATGATCGGCCTGGTGCGCGCCGGCAATCTGCGCATGCTGGCCAGCGCCAGCGTGGATCGCTGGCCGGAATTCCCCGAGGTGCCGACGCTGATCGAACAGGGCTTCGAGACCGCCACGCGCCAGCCCATCATCTGGGCCGGGCCGGCCGGGCTGCCGCCCGCGATCCGGGAGAGGCTGGCCGGCGCCCTGCTCGCCGCCGCGCGCGACCCCGAGGTGCAGATGCGCCAGAACACCGCCAGCATCGCAACCCGCGTGCATGACGCGGCGGAGACGCTGGCGCTGATCCAGCAGATTCGTCCCGGCGTGGAAGCGGCGTTGCGCAGTTCAGGCGTGGCGCGGCGGGCGGGCTGAACCACCCGCCGCGCGCAGCCTACCCGCGCAGGCTGCGGGCCGCCTCCACCATGCGGATCAGGGCCGGGCGCACCTCTTCCCATTTGCGGGTCTTCAGTCCGCAATCGGGGTTCACCCAGATCTGATCCGCCGGCAGGCGCTGCGCCGCGACGCGCAGCAGCCGTTCCATCTCCGCGGCCTCGGGCAGGGCAGGGGCATGGATGTCATAGACGCCCGGGCCGATCTCATTCGGGTAGCGGAAATCCACGAAGGCTTCGAGCAACTCCATCCGGCTGCGCGCCGTCTCGATCGAGATCACATCCGCATCCATCTCGGCGATGCGGTCCATGATGTCGTTGAATTCGGAGTAGCACATGTGGGTGTGTATCTGCGTCGCCTCGCGCACGCCACTCGCCGAGATGCGAAAGCAGGTGACCGCGTCCGTCAGATAGGCATCCCATTCATCGCGCCGCAGCGGCAGCCCTTCGCGGAAGGCGGGCTCGTCAATCTGCACGATGGGGATGCCGGCCGCTTCCAGATCCATCACCTCGTCACGGATGGCGTAGGCGAGTTGCCGGCGCACCGCATCGCGCGGGATGTCGTCCCGCACGAAAGCCCATTGCATCATGGTGACGGGGCCGGTCAGCATGCCCTTCATCGGCCGCGTGGTGAGGGCCTGGGCACGCCGCGCCCATTCCACCGTCATGGCCGCGGGGCGGGAGACATCGCCGAAGATGACGGGCGGCTTCACGCAGCGCGAACCATAGCTCTGCACCCAGCCATTCTTCGTGACGGCGAAGCCCTCCAGGAAATCGGCGAAATGCTCGACCATGTCGTTGCGCTCGAATTCGCCATGGACGAGGACATCCATGCCGATCTCCTCCTGCCAGCGCACCGCCGCTTCCATCTGGCCGGCCAGGAAGGCGTCATACCCTGCCGCATCCAGCGTGCCGCGCTTATGCGCCGCCCGGGCCGCGCGGATTTCGGCCGTCTGCGGGAAGCTGCCGATGGTGGTGGTCGGGAAGGCCGGGAGATTGAGCCGCGCCTGCTGCGCCACGCGCCGCCGCGTGAAGGGCACGCGCACGGCATCCTCGGGCCGGCCAGCGGCCAGGCGTGCCGCCACTGCCGGATCATGCAGACGCGGCGAGGCGCGTCGTGCTTCCTGGCGGGCATCGCTCGCCAGCAATTCCGCCGCGATGGCACCCCGGCCCTCGGTCAGGCCCCGCGCGAGGATCGCCACCTCCTCCAGCTTCTGCCGGGCGAAGGCCATCCAGCCGCGCAATTCCGGATCGAGGCCCGTCTCTGGCGCGAGATCCACGGGGCTATGGAGCAGCGAGCAGGAGGGCGCCACCTGCAGCAACTCGAAGCGCCGTGCGGCCGCCGCGCCGCGCAGCTTCAGGAAGGCGCGGGAGAGGTCGGTCGCCCAGACATTGCGACCATCCACCACGCCGAGCGAGAGGATCATGCGCGGCGGCGCGTGGCGCAGCGCCACGTCCAGCATCTGGGGTGCGCGCACCAGATCAAGATGCAGGCCGGCCACGGGCAGGGTCAGCGCGGTTTCGAGGTTCTCCCGCAAATCGCCGAAATAGCTGGCGAGGATGATGGAAAGCCTGGGCGTCACCGCCGCCAGGGCCGTGTAGGCGTGGCACAGCGCCGCGCGCGCCGCGTGCGGAAGGTCGAGCGCGAGACATGGCTCATCCATCTGCACATGGCGCGCGCCGGCGGCCTCCAGCCGGCGCAGGGTCTCCGCATAGAGCGGCAGCAAACCCGGCAGAAGGTCGAGCGCATCGCCACCGCCCGCCATCTTGCCCAAGAGGAGAAAGGACACAGGACCAAGCAGCACGGGCCGCGTCACCTGGCCCAGCGCCAGGGCTTCCTCGAACGCCTCGACCGCCGGAAAGCCCGTGGCCGTGAATTCCTGGCCTGGCTGAAAGACGGGCACCAGGTAATGGTAGTTCGTATCGAACCACTTGGTCATTTCCAGCGCGGGCGTCCCGCGCGCGATGCCGGCGGCGGCCTCACCCGCCGTGCCCCTGCCACCCCTTGCCAGGGCGAAGCGTGTGGCGAGCGAGACCCGCTCGCCCGGCCGCCAGCCATAGCCTGGCGGGATCACCCCGAAGGCGCAGGCATGATCCAGCACATGGTCATAGAGCGAGAAATCATTGCTGGGCGGCATGGCAATGCCGGCCAGTGACTGCAGGGCCCAGTGGCGGGCCCGCAGATCGGCGGCGCTGCGCAGCAGGGCTGCGTCATCCGACTGGCCGGACCAATGGGATTCGAGCGCGGTCTTGAGCTCCCGCCGCACACCCATGCGGGGGAAACCGAGATTGAAGGCGGACATGCATATTCTCCTGGCGGGGCGGCCAGATTCCGAAACCCGTTCTGCGTGGTCCGGCTGTGCGGGCCCTTGACCCTACCGCCCCTGTTGATCGGCTGATGTGCGAAGCGCCAGCCGCTCCCGCGCCCTGACCAGGATGGCGCGCTGCGTCGCGGCCGAAGCCGTGGACCAGCGGGCGATCTCGTCGAGGCTCCGACCACAGCCGAGGCAGATGCCGCCCGCATCCAGCGCGCAAATCTGCACGCAGGGCGAAGCGGGGCCGGTCTCGGTGGGCCAGGGGGTGGCTGGCATGGGGGTCAGGGCCCGGTCTGGCCGGGGCCTGATGTTCTTCGCATTCGGGGCCAGGAGAGGCGGGTGGCGTGCAATGGGGCGCGGGAATGGCGCATGGTCAGGTTCTCCTTGCCAGGGGCACCCCGCCCCGGTGGTTGGGTTTCGATCGTGCTGGCAGGTCTCCTGGCTCACGGGTCGTCACCGGCACTTCCGTCTTCCCAGGGCGAACCCCAGTGACGTTCCCCAGTAAGGGGCCCCTCGTCAGGAGAGGGTGAAGCGCCAGCTCACCGCTGACAGTTGCGGGGTCAGCTGCCGACTTGGCCGGCTGGAGTTCCAGCTGGGGCCGCACGGCATTCCCTTTTCACCGGCTCGCGCCGGACCAACACGTCATCAACATATCCTTATGGGTTTTTCTGTCAAGCGATTTTCGCCTCCAGGGCTCCGCCGTCTTGCATCGGCGGCCTGACGCGTCAGATTGCGCGCTTCGTTCCTCCGGAGACTTCCATGCCCCATTTCGATCTCATCCTGCGCGGCGGCCAGGCCGTGCTGCCCTGGGGCATCGAGCCGCTGGATATCGGCGTGCGGGATGGCCGAATCGCCGCCATGGGCAGCCTGCGCGGCGCCGAGGCGACGCAGGAGGTGGATTGCCGCCACCTGCATGTGCTGCCGGGCCTGATTGACGCCCATGTGCATCTGCGCGAGCCCGGCGACCCCGCGGTGGAGACCATCGCGACCGGCACCAGGGCCGCTATCCTGGGCGGCCTCGCCGCCGTGTTCGACATGCCCAACACCGCACCCTCCATCACGGATTCCGCGCAACTCGCCTGGAAGCGCGCCTATGTGAGCGAGAACGCCTATTGTGATGTCGGCCTGTATGTCGGCGCCTCCAAGAAGAACATCCCCGACCTCGCCGACCTGGAAGTCGAGGAGAATGTCTGCGCGGTGAAGGTCTTCGCCGGCTCCTCCACGGGTGATCTGCTGATCGAGGATGATGCCAGCCTGGAGGCCGTCATGCGCTCCGGCCGCCGCCGCATCTGCTACCATTCGGAGGATGAGTATCGGCTGCAGGCGCGCAAGCCGAACTACAGCTCGGGCATGCCGCACCGGAACCACATGGAGTGGCGCGATGTGGAATGCGCCATGCTGGGTACGCGGCGCCTCATGGCCATCGCCCGCAAGACCGGGCGCCCCGCGCATATCCTGCATGTCAGCACGGCCGAGGAACTCGCCTACCTGGCCGACTACAAGGATATCTGCTCGGTCGAGGTGCTGATGAACCACCTGACCCAGACGGATGAGGCCTATGGCCGCCTGGGTGGCTATGCCGTGATGAACCCGCCCATCCGCGACCAGCGCCACCTGGAGGCTGCCTGGGCCGCGGTGCGCAACGGCACGGTGGATGTGGTGGGCAGCGACCACGCGCCGCATTCCCGCGCCGCCAAGGAACGCCCCTGGCCCGACACCGCCGCCGGCCTGACCGGCGTGCAGACCATCGTGCCCGTCATGCTGGACCATGTGAGTGCCGGTCGCCTCAGCCTGATGCGCCTGGTGGACCTCATGTGCGCGGGCCCCGCGCGCATCTATGGCGCGGTGAACAAGGGCCGGCTGGCCGTGGGCTATGACGCCGACTTCACGCTCGTGGACATGGCGAAGTCCCGCGAGATCACCAATGACTGGATCGCCAGCCCCTGCGGCTGGACGCCGTTTGACGGCCATCGCTGCCAGGGCTGGCCGGTGGGCACCATCATTCGCGGCCATGTCGCCATGCGCGAGGATGAGGTGCTGGGCGGCCCGATCGGGCGGCCCGTGGCGTTCCGGTAGGAGCGGCCCCGGCCGGCCCGCGCCCCCATGAAGATCGGCATCCTGCAATGCGGCGCGGTCCCCGAGGAGCTGGAGGCCGAGCATGGCCGCTACGGCGCGATGGTCCAGCGCCTGCTGCCCCCGGCCCGGGACACCGTGCTGCATGACGTCACCGCCGGCGATCTGCCGCACAGCCCCACCGATTGCGAGGCCTGGCTGCTCACCGGCTCGCCCGCCGGGGTCTATGACGACCTGCCCTGGATCGCGCCGCTGATGGCATTCCTGCGGCAGGCGCGCGGCCGCACGAAGCTGGTGGGCATCTGCTTTGGCCACCAGGCCATGGCGCAGGCTTGGGGCGGCCGCGTCGTGAAATCGCCCAAGGGCTGGGGCATCGGGCTGCACCGCTACGACGTGCGGCAGCCCGCAGCCTGGATGGAGGATCGGGCGGCGGTGCATGTGCCCGCCTCCCACCAGGATCAGGTGGTGGAGGCGCCCGCCGGCGCGCGGGTCACGATCGCCAATGAATTCACCCCCCTGGCCGGGCTGGATTATGGCGACGCCGTTTCCTTTCAGTGCCACCCCGAATTCACGCCGGAATTCGGGGTCGCCCTGCTGCAATCCCGGCGCGACAGGTTCGGCCCGCTGGCCGGCCCGGCCATCGCCTCGCTCGCGCGGCCCCATGATTGCGCCCGCGTCGCGCAATGGATCCGGCGTTTTCTGGAGGGCTGATGCGGCGCCCGCACGGCTTTGGCCGCGCCGGGCGGGGCCGGCGGGCAGGGCCGCGGCCCGGAGCCTGCCTCCGGCAAGCCCGGCTTCCCGAAGGATGCATGATGCAGGCCTGCCGATCATCAATACATGGCGCGGAATCTCGCCCCCCGGCGACGGGTGCTGCCCGTCGCGGGTCGCGCTACAGGAACGCCGCAGCCCTACGGCTCCACCAGCGGTTCGATCCGCAGCAGATCCCGCGGCAATCCGGGCCACCACGCGGTGCGATCCGCCTCCTGGGCCGCGTTCAGGCTGGTGGGTCCATCCACCACGCCGCGCTGCATGGGGATGCTGGCGGGCCGGGTCACCCAGCAATCCACCTGGCCCAGGCTGCGCGTGCAATAGGGCGGCGCCGCCGGGGGCGCCTCGCTCGGCCCGCAATAGGACAGTCGGCGATCCAGCCGCACGATCGAGCAATCCCGCCCGCTCAGCCCGGAGACAACGATATCCGGCACGCTGCGCCCCACCAGGGTGACGGAGGCGACATTCACGGCCGCCCCCACCGCGAGGCTCGTCGCATCGCAACCGGGCAGGGCCAGCAGGGTGGGGAAAGCCAGGATGGGGAAAGAGAGGAGGGGGCGCATGGCCGCATCCAACACCCGGCCTGCTTAACACCATGCCAATGCCGGGCCGGCGCCGTGCCGCCAGAACGATTCGCGGCCCCGGTGATTTCACCGCGGCGGATGATGCTCTATACCGCTGCTCCCTGAACGCTGAAGGCCCCCGATCTTGCCGGATTTGATTGACGAAGTGGATGAGGAGCTTCGCGCCGAGCGCGCGAAGAAGCTCGCCCAGCGCTATGGCGGCCTGGCCACCGGGGTCCTGCTGCTGGCGATTGCCGGCGTGGGCGGCTGGGAGGGCTGGCGCTGGTATGAAGGCCGCCAGGCCGGCCAGGCCTCGCAAAGCTTCCTCGCCGCCTCCCGCGATGCCGCGGCGGAGGGCGCTGACCTGCG
Organism: Sediminicoccus sp. KRV36; assembly: GCF_023243115.1. Classification (NCBI taxonomy): domain Bacteria; kingdom Pseudomonadati; phylum Pseudomonadota; class Alphaproteobacteria; order Acetobacterales; family Roseomonadaceae; genus Sediminicoccus; species Sediminicoccus sp. KRV36. The sequence goes on from NZ_CP085081.1 coordinate 912,178, forward strand.
CGCCTCGGCCGAGCGCTTCGCCGGGATCGCGCAGGGGGCGCCGGCCGGCTACCGCACCCTCGCGCGGCTGCGCGCCGCCGCACTTCTGGCCGAGACCGGCCAGCTGGACGCGGCCCTGGCCGCCTGGGAAGCCCTGGCACGCGACCAGGAGACGGACCAGCTCTACCGCGATCTCGCGACCGTGCTCTGGGGCCTGCATGCGCTGGACCAGGGCGACGCCGCGATGATCGAGGCGCGGATGGGCCCACTCGCCGCTCCGGGCGCGCCCTGGCGCGCCTCCGCGCAGGAGGTGCAGGCATTGGCCGCCCTCAAGCGCGGTGACGCCGATCAGGCCCGCCGCGCGTTGCAGGCCATCATGGCCGATGCGGCCACACCGCAGGCCCTGCGCGACCGCGCGGGCCGGCTGCTGCAAGGATTGGGAAGCTAGATGGAACATCAGAAACCAGCCCGGATCGGCCGCCGCATGGCGCTGCTGGGCAGCGCCACCCTGCTGACCGGCTGCGACACGCTGCGGGACTGGTTCGACAGCGCGCTCGGCCAGAGCAAGGTGCCGCTGACGGGGGATCGCGTGCCGGTCATGGCGGCCGAGCGCGGCATCACGCCCGATGCCTCGGCGGCGAACCGCCCCTTCGCGCTGCCCGCCCCCGCGCTCAACACCGAATGGCCCACGGCCGGCGGCAATGCCGGGCATGCGCCGGGCCATCTTTCCCTGCCAAGCCCGATCGGCGAGGTCTGGCGCACCTCCATCGGCTCGGGCACCGGCTATCGCCAGCGCCTGACCGCCGCCCCCCGCGTGGTGGGCGATACCGTCTTCGCGGTGGATGCCTTCGGCTGGGTCACGGCGCTGGATGTGGCGCGCGGCAACCGCCGCTGGCAGACCGATACGCGCCCCCGGCGGGACCGTGACGGCGCGGTCGGCGGCGCCCTGGCCTATGCGAATGACACGCTGTTCTGCGCCACCGGCCTCGCCGAGATCATGGCGCTGGACCCCGCGACGGGCGAAATCCGCTGGCGCGCCCCGCTGCCCGCCCCGGCCCGCGGCGGCATCGCCGTCGCTGGCAACCGGGTGATGGTGCCCACCATCGAAAACCAGCTGATCGGCCTCTCGGCCGAGGATGGCGCGCGGGTCTGGACCTTCCGCGCCACACCGGTGCAGGCCCTGCCGCTCGGCTTGCCGAGCCCGGCGGTGGAGGGGGATGTCGCCGTGGGCGGCTTCCCCTCCGGTGAGATCGTCTGCTTCCGCATCGCCGATGGCCGCGTGCAATGGAGCGAGAGCCTGGGCACCACGCGCGGCGGCGTTTCCATCGCCGATATCGGCGCCATCACGGCACTGCCCGTGGTTGACCGCGGCCGCGTCTTTGCCATCGGCATGGCCGGTGCGGCCACCTCGCTCGACCTGCGCTCCGGCCGCCGGGTCTGGGAGCGCGAGGTGGGTGGCACGCAGACTCCCTCCGTGGCGGGGGACTGGGTGTTCGCGCTGACCCGCGGCAGCGCCCTGATGGCGATGACGCGCGATGAAGGCCGGGTCCGCTGGATCACGCAACTGCCCGTCTTCGCCAATGAAGCGCGCCAGCGTGACCCGATCGCCTGGGGGCCGCCCGTGCTGGCCGGTGGGCGCCTGCTCATCACCGGCAGCCACGCGCAATTGTTCGAAGTGAATGCCGAGAATGGTGATATCCTGACCCGGTTGCGCATCCCCGATGGCAGCAGCCTGCAGCCCGTCGTGGTCAATAACAGCGTGTATCTCTTGACGGATGGCGGCTCCGTGGTCGCTTTGCGTGGGGTGGGATGATGGTTTTTCCAAGCCGCTCGGGCCCTTTCTGGCCCCTTTCCCATGGCCAGTGAGGGCAAGGGCGAACGCGAGGTCGAACGCGGCAGCCAGTATCGCCACCGGGACACCTCGGCGCTGCCGGTGGTGGCCATTCTCGGCCGTCCCAATGTCGGCAAATCCTCGCTCTTCAATCGCCTCGTCGGGCGGCGCCTCGCCATCGTGGATGACACGCCCGGTGTGACGCGCGACCGCAAGGAGGCCGAGACCATGATGGCCGGCCGCAACCTGTTGCTGGTGGACACCGCCGGGCTGGAGGAAGCCGCCCCCGAGACACTGTATGGCCGCATGCGCGCGAGTTCCGAGGCCGCGCTGGAGCAGGCCGATGTCGCCGTATTTGTCGTGGATGCGAAATCCGGCATCACGGCGTCCGACCGCGCCTTCGCCAATTGGCTGCGGCGCGCGCGGCGCCCCGTGATCCTCGTCGCCAACAAGGCCGAGGGGCGCGGTGGCGCCCAGGCCGCGATGGAGGCGTATGAACTCGGCCTGGGCGATCCCATCGCCGTTTCGGCCGAGCATAATGAGGGCATCGCCGGCCTGATGCAGGCCATCGCCGAGCATCTGCCGGAAGCCGAGCCCGAACCCTTCGAGGGCGAGGCCAAGCTCTTACGCCTGGCCATCCTCGGCCGGCCCAATGCCGGAAAATCCACCCTGCTGAACACGCTGCTGGGCGAGGAGCGCATGATCACCGGGCCGGAGCCTGGCCTGACGCGCGACGCCATCGCCAGCGCCTGGCAGGATGAGCACGGCCCGATCCGCATCGTGGACACGGCCGGCATGCGCAAGCGCGCGCGCATCAACCACCGGCTGGAGGAGATGTCCGTCGCTTCCTCCATCTCGGCGCTGCGCGAGGCGGAGGTGGTGATCCTGGTGCTCGATGCCGCACTGGGCCTGGAGGAACAGGATATCCGCATCGCGCGCCTCGCCGAGCGCGAAGGCCGCGCCGTGGTGATCGCGCTGAACAAATGGGACGCCATCGAGGACCGCGCGGCGGCGCGCAAGCGCGTCTCGGACACGCTTGAAACCTCGCTGAACCAGCTGCGCGGCGTCGAGGTTGTGCCGATTTCGGCCGCCACCGGTGCTGGCGTGGAAAACCTGATGCCCGCGGTGCGGCGCACGCATGAGCGCTGGAATCGCCGCATCGGCACCGGCGCGCTCAACCGCTGGTTCGCCACCATGCTGGAGCGGCACCAATTGCCGCTGGTGGACGGCAAGCGCCTGAAGCTGCGCTATTGCACCATGCCGAAGGCGCGCCCGCCCACCATCGTCATCTTCGGCACGCGGGCCGAGCAGCTGCCGCTGGATTACCAGCGCTATCTGTTCAACGGCTTCCGTGAGGAATTCGACATGCCGGGCGTGCCGATCCGCCTGCAGCTGCGCGGTACCGAAAACCCCTATGCCGAAGAGGCCGACTGAGGCGCTCACGCGAGCGCGAGCCGGACGGAACGCGCCATGCTGGGCCGCCCGCCGGCCAGGGTGAGCAGGTTCCGGAGCGTCCGGCCCCATTCCTGGACGAAGCGGCCGAAGTTTTTTCGCCCCGGCTTTTGGTATTCACGCATTTGCCAGGCCACCAGGCTTTGGGACAAATCCGGATCGGCCACCATCCAGGCCGGCCCAGGCAGGGCCTCAAGAAGCTTCAATCGGCGCGCCAGCACGATGATGCGCAAACCGCGCAAGCTGGCGGCGCGCCGCACCGCGCGGAAGATCAGCCGGCGCAATTGCTGAAGCGGGTGGCGCGGGCCGAGATCATGCAGCGCGATGAGCAGGTTTTCCCAGAGACCCGCATGCGTCAGGCGGCGGTAATGCCGCGCCACGGTCCCGGCCGGGCCGTATTCGGGCGGGAGTTCACGCCAGGGCGCATCGGTGGACATCAGGAAGAGAATGGCGTTCATCCGCTGGCGGAGATCCGCCATGGGGCGGCCGGCGGGGTGGTCCTTCTCGGCATAGGGGCGCAGCGCGTCCCATTGGCGGTCTGAGAGGGCGGTGAAGGGGATGCGCTGCTTCATCCTAGGAAAATATACCGAATTTCCCTGAAAAGTCAAGGAAACAGCGGGCGTGGCCGCCGCTTGCGCTGGCTGCGGGATTGCCGGCGGCTGGTGTTTGCCTCCGCCGTCCCTCCCCCACCCCGTCTTTGCGCCTGTCTGGGCGCCCGTCTGGGGGTCCCTCTGGGCGTCCGTCTGGGCTGAGCCCCGGTCCTCCGGCGTCTGCGGCAATGCCCGGCCGGACAGATCCCGCAGGGGGCTGACAGATCCGGCGGGAAACGCTGTTGCCCGGGCGTCTTGGCCCTCAGCTGCCGCAGCCTGGCGTGTAGATCGGTCAGGCAACCTTGGTGCCTGTTCCCATGAGCGCGATGCCTCGAACTCCCGCAGCCCCGCAAGGTGCCGCCATCATGCCCGGGCCGCGACGCGCTGGCGGGCCGGAGCCTTCGGTCGCAGGGCGGCAGGATCGGGGCGGAGCGGCGGGATGGCCCCCCGCCGGATCATCCGGCGCGGTGCTGCGCGCCATGCTCCTGACCCTGCTGCTGGCCACGCCCGCCCTGGCGCAGGCTTCGCCCCGCGAGGAACCCCTGGACCCGCTGGAGGAGGTTGCGCTGTTCGAAGCCGGCGGTGCGGTCGGCACGCTGGTGCTTCCGGCCGGCGCGCCGGATCGCCGCACCCCGGCGATTGTCATCCTGCAGGATGCGCTCGGGCCGGATGGCCGGGCGGCCTTGTATGTGGACCAGCTTCTGGGCGCCGATCTCGCCGTGCTGGAACTCGTCGTGGCGGAGCAGATGCACCTCGGTGACGTGCTGGCGGCCTTGGCCGCGCATCCGCGCATCCTGGCCGGCCATCTGGGGCTGCTGGGCTTTGGGGCGGGGGCGCGGCAGGTGGCGGAATGGCCAGGCCAGGTGCGGGCGCGCGCCTTGCTTTATCCCGGCTGCGCCGCGCTCTCGCCGGCCGCCATGCCGAATGAGGCCGTGCTGGTCATGCATGGCGCGGCCGATGCGCGGCACGCCAGTGCGCTCTGCGGGGAGTTGGAAACGCGGCTGGGTGCCACGGCTCGGCGGTTGCAATGGCGCAGCCTGGCCGGTGCCGGCCATGCCTGGGACCGCCCGGCCCTGGGCGGCGAGGGGCGCAGCATGCTGCCCGCACCCCATGGCCCAGGCCGCATCGCCGCGGAGCATCATCCAGGCCTGGCCGCACTTTCCGCAGCCCAGGTGGCCGGCTTCTTCGCGACCAGCCTGCTGGCCCCCGCACGATGAGCGAGGTGCGCGTGGGCGATGGCGCCTTGACCACGCTGCACGCGGCCATCCCCGCCCTTGCCTGTGCGGGCCTGGCGGCACTGGCCTATGCCGGGGCCGTGCAATGGATGGCGCCGGAGCTCTCCCTGGCGCTGCCGCTGCTCGCCGTTTTTGTCGCGGCGATGATCTCCTCCGTCGCGGGCTTCGCCTTTGCGCCGGTCAGCGCCGTGATGCTCATTCACCTGGTGGATGATCCGCTGCGGATGGTGAGCATGATCATCACCGCCAGCATCATGGTCCAGCTGCTCTGCGTGCTGAACCGCTGGCGGGATATGGACTGGCCCGGCGCGCTGGTGGTGGCGACGGGCGGGCTGGCCACGCTGCCGCTCGGGCTGCTGCTGCTGCTGGAAGCGACGGGGCGCGCGCATGTGATGTCGCTGGGTGCGCTGCTGGTGGCCTATGCGGCGTGGATGATGTGGCGCCCGCATGCCGTGCAGGCGGGCAACCCATCGCGCTGGGCGCAGGTGATGGTCGGCGCCGCGGGCGGCATTACCGGGGGCATGGCCGGCTTTCCGGCCGGGCCGCTCGTCGCCTGGTGCGGGTGGCTTGGCATGGGGCGGGTGGCGCTTTGGGGCATCACGCAGCCCTATATCCTGGTCATGCAGGTCGCGGCCCTGCTGCTGCTGCAATGGCTGGCGCCGGCACGCGGGCAAATGGCCGGCTTTGACCCTACGCTGTTGCTGGTGGCCGGGCCGGCGCTGTTCGGCACGGCCTGCGGCTTGCAGTTGCATGGCGTGCTCTCGGACCGGAATTTCGCGCGGCTGATGAACGCGATGCTGCTCGCGGCCGGGCTCGGGATGCTGCTGTGACGCGTGGCCACGCTGGTATCCGCGGCTGGGTAGGCCGCCCGCCAGGAAGCCAGAGCATCACCCGTTCAAACGGAATCTTTGGAACAGGGAAAGATGTCCGAAAAACAAGAGGCCAGAGCGTGTGATATCAGGCCTTCCGAACGGAACATACTCTAGGATCGCGATGCGCGCCGGATGACGTCCCGCGGAGTTTCGCCATGGCGACGCTGGAATGCCAGGTTGAAGCGCGATGCGTTGGTGAAGCCGTAGCGCCGCGAGACCGCGCCGATGCAAAGGCCATCCGCTCCCTGGCTCAATTCGGTGTGCACCAGTGCCAGGCGGATGGCCTGCAGCGCGGCCAGGGGCACCTGGCCGCGAAAACGCTGGAACACGGCGTTCAAGGTGCGGACGCTGCATCCCGCCGCGGCGGCAATGTCGGCGACGCGAATGGGGGAGGCACTGTTCGCGCGCATGAATTCCTCCGCGCGATGAACATAGGCCGGAACGGCGCAGCTCGGCCCGGCATCGAGGTGATGGGTGTGATTGTGTTTTGCGCCCCGCAGGATCAGCGTGAGGATCAGGTCAGTTGTCGAGGCGAGTGCCACGGCGTTGGTGGCGATGCCGTCAGGCCGGTCAAACTCCTGCAGGACGAAGTCGAGCTGGCTCTTCAGGCTGGCCGCCAGCCCATGACCCCAATCCAGGGAAGGGCTGAATGCCAGCGGCTCGGTGAGCCGCCTGTCGAGCATGTGCTCGAGCGCCTCCTCTGCTTGCGCAACCTTCACGAACACGTTGGTGCGCACGCTGTCATCGCTGGTCACCAGACGCGTATCGGAGGCGAGACGACAGACGAGTCCGCCGGACGAGTTCGCCGTTATGGGAACACCGCGGTGGATCAATGTCATGCTGCCCCGCAGCGGCGCGGAGAAAGCGAAGACATCGCTTTCTCCGCCTTTCATCGACACTTCCGTCTCGAAGCGACTCTCGCCGTGGCTGGCCAGAATCGAACCGGCGCTGCGGATTGCAACAGCGAGGATCGGCGTGTCGAAGCGCATGCGCCAAAGCGCGCGATCCCGCAGCTTGTAGCGGTAGTCACGGCTTGAACCCGGAAGGCGGTCACTCACGCGCGATCGGCTATCGAGCTCCGCCGGATCGCTTGCACGCACGACACTGAACATGGTCCGACACCCGGAATCGGCCGAAAGCAGCGACGGTCGCACAGCGTCATCCTCATGTCAGGAACAGCCACGCTGTTCTCGCTCCGCAAAGGCACGCCTCTTTCTCGCATAGGTTGCATTGAAAATATATGATGAAGTGTTCTGCTGGGCTTGGTGGTGAGACGGCCTGCGCCCATCCATCGCATGTCACGCCTCGGTCGCCCCGGCCATGTGATCGAACTGAGCCAGCAAGGCCGGGGTTGATGGCCGCGCGCTTTGCCGACGACACCGCACGGAACGCGGATAAGGCTAAAGCCGCGATCTGCGCCGGATCACGTCCAGCGCCGTTTCACCGAAGCGGCGCTGGAAGGCCTGATGGAACCGCGACGAATTGGTGAAGCCGTAGCGCCGCGCGACCACGCCGATGCTCTCGCCTTCGCCGCCATGGCTCAATTCGGCATGCACCTTCTGCAGCCGGATGGCTTGCAGCGCGGCCAGCGGAACCTGGCCCCGGAAGCGCTGGAAGACGGCGTTCAGCGTGCGGACGCTGCATCCCGCAGCGGCGGCCACCTCGGCGATCCGCAGCGGTGTGGCGCAATGGGCGCGCATGAACTCCTCGGCGCGGCGGATATAGGCCGGCAATGCCACGGCCGGGCCAAGGGCCAGCTGCCCGGAGTAATTATTGGGCGCCGCCCGCAAGGCCAGCGTGAGGAGGAAATCGGTCATGGAGGCGAGCGCCACGGCATTGCCCACCACGCCGTCCGGCCTTTCGAATTCCTGCATGAGGAAGGCCAGCTGCCATTTCAGGCTGGCGGCGAGCCCGTGGCTCCAGTCGATCTCCGTCTCGAATTCGAGGGGGGCGCCCAGGCGCGCGTCGAGCATGTGCTCCAGCGCGCTCTCCAGCTCCGTCACCTTGAAGGAGAGATGCGTCCGCGTGCTCTCCTCATCGGTCAGCATGCGCGTCTGGTGGCGCAGGCGAAACACGAGGCCCGTATCGGCGTTGCCCCGCTTGCTGAGATTCCCCTCGATCACGGCCATCTCGCCCGCGAGCACCGTGGTGAAGCCGATGAAGGCGCTGTCCTCGCCCTCATGCAGCACCTCCGTGGGCAGGCGGCTGCCGCCATGGCAGGCCACGATGGAAGGAGTGCTGCGGATGGCCAGGCTCAGGATCGGGCGGTCGAAGCGCGTGCGGTTCAGAACGGGGTCGAGCAGGCGGTACTTGTAGCTCCGGCTATTGGCCGGGAAGGGTGTGCCCTCGCGCATCCGCCGCTCGAACTCCACGGGGTTCCTGGCGCTGACGACGTTGAACGCCGCAAGACGCGCCGCATCGCCGGGGATGGAGGGCGGGGGCAAGGCATCTCCCTTTTGGCAGGGAGGGTTGCGCCCCCCAACTCGTTGCGGAGTGTGGCGCCGGCTTGCCCAGGGATCAAGCAGCGTGCTGGCCCGGTGCAGGGCTGCGCTTCGGAAAACGCTGAACCCTTTGCGTGGCGGCGGCGGTTAGACTGCTTCGCCCAAGCCAGCGAGGATCGCGCCCATGTCCGCCGCCTATGAAGCCTTCCGCGACCTGCATCGCAGCATCTTCGTCATGCCCAACCCCTGGGATGGCGCCTCCAGCCTGCTGCTGAAGCGCGAGGGGTTTGCCGCACTGGCCTCCACCTCGGCCGGCCTCGCCTTCGGGCTGGGCCTGCCCGATGCCGCCGCAGCGCTGGGGCGCGATCTCTCCATCGGGCACGCGGCGATGATCGCGCGGCTTTCCGGCCTGCCGGTGAATGGCGATCTGGAGGATGGCTTCGGCCCCACGCCCGAGGATTGCGTGGCCACGGTGGAGGCTTCCATCGCCGCCGGCCTGGCTGGCTTGGGGATCGAGGACACGACCGCCGACCCCTCTCGGCCCATCCATGATTTCGACCACGCCGTGGCGCGCATCGCCGCCGCCGCAAAGGCCGCGAAGGGCCGCATATTGCTCACCGCCCGGACCGATAACTTCCTGCATGGCCGCCCTGACCTGGATGACACCATCCGCCGCTTGGTCGCCTTCGCGGAAGCGGGTGCCGATGTGCTCTACGCCCCCGGCCTGCCGGATATGGCGAGCATCGAGGCGGTGGTGCGCGCCGTCTCGCCCCGGCCAGTGAATGTGGTGTTTGGCCCGCGCTCCGGCCCCGTGCCGCTTTCGGTGCTGGAAGCGGCCGGCGTGAAGCGCGTCTCGCTTGGCGGGGTGCTGTATCGCCACGCCATGGGCGCGCTGGTCACGGCCGCGCGGCGGCTCAAGGCGGGGGATTTCGACTTCATGGCCGGGGCCCCAACCAGCGCCGAAATCACGGCGCTGCTCCCGTCACAGGGCTGACCCGAGCGCCTTTCCACCAGCCGCCCCCTTCCAGAACCGCCGCCAACAACGCAGTATCCGGCGCGAATAGCGGCGGCGCGCGGTGCGCAACCGACGAGCCGGGAATGCCCCACCTGCGGCGCGCAAGCCAAGCCGCCGGAGGCGGCGCCCGGCGTTTGAGGGCAGGAAATATGATCAACAAGATCGTCAACACGCTGGCCGAGGCGCTGTCCGGCGTGAAGGATGGCAGCACCGTCCTGATCGGCGGCTTCGGCAGCGTGGGCCAGCCCGATGCGCTGATCGAGGCGCTGATCGAGCAGGGCGCAAAAGACCTCACCTGCGTGGCGAACAATGCCGGCACGGGGCGCGTGGGCCTGGCCAAGCTGATGGAACTCGGCCGCGTGCGGAAGATCATCTGTTCCTTCCCGCGCAGCGCCGGCAGCGTGGTCTTCGAGGAGCTGTACCGCGACGGCAAGATCGAGCTGGAGATCGTGCCCCAGGGCACCATGGCCGAGCGCATGCGCGCCGCCGGTGCCGGCATTCCCGCCTTCTTCACCGCCACCTCGCACGGCACGCTGCTGGCCAAGGGCAAGGAGGAGCGCGAATTCGACGGCCGCAAATATGTGATGGAGCGCGCGCTGCACGCCGATGTCGCGCTGATCGAGGCGTGGGAGGCGGATCGCTGGGGCAACCTCACCTACAATCTCTCCGGCCGGAACTTCAATCCGGTGATGGCGATGGCGGCGGAGCTTACCATCGCGCAGGTGCAGCACATCGTGGAGCTGGGCGCCATTGATCCGGAGAAGGTCGCGACACCCGGGATTTTCGTGAACCGCGTGGTCCGTGTGGACCGGGGCGAAGGCTGGGTTTAGGCTCAGGGCAAGAGGAGAAACGTCATGGCAAGCTTCAGCCGCACCGACATGGCCGCCAAGGCCGCCGCCGACATCCCCGAGGGCTGGGTGGTGAACCTGGGCATCGGCATGCCCACGCTCATCGCCGACCAGGTGCCGCTGACGCGGGAGGTGATCTTCCAATCCGAAAACGGCGTGCTCGGCATGGGGCCAGCGCCCGAAAAGGGCCAGGAAAACCCCTGGCTGATCAACGCCGGCAAGCAGATGGTGACGCTGCGTCCGGGTGGCAGCATCTGCCACCATGCCGACAGCTTCGCCATGATCCGCGGTGGCCATATCGACCTGTGTGTGCTGGGCGGCTTCGAAGTGGCCGAGAATGGCGACCTCGCCAATTGGGCCACCTCCGAGAATGACACGGCGCCGGCCGTGGGTGGGGCGATGGACCTCGGCGCCGGCGCCAAGCGCCTCTGGGTGGTGATGGACCACACCACCAAGGATGGCCGCCCCAAGATCGTCGAGCGCTGCGGCTATCCGCTGACCTCGCTGGGTTCGGTCAGCCGCGTCTATACCAGCCTTGCCGTGCTGGATGTGGTGCAGGGGCTCGGCTTTGTCGTGCGCGACATCGTGCCGGGGATGAGCCTGGAGGAACTCCAGTCCAAGAGTGGCGCCAAGCTGCACACAAGATCATGAGCGGCGTTTCCCCCTTCACGGAGGATCGCGCCGAAAGCATCGGGATGATCCGCGATTCCGCGCGCGGATTGCTGGGTGCCGACATGGCGCGCGTGCGCAAGCTGCGCTTCACCGAGCCGGGCTTCGACACAACGCTGCTCCGCCAGATGGGCGAGGCGGGCTGGATCGGCCTCGCCATTCCCGAAGCGGCCGGCGGCACCGGCCTCGGCATGGCCGAGATGGTGGCCCTGGCCGAGGAAATCGGCCGCGCCTGCGCGCCCGAGCCGCTGATCGGCTGCGCGCTCTCGGCGCATCTTCTGGCGGCCGCCGGCGAGACGGTTTTGCTCGCGCAACTCCTGGCGGGCGAGGCGGTGGTGCTGACCGCCTGGCAGGACCGCGCGAATACGCTGGGCCTCGCCGCCAGCACGGATGGTGCCCGCAGCTTCGTGCCGGGTGCGGCCGGGGCCACGCATATCCTCTGGCCCGTCGGCGAAAATGGCCGCATCGCGCTGCATGTGCTGACGCGCGACCAGATGGAGATCACCACCGAAGCGACGCAGGATGGCGGGCATCTCGGTACTGTTCGCCCGCTGCCCTACACCGGCCATGGCCCGGGGCGTCACATCGGCGATGACATCGGCGCCGCCCTGACCGAGGGGCTGGACCGCGCGGCACTCGCCACCGCCGCCGCCCTGCTGGGCGGCATGGAGGCCGCCTTCGCCATGACGCTGGATTACCTCCGCACGCGGCAGCAATTCGGCAAGATCATCGGCAGCTTCCAGGCGCTGCAGCACAAGGCGGCCGATGCGAAGATGCAGATCGCGCTGACCCGTGCGGCCGTCGAGCAAGCCGCCGCCGCGCTGGACGAAGGCGCCCCCTCCCACGCCGTCAGCCGCGCCAAGGCGCGCGCGAGTGAGGCGGCGATGCTGGTGAGCCAGGCCTGCGTGCAGCTGCATGGCGGCATCGGCTACACCGATGACTACGATGTCGGCCTGCATATGCGCCGCGCCATGGTGCTGGTGCCCGCCTTTGGCGGGGCGGCCCTGCACCGCCGCCGCTTCATGGAACTCTCGCCGGAGCTCGAAGACGCATGAACGACATGCCAGATACCCGCATGGAGATCCTGGAGGAGCGCCACGGCGCCGTCCTGGTCCTCACCATTGACTACCCCGCGCGGCGCAACGCGCTCGCCGTGCCGCTGCGCGAGAAGATGGAGCACGCCCTCGAACGCGCCAGCGTGGATGGCGTCACGCGCGCCATCGTGCTGACCGGCGGCGGCGGCGTCTTTTCCGCCGGCGGCGACATCTCGGGCATGAATGTCGAGACCGCCTTTGACGGGCGTGACCGCATGCGCCGCACCCATCGCCTGGTGCGCCTCATGGCGCGCGGCAACATCCCCATCGTCGCCGCCGTCGAGGGCTGGGCCGTGGGGGCGGGCCTCTCCATGGCGCTGCTCTGCGACACCATCGTCGCCGCCGATGATGCGCGCTTCATGGCCGGCTTCCACAAGATCGGCCTGATGAGCGACATGGGCATGCCCGCGACCCTGCCCGCCCGCATCGGCGTGGGCCGCGCGCGCGACATGCTGCTGCACCACACGCAATATCTGGGCACCGAGGCGCTGAAGATCGGCCTGGTGGACTATGTCGTGCCCAAGGGCGAGGCGCTGAAGGTGGCCCTCGAAAAGGCGCAGCATCTGGCCCATGAAGCCCCGCTGCCCATGGCCTACACCAAGCAATGGTTCGCCGATGACCTGGAACGCGCCCTGGCCCGCGAAGCCGATTTCCAGGCGGCCCTCTTCGTGACGGAAGACCACAAGGAAGGCCGCGCCGCCTTCCTCGGCAAGCGCAAGCCAGTCTTCCAGGGGCGGTGAGATGCGCGATGGTGGTCCTCAGGAGGGCGCTGCCCTCCCGAACCCTCCTGCCGGGGACTTTGTGTCCCCGGACCCCTTGAGACTTTTGTTCGATTTCAGGGGAAGGGCATCGAGCATGCTCGATGCCCTTCCCCTGAAACCGAACCATGTGCCTGGGTCCAGGGGCCAAGGCCCCTGGCGGATGGGGTTCGGGGAAGGCAGAGCCTTCCCCGAGAGCCACCGCCCCGCATCCCAACCATCCCATGGAGGTCCAGCATGAACGCCATCACCGGCCGTGAGCCCGAGGATTTGAATGCGCTGCCGGACGAGATGTTCCGCGCGCATATCCGGTCCTGGATCGAGGCCAATTATCCGGCCGAGATCCGCAACCCCGAGAAGCGCCTCCACTGGGAGGAGAACAAGGTCTGGTACTTCAAGCTGGCCGAGAAGGGTTGGCTCTGCCCCGGCTGGCCGCGCGAATATGGCGGCCTCGGTCTGGCGCCGGCGAAGCAGATCATCTTTACGGAGGAGCTGGAGCGCCATGGCTGCGCCCGGTGCAATGACCACGGCATCATCATGCTGGGGCCGCTGGTGATCCGCTACGGCACCGAGGCGCAGAAGCAGCATTTCCTGCCGAAGATCCTGAGTGGCGAGCACATCTGGTGCCAGGGCTATTCCGAGCCCAATTCCGGCTCGGACCTGGCCAGCCTGCGCACCGAGGCGGTGGATGCGGGCGACCATTACGTGGTGAATGGCCAGAAGACCTGGACCACGCTGGCCTCCGACGCGAACTGGATCTTCCTGCTGGTCCGCACCGACAAGGCGGCGAAGAAGCAGGAGGGCATTTCCTTCCTGCTGGTGGACATGAACACGCCCGGCATCACCGTGCGCCCCATCATCAACCTCGAAATGCATGACGAGTTCTGCGAGGTGTTCTTCGATGATGTGAAGGTGCCGAAGGCGAACCTGGTCGGACAGCTCAACAAGGGCTGGGACATGGCCAAGGCGCTGCTGAGCTTCGAGCGCATCTATCTCGGCTCCCCGCGCCAGTCCGCCTATGCGCTGACGCGGCTGCGCCAGCTGGCCGAGCGGATGGGTGTGGCGGAGGAGCCGCTTTTCGCCGAGCGCTATGCCCGCCATCGCTGTGACCTGGAGGATCTGAAGGCGCTTTATGGCCGCTATGTCGAAGTGCTGAAGCAGGGCCGCCCGTTGGGGGCCGATGTCAGCCAGCTGAAGGTCATCCAGTCCGAGCTCTTCCAGCGCATCACCGAGACCATGCTGGAAGTGGCGGGCGAGAACGCCGGCCTCTTTGGCCCGATGGAGGGCAACCGCAACCTCAACCCCGGCGCGCTCTACATCCAGGCGCGGCCGACCAGCATCTATGGCGGCACCAACGAGATCCAGCGCAACATCATCGCCAAGAACGTGCTTGAGCTTCCCGGGTGAAGCGCACCTGGTATTTCGACCTCATCTCGCCCTTCGCCTATCTCGCGCTGCCGCGTGTCTTGGCGCTCGGTGAAGTGATGGGGGGCGAGGTGGAGCTGCGCCCCATCGTCTTCGGCGCCGTGCTCAGCCATTGGGGCCAGCTCGGCCCGGCCGAGATCGCGCCCAAGCGCGTGCAGACCTATCGCCAGACGCAATTCCAGGCCGAGCAGGCGGGCATCCCGTTCCGCTTCCCGCCGCGCCATCCCTTCCGCTCGCTGGAGGCGCTGCGGCTGCTGACGGCCCTGCGGGGTGATCCGGCCGCCGTCCAGGCCGCCTTCGCCTTCATCTGGGGCGAGGGGCGGGACCCGCATGAGGAAGCGGCCGCCCTGCGCGAGCGCCTGCCGCCCGTGACCGAGGAGGCGCTGCTCGCCGCCAAGGAGGAGCTGCGCGCGGCAACGAATGCGGCCATCGCGGCGGGGGTTTTCGGCGTGCCCACCCTGGCCATCGGCGCGGAGCTGTTCTGGGGTGCTGACGCCATGCCCATGGCCGAGGCGTTCCTGGCCGATCCTGCCCTGTTTCAGCGCGGCGAAATGGCCCGGCTCGGCGATTTGCCCCTGGGGATCGAGCGGCGGCGCGGTTGACCTGACCCGGCCTCTGGCCGAAGAATCATTGCGCAATTGAAGGAGCGCGCGATGACCGACCTCTGGCGACTGGACGCGACCGACATCGCGCGGCTGGTGCACACGAAGCAGGTCTCGGCGCGCGAGGTGGCGCTCTCGGCCCTCGGCCGGCTGGATGCGGTGAACCCCAGGCTCAACGCGGTGATCCAGTTCATGCCGGAACAGGCGCTGGCCGCCGCCGATGCGGTGGATGCCGGGATCGCCCGCGGCGAGGCGCCCGGCCTGCTGGCCGGGGTGCCGGTCACCATCAAGGTCAATACGGACCAGGCCGGCTTCGCCACCACCAATGGCCTGAAGATCCAGGCCGGGGCCGTGGCGCGCGAGGACAACCCGCTGGTCTCGAACTTCCGCAAGGCGGGAGCCGTCATCATCGGGCGGACCAATACGCCGGCGTTTTCGGTGCGCTGGTTCACCTCCAACGACATCCACGGCCCGACCTTCAACCCGCGCGACAAGGGGCTGACGCCGGGGGGCTCATCCGGTGGCGCGGCCTCGGCCACGGCGGCGGGCATCGGCGCGATCGGGCATGGGACGGATATCGGCGGCTCGGTCCGCTACCCGGCCTATGCCTGCGGCATTCACGGGCTGCGGCCCACGCTGGGGCGCATCCCGGCCTGGAATCCGGGCCTGCCGGAGCGGGATATCGGCCCGCAATTGATGGCGGTGAGCGGCCCCCTGGCGCGCAGCATCCGGGACCTCCGGCTGGGCCTGGCCGCGATGAGCGCGCCCGATCCGCGCGACCCCTGGTGGGTGCCGGCACCGCTGGAGGGGCCGGCCATGCCCCGGCGCGCGGCACTCTGCGTCGCGCCGGATGGCATGAAGGTGGCGCCGGTGATCGTCGCCGCGCTGCGGGACGCGGCCCAGCGGCTGCGCGCCGCAGGCTGGGAGGTCGAGGAACTGGGCAGCCTGCCGCCGCTGCGCGAGCCCGCGCGGCTGCAAGCCCAGCTCTGGCTCTCCATGCTGCCGCGCGGCGGCATGGCGGCGGTGGAGCAGGAAAACGAGCCGACCGCCCTGGCCGTCTATCGCCACATGCAGGCGCTGACGCCGCCGCCCGGCCTCGTGGAATTCCAGGATGCGCTGACCTTGCGCGCCGGCTTCCTGCGCGCCTGGAACCTCTTTTTCGAGCGTTATCCGGTGGTGCTGATGCCGGTTTCCGGTGAATTGCCCTTCCCTGACCAGGCGGATCAGGGCGGTGACGCGGCGTTCGCGGGGATCATGGAAGCCCAGCTCACCCAGGTTGGCCTGCCGTTGCTGGGCCTGCCCGGGCTTTCCGTCGCGACCGGGCTGTCCGGCACGGCGCCGCTTGGCGTGCAGCTGGTGGGCGGACGCTACCGCGAGGACCTCCTGCTCGCGGCGGGTGAGGCGATTGCGGCGGCCGGCGCGCCGCCCGCCCCGATCGACCCGCAATGGGCCTGATGGGGGGCCAGATGGGGGGCCTGATGCGCGCATTCTGGTTGCTGCCGCTGCTCGCCGCCTGCGCCGGCGGCGGGGGGGGCAGCGTCGCGACACTGGGCTGTGGGGGCGATGTGCGCCTGCGCAATGTGGGCGGGATGACGGTGGAGCAGGCCTATTTCAGCCCGGCCGGCTCCAGCGGCTGGGGGCCGGACCTGCTGGCGCCGGGCACGCTGCCGCCGGGCGGCAGCCAGGTGGTGCGGGCCGCGCCGGGCCGCAATGCCGTGCGGATCATCTTTGCCAATGGGCGGGCCGCCGAAATGCCCGCCATGGATGTCTGCGCGACGCCCAGCCTGAACATCGAGCCGACAGGGCTTCTCGCCAGCCGCTGAGGCGCGCGGGGTGCGGCTGGGCGCGGGGGCCTTGGGGCCCCTGGCCTGTCGCATGGAGCTTTCTGATTCCAAACGGAAAATCAACGGGCAGGACGCCAGCCTTGTGGCTGGCTGAACGGGAGGATGCGCGGTTCTCCGTATGCCCGCCATGCCGCCTCTTTGCCCCGCTGGCGTGCCGGCGGCCTGGCGCCGCGGATGGGCAGCCATCTCATTCGCCGCCTTGGAGCGTCTAAAAAATGCAATTTTCATCACGATTAAAAATTTTGCTTGGTCATTTCCCCAAGCTCGTGTAGGTATTTTGATGTTGAGAGATCGTATCGCTAATTTCAGCGATAATCATCTCAAAAAGAGAGAGTCCATGTTTCTCGCATACTCTTCCAGGAATGCATCGGCGGGGAGGGGGCTTCGGGCCCCTCGGCCGCTGGCATGGCCAGGCTGAGCACGAGGAATTCCCCCCATGCGCAACGCCCTCCCCCTGCTGATCGCCGGCACATGCCTGGCCATTCTCCCCTTGCTCGGGCCCGCGGCTTCGGCCGTGCCGGGCGGGCTGGAGCGGGCACGCCCCTGCGTGGCCGCCAGTGCCGCGCCCATCACCGCGACGCGCGATTGGCTCGGCAGCCTGCATGGCTGGCAGGATAGCGCCCTGGTCCTGGTCTGGCGCAGCAGCCTGGCCGCCGCCAAGGGGAAGCCGGCGCCGAGCGCCTGCGCCGGTTAGCGCCGCATCCGTTCCAACGGGTTGGCTTGGACGGATAAAGCTGCCCGGACATCAATCGGCCAGGGGTTGTTCCATGAGCCCTTGCGAGCGGAACAAGCTCTGGAAAACAACGGGGTGGAGGTTGTGCCGAAAGCCTCGGCGCACAAAGCAAGCGCGCGCAGCCGCAAGCCGCGCCCCTTTGCAGGGCGCCCAGGCGTCGCGTGAACGCAGAGGCCCGGGCGGCGTCGCCGTCTTCGGTTTCGCTGAAACCGCGCTGCCGGCTGGTGAGGCGGAATGCCAGAAACACCGCCGGGCGAAGCCCGTGCCCTGCCGCCTGGTCCTGCCATGCGGGCCATCCGCGCCCCCCCCACATGGAGGCGGCAGCGCTTCGGCTCACATGCGCGCGGGGTTCAGGCCTTGCGCGCCAGTGTCGGGATTTCCTCGCGCAGGCGGAAGCGCAGCGCGGACCAGGTGGCGTCGAGCGCCACCTGCGTGACCGGCAGCAGCCCGGCCTGGGTCAGCGGCTCCCAGCCATGTTCGCGGTCGAGGTCGGAGCGGACGGGGCCCGTCTTCTTCGGATAGGCGAACCACAAGCGGCCCCCCACACCATAAAGATCGAGTGCTCGCGCTGCGACACGGCCGAGGGCGGCGCGGTCCGGCGCGAAGGCCAGGATCAGCTCCGGCTCGGAGGCCGAGGTCGCTGGCAGGCCGTGCTTGAGGCCGGCGGGCGGCTCCAGCACAGCGCAGACCATGCCGGGTTTGAAGCCGAGCTTGCGGGGAATGGTGGCTTGAATGGCAACGTCAATCAGTGGTCAACCCGGCGGCGCGAGCCACCGGCCCCCAAATGGAATCCTGCGCGCGAATGGTGGCGGCGAGTTCCGATCGCGTGCCCCCGATGGGTTCCGCCGAAAGGGCCCGCAGCCGTTGCACCACGACAGTGTCACGAGCCACTGCAATGGCCGCTGCCTCCAGCTTTGCCAGGACGGAATCCGGCAGCCCGCGAGGCCCCATGAGTGCCATCCAGGTCTCGGCTTCGAAGCCAGGGACCGTCTCGGCGACTGTCGGGGTCTCGGGAAGCAGCGCAGAGCGGGTCCGCGAGGTGACGGCAAGCAGACGAACCCGGCCTTCCCGCATCAGTGGCAATCCGATGACAGCGGCTTCCACATAGACCTGGACGCTTCCATTAAGCAATTCCGGAAGTGCACCGGCCAGGCCCCGGAAATGCACGAAATCACACCGCGCGCCGACCGAGCGGATCAACAATTCCAGCGCCAGATGCTGCGCCGTGCCAGCCCCGGGTGTGCCGCAAGTCCCTGGTCTGGCTCGCAAAACCTCGGTCAGCTCGGCCAGCGTCCGCACCCCCTGGCCGGGAGGGCCCAGCACCAGCATGGGCAGGCTTGCAAAGCGGCTGATGGGGGTCAGGTCTGCTTGTGGGTCATAGCCCATCTGCCGGGATAAATGCCGGCTCAACAACAAGGTGGTCGAGGTGACGAAACCCAGCGTGTTGCCGTCGGGCAGCGCGCGCGCCACCTCCTCCGCCGCGACATTGCCGCGGGCGCCGGTGCGGTTTTCCGCCAGGACCGGGCGGAACAACCGCTGGCCCAGCGCCTCGGCGAAAATGCGGGCCACCTGGTCCACGCCGCTGCCCGGCGGCAGGCCGATCAGCAGGCGAATGGCCTCCCGGCCATCCGCGCTGGCGGTGGCCTGCGCATGCGCCGCCGGCGCTGCCATGAGCAGGCCGAGAGCCAGGTATCCTCCCCAACACGCCAGGCGACGAAGCAGAACCACGCGATTACCCTATCCGGACGACATCTTCCCTGGAAATCCAGCCCAGGCCCTAAAATCCAGTTCAGGCCGTGGGGACATGATTTGGTCATGTGGCTGCACACTCGCGGGAGAGTTGGGGCGGGTCAATCCACTTTTTGAGCCTGGGCGCCATCCTCCTGGACTTGGGCTGAAAAGCTGCCGGAACGGCGCCGCCCGAGCCCCCGTCGGATTGACGCAACTGCGAAGGGACGCCTAGAAGAACCGCAAGAACGAAGGTTGAGGTTGAGTTCCCATGGACGCCGAAGCTGCGAAGGCGACACTCGCATGACGGACCCGCGTGAAGCCGGAATGATTGCGCGGCGTTCCGATGGCACGATCATCCGCCGCCCGCTCTCTCCGCATCTGCAAGCCTATGACATGATGCAGATGACCAGCGCGCTTTCCATCATGCACCGCATCAGTGGCGCGGCCTGGTCGGCCGGAACGCTGCTCCTGGTCTGGTGGCTGATGGCGGCCGCGACGGGTGAGGCGGCCTTCGCCACGGTGCAATGGTTCCTCTCCTCCTTCCTCGGCCTCCTGGTCCTGTTCGGCCTGACGGTGGCGGCCTGGTATCACACGCTCGCCGGGATCCGGCATCTGGTGTGGGATGCGGGGCATGGCTTCGACATGCCGGCGGTGTATCGCAGCGGGCGCCTCGTGCTGATCGGCACGGCGGTGCTCACGGTGCTGACCTGGGTCCTTGTTCTCGTGTTCTGGGGCTGAGCGCGATGGCCAAGGAAAGTGTCACCCAGACCTCGCTGCGCACCTCGCTCGGCCGCGTGCGCGGCATGGGTTCGGCGAAATCCGGCACGCATCACTGGTGGATGCAGCGCGTCACCTCCATCGCCCTGCTGCCGCTGACCCTGTGGTTCGTCGCCAGCATGATCAGCCTGGCCGGCGCCTCCTATCTGGAGACGCTGATCTGGATCGCGCAGCCGGTGAATGCGGTGCTGCTGCTGGTGCTGATCGGCCTCACCTTCCACCACATGGCCGCCGGCCTCCAGGTCGTGGTCGAGGATTACGTGCGCGACGAGTTCAAGCGCCTGGCCTTTGTGCTGCTGATCAAGGCCGCCGCGTTGCTGATGGCGCTGGCCAGCGGCTTTTCTGTGCTGCGGATCGCCTTCGCGCTTTGACGAAACGGGGCTTGTGGTTCCGGCGGGACCACCAAGCTCATGAGGACAGGCCGGGGACAGTCCGGCAAGACACATCGCCCGGCCGAGGCCGGGCACGAGCGGAGCGGACCGGGTCGCATGAACGCCATCAGCAAGCCATCCTTCGGGGCCTATCGGGTCGTGGATCACACCTATGACGTGGTGGTGGTCGGCGCGGGTGGTGCCGGGTTGCGCGCCACCTTCGGCATGGGCGCCTCGGGGCTGAAAACCGCCTGCATCACCAAGGTCTTCCCGACACGCAGCCACACCGTGGCGGCGCAGGGCGGCGTGGGTGCGGCCCTGGGCAATATGGGCGAGGATGACTGGCGCTGGCACATGTACGACACCGTGAAGGGGTCGGACTGGCTGGGCGACCAGGACGCCATCGAATACATGTGCCGCGAGGCCATTCCCGCCGTCATCGAGCTGGAGCATTACGGCGTGCCCTTCAGCCGCACCGAGGATGGCCGCATCTACCAGCGCCCCTTCGGCGGCCACATGAAGGAATACGGCAAGGAGCCCGCGATGCGCGCCTGCGCCGCGGCCGACCGCACCGGCCACGCCATCCTGCACACGCTGTATCAGCAGTCGCTCAAGCATGGCTGCGAGTTCTTCGTGGAATACTTCGCGCTCGACCTCATCATGGATGATGAGGGCGTGTGCCGCGGTGTGACGGCCTGGAACCTGGAAGACGGCACCATCCACCGCTTCCGCGCGCAGAAGGTGGTGCTGGCGACGGGCGGTTATGGCCGCGCCTGGTTCTCCTGCACCTCGGCCCATACCTGCACCGGCGATGGCGGCGGCATGGTGCTGCGCGCCGGCCTGCCCCTGCAGGACCAGGAATTCGTGCAGTTCCACCCGACCGGCATCTACGGTGCCGGCTGCCTCGTCACCGAAGGGGCCCGCGGCGAGGGCGGCTACCTCACCAATTCCCAGGGCGAGCGCTTCATGGAGCGCTATGCACCGACCGCGAAGGACCTCGCCTCGCGCGATGTGGTGTCCCGCGCCATGTCCGTCGAAATCCGCGAGGGGCGCGGCTGCGGCCCGATGAAGGATCACATCATGCTCCATCTGGAGCATCTGGGCGCCGATATCCTGCATGAGCGCCTGCCCGGCATTTCCGAGACGGCGCGCATCTTCGCCGGCGTGGATGTGACGAAGGAGCCGATCCCGATGCTCCCCACCGTGCATTACAACATGGGCGGCATCCCCACGAACATCCACACCGAGGTGCTGCGCCCCACGCGCGCCGATGAGGATGCGACCGTCCCCGGCCTGATGGCCGTGGGCGAGGCGGCCTGCGTCTCGGTGCATGGCGCGAACCGCCTGGGTACCAATTCCCTGCTCGATCTCGTGGTGTTCGGCCGCGCCGCCGCCCATCGCGCCGCCGAGACGGTAAAGCCCGGCGCGTCCCAGCCGCCGCTGCCGCCGCGCGCGGGTGAGGGCAGCCTGGACCGGTTCGACCGCATCCGCCACGCCAAGGGCAGCACCGGCACGGCCGAGCTGCGCCTGGCCATGCAGCGCACCATGCAGGAACACGCCGCCGTCTTCCGCTCCTCCGAACTGCTGCGTGAGGGTGTGGAGAAGATGAAGGGCGTGCATGCCGGCTTCAGCGACCTCAAGGTCACGGATCGCAGCCTCGTGTGGAACACCGACCTGGTGGAGGCGCTGGAGCTCGACAATCTCGTCGGCAATGCGATGACGACCATCGTGGGTGGTGAGGCCCGCAAGGAAAGCCGCGGCGCCCACGCGCAGGAGGATTATCCGGATCGCGATGACGTGAACTGGATGAAGCACACCCTGGCCTGGATGAATGAGAAGGGCGAGGTGAAGCTCGATTATCGCGATGTGAAGATGCGGACCCTGACCAATGAGGTTCAGGTGTTTCCGCCCAAGGCGCGGGTGTACTAGGCCATGCGCCGCCCGCATCTGCCCGCGGCCTCTGTCCCAGCGTTTTTTGCGAGGCCGATTCACGGCTTCGGTTGCAAGCAACCTCAGCCGATCGGACTCTGAACGATGGCCACTTTCACCCTCCCCAAGAACTCCACCATCCAGGGTGGCAAGACGCACAAGGCGCCGGATGGCGCCACCAACGTCAAGGCGTTCAAAATCTACCGCTGGGACCCGGATGACGGGGCCAACCCCCGCACCGATACCTTCGAGCTCGATCTCGACAAATGCGGCCCGATGGTCCTGGACGCGCTGATCAAGATCAAGAACGAGGTGGACAGTTCGCTCACCTTCCGGCGTTCCTGCCGCGAGGGCATTTGCGGCTCCTGCTCGATGAATATTGACGGGCTCAATACCCTCGCCTGCCTTAAGCCGATTGACGAGGTGAAGGGCGATATCCGCATCAGCCCGCTGCCGCATCTGCCGGTGGTGAAGGATCTGGTGCCCGACCTGTCGCAGCTTTACGCGCAGTATCGAAGCATCGAGCCCTGGCTGAAGACCGAAACCCCGCCCCCGCCCGATGAGGAGCGCCGCCAATCCAAGGAGGAGCGCGCCAAGATGGACGGCATGTGGGAGTGCATCCTGTGCTTCTGCTGCTCCACCTCCTGCCCCAGCTATTGGTGGAATGGCGATCGCTACCTCGGCCCCGCCATCCTGCTGGCGGCCTATCGCTGGATCAGCGACAGCCGCGATGAAGCGACGGGCGAGCGGCTGGATAATCTGGAAGACCCGTTCCGGCTGTATCGCTGCCACACCATCATGAATTGCACGCGGACCTGCCCGAAGGGGCTCAATCCGGCCGAAGCGATCGGCAAGATCAAGACGATGATGGTGGCGCGGCAGGGGTAGCTTCGCCCGGGGGCTCTGCCCCCGGACCCCCGGCAAGAACCTCAGGTTCTTGCATCTCCGACAGATATGGGTGCAGGGAACGTGTTCCCTGCCGGGGGTCAGGGGGCAGAGCCCCCTGCTGCCTCAAACACAGGCATCTCCGCCGAAATCCGGCCCAATCCGCCCCGAAAACCTGTGGACAGCCGGATGAATCCCTCGTCATGCTGCGGCACCAAGCCACAGCTTTTCGGGGTTATCGAACATGGATCGTCGGAGTTTCATGGGTGCGGCCGCCGCCGTCGCGGCCGCCCCCTCCATCGCGCAATCCCAGGGCACCCGCACCCTCAAGATGGTGCCGCACGCCAATCTGACCGTGATGGATCCGGTCTGGACCACTGCCTATATCAGCCGCAACCACGGCTTCATGGTCTGGGACACGCTCTACGGCCTGGATGACGAATACCGCCCGCAGCCGCAGATGGTCGAAGGCCACACCATCGCCAATGACGGCAAGCTCTGGACCTTCACGCTGCGCGATGGCCTGCGCTTCCATAATGGCGAGCCGGTGCGGGCGGCCGATTGCGTGGCCTCTCTGGCGCGCTGGGGCAAGCGCGATGCAATGGGCGCGCGGCTGGCCGCCCTGACGGAGGAGATGGTGGCGCTGGACGACAAGCGCTTCACCATCCGCCTGAGCCGCCCCTTCGGCCTGATGCTGGATGCGCTGGCCAAGCCCACCAGCAACGCGCCCTTCATCATGCCGGCCAGCATCGCGGCGACGGATGCCTTCACGCAGATCCGCCCCGACCAGGTGATCGGCAGCGGGCCCTTCAGCTTCAAGCGCGACGAACTCGTCTCCGGCAGCCGCGTGGTTTACGAGCGCTTCGCCGGCTACACGCCGCGCGCCAATGGCACGCCCTCGGGCACGGCGGGGCCGAAGGTGGTGCATTTCG
Organism: Sediminicoccus sp. KRV36; assembly: GCF_023243115.1. Lineage (NCBI taxonomy): Bacteria > Pseudomonadati > Pseudomonadota > Alphaproteobacteria > Acetobacterales > Roseomonadaceae > Sediminicoccus > Sediminicoccus sp. KRV36. The sequence goes on from NZ_CP085081.1 coordinate 936,191, forward strand.
ATCGCGTCGAGTGGCACATCATGCCCGATTTCGCGACCGCCGCCGCGGCCCTCGTCTCGGGCGAGATGGATTGGTGGGAATCGGTGACGCCGGATCTCGCCCCCATGCTGGCCCGCAACCGCAATGTGGCGGTGGTGCAGCCTGATCCACTGGGCTCCATCGCGGTGATGCGGCCGAACCACCTGCATGCGCCGATGAACAACCCGAAATTCCGCCAGGCCTTGCTGCGTGCCGTGAACCAGGCCGACTACATGACGGCCTTCATGGGGCCTGATCCGGCCGGGTGGAAGGCCAGCGTGGGCGCCTTCACGCCCGGCACGCCGCTGGCCAGCACGGCGGGCCTCGAAGTCTTCGAGCGCAACATGGATGTGGCGCGCCGCATGGTCCGCGAAAGCGGCTATGCCAATGAGCGCATCGTCCTGCTGGGCACCACCGACATCGCGAGCCTCGCCGCCTGGTCGCAGGTGGCGGCGGACATGTTCCGGCGCCTGGGCGTGAACATCGACTTCCAGTCCATGGATTGGGGCACCGTGGTGCAGCGCCGCGCCCAGCAGAACCCGATTGATCAGGGCGGCTGGAGCGCCTTCTGCACCAACTGGGGCGGCCTCGATCACCTCAACCCGGCGGGGCACCTCATGCTGCGCGGCCAGGGCCGGGCGGGCTTCATCGGCTGGCCGGAAAGTGCCCGCCTCGAATCCCTGCGCGATGCCTGGTTCGATGCGCCCGACCTGCCGGCCCAGCAGCGCATTTCGGCCGATATGCAGCGCCAAATGGTCGAGGACGTGCCCTATATCCCGCTCGGCCAGTTCTTCCAGCCGCTCGGGCATCGGCGGAACCTGACGGGCGTGATGCAGCCGGGCGGGATCCCGGTGTTCTGGAACGTGCGGAGGACGTGAGCGCAAGGGCTTCGCCCCTGCACCCCACCAAAGGCCACAGGCCTTTGGAAACCGTAAGTTTTAGAGTGCTGGGCGGATGGGGATGGACGGGAACCCGAAATCCTTGAAGTCGCCGAGCCAGGACAGCCTGCCCTGCTCGTTGTATTCGCAGGTCTCGATCTCGACGGAAATCTTGTAGAGCGTCAGCACCAGCGCCTGCATGGCATCCTCGCCGTAGGCATAGGATCGTCTTGCCTTCGAGGTGTCCACGATCTCATAGGGGCAGAACCAGCAACTGGGGTCCGGCGCTAGCCTTGGACGGCCAAGCTGGATCTGGATGCGCGGCTCGCCATCGACCTCCAGGACCGTGGAGGCGATGACGTCCAAGGCATCGTCCCGTGGAATACGAAGCATGCCGCTTCTTCGCTGACAAACGGTTTCCAAAGGCCAATGGCCTTTGGTGGGGGTGCAGGGGCAAAGCCCCTGCGGAACTCCCCTCAAGCCGTCCGATCAGTCTTCCCCGCGCTGTCCAGCGCCGCCTGCGCCGCCGCCAGCCGCGCCACCGGCACGCGATAGGGTGAGCAGGAGACGTAATCCAGCTTCACCGTCTCGCAGAACTGGATCGACGCCGGGTCCCCGCCATGCTCGCCGCAGATGCCGAGCTTGAGGCCAGGCTTCACGCGCCGCCCCTTCTTGGCGGCGATCTTCACCAGGGCGCCGACACCCTCCGGGTCAATGGAGACGAAGGGGTCCTTGGGGATGATGTTCTTCTCGACATAGGCCGGCAGGAACTTCCCGGCATCGTCGCGTGAGAGGCCGAAGGTGGTCTGCGTCAGGTCATTCGTGCCGAAGCTGAAGAAATCGGCCGATTCCGCGATGGAATCGGCGGTCAGGCAGGCGCGCGGCAGCTCGATCATGGTGCCGACCAGGTATTCGATGGTGGTGCCGCTCTCGGCGAAGACCTGGGCCGCGATGCCATCCACCTGGGCGCGGGTGATGTCGAGCTCACGCTTGCTCATCACCAGCGGGATCATGATTTCCGGGATGGGGGCCGTGCCGGTTTCCTTGGCGACGGCGATGGCCGCCTCGAAGATCGCGCGGGCCTGCATCTCGTAGATTTCCGGATAGGTGACGCCCAGGCGGCAGCCGCGATGGCCCAGCATCGGGTTGGCTTCCGAAAGATCGGCCGCGCGACGCTGCATGGCCGCGACCTCGACGCCGAGGCCAACGGCGACTTCGGCGATCTCCTCATCCGTATGCGGCAGGAATTCATGCAGCGGCGGGTCGAGCAGGCGGATCGTCACCGGCAGGCCGGCCATGATGCGGAACAGCTCGGTGAAGTCGCTGCGCTGGAAGGGCAGCAGCTTGGCGAGTGCGGCGCGGCGGCCTTCCTCGTGCTCGGCCATGATCATCTGGCGCACGGCGCCGATGCGGGCGGGGTCGAAGAACATGTGCTCGGTGCGGCAAAGGCCGATGCCCTCGGCGCCGAATTTGCGGGCGGTTTCGGCATCCAGCGGCGTTTCGGCGTTGGCGCGCACCTTCATGCGGCGCACCTTGTCGGCCCATTCCATCAGCTTGGAGAAATCGCCCGAGAGCTTCGGCTCGATCATGGCGACCGAGCCAAGGAACACCTCGCCCGTGGCACCATCCAGGGTGATCAGGTCGCCCGCGCGGACGATATTGCCGCCCGCGGAGAGCGCCTGCGCCGCGTAATCCACCGAGATGCCGCCAGCACCGGCCACGCAGGGCCGGCCCATGCCACGCGCCACCACCGCCGCGTGCGACGTCATGCCGCCGCGCGTGGTGAGGATGCCGCGCGCCGCATGCATGCCGTGAATATCCTCGGGGCTGGTTTCGATACGCACCAGGATGACGCTCTCGCCCTTTTGCGAGCGCATCTCCGCCTCGTCCGAATTGAACACCACCACGCCGGAAGCCGCCCCTGGCGAGGCCGGCAGGCCCTTGCTCAGCAGCTTGCGCGCCGCCTTGGGGTCCAGCGTGGGATGCAGCAGCTGGTCGAGCGAGCCGGGGGCGACGCGCTTGATGGCCTCCTTCTCATCAATCAGGCCTTCGGCGCACATATCGACAGCGATCTTCAGGCTGGCGGCCGCGGTGCGCTTCCCGTTGCGGGTCTGCAGCATGTAGAGCTTGTTCTGCTGCACCGTGAACTCGATGTCCTGCATGTCCTTGTAGTGCTTTTCCAGCACGGCGCGGACGCGGACCAGCTCCTGGTAGGCGGCGGGCATCACCTCTTCCATCGGCTTCTCGCCGGGCTTGGCGCGCAGGGCGGACATGGGCTGCGGCGTGCGGATGCCGGCGACCACATCCTCGCCCTGGGCGTTCACCAGGTATTCGCCGTAGAACATGTCCTCGCCCGTGGAGGGGTCGCGCGTGAAGCAGACGCCCGTCGCGCAATCCTCGCCCATATTGCCGAAGACCATGGCTTGGACATTGACCGCCGTGCCCCAATTGGCGGGGATGTCATGCAGGCGGCGATAGGTGTTGGCGCGGGTGTTCATCCAGGAGCCGAAGACGGCGCCGATCGCACCCCAGAGCTGCGCCTCGGGGTCCTGCGGGAAGGGCTTGCCGGTGGCCTCGGCCACCACATCCTTGTAGCCGGCGGCCACGATCTTCCAGTCATCGGCGGTGAGTGCGGTGTCCTCAGCCACGCCGCGGTCCAGCTTCACGCCCTCGATGATGTCCTCGAAGCGGTGATGGTCCACATCGAGCACCACGGCGCCGAACATCTGGATGAAGCGGCGATAGCTGTCCCAGGCGAAGCGCGCATCGCCCGAGGCGCGGGCCAGGCCTTCCACGGTGGCGTCGTTCAGGCCGAGGTTCAGCACCGTGTCCATCATGCCGGGCATGGAGACGCGGGCACCGGAGCGGACGGAGACGAGCAGCGGCTTTTCGGTGTCGCCGAATTTCAGCCCGACGGCTTGTTCCACCAGGCCGAGTGCCGCCTTCACCGAGGCCATCAGATCGGCCGGGTATTGCTGGCCGTGGTCGTAGTAATAGGTGCAGACCTCGGTCGTGATGGTGAAGCCGGGCGGGACGGGCAGGCCGATGCTGGCCATTTCCGCCAGGTTGGCACCCTTGCCGCCCAGCAGGTTGCGCATATCGGCGCGGCCTTCATTGTGCCCGGCACCGAAGCTGTACACCCACTGGGTCATGCGGAGTTCCTCTTAGGATTCAATCTTGGACAGGTCTGCCACGGAATCCATGGCGGATTTCAGGCGCGATAATAGCCGCAAACGGTTGCGACGTAGAGACCGGTCCGCATCGTTCACCAGAATGTCCTGGAAAAAAGCATCCACGGGGGGGCGGAGGGTGGCGAGGGTGGCCATGGCGCCGGCGAAATCCTCCGCCGCGAGGGCTTGCGCGACGGCGGTTTCGGCGGCGGCCAGCGCCGTGTTGAGCGCCTGTTCCTGCGGCAGGGCGAGCAGGGCCTCGTCCACCGCGCCGGTGTGGGGGCCGTCCTTTTTCTCCTCGATGCGCAGGATGTTTTGCGCGCGTTTATAGGCGGCCAGCAGGTTGGTGCCGTCCTCGGACTCGACCAGCGCCTTCAGCGCCTCGGCGCGGGCGAGGATGCGGAGGATGTCGTCATCCTCGCCGATGCTGGCGGTGACGAGGTCGTGGCGGGCGCCCTCGGCGCGGAGTTGGACACGGAGGCGGTCGGTGATGAATTCGCGCAGCGCTTTCAGGGTTTCCTGAGGGTCGGATACCTGAACTATCGGGTAAGTCGGAAGGCCAGCTGACAACCCTGTTCTGCTCTCGAACGTTTCCTCAGCTTCGTAAAGCGCGCCCAGCTTTGTCTCAGCCTCTGCTTCACTAATCGCGAACTTAACGTGATGCGCAATGATTTCACCAAGCGGGAGTCTCAGCCGTTGCTCCCTCACGATTCGTATAACTCCCAGTGCAGCTCGTCGCAGGGCGTAGGGGTCGCTACTCCCTGTCGGGCGTTCATCCACTGCGAAGAAGCCGGCCAACTGATCGAGCTTGTCCGCCAAGGCTACCGCCACTGCGACCGGCTCAGTCGGCACCTCATCCGTTGGCCCAAGCGGACGATAATGCTGCCCGATGGCATCAGCCACCCGCGCATCCTCTCCCTGTAGGCGGGCGTAGTAGCTGCCCATTACGCCCTGCAATTCCGGAAATTCGCCTACCATGCCTGAGATGAGGTCAGCTTTAGCCAGCTTTGCTGCTCTTTCTGATAACGGTCGGCTAGCGCCGACGCGATACGCCAAGTTCCCCGCTAAGTTTTCAATTCGTGCGATCCGCTGCGCCTGCGTCCCGAGCTTGGCGTGAAACACCACGCCTTCCAGCTTCGGCAGGAAGTCTTCCAGCCTCTGCTTGCGGTCCTGATCCCAGAAGAACCGCGCATCCGAAAGCCGCGCCCGCAGCACCCGCTCATTCCCCGCCACCAGCGCCGCACCGCCGTCGCTCGCGGAGATATTCGCCACCAGCGCGAAGAAGGGCGCCGCCCGGCCATCCGGATGCCGCAGCGCGAAATAGCGCTGGTTCACCCGCATCGAGGTCCGCATCACCTCGGGCGGCAAATCCATGAAGGCCTCATCAATCCGGCCCAGCAGCGGCACAGGCCATTCGACCAGCCCCGCCACCTCGGCCAGCAGGCCCTCATCCGGCACCACTTCCAGCCCTTGCGCGGCGGCCAGTGCGGCCACGCCGTCGCGGATCAGCGCCATGCGTTCGGCGGCATCCACGATGACGAAATCTGCGCGCAGCCGCGCCACGTAATCGGCATGGCCGGTCACCGGGAAGGCGCCGGGCGCATGCACGCGGTGGCCCTCGGTCACATCTCCCGCCACCAGGCGATGCGCCGCATCCTCGCCCCGCGCCAGCGCCACCGGCACCACGCGCCCATCCAGCAGGCACAGGATGCGCTGCAAGGGCCGCACCCAGGTGAATTGGCTGACGCCCCAGCGCATGCTCTTGGGCCAGGGAAAGGCCCAGAGCAGTTCGGGCAGCTTCTGGTGCAGCAGCGCCTCGGCCGTGATGGTCTCGCCCGGCTTGACCAGGACGAGGAAGCCATTCTGCTCCACCAGCATTTCGGCCGTGGCGTTGTGCTTCTTCAGGAAGCCGGCCAGCGCCTGCTCCGGCGCGCCGACGCGCGGTCCGCGTTCCTCCTTCGCCGCCGTCTCGGCCGAAAGCGCCATCTCGGCGACCAGGCCGATGCGGCGGGGGCCGTAGAAGCCGCGTGGCTCGCCCTGGAGCAGGGGTGCCAAGGCCGGCTTGATGAGGCGGCACAGATCTTCGGCCGCCCGCGCCTGCATGCGCGCGGGGATTTCCTCGGTGAGGAGTTCGATCAGCAATTCGGGCACTAGATGGCGGCTTTCACATCGGTTTGGGAAAAATCGTGACCCTTGTAGAGCAGCGCGTCATCCATGCTCACGGCCAGCGCGTAGGAAAAACAATCCCCGAGGTTCAGGGCGGCTGGATGCCGTCCTTTGCCGAAGCGACGCCACGCCTGCCTTGCGGCTTGGGCGTGCCGCGCTGTCACGGGCCATATCCTCACATCCATCTCGCTCAGAAAGGCATCAACCTCGCGTCCCGCAGCCTCTCCACCGCGTCCCTCAACGACCATGGTCAATTCGACCAGCGTCGCAGCCGAGATGATGGCGTCCTGGGCTCCCGCGATGGCGCGCAGATACCGCAAGCCATCAGCCTCCTGGAACAGGACTGCGACAAGGGCCGAAGTGTCGATGATCACCTGGGCAGACCATCCTCGTCGTAGAGGTCCGAATGGTCGCTTTTGCGCAGGTGGGGCGGCACCAATTCCGCGACCCTTGCCGCGATCGCCATGGCAGCGGCGATCTTGGCCTCTTGCGTCGCCCGCTTCTCCCGCTCGCGGGTCGCCCTCAGACTCTGAACTGCCAGGCGGAGCGCACCGATCGTGCTGGTCCCCATCTCTGCGGCCAGGGCCTTGGCTTCCGCGATCAGCACCTCATCCTTGATGTTCAACTGCCCCATGGTAGAACCTCCGCGCACGTTCTACCTTACGCCGCCTCCCGAAGCCAGCTTTCGCAGCACGCCTTCGCCAGGTTGCGCACGCGCCCGATATAGGCGGCGCGTTCCGTCACGCTGATCGCGCCGCGCGCATCCAGCAGGTTGAAGCGGTGGCTCGCCTTGATGCAGTGGTCATAGGCGGGCAGCGCCAGATGCTGGGCGACGAGGGCGTGGCATTCCTGCTCGGCTTCCTCGAATTGGCGCTTCAACAGGGCCACATCGGCGTGTTCGAAGTTGTGGGCGCTGTATTCCCGCTCGGCGCGCAAAAACACGTCGCCGTAACTCACCCCATGGCCGTTGAAATCCAGGTCATACACATTCTCGACACCCTGGATGTACATGGCCAGGCGCTCCAGCCCATAGGTCAGCTCGCAGGAGGGAACCTCGCAGGGGATACCGCCCACCTGCTGGAAATAGGTGAATTGCGTCACCTCCATCCCGTCGCACCAGACCTCCCAACCCAGGCCCCAGGCGCCCAGCGTCGGGCTTTCCCAGTCATCCTCGACGAAGCGGATATCATGCAGCGCCGGGTCGAGGCCGAGTTCCCGGTAGCTGCCGAGCAGCAGCGCCTGCGGGTCCCGCGGGCTGGGCTTCATGATGACCTGGTACTGGTAGTAATGCTGCAGCCGGTTCGGGTTCTCGCCATAGCGCCCGTCGGATGGCCGGCGCGAGGGCTGCACATAGGCCGCACTCCAGGGCTTCGGCCCCAGCGCGCGCAGCGTGGTCGCCGGGTGGAAGGTGCCCGCCCCCATCTCCATGTCATAGGGCTGCAGGATGAGGCAGCCCTGCGCCGCCCAATAGCGATGCAGGGTCAGGATCATGTCCTGGAAGCTGAGCGGCTTTGTCGTCATGCGGGGGTTCTTAGAGCATGATCCGCCGGGGTGGAATCACCGTGGCGGCGAATCATCCCCGAGGCCAGCCGGAGATCATGATCCCGCGGCCGCCGGTCACGCTCTACCGCCGCGCATCGGGGAAGAAGCGCACGCCCGCCGAAGCCGGCCCGCCACCCATGCCGATCGGCGCGCCATCCGCCCGCCAGCAGGAAGCGCCCTCCATCATGCCGTTGTCGTGGAAGTGGATGGCGCCCATGCCCCCCGCCACATGCGGCACGGCCAGCACCTCATGCCCCATCGCGGCCAGGGCGGCGCGGGTTTCGGCGCCAAAGCCCGGCTCCAGCTCCAGCGGGCCGCCCATGGTCCAGGCGCGCGGCGCCTCCACCGCCTCCTGCACGGACATGCCGTGATCCACCAGGTTCATCACCGCCTGGAAGGTCGAGGCGAAGATGCGCAGGCCCCCCGGCAGCCCCAGCGCCGCATAGGGCTTGCCATCCCGCCGCAGGATCAAGGGCGACATGGAGGTGGTGACCCGCTTGCCCGGCTCGATGGACTGCGCGAGGCCGGGGCGAGGATCGAACAGCGCCATGTAGTTGTTGGGGATCAGCCCGCTCTCGCGCAGCAGGATCTTGGCGCCGAACAGGCTGTTGATCGTGTGGGTGCAGCAGGCGATGCGCCCCTCACGGTCGGCCACGGTGATATGCGTGGTGTTGGCGCTTTCGCGGTTGGTCAGCCCCGCGGCCCAGGTTTTCGCCCGCGTCAGGTCCAGGAAACCGCGCCGCTCGGCCGCGTATTCCGGGCTGATCAGCCTGGCCACAGGAACGGTGAGGAAGGCCGGATCACCCGTCGCCACCGCACGATCCGCGAAAGCCATCTTCAGCGCCTCGGCGATCAGATGCAGCGTGGCCGGCGTGCCGAAGCCGCTGGCCGCGATGTCATAAGCCTCCAGCAGGTTCAGCATCTGCAGCACATGCACGCCGCCGGCCGAGGGCGGCGGCGGGCCGAACACCTCCACGCCGCGATAGCTGCCGCGCACCGCCTCGCGCCGGATCATCTTCGCTGCCGCCAGGTCATCCGTGGTGATCATGCCGCCCTTGCGCGCCAGGTCGTGGCTGGCCGAACCGCCGAGATCGCCCTGGTGCAAGGCATCGGCGCCCTCGGCCGCGATGGCGCGCAAGGTCTCGCCCAGGGCCGCGTTGATGAGGCGCGCACCGGGTGCGAGCGGCGCGTCATCGGGCAGGAACAGCCGCGCCATGCCGGAGTCGAGCCGCAGATCGGCGGCCGTCTCCTGGATGCATTCATTCAGGTAGCCGCTCACCTCGAAGCCGCGCTCGGCGAGGCGGATGGCGGGTGCGATGACATCGGCCATGGAAAACCGCCCATGCCGCCTGAGTGCGGCCTCCCAGGCGAGGAGGTTGGCCGGCACGGCGACGGATTGCCCGCCCAGGGTCTGGCGGCGCGGGTCACGCCCCTCGAACATTTCGGGCCGGGCGGCGAAGGGCGCGCAGGCCATGCCGTCCAGCACCTCGTGGCTGCCATCGGGATGCGCCAGATGCATCAGGCCGCCGCCGAAGATGCCCACCATCATGGGCTCGCACACGGTCAGCGCCAGGATGGCGGCGACGGCCGCATCCACCGCATTGCCGCCCTCGGCCAGCATCTGCATGCCGGCCGCACTGGCCGCCGGATGGTTGGTGACGACCATGCCGCGCGCACCCGTGGCGGGCTGCTTGGCAGGGGTGAAACGCGTGCCCGCGCGGGCGTGCCAATCGCTCATGGCGGCAGGCTGGCACGGCGCTGCCCGGGCGTGAAGCGCGTGGCCGGGTGCCGCAGCCGCGGATCGGCACCCGCCCATGCCGGCTGTTGAAGCACGCGGGCGGCAGATCGCGGCCCAGCCCTGTCATGCCCCTGCGCGGCCGTCGCGCCTGCTTCGCGCGGTTGCACCCGGCTCAGAAGGCCCGCGAAAGCCCCGCATACACCGCCCGCCGCGGCAGGAATTGCGGCGCGCCCACGCCAATGCCCGAGCCATCGCGCAGCTGCACGGTCTGGTCGGTCAGGTTGATCAGATCCACCCGCGCGGTCCAGACGCCGCCATCCACGGCGCGAAACTCCTGCGCGAGGCCGAGATTCATCGTCGTGTAGCTGGGCTGCTTCTCGGTATTGGCGAAGCCGCGGCGCAGCCCGTTCCCGTAGAGCAGCGTGGCCGAGGCACGCGCCCCCTCCCAGGGGCGATAGGTCGCGCCGGCGGAGGCGGTGACCAGCTGGTCATGGTCGGTGCGGACGTATTTGCCGGCGATATAGGTCAGCTCCTCCTGGTCGAAATTGAACTGGCTGGTGCGGATGTTGCGGCCGGTGGCGCGCGAGAGGGTGAGGTTGGCGAAAAGGTCCAGCCGCTCGCTGCGCCATTGCCCGGTGAACTCCACGCCATAGGTCTGGCCCTGGGCATAGTTGAAGGGCGTGAAGACCAGGGCGCGGCCGAACTGCCCGAGATCGAGCATATCCGTCGCGTCCTTGTACCAGGCGTTGGTGCCGAGGGTGAGCTGCGGCGTGATCCGCTGGGAAATGCCGGCCGAGAAGTAGTTGCTGCGCTCGGGCCTCGGGGCGCTGCCGCTGTTGCCGGGTGGCGCGCCGGTCGTGTTGGCGAATTGGTTGACCGTGAAGGGCGTGATGAGATCCTGCGCGGGCGGCGTGAAATACCGCGCATAGCCGATCGTCATCGTCGTGCCGTCCCAGGGCCGCCAGACGGCGTTGATGCGCGGCGAGACCTGGCCCGCCTGCACCACCTGGTCCGCATAATCCCCGCGCAGCCCCGCATTGATGGTGAAGCGGTCCGTCACGCGCCATTCATTCTGGAGATAGACGCCATAAAGCCAGGAGGTGCGGCTGCTGCTGCTGGAAAGCGGGAAGGACGCGTCCAGCGCCTCGCCATCCGCATCCACCGGGAAGACGAAGGAGGTGTTCGAATTGCGGGTCCGCTCGGCCATGGTCATCACGCCGAAGCGCAGCGTGTTGCTGGCATTCAGCCGATAGGAGGCATCGGCCTGCAGCCCGGCGGCCTGGGATTGGCGCCGCACATCGGAGGCCACGCCGTTGAAGGCCAGCTCACCCTGCACATCGGGCAGGTAATGCGTGGAGGAGCGGCGGCCGAAGCCGGAGACCTGCCAATCCAGCGCCTCACGGCTGCCCTGCAGCGAGAGGATGCCGAACTGGTTGCGCTCCCACTGGCGGGCATTCAGGCGTGCGCTGTTGAGGTCGGTGAGGCCATCCACCGGAAATTCCTGCGGCTGGCCCGGGTTGTTCGGCATCTGGAAGCGATTGGCCGAGGCGCCGGCGATGAAGCTGATCCGCGTCGTGTCATCCAGCAGGCGCGAGACGGAGAGCAGCCCGCGCAGCTGATCCGTCCGGTTGTGGATGGACTCATAGGAGCCGGTCGGTGGCTCGATCCCTTGCAGGCTCTGGCGCCAGGTGCCGGTGGCAAAGACATCCCAGCCGCCGAAGACGCCCGCATAGCCGGCCGAGGGCTGGAAGGTGTTGAAGCTGCCGCCATAGACACTGGCCCAGCCGCCCGGATTGCTCGCCCCCGAGAGCAGGTTCACATCCACGACGCCGCCGGTGCGATAGCCGAATTGCGCCGGCAGGGACCCCGTGATGAGCGAGAGCGAGCGCAGGCCCCGCGCATCGAGGAAGGCGCCGAAGCCCTGGATGCCCTCGGGGATGGTCACGCCATTCACCCGGTATTGCAGGTTGCGGTGTTCCCCGCGGATGTGGATTTCGCCGAAACTGTCCTGCACCACGCCAGGGAAGGTCAGCAGCAGCTGGTTGATCGGCGCCTCGACGCCTTGCGGCAGGCCCTTGATGCCCTCGCGGTCGAGGCTGGAGATGGTGGCGCCGAGCGTGGGGGAGATGGCGCCCCGCGCCTCATCCAGGCGGCGCGCCTGGACCACCGTATCGGGCACGTCGTTGCTGGGCTGCGCCGTGGCGGCGCCGGGCAGGATCGCGGCGCCGAGGCAAAGGGCGGTGGCAGGCCATGGAGAAAAGCGGGGCATGGGGCGACCTCATGAGGATTCGCTCCAGATGTTATTTTATAACATACACCATGCCAAGGGGGGTGGGGGCGCATGGCTCTCCACGGCTGGGTGATCAGCCCAGAGGCCATCCAGCAGCGCTTGCGCCTGGGCGGCCCGATCCATCGGCGAAGTGGCGATGGCCCAGGCGGCCGGTAGCAGCGCGGCCGGATCGGCCGGCGGCAGGGGCAGGGCGGGCAAGGGCAGTGGCAGGGCGGCCGGCAGCAGCGCGGCAGGGTTCGCCGGCGGCAGAGGCAGCTCGGCCAGAGGCAAGGCGAACAACGGCGGGGCGAACAGAGGTGGGGCGGGCAGAATCACGGGGGCGGGCGGCAGCGAAGGCATGGCGGGGGATGGGGGCGGTGCGACCAGGAGCTCGGGCGCCATGGGCAGGCTGGTGGGAGTGGCGGGCAGGGGCAGCGAAGCCGCAGGTTGGGCCACATGTCCCGGCGCTCCTGGAAGTGCTGTCGGGAGATCATCGGCCGCGATCTGCGGCGGCAGCCCCTCTGCCAGCGCCGGGGCCGCATCCCGCCAGGCTGGCTCCGGCGCGAAGCCAGGCGCCGGGGCGATGGGGGGCGTCCAGGTGAAGCTGAGATCAAAGGCCAGCGGGGCAAGGGTGAAGCCCGGCGCGGCGTCCAGGATGAGGGCGGGGCGGGGAGGGGCGGCGAAGATCATGCCCTTTGATACAGCCTGAGCGTGTATCCGGCAATCATATTTTAACTCAAAAAGGGAAAATTAACCATTATGCGAGAAAAAAGAGACGCTCCTCGCGCCTGGGTTGCGCCCCGCCCGCGGCGCGAATACCGCCCCATAGCGAAGCCGCCACCGAATCTACAACCAGGGCCCCCAGCCGCGTCTCCACATCCAGCGATGCCGGCAGGCCGCGGAAATTCGTGCAATGGATCACCACCGCTTCAGTCGGCCGCTCCGTCACCGCGGCTTCCATCAGCGCGCCGACGGTCTGCGCGTCATGCAGGGCGAAGCTGTAATTGCCGGGGTCCTCAAGGTGCCGCTCGGCGGTGACTTCAAAGCCCTCGCGGGTCAGATTAGCCATGATCGCCCGCTGCACCTCATCCAGATAGGGCGTGACCAGGGCGAGCTTGCGCACCCCCGCCAGCCGCAGCGCATCACGCAGCGCCAGCGTTGCCGTGGTGGCCGGGATGCCGGTGCGCTCGGTGATCGCGGCGCACAGCGCCTCATCCTGCGCGAAGCCCAGCCAGCTGCCCGAAGTGCCGGCCCAGCAGATGGAATCCACCTTCGCATCGGCCAGCAATTCCGCGGCCGCCAGCACGGGGCCCGTGTCGAATTGCTGGTTGGCCGTGGCCCCCAGATTGATCGCCAGCACACGGAACCGCGCGAAATGCGCGGTGATGCCGGGCGCATCGCGCAACAGCTCCGCGATCGCGGGCTCGAGCACGGTGTTGGAGGAGGGGGTGAGGAATCCGAGGCGCATGGGGCCCGTTAACCCTTCGGCCGATGTTTGGAAATGCCACGCGGATCCGCCGGGGCGGGGCGCCTCGCCGGCCCCTCACCCCCCCGGTGCGAAATTCTGCGCATCCTGGCCGCGTGTGGCCCAGCCCGTGGTCCGCCGCTCGATGAACTCGGCGATCCAGTAGAGCATGATGCCCATCATCCCCGTCACGATCAGCCCGGCGAAGACCAGCGGCACGTCGAAGCGGCTGGAGGCCACCATCATCAGCCGCCCGATGCCGGCATTGGGCGCGACACTTTCGGCGATGATGGAACCCACGAAGGCGACCGTGATGGCGATCTTCAGCGAGGCGAAGAAATACGGCATGGCGCGCGGCAGCCCCACCTTTCGGATGATATCGGAAGGCCTGGCGCCCAGCGCCCGCAGCACGTCGCGCAATTCCGGCTCCACCGTGGCGATCCCGGTCGCCACATTCACCACGATGGGGAAGAAGCTGATCAGGAAGGCGGTGATGATGGCCGGCCAGACGCCGATGCCGAACCAGATGATCAGCACCGGCACCACCGCCACCTTGGGGATGGAGTTGAAGGCGATCAGCAGCGGATAAAGCCCCTTATAGACCAAGGTGGAGGAGCCGATCGCGACCCCCAGCAGCAGCCCCGCCACCACGGCCAGGCCAAAGCCCGCCAGCGTGGAAAGCAGGGTGTGGATGCTGTCATCCAGCAAGGGCTTCCACCATTTCACCGCCGCCCGGAACACGTCGCTCGGCGCCGGCAGGATGAAGGTGGAGATGTTGAAGACCTCGGTCGAGACCTCCCAGAGGATGAAGGTGCCGGCGATCACCAGCCAGGGCAGCCAGGCCTGCAGCCGGCGGCGGCGGCGGGCGGAAGCGGCCAGCGCCTCGATGCGATTCTGTGCCTTGCTGGACATCAGACCACCTCCTCGCCCTTGCGGGCCAGCGCGATGAAGCCGCGCAACTCGGCCACCAGCTTCGTGAATTCGGGCTCCAGCATCGTCTCCTGGCTGCGCGGCCGCGCGAAGGGCACGCTTCGCTCGGCGATGATGCGCCCGGGGCGGGCCGACATCACCAGGACGCGGTCGGCCAGGTAGCAGGCCTCGCGCAGATCATGCGTGACCAGCACCACGGTGGGTTTGCGCGCCATCCAGACCTGCTGGAGCACATCCCACAGATCCTCACGCGTGAAGACGTCCAGCGCCGAGAAGGGCTCATCCAGCATCAGCAGGGGCGGCTCATGGATCAGCGCGCGGCACAGGCTGGTGCGCTGCTGCATGCCGCCCGAAAGCTGATAGGGCTGCTTCTCCCCGAAGCCCTCCAGCCCGACCAGCTTCAAGAGGTCCAGCGCCTTCTGCTCGTATTTCGCGCGCTCCGAGCGCAGGCGCTTGCGGTGCTCGGGCACGATTTCCAGCGGCAGCATCACATTCTCAAGAATGGTGCGCCACGGCAGCAGCGTCGGGTTCTGGAAGGCCATGCCGACCAGCGAGAGGGGCCTGTCCACCTCCTCGCCGCCCACCACCACATTGCCATCCGTCGCGGGCCAGAGCCCGGAAACGAGGCGCATCAGCGTGGATTTGCCGCAGCCCGAGGGCCCCACCACGGCGATGAATTCGCCCTGCTGCACATGCATGCTGCATTCCTGCAGGGCCAGCGTGCCTTCCACCCCGCCATAGCGCATGGCGACGCGGTCAATCTCGACGAAGGGGCGCATCAGGTGGCGCTGGCCGGCAGGCGCAATTGCTCGGCCGGCGGCAGATAGGCCGGGGTGTAGACCTGGGCCGCGGGCAGCGCGGCACTCAGGTTGAAGGCCTGCTGCACGGCCTCCAGGCTCTTCTGCAACCGCTCCATCGAGACGCTGGAGATGCCGTTGCGCCGCACATGATCCGTGACGATCAGCCGCTCCATCGTCAGCCGGTGGCGGGAGAGTTCCAGCGGCACATCGGTCAGCGGCTCGACGCGCTTGAGGATGTCCATCGCGCCATTCGGGTCCGCCGCCTGGGAGATGAAGCCGCGCATCGAGGCCGCGACGACGCGGCGCAGCACATCGGGGTTGCGCTCGGCATAGGTGCGCGTGGTCAGGATGGCGCCGCCATAGAGATCGAGGCCGTGGTCATTATACATGAAGACCCGCTGATCCTCGGGCCGCATGCCAAGCCCCTGCAGCGCGATCCCGGCGGTGGCGATATGCGCGGTGATGCCATCCGCCTCGCGCCGCAGCAGCATCGGCTCCCGCAGGGCGGGCGAGACGGAGAGGAAATTCACCCGTGCGGGGTCGATATTCACGGCGCGCGCGAAGGCCGGGAACAACTGCCGTGCGGCGTCATTATCGGGGGCGGCAAGGCGCCGGCCCACCAGATCGGCGGGCGTGCGGATCGGCCCATCCGCCCGCGTGATCACGCAAAGCGGGCTGCGATCATGCAGGATGGCGATGGCGATGATGTCGCGCCCCGGATTCTCCGAAAGGAACCGCAGCGTCGGGCTGAGATCGGCATAGCCCACATCATGCGTGCCGGCGGCGAGCGAGACGGGCACACCACCGGAGCCCTGGCCCCGGTCAATCGCCACATCCACGCCCGCCTCACGATAGAAGCCGCGCTCGCGCGCCACGATGGCGAAGGCGTTGGGCGCCTGGAAGGCCCAGTCCAGCGTAAAGCGCACCCGGGGCGCGGCCTGGGCCCGGACCAGGCCGGGCATGGCCAATGGGCCGAGGATCGGGGCAAGGCCGGTGGCGATGAGCAGGGAGCGGCGCTGGGTCATCTCGGGTCCATGTCCTGGGAATGTTCCTCTCACCTAGCAGGGTCGCGAGGGGGGCATGCAAGCCTGCCCTTTGGCGATTGCACCCCGGCCAGGCCGAACTGCCTCCCGGATGGGCATGAATTGCGCAAGCCTGCATTGCTCCCGTGCCGCCGGCACCCCATTCTCCGCCCAACCATCTTGGAGGATGCCATGGCCGGAGTGCCCGATATCTCGCCCACCGATACCTGGGCCGCGCTGGAGCGCGACCCCAACGCCGTCCTGGTGGATGTGCGCACCGATGCCGAATGGAATTTCGTGGGCGTGCCGGACCTTTCGGGCCTGGGCAAGCAGGTGGTGCTGATCCCCTGGCAGGTCTTCCCCGGCATGCAGGTGAACGGGCATTTCGTCGAGCATCTCCGCAAGGCGGGTGTGACGGCCGAAAGCCATGTCTTCTACATCTGCCGCTCCGGCGCGCGCAGCCTGGCGGCCGGCCAGGCGGCGCAGCAGGCGGGCTTCCCGCACGCCTACAACGTCGCCGATGGCTTCGAGGGCCCGGTGGATGCCGAGGGGCATCGCGGCAACGTCGCCGGCTGGAAGGCCGATGACCTGCCCTGGCGGCAGCGCTGAGCGCAGCCCCACGCATCGCCGCGACGGCCCTGCTGCTGGGCGAGCGGCTGGAGCTGCGCGGCCTGTCCCGCACCGCCGGCAGCGGGACGGACCCGGTGATCCTGACGGGCGGCGCGCACCCGGCCTTTGCCTTCCGCTGGGGCGCGCTGGTCCTGTTCGACGCCACGCCCGAGGCGCGCGCGGCCCTGCTGGCGCAGTTGGCGCCGCGCATCGCCAACCCGCTTGCCGTGCCGCTGGCGGAAAACGCCTGGCTCTCAACCGGCGCCGAGCGCGATGAGATCAGCGACACGGGCGAAATCCGCCTGATGGACCTTTCCACCCCGCGCCTCGGGATCCTGGCCGATGCGCTGGCGAAAAGCGCCGCCCTCAGCCACCAGGAAATGGCGCTGGACCGCACGCTGGACGGCATGGAGCCAGTGGTGACGCGGCTGCGCGAGCGGGGGCGCCTTGGCTTTCTCTCACGCGGGCTGATGCGCGCGATCGGCGCCGCCCTGGCGGCGCGGGGCCGCGCCAATGCCCGCATCCAGGCGGGCGACAAGCCCGATCTGCTCTGGGAGCATCCGGGGCTGGAGCGGCTGCATCAGCGCCTCAGCGATGAATTCGAATTGCCGGCACGCTGCGCGGCGCTGGAGCGCAAGCTCGTGATGGTGGGCGAGATCATGCAGACGCTGCTCTCGCTCATTCAGGGCCAGCGCTCGCTGATGCTGGAGATCGCGGTCGCGTCCTTCATCCTGATCGAGGTGATCGCGACGCTGTATGGGCTGGTGGCGCGGTAGTTCGCTGCCGAACATCCGCCGTGGCGGGATCGAGGGGCCAGCCCCTCGCGCTCCCCGGCAGGAAACTTGTTTCCTGCACCTTCATCAGGGGATCTGAACCACCGGGCTTCTTGGTCCGAGAGCGCGATATGGCAAAACGTCAGGCGCTGCCCGCCACCGTCGTGCGGAACATCAGCCGCTGGTACCTCTCATGGTCGAACAGGCTCGCCGTGTGCAGGGTGCAGCGATTGTCCCAGATCACCAGGTCCCCCTCGCGCCAGGCATGGCGATAGACGAAGCGCTCCTGCCCCGCATGCTCCATGAGTTCCTCGATCAGCGCCTGGCTCTCCGCCACACCCATCCCCTCGATATGGCTGATCACCGCGGGGCAGAGAAACAGCGACTTCACCCCGCTGACCGGATGGGTCCGCACCAGCGGATGCGCCACGGGCGGGAAGGCGCGGCGCTTGGCTTCGTCCATCGGCGCGCGGCCCGGCGTGTGGCGGCGGTTCCATTCGCTCAGCGTGTAGAGGCAATGCACGCCGCGCAGCCCCGCGATCCGCGTCTTCATGGCCTCGGGCAGGGTGTCGTAGGCGGAGACGGCGTCGAGGAACCAGGTCTCGCCGCCTTCGGGCGGGCAGATGGCGCCGTAGAAGAGCGAGGCGGTGCTGGGGATGTCGCGGAAGCTGCTATCGGCGTGCCATTGCTCCACGCCACGCGCGAAATTGGCGGTGATGCCGTCCGCCGCGTAATTGCCGACGCAGAAAATCTCGGGATGCGCCGGATGCACGGCGCTGGCCGCCGCGTGATGCTCCAGGGGCCCCATGCGCCGGCTGAATTCCACCTGGGCCGCCGGGTCATTCGGCACATCGCGGATCAGCAGCACGTGATGGCGGTGGAAGGCGTCGAGGAAGCACTCGAAATCCGCCTCGGGCAGATCGCCCGCGATGCGAATGCCGGTGAGTTCCGCGCCGAAACCGGCGGCGAGGGGGCGGATGCCAAGCATGGTATTCTCCGGGACGAGGCGGCGGGCCGGATGACGGGCGAACCGCTCTGATCGGCGGCTGGTGGGCAGTATGGGCCACCAGCCGCCCGCCGCGAAGCCACTCATTCCGCCGGCACAGGCTCCGGCCGCAGCGGTGCCGCTTGTGCCGCCGGCCGCTTCCGCCAGGGCAGGGCCAGCGCATGCAAGGCCGGCACCAGCAGCAGCGTGGCGAGTGTCGCGACACTCAAGCCCCCGATCATCGCAATCGCCATCGGCCCCCAGAAGACCGATTGCGTGAGCGGGATGAAGGCGAAGATCGCGGCCAGCGCCGTCAGGACCACCGGCCGCGCGCGGCGCACCGTGCTGCCGATGATCGCCTCGCGCAGCTCGATCCCGGCTTCCAGATCCTGCTGCACCTGGTCCACCAGGATCAGCGTGTTGCGCATCACCATGCCCGCCAGCGCGATCACCCCCAGCAGCGCGACAAAGCCGAAGGGGGCGCCCATCAGCAGAAGGGCGCCGGCGGCACCCGGGATGCCGAGCGGCGCCGTCGCCATCACCAGCGCCATGCGGCCGAGGTTGCGCAATTGCAGCATCAGCAGCGCCATCATCACCGCCACCATCACCGGGAACAGCGCAAACAGGCTGGCATTGGCCTTGGCCGATTGCTCGGTCGCCCCGCCCACCTCCAGCCGGTAACCGGGTGGGAGTGCCGCGATGAAGGGCGCCAGTGCGGGCATGGCGGCCGCCGTCACCTCCGGCGCCTGGAGGCCGGGCTGGATGTCGGAGCGCAGCGTGATGAAGGGCTCGCGATTGCGGCGCCAGAGGATGGGCTCCTCCATCACCGGCGTGAGCCGCGCCACTTGGCTGAGCGGCACCGGCCCGCCCGGTGTGGCGAGCGAAAGATCGCCCAGGCGGTCGAGGGCCGCGCGTTCCTCCGGCACGGCGCGCAGCCGCACCTCTACGCCGCGTGTGCCTTCGCGGATCGTCGTCGCCATCACCCCCGAAAGCAGCGTGCCCATCGAGGTGGCGACGGCCTGGGGCGAAAGGCCCAATTGCGCGATGCGCTCACGGTCCAGATCGAGACGCAGCGCGGGGGCCAGCTCGCTCCAGTCGGTCTGCACATTGCGCGTGCCAGTGACACCGCGCAGCAGCGGCACCGCATCATCCGCCAGGCGGCGCAGTTGCATGGGATCGGGGCCGAGGATGCGGAACTGCACCGGGAAGGGCACGGGCGGTCCGAAATCGAGGCGCGAGACGCGCACCCGCGCCTCGGGGAAGGCGCCCGCTTCGTCGAGGGCGATGAGCCGTTCCCGCAGGCGTTCGCGCGCCGGTACGTCCCGGCTTTCGATGATGATCTTGGCGAAGGCCTCATTGGGCAGATCGGGGTTCAGCGCCAGGAAGAAGCGCGGCGCGCCGGCCCCCAGATAGGTGGTGAAATGCGCCACGTCGAAATCGCCCTGCAAGCTCGCTTCGATGCGGCGCGCCACATCATCCGTCGCGGCGAAGCTCGCCCCCTGGCGCAGGTTGATATCCACCAGCAATTCCAGCCGCTGCGAGGCGGGGAAGAACTGCTTCTTCGTGGCCGCCATGCCAACCATGCCAATCGCCAGCAGCCCGACCATCACGCCCAGCAGCACGAAGCGATGATCCACGCACCACTCCACGCCGCGCCGCAGCGCGCGATACATCCGCGTATCATGCGCATCATGCCCAGGGTTGTGCGGCGCGGCCTTGAGCAGCTTGGCCCCCAGCCAGGGCGTGAAGGTGACGGCGACGATCCAGCTCGCGATCAGCGCCGCCCCCACCACCCAGAAGATGCCGCCCGCATATTCGCCCGAGGTGGAAGCGGCGAAGCCCACCGGGATGAAGCCCGCGACAGTCACCAGCGTGCCGGTCAGCATCGGCCCCGCCGTGGTGGTCCAGGCGAAGCCGGCGGCGCGCGTGCGCTCCCAGCCCTGCTCCAGCTTCACCGCCATGGCCTCGATCGCGATGATCGCGTCATCCACCAGGAGGCCGAGGGCCAGGATCAGCGCGCCGAGCGAGATGCGCTCCAATTCGGTGCCGCGCCAGACCATGAACAGGAACACGAAGGAGAGTGTGAGGGGCACGGCGAGTGCGACGATGATGCCCGCACGGAAACCGAGCGAGAGGAAGGAGACGAGCAGCACCACGCCAAGCGCGGCCGCCAGCTTGATCAGGAATTCATCCACGCTTTTGCGCACGATATGCGGCTGGTCGGCCACGGCATCGAGGCTGAGGCCCAGCGGCAATTCCGCGCGAATCCGCGCGAGTTCCGCGTTCAGCGCGGCCCCCACGCGCAGCACATCCTGGCCGGGCTGCTTGGTCAGGCCGATCAGCACGGCGGGCTCGCCCAGATGCCGGATGGCGCGCTCCGGCGGGTCGGCCAGGCCGCGCGTGATGCGCGCCGCATCGCCCAGCCGAATGGTGCGGCCCTCGGCCGAAAGCGGCAGTGCGGCGATGCTGTCCAGCCCATCCAGCCCCTCGGGCAGGCGCAGATGCACGCGGGTGCTGCCGGTCTCGACCGTGCCGGCGGGAGTGACCGGATTGTGCCGCGCCAAAGCGTCCAGCACGGATTGCGGGGTGATGCCGAGGGTGGCGAGGCGCGCATGGCTGATCTCGACCTGGATGCGCTGCGGCTGCTCGCCAAACAGCGTCACCTTCTCGATCCCCGGCAGGCGGCGCAGCCGGTCCCGCAGGCGCTCGCCCTGGCGGACCAACTCGGCATTGTCGGCGCCGCGCAGGGCGAGCACGGCGGAAAACACGTCGGAATATTCATCGTCGAAGAAGGGGCCCTGCACGCCCTGGGGCAGGTTCTGCCGCATGTCGCCCACGCGCTTGCGCACCTGGTACCAGAGGCCCGCCACGGCGTGGGGTGGCGTGCTATCGCGCAGATTCACGGTGATGGTGGAAACCCCCGGGCGCGAAAAGCTTTGCAGCACATCGAGCCAGGGGAGTTCCGCGAGCTTCGCCTCGATGCGATCCGCCACCTGGTTCTGCATCTCCTCGGCCGTCGCACCGGGCCAGGCGGCGGAGACGACCATCACCTTCAGCGTGAAGGCCGGGTCCTCGGCGCGGCCCAGCTTGGTCCAGGCCCAGGCGCCGGCCAGCAGCAGCAGGATCATGGCAAAGAGCGTGAGCTGCCCCTGGCGGATCGCCCCTTCGGAGGGGTTGAAGCGGCTCATTGCATGCTGCCCGCGAGGCGCGTTTCCACCGGGCGCACGCGGCTGTCGGGCGCCAGCAATTGCGCGCCCATGGCGACGATGCGCGTGCCCTCGGGCAGCTCGGCGCGGATGGTCGCCATGCTTTCGGAAAGGCTCAGCACGGTGACGGGTGCGGCTTCGATGCGGCCGCCCTCCGCAAGGCGCCAGACCATCGGCCCGCGCCCGCGATCATGCAGGGCGGAGAGCGGGATGCGGGCGCTGGGGGCGGCGGCCTCGCGGCCCAGATGGATGGTGGCGGTCATGCCAAGCCGCGCCCAATCCGGCGCATCGGGCAGGGCGAAGCGCGCGGCATAGGTGCGCATATTGGGGTCCGCCTGGGCGGCGATTTCGCGGAGCTGCACGGGCAGCGTGACATCGGGCCGCGCCCAGAATCGCGCCGTGGCGCGCGCGGCGCCAATGGCGTTCTCCGGCAGCTGCACCAGCACCTCGCGCTCGGCGGGGTCAGCCAGGCGCAGCACGGGCGCGCCTTCCGCCACCACCTGCCCGGCCTCGGCCAGGATGGCGGTGACGCGGCCTGCGGAAGGTGCGCGGAGTTCGGCGTAGTCGAGCCGGTTGCGCGCCAGGTCCCGCTGGGCGCGGGCGGCGGCCAGGCGTTGGGTGGCGGCGCGGGCCGTCGCCTCGCGCTGTTCATGGAAGGCGGCGGCGACATGGCCGGCGGAAACCAGCGCGCGGGAGCGGCCAGCGTCATTCACCGCCTGGGATGCGGTGGCCTCGGCCGAGAGGACATCAGCCTCAGCGGCGCGCAGGCTGAGTTCCAGGTCGCGCGGATCGAGGCGAAAGAGCAGCTGCCCCGCGCTGACCTCGGCGCCGAGATCCACCAGGCGCTCGGCGATGCGGCCGCCGGCGCGCAGGGCCACATCCGCCTCGCGCCGGGCGCGCAGGACGCCCGTGAAGCTCGGCCCGGCATCGGCCGGGAGATGGCGGATTTCCGCGACCTGGACGGGGCGGGGGGCTTCCTCTGGGGCAGGGGAGGCGGTCTTGGCCTCGGGCAGGCAGGCGGTCAGCAGCAGGAGGAGGAGGGGCGAGGGGCGCATGCGGGGGCTCCGTGAATAGAGCCATAATGACTATTCACTGACGAAAATCAATAATCATCAGGAGTCATTTCGCAATCCCGGCCAGCAGCAGGTCCAGCGCTGCCTGCTGCTGCGCCTCCAGCTCCTCGCAGGTGCGGCCGCGCCCCAGGCAATCGGCCAGGAGAATCGGATGGGTCCAGAGCATCAGGCATTGCTTGAAGGTCATCGCAGTCTTGGCCGGGTCCAAGGCGCGGAACTCGCCCGCGGCCACGCCTTCGCGCAGCAAGCCCTCCCAGATGGCGAGGACGCGCGCGAGGAAGCCCTCGATCACGCCCCAATGCTCAGTCATGGCGGCCCCTACCATGTCGTGCATGCGCTTTTCGTTGAAGAACAGCTCCACATCGCGCAGGTAGAATTGCCGTGCAGTGGCGCGCAGGCGCTGGGCCGCGCTGCCCTCGCCTGTGGCCAGCGCCTCCAGCTCGCTGCCCACAATGTCCAGCAGGCGGTGGGTGATCGCCTCGTTGATCGCGCTCTTCGAGGGAAAGAAGCGATACACATTGGCGGGCGACATGGCGCAGGCCTTGGCGATGTCGGCCACCGCGGTCTTCTGGTAGCCGATCTGGCGGAACAGCGCCTCGGCCGCATCGGCGATGCGGGCGCGGGTGGCGGCTTGGGGGTCCATGATGTTCATGGTCAATCTCTGAGAGAAATGGTAAAAATTATCAGGCAACATGGGGCGATGGCCCATCCGCGCGCAAGCCCCTTGCGCAACGGTCCCGGGCGGGCATGCTCCTGCGCAAACCAGGAGGATTTCCCATGCCCTTGCCCCTCGTCACCGAATATCTGTTCTCCATGGACATCACCGTGGGCGCCCCGCAGATGGCCGGCAAAGGCCCGGATGGGCATGATCTGCGCATCGTGCCCGTCACCGGCGGCGTGGTCAGCGGCCCGGCCTTGCAGGGCGAGGTGCTGGGCGGCACGGCGGCGGATTGGCTGCGCGTGGAGGCCGATGGCACCGCGCATATTGACGTGCGCCTGACCATCAAGGCGGCCTCCGGCGGCCTGGTCTATGTGCAATATGCCGGCATCCGCACCGGCAAGCCCGAGGTGCTGGCCCGCCTTGGCGCCGGCGAAGCGGTGGACCCTTCCGAGTATTATTTCCGCACCGCGATGCGCTTCCAGACCGGAGCGCCCGAGCTGGCCTGGATGAACCGCATCATCGGCATCGGCACTGGCCAGCGCCCGCCCTCCGGCCCGCGCTACGACATCTACGCCGTGCGATGAGCGACCTCCCCGCCCGCATCGAGATCACCGAGGAAGGCCCGCGCGAGGGCTTTCAGATCGAGCCCGGCCCGATCCCGACCGCCGACAAGATCGCGCTGATTGACGCGCTCTCCGGCACAGGTGTCCCGCGCATCCAGGTGGCGAGCTTCGTGAGCCCGAAGATCGTCCCCGGCTGGGCCGATGCGGAGCAGGTGGTGGCCGGCTTCACGCCCCGTCCCGGGGTGGCATACACGGCGCTCTGGTTCAACGCCGCCGGCCTCAGCCGCGTGCAGGCCTTCGCGGACCGGCTGACGGTGGAAGGCTCCATCACCGTCACGGGTTCGGAGGCCTTCACCCGCAAGAACCTCAACCGCAGCCATGCCGAGCAGCTGGAGGCGCAGCGCAAGCATGTGGCCACACACCAGGCGGCGGGTGTGAAGATGACGCGGGTTTCGCTCCAGGCGGCCTTTGGCTGCAATTTCTCCGGCGCGGTGCCCACCGCCCAGGCCATGGCTGCCCTTTCCGATGCCATGGAGATCGCCGCCGAAACCGGCTGCGTGATCGAGAAGATCTCCCTGGCGGACAGCATGGGCTGGGCGAACCCCGTGCTGGTGGAACGCCTCGTCGGCGCGGTGCGGGAGCGCTTCCCTGGGCCCAAGGTCTCGCTGCATCTGCATGACACGCGGGGGCTGGGCATTGCCTGCGCCGCGGCCGGGCTGCGGCTGGGCGTCGCGTCCTTCGATGCGGCAGTGGCGGGTCTGGGCGGCTGCCCTTTCGCGGGGCACCCCGGCGCGCCCGGCAATATCGCGACGGAGGAGCTGGTGTTTCTCTGCGAGGAAATGGGTGTCGCGACCGGAATTGATCTCGACGCCCTGATCGAAGCCGCAAAGCTGGCCGAGCGCATCGTAGGCCACCGCTTGCCCTCAAATCTGCTCCGCAGCGGCGGCCTCGCGGCGTTCCGCGCGGCCTAATTTCTGGGGTCTGGGGCCTTTCGGCCCCAGCCGTCGGAGGCCCCTTTTTTCTACCCCAGCACCGCCGAAATCCGACCCACAGGCGGAACCGCCGCCGCCCATTTCTGCCCGGCCACAGGTGGTGACCCGGTGGCCAGCCCCGCCACCACCAGCACCGCGCCCGCCGGCAGCCCGCCCCAGCGGATCGCCTCCGCACCCGCCTGGCGCATGAGTGCTGCCAGTGGCGCCCGCAACGGATAGGGCCGCGCGCCGGTCAGGCCGAGGCGCGCTTCGCTTTCCTCCGGCAGGGCGCCGATCCAGCGCTTGCCCACCAGCACGAAGCCGAGGCCCCCCAGATCCGCGATCTGATGCGCGGCATCCGGCGCGCCGGCCGTGTAGCGTGTCGCCGCGATGTCCAGCACGGGATGAAAGGCGGAAAACACCGGCAGGTCCCGCTCCAGCGGTTCCGCCAGGATGCCCATGATGCCGGCGGAGATCCGCGGCTGGCGCAGGCTGGAGAGGGTGACGGGCGTGCCGACGCGCAGCATCCGCGCCTCGAACATCGGCGCCGAGAGCAGCGTCAGCCCATCCGGGCCCGGCGCCAGGCGCACGCCGCAGACGGGCAGGTTCAGCACCTCGACCAGTTCGGCGGCGATGGCCTCGCCCGCGGCCTGGTCAGCGGGGGCGAGGTCGGCGGGCCAGGCGCCGAGGGAATGCCCGGTCTCCCAGGCTTCAGCCAGGAATTTGCCGGCTTCGGCGGCACTCATCGGAGGGGCGGCAATTCAGGCATCTCTTCTTCCTGGAACCCGCCAGCGGGCGGCGCCTCCATGGACACCGCCGGCGGGCCGCTGTCACCCCCATAAAGCTGCTCGGGCAGCCATGTGACCAGGCCGGGGAAGGCATAGACCATCAGCATGGTGAAGACGACGATGTAGATGAAGGGCATGCAGCCCTTGAAGATATCCTCGATCTTCACGTGCTTGGGCGCCACGCCCTTCAGGTAGAAGGCGGCCATGGCGACGGGTGGCGAAAGGAAGCTCGTCTGCAGGTTCAGCGCGATCAGGATGCCGAAGAACAGCGGGTCCACGCCGAAATCATCCAGCAGCGGCAGGAAGATCGGCACAAAGATCACGATGATCTCGGTCCATTCCAGCGGCCAGCCGAGGACGAAGATGATGGCCTGGGCCAGCAGCATGAAGGTGAAGGTGTTGAGCGGCAGGGATTTGACGAATTCCTCCACCACGCTCTGGCCGCCGAGATAGCCGAAGACCGAGGAGAAGATGTAGGAGCCGACAAACAGCCAGCAGACCATGGCGCTGGTCCGCGCCGTCAGGAACACGCTTTCCTTCAGCTTCTGGAAGGAAAAGGAGCGATAGGCGATGGCCAGGATGATGGAGCCGAGCGAGCCCATCGCCGCCGCCTCCGAAGGCGTGGCCAGGCCCATGAGGATGGCGCCGAGCACCATGGCAATGAGCAATGCGAGCGGGAAGAAGCTGGTCAGCAGTGCCCAGAGCAGCTTGGCGAATGGCACCTGCACCGCATCGGGCGGCAGGCGCGGCGCCACTTCCGGCTTGATGATGGCGATGCCGATCGCATAGGCGATGTAGAGGCCGGCGAGCGTGATGCCGGGGATGAAGGCCGCCGCGTAAAGCTGCACGACCGAGACACCGGCCGTCGCACCATAGAGGATCAGCATGATCGACGGCGGGATGAGAATGCCCAGGCACCCGCCTGCGCAGACGACGCCCGAAGCCAGCTTCACATCATAGCCGGCGCGCAGCATGGCCGGGAAAGCCAGCAGGCCCATCAGCGTGACGACGGCGCCGACAATGCCGGTGGCCGTGGCGAAGAGCGCGCAGGTGGCGAGGGTGGCGACGGCCAGTGAGCCCGGGATGTTCCCCGATGCCATCTGCAAGGCCCGGAACAGCCGGTCCAGGATATTCGCGCGCTCGATGATGTAGCCCATGAGCACAAAGAGCGGCACGGAGATCAGCACATCGCTGCTCATCACCGCATAGGTGCGCTGGATCAGCAGGTCGAACACCCGCTCACCCATGCCGAGATAGCCGAAGAACAGGCCCATCGCCATGAGGGTGAAGGCGATGGGAAAGCCCAGCAGGATGAAGAACAGGAACAGGATCAGCTGGGTGAGGCCCAGGCCGGCATCGGAGATCATGGCGGGTTAGCGTCCCTTGACCGAAAGTGCCGCATCGGCGTTTTCCGCCAATTCGCGGGCGAGTTCCTCGGGCGATTTCTCTGCGGCTTTCGCGAGGATGATCTGGTCCAGCTCCTCCACATCGGAAAGCCGCTGCGGCCATTCGCCGGCGCGGATGCAGCGCACGCAGCGCACCACCTCGACCAGGCCCTGCAGCAGCATGATGAAGCCGACGACGGGGATGATGCCCTTGAAGGGCCAGATGATCGGGCCGGAGGGCGAGAACATGCTGCGCTCATTCTGCATCCAGCTCAGCTCGAAGAAATGCCAGCCGGCCACCATGAAGGCGAAGATCGCGGGGAAGAAGAACAGGATGTAGAGCAGCAGGTCGAGCATCGCCTGCCGCCGGGCGGACATCATCCGGTAGAGGAAATCCCCGCGCACATGGCCATTCCGGCTGAGCGCATAGGCGCCCGCGAACATGAACAGCGTGCCGTAGAGCATGTACTGGACGTCGTAGCCCCAATTGGTGGGCGAGGCGAAGAAGCGGCGGGCAATCACCTCATAGGTGATGGCGAAGGTGAGGATGATGATGGTCCAGGAGAAGGTCTGGCCGATCAGCGTGGAGAACTTGTCCACGGCGAGCAGCGCGCGGCTCACCACCTCATTGGTGGAAAAGGCGATGCCGATGATCAGCGCCACGACGACCAGCCCGGCGAGGCCTCCGGTGATCAGACTATCCGACATGTTCTGCTTCGCCCCTCACGCAAAATAGGCCCGGGGAGAAGCTCCCCGGGCCGTTCTCATCCACCCTGGCGGATCAGCCGCGGGCGAAGAAGTGATTGTAGGACACCACCGGGCTGACATTGTAGCGCAGCATGAAGTTGCCGACGCGGCGGCACCAGTCGCGCTGGCTGTCGCAGACCTTCTTGAAGAAGGGCCCGGCATTGGGGTTGCTGTTGTCAGCCTCCTGGCGCTCGATCACGCGGTTCCAGGCCTGGAGCTGGGCATCCAGGATGGGGCGCGGGGTCGGGCGGACATTGACGCCCTGGGTCTGGGACATCGCCAGCAGATCGCGCGAGTAGCGATCCTGCAGCTTCCAGGACATGTCGGCCGAGGCGGCTTCCGCCGAATGGCGCAGCAAGGCCTGGTGCTCGGCCGGGAGGCCCTCGTATTTCTGGCGGTTGAACAGGATCTCGAAGCTTTCCACCGCCTGATGGTAGCTCTGGATGTAGTAGTTCTTGGCCACATCCGGGAAGCCGAGGATCCGGTCCGAGGAGGGGTTGTTGAACTCGGCCGCGTCAATGACGCCGCGCTCCAGCGCCGGCACGATTTCGCCGCCGGGAAGTGCCACCACGGCCGCACCCATTTCCTGCATCAGGTCGGTCGCGAGGCCGACGGTGCGGTAGCGCAGGCCGCGGATCTGGTCGGCCCGCTCGATCGGGTTGCGGAACCAGCCAAGCGGCTGCGTCGGCATGGGGCCGGAGAGGAAGCCCACCGCGTTCATGCGCAGCACGTCGTGCATCAGCTCCTTGTACAGGGCCTCGCCACCACCGTAGTAGAACCAGCCGAGCAGCTGGTGCGCATCGCCGAACCAGGGCGGCGTCGTGCCGAACAGGCTGAAGGCGCGGTTGCGGCCGAACCAATAGGCCGAGACGCCATGGCCGCCATCCAGCGTGCCGGCATGCACGGCATCGAGCAGCTGGAAGGCGCCGACCACGGCGCCGGCGGCCAGCAATTCCAGGCGAATGCGCCCGCCGCCCATGGCGTTGACGCGGCTGACATAGTCGCCCGCGAATTCATGGAAGATGTCGCGCTGCGGCCAGGTGGACTGGAAGCGCAAGGTGACGGTCTGCGCCCGGCTGACATTCGGCGTGGCCAGGATGGCCGTGCCGACCGCGGCCACGGCGGAGGCCTTCAGAATGCCACGACGGCCGGAAGTTTCGGATTGGCTCACTGTTTCGCTCCCATGCGGTGCATCGCTTTTGCGACGATCTGCCAGCCCGATTACAGAAATGCCACGGCGCGCGCAATGCCTCAGTTCGCATCGTCTTTGCTTGACTCCGCGGGTCGCAAAGCGCAACGAGATGATCAGAAATCCGAGGACGCATGAGCGAATTTCTCGAACGCCTGAACCAGGTGGCGTGCCTGAGGGCCCCCAAGGCGGATTACCGCCTGGACGCCTCGGCCGGGCATTTGCTGCGCCTCGCGCATCAGCGCTATCAATCCATGTTTCAGGAGCGTGCGGCAGGGCTTGGCCTGACCGGCCCGCAATTCGCGACGCTGCTGCGCCTCTCCGAGATCGGCCGTGCCACGCAGAACCATCTGGGCCGGCTGGCGGGCATGGATTCGGCCACCATCCAGGGCGTTGTCAGGCGCCTTATCGCGCGCGGCCTGATGCGCACCGCCAATGATCCGATGGACCGCCGCATGCGCGTCCTAACCATCACGGCCGAGGGCGAGGCCCTGCTGAACGAGGCGCAGCAGGCCGGCATGCAGGCCAATGACGCGCTGATGGCGCCGCTGACCGAGCCGGAGCGCGCCAAACTGGTCAGCCTGCTGCGCCGCCTTTCGCGCGGCTGATCAGATGGCGGGCCAGTCCGGCCGCTCGAAACGCTGGATTTCGATGGTGTAGCCGGCCGGGTCCTTGAAGAAGAAATGCGTGATCCGGTAGGCCTCGGAATAGGTCGGCGCCATGGGCAGGGTGACGCCCTTGGCGGCCAGGAAGGCGTGCCATCCCTCCACATCCCGACTGACCAGCGTGAAGACCACGCCGCCCACCACGCGTGGATCCTCCGAGGCGCGCGGGCCGCGCGCCCGGCACACGCCCAGGAAGGCGCGGCTGCCATCCAGGCTGTAGATGCGCACGCTGCCCTGGTCCTGCACCAGGGGCAGTTCCAGCATCTCCTCGTAGAAGCGCCAGCACGCCTCTGCGTCATCCGCGTAGAGGAAGGTGACCTGCTGATCGAGCGGGGGCCTCATTCGGCGGCGATCCGGGCGGCGTCTTCCATGGCCAGGCGCAGCATGCCGTCGCGCGTTTGCGGCAGCTTGCGGCCGAGCAGCTGCTCGGCCACCTGGTTGCGCAGGATCTGCGCGGTGCCGCCGGCGATGGGGAACATCCGCGCATCGCGCACGGCGCGCTCCATCGGGTTCTCGCGCGAGTAGCCGGCCGCCCCCCAGAGCTGCAGCGCCATATTGGTCACCTCCAGCGCGCTGTCGGCCGCCAGCACCTTGGCGCGGGCGGCCATCAGCCGGTCCGGGAAGCCATTCGGCCCCGCACTGGCCGCCGCCTGCCAGATCAGCGCGCGGCTGGCTTCGAGCTTGATGGACATGTCCGCCAGCATCCAGCCGATGCCCTGGAATTCCGCAATGGGCCGGCCGAATTGATGGCGTTGCTGCACGAAATCCAGCGCCCGGTCATAGGCGCCGGCGGCGATGCCCAGGGCCGCGGTGGCCGCACCCACGCGCTGGCCGTTATAGGCATCCATCAGCTTGCCGAAGCCGCGCTTGAAGCCACCGCCAGCGCCGGAATTGGGCGCGCGCAGCACCATGGCATCGGCCACTTCGAGGCCCTGGAAATGCAGCTCCGCCTCGGGCATGCCGCACAGCCCCATCGAGGGGATGCGCTTGTGCACGACCAGCCCCGGAGGGTCCTGCGGGCCATGGCGCACCACGAGGAAGCCGCCGATGCCCTGGTCCACCATCACGCCATCCGCGTTGGGTTCCATCGCGCGGGCAAAGATCAGATGCAGCTTGGACACGCCGCCACCGGTGATCCAGTGCTTCACGCCATTGATCACCCAGGTGTCACCATGGCGCACGGCGGTGGTCGTCATCTCGCCGGCGGCACTTCCGGCATCGGGCTCGGTGATGCAGATGGCGGGCTTGTCGCCGGCCAGGACCAGGCCCGCCGCGATGCGCTTCTGCGCCGGTGTGCCATAGGCCATGATGGCGCCGACGGCGCCCATATTCGCTTCCACCGCGATACGGCCGCAGACGGCGCAGCCCTTGGCCATCTCCTCCACGACCAGCACCGCATCGAGGTAGGAGCCGCCCTGGCCGCCCCATTCGCGCGGGATGGTCAGCCCCATGAAGCCCGCCTCGGTCATGCGGGCCACCATGGGCCAGGGGTATTGCTGGCTGCGATCGGTCTCGGCCGCGCCGGCCGCGGCCTCCTGCGCCAGTTCACGCGCGGCGTCCCGGAGCCGTTGCTGCGCGGTGGTGAGCGTGAACATGGTTATCCCCCCAATCTGTCCTCGATGGCCTTGCGGGCCGCCGGTTGAAGCTTCAGCGCCGTGGCCAGCCGATCAAGCCAGGCCCGTTCGGCCGCACTGACCTCGCCCGCCGCCGCGAAGGCGGCCGCGTAGAGCTGCGCGCGCAGGATGGGATCATGCGCGCCATCGGACAACTGCTCAATCGTCGCGGGTGTGTCAAAATCCGCCAGCACCTGGTCGCGCTCGGCGGGGCTCAGACCGGCGGCGTCCAGCTGTGTCGCGATGGCGCTGCGTTCGGCGCGATCCACCACGCCATCGGCGCGGGCGGCGGCGATCATGGCGCGCAGCAGGAGCCGTGCCTCGGCATGTTCGGCGGAGGGGAGGGGCGGCGCCTTGGCGGTGATCTCGGGCAGGCGGCGGGCTGGCGCCGTGCCAGCTTGGCCAGAGGGGGGGCTGCCAGGCACCGGCGGCGGGGTCCTGGCCGGGGGGCGGGATGCGGCGGGCTCGCGCTCGGCGGGCGGGCTGGATTTGGTCAGCGCCTCGGCGGCGATGCCGGCCAGAGCGCCGAGGGCCCGGCCGATCTGCCGCGTTTCCGCCTGGGTCATGCCGAAGGGGCCGCTGCCGCGCCGTGCCGTGCCGGCCCGCCGGCGGGGCGGTTGGGCCGCGCCATTCAGCACCGCGCCGAAGATCCGTCCGAAATCCATGGGTTGATGACCTCCAGCAGGCTGATCCGCCGCCCTGCCATATCCGCCACGGCGGCCCGCGCCACAAGGCCTGATCGGGATGCGCTGGACAGCCGCGCCGGGTTTGCGGCCATCATGCGCCGCATGGACCCCATTGCCCGCGACTATGACGCACTCGCCCCCGCCTATGCCCGCGCGCTGTCGGATGAGCTGACGCACAAGCCGATGGATCGCGCCTGGCTGACGGATTTCGCGTCACGCATGGCCGGGCGTGGCCTGGGCGAAGGTGCCGGGCGTGGCCTGGTTGATGATGCCGGGCGTGGCCTGGTTGGCGATCTCGGCTGTGGGCCCGGGCATGTGACGGCGTTCCTCGCCTCGGCCGGCGCGCGCATGCTGGGGCTAGACATCTCGGCGGGCATGATCGCCGAGGCGCGGGCCGCGCATCCCGGGCTGGATTTCGAAGTGGTCGATCTGCGGGAATTGGCGGCGCGCCCGGCCCGGTTTTCCGGCCTGGTCGCGATGTATTCGCTCATCCATCTGACGCCTGGGGAATTGCCGCAGGCCCTCGCCGCCTGCCGTGTTGCGCTGCGGCCCGGTGGCGAGTTCCGCGCCGCGGTTCATCTGGGCGAGGGCGTGCTGCGCCCCGAAGCGCTCTGGGGGGTGCCGATCTCGCTCGGCTTCCGGCTCATGGCTGAGGGCGAGCTGGAAGCGGCCCTCACGGCGGCGGGCTTCGAGGTGACGGAGAGCCTGACGCGCGCGCCCTATCCGGAGGTCGAATACCCCTCGCGGCGCTGCTACGTCACCGCGCGGGCCTGAGATCCCGGCGCGTCAGGCGGGCCGGCACACAGGGCCGTGATGCCGGAAGCGGTGCCGCGCCCAACCTCGCCGGCCCCAACCTTCGGCTGCGCGGGGCGGCGTTGCCGGGGGGCATTAAGCGGGGGGGCTACCGCCCCAGCCCGTCCCAGAATTCCTTCACCTTCGCGAAGAAGCCCTCACTCTCCGGGCTGCTCTTGCCGCCGGTCTCGGCTTCCGCCTCGAAGGCCTCCAGCAATTCGCGCTGCTTCGGGCTGAGGTTTTGCGGCGTCTCGACCACCACCTGCACATACATGTCGCCGCGCGCCGGGTTGCGCAGCACCGAGAAGCCCTTGCCGCGCAGGCGGAAATTATCGCCCGTCTGGGTGCCTGCCGGGATTTTCACGGCCGAGCGCCCGCCATCGATCGAAGGCACCTCGACACTGGCGCCAAGGGCGGCCTGCGTCATGCGCAGCGGCACGCGGACCATGATGTTCGGCCCCTCGCGCTGGAAGATCGGGTGCGGCTTCACGCCGATATCCACATAGAGATCGCCCGCGGGCGCGCCGCGCAAGCCAGCCTCGCCCTCGCCGGTCAGGCGGATGCGGGTGCCGTCCTCCACACCGGGGGGGATGGTCACGTTCAGCGTGCGGTCCCGCTGCACACGGCCGGCACCGGCGCAGACCTTGCAGGGATTCTTGATGATCTTCCCGGAGCCCGAGCAGGTGGGGCAGGTGCGCTCGATCAGGAAGAAGCCCTGCTGCGCGCGGACCTTGCCCGAGCCACGGCAGGTGCCGCAGGTGCTGGCCGCCGTGCTGCCGCCCTCCGCACCCGAGCCGTTGCAGGCTTCGCATTGCACGCTGCTGGGCACGCGGATGGTCTTCTTGGTGCCGGCGAAGGCCTCTTCCAGGGTGATCTGGACCTCCTGGCGGAGATCGGCGCCGCGGCCGGTCGCCTGGCGGCCGCCACGCCCGCCGAAGCGGCCGAACATCTCCTCGAAGATATCCTCGAAGCCACCGCCGCCGAAGGGGCCACCGCCGCCGCCACCGCCGCCGCCCTCGAAGGCGGCATGGCCGTAGCGGTCATAGGCGGCGCGTTTTTCGCCATCCTTGAGAACCTCATAGGCCTCGCTCACTTCCTTGAAGCGGCCCTCGGCCTTGGCATCCCCCTGGTTGCGGTCGGGGTGGTATTGCATCGCGAGCTTGCGATACGCCTTCTTCAGGTCGTCCTCGGTCGCCTCGCGGCCGACGCCGAGCACTTCGTAATAATCGCGCTTGGCCATGGTTTCATCCTGCGGGAATTGAGGGCACGAGGCGCCCCCTCAGCGACAACAAAGAGACGCCCGGACCATCGCTGATCCGGGCGCTTGACGGGCTGGGCGAGGCGCCGCTCAGCCCTTCTTCTTCTTCGGGTCCACTTCCTCGAACTCGGCATCCACCACCTTGTCATTCGGCTTGGCGGCTTCCGGTCCGGCTTCCGGCGCGGGCGAAGCCTGCTCGGCCTTGTACATGGCCTCGCCGATCTTCATCGCGGCCTGGCTCAGCTTCTCGGCGGCGGCGTTGATGGCCTCCGCATCGCCGCTTTCCATCGCGGCACGCGCCTCGATGATCAGGGCCTCGGCGGCGGCGCGCTCATCGGCCGGCACCTTGTCGCCATTCTCGCGGATGGTCTTCTCGGTGGAGTGCACCAGCGTATCCAGCTGGTTCCGCGCCTCGACCGATTCGCGGCGCTTCTTGTCGGCTTCGGCATTGGCCTCGGCGTCGCGCACCATCTTCTCGATATCGGCGTCGGAGAGGCCCGACTTCGCCTGGATCTTGATCTGGGTCTCCTTGCCGGTGGCCTTGTCCTTCGCCTGGACGCTCACGATGCCGTTCGCGTCAATGTCGAAGGTCACTTCCACCTGCGGCACGCCGCGCGGTGCGGGCGGAATGCCCTGGAGGTCGAAATTGCCCAGCAGCTTGTTATCCGCCGCCATTTCGCGCTCGCCCTGATAGACCTTGATGGTGACGGCCGTCTGGTTGTCATCCGCGGTCGAGAAGGTCTGCGACTTCTTGGTGGGGATCGTCGTGTTGCGGTCAATCAGGCGCGTGAAGACACCGCCCAGCGTCTCGATGCCGAGCGAAAGCGGCGTCACATCCAGCAGCAGCACATCCTTCACGTCGCCCTTGAGGACGCCGCCC
The DNA here is from genome assembly GCF_023243115.1 of Sediminicoccus sp. KRV36. Taxonomy (NCBI): domain Bacteria; kingdom Pseudomonadati; phylum Pseudomonadota; class Alphaproteobacteria; order Acetobacterales; family Roseomonadaceae; genus Sediminicoccus; species Sediminicoccus sp. KRV36. Next base: position 971,033 of record NZ_CP085081.1, read on the forward strand.
TGGATCGCCGCACCGATGGCGACCACCTCATCGGGGTTCACATTGCGCGCCGGCTCCTTGCCGAACAGCGCCTTCACCGCCTCGATCACCTTTGGCATGCGCGTCATGCCGCCGACGAGGATCACCTCGTCCACTTCACCCGCGGTCATGCCGGCATCGGCGAGTGCCTTCTTCACCGGCTCCAGCGTGCGCTGCACCAGGTCATCCACCAGGGCTTCGAGCTTGGCGCGGGTGATCTGCATCACCAGGTGCTTCGGGCCGCTCGCATCGGCGGTGATGAAGGGCAGGTTGATTTCGGTCTGCTTCGAGCTGGAGAGCTCGATCTTGGCCTTCTCGCCGGCTTCCTTCAGGCGCTGCAGCGCGAGCTTGTCGCCGCGCAGGTCAATGCCGTTTTCCTTCTTGAACTCATCGGCCAGGTAATCGATCACGCGCTGGTCGAAATCCTCGCCGCCGAGGAAGGTGTCGCCATTGGTGGACTTCACCTCGAAGACGCCATCGCCGATTTCCAGGATGGAGACGTCGAAGGTGCCGCCGCCCAGGTCATAGACCGCGATGGTGCCGGCGGTCTTCTTGTCCATGCCATAGGCGAGGGCCGCCGCCGTCGGCTCATTGATGATGCGCAGCACTTCGAGGCCCGCGATGGCGCCGGCCTCCTTGGTCGCCTGGCGCTGAGCGTCGTTGAAATAGGCCGGCACGGTGATGACGGCCTGCGTCACCTTTTCACCGAGGTAAGCCTCGGCCGTATCCTTCATCTTGGTGAGGATATTGGCGCTGATCTGCTGCGGCGCGTATTTCTTGCCGTCCACCTCGACCCAGGCATCACCGTTGTCGGCCTTCACGATGTTGAAGGGGGCCAGGCCCTTTTCCTTCTGCACCATGGCGTCGTCGAACTTGCGGCCGATCAGGCGCTTCACGGCATAAAGCGTATTGGTGGGGTTGGTCACGGCTTGGCGCTTGGCGCTCTGACCGACCAGCCGCTCGCCATTCTTGGCGAAGGCGACCATGGAGGGGGTGGTGCGTGTACCTTCCGCGTTTTCCAGGACCTTCACCTCGCCGCCTTCCATGATGGCGACGCAGGAATTGGTTGTGCCGAGATCGATACCGATGACTTTGCTCATGCGAGCCTGCTCCTATGCGGCGGCTGTCGCTCGGCCCCTGTCAGGCACCGGGCATAGCCCCTGTTGGCTCCGCGCTCACGCGCGGCATTCCGCGCACCATGCGCGGCCTCTGATGCCCATGTATTGAGCAGCGGGCGTGCGGACAAGAGGCGGCGCCCAAGTCTTTCGCGGGATTTTCCGCTGCGGCAAAGCCTTGTTCTTCCACGGCTGACGCCGGATTTTCGTTTACAAACCGAACTTATCCGAATAGGCTCCCGCCATGGACGAAATTGACCGGAAAATTGTCATCGCCGTGCAGCAGGATGGCGCCGCGGGGCTGTCCGATCTGGCCAAGGTTTCGGGCCTCTCGGTCTCGGCCACGGCCGAGCGCCTCAAGCGGCTGGAGGAGCGCGGCGTGGTGCGCGGCTGGCATGCCGAGCTTGATCCGGCCGAGGTGGGCTGCCCCTTGCTGGCCTTCCTGCGCGTCTCGATCCGGCCGGGCAAGGAGGATATCGCCTTCCGCCGCCTGGTCCGCAAGCTGGAGACGGTGCTGGAATGCCACCAGCTGACCGGGGAATGGTCCTATCTGGTGAAGCTGCGCCTGCCGGATATCGCGGCGCTGGAAACCCTGTTGGCCGAGGAATTGCGCCCGCTGGCCGGCATGGAGCGCCTGGCCGTCGAGATCGCCATGGGCACGGTGAAGGAAACCACGCTGCTGCCGGTGATCCGCACGGCGGAGGAGGAGGAGGCGTGATGCGCCGCCGCGCCGTGCTCGCCAGCCCCGCCTTGGCCGCCGGCGCCAGCGCCCAGGCCCAGCTTCAACCCCAGGCCCAACCCCAACCCCAGGCGCCGCTCACCCTCTCGCTCGCCACCGCGACGGCGGGTGGCGGATTTCCCGCCTATGGCGCGGCTTTCGCCGCCGCCGTGACGGCCGCCGACCCGACGCTGATCATCGAACCGCGCAACACCGCCGGCAGCCTGGAAAATGTGAACCTGCTGGCCGAGGGCCGGGTGGATCTCGGCCTTGTCGCGGGCGAGACCGCCACGGCGGCCCTGGCCTCGGGGCGGGGCACCACGCTGCTGTTTGCGATGTATGCGCAGCCTGGCCTGTTCGGCCTGCGGGCGGATCACGCGGCGCGCTCCATCGCTGATCTGCGCGGGCAGCGCGTCGCCTGGGGGGCGCGCGGCTCGGGCTTCGTCGTGCTGGCGCGGCAGGTGATGACGGGGCTCGGCCTCGACATGGAGCGGGACTTCCAGGGCGTCCTGCTCGACCGTGCCGGCGATGGCCCGGCCATGGTGATGGATGGGCGCGTCGCGGCACTCTGGGGCGGGGGGGCGGGCTGGCCGGGCTTTGTCGCCATCGCGCGCGGGCCGCAGGGGCTGCGCTTCATTGGCCCCGATGCGGCGGAGCGCGCGCGCATCCTGGCGGCCGATCCGGCGTTACGGCCCATGGCGCTGCCCTCGGGCAGCTATCCGGGGCAGACGGCGGCCGTGGATTCGGTCGGCACCTGGAGCCTGGTGCTGGCCCGGCCGGGGCTGGATGAGGAGGTGGGCTATCGGCTGGCCGCCGCCCTGCATCGTGCCCGCGCCGATCTCGGCACGCGCCTCGCGCAGGCGAGCGAGACCACGGCTGAAAACACCGCCAGCGCCGTGACCGATCCGGCGCTGATCCAGCCGGGCGTGCGGCGCTTCCTGCGGGGGCTCGGCCTGCTGGGCTGATGCGGGGCGCGTCCCGCGCTATGCTGGCGCGCATGACCGAGATTCGAGACTGCCCCGGCCCCGACACGCATCCGCGCCGCCCCGCCATGGCGATGCCCGCCGGGGCCTGCGACACCCATGCGCATGTCTTCGATGCCGCGCGCTACCCCTACCAGGCGACGCGCGGCTACACCCCGCCCGATAATGACGTGACGCGGCTGCTGGCGCTGCATGAGGCACTCGGCCTTGCGCGCGGCGTGGTGGTGCAGGCCAGCGTGCATGGCACCGACAACCGCGCCGTGCTGGACGCGGCCAGTGCCTATCCCGACCGCCTGCGCGCCATCGTCGCCGTCAGCGAGGGCGTAACCGAGGCCGAGATCGCCGCCATGCACGCAAAGGGTGCGCGCGGCATTCGCGTGAACCTTGTGGATCGCGGCGGCATGCCCTTCCGTTCGCTCGCCGCCTTGGGCGCGGTGGGCGATGTGATCCGCCCCTTTGGCTGGCATGTGGAATTGCTGGTGCATGTGGAGGAAAAGCCCGCCGAATTGCGGGAATTGGCCGAGGCGCTGCGCCTGCCCGTCTCCATCGGCCATATCGGCTACACCAAGGTGGCGCGCGGCGGCATCGCCCATCCCGGCTACCAGGATTTCCTGGCGATGCTGCGGGACGGGTTGTTCTGGGTGAAGCTGACCGGGCTCTATCGCATCTCGGCCGAGCCGGAATTTCCCTATGCCGATACCGCGGCCTTCGCCCGCGCCGTGATCGCGGCCGCGCCCGATCGCGTCATCTGGGGCAGCGACTGGCCGCATGTCGCGCATTTCGACCGCGCCATGCCCAATGATGGCGACCTGCTGGGATTGCTGGCCGAGTGGGAGCCCGATGCGGCGCGACGCGCGATGATCCTGAGCGAGAACCCGGCCAGGCTTTACGGCTTCTGACAGTCAGGCTGCTGCAATCCTGGCCTGCGAGGCTCCGCCCCGCGTGCCGGGCAGACCGGCGCGTCCTTCGGAGCTGGCACCTTGATCCTTCGCATCGGCTTTCTGCTTGTGGCCCTCGCCATCCGCCCCGCCTCGGCCGGGCTGCTTGATCTCTCCCAGCACCAATGGGGCTTTGTGGGGGAGGCGGGCGTGCTCTGGACGCCGCTCATGGATATCCGTGGCTATCAGCAGAGCGATGCGACACGGGGCTGGAACGCGACCAGCCCCACGGTGCGCGCCGAAGCCTGGCTGACCCGGCCGGATGCGCTGAACCTCGGCATTGTCGCGCAGCCGGTGGTGCTGAATTTCCGCGGCACCATCCAGAATCCGCTCGCCTATCGCGGCCAGAACTTCGTGGCGGGCGAGCCGGGGCGGCTGCGCTACCAGTTCAACTCCGTGCGCTTCACCGCGAATTACGACGTCTGGGCGGGCGAGGCGACGGAACTGCGCCTCGGCGCCTCCCTCATCGCCCGCTATGCCGAGGTGGATCTGAGCAGCCCTTCGGCCCGCTTCAAGCGCACCAATTTCCTGGTGGTGCCGCTGCTCAACCTGGAAGTCAGCCAGCGCCTGGATGAGCGGTTTCGCCTGGTGGCCCGCGCCGATTTCTTCCCGGCCACGCGCAATGCGGGCTTTTACGACATCTTCGCGGGTGTGCGTTATGGCTTGGAACATGGCCGCGCGATCGAGCTAGGATCGCGCACCCTGTTCGGCGGCTATCTGCCGGAAAAGACCAATGACTTTGGCAATCGCATTGTCTTCCAGGGCGTCGTCGCCCGCTTCGTGTTCTGAGGGCGCCGGGCTTGCGGATTCTGGTCATCGAGGATGAGGCCGAGATGGCGGCCCTGATCACGGCCCGCCTTTCCGGCGCCGGCTTCATCGCGGACCGCGTGGGCAGCGGGGCCGAGGCGCTGGAGGCCGTGGCCCTGGCCCCCTATGCCCTGCTGCTGCTGGACCGCCGCCTGCCGGATGGCGATGGCGCGCGCCTCATCCCGGCACTGCGCAGCGCGCAGCCGGGCGTGCCGGTGATCCTCGTCTCGGCGCTGGATGCGGTGGCGGATCGCGTCACGGGGCTGGATGCGGGCGCCGACGACTACCTCACCAAGCCCTTTGACGGGCAGGAATTGCTGGCCCGCATCCGCGCCGCCCGCCGCCGCCCGGGTGGCGAAATTCCGCCCCCCATCCGCTGCGGCGCGCTCAGCTTCGACATGGCCCAGCGCGCCGCCTCGGTGCGGGAGCGCCCCTTGCTGCTCCGCCGCCGGGAATTGGCCATCCTGGAGGCGCTGATCGCCCGCATGGGCCGCGTGGTCCCGCGCGAGCGGCTGGCCGATGCGGCTTTCGGCTTTGATGACGACATCCAGTCCAATACGCTCGATGCCCATGTCTCCCGCCTGCGCAGCCGGCTGGCCGCGGCCGGGGCGGGGGTGGCGATCCATCCGGTGCGCGGCGTCGGCTATCTGCTGGATGCGGCGTGATGGGCCGGCGCATCACGCAATCCCTCGCGGCGCGGCTGATCGGCGCGGTGGCGCTCGCGCAGGTCTTCGTGCTGATGGGCGGCATGGCGGCTTGGATGCTGACCTCCCCCTTCGTGACCTGGGAGGATGTGGGGGCCGAAAGCGCCTCCGGCCTGGTGCTTGAAGCCGTCGGGCGGGATGAGGCGGGCCGGCCGGCGGTGCTGCCCACCGCGGCCCTCGCGCGCTACGCGGCGCGGCGGCCCGATCTCGGCTTCGCTGTGCTGCTGGGCGGGCAGGTGCTGCCGGGCGGCTCCCCCGCGCTGACCGAGGCATTGGCCCTGCTCGGGCCGAATCTGCCGCGTGAGGGGCGGCTGGCCATGCCCGTGCCGGGCGGGCTTGCGCTGTTCCGCGTGGCCGAGACGCCGCTGGGCGAGGCGGTGGTGGTCACCGCCGGCAACCGCTTCTTCGCGGATGAGGATCTGGGCGCCTTCGTGACCGTCTTCCTGCTGCAACTCATCCCCATCTTCGGGCCGGCGCTGCTGGCCATGGTGCTGGCCCTGCCGCTCGCCATCCGGCACACGCTGCGGCCGCTGCGCCGCATGGCGCGTGAGGCCGCGGCGATTGACCTGCACTCGCTGGACCGCCGGCTGGATGGCGGCGGCAGCCCGGCCGAGTTGCAGCCCTTCATCGCCGCCATGAACGAAATCCTGGAGCGGCTGGAGGAAGGGGTGCGCCAGCAGCGCGTCTTCACCGCCAATGCCGCGCATGAATTGCGCACGCCGGTCGCCATCCTGCACGCCCGGCTGGAATCCCTCGACGAGGCCCTGCCCGAACGCGGCGCGCTGCTGCGCGACATTGGCCGCATCACCATCCTGCTCGACCAGATGCTGGCCATCGCGCGGCTTGGTCAGCGCGAGACCCGCGCCGATGAGGTGGTGGAGCTCGCCGCCTGCGCCCGCGCCGTGGTGGCCGATATGGCCCCCATGGCGATCCGCGCCCGGCGCGGCCTGGCGCTGGAGGTGCAAGCGGACCCCCTGGTGCGCGGCAATGCCCGCGCGCTGGAAGGCGCACTTGCCAACCTCATCGAGAACGCGCTGCGCGCCGAGCCCGAGGGCGGGACCGTGCTGGTCACGGTCGGGCCTGGCGGGCGGCTTGCTGTCAGTGATCACGGGGCGGGTGTCGCGCGGGAGGACCGGCCCTTCCTGTTCGAGCCGTTCTGGCGAAAGGATGAGCGCACGCCCGGCACCGGACTCGGCCTCGCCATCGTGCGCGAAGTGGCGCGGCTGCATGGCGGGAGTGCCGCGGTCGAGGAGACGCCGGGCGGCGGCGCCACGTTTTTCCTGGCTTTGCCGGCGCTGCGTCAGCCTGCTGCAATATCGGGGTGAGAGACTGCGGGAGCCCATCAAGGACAGCTCACGCATGATCACATGGCTCGATTTCGAAGGCACAGGGCGGCGGGCCCTGGCCAGCAACATCGCCCTCCCCGTGTTGGTGGCCGCCTCCGCCCTTGGCATGGCGCACGCCCTGGGCGGCATGGGCGGCACCGCGCCCCTGGCGCAAACAGTGTGGATCATGCTCCTCGCTGGGATGGGTGCGGCCCGCTGGCGCCTGGCGCGGGAGGCCGAGGCCGGCTGGCTGCGCGACGGGCGCCGCGGCCCGGAAGCCTGGGAGGCGCGGCGCTGGCTCGGCCTGCTGATGCTGATCTGGCTGGTCAGCCCTGCCCTCGGGCTCCTCGGCCACGCGATGAGCCTCGCCTTGGCGATCACCGTGCTGTGGAAGGCGGGCGGCGCTGGCGGGCTGGCGGCCATGCGTTCCGCGATCCGCCGGGATGGCCGCCCTCGGTAACGGCTGGCGCGCGAAGATCGTTGCGCCGCCGGAGCCTCGGGCCTAGCCTTCCCACCAACGGGCCGCAGCGCCCGACGCCTTCAGGGAAGCGCCGGCCCAATCAGGAGCCGTGTTTTGCAGCGTCGCCAGATTCTCGCCGCCGGGGCCGCCGCCCTCGCCGCACCCGCCCCCCTTGCCGCCCAATCCGCCCGGACGCTGAAATTCGTGCCCTATGCGGATCTCGCCTTGCTCGATCCGCTGGCCACCAGCTTCATGACGCGCAACCACGCGATCACCATCTTCGACACGCTCTACGCGCTCGACCAGCAGGGCGTGGCCCAGCCGCAGCTGGCCGAGGGGGCGACCGTCTCGGAGGATGGCAAGCTCTGGCGCATCACGCTCCGCGCAGGGCCGCGCTTCCATGACGGCACGCCGGTGCTGGCGCGGGATTGCGTCGCCTCGATCCGCCGCTGGGCCAGCCGGGACGGCTTCGGCGCCTCGCTGATGGCCGCGACGGAGGAGCTTTCGGCGCCCGAGGATCGCGTGGTGCAGTTCCGCCTGAAGCAGCCCTTCCCCATGCTGCCCCAGGCGCTGGCCAAGCCCACCAATCTGATGTGCGCCATTATGCCGGAGCGCCTGGCGCTGACGCCGCCCACGACGCAGCTGCCGGAGATGGTCGGCAGCGGCCCCTTCCGCTACCTCGCGAGCGAGCGCGTGGCCGGGGCGCGCAATGTCTATGCGAAATTCGAGGGCTATGTGCCCCGCCCCAGCGGCACGCCGAGCTTCGCCGCCGGCCCGCGCATCGCGCATTTCGACCGGGTGGAATGGCTCACCATGCCCGATGCGGCGGTGGCGACCACGGCGCTTTCGGCGCGCGAGGTGGATTGGGTGGAGCAGCCGCTCATGGATCTGATCCCCCGCCTGCGCCGCGACCGCAATCTTGTGCTCCAGGTGGTGGAGAATACCGGGCTGATCGGCTTCCTGCGCTTCAACGCGCTGCACCCGCCCTTCGACAAGCCGGCGATCCGCCGCGTGCTGCTGAAGACGGTGCGCCAGCGCGAATACATGACCGCCGTCTGCGGCCCCGACCCCGTGAATTTCAACGACAAGGTGGGCTGCTTCACGCCGGGCAGCCCCTCCGCCAGCGATGTCGGTCTCGAGATCATGCAGGGGCCGCTGGATTATGCGGCACTGCGCCAGGAATTGGCGGCGGCGGGCTACCAGGGCGAGCGGATCGTCTTTCTCGCCGCGACCGATGTGCCGCGCATCAACGCGATCTGCGAGGTGGCGGCCCAGGCCATGCGCAACCTCGGCATGAACCTCGATTACGTGCAGACCGACTGGGGCACGGTGACGCAGCGCTTCGGCAACCGCAACCCGCCCGGCGCGGGGGGCTGGAGCGTCTTCATGGCCTATTCCGGCGGCTATGATTACCTGGACCCCGCCTGCCATTCGGCGCTGCGCGGCAATGGCCCGCAGGCCTGGCTCGGTTGGCCCACCATGCCGCGCATGGAGGAGATGCGCAGCGCATGGCTCGCCGCGACCGACCCGGCAGCCCAGCGCGCGCTGACCCGCGAAATCCAGATGGAAGCTTGGCGCGAGGCGCCCTACATGCCGGTCGGCGGGTATTTCCAGCCCTCGGCCTGGCGGCGGGACATCAAGGATGTGCTCACCGGCCTGCCGCTCATGTGGAATGTCCGGCGCGAATGATGCGCGTGGCGCGGCGCCCACTCACTCCGCCGGTGCCGCGCCTTTCGGTGCGGCCCAAAGCTCCGGCCGCAACTCCTCCGGCCGGTTGGGGAACCACAGCGCGCAGGCCAGCGTGACGGAAGCCACCCCGGCCAGCACCACCATGGCCAGCGCCATGTCGCCCGTCGCTTCATGCAGGAAGCCCACGAGCGGCGAGGCGAGGGCGGCACCCAGGAAGCCCACGGTGAAGCGGATGGAATAGAGCTTGGCGCGCAAGGCCGGGGCCACATAGCGCGCCGTCATCGTCTCATTCACCGTGACCTGGCCGAAGATGGCGGCGGCGACCATGGCCGAGACCGGCAGCACCGCCCAGCCATCGAGGAAGGAGAGTGCCAGCAGCCCCGGCACCTGCACGAAGGCGAGCGGCATGAAGACCGATTTCAGCGTCTTGCGGTCAATCATCTGGCCGACCGTATATTGCGTCACACCGCCGCAGATGGTGGCAAGGAAAGCCAGCAGCCCGACCACCGGCAGCAGATCCGGATTATTCGCCAGGCGCTCCTGCATCAGCTTGGGCAGCAGTAGCGTGTAGGCATTGAAGACGAGGCCCGAGACGGTGGCGATCATCAGCAGCGAAATCACCGCGCGGCGCACCACATCGGGCGGGATGGTGGGGAAGGGGCGGGTCTGCACGCCGGCCTTCTTCGCATCGAAGGGTGGTTCGCGCAGATAGAGCAGGCCGACCACCATGCAGATCAGCCCCGGCACCACGAAGGCGTAGCGCCAGCCGAATTGCGCGGCCAGGAAGGCCGTCACCACCGGTGCCAGCGCGACACCCAGATTGCCGAAGACGCCGTTGATGCCCATGGCGCGCCCCACGCGGTCGCCCCCGGCCTCTGCGATGATGGCGGTGCCGATCGGGTGATAGATCGCCGAGAACGCCCCCATCATGGCCAGCGCCATGGCCAGCCCCCAGGGGCCGGCGACCAGCCCCGCCAGCGCCATGCCGGCACCCGAGCCGAGGAAGAAGGCGCTGATCATCGCCTTGCGGCCGAAGCGATCCGCCAGCCAGCCCATCGGCAGCGCGCCCAGGCCGTAAAGCACGAACATGGCGGTGCCGAGAGCGAGGATCGGCCCGTAATCGCTGCCGAATTCCGTGACATCCTGCTGCACCATGGCCAGCACCGCGGTGGCCAGCACCAGCAGCCCGTAATGGGTGAAGCTGTGCGCGGCGTTGATGAAGCAGACCTGGCGCGTGGCGGGGGACATCGGTGTTTCCTTTTCAGTACGGGAAGCCTAGCCTGTCATTTCATCAACGTCAGGACGATCCATGTCGCTGATCGGCCAAAACCTCAGAACCATCGCCCATGAGCAGGTGGACCGCCCGCTGGCCGCCTTCGCCCGCGACTATGCCGGGGGCGAGGCGACCGGCTGGCACGAACATGCCCGCGCGCAATTGCTCTACGCGACGAAAGGCGTCATGCGCGTGGGCACCCCGGCGGCGGATTTCGTGGTGCCGCCCGGCCGGGCGCTCTGGGTGCCGGCGGGCATGGCGCATGAGGTGCGCACCGAAGGGCGCGTCGCCATGCGGGCGCTGTTCTTTCGCGCCGATGCGGCCGGGGTGGGGGAGGCGGCGCCGGCTGTACTGGGCGTGACTGCCCTGCTGCGCGAGTTGATCCTGGCCGCCTGCGCCGAGCCGCTGGAATGGGACGAGGCCGGGCGCGGCGGGCATCTGGCGGCGCTGATTGCCGAGGAGGTGGCCCGCGCGCCGCGCCTGCCCTTCGGCGTGCCGGCCCTGCGCGATGCGCGGCTGCGCCGCCTGGCCGAGGCGCTGGCCGCCGCCCCAGCCCGCGATCTCAGCCTGGAGGAATGGGCGCAGCATTGCGGCGCCAGCGCCCGCACCCTGGCGCGGCTGTTCCAGGCCGAGACCGGCATGGGCTTTGCCCGCTGGCGGCAGATCCTGCGCCTGACGGAAGCCGCGGCCCTGCTGGCCCAGGGCGCCACACCGGCGCGCGCCGCCGCCGCCGTGGGTTATGCCAGCGCGCCGGCCTTCGGGGCGGCGTTTCGGGCGGCCTTCGGCATCACGCCGGGCGGGGCGCGTTGAGGCGGGGGCCTCCGGCGGCTGGGGCCATCGCTGATGGGGGGCGTGAAGCGCGTGTCAAAGTCATGGGGTCTGGGGCCAATGGCCCCAGCCGCCGGAGGCCTCAAATCCCGAAGAACCCCCGCGCCGTGCCGCTCTCGATCGCGCTGATCTCCGCCGCCGGAATGCCGGCCGCGGCCAGCGTGGCGCGCGGCGTTTCCTCGCCCATGTCGAAGGGGTAGTCGCTGCCCAGCATGATCCGCCCCGGGCCGACCAGCTCGAACAGCATCCGCAGCAGGCGCGGCTCAAACACCACCGTGTCGTACCAGAGGCGGTTGAGATAGGCCGAAGGCGCCTCGGCCGTCAGGCGATGGATTTCCGGGCGCCGCTTCCAGGCGTGATCCAGCCGGCCGATCAGGAAGGGCAGGAAGCCGCCGCCATGGACGATCTTCACGCGCAGGCCCGGATGACGATCCAGCACGCCGCCGAGGATGAGGTGATTGGCCGCGATCACCTCCTCCAGAGGATTGCCGACCGTGTTCACCATGAAGAAATCCCCGAGCCGCGCGCCCTCGGAAAAGCCCAGCGGATGCAGCACCAGCGGCACGTCCAGCGCCACCAGCCTGGCGTAGAGCGGATCGAGCGCGGGGTCGGAAAGCTCCATCCCACCGGCCCGCGTATCGATCTGGAAGCCGCGCAGGCCAAGGCTCTCCACCGCGTGCGTGGCCTCGGCCACGGCCAGCTCGGGTGCGGTCATCGGCAGGGTGCCGAGGCCGGTGAAGCTGCCCGGATCGCTGGCCACCAGCTTGGCCACATGCGCGTTCTGCAGGCGGGACAGCCGCGCCAGCAATTCGGGCTCGGCCCAGTAATGCTGCTGGCCGGGGGCCGGCAGCACCACCTGGTGGGTCACGCCCATCGCCGCCATATCGGCCTGGCGCGTGGCCAGGTCGTTGAAGCGCTTGCCCAGGACGGGAAACTGCGCGCGGTCCACCTCGGCGCTGTCAGGCCGCATGTCCCGCGCATAGGGGATGGCGGCCAGTTCCGGCCGGCCGGCGACAAGGCCATTCACTTCGGGGCAGAGCGTGTGGGTGTGGGCGTCAATGATCATGCGGGATCCATGCAGGAATTATGCCCGGGCGAGCAGGGGTGGTGGCGCCGCCCGGCGGGACATCCGCGCGACGCGAAAGCGAGCAGAGCAGCTGCGATAAGCGGATGCGCAGGGCCAGCGTGGCTTTGGCCCGGGCCTGCGCCGCAAGGCCTGCCCGCCCCCGCCGCCGCCCATCGCGCCTCAGATATGCAGCGCGCGGCCATCCACGGCCAGTGCCGCTTCCTTCACCGCCTCGCTCAGCGTGGGGTGGGCGTGGCAGGTGCGGGCCACATCCTCGGCACTCGCGCCGAATTCGATGGCGAGTGCGATTTCCGCGATCAGCGTGCCCGCATCGGGGCCCATGATATGGGCACCCAGCACGGCGTCGGTCTTGGCATCGGCCAGGATTTTCACGAAGCCGTCCATATCGCCCATGGCGCGCGCGCGGCCATTGGCGGTGAAGGGGAACTTGCCGATCTTGTAGGCCTGCCCGCGCGCCTTCAGCTGCTCCTCCGTCTCACCCACGGAAGCGAGCTCGGGCCATGTGTACACCACGCTCGGGATGGCGTTGTAGTTGATGTGCGGCTTCTGCCCGGCGAGCTGTTCCGCCAGCGCCACGCCCTCATCCTCGGCCTTGTGGGCCAGCATGGCACCCGCGATGGCATCGCCGATGGCGTAGATGCCGGGCACGCTGGTGGCGAAATGCGCATCGGTCTTCACGCGGCCGCGCTCATCGAGTGCGACGCCGACCTCCGGCAGGCCCAGCCCCTCGATATGCGGGCGGCGGCCGATGGCCAGCAGCACGACATCGGCGCGCAGCGTCTCGGCGGCACCGCCGGCGGCGGGCTCGATGGTGACATTCACGCCCGTCGCATCCGCCACGGCGGCGGTCACCTTGCTCTTCAGCTTGAACTTGAAGCCCTGCTTGGTCAGCACACGCTCGAAGGCCTTGCCCAGCTCATTGTCCATGCCGGGGGTGAGGCGGTCGAGATACTCGACCACGGTCACCTTGGCCCCCAACCGGGCCCAGACGCTGCCCAACTCCAGCCCGATCACGCCGCCGCCGATCACCACCAGGTGGTCCGGCACCCGCGCCAGCTCCAGCGCGCCGGTGGAGGTGACGATGCGCGTCTCATCCACCTCGATGCCCCTCAGCGGAATGCTCTCGCTGCCCGTCGCGATGACGATGTTCTTCGCCCCATATTCCACGCCGGCCACTTCGACCGTGGTGGGGTTCACGATGCGCCCCGCACCCTTCAGCCAGGTCACCTTGTTCTTCTTGAAGAGGAATTCCACGCCCTTCACATTCGCACCCACCACCTCGGCCTTGCGGGCCTGCATGCGCGCGAGATCAAAGGAGACGCCGGTCACCACGATGCCGTGATCAGCCAGCTTGTGCTTGGTTTCCTCGAAATGCTCGGAGGATTGCAGCAGCGCCTTGGAGGGAATGCAGCCGATATTGAGGCAGGTGCCGCCCAGGGTGGCGCGCTTCTCGACGCAGGCCACCTTGAGGCCGAGCTGGGCCGCGCGGATGGCGCAGACATAGCCGCCCGGACCGGCGCCGATGATGATGACATCAAAGCTGTCAGACATGGGAATTCCTCAACCGCATTCGGCCGCAAACTGACGCGCGGCGGGGCCGGGCGCAAGGTGCGGCCGATCATGGCCATCCGCAACGCCGATTGGCGCCGGGACCAGGGACGCGGCATGCTGGTTTCACCAGGACAGGAGGGAATGATGCACAAGATCTGTTTGGTCGCCGCCCTGATGGCGTTGCCGCTGGCCGGGGCCTGGGCCCAGGCCGTTCCGCCCAATTGCAGCGGCGTGCTGGAACCCTCCGGCTGGCAGAGCAAGTCCGAGCGTGGCTATTGGGCAAGCTCGGTGGATTTGCGGAACATCTCGGGCCGGCCGGTGCAGGTGACGGTGGCGTATAACGGCCAGGGCGCCATCAGCCGCGCCGCCTTCCGCATGGAGGCGGGCGGCTGGTCCCGCCAATGGCTCGCGCGGACGCCCTCGGCCGTGCCCGAGGCCACGCTTCGCGCCTCCACCACCTTCATCTGCGCCGCGCCGGGCTGACGCGCGCCCCCTCGCCAGGCGCGGGGGGCCGTGCCAGTCCTTGCCGCGCAAGACGAATGGGGTTGGCGCGTGGTGCGACGGAGATGTCTTTGGCTGGCGTTCTGCCTGGTTTGGGCGCCCTGCCTGGTTGTGGTGCCGTGGGCCGCGGCGCAGCCGCCCGGCTGGGAGGGTTGCGCGGGGCGGGTCATCATCCTGCGCACCGGCAGCCAGGCCGAGGGCGCGGGTTTCGGCTATTGGGTGACGCTGTCCAATCCCGGCATGCGCCCGCTCTGGGTCGCCCCGCGCTTCGCGGATGCTGCTCCGGCGCCGCCCTTGCGCATCGAGGCGGGGCGCATGCTGCAGCTGCGCCTGGGCGAGGGCGCGGCCAACCTCTCCGCCGAGGATGTCGCCGCCGCCACCCGGCTGCGCTGCCAGGCGATCCAGACGCAGCCCTGATGGACCTGACCCCGCCGCGCGGTGCATCCTGCGCCAGTTGCCGGAGGACCAAATGACCAGGATTCAACTGCTTGCCGCTGCCCTTGCCCTGCCGCTCGGCCTCGCCTCGGCCGCCGGCGCCCAGTCGCCGGGGCAATCCCCGGGGCGCGATCCCGCGGGCCAGGGCAGCGATTGCTTCGCCCAGATTTTCGCCGATGCCCGCTTCACCAGCAAGCCGCTCGGCGATGGCCGGTTCCTCTATGAGGTGGCCATCGCCAATCGCAGCCCGACGGCTTCGGTGCGCTACAACTACAGCTTCAACCTGGCGGGCAGCACACGCCCGGCCGAGGCGCTGCATGGCTACCTCACGCCCGGGGACAGCATCGAGCACGCGCTCGGCACGGGTGACCGCAATCTGAGCGCCCAGGCCCTGCGGGCTGCCACCACGATGCGCTGCTTCCCGCTGTAGCCCCTCCCGAAGCAGGGGCTTGGCAAGCAACGCGCATCTGTGCCCCAATCGTGAATGACGGCGCCGTAAGATGCGCCGAACCATTCCGGAGGGATTTCCATGGGCCGACCCGCCAACGGGCTTTCACGCCGCCATGCGCTGGCCATGGGCGGTGCCGCCATGGCGGCGCCCCTGGCCGCGCCCGGCGTGGCCAGCGGGCAGGGGCGTTTCCCCGAGCGGCCCATCCGCTTCATCATTCCCTGGCCGCCGGGCGGCAGTTCGGACTCGCAGCTGCGCAGCTTGGGCGAACAGGCGGGCCGCCTGCTCGGTCAGCCGGTCGTCATCGAAAATCGTGGCGGCGCCGGCGGCACCCTGCATGCGGTGTATCTGGCGCGTGAGGCACGGCCGGATGGCTATACCATCGGGCAGATGCACCTGTCCGTCATCCGCCGCCCTTTCCTGGTGCGCACCCCGCAATGGGATGCCACGACGGATTTCACCCATATCATCGGCCTCACCGGCTGGCTCTTTGGCGCCGCGGTGCGGGCGGACAGTCCCTTTCGCACCTGGCAGGACATGATCGCCTTCGCGCGGCAAAACCCGGGCGCCGTCAGCTATGCCACCTCCGGCATCGCCACCACGAACCATCTGGCGATGGAAGATATCTGCGCGCGGGAGCGGGTGGAGATGACGCACGTGCCCTTCCGCGGCGCGTCGGAGGGGATTCCGGCCGTGCTCAGCGGCAATGTGACGATGATCGCCGATAGCAGCACCTGGGCCCCCGCCGTGGATGGCGGGCAGATGCGCTGCCTGAGCGTCTGGTCGGCCGAGCGCGCGCCCCGCTTCCCCACGGTGCCCACCCTGAGGGAGTTGGGTTACGACATCGTCGTCACGTCCAACTACGGCATCAGTGGCCCGCCGCGCATGGACCCCGGCGTTGTTCGCGTTCTGCATGACGCTTTCAAGACGGCCCTGATGAGCGAGGAGAACACGCGCGTGCGGACGCAGTTCGACATGCCGCTCGTGTATCTCAACACCCAGGAATACAAGGATTTCGTGGCGCAGCGCGCCGTCTGGGAGCGTGACATGGTCACGCGGCTGGGCATCCGCATGGAATAGGCTTTCGGCTTCGGTCCGGCTTTGCTTCGGGCCGCTTGGACTTATGGGAGGAAACATTAAAATGAACATCCCACGCCGCGCGCTGCTCGGCGCGCTCGCCGCTTCGGCGCCCGTCGCCACGACGCTGGCCACCCCCGCCTTCGGCCAGGCGCGCTATCCCAACCGACCGATCCGCTTCCTCATCCCCTGGCCACCGGGCGGCAGCCTGGATGCGCTGCACCGGCAGATGTTCGAGATCATGGGCCGGGATCTCGGCCAGAACATCATCATCGAGAACATGCCCGGCGCGCGAGGAACCCGTGCCGCCTTCTTCCTGACGCAGCAGGCCCGGCCGGATGGCTATACGCTCGCGCATCACCACCTCTCGATCCTGCGCCACCCCTTCCTGACGCGGCAGCCGACCTGGGACCCGATCGCGGATTTCAGCTACATCATGCAGATCACAGGCTTCGTCTTCGGGACCGCGGTGCGGGCCGACCGCGGCTGGAACAGCTTTGACGACATGATCGCCGAGGCGCGGCGCCGCCCGGGCGAGCTCACCTATTCCACCTCCGGCATCGCCACCACGAACCACCTGGCGATGGAGGATATCCTCGCCCAGCGCGGCGTGCGGATGGAGCATATCCCCACGCGCGGCGCGCAGGAGGGGGTGACCATGCTGCTGGGCCGGCAGATCGACATCGTGGCCGATGCGCAATCCTGGCGGCCGCAGGTCGAAGCGGGCGAGTTCAAGCTGCTCAGCGTCTGGACTCCCACGCGGCTGGCTTCCGCCCCGAATGCGCCGACATTGCGGGAGCTGGGCCTCGGCACCAGCGTCACCTCGCCCTATGGCGTGGTGGGGCCCAAGGGGCTGGAGCCGGAATTGGTGGATGTGCTGCACCGGGCCTTCAAGAAGGCCTTCGAGGATGATGCGAGCCAGGCCATCATGCGGCGCTGGGAAAACCCGAATGAATATCTGGGGCCGCAGGCCTATTACGAATTCGCGCGGGAACGCGTGGCTTATGAGCGGGATACGGTGCGACGGTTGAATCTCAGCATTGATTGACGCCCGCCTGGGGCTTTGCCCCAAACCCCACCGGGGTCCGTGGCGGACCCCGGACCCCGCCGTCAGGTTACGCCAAGCCCAGGGCCCACAGCAGTACGCCTTTTTGGGCGTGCAGGCGGTTTTCCGCTTCGTCGAAGACGACGCTTTGCGGGCCGTCCATCACCTCATCGGTGATTTCCTCGCCGCGATGCGCGGGCAGGCAATGCATGACGATGGCATCCGGTGCCGCATGCTTCATCAGCGCCGCATTGAGCTGATACGCCGCCAGCATGTTGTGGCGCTGGCGCGCGCTCGTCTTGTCGTCGCTCATCGAGACCCAGGTATCGGTCACGACGCAGCGTGCGCCGGCCACCGCCTCCTGCGGGTTGTTGGTGAGTTCCACCCTAGCACCCTCGGCCCGCGCCCAGGCGATGAGATCGGCCTGGGGCGCCAACTCGGGCGGTGTCGCCACGCGCAGCGTGAAATCGAAGCGCGCCGCGGCCTGGATGAAGGATTGCGCGACATTGTTGCCATCGCCCGTCCAGGCCACCACCTGACCGGCAATCGGGCCGCGATGCTCCTCGAAGGTCATCACATCGGCCATCAGCTGGCAGGGATGGGAGACATCGGTCAGCCCGTTGATCACCGGCACCGTCGCGAATTCGGCCAGCTCGCGCATCTTGGACACCTTGTCGGTGCGCAGGATGATGGCATCCACATAGCGGGAGAGCACGCGCGCCGTATCGGCCGGCGTCTCCCCCCGCCCCAGTTGCGTGTCCTTGCTGGAGAGCGTCACCACCTCGCCACCCAATTGGCGGATGCCGACCTCGAAGCTGACGCGGGTGCGGGTGGAGGGCTTCTCGAAGATCATGGCGATGTGCTTGCCGGCCAGCGGCTTGCCCACCACCTCGCCCCGCTTGGCGCGGCTGCCGAGGTCGAGCATGCGGCGCAGCGTCGCCGCATCATGATCCATCAATTCCAGGAAGTGGCGCGGCGCGCCACTTCCCGTCACCGGCTTCAACAGCGCACTCACTTGGCGGGCGCCAGTTTTTCCGCCTTGGGGGCTTCCGCCGGCGTCAGTGCCAGGCAGGCGCGGTCAAGTGCGGCCAGCGCCTCATCCACCTCCGCCTCGGTGATGATGAGCGGCGGTGCGACGCGCAGCACATTCATCCCCGCGGCGACGGTCAGCAGCCCCTGCTCCACGCATTCGGCCTGCATGGCGCCGTTATTCACCTCGGGCACCAGGCGCAGGCCGAGCAGCATGCCCGCCCCTTGCACGCCCAGAATGACGCGCGGATGGCGTTCGGCGAGTGCCAGCATGCCGCGCCAGAGGTAACGCGCCACACGATCCACCTGGTCCAGGAAGCCGGGTGCCAGCACCACATCCAGCACGGCATTGCCGGCCGCGCAGGCCAGCGGCCCGCCGCCATAGGTGGTGCCATGCGTGCCAGGCTTGAGGTGCTTGGCCACCGCTTCCTTCGCCATCACGGCACCCAGCGGGAAGCCGCCGCCAATCCCCTTGGCCGAGGACATGACGTCAGGCTCGATGCCCGCCCATTGATGCGCCCAGAGCTTGCCCGAGCGCCCCATGCCGGTCTGCACCTCGTCCAGCGCCAGCAGCAGGCCGAACTCGTCGCACACCGCGCGCAATTCGCGCAGGAAGCGCAGATCGGCCGGGCGCACGCCGCCCTCACCCTGCACCGGCTCGATCATGATGCCGGCGGTGGCGGGCGTGATGGCATCGCGCAGGGCGTTCATGTTGCCGAAGGGCACATGGTCGAAGCCCTCGACCGCCGGGCCGAAGCCCGCGAGATACTTCTCGTTGCCCGTGGCGCTCAGCATGGCCAGCGTGCGGCCATGGAAGGCGCCCTCGAAGCAGATCATCCGGAACTTCTCCGGGTGGCCGTTCTCGGCGTGGTATTTCCGCACGGCCTTGACCATGCCCTCATTGGCTTCCGCGCCGGAATTGCAGAAGAACACGGAATCAGCAAAGGAGGCCGCCACATGCCGCGCGGCCAGCTTCTCGGCCTGCGGCACGCGATACAGGTTGCTGACATGCATGACCTTCGCGGCCTGCTCGGCGATGGCCTTCACCAGATGCGGATGGCCATGGCCCAGCGAGGAGGTGGCGATGCCGGAGCCGAAATCGAGGAATCGTCGCCCCGCATCCGTCCACACATAGGCACCTTCGCCCCGCTCGAAAGCGAGGTCGGCACGGTTGTAGGTCGGCATCAGGGCGGGGATCACGCTTCAGCGCTCCTCTGGAGTCATCCCGGCCGCAAAATGCGGCGAGAAACTCCCAGTTTGACGCAAAACCGGGCGGAGGCAAGCCTGCGCTCCCGCATCGTCACCGGGCGGCCGCAGGGGGCGCTTCCGTGGGACGGATCAGGGCGCCATTGTCCGCTTTGGCAGGCTGCGGACGGCCCCCCCCTGGCGGAACCGATGGGCCAGCCCCTCGGGCTCCCCGGCAGGAAACTTGTTTCCTGCACCTTCATCCGAAGATGAGACGATCGAAGATCCAGGGAACCGGGGGGCGCAAAATCTGCCCTTTGTCAGCGGCCACTGGCTCCAGCGGCCGGCCCGCCACTCGGCAGGGTGCTGCCACCCGGCGCAGGCCCGACGCGGCCCACATTGCCGAACAGCGCCTGCAGCAGGCTGCGCTCGGTGCCCGGGCTCGGCGTCTCGCGGCTCACGAAATTCACCCGCGGCATGTCGTCCTGGTTGAGCTGCCGCACCTCGGCCACGGTCCCGGCCGGGTTGAAGGCCACGACCACCACGCGCTGCGAGCGCAGCGCCATGGTGCGGGCGGGGCGCTGCTGCGTGACGCCGCTGATGTAGTACCAGTTCTCGTCCGAGAAGGTGCCGGCATGGCTCGGGCTGCCCAGCAGCGCCTGCACATCCGCGCGGGAGGTAACGCCCGGCGTCAGCTGCGCGATCTGCTCGTCCGAGACGGCGTGGCCGCGATTGACGATCGGCGTGGTGAAGACTTCGCGCGGGCGCTCGGGCAGCGGCGGCAGATAGGAACAGCCCGCCAGCGCCGGAAGGGCCAGCGCGAGGAGAAGACGGATGTTGACCAAGGCGGGGTGTCGGGCCATGTGCCGGATTAACGTCACCCAGCCCTCGCGGTCAATGCGTCCCCCTCCTCGCGCGGGGGGCCTGCGCCGCGCGGGCTCCATTCAGGATGTTCCAGATCATGGGCCTTCTCGGCCTGTTTCGCCGCCGCCCCCACGAGCGGACCGGCTTTGCCCTCTACGGCGCCGCCGTCGCCGCCGCGCGCGCGCCGCACTTCTATGCCGAGCTCGGCGTGCCCGACACCGCCGCCGGGCGGTTCGAGCTGGTGTCGCTGCATGTGGGCCTTCTGATTCGCCGCCTGCGCAGCGAAGGCGACGCCACGGCCGATGCGCTGGGCCAGGCCGTCTTTGACGCCATGTTTGGCGACATGGATGTGAACCTGCGCGAAATGGGCATTGGCGATCTCAGCGTCGGCAAGCGCGTGAAGATGCTGTGGGAGGGGTTTCACGGCCGCGTGCAATCCTATGCCGCGGCCCTGGATGCGGGGGATGCCGCTGCCCTCGCCACCGCGCTGGAACGCAACATCTGGGTGAAGGAGCCAGAGCCCCCCGGCTCCGGCGCCAGCCTCGCCGAATATGCCCGGGCAATGGCCACGCGCCTCGCCGGGCAGGAGGTCGCGGCGATGCTCCGGGGCGAAGTGAGCTTCGCGTGAGCGCCGAATTCAGCCATCGCCTGCCGCTGGCCCATGTGCCGGCCGCCGGCCAGGCCCTACGCCTCCTGGCCACGCCCGCCGAGCGTGACGCCCTGGCCCGCCGCTTCGACCTCTTCGCCCTGCATGCCCTCGCCGCGGAGCTGCGCCTGGCGCCGGGCCCGGAAGGCGTGATCCATGTGACGGGCGAATTGACAGCGGAGCTGGAGCAGGCCTGCGGCATCACCCTCGCCCCCGTCCGGCAATCCGTGCGGGAGGCCGTCGCCTGGCGCCTGCTGCCCGAGGGGATGGAGCCCACGGATGGCGAGGACGACCCCGATGATATCGAGACCGAGCAGGGCACGGCCGATCTGGGCGAGGCGCTGGCACAGCAGCTCTCCCTCGCCATTGACCCCTATCCGCGGGCACCTGGCGCCGAGATGCCGGCGGACCTCTCCGATGGTGGCGCGCATGGCCCCTTTGCAAAGCTGTTACGGCTCAAGCCGACGGAGTAGGTTGCGCGGAAGGAAGGATGGGTGCTAATCGCGCTCCCTCCCTGCCGTCGCATGCCCGCTGCGGCCGTTTTCGCTTGGGCGCACCCCGCCCCCCTCTTTGCCTGGGCCACACGGCGCTTGTTCCGGTGGTCCTCTACCCGTTGAAAGGCTGGCTCCATGGCCGTCCCGAAGAAGAAAGTTTCCCCCTCGCGCCGTGGCATGCGCCGCAGCCACATGGCCCTCCCCAAGGAGGTGCATGTCGAGTGCTCCAATTGCGGTGAGCTGAAGCGCCCGCATCACATCTGCCCCTCCTGCGGTCATTATGACGGCCGTGAGGTCGCCGCCGCCGATGCGCTGAAGGGCGTGGTTCGCGGCTGAGCCGGTGCAGATCGGGGGGATCCGCACGTGAATATGGCGGCACCCGCCGAAGGGGGCCTGCGGCGCTTTTCCCTGGCCATTGACGCCATGGGGGGCGACCACGCGCCGGATATCGTGCTCGATGGCCTGGAACTGGCGGCCGAGCGGCATCCCAAGGCGCAATTCCTGCTGGTGGGTGATGAGGCACGGCTGCGCGAGGGGCTGAAATCCCGTCCGCGCGCCGAAAAGCTTTGCGTCATCCGCCACGCGCCGGATGCCATCCCGGGGGACATGAAGCCGACCGCGGCGCTGCGCCAGGGGCGCAACTCTTCCATGCGGCTGGCCATTGACGCCGTCGCCAAGGGTGAGGCCGCAGGCGTGGTGTCCGCCGGCAATACGGGGGCGCTGATGGCGCTCGCCAAGATCGTCATCAAGACCATGCCGGAGATTGGCCGCCCCGCGCTGGCCGCCATCACGCCCTCGGCGCGCGGCGACGTGGTCATGCTCGATCTCGGCGCCAATATTCAGTGCGATGCCCGCAACCTGATCGAATTCGCCATCATGGGCGATGCCTTCGCGCGCGCCGTGCTGGGCCTGCCCAGCCCCACCATCGGCCTGCTCAATGTCGGCTCCGAGGAACTCAAGGGCGATGACCGCGTGCGCCAGGCGGCCGAAGTGCTGCGCGAGGGGCATGCCGGCATCAATTTCCACGGCTTCATCGAAGGCCATGACATCGCGGCCGGCACGGTGGATGTGGTGGTGACCGACGGCTTCACCGGCAATGTCGCGCTCAAGACCGGCGAGGGCGCGCTGAAGCTGATGCGCGATCTGCTGCGCCAGGTCTTCACCTCCTCCATCCCCGCCCGCGCCGGCTATCTGCTGGCCCGCCCGGCACTGGAGCGGCTGCGCGAATGGATGGATCCGCGCCGCTACAATGGCGCGATCCTGCTCGGGCTGAACGGCGTCGTGGTGAAATCCCATGGCGGCACGGATGCGACGGGCTTCGCCCATGCCATGGATGTGGCGATGGACATGGTGACGCATGGCTTCACGCAGAATATCCGCGAGGGGCTGTCCCGCCTCGCCACGCATGCTGCCCCCTTGGCTTCCCCCGTGGTCGCCCCGCCGGCGGTCATCGCTCAGCAGGACTGAACTGCCTTGACGCTTCGCTCCGTGATCGCCGGCTGCGGCGGCTATCTTCCCCCCGATATCGTGAGCAATGAGGCGCTGGCCGCGCGCTACGGGCTGGATACCAGCGATGCCTGGATCCGCGAGCGCAGCGGGATCACGCAGCGCCATCTGGCCGGCCCGGGTGACACCTGCGCCTCGCTCGGCGCCGAGGCCGCCCGCCGCGCCCTGGCCCATGCCGGCGCCCTGGTGGCGGAGGTGGATGCGATCATCGTCGCCACCGCCACCCCGGACCACGCCTTTCCTGCCACGGCCGTGCGCATCCAGGCGCTGCTGGGCATGGAGCGCGGCTTCGGCTTCGATATCTCCGCCGCCTGCACGGGCTTCGTCTATGCGCTCTCGGTCGCGGATGCGATGATCCGTGGCGGCCAGGCGAAGACCATCCTCGTCATCGGCTGCGAGATCTATTCACGCATCCTCGACTGGACCGACCGCGGGACCTGCGTGCTGTTTGGCGATGGCGCCGGTGCCGTGCTGCTGCGCGCCCAGGAGGGGGAGCGCGGCGTGCTCTCCACCCATCTGCATGCTGATGGCCGGCATGGCGATATCCTGCTGGTCGAAGGCACCACGGGCCCGCTGCGCATGGCCGGGCGCGAGGTCTTCAAGCATGCGGTGAACAAGCTCTCCGCCGTGGTGGATGAGGCCTTGGAGGCCAATGGCATCGCGCGCGAGGATGTGCAGTGGCTGGTGCCGCACCAGGCCAATATCCGCATCATCGAGGCCATGGGCAAGAAGCTCGGCCTGCCACGGGAGCGCGTGGTGGTGACGGTGGACCGGCACGCCAATACCTCGGCCGCCTCGGTGCCGCTGGCCTTGTCGGAGGCGGTGCATGATGGCCGGATTCAGCGCGGCGACCTGGTGCTGCTGGAAGCCATTGGCGGTGGCCTGACCTGGGGCGGCGCGCTCATCCGCTTCTGAGCCGAGTGGCTCGCGGCAGGCGGGGCGCAAATTCCTTCCGCCCATGGGCTGACCAGGCACATGCGCCGGATCAGCCCCGCCCCCGCATCTGCCCTCAGCTCTTGCGGACGTTCCAGAACAGCGGCGCGCCCTGGACGATGCCGGACACATTCCGCCGATGCGCCGTCGCCAGGAAATACTGGCCGAGCGGGATCATCGGCACATCCTGCATCGCCTGCGCCTGGATGCGCCGCGCGATGGCCTGCTGCGCCGCAAGATCCGGCGCGTCGAACCAGGCGTTGCGCAGGTTCTCCAGCTCCGGGCTGTCGGGCCAGCCGATCCAGCCATTCGTGCCATTGCCGCGCAGCCCCAGATGCCCGGCAGGCGAGGCGAAATCCTGCCCGCCGCCAAAGGTGAAGAAGGCCGACCAGCCGCCCCGCTCCACCGGCTCGCGCGAGGTGCGGCGGGAGAGCACGGTGCCCCAATCCAGCGCCTGGTAATCGAGGTTGATGCCGATGCGGCGGAAGATATCCGCCCCCACCTCGGACATGGCGCGCAGGAAGGGCAGGTCGGACGGGACGATCAGCACCATCCGCTGCCCGGCATAGCCGGCGGCCGCCAATTCGCGCCGCACGCGATCGAGATCACGCGGCGAGGTGAGCGCACCCATGGCCTCATCATTGGCGAGCGGCGTGCCGGGGGTGAAGACGCCCACCTTGTCGCGCCACAAATCCGGGTTGTTGCCGACGATGGCCTGCATGAAATCCGGCTGGTTGATGGCGCCCAATATGGCACGCCGAATCGCCGGATTGTTGAAGGGCTGCTGCGTGTGGTTGAAGCGCAGGAAGCCCACCCAGCCCGAGGTTTCCAGCGTGGAAATCTCGATGTTGCGGTTGCGGCGCAGTGTGGGCAGCAGGTCCGTCACGGCCTGTTCCCACCAATCCACCTCGCCCGCCTGGAGGGCTGCCGAGGCCGTCGCCGCATCCGGCATCACGATCCATTCGACGCGGTCCAGATTGGCGACCTTGCCGCCGGCCGTGAAGCTCGGCGCACCCTCGCGCGGGACATAGCCGTCGAAGCGGGAATAGACGGTGCGGGCGCCGGCCACGCGCTCACCGGGCACGAAGCGATAGGGGCCGGAGCCGATGATCTCGCTGACCTGCGTCGCCGCATCGGTGCGGGCCAGGCGCTCGGGCATGATGAAGGGGACGGTGACGGTGGTCTTGCCGAGTGCCGCGGGCAGCAGGGGAAAGGGCTTCTTCAGGCGGAAGCGCAGGCGGCGGTCATCCAGGGCGGTCAGTTCATCCGTGGCGGCAAACAAGGCCTGGCCGAAGGCATCGCGCGAGCCCCAGCGGCGCAGGCTGGCCACCGCATCGGCGGCGCGCACGGGTTCGCCATCATGGAAGCGCAGATTGGGGCGCAGCGTGATGATCCAGGTGAGGCCGCCATCCTCGACCACATGGCCCTCGGCCATCTGCGGCTGCGGGTTGAAGTTGGCATCGGTGCCATAGAGCGTGTCATAGACCAGATAAGCGTGGTTGCGGCTGACGAAGGCGGTGGACCAGAGCGGGTCCAGCACGGTCACATCGGCTTGCGGTACGAAGCGCAGCGAGCGCGCGCCCTGGGCGGCGACCATGGAGGGCGCGGCTAGGGCGAGGGGGGCGGCAAGCAGGGTACGGCGGGGGAGTGTGGTCATGCAAGGGCTCCGGTAGGGACACCCGCATCCTGGGTAAGCGGCGTGGCGAGCGCAAGACATCCTTGGGTGGATCATCGCGCGCGCGGCAGGCTTCTGCGCGAGAGAGGAATTTCCTTGACGCGGCCTATTGTTCCCTTTATGTTCTAAATATACAGGGAGACATGCCTCGTTTGATCCCGCGTCGGGCCTCTCCTCTGATCCTCGCTGCTTGTGTGCTCTGTGCGGGGCTCCTCGGCCTTCGCGAAGCGCTCCGCCCGCCAACACGATGGAGCGGGCAAGACGCAGAATTTCGGCTCCGACTTGATGTCGCAGAATCGCAAGGCGCTCGGGTTGTCGCAATCACACTCAACGGCGAGGAGTTCTCGCCGGAAGCACTGAAGGCCAAGCTCGGGCGGAACAAGACGTTGCGCTTCAGCTACCGCGGTCAGCCCGTCATGCTCATGACGCTTCGGCTTCGTTTTGAGGCTGGCGATACCTTCGAGGCAGAGCGGATGATCATGCCATTCCTGGACAATGTCTGCGATCTGGACGTCCGGCTTGATGGCCGCGTTCTGACCCTCTCCGCTTGCCGACTTGCCAGCGATTCTGAATGGGATTGAGGATCAGGCAACTCCTCCTCCCCGTTTCCAATCACACGCCAATACCAGACAAGGAGAACACCGTCATGTCATCTACGGCAGGACCAGCGAGTGCTGAGCGGTTGATTCGTGAGGTCTATGATTTCGCCCGTGCCGCAACGGCGGCATCGGGCCTGCCGGGTCGCGATTCCGGACTTGCTGACGCATTTCGGCACATGGTGGGTGCCGCCGAACTGGCGCGTCGTATCGG
This sequence comes from Sediminicoccus sp. KRV36, assembly GCF_023243115.1. NCBI lineage: Bacteria > Pseudomonadati > Pseudomonadota > Alphaproteobacteria > Acetobacterales > Roseomonadaceae > Sediminicoccus > Sediminicoccus sp. KRV36. The sequence continues at coordinate 997,177 of NZ_CP085081.1, forward strand.
CGCGCTGCCGGCCTACGCGGCCGTTGAGGGCAATGAGACGATCAGTTGGTTCATGGAACGCTACAATGCCTTTCTCCAACGTGAGCCGGGCCCAGGGCGCAACGAAGAAGACCGTGCGATGGACCGTATCAACAACGCCATCGGCATCCGCATCGGCCTCCGGGCCAGCAATCCGACGGAAGTGCTCAACGCTGCTCGTTTCGAGATTGAGCGTGCCTATGAGCGCGGCCCCGGTGTTGGAGGCGCCGCGACGTGGCTCCCGACACGAAGCTGGGTGGAGTCCATCCGTCCAGACAGCAACTGGCCACCGCGAAGCTGGCCGGAAATCGAGGCCGCACCAGATGTGCGAGCCTATCCCGGGCACGCCATCCCATCCATCCACCGCCGCGCGGGCGCGATGGGCGGTGGCCCCGTTCAGGTCCGGCCGCACAGCCGGGATGGCCATCCCGTTCAGGGCTATTCCCGCGCCGCCCCCGCGCGCTGATCTCACCCGGGCAGAATCAGCGCCCGCGCTGCCACCAGCGCCGCGATGGCCGCCTCACCGAGCCCCGCCTCCCGCAGCACTTCCCGCCCATGCTCGCCCAGGCGCGGCGTCGGCCCGCGCGGGATTTCGCCATGCGCCGAGAACCGCACGGGTGCCGCCATCCGCGTCAGCGCGCCCTCGCTCGGGTGATCCTCCGGCTGGAAAAAGCCGCGCGCGTTCAGATGCGGGTCCGCGCGCAGCGTCGGCAGATCATGCACCGGCGCGCAGGGCAGATCGGCCGCTTCGAGCAGGGCCAGCCATTCCGCCGTGCCGCGCGTGGCGAAGATGCTGGCCAGTTCCGCATAGAGTTCATCAATATGCCGCAGCCGCGTCGTGTGGTTCTTGAGGCGCGGGTCCTCCGTCATCCGCTCCGGCGTGCCGATGGCGGCGAAGAAGCGCTCCCATTGCGCCTGGTTGTAGATCATCACGCCGATATAGCCGTCCAGCGTCGCATAGGGCTTGCGGTCGGGGCTGATGAGGCGGGCATAGCCGCCCTGGTCCGTGGCGGGCTCGAAGCCCAGGCCGCCCAGATGATCGCCCAGCACCATGCTCGCCATCACCTCGAACATCGGCACCTCCACCTCCTGCCCCAGGCCCGTGCGCCCGCGTTCCAGCAGCGCTGCCAGGATGGCCGAGAGCGCGTGCATGCCCCCCACCCGGTCCGCCAGCGCGATGGGCGCGTAGCGCGGCGCCGCACCCCCCTGCGCCAAGGCGAGATGCGCCAGCCCGCCAATGCCCTGGATCAGATCGTCATAGGCGGGCTTGTCGGCATAGGGCCCGTCCTGGCCGAAACCGACCAGCGCGCAGAACACCAGGCGCGGATCGGCCGCGCGCAGCGTCGCGGAATCCAGCCCCAGCCGCGTCAGCGCGCGTGGCCGCACATTGGTGATCACCACATCGCAGGTGCGGGCCACGGCCAGGGCGGCGTCGCGCGCGGCGGGCTGCTTCAGGTCGAGGCACAAACCGCGCTTGCCGCGATTGAGTGTCAGGAAGATCGCCCCCATGCCGGGATTGCGCGCGGGCTCCGTGTGGCGCGTCACATCGCCCTCGGGCGCTTCCAGCTTGATGACCTCGGCGCCCATCTCGGCCATCAATTGCGTGGCATAGGGGCCGAACAGCACCGTCGTCATGTCGAGCACGCGAATGCCCGCGAGTGGTCCGGCGCCCATATCCATCTCCCCTGTCGGCGGCCGAGGCTAGAGCATCATCCGCTGAAACGGAATCATGCGCCGCGATCAAGCGGCTTGCACGGCGCCGGGCGCCCCCCCTTTGCAAGTGCCCCACTTCGCGCCAGCCTCCGCCCAAAGGGAGAGACGCTTCACGCATGAGCAAGTTCCGCATCGGCTATGTCGGCTTCGTGCCGCACCCCAATTTCCTGGAGACCGCGGCGAAGGACCCGGCACTGGAAATCGTGCACATCCCGCTGGAAGCCAGCACGGGCGAGGCGGTGCAGGCGCTCTCCTCCTGCCATGGCTACTACGTCATGGCCGCGCGCGATGAATTGCCCGTGCCGCTGCATGTCCATGCCGAGCTCCTGGGCAAGCTGCCCAACCTGCTGATGGCCGCGAGCTACGGCGCCGGCTACGACCCCTGCAACCCTGAGGATTGCACCGCGGCCGGCGTGCTGCTGGTGAACCAGGCCGGCGGCAATGCGGAAGGTGTCGCCGAACACGCCGTCGGCATGATGCTCGCCTGCCTCAAGCGCATGCCGGAGGCCCAGGCTTCGATGATCGCCGGCACCGCGCGCAACCGCGCCACGCTGCTGGGGCGTGAATTGCGCGGGCGCGTCGTGGGCCTGGTGGGCTGCGGCAATGTCGGTGCCCGCGTGACCGAAATCGTGAAGGCCGCCTTTGGCTGCCGCGTCATCGTCTGCGACCCCTTCCTGGATGCCGCCACCATCGCGGCGCGCGGCGCTGAGAAGGTGGATTTCGCGACCCTCCTGGCCGAGGCCGATGTGGTCAGCCTGCATTGCCCGCTGACGCCCGCCACGCGCGGCATGATCAATGCCGAAGCCTTCGCCGCGATGAAGAAGGGTGTGGTCTTCGTCACCACCGCGCGCGGCTCCATCCATGACGAGGATGCGCTGCTGGCAGCCCTCAACTCCGGGCATGTGGCCAGCGCCGGGCTGGATGTCTGGGAGGTGGAGCCGCCGCCCACGGATCATCCGCTGCTGCATCACCGCGCCGTGATCGCGAGCCAGCACACGGCGGGTGTCACGCAGGAAAGCCGGGCCAATATCACGAAGATCGCGGCCCTCGCCTTTTCCGAACTGGCGGCGGGGCGGATGCCGCCGCGCATCGTCAATCCGGAGGTGAAGGCGCGCTTCGTGGAGCGCTATACGGCGGCGTTCGGCCGGCCGCCGCTGGAGGCTTGAGAGGGCGCTGCCCTCCCAGCCTCTCGCTGCGCCCTTATTCGGCGCGGATGTTCGCGGCGCGGATCACAGCCTCAAGCGCCGTGATCTGGGCCGCGATGAAGCTCGCGAAGGCTTCCGGCGTGCCGCCGCCCAGCACCGCGCCCTGCTCGACAAGACGGCCGCCGATCTCGGGCTCGCGCAGGGCGGCATCCACGGCGGCGGACATGCGCGCCACGATCTCGGCCGGCGTGCGCGCGGGCGCGACCAGGCCGAACCAGGTGCCAAAGAGGAAGCCGGGCAAGCCGGCCTCGGCCGTGGTCGGCACATCGGGCAATTGCGGCAGGCGCACGGGTGTGGCGACGGCCAGCGCGCGCACCGTGCCCTCGCGGATTTGCGGCAGGATGTTCGGCAGATTGTCCACCATCAGGTCAATCTGGCCGGAGACGAGGTCCGTCACCGCCGGTGCGGCGCCGCGATAGGGCACGTGCAGGATCTGCGCCCCGCTCTGCTGCTTGAGCAATTCCAGCGCCAGATGCAGCGAGGAGCCATTGCCGGCTGAACCCGCGCGCACCGCATCCGGCTGCGCCCGCGCCGCCGCCAGCATCTCGGCCAGGGTTTGCCAGGGCCGCGCGCGCGCCACGACGATCACCTTTGGCGTGTTCACCAGAAGCGAGGTGGGCGCGAAGGCCGTGCGCGTGTCATAGGGCATCGCGGCGAACAGGAACTGGTTGGCGGCCAGCGGGCCGATGGAGCCGAGCAGCCATGTGTATCCATCGGGTGCCGACTTCGCGACGAAATCCGCCGCGATATTGCCGCCCGCACCCATCCGGTTCTCCACCAGCACCGGCTGGCCCAGCATGGCCTGCAGCCGGGCGGCGAGCGGGCGTGCCAGCAGGTCAGCCAGCCCCCCCGGCGCGAAGGGCACGATGATGCGCAAGGGCCTGCCCGGCCAGGGCGTCTGCGCAAGCGCCGCGCCCGGCAGCAGCGCGGGCAGGGCCAGAAGCGAACGGCGATCCATCATCTACTTGGCCTTGTGATAGAGGTGGGGGATGGCGTGATCCACGACCACGTCGAGCAGCATCGGGCCGTCCTGCGCGAAGGCCTGGGTGAGGCCCGCATGCAGCGCCTCGGCCGTTTCCACGCGAACCCCCGGGCAGCCCTGGCCCGCCGCCAGGCTCACGAAATCCAGCCCGGGCAATTCGATGCCCGGCGCGTTCTCCACGCCCAGCACGCGGCTGAAGCTGCGCATCGCGCCATAGCCCGCATTGTTCACGACGATGATGGTCAGCGGCAGCCGCGCCTGCACGGCACTCCAGATCGCCTGGATGGAATACATCATCGAACCATCGCCGATCACGGCGACAACGCGTGTGCCCGGCTTGGCCAGCGCCACGCCCACGGCGGCCGGCAGGGAATAGCCCAGGCCCCCGCTGGCCATGGTGTAGAAGCCGCCCCAGCGCGTGATGGGCAGATGCTGTTGCAGTGCTGGCCGGTGCGATGGCGCTTCCTCCACCAGGATGGCATCCGCCGGCATGGCGTCGCGCAGCGCGGCAAACAGATATTCGGCCGGCAGCGGGATGGCGGCCTGGGGTGCCGGCGGGCGCGGCCGCGCGGCGGGTGCGCCGCGCCGTGTGGCCGGCAGCCGGGCCAGCAGGGCGGGCAAGGCGAGGCGCATGCTGCCGATGATGGCCGTGCCCGATGTGGCGGCCGCAGCCGCCTCGCCATCCGCGGTCAGCTGGAAGATGGGCGTGCCGTCGTGGAACACCGCGCATTCGCCCGCCACATGGAAGGTGAAGGCGGGTGCCCCGATCACCACCACCAGGTCAAACCCGGCCAGTCCCGCCGCCACGGCACCGGGGGCGGCGGCGAGGAAGCCCGCGAAAAGCGGGTGATCCTCCAGGCAGGCCATGCGGCTGGCGAAGGGGCTGGCCATGATGGGTGCCCGCGCATGTTCTGCCAGCGCCACCAGGGCCGGCCCGGCACCTTCCTGGTCCACCTCCGGCCCCACGACGAAGACCGGCTTGCCAGCCTGCGCCAGCGCCTCGGCCAGCGTGGCCAGCAGGGCCGGATCGGGTGCGACATCCATGCTCACCACGCGCCGTGGCACCGGGCGCGTCAGTACGCCCCAGTCATCCATCGGGATGCTCACCAGCGTCGGCCCCCAGGGGCGCTGCATGGCGATGCGGTGAGCATGGGCGATGGCGGCGGGCACATCCTCGGCGCGCGCCGGCTCGATGCTCCATTTCACATAGGGGCGCGGGAAATTCGCGGCCTCGGTGGCGCCGAGGAAGGGGTTGCCGGGCAGCAGCGAGCGCGCCTGTTGCCCCACGGTGATGACCAGGGGCGCCTGGTTGCGGAAGGCCGTGAAGATATTGCCCGCCGCATGCCCGACCCCCACGGCCGAATGCAGGTTGCAGAAGGCGGCGCGGCCGGTGGCCCGGGCATGGCCATCCGCCATCCCCACCACGACGGATTCCTGCAACCCCAGCACATAGGTGAAATCCGCCGGCCAGCGGTCGAGGAAGGGCAATTCGGTCGAGCCCGGATTGCCGAAGACCGTGGTCATGCCGAGGTCACGCATCAGCGCGAAGGTCGCCTCGCGCACGGTGACGAGACCCGTCTCTATCGGACCATGTGGCATGCTGGTTTCCCCCTGGGCTTTGGCCGCAGGGTGCCGCGTCCATGCCCCGGGCCGCAAGGCCCGCTGTGCTGACGCGCCGCAAGGCCCGCCTTGCCGAAGCTCAGCCCGGGCTGGCCATGACCAGGCGCATCAGCCGCTCCAGCCGGGGATCGGCCAGGCCCATCGCGGCGAGCTGCCGCGCGGTGTTTTCCAGATATTCGCGGTTGGTGCCGGTCTTGCCCGCGCCGCGCGCGATGGTGGCCGCCGTGCTCTGCTCGCAGGGGCGGCAATAGGCGGGGTGCGCGCGGTCCGCCACATAGGTGATGCCGCGTACGTCACGCCCGGAGGCGAGGCGCAGCTTCAGCAACCGGCGGTGATAGACATTCTCGCCATTCGGGTTCTCGCGCGATTCCAGATAGTCCAGCACTTCATGCGCCGCAGCGCGCGCCACGCGGAACGCGACCCCGCGGCAGGTGCCGCCGCGATCCAGGCCGAGCACCAGGCCCGGCGCCTCCGGCGTGCCGCGGTAATGCCGGGACCAGAGGCAGAAGCGGCGGTGATAGCCACGCAGCAGCGCCGGCTCATGCCCCAGATGCGCGAAGCCCGGCCGCCAGATCAGCGAACCATAGGCGAAGACATAGAGATGCCCATCGGCATCGAGCGGCAATGGAGGCCTTGCGGCCTCGGACGCTAATGGAGGCCTGACGGCCTCGGGGAATAATGGAGGCCTGACGGCCTCGGGGAATAATGGAGGCCTGACGGCCTCGGGGAATAATGGAGGCCTGACGGCCTCGGGCGGCAAATCCTGCACCACGCGGCAACCTTTGCGAAACCAACACGGACGTTTAAGCCTCCCAGCATGGCAAGAAAATGGTGGGCGCTGTTTCTTCTCGCCCTGATCCTGGCCGCTGGCGGCCTGTACTGGACCTGGCATGAGGCAACCCTCCGCCTGGAGGCGGAGCTTGCCCGCTGGAGCGAGGCGCGCCGCGCCGAAGGCTGGCAGGTGGCCCATGCGCGCCCCGAACGCACGGGCTTCCCGCTGGGGGCGGCGCTGAAGCTCGATGGCCTCGCCCTGCGCGCACCCAATGGGGTGGGCTGGCAGTCGGAGCGCGCGACCCTCGGGCTTTTCGCGCAGGATCACCGGCAATTGCGGCTGGAACTGACCGGCGCACAGCAACTGATCCATCCGCGCGGCGCGATGCCCGTGCAAAGCCGCTTCCTCACCGTGCGGCTGCGGCTGGATGGCCAGGGCGGCACGCTGGAGGGCGAGGGGCTGCGCCTGGGCGAGGGGCTGGAGCTGCGGCGCCTGGCGGTGAACATCTTCGGCACGGATTTCGACCTCCGCGGCGAGGGCATCGTCGCTTCCGGGGTCTCGCCCGGCTTGTCGCGCGTGGACAGCCTGCAGCTCAGTGGCCGGCTGACCCATCCGCCGGGCAGCAGCGCCGCCGCGTGGCGGGCGGCGGGCGGCACGCTGAATATCGGCCATGGCGAATTGCGCATGGGCGACGTCGCGGCCCAGCTGCGCGCCACCATCACGCTGGATGCGCAGTTGCAGCCCGAGGGGCGCGGCAACCTGACCATCATCGGGGTGCAGGAGGGGGTGAATGCGCTGGTCGCGGCCGGGCTCCTTGCCCCCAACATGGCGGGCGGCTTGCGCACCGTGCTGAGCCTCGCGGCCCGCGTGCCGGCCGAAGGCGGGCCGGCGCGGGTGGAGTTGCCGCTGGAGCTGCGCAACCGGCGCGTGACGCTGGCGCGCATCCCGCTCGGCATCTTCCCGCCGCTCGACTGGCGGTAGCGCATTGCCCTGGGCGCCGGGCCGCCGCATGCTGACCCCAACAAATATGTTGGAGGAAAAGCATGGCGTCCGTTCCCATCGCCGGCGCGCGTTTTGTCATCATCGGCGGCGGCAGCCTGGTGGGCTCCGCCACCGCGGCCGAGCTGCTGGAGGCAGGTGCGGCCGAGGTCCGTCTCTTCGATAATTTCTCGATGGGGGCGGAGAGTGCGGTCGCGCATCTGAAGGACCATCCGCGCCTCACCATCATCCGTGGCGATGTGATGCGCATGGGCGATCTCCTCGCCGCGCTGGAGGGCATGGACGGCGCCCTGCTGCTGGCCGCCTACATGACGCTGAACATGGATCGGGACCCCTGGGGGGGCCTCGATGTGAATATCCGCGGCGTGCAGAACGCGCTGGAAGCCAGCGTGGCGCGCGGCGTGAAGAAGGTGGTCTTCGCCTCCTCCAACGCGGTCTATGGCTATGGTCCCGGCATCAAGGGCGAGCTGGTCGAGGGCACGCCCTTCCACAGCGAAGGCGCGCCGCCCGCCGCCATCATCTACGGCGCGACGAAGATCATCGGCGAGCAATTATGCCGCACCTACACCACCAAGCGTGGCCTGCCGCATGTCGTGCTGCGCTATTCCACCGTCTATGGCGAGCGGCAGCACCATCGCGCCGCCAATGCGCTCTACATCATCGAGACGCTGGACAAGCTGGCGCGTGGCGAGCCGCCGGAAATCTTCGGCGACGGCAGCGAGACGAAGCACTTCGTCTATGTGGGTGACCTGGCGCGCGCCAACCGCATGGCCTTCGAGAGTGCGGCCAGCAATGTCGCGGTGAATTGCTCGGGCCCTGCACCGATGACGACGCTCGAACTGGTCACGCTGGTGACGGAGCTGGCCGGCGGTGGGCCGGCACCGCGCTTCGTGGGGGAGACGGCAGGCAAGGTTCGCCTCACCTCCGGCGGCGCGTTCCGCATCGCGCATGAGAAGGCCTTCTCCACCATCGGCTGGAAGCCGCAGGTGGAGATGCGCGAGGGGCTTTCGCGCCTGATCACCTGGCTGCGCACCCAGCCGCCGGCGGCGTAAGGCGGCCATGTCAACCACGCAGGGAGGAATGTCCATGATGCATCGTCGCACGCTTCTGGTGGCTTCGGCGGCCACGCTGGCCGCACCGGCACTCGCGCAATCCTGGCGGCCGGACCGGCCCATCGAGATCGTCGTCGGCTTCACGCCGGGGGGCGCCACGGATGTGGATGCGCGGCTTTTCGTGCGCTTCCTGGAGCCGCGGATCGGTGGCACCTGCGTCGTCGTGAACCGCCCGGGTGCCGGGGGCGAGGTGGCGCTGGCCGCCATCGCGCGCGGGCGCGCCGATGGCACCCTGATCGGCACGACCAACATGCCGGGGCTGCTGACCATCCCGATCGAACGGCCAGCGCAATTCAAGCTCGATGACTTCACGCCCATCGGCAATATCGTGGGCGATCCCTCGGCGATCTCGGTCCGGGCCGACAGCCCCTATCAGACCATCGAGCAGTTGTTCGAGGCGGCGCGGCGAGAGCCGGAGGGCATCTCCTTCGGCTCGCCCGGCATCGGCACGGATGATCATCTGCTGGTCGTGCTGCTGCAGCAGGCGACGGGGCTGCGCTTCAACCATGTGGCCTTCCAGGGCGACCCGCCGATCCGCACCGCCATCCTGGGCCGGCAATTGATCGCGAGCGGGCTGAACCTCGGCTATGTGCTGACCAATATGGACGGCATGCGGCTGCTGGCCCTGGCGGCGAATGAGCGCAGCCGCTTCGCGCCCGATCTGCCGACGCTGAAGGAAAAGGGCATTGACGTGACCATGGCCTCCGAGCGCGGCCTGGTCATGCCGGTGGCAACACCCGCGCATATCGTCTCGCGCTTCCGGGAAGCGACGGATGATATCGCGAAGGACCCCGAATTCATCCGCGCGATCGAGGCGCGCTCCCTGCTGGTGCGCCATGAATCGGGCGAGGCCTGGTTCACGCGGTTGCGCGCGGATGAACAACGCTATCGGGCACTCTGGCAGACCACGCCCTGGGCGCAGCGCTGATGGCCGCGCCCGAGATCCCACCGCGCGCCGGCCGCCTTGCCGGCAAGCGCGTGCTTCTGCTGGGCGCGGGCTCGGTGGGTGAGGGCATCGGCAATGGCCGCGCCATGGCGGTGCTGTTTGCGCGGGAGGGGGCGCAGGTCGCTTGTGTAGACCTCAACCTCGCCGCCGCCGAGGAGACGACGGCGCTGATCGCGGCCGAGGGCGGCCAGGCCTTCGCCCTGGCCGCGGATGTGACGCAGGAGAGCGAGATCGCGCGCATCGTGGCCGCCACCATGGCGGCCTTCGGGCGGGTTGATATCCTGGTGAACAATGTCGGCGGCAGCGTGCCGGGCGGGCCGGAGGAGATGTCGCCCGAGGTCTGGCACCGGCAATTCCATCACAACCTGCATTATGTGCATCTGAGCACGCGCGCCGTGCTGCCCATCATGGTGCGGCAGGGGGCCGGGGCGATCGTCAACCTCTCCTCGGTGGCGGCGATGCGGCATATCGGCTCGGACCTGATGGCCTATGCGGCGTCCAAGTCGGGGGTGGTGGCGCTCTCCAAGATGATCGCGGTGCGCTACGCGCCGCAGGGGATCCGCTGCAATGTGGTGGTGCCGGGCCTCATGCACACGCCGCTGGTGGAGGCGCGGCTCGCTGGGCAGCGCAGCGGGGGCGATGTGGCGGCGATTGTCGCGCGGCGCAACGCGCAGCCGCCGATGGGCCGGATGGGCGATGCCTGGGACGTGGCCTATGCGGCGCTCTACCTCGCCTCGGACGAGGCGAAATACGTGACGGGTGCCGAGATCGTGGTGGATGGCGGGCTGACGCTGCGCACGCCGTAGCGCGCCGGGCGTGGCGCGGCTTGCCCGCGCTGGCGCGCGATTTGCAGGCACAGGCGGAAACCTTCGCTGGAGCCGCCCATGCGCCGTCGTTCTGCCCTGATTCTCGGCACTGCCTGCCTTGCCGCGCCGCATGTCGCGCGCGCACAGGCAGGCACCATCCGCCTCATCGTTCCCTTCGCGCCGGGTGGGGCTTCCGACACCACGGCGCGGGTGATCCAGCCCGGTTTCGCGGCCGCGATGGGGCGCACCGTGGTGATCGAAAATCGCGCCGGGGCCAGTGGGTCCATCGGCACGCTGCAGGTGGTGCGCGCCACGCCGGATGGCAGCGTCATCGGCATTTCCAACACCTCGCCGCATGGCATCGTGCCGCTGGCCAGCAACCCGGCGCCCTATGATGGCGACCGCGACTTCACCCATATCGCGATGGTGGCGGATACGCCCACCGTGATGCTGCTGCCCGGCAATTCGCCCTTCAACAGCTTCCAGGAATTGATGGAGGCCGCGCGCACCCGCCCCAATGGCGTGACCTATGGCAGCTCGGGCGTGGCCGGCATGCAGCACCTCCAGGGGGAGATGATGGCCAAGCTCTCCGGGCTGCGCTTCATCCATGTGCCCTATCGCGGGACCGGCCCGGGTTTGCAGGCGACCATCGCGGGTGAGGTGGATTGTTTCCTCACGCCCATGGCCGGCACGACGGGCGCCATCGAGGCGCGCCAGGTGAAGCCCATCGCGGTTTCCACGGCCGAGCCCTTCGCGCCGCTGCCCGGCGTGCCGACCTATGTGCAGCTCGGCCTGCCGCAGCTGACCGTCTCCTCCTGGACCGGGATTTCCGGGCCGAAGGGCATGCCGCCCGCCATCGTCGCCGAGATGCATGCGGCGATGCAGCGCGTGCTGGCGGATGCCGATACCGGGCGGCGCCTGGTGGCGGCGGGACTCTATCCGCTGACGCGGCCCTATTCCTCGGCCGATTACCAGCAGGTGCATGCGGATTTCGCGCGCGTCTGGGGGCCGGTCGTGCGGGAGGCGCGCATCACTTTGGATTGATGCGGGAGGCGCGCATCACTTTGGATTGATGCGGGAGGCGCGCATCACTTTGGATTGATGCGGGACGCGCGCGTCACGTTGTGTTCATGCGGGGCGCACGCATCACGTTGGATTGATGCGGGAGGCCGGGGCGTGGCAAGGGGGAGGGGAGAGCCGCCCCTCTTGCGCGAAAGTCCGAACCCGATGGCCGAACTCGCCGAACCCTACGCCCAGCGCCCCGCCCTGCGCGGCACGCGCCACATGGCTTCGGCCGGGCATTATGGCGCGGCGCATGCCGCCTTCGCCGTGCTGGAAGCGGGCGGCAATGCCGTGGATGCGGCGGTGGCGGGTGGCATCGCCCTGGGCGTGCTGCAACCCGATATCGTGAATGTCGCCGGCGTCGCTCCCATCGTGATCCGCATGGCCGATGGCGAGGTGTGGACCATCGCGGGGCTGGGCGCCTGGCCGCGCGCCATGGACCCCGAATACTTCACCCGCAGCTGCCATGGCAGCATTCCCGAGGGGCTGCTGCGCACCGTGGTGCCCGCAGCACCCGATGCCTGGATCACGGCGCTGGCCCGCTTTGGCACGATGCGCTTCGGCGAGGTGGTGCAGGCGGCGATCCGCTTCGCCGAGGGCTTTCCCGTGCATCCCTTCATGGCGAACACCATCGCGGGCTATGCGGAGAAATACGCGCGCTGGCCGTCCAACGCCGCCATCTACCTGCCCGGCGGGCGGCCGCCCCGGGTGGGTGACATCTTCGTGCAGGCGGATCTCGCGAAAAGCCTGCGCTACATGGCCGATGAGGAAAGTGCCGCCCTGGCCCGTGGCGGGGATCGGCTGGCCGGGCTGGAAGCGGCGCGGGCCGCGTTCTACCGCGGCGATATCGCCCAAGCCATCCTGCGCTACCACCGCGAGGAAGGCGGCTGGCTTTCGGCGGAGGATCTCTCGGAATACCGCTCCCCGGTGGAGCGCGCCGTCTCCGTCCGCTTCGCCGGCGCCGATGTTTATACCTGCGGCGCCTGGTGCCAGGGGCCGGTGCTGGGCCAGGCCCTGAACATGCTGGACCCGGCGGCGCTGCACGCGGCCGGCCACAACAGCACGGACTACATCCACACCATCATCGAGGCCATCAAGCTCGCCTTCGCCGATCGCGAGGCCTTCTATGGAGACCCCGATCACGTGGATGTGCCGCTCGCTGGCCTGCTCGATCCGACCTACGGCGCCGAGCGCGCGCTGCTGATCGACCCGCTGCGCGCCTGGCCCGAAATGCCGCCGGCCGGCCAGCCGAAGGGCGGTGCTGCGCGGGGCCTGGGGGCCGGGGCGGCGCTGCATCTGGATGGCATGCCCTCGGGCCCGCCGCGCGATACGTCCTACATCTCGGTCGTGGATCGCTGGGGCAACAGCGTGTCCGCCACACCGAGCGATGTGTCGAGCGATACGCCGGTGATCCCGGGCACCGGGCTTTGCCCCTCCTCGCGCGGGTCGCAATCCTTCACGGCGCCGGGCCACCCGAGCCGGGCCGCGCCGGGCAAGCGGCCGCGGCTGACGCCCAACCCGATCATGGTGGTGATGCCGGGGCAATTCGTGCTGCCCCTCGGCACGCCCGGCGGCGATGTGCAATCCCAGGCGATGCTGCAGGTGCTGATGAACATCCTGCTCTTTGGCATGGACCCCCAGGATGCGGTGGAGCATCCGCGCGTCGCCACCTACAGCTTCCCCGACAGTTTCGAGCCGCATGCCTATTACCCCGGCCGGCTGTGCCTCGAAGGCCGGATTGACCGCGCGACAGGCGATGCGCTGGCCGCGCGCGGCCACGGCGTGGCTTGGTGGCCCGACCGCATCTGGCGCGCGGGGGCCATCTGCGCGATCCAGGCGGACCTCAACAGCGGCATCCTGACCGCCGGCGCCGATCCCCGCCGCGCCAGCTATGCGGTGGGGTGGTAAGCCCATGGAGATCTGCCTCAGCTTCGACAATGGCCCCGAGCCCGAGGTGACGCCGCTGGTGCTGGCGGCACTGGCGCGGCGGGGCCTGCGCGCAAGCTTCTTCCCCATCGCGCAGAAACTGCGCGACCCCGCGCGGCGTGCGCTCGCCGAGCGCGCCCTGGCCGAGGGCCACCGCATCGGCAACCACACGCTGACCCATGGCGTGCCGCTGGGCCGGCGCGGCGGTGCCGAAGCCGTCGCGGAAATCACGGAGGCGGAGGCGCTGCTCGGGCCATTGAACGCGCAGCGCCTGTTCCGCCCGAATGGCGGCGGCGGCGCGATGGGCCCGCATCTGCTCAACGCGAGTGCGCTGCGCCACCTGCGGGAGAACGCCTACACCATCGTGCTGTGGAACGCCGTGCCGGGCGATTTCCGCGACCCGGATGGCTGGCCGGAGGTGGCGCTGGCCCAGTGCCGGGCGGTCCAGGGCCCGGTGCTGCTGGTGCTGCATGACCTGCCCAATGGCGCGATGCGGCATCTGGACGCCTTCCTCGATCGCCTCGCGGCGGAGGGCGCCTGCTTCACCCAGGAATTCCCTGCCGCCTGCATCCCGTTGCGGCATGGCCTGCCGCTGTGCGACCTTGCCACGCTTTCCGGGGAGGATATCGCGCCATGAAGCGCCGGCCATTGCTTGCCATGGGGCTCTTTGCCCCCGCCATTTCCACGGGTGTGTCCCAGGCCCAGAACTCGGCCCAGGCGCCGGCCTGGCCCGACCGGCCGATCCGGCTGGTGGTGCCCTTTCCCGGTGGATCAAGCACCGACATCCTCGGCCGTATCGCGGCGCAGCAGCTTTCGCGTGGGCTGAATGGCGCGACCGTGGTGGTGGATAACCGCGCCGGTGCCGGGGGCACCATCGGCTCGCAATACGTGGCGCAGGCGGCACCCGATGGGCTGACGCTGCTGCTGGGCACCATCGGCACCCACACGGTGAACCCGCATCTGATGCCAGGCCTGCCCTATGACCCGATGCGGGATTTCACCCCCATCATCGCGCATTCCAAGACCAAGATCCTGCTGGTGGTGCGGCCGCAGCTGGGCGTGCGGAGCATGGCGGAATTCATCACGCTCGCGCGCACGCGGCCGCTTTCCGTCGCCTCCTCCGGCACGGGCACCACGGGGCATCTGGCCCAGGCCCTGCTGGGCGAAGCAACCGGCATCGCCACCACCCATGTGCCCTATCGTGATGGTGGCCGCGCCGTGACCGATCTGCTCAGCGGCCAGATTGACGCGATGTTCTACCACACGCAGTTCGTCCGCGCGCATATCGAGGCTGGCACCATGCTGGGCCTCGGCATCACCGGGGCCACGCGCAGCGATGTGCTGCCCGGCGTGCCCACCTTCGGCGAAGGCGGCCTGCCCGCGATCAATGTGGAGGCCTGGTGGGCGATCTACGCGCCGGCCCGGCTGCCCGCGCCCCTGACGCTGCGCCTCAACGGCATCTTCAACGCGGCGTTGCTGGAAGCGGAGACGCGCGCCGCCTTCGCCCGCAACGGCGTGGAAGGCATGGGCGGCAGCGCCGAGGAGCTGGCCAGCTTCCAGCGCGCCGAACTGGACCGCTGGCGCGAGGTGGTGCGGCGGGCGAATATCACCGCGGATTCCTGATGCATGTCCAAGCCGTGCGGCTTCGCGCGGCGGTTTGGAAAATCTGTGAAAGCGAATGGCTGGAGGCGTTGCAGCGTGTCTGCTTCCGGTGAAGCAACTGCGGAAGGCGCCTGAAACAGGCCAGGAAGCGAGAGGGCTTTGCCCTCTCGCGCTCTCCCACCAAGAAACTCAGTTTCTTGGATCTTCGACTGCACAACTCCACGGATGAAGGTGCAGGAAGCCGTGAAAACCACGCAGGTTTTCACCCTGCCGGGGAGCTCGAGGGGCTGGCCCCTCGATCCCACCAGGAGATTTTCCCATTCCAGGGGCTCACCGCGCGCCCCGTGGTCAGGCGCCGCGCTGCTCCTCCAGCAGCCAGAACAGGATGTTGTTCCGGAAGGTCGCGTCGCGGGTGATTTCCAGGTGTTCGCGCGGCAGGAACAGCGCGCGGCGGAAGCCCATCGGGCTCATCGCCAGGGTGCCACGTGGCGCCTGCCCCTGGCGGTGATCGAGCAGCACGGAATCGCGCAGCACCACCCCATCGCCCGGCCCGCTGGCGATCTGCGTGAGCCGCCCATCCCCCCGATCGGCCGAGAGGCGCAGCGCCGTCGGCATGGAATCGCCCGCCACCAGCATCAGCTCCGTCCCGGGCGGTGGCGTTGCCGGCTGGTCCATGGCGGCGGCGAAGGCGCGGGCGCGGCGCAGCAGCCGGGCCTGCAGCGCCAGGGCCAGGCGGCGCCGCTCCTCCGCGCTGGCCACATCCGGCATGAGGGTGGCGAGGTCCGCATCCAGGCCGGCGCCGGCCAGGCCCCAGCGCATCTGCTGCCAGGTGGCGGGCTCATGCAGATCGAGCGTCTCCTCGCCCGCCACCACCGGCCGCCCCGAGGCGCGCGGCAGCAGCTGATACACCGAGGCGAAGGTGCCCAGGATCGCCTGGCTGTAGCGCGGCACGATGGGCTGGCCGAAATCCCGCCCATCCACCAGCACGCGAAACGCATCGAGCGAGCCGCCATTGGGCGTGCCGATCTGGATCAGCCGCGCCATGTATTCGGCCCCGGCGAAGCTCGGCCGTGGCAATGCGCCATCCGCCGGCAGGTCGGCATCGCCGAACAGCATGGCATAGCGCGCGACCAGCCCGCCCATGGAATGCGCCACGATGTCGAACTTCACGGGATGATCGCGCATGCCGAAGCGGCGCGCATATTCCGCCTGCACGAAGGCGCGCTTCTCCCGCATGAAGGCCATCAGGCGCTGCGCGTTGCGCACATTGTCCTGCCGCCAGTCATAGGAGAACTGGAAGCAGGTGAAATGGTCACTGCCGTAGTTCACCCGGCCCGCCAGGCCCAAAGCCTCATCGCGATAGCCGCCGAGGCCCAGCGTGCTGAGGATTTCCGCATAGGCGCGCAACGCCACGGGGATGCCCGCCACGCGCAGCTGCACGCGGTCCAGCACCCCGTCGGGCGTGACGAGTTCGCTCGGCGTGCGCATCGCATCGGTGAAGGGCAGGGCCACCAGCCGCGCCCCGGTGGCCGTCCCCGGATCAGCCGCGGTGCCCTCGAAGGCGCCCCAGACGATCTGGCCTGAAGCAGGGTCCCGCAGGCGGCTGCCGAGCAGCCCCGGGATGACGATGATGGGGTTGCGGTCCACGCCGTGCTGCATGGCGGAGGGCGTGTAGAGCAGATGCAGATCAGCCTCGGTCTCGGCCGGGCGCAGCTTCAGCGTGGCATAGCCGCCCGCCGCCGCCGCACCCCCCAGCAGCAGCCCGCGGCGCGTCCACCGCCAAGCCTGTGCCCTGCCCATGCTTGCATCCCCGTCCCACGCTGCGGGCGGAGACTGTCGGCCGGGTGCCGAGGTGTCAACGAATTGCGCGGCCCAGGTGGGGCGAGGCCGGGCAGGATTGACGCGGCGCCGCTCAAGGGCCGCAATACCGGCAAGAACCAGAAGGGGAGAGAACGCATGGCCGGACGTCTGGCAGGAAAACGCGCTTTCGTGACGGCCGCGGGCCAGGGCATTGGCCGCGCCAGCGCCATCGCCATGGCCACCGAGGGGGCCTTCGTGGTGGCGACGGATCGCGATGCCGGCAAGCTCGCCGGCCTCGCTGAACACGGCATCACGGCCCATGCGCTGGATGTGCTGGATGATGCGGCACTCGCTTCCGCCATCGCGGCGGCGGGGCGGCTCGACATCCTGTTCAACTGCGCGGGCTTCGTCCACCAGAACACGGCGCTGACCTGCACCGATGAGGAGTGGGATTTCGCCTTCGCGCTGAATGTCCGCAGCATGTGGCGCAGCATTCGCGCGGCCCTGCCCGGCATGCTGGAGGCGGGGCGCGGCAGCATCATCAACATGGCCTCCGCCGCGTCCAACATCAAAGGTGCCCCCAACCGGTTCCTCTATGGCACCAGCAAGGCTGCGGTGATCGGCATGACGCGCGCCGTCGCCGCCGATTGCGTGACGCAGGGCGTGCGCTGCAACTGCCTGGCCCCCGGCACGGTGGACACGCCCAGCCTGCATGACCGCATTGCCGCCAATGCGGCGGCGGCGGGCAGCTTCGAGGCTTCGCGCGCCGCCTTCATCGCCCGCCAGGCCATGGGCAGGCTGGCCACGGCCGAGGAGATGGCGGCGCTGGTGGTGTATCTGGCGAGTGACGAAAGCGCCTTCGTCACCGGCCAGGCCATGGTGATCGATGGAGGATGGACGCTGTGATGATCCCGCGCCGCACGCTGTTCGCGGCCTCCCTGCTGGCCGCGCCTGCCGTCGCGCAGACGCCCTGGCCGAGCCGTACGATCCGCATCCTGGTGGGCTTTCCCGCCGGTGGCACGACGGATCTGCTGGGCCGCATCGCCGGCCAGATCCTGACGGAGGAACTGGGCCAGCCCGTCGTCATCGAGAACCGGCCCGGCGCCGGCTCCAATATCGCGGCGCAGGCCGTGCTGCGCAGCCCGCCCGATGGCTATACGCTGATGCTCGGCTCGCCCGGCACCAATGCCATCAATGCGCATCTCTACAGCAATGCCGGCTATGACCCGCTGACGGATTTCCTGCCGATCAGCCAGATCGCCGAGGTGCCGAATCTTCTGGCGGCGCATCCCTCGCTCGGGGTGCGGGATATTCCGGGGCTGATCGCGCTGGCGCGCACGCGCCGGCTATCCTACGGCGAGACCAGCATTGGCGGCTCCACCCACCTCGCCGCCGAGATGTTCCGCCTGATGGCGGGCATCGAGGCGACGCATGTGCCCTATCGCGGCAGCGCGCCGATGATGGTGGATCTGCTGCCCGGCCGGATTGATTTCGGCGTGGACAACATGCCGACGATCATCGCGCATGTGCGCTCCGGCGCGCTGGTCGGCGTGGGTGTCACCTCGGCGCGGCGCTGGCCCAGCGCGCCCGAGATCCAGGCCATCGCGGAGACGCTGCCGGGCTATGAGGTCACGGCGTGGTTCGGCCTGGTGGCGCCGCGCGGCACGCCGCCCGAGATCATCACGCGCGCCAATGCGGCGCTGCGCGCGGGCCTCACCAAACCCGAGATGGTGTCGCGCCTGGCCGAGCTTGGCGCGGCCGCCTTGCCGGGCACGCCGGA
The DNA here is from genome assembly GCF_023243115.1 of Sediminicoccus sp. KRV36. Taxonomy (NCBI): domain Bacteria; kingdom Pseudomonadati; phylum Pseudomonadota; class Alphaproteobacteria; order Acetobacterales; family Roseomonadaceae; genus Sediminicoccus; species Sediminicoccus sp. KRV36. Next base: position 1,015,520 of record NZ_CP085081.1, read on the forward strand.
GGAATACCAGGCGCGCAACGTCGCGCAGCATGCGCGGCTGGGCGAATTGATCCGGCGGGTGGGGATCAAGGCGGATTAGCCGGCCGCAGACGGGCTCGTCAGTAAGCCGGTGTCCTGCATGACCCGCAGCCCGTCGGTTTTCGAGCGGCCCCGTCCATTCCCGCGATGCCGTTCGGCCGGATGCTGCCCTACCCTCGCCGCACGGCGCCGCGCAGGGCATCCAGCACGCCATCCATCGCCGCCTGGTAGCCGGGGCCGTCCAGATAGCCATTCATCGCCCCGGTGCGGTCCAGGAAATTCTGCCAGGTCGGCGTGGCGATGGCGCGGTGGAAGCGCTCATGCAGCGTGGCCGCGATCTCGTCCGGCAGGCCCGCCGGGGCGTTCAGCCCCTTCATGTTCTCGATCACGACATTCCAGCCAAGCTCGCGCAGCGTCGGCACCTCGCGAAAGGCGGCGAGCCGCTCGGCCGAGGCCACGGCCAGTGGCCGCACCTCGCCCGCCTGGGCCAGGCCGGCCATCTCCTCGGGTGCGAGCACCGCCAGCTCCACGGTGCCGGCCAGCAGCGCCTGGAGCGAGGGCGCGCCGCCGGTGAAGGGCACATGCAGGAACTCGACGCCCGCTGCCTGCTGCAACAGCACGAAGACCGCGTGATAGATGGAGCCCTGGCCGGAGGAGGCATGCGGGATGCTGCCGGGCGCGCGCCGCGCCGCCTCCACCACGGCGCGCAGATCGGCATAGGGCCCGCCCCGCCGTGCCACGATCAGCATGGGCTGGCGCGTCAGCCGGATGATGGCCCGGAAGGAGCGCTTGGGGTCATAGGGCAGGTCACGGAAGGCGGGCAGCGAAATGCTCTCGCTGCCGCCGCCGACCAGGAGGTTCAGCCCATCCGGCGCCATACCCGCCACCTGCTGCGCCGCGATGGCGCCGCCAGCGCCTGGCCGGTTCACCACGATGATCGGCGTCGGGAAGAGGCGTGACGCGGCCTCTGCGATGGCCCGGCCGGCCAGGTCCGCGCCACCGCCCGGCGCGAAGCCGACGATCAGCTGGATCGGCCGTGCCGGCTCCCAGCCCCAGGCCGGCGCGGTGGCCGCGCCGGTGGCAAGTGTCGCTGCACCCGCCAGGAATGCCCTGCGTCGGATCATGGAAACCTCCCCGTGTTTTGCGGGGAGGATAGCGGTGCCGCGGCCACCGCGCCATGCTGCCGGCATGCCGCCAGAACCAACCCCGCCCGATGCGACGCCCGCGATTTCCACGCCCCTTGGCGCGACAGATACGCACATGCACATCTATGGCCCGGCCGCGCGCTACCCCGTGGCGCCCTCCAACCCTTCGCCCGTGCCCTTCACGCGCGATCTTCCGGCCTATGCCGCCGTCATGGCGCGGCTGGGGCTGAGCCGGACGGTGGTGGTGCAGCCCACCGCCTATGGCACCGACAATGCCTGCACGCTGGATGCGGTGGCGGCCCTTGGACCAGCCTCCGCCCGGGCCGTCGTGGCGGTGACGGCCGCGACGCCGCGGGCCGAGCTGCATCGCCTGCATGCCGCGGGGGCGCGCGGCGCCCGGGCCTTCATGCTGAAGGGCGGCCCCGTCCCGTGGGAGGGGCTGGCCGCGCTGGCCGCGCATGTCGCCCCGCTGGGCTGGCATGTGCAGCTGCAATTTGATGGCGGGGAGATGGCGCAGCGCGCCCCGCTCATCGCCAGCCTTCCCTGCGATGTGGTGGTGGATCACCTGGGGCGCTTTCACGATCCCGTGCCGCCCACGGCCCCCGCTGTCCAGGCGCTGCTGCGATTGCTCGATACGGGGCGTGTCTGGGTGAAGGCGTCCTCGCCCTATGGCGTATCGCGCTCGGGCCCGCCGGCTTATGAGGATGTCGCCGCCATCGCGCGCGCCATCATCGCGGCGGCACCCGAGCGTGTGGTCTGGGGCTCCAACTGGCCGCATCCCAATGCGCCGGAGCCCAAGCCGAATGAGGCGGCGCTGCTGGGCCTGCTGGCCGGCTGGGCGCCGGACCCGGCGGTGCGGCGGGCCATTCTCGTGGAGAATGCCGCGCGCCTCTATGATTTCTGAAGCACCGCGCCGCCAGCCCGTCAAAGGCAATGACCGGAAGAAGGTGCAGGAAACCCGTTTCCTGCCGGGGAGCTTGAGGGGCAGCGCCCCTCAAAAACCAACAGCCATCCGCCAACCCTCAAGCGCAGGCACCCCTGCGGACAGCGCCATCAGGCGGCCTGCGCGGCCTCCCGCTCCAGCGCCTGGCGGAGCAGGGCGGCCGTGGCTGCATCCGGCCGCAGCTTCATCCGGACCCTGCCGCTTTCCTGGGCCAGGACCTCGGCCGGGATCGGGAAGGCAAGAAGGCCAGGGACCCGCAGCCGCAGCTGCGCCCCGCGCTGCAGCCCGACCACCTCCCGGATGGCCGCGCCGGATGCGCTGATATCCAGCAGCTCGGTCGCCAGCTCGCCCGGCAGCCCGGCCCCCGCGACATGCGCCGGGAGCGGCAGGGCGTGGCGCGGCTCCTGGCGGCGATCCACTTCGGCGGTGGCGGTGCGCAGCGTGCGCAGCACCGCGCCGCGCAGCGCCACCACCGCTTCGCGCGCATCCATCGCGCCGCTGCGCATGGCGATGGCGCGCGCATCCGTCTGCTCCGTCTCGGCCGAAACGAGGCCGATGCGCTCCGTCACCTCGCGCGCGCGGTCGGCCGATTGGGCCACGGTGCGGGCGATTTCACGCGTTGCGGCGGATTGCTCCTCCACGGCGGCGGCGATGGCGCTGGCCACTTGGTCAATCTCCGAAACGGCGGCGGCGATGCCGGCGACCGAGCCCGCCGCCTCCCGCGTGGCGCGGCTGACGGCGGCGATCTGGGTGGAGATATCCTCGGTGGCGCGCGCCGTCTGCGCGGCCAGCGACTTCACTTCGCCCGCCACCACGGCGAAGCCCTTGCCGGCCTCACCCGCGCGCGCGGCCTCGATGGTGGCGTTCAGGGCGAGGAGGTTGGTCTGCCCCGCAATGCCCGCGATCAGGCGGGACACATCGCCGATGCGCCCCACCGCCTGCTCCAGCGCGTCAATGCGCTCACGCCCCGAATGGCCGAGCTCCACCGCGCGCTGCGTGGCGGCGGCGGCCCCGGCGACCTGGCCCGCGATTTCCCGCACCGAGGCGGAAAGCTCCTCCGCGGCGGCCGCGACGGCCTGGGCGTCCTGCAGCGCCTCATCCGAGGTGGCGCTGACGGCGCGGCTCTCCTGCGCGACGGATTGCGCGGAGTTGGCCATGGTTTCGGCGGCATCCGCCATGCGGGACATGATGCCCTCCACGCGGCTGACCGATTGCGTGGCTTCTTCTTCCACCTTGTCGGCCATGGCGCGCAGCGCTTCCGTGCGCGTCGCCTGGGCGGCTTCGCGTTCGGCCCGGCGTTCGGCGCTGGCCGTGATGGCCTCCTGCCCCTGCTCGCGGAAGCGCAGCATCGCACCCGCCAGCGCGCCGATCTCGTCGCGGCGGCCCTGGCCGGTGATGGACACCTCCAGATTGCCCTGGGCGAGCTCGGTCATCGTGGCGGTGATCCGGCCCAATTGGCGGCCGATGCCGCGCGCCACGAACCAGCCGATCAACCCGACACCGAGGCCGATCAGCCCGATGCCCCAGAGCAGCCAGGTGCTGATCGCGGCCTGGATCGCCTCGGCCTCCTGCTGGGCGGCTGTCCCGGCCGCCTCCACCCCGCGCGTGAGCGCGAGGGCGGGGCGGGACAGGGCGGCCACCGCCGCGTCCAGCGCCGTCATCGCCTCGTTGCGGCGCAGTTCGACCGTGACGAGGGCCGTGAAGTCGCGCTGGTAGGCGGCCATCAGGGCGGCGATCTCCGTCCGCGCCTCGCCCGGCATGGCCACCTGGGGCAGCAATGCCGCGAATTCGCGGGCGCGTTGCTGCATCAGGCCCTGGTAGCTCGGCTCGACGCGGGCGAGGAAATCCTTCTCGTGGCGGCGCATCTGCAGCATCAGCACGGCCAGGCGCAGATCCTCGGTCTGGCCCAGGCGCTGCTCCACTGTGCGCACGCTGTTGCGCAGCGCGCCCTGCAATCCGGCATTCTCATTGAAGCCGGCTTCGCGGCGCAGCTCGGCCATGGCGGCGAAGCGGCGTTCCTGATCCGCCACGGCCGCGGCGAGGGCCTCACCCTGCGGCACCAGCCCGGCACCGGCCAGGAGCTGCGCGAAGCCAGCGAGACGTTGGCGGACCGCGGCGCCAGCCCGGCTGTGCTGGCCGATCAGCTCGGCCGAGGGCGCGCGCAGGAAGGCGCCCTCGATGCGCGTCATCTCATTGAGTTCGCCTTGCAGGCGGCTCAACTCGGCGGCCAGGGCGGTGGCCCGGTTCGCGGCGGTGGTGACCTGCGCCTGGTTGCCCTGCCCGACAAAGGCAATGCCGCCCACGGCCACCAGCCCCATCAGCCCAATTCCAGCCAGCAGGCCCACCTGCTGGCGCAAACCCAAAGTGAAGCCCACTGATCCATCTCCGCGACGATGATCGCGGAGTTATCCACCGTTGCATCTCAAGAAAAGCTTAAGCGCGCCCGTGGCCTTGAGCGGCAAGACCTAGGCCGCGTGCAGCGCCTTCCAGACCACTTCGGGTGTTGCGGGCATGTCGATCGCCGTGACACCCGCATCGCTCAGCGCGTCAATCAGCGCATTGACGACGGCGGGCGGCGAGCCTACGGCGCCAGCCTCGCCGGCACCCTTCACGCCGAGGGGATTGGTCTCGCAGACCACCTCGATCAGATCCACCTCGATATCCGGCAGATCCTCGGCGCGGGGCAGGGCGTAATCCATGAAGGAGGCGGAGAGCAGCTGGCCGCTTTCCGGGTCGTAGGAGGTGCGCTCCAGGAAGGCCTGGCCGATGCCCTGCGCCACACCGCCATGCACCTGGCCGCGCACGATCAGCGGGTTCAGCGCATGGCCCACATCATCCACCACGATGTAGCGCGGGATGGCGATCATCCCCGTCTCGGGGTCCACCTCCACCTCGGCCACGTGGCAGCCATTGGGGAAGGTGTGGAACTCGATCTTCGCCGTCTCCAGCGCATCGAGCAGGTTGGTGTCCTCACCGGCCGCGACACGCTGCCGCTGCCGGGCGGCGAGGCTCAGGATATCCACGCCGCGGTCGGTGCCGACGACGCCGAACTGGCCCCCATTGGCCCCTTTTGGGTTGAACTCGATATCCACCACGGCCGCTTCCAGCATCTCGGACGCTGCCTGCTTGCCCTTCTCGATCACGCTAGCCGCCGTGACGAGGATGGCCTGGCCCTCCGAGTAAAGGCTGCGCGCGCCGCCGGTGCCGCCGCCGGCGGGCAGCGTGTCGGAATCGCCCTGGCGGATGCGGATCTTCTCCATGGGGATGCCCAGCTCATGGCTGGTCAGCATGGCATAGGCCGTCTCATGCCCCTGGCCGGTGCTTTGCGTGCCGACATAGACGTCCACGAAGCCATCCTCGGCGAATTTCACCGAGGCGTTTTCCGTGGGCCCGCCGCCCGTCGCCTCCAGGTAGTAGGCGAGGCCGATGCCGCGCTTCTTGCCGCGCTTCGCGGCCTCGGCGCGGCGGGCGGGGAAGCCCGACCAATCAATCTTGGCCAGCGCCGCATCCATGACGCGGGCAAAATCGCCGCTGTCATAGCGCTGCGCCATGGCGGTGACGTAGGGCATGGCGGCCTGGCCCACCATGTTGCGGCGGCGCAGCTCGATGCGGTCCAGCTTCAGGTCGCGCGCGGCCTGATCAATCAGCCGCTCGACCAGATAATTGCTCTCGGGCCGGCCGGCGCCACGATAGGCATCCACCGGCACGGTGTTGGTCGCCATGCCGAGCACGCGCGCATGGATCGCCTGGAAACCATAGACGCTGGCCAGCACCTTGGTGCCCGCCCCGGTCGGGATGAAGGGCGCGAAGGTGGAGAGATAGGCGCCCATATTCGCCACATTGCGCGTGCGCAGGGCGAGGAACTTGCCATCCGTATCCAGCGCCAGTTCGCCCAGCGTGATGTTGTCGCGGCCATGCGTATCGGAGAGGAAGGCTTCGGTCCGTTCGGAAGCCCATTTCACCGGGCGGCCAACCGCGCGCGCGCCCAGGGCGCACAGCGCATATTCGGCGTAGAGAAACAGCTTCATGCCGAAGCCGCCGCCGACATCGGGGGTCACCACCCGCACCAGATCGGGGCTGACCTTCAGCACGGCGGAAGCCAGCAGGTTCTTCACCAGCCAGGAGCCCTGGGTGCCGGCATAAAGCGTGAAATGGCCGCTGGCCGCGTCATATTGCGCGGCACAGGCGCGGCCCTCCATCGAGGAGGCGACGACGCGGTTGTTGATGACCGTCAGCCGCGTCACATGCGCCGCACCGGCGATCAGCGCATCGGTCTTCGCCTTGTCGCCCACTTCCCAGTCGAACACCGTGTTGTTGGCGGCGGCGTCCCAGATCTGCGGCTGCCCCGGCTCACCCGCCACGGCGAGGTCGGTGACGGAGGGGAGGATGTCGTAATCCACCTCCACCGCCTCGCCCGCATCGCGCGCCTGCTCATGGGTTTCGGCGATGATGAAGGCGACCGGATCGCCCACATGGCGCACGCGGTCGGTGGCGAGCGGCATGTGCAGCGTATTCGCGCGATCCGTGCCGTTGCTGTTCTTCATCGGGATGGCGCAGGGCAATTCGCCGACACCCATGGCCAGCAGATCAGCCCCCGTCATCACCGCCAGCACGCCGGGCATCGCCTTGGCCGCGCTGACATCCACCGAGAGGATCGTCGCATGGGCATGCGGGCTGCGCAGCACATAGCCATGCACCTGGCCGCCGAGCGCGATGTCATCCGTGTAGCGGCCCGCACCCAGGAGCAGCCGGGGGTCTTCCACGCGCCGGACGGATTGGCTCAAGCCGAATTTTGCCATGGGTCGTCTCCCTGAGGATCTGTTCGCTGCATCATTTGACGATGAAAGGCGAAAGGGGAAGGGGGAAGATCAGGGGCTCTGCCCCTGAAACCCCGGCAAGAACCTCAGCTTCTTGCATCTCCAACAGAAAGGGGTGCAGGGGACTTGTTCCCTGCTGGGGGAGTGCCAGGGGGCAAGGCCCCCTCGCCACGCCGCGCAATGAGGCAGCCGGCCACCACCAGCCCCGCCAGCGTCCCGATCAAACCCGCCGCGTTCAACGAGAGCGTGAAGCCCAGCGCCGCCGGCACCGGCCCGGCCAGCAGCACGCCCGCCGCCCCCAGCCCCGCGCCGAGTGCCGCGCCGCCCAGCACCTGCACCCGGTAGCGATCCGTCAGCAACCGCAGCGCGACCGCCGGGCAGACCAGCATCGCCACCACAAGGATGCTTCCCACCGATTCGAACGCGGCCACGGCGGCGGCCGCGATCAGCAGGTTCAGCCCCAATTCCCAGCGCCCCACCCGCAGCCCGAGCGAGGCGGCAAAGGCCGGATCAAAGGCGATGAGCTGCAAGGGCCGCCAGCACAGCGCCACGACCACAACCGCCACCAGCGCCACCGCCGCCAGCAGCCCCAATTGCCGCGGCAGCCCGGCCAGCGCCACGGGATCGAGCAGGGAAGCGAAGCCCTTCGCCTCCAGCCAGACCAGGGTTTCCAGCTGGCCGAACAACACGCAATCCACATCGAGGTCGGCGCTGCGCGCGCCGGTCAACTCCAGCAGAACGAGGCCCATGGCGAAGAAGCCGGTGAAGACGAGGCCGGTGGCCGCCCCCGTCTCCAGCCGTGCCGCGCGCTTCACCCAGCCGATGGCGAGCGTCGCCAGCAAGGCGGCGCCCAGCGCGCCCAGCAGCATCGGCCCGGCACTGCGCAGCCCGGTCAGCGCGAAGCCGACGACAATGCCGGGCAGCACCGCGTGGGAGAGCGCATCGCCCAGCAGGCTCTCGCGCCGCAGCACCAGGAAGGAGCCGAGCAGGCCGCAGGTTCCACCCGCCAGGATGGCGGCCAGCAGGGCCGGCAGGTCGAGGCGCAGGAAATCCGTCATCGGCGCGAAAATACGACGGCGGCGCCAAAGCCGAGCAGCCCGGCCAGCACCACCGCCGCCCCGGTCGGGATATTCTCGAAGCGGGTGGAGATCAGCGCGCCGCTGGCCCCGGCCGCCGCCCCCAGCGCGCCCGCCAGCGACACCATGGCCGGCAGGCCGCGCGTCACCAGCCGTGCGGCGGCGGCCGGCACGATCAGCAAGGCGACCACCAGCAACAGCCCGACCGCCGGCAGGCCGGCCACGCAGACCGCCAGCAGCAGCGCCAGCAGCGCGAGATCGAGTGCGCGCACCGGCAGGCCCTGGCTGCGGGCGAAGGCCTCGTCGAAGCACAGCGCGCGCAGCGGCTGGAACAGCAGCGCGATCACGCCGATGCAGCCCAGCGCCAGTCCGCCCGCCAGCATGGCATCGCCCTCGGTCAGGGTCGCCGCCTGGCCCAGGATGAAGTGGGACAGCCCCGCCTGGGCCGCATCCGGCATGGCCTGGGCGATGGAGAGCCCGACCGTGCCCAGCGCGTAGAAGGCCGAGAGCACCACGCCGATCGCCGCATCCTGCCGGATGCGCCCGCTTGCCGTCAGCGCCCGCAGCGCCAGCAGCCCGAGCCAGGCGGAGAGGGCCGCCCCCAGCAGAAGCGGCCCGAGGCTACGCGCCGGCCCGCCCAGGGCCGAGACGATGAGCGAGGCCGCAACGACGCCCGGCAGCGCCGCATGGCCGATGGCATCGGCCAGCAAGGCGCGCCCGCGCAGCAGCGCGAAGGCGCCCACCACGCCCGAGGCCGCCCCCAGTGCCGCGCAGCCCAGCAGGACGATGAGGGTGTTGTGCCCGATCATGCCGCCTGTCTCACGCGCGCCCCGGAAGCCCGCCAAAGGCCTTGGCGATGGCGGCATCGGTGAAGGCCTCGGCCACCGGGCCCGCCGCGATGACGTGGCCCGCCAGGATCAGCACCTGGTCGAAATGCGCGGTGATGAGCGAGAGGTCATGATGCACCATCAGCACGGATTTCCCGGTGGCCGCCAGATCATGCAGCACGCCCAGGATGGTCTGCTCCGTCACGGCATCCACGGCGGCCATGGGCTCATCCATCAGGAAGAGGTCGGCGCCCTGGGCCAGGGCGCGGGCCAGGAAGACCCGCTGCTGCTGCCCGCCCGAAAGCCGGCCGATCTGGCGGTCCGCGAAATCGGCGAGGCCGACCGAGGCCAGGGCCGCGCGGGCCAGCTCGCGCTCGGCGCGGGGCACGGGCCCCCACCAGCGCATCCGCGGCAGCCGCGCCATGGCGACGATGTCGAGGGCACTGGCCGGGAAATCCCAATCCACGCTGGCGCGCTGCGGCAGATAGGCGATGCGCGCGCGGGCCTGGTCCAGGGCCACGCCAAAGAAGCGCGCCTCGCCCGCATCGGAGGGGATCAGGCCGAGGGCCGCCTTGAGCAGGGTGGATTTGCCCGCGCCATTGGGGCCGAGGATGGCGGTCAGCCCGGGGGCCGCCTGCCAGGTCACATCGCTCAGCGCGGGGCGCCCGGCATAGCTGACCGTCAGGCCCGAGACGGCGAAGGGCGCGCTCACAGCCGCCCGTTCAGGCCGCGCTCGGGGGCGGAGCCGCCCAGCGCGCGGGAGATGAGGGTGATGTTGTGGTCCATCATGCCCTCATAGGTGCCGCGATAGGTGCCGGGCCGGCCCATGGAATCGGAAAACAGCGTGCCGCCCAGCCGGATCTGATGGCCGCGCGCCGCCACCCCCTCGACGAGGGCGCGCACCGCGCGGTCCGGCACGGAGCTTTCGGTGAAGAGGGCGGGCAATTGGCGCTCCACGATCAGCCGGACCATGGCCTCGATGCGGGCGAGGCTCGCCTCGGCCTCCGTCGAGAGGCCCTGGATGGATTCCACGCGGAATTCGTAGCGCAGGCCGAAATAGGCGAAGGCATCATGCGCCGTGACCAGCACGCGGCGCTCGGCCGGGATGGGGGCCAGGACCTCCCGCGCATAGGCGTCCAGCCGGTGCAGCCTGGCGCGGGTTTCGGCCGCCCCCGCCTGGAGATCCCGGTTGAGGCGCGGCAGGCGGCCCAGCGTGGCGGCGATGGCGGGCAGAGTCTCGGCCCAGAGTGCCGGGTCCATCCAGAGATGCGGATCGGCCGCATCGGGGTAATCCTCATGCTGGCGCAGGCGGGCGCGGGGGATGGCCTCGGCCACGGCGAGGGATGGCTTTCCCTGGCTGGCCGCACGCTCCAGCACCTCATGCATGCGGCCTTCCAGCCGGTGGCCGTTGTAGAACAGCGCATCGGCGCGGAGGATTCGGGCGATGTCATTGCGCGTCGGCCGGAAGAGATGCGGGTCCACCCCCTCGCCGATCAGGGTTTCGACGGTGATGGCGGGGCCGCCCACGCCGCGCAGCAGATCGCCGATCATGCCGGTGGTGCCGAGCACGGTGGGGCGCGCGGCTTGCGCCTGCGCCTGCGCCTGCATCGGCGCGGCGGCGGCGAGTGGCCCAAGGCCGGCGATGCCGGCGAGGAGACCCCTGCGAGGGATGGCTGAATAGCTATTCACCTGTTCACTCATCCAATTAAATCAGCAACTTGTCCCCTTTACCTTGCCCCTGCGCGCCGTCGCGTCAAGGCTTGTGTTGCGCCGCCACAGGGCTTGTATCGTTCCACGACTGGCCCGAAGGTGGTACCATGGCATCAGGCGTTCGCATCAACGAGGATGAGGTGGTGGAGCTGGCGGAAATGTTCCGCCTGATGAGTGACCCCACGCGCCTCAAGATCATCCTGGCCTGCCTGGACCAGCCGGTCTCGGTGGGGGCCACGGCGGAGATGCTCGCCATCTCGCCCAGCCTCGTCTCCCACCATCTGCGGTTGTTGCGCGCGGCGCGGCTGCTGACGGCGGACCGGCGCGGGCGGCAGGTGTTCTACATGGTGGGGGACCCGCATATCCGCTCGATGCTGACGGATATGGTGGACCACGTGGCCGAGGGCGGCGCCGAGGGCTCTGAAACAGAGATCATCGAGGGGGCGTAAGGCCAAAAAACCCTATGCTGCACCGCCGCAAGGCTTGTGGCCTTTTCGCCCCAAGCCTATGGTCCGGCCGCGGCGCCGGGCCGGCCCCTCCAGCGGGGGATGCCATGCTGCGCCGGCAGGTGGCCGATGTGGCCGCCGGGCGATGGCCCCGGGTCATCGCTTCAGGTTTTGGGGCAAGGTGCGGCGCGTGATCGGGCGTATCGGACGAATTCTCGGAATGGCTGTCCTGGGCGTGACCGCCCTGGCCGGCATGGCTTGGGCCCAGGCGCAACCGCCGATGGTGGGCGCCCCGGTGCCCTGGGGCATGGGGCTGCAGGAATCGGGCGGTCCGATCAAGGACGCCATTTCCAGCTTCAATGAACTGGTGTTCTGGCTGATGGTCGCCGTCACGATCTTCGTGGCGATGCTGCTGGCCTGGTGCGCCTGGCGCTACAGCGCCGCGCGCAACCCCGTCCCCTCGCAGAACAGCCACAACACCACGCTCGAAATCGCCTGGACCGTGATCCCGGTGCTGATCCTGCTGGTCATCGCCATCCCCTCCTTCCGGCTGATCTACTACCAGGACCGGGCGCGCGACGCCGACCTCACGATCAACGTGACGGGTCATCAATGGTACTGGAGCTATCAGTTCCCCGACCACGGCAATTTCAGCTTCGACAGCCGCCCCTTGCAGGATGACGAAATCCGCCCGGGCCAGCTGCGCGGCCTGGAAGTGGACGAGCCGCTGCTGGTGCCGGTGGGCCGGACCATCCGCGTCATGACCAATGGCGCCGATGTGATCCACAGCTTCTTCGTCCCCAGCCTCGGTGTGCAGCGCTACAGCATTCCCGGGCGCACGCTGGAGACCTGGATGCGGGCCGACCGCGTCGGCACCTTCTACGGCCAGTGCAACCAGATCTGCGGGACCAATCACTGGTTCATGCCCATCGTGGTGAAGGCCGTGCCGCAGGAGGAGTTCGACGCCTGGGTGGCCAGCGCGCGCACGCGCTTCGCCCGCCAGGATGACGCCGCCCCCGCCCTTGCGGATGCGGCCAACGACACCATTCGAATCGCAGCGGCGCGTCAGTAACGCAGCCGGCAAAAGGCTTCAGGAAAGGCACAAGGCACATGGCATACGCGGACGCGCATGGACATGACGACCACAAGCCGGGCTTCGTGAGCAGGTGGCTGTTCAGCACCAATCACAAGGATATCGGCACCCTCTACATCATCTTCTCGCTCTTCGCCGCGATCATCGGCATCGGCCTCTCGGTGCTGATGCGCCTGGAGTTGCAGCAGCCGGGCCTGCAGATCTTCTCCGACGGGCAGATGTGGAACGCCTATGTCTCGGCCCATGGCCTGATCATGGTGTTCTTCGTGATCATGCCCGCACTGATCGGCGGCTTCGGCAACTGGTTCGTGCCCATCATGATCGGCGCGCCGGACATGGCTTTCCCGCGGCTGAACAACATCTCCTTCTGGCTGCTGGTGCCGGCCTTCCTGCTGCTGGGCGGCTCGCTCTTCGTGGGCGGCGGTGCCGGCGCGGGCTGGACGATCTATCCGCCGCTTTCGGATGACCAGTATCAGACCGGCCCCGCCATGGACATGGCGCTGTTCGCCCTGCACCTGGCCGGCGCTTCCTCGATCCTGGGTGCCGCGAATTTCATCACCACCATCTTCAACATGCGCGCCCCGGGCATGACGCTGCACAAGATGCCGCTCTTTGTCTGGTCCATGCTGGTCACGGCCTTCCTGCTGCTGCTGGCGGTGCCGGTGCTGGGTGGTGCCATCACCATGCTGATCACCGACCGCAACTTCGGCACGGCCTTCTTCGACCCGGCCGGCGGCGGTGATCCGGTGCTGTTCCAGCACCTCTTCTGGTTCTTCGGCCACCCCGAAGTCTACATCATGATCCTGCCGGCCTTCGGCATCATCAGCCATGTCATCTCGACCTTCTCCAAGAAGCCGGTGTTTGGCTATCTCGGCATGGCCTATGCGATGGTCGCGATCGGCGTGGTTGGCTTCGTGGTCTGGGCGCACCACATGTACACCTCCGGCATGGATGTGGACACGCGGGCCTACTTCATGGCGGCGACCATGGTCATCGCGGTGCCGACGGGTGTGAAGATCTTCTCCTGGATCGCCACCATGTGGGGTGGCTCCATGCGGTTCGACACGCCGATGCTGTTCGCCATCGGCTTCATCTTCCTGTTCACGCTCGGCGGTGTGACGGGCGTCGTGCTGGCCAATGCGGGCATCACGCAGATCCTGCACAACACCTATTACGTGGTGGCGCATTTCCACTACGTGCTGAGCCTGGGCGCGGTGTTCGGCATCTATGCCGGCATCTACTACTGGATCGGCAAGATGAGCGGGAAGCAGTACCCGGAGAAGCTCGGCAAGATCCATTTCTGGCTGACCTTCATCGGCGTGAACCTGACCTTCTTCCCGATGCACTTCCTGGGCAACCAGGGCATGCCGCGCCGCTACCCGGATTATCCTGACGCTTTTTGGGGCTGGAACCTGATCGCCTCGCTGGGTGCCTATATCTCGGTCTCGGGCTTCATCTTCTTCTTCTACGTGATGTACGTGACCTTCAAGCGCGGCGCGCCGGTCCCGGCCAATTACTGGGGTGAGGGTGCGACGACGCTGGAATGGCAGATCAGCAGCCCGCCGCCCTTCCACAGCTTCGATGAGCTGCCGAAGATCCGTTGAGGGGGCGTTGCCCCCTCAAACTCCCCCAGCAGGGGACTCGTCCCCTGCACCCCCATTCCTCGGAGTTGCAAGAACCTGAGGTTCTTGCTGGGGAGTTTGAGGGGCAAAGCCCCTCAATCGAGGACCCAAATGAGTGACGTGACCACCACAGACATCGCCGGCGCCTCCGAGGTGCGCGACTGGATCACGCTGCTCAAGCCGCGCGTGCTGACGCTCGTCGTCTATACCGGCATCATCGGGCTCTTGGTGGCGCCCGGCGCCATGCATCCGGTGTTGGCCGTCACGGCCATTCTCTGCATCACCATCGCGGCCGGTGCGGCGGGTGCCATGAACATGTGGTATGACCGCGATATTGACGCGATCATGCGCCGCACCATCAAGCGCCCTATCCCGACCGGCCGCATCAGCGCTGATGCCGCCCTCACCTATGGCGTGGTGCTGGCCGTGGGCTCCGTGGCCCTGATGGGGCTTGCCACCAATTGGCTGGCCGCTGGCGTGTTGGCCTTCTCGATCTTCTTCTACGTCGTGATCTACACGATGCTGCTGAAGCGCCGCACGCCGCAGAACATCGTCATCGGCGGCGCGGCCGGCGCCTTCCCGCCGCTGATCGGCTGGATCGCGGTGACCGGCAGCATGGAACCGCTGCCGCTCGTGCTCTTCGCCATCATCTTCATGTGGACGCCGCCGCATTTCTGGGCGCTCTCGCTCTGGGCGCATCAGGATTATGAGCGTGCCGGCGTGCCCATGCTGCCGGTGACGCATGGCGCGCGCGAAACCCGCAAGCAGGTGGTGATCTACACGGTGCTGCTGGTGCCGCTGACGCTGGCGCCCTGGCTGATGGGCTTCAACACCTGGGTCTATGGCGCCGTGGCCGCGGGGCTCGGCGCGAATTTCCTGCGCCATGCCTGGCTCACCTGGCGCGACGAACAGGATGAGGCAGGCGTCTCCCTCACCAAGGACATGCCGGCCAAGCGCTGCTTCAAATACAGCATCTCCTATCTGTTCCTGCTGTTCGGGGCCCTGGCGCTGGACCGGCTGATCCTCGCATGACGCCCGAGGAAAAGCTGATCTTCGAGCGCCGCCGCCGCGCGCGGAACTGGGCGATCCTGGGCGCGCTGGCCGGGCTTTCGATCCTGTTCTACTTCATCTCGGTGGCACGCCTGCTGCGCGGCTGAGCCTGGGGTTGGCTCCCGCTGGCTGTTTCCGGCGGCACAGCCAAGGCCGAGCCCAGTCTTACGCCGGCCTGGCTTTGCGTCGCGGCGATCCTTCGGCAACATCCCGGTCCACCCACCGCCGGCAGAAGACCCCATGGCCCGCAGCGTGATCTTCCTCTCGACGCCGACCAGCGCCAATGGCTCGATGTTCCGCGCCATTTCGGCCATTGGGCGCGGGCGGTATCATCCGCTGGGCTGGGTGGCGGATCATTACGCCGCAGGCCGGATGGACCGGGTGGCCAGCGAAACGCCGCCCCCTCAGGATCACCTGATCAAGCATAACGCGCCCGAGCGTTTCAATCCGGCAACGCCGTTGCGGGATTACCGCTTCATCCTCAACACGCGGGACCCGCGGGACCTGCTCTGCAACCAGTTCCACTGGCAATTCGTCCATCCCATGCCGGGCGAGTCGCCCGAGACGGAGGCCGCCCGCCGGCAGCATATCGCGGCCATGGGCATGGATGCCTGGGTGCTGGCGCAGGATTTCCGGCCCCTGCTGCAAGGTTTCCTCGATGTCGTGCGGCGGATTGCCCCGGCGGATCGCATCTTCATCGGCTATGCAATGTATTGCCTGCATTTCGATGAGGTGACGCAGCGCATCGCCACCTTCCTGGAAGCACCGCTGGCAACCCTCCCGCCGGAACGCCGGGCGGCTCTTGAGCGCGAGCGCGTGGCCAACCTGGCCGGGAACAAGGCCTGGATCGGCCAGAGCTGGGCGGGCGCGGATACGGCCCCCGGGCGGCATCGCACCGAATTGCAGCCCGCAACCATCCGCAGCCTGACGGAACGCTATCGCTGGTTCCTGGATTTCCTGCGTCGGATGGATGACCGGCGCGTGGCCGAGACCTATGCGTAGCGGGCGGCTGATGGACTCCGGGGGTGGGGTCGAGGGGCCAGCCCCATAGGCGTTAACTTAAGTGGTTGTCACGGCGCGGGGCGCTGTGATTCATGGTGTAGATGCACACGGAAGCATCTGCGCGTGACGGCGCTTTCG
Source organism: Sediminicoccus sp. KRV36 (assembly GCF_023243115.1). Taxonomy (NCBI): domain Bacteria; kingdom Pseudomonadati; phylum Pseudomonadota; class Alphaproteobacteria; order Acetobacterales; family Roseomonadaceae; genus Sediminicoccus; species Sediminicoccus sp. KRV36. The sequence continues at coordinate 1,031,407 of NZ_CP085081.1, forward strand.
CGGAGGTTCTGGCGCGGCTGCCGGATGGCCTCGACCTGGATGATTTGGCGCGGCGTCACGGTGCGCTGACCCGGCGACGTGGCGTCAGCAGTGGTGCCGCGCTGCTGCGCCTGGCGCTGGCGCGAGGGCCAGGGGGCATGTCGCTGCGTCAGACGGCGGCGTGGGCCGGGATGCACGGCGTGGCGCAACTCAGTGATCCCGCGCTCAAGCATCGCCTCGACAAGGCGGCAGGGTTCCTGTCGGCCCTGATCACGCGACTGTTGGTGGATCGTGCGACCAGCGAAGGCCTGCCCATCCATGGCCTGTATTGGCCGGGCCGCTGCCTGCGGATCGCCGATAGCACCTGCGTGGCACAGCCCGGCAGCACCAATGCCGACTGGCGCATCCATGCGGTCTATGACCTCGACCGTGGCGGCTTTGCACATTTCGAGGTGACGGATAGCCGCGGCGCCGAGGCGCTCGACCGGGGTGCAGCCGTGCCGGGCGAAGTGCGCATCGCCGACCGCGGCTATGGCCGCACACCGTCCCTGCAACGCTTCCTGAATGGCGAGAGGCAGGCCGACTTCATCGTACGGACGCGCCCTGCGGGCATGATACTGCTCGGCAATGAGGGCCAGCGCTTTGACCTGACAGGACACTTGGCGACGCTGCCGAAAGATGAGGTGCTGCATGAGGTCGCTGTTCAGGCCCAGGTGAGAGGCCAGCACAAGACCTTACCACTGCGCATCGTGATCCTGCGCAAATCTCCCGACGCGACGCTGGCGACGCAGCGCACGGTGCTGAAAGCAGCGCAGCGCAGGCAACAGGCGGTGCAGCCGAAAACCCTGGCCGCAGCGGAGTTCCTGATCCTGGCGACGTCCCTGCCGGCAGAGCGATATCCGGCTGATCAGATCGTCGCAGCCTATCGCCTGCGTTGGCAGATCGAACTGGCGTTCAAGCGACTGAAGTCCCTGCTGCATATCGACGCGTTGCCGACGCACACCGAAGCCGCCTCGCGAAGTTGGCTCTACGCTCACCTGATCCTGGCACTGCTGTCGGACGAATTGAGCCAGGACTTCCTGGAATCTTTCCCCTGAGGACAACGTCGCACTGAGCCGACAGCCCTCGCTGTGGCGATTGCAAAGCCTCGCTCTCGACGCGCTCCGCGCCGCCATCGCAGGCGCGATTTCCATCACCGCTCTGCTGCAACGCGGGCTGTTTCCCCACCATCGCCTCGCCGACACGCCGCGTCGACGACAGCGACAAGTCTCGCTCCTGCAAACGCCAAAAGCAGCGTTATGTTAGCGCCTATGGGGCCAGCCCCTCGAGCTCCCCGGCAGGAAACGCGTTTCCTGCACCTTCATTCGGGGGTTTGTGTCATCGAAGATCCAGGACACCGGGGTTCCTGGTTCGGGAGCGCCCTCGGGCAAAGGCCCCGCTGCCTCGCCTGATCCCGCCGCCTGCTAGGCGCCGGCCCAGAGACGCCGCTCCGCCTCCCAGAGATGCGCGTAATCCACATCGCGCGTTTCGCTGAACCAGGGCCCGCCATTGGTGAAATGAATGCCCCAGGGGGTCGCTTCGGGCGGCTCATATTCGCCCACCAGGAAATTCCACGCGGGGGGCAGGGCGCCGATCGCCGCATCGCCCCCGGCCCATTCGAGGCGGTGCAGCTGGGCGGGCGTCATTCGGTTCACCACTGCGGGCGTCAGGGCCCGGGTGGCGGGATGCGCGCCGTTGAACAGCATCAGGGAGGACCAGTTCTTGCGCGGATATCGCGCCTGGGGCTGGCCATCCATCTTGATCGCCTGGCGTGGCGCATAGTCATGCTGCACCACATGCACGGCCTTGCCCGGCGCCAGCCCGTCCAGGATGCGGCGCAGATCCACGGTGAACAGGATGTCGCAATCGGCAAAGAGGCTCCAGCCGTCATCCGCCGCGACATCGGGCGCCGCCAGATAGGGCGTCAGGAAGCGCGTCAGCGAAAACGCCGTGCTCGCCGCCAAATCCGGCGCGCGGGTATAGAGGCCCAGTTCGCGCAGCACCTCCTGGCGCAACGGATGCACGCTCAGTGTCGGGCTGTGGCGGAGGATGGCGTGGCGGCACACCTGCCACGCCAGATCCTCGCGCGGGTCATGCCCGATGAACACCTTCACCCGACGCGGTTTTCCACGAGGTCCTGCACCACGGCGGGGTCCGCCAGGGTCGAGGTATCGCCCAGCGCATCCGTCTCATTCGCCGCGATCTTGCGGAGAATCCGCCGCATGATCTTGCCCGAGCGCGTCTTGGGCAGGCCGGGCGCCCATTGGATGGCATCCGGTGTGGCGATCGGCCCGATTTCCTTGCGGACCCAGGCGATCAGCTCCTTCTTCAGCGCATCGGTCGGCTCCTCGCCGGCGTTCAGCGTGACGTAGCAGTAGATGCCCTGGCCCTTCAGGTCATGCGGCATGCCGACCACGGCGGCCTCGGCCACCTTCGGGTGCGCGACGAGGGCAGACTCCACCTCGGCCGTGCCCATGCGGTGGCCGGCCACGTTGATCACGTCATCCACGCGGCCGGTGATCCAGTAATAGCCATCGGCATCGCGCCGCGCGCCGTCGCCCGTGAAATAGAGGCCGGGGAAGGTGGAGAAATAGGTCTGGATGAAGCGCGGATGGTCGCCATAGACGCTGCGCATCATGCCCGGCCAGCTATCGGTGATGACGAGGTTGCCCTCGGTCGCTCCCTCCAGGAACTTGCCTTCCGCATCCACCAGGGCGGGGAACACCCCAGGCAGCGGCAGCGTGGCCGAGCCGGGCTTCTGCGCCACGGCGCCGGGCAGCGGCGAGATCAGGATGCCGCCCGTCTCGGTCTGCCACCAGGTGTCCACGATGGGGCAGCGCTCCTCGCCCACCACGCGGTAATACCAGAGCCAGGCCTCGGGGTTGATCGGCTCGCCCACGCTGCCCATCACGCGCAGCGACTTGCGGGAGTGCTTTTTCACCGGCGCGTCGCCCTCGCGCATCAGGGCGCGGATGGCGGTGGGGGCGGTGTAGAAGATGTTGACCTGATGCTTGTCCACCACCTGCCACATGCGGCCGAAATCGGGGTAGTTGGGCACGCCCTCGAACATCAGCGTGGTGGCGCCATTCGCGAGCGGGCCATAGACGATGTAGGTGTGGCCGGTCACCCAGCCCACATCCGCCGTGCACCAGTAGATTTCGCCCGGGCGGTAGTCGAACACCATCTCATGCGTGAAGCTGGCCCAGACCATGTAGCCGCCGGTCGTGTGCAGCACGCCCTTGGGCTTCCCGGTGGAGCCGGAGGTGTAGAGGATGAACAGGGGGTCCTCCGCGTTCATCCGCTCGGGCGCGCAGGTGGCGGGTTGGGCGGCGGCGGCCTCATGCCACCAGATGTCGCGCCCTTCGGTCATCGCGACGGGCGAGCCGGTGTTGCGCACCACCAGCACATGCTCGATCGAGGGGCAGGAGAGCAGCGCCTCATCGGCATTCACCTTGAGCGGCACCTTGCGGCCGCCGCGGCGGCCTTCATCGGCCGTCAGCAGGAGCTTGCACTCGGAATCCTGGATGCGGGAGGAGAGGCTGTCCGGGCTGAAGCCGCCAAAGACGATGGAATGCACGGCGCCGATCCGTGCGCAGGCCAGCATGGCGACGGCCGCTTCCACGATCATCGGCAGATAGATGCAGACGCGGTCGCCCTTCTTCACGCCAAGGGCCCGCATGGCGTTGGCAATGCGGCAGACCTGCGCATGCAGCTCGGCATAGGTCACCTTGCTGTCGCTGCCGGGGTCATCGCCCTCCCAGATGATCGCCACCTGGTCGCCGCGCCCGGCTTCGATGTGGCGGTCCAGGCAGGAGACGGAGGCGTTGAGCTCGCCATCCTCGAACCACTTGATGCTCACATCGCCGGTGAAGCTCGTGTTCTTGATCTTCGTCGGCGGCTTCATCCAGGCGATGCGGTTCATCTCGCCGCGCCAGAAGCCGTCGGGGTCGTTCTTCGCCTGCGCCACCATGGCGGCGCGGATCTCCGCCGTGACCTTGGCCGTGCTGGCAATGCTGGGCTTGATGGCGATGAGCGCGTCATCCGACATGAACGTTTCCTTCCTCGACCTTGCAGGCTTGGCGAGCCTGTCTGCGGAGGATAACCGCACGCCGCCTTGCGCCGCGTCAATGTCACGGCGCGGGTCATAAAAAAAAGACCCTCCCCGGGGTGAGCCGGGGAGGGCGAGTTCGGGTTGGGAAGAGGAAGTCCGGCCCTGGGGTGGAACCCCTGTCCGGTGGGCCAGTCCGGGCAGGGGGTGGATCAGAGGCGGTGGATCAGTTGGTGCGCGGCGCGGTCGGCGCCGGGGTGGTCGCGGCGCTGCCGGAGGGCTGCGCGGGGCGGGCGGGCGCCTGGGCCTGGCTCGGCGTCGCCGGGCGCTGCGTGCCGACCTGGCCGGCCGGGTTGGCGGGCGTCGCGGGGGCGGCAGCCAAGGGGCGCTGCGTGCTGGTGCTGGCCGGTGCGGGCGTGGTGCTGACGCCCTGGGCGAAGGCCGGGGCGGCGCCGACGAGCAGCGCGAGGGTCAGGAAGGCGGGGCGGAAAGTCTTGACCATGGAATGTTCCTCCTTGGGGAACCACGTTGCCCGGGGTGGGCTTCGTGTGAGGAGGAATTTGCGCGCCGCCCGTGCCGGGCTTTGGGCGGCGCCAAGGTCTCTTGAAGGCAGGCGCGGCGGATTGAAGGCGATTGCGGCGGGCTGCCGCAATCAGCTGCGCCGGCCGGGGCTCACGCCACCAGCGGGCCTGGCCCCACCGGATGCAGCGAAACGCGCTGCCCCGAATCGGCCGTCGCCGCCGGCAGCGGCCGGAAGCCCTCGGGGATTTCGATATCCGGCCGCTCGGCAAAGAGGCGCGCCCAGGCGCGGTTGGAAACCTCGTTCGCCTCGCGGAGGATGCGCGCCTCATCCATGGTCAGCACCACGCCATCGCGCATCACCCAGCGCCCATCCACCATCACATCCTCCACATCCGCCGCCTGGCCCTGATGCAAGAAGACCGAGACGGGGCGCAGGAAGGGCACCAGATGCGCGCGGTCCGTGCGGATCATGATGAGATCCGCGAGGTTGCCTTCCGCCAGCCAGCCGCCATCGGGCACGCCCATCGCCTTGTAGCCATTGCGCGTGGCCCAGCGCAGCGCTTCCTCCGGCGTGGGGTTGCGGCCATCGCGGCGGCGCACGCGCTCCATGAAGAGGCCGGTGCGCATCGCCTCCACCATATCCTCGGCCATGTTGTCGGTGCCCATGCCGATATTGGCGCCGGCCTCGGCCATTTCGCAGACGCGCGGGCTGAGGCCGCGCCGCGCCGCGATGGCGGAGTTGAAGGCCACATGGGCACCCCGCTTGCCGAGGATCTTTTCCTCCATCGGCGCCATGCAGCGGCAATGCGCGCCGATCATCCGGTCATGGATGAAGCCGATGGAATCCAGGAACTCGGTCGGCAGCATGTTGTGATGCGCCTGGATGGCCGCCACCTCGCCCCAGATCTGGTTGAGATGGATGGTGCAGATGGTGTCCAGCTCCTGCTGCAAGGCCCGCAGCGCCCGCAGCAATTCGGGCGAGCACATGTCGGGCGACCAGGCCGAGACACCGACCCTGATGCGCCCCTCTCCCGCGCCATTCCACTTCGCGTGCAGGGCCCGGATGCGGGCGATCCCGGCCTCGCCCACCTTCGCGTCGCGCACGAATTCCGCCGGATCGCCGATGGAGGTGCCGATGCGGTCCCAGGCGCGCTCGGTCAGCAGCATGCGCAGGCCGGTCGCTTCCATCCGATCCGCGTAATTCTCGATCTGGGAGGCATCCTCCAGCATGGCGGTGGTGCCCGAGCGGATGGCCTCCAGCGCGCCCAGTTCGCACATCACCGCCTGCTCATGCGGCGTCAGCGGCGGCAGCGGGATGGGCGAGAGCCCGCCCGTGAAGGGCGGATCATGCGGCGGCGAGAGATCCTCGAAGACGCCGCGCGCCAGCGTCATCACCAGATGCGTGTGGATATTGGCGAAGCCCGGGAAGATGGCGCGGCCCGCGGCGTCCACCATCTCGGCGCCCGGATGCCGTGCCACGATCTCCGCATCGGGGCCGAGGGCCGCGATGCGGTTGCCCTCGATCGCGATGGCGCCGTCGTGATGGATGGTGCCGGCGGCATCGCCGGTGACGATGGTCGCGTGGCGGATCAGCAGCATGGGTTGTGCCCCCCTCTATTCGGCCTGGATGTTGGCCTCGCGCACCAGCCGCGTCCAGAAGGCGCGCTGCTCCCGCATATGGGCATCGAGGACCACGCCGGTCGTGAAGGCGGCGACGGAGCCCATGCTGGTCATCTGGGTCGCCATTTCGGGCGTGGCCATCACGGCGCGGAAGCCATCCTCCAGAAGCTGGCGCCGCGCGGGCGGGATGCGGGCGGGGGCGATGATGCCGTTGAAGCCCATCAGCACCCAGTCGGTGCCGGTCTCCCGCACGGTGGGAATATCCGGCAGGCCGGGATGCCGCTCGGGCGAGGAGATAGCGAGCACGCGCACCCGGCCGCCCTCATGCGCGCCACGGAACACGCCGTAATTGCCGATCATCAGATGCACATCGCCCGCCAGCAGCCCCTGCAGTGCCGGCCCGGTCCCGCGATAGGGCACATGCGTCATGGAAACCCCCGCCGCGCGCCGCCAGGATTCGTAGAAGAGATGCGGCCCGGAGCCGATGCCGGCCGAGCCGAAATTCAGCGCATCCGGCCGCGCCTTGAGCAGGGCGACGAACTCCGCCAGGTTGCGGGCCGGCACCGCGGCCGAAACCACCAGCACCGAAGGCCCGGCGGTCAACTGCGCGACACCCACGAAATCTCGCTGCGTGTCGAAGGGCAGGCTGGGATAGAGCGCATGGGTGATGCCCAGATTGCCCGCATCGCCCATGAACAGCGTGTGCCCATCGGGTTCCGCGCGCGCCATGAATTCCATGGCGATATTGCCATTGGCGCCGCCGCGATTTTCCACGACGACCGGCTGGCCCAGCCGTTCGGAAAGCTTCTGCATGATGGGCCGCCCCACCGTATCCACGCCGCCACCGGCCGGATAGCCGATGACGAGCCGGATCGGCCGGTCGGGGAAGGGGGCCTGCGCCAAGGCAGGAGAGACCAGGGCAGGTGTGGCCAGGGGGGCCAGCAGCAAGGCGCGGCGGGTGGTTGGCATGGGGGTATTCTCCGCAAGGTTGGCGCAGCCTCGCGCCCCGGGGGCCGGGCGGGAAGGGGCCTTCGCCGGGAATGGGCGCCGCGCGTCGGCTCCTTGCCCAAAGCTTGGGCGTTGCCCCTCGCCCCGGGGCGTGATGCGTTGCAGGCTGCCCCAGCGCCACAGGAGAACACCATGTCCGCCACCCAACCCATCGCCGGGCTTCTGCTGTTTCCCGGCATGACGCAGCTCGACCTCACCGGCCCCTATGAGGTCATTGCCCGCCTGCCGGGCTGGCGGACCGAGGTGGTGGGCAAGACGATCCACCCGGTGAAGACCGATCGCGGCCTGGTCATCACCCCCTCCCTCGCCTTTGCCGAGGCGCCGCAATTCGACCTGCTGATCATCCCCGGCGGCCCGGGCACGGATGACGCGATCCTGGATGCGGAAACGGTGGAATTCGTGCGCCGCCAGGGGGCGGGTGCGAAGCATATCTTCGGCATCTGCACCGGCAGCCTGTTGCTGGGTGCGGCCGGCCTGCTGCGCGGCAAGCGCGCCGGCGGGCATTGGGCCGCGCGCGACCTGCTGACGCAATTCGGCGCCGAGGTCAGCGATGCGCGGATGACGCGGGACGGGAATATCTACACGGCGGGCGGCGTCACCTCGGGCATCGACATGGCCTTGCAGGTGGTGGCGGATCTCGCCGGCGAGGATGTGGCGATGGGGATCCAGCTGCAGATCGAATATGACCCGGCACCCCCGTTCAATGCCGGCACGCCCTTCGTGGCGCCGGCGGCGATCGTGGAGCGGGCGCGCCATGCGGGCGCGGCGCGGCGGGCCATTCGCGCGGCGGCGGTGGAGAGGGCGGCGGCGCGGTTGGGGTGAGGTAGAGGGGGCCTCCGGCGGCTGGGGCCTCAGGCCCCAGACCCCATTCCTGGGCGGTCTCCTCAAACAAACGGGGTCTGGGGCCTGAGGCCCCAGCCGCCGGAGGCTCTTCAGACAGAAAGTCGGTAAACCCGCGCTGCCGTGCCGGAGAACAGCGCCGTCCGTTCGCTCGCACTGGCGGCGGTGGCCAGGCGCTTGAAGGCGTTCCACAGCACCGGATAGCTGCACATGCCCTTATCCACCGGGAAGTTGCTCTCGAACATGCAGCGCTCGGCGCCGAAGGCCTCGATGCAGGTCTCGATCGCCGGGCGCCAGGCCTCGGCCAGGATGATCGAACTTGGCGGCATGGGCTGCTGGTGGAAAGCATAGCCGCCCACATCCATCGCCAGCCCGCCCAGCTTCATCATCACATTGGGGCAGCCCGCCAGCGCCGTGACCGAGGCGCGCCATGCCGCGAAGACATCCGCCCGCCGATAGGGCGAAAGGCCGATCGGCCCGCCGCAATGATTGACGATCAGCGTCACCTCCGGCACCGCCCGCGCCACCGCCAGCACCTGCGCCAGCTGCGGGTGATAGGCCCAGACATCGAGCGTCAGCCCCATCGCGGCCAGGCGCCGCGCGCCCTCGCGGAAGGCGGGCAGCGGCAAGGGGCCGGGCGGCGGCGATTCGAGATTGCTGCGAATGTTGGGTGCGGCATCCCAGGCGGTGCGGTTGCGCACGCCCCGGAAACGCCCGCCGGCGATGGCCACATGCTCCTCCAGCAGCGGCACCACGCGATCCCCCAGCGTCAGGTCCACCAGGCCGACAATGCCGGCGCAGGCGCGCGTGGTGGCGGTTTCGGCGGCTTCCGCCACGCGCGTCATGAAGCGCGTCTCGCCGAGCGGCCGGCGCTCGGGCGGTTCGGTCATGTCGTATTGCGAGCTGCACTGGATGAAGACGGAGGCGCGGATGTCATGCCCCGTGCCGGCATCGGCCAGGAATTCGGGCAGCAGGTAGCGCTGGTCCGCGTGGTCCCAGATGTGATGGTGCGGATCAATGATCGGCAGGTCAGGCTCCAGGATCGCCTCGGCATGCTGCGCAAGCCAGGCCTCGCGGATGGCGATGTGGCGCGAGGCGGTCATCGAGGGGGGCGGGATCATGCTCACCATTGGGGCCCTATTCCAGCCGGATATTGGCTTCGCGCACGAAGGACTGCCATTTGGCGCTCTCGCTGCGGAAGAAGCCGGCGAATTGCTCGGGCGTATTGGGTTCGGCCGTCAGGTCGCTGGCGCGGAGGGTTTGCTGGAAGGCGGCATCGGCCACGATCTCGTTCAGCAGGGCCGAAAGCCGCTCCACCACCGGGGCCGGCGTGCCGACCCGGACGAAGATGCCGTTCCATTCCACGGTGGCGAAGCCGGGCAGCGTCTCCGACAGCGCCGGAAGATCCGGCAGGGCGTTGATGCGCGGGCGCGCGCCGGTATGGGCCAGGGCGCGCACCTGGCCGTCCCGCACCTGCGCCACGGCGCTGTTCACATTGCCGAAGAACAGCCTGATCTGCCCGGCGATCAGATCGGTCAGGGCGGGCGCGCCGCCGCGATAGGGGATGTGGTTCGCCTTCACCCCGGCTTGGCGCAGGAACAGCTCCAGCACCAGATGCTGCTGCGAGCCGATGCCGGAGGAACCGGCGGCGAAATCGCCATCGGCCGCGCGCATCAGCGCGATCAGCTCGGCCACGTTCCGTGCCGGCGAATTCCGCTCGACCAGCACGAGCTGCGGCACGGACATGGTCTGGAAGACGGGGATGAATTCGCGCTCCGGCACATGGCGCTGCCCGGCGAACAGCGCGGGGGTGACCGAGATGGGTGTGGCCTGGTTCATGATGGTGGTGCCATCGGCGGGCGCCTGGATCAGCGCCTGTTCGCCGATGGTGCCCGTGGCACCGCCGCGGTTTTCCACGATGAAGGGCTGGCCCGTGCGCTGCGCCAGCGCCTGGGCGTAAAGCCGGCCAACGAGATCGGCCGCGCCGCCGGCCGGCCAGGGCACGATCATGCGCACCGGCCGGTTGGGCCAGGCGGCCTGCGCGCCAGCGGGTTTGACAAGGGCGGGCGCCACCAGGGCCAGGGGGGCGGCCAGCATGGCGCGGCGCCCCGAACGGAGTTCTTTCATTCTGGGTATCCTCCCGAAGACACGCCCATCATGGGGCGGCGGCGCGCTCAGGCCAATGGCGCTTCCCAGCCGATGGCCCGGCGCAGGAAAGCGGCCCCCAATGCGGCGAAGCTCGCCGCCTCGCCATTGTCGGTCGCGACACCATGGCCGCCGGCGCCGGGTTCATGGAACAGCGCGGGATAGCCCATGGCCTGCAGTTTCGCGGCCATCTTGCGGGCATGGCCCGGATGCACGCGGTCATCCCGCCGGCGCGTCGCCAGCAGGATGGGCGGATAGGTCCGCCCAGGCTCGGCCACGTGATAGGCCGAGAAATGCTGGATGAACTCCCAATCCTGCGGCACCGCGGGGTCGCCATATTCGGCGATCCAGCTGGCACCGGCCAGCAACTGCGGGAAGCGGCGCATGTCGATCAGCGGCACGGTGCAGAACAGCGCGCCGAAACGCTCGGGATAGCGCGTCAGCATATTGGCGATGAGCAGCCCGCCATTGGAGCCGCCTTCGGCGGCGATCCGCCCCGGCCGGGTCACGCCGCGGCGCACCAGATCGGCCGCGACGGCGGCGAAGTCATCATGCGCCAGATGCCGCTTCTCGCGCAGCGCCGCCTCATGCCAGCGCGTGCCGAACTCACCCCCGCCGCGGATATTGGCGACGACGCTGGTGCCGCCCTTCTCCAGCCAGAGCTTGCCGATGACGCCCTGGTAGCCGGGCAGGCGCGAGATGCGGAACCCGCCATAGCCGCCCAGATGCACCGGCGCCTCGCCCGTCAGTCCGGCCGGGCCGGTCTGCACATAGGGGATGCGCTCGCCATCCACCGAGATCGCCTCATGCCGCGTGACGACGAGGCCCTGCGCGTCAAAGGCGGGTGAGGCCTGCTTCAGCAGGGCGGGTGTCGCGAGCTGCGTGCTGGTGAGCAGGAGGGCGGGCGGTTGCAGCGGGTCCTCGCGCTGGATCAGCAGCGTGCCGTCCGATTCCTCCTCCTCCATGTCCAGCGACCAGAGATGCGCCACGCCGATCTGCGGCAGGCCCGGCAAGCTGGCCTGGCTCCAGCCTTCGGGCGTGGGGGTCAGGATGATGAAGACCGGGCGCAATTCATCCAGCCCCGCGACGACCAGCCGCCCATCGCACCAGAAGAAGCCCGAGAGCGCGCGGCGCGGCGCGGGCATCGAGAGCACGGTGAAAGCGCGCCCCCCCGCCAGGAAGGCATCCAGGCGGATCGCCAGCAGCGTATCGGCCGCATGGCCCAGCCAGGGGCTGCGCGGCCGCACGATGAGCCAGCCGCGCGACCAGCGGGCTTCCGCATCGCCGGGCAGGTCCAGCCGGTGCCGTGGCCCCGAGAGATCGCCGAGATGGGTGTCCGTGGCGAAGAAGCTGGGCTTCCGGAAGAAGACCAGCCGGCCCGGTACCTCGCGGTCCACATCGCCCCAGATGGCCATGTCCGCGTCATCCCCGGCGAAGATCACGCGCGCCTGGCCCGGCGCCTCGCCGCGCTGCCAGAGCCGCACGCAGCGGGCATAGCCGGCGCGGGTGGCCATGCCCTCGCCATGCGCCGAGGAGAGCAGCAGCCGGTCCTGATCGAGCCAGACCATGCCCCCCTTGGCGGCCGGCAGGACGAAGCCATCCGGCACGAAGCTGCGGGTTTCGAGATCGAATTCGCGCAACACCACCGCATCGCCGCCCCCGGGCGAGAGATGCAGCATGGCGCGCGCATGCGTGCCCGGCAGTGTGATGGCGCCGAACCAGATCCAATCCTCGCCCTCGGTTGCCGCCAGGGCGTCGAGGTCGAGCAGGATCTCCCAGTCCGGCGTCGGGCCGCGATAGGATTCGAGGCTGGTGCGGCGCCAGATGCCGCGCGGCTGCGCCGCATCCTGCCAGAAATTATACAGATGCCGGCCGCGCCGGGTGACCTGGGCGAGCTTGTCCGGCCGGTCGAGCAGGGCTTTCACCGCAGCGCGATCGGCTTCGAACCGCGCATCAGCGAGGCGCGCCAGCGTGGCGGCGTTCTGGGCGTTGACCCAGGCGAGGGCGGCCTCACCGTCGATTTCCTCGAGCCAGAGCCAGGGGTCGTCATCCGGTGCGGCGAGGCTGGGGCGGGGGGCGGTGTGTGCGGGCATGGGCGGCTTGGCTTTCTGGCGCGTCGCTGCGCCGAATGCCCTTGTGCCGCGCCGGATCGGGGATGTCAGGTGGTGGAGCCAGGCGGAATCGAACCGCCGACCTCTTGAATGCCATTCAAGCGCTCTACCAACTGAGCTATGGCCCCCCAGGTCACCCCGTCGGGAGTGCGGCCGTATAGCCACCCGGCGCGCGGGCCGCAACCCCACCCCCGGGCCCACCGGCGGGAAATTCTCGCGCCCTTTCGCGCGCCACGCCGCGCGGCTAGTTTGATCCTCACCAAATCCAAAGGACGATGATGATGCGAAAGGTCTATCCGGACGCCACGGCCGCCCTGGCCGGGCTGCTGCGGGACGGGATGGTGATCCATTCCGGCGGCTTCGGCCTCTGCGGCATACCTGCCCTGCTGATCGACGCCGTGAAGGAATCCGGTGTGAAGGACCTCACCGTCGTCTCGAATAATTGCGGCATTGATGATGTGGGCCTGGGCAAGCTGCTGCGCACCCGCCAGATCAAGAAGATGATCGCCAGCTATGTCGGTGAAAACGCCGAATTCGCCCGCCAGTTCCTGGCCGGTGAGCTGGAGATCGAATTCAACCCGCAAGGCACCCTGGCCGAGCGGATTCGCGCGGGCGGCGCCGGCATCCCCGCCTTCTTCACCAAGACCGGTGTCGGCACCGCCGTCGCCGAGGGCAAGCCGACCCAGGTGTTTGATGGCGAGACCTATCTGATGGAGCGCGGCATCGTGGCCGACCTCGCTCTGGTGCACGCCTATATGGGCGATACCGAGGGCAACCTCGTCTACCGGCGCACCGCGCGCAACTTCAACCCGATGATGGCGACGGCCGCCAAGGTCACGGTGGCGCAGGTGGAGCATCTGGTGCAGCCCGGGCAGATCGACCCCGACCATGTCATCACCGCCGGCGTCTTCGTGAAGCGCATCGTGGCGCTGCCCGCCGACTACGAGAAGCGAATCGAGAACCGCACCGTCCGTCCGCGCCTGGCCGCCGCCGGCGCCGGCAGCGACGCCACCGCCTGATCCGGCAAAAGGAGAACACACATGCCCTGGACCCGTGACCAGATGGCCGCCCGCGCGGCCGCCGAACTGGAAGATGGCTTCTACGTCAATCTCGGCATCGGCATCCCGACGCTGGTGGCCAACCACATTCCGCCCGGCATTTCCGTGCAGCTGCAAAGCGAGAACGGCATGCTCGGCATCGGCCCCTTCCCCGAGGAAGGGACGGAGGATGCCGACATCATCAATGCCGGCAAGCAGACCGTCTCCATGCTGCCCACCACCAGCATCTTCAGCAGCGCCGACAGCTTCGCCATGATCCGCGGCGGGCATATCGATCTCTCGATCCTGGGCGCCCTGCAGGTCGCGCAGAATGGGGACCTCGCGAACTGGATGATCCCGGGCAAGATGGTGAAGGGCATGGGGGGTGCGATGGACCTCGTCGCCGGCGTCAAGCGCGTCATCGTGCTGATGGAGCATACGGCGGGCGGCAAGCCCAAGCTGCTCAAGGCCTGCGAATTGCCGCTGACCGGCCAGCGCGTGGTGGACATGGTGGTGAGCGAGCTTGCGGTGTTCCGCATTGACCGGCGCGGCGATGCGGGGATGACGCTGGTGGAACTCGCCCCCGGTGTCAGCCTGGAGGAATTGCGCGCCAAGACGGCGGCGGAGTTCCAAGCCGCCTGATGCGGCCCGGCGCGTGACCTGGCTGCGCCGCTACTGGCTTGAACTGACGCTGGCCACGCTGCTGGCGCTGCCCTGGCTGTCGCTGTTCGGCCTGGGCTTCCTGTGGCTCTGGCAAAACGCCCGCGTCCTGGAATGGGCGCTGGCGGCGGCGGCGCTGGGCATCCTGGGCGTGCCGCTGCGCATCATGGTTCGCCGCCGCGCCGAGCGGCGAATCGCGCAGATGCGCGCCTCGGATGATTTCCCCGAAGCCGCCTGGAACGCCGAGGAGGCCGAGGCCTGGGGCAAGATCCAGGCCTTCGCCGCCCGGGCCGAGCCGCTCGATTTCGACGATCGCGCCCGGGTGGAGGCGCTGGCCTGGGAATCGATCGAGCTGGTCGCCCGGCACTTCCACCCCGAATTGCCCGACCCCATGGCCCGGGTGACGCTGCCCGAAGCCCTGCTGCTGACCGAGCAGGTGGCCGGGCGGCTGCGCCGCTGGGTGGTGCAGTGGCCTGGCGCGTCGCGCCTGCGGATCAGTGACGCGCTCTGGCTGCAGCGCATGGTGGACCGCTACGGCGCCGGGGCGCGGGCGGTCTATAACATCGGCGAGACGGTGTATCGGCTGGGCCGCATGCTGAACCCGCTCCAGGCCGCGGCGCAGGAGGCGGCGCGCTATGCCGCCGGCACCACCGGCAGCTTCCTGGGCGAAAACATGCGCCGCAAGGCCACCACGCAGCTGATCCAGGAGACCGGCCGGGCGGCGATTGACCTGTATTCGGGCCGGCTGCGGCTGTCCTCCATGGAGCTCGCGGCCCTGGCCCGCGCCGATGCGGCCGAGGCCGAGCCGGAGGCGCCGCTGCGGCTGCTGCTGGCCGGCCAGGCGGGGGCCGGGAAGAGCACGCTGCTGAACACGCTGGCGGGAACGCCGCGGGCCAGGCCTGGCAGCCGCTACATCCGTGAGCACCGGGTGGAAGCCCCCGGCCGCCCGGCGCTGAACATCGTTGACATGCCGCCACTGACCCGTGCCGGCCCCTTCCTGCGCGAGGCCGTCCGGGCCGACATGATCCTCTATGTCGCGGCGGCAGATGCGGCGGACCGCGCGCTGGACCTCGCGGCGCTGGAAGCGCTGCGCGGCTGGGCCGGCCAGCAATCGCGCCACCGGCCGCCGCCCTTGCTGGTGGCGATGACGCGCCACGACCTCGCCCCCGATGCCTCGCCCGAGGCGCTGGCCCAGGAATTCCTGGTGCCGGAGGAATCCGTGATCCCGCTGGCGCTGCCCACCGGGGAGCTCGAACCCCTCTGGCGCGCCATCCTGGCCGGGCGGGATGCCGCACGACTGTCGCGGCATGAGCGCCTGCTGCGGGAGGCCGCCGCCCCCGGCTTGCGGGCCGAGGCGGGCCAGGTTCTCCGGGGCGGCTGGGGCGCGATCCGCGCCCTGCTGCGCCGCGCTGATCCTCCCGGAAAATAAAGGCTTGCGGGCTTTGCGATTCCGAGGCCGCGCTTGGTTGCGGTGCGGAAAAGCCTATGGTAGAGCCCGCTGCCTTGCCAGGATGCCCTTGGCGGCTAACCCCAGGAACAGGACCGGGAACCCAGGTGGCTGCCGAAACCATTTCCTCGAACGCGCATCACATCGGCGGTATCGCCGAACGCTACGCGTTGGCCCTTCTGAGCATCGCCGATGATGCCCGCCCCACCGAGCCCGGCGCGATGGACCGCATCGCCGCCGATATCGAGGGGCTGTACTCCGTTTACCGGAACGACGCCGATTTCCGCGCCTTCCTGGCCGATCCGCGCCGCGGTGCCGCCGAGCAGCAGAAGGCGATCTTCGCCATCATCGAAAGCTCCGGCATCGGCGATGAGGTCCGCAAGCTGATGGGCGTGATGATCGCCAATCGCCGCCTCAGCCAGTTTCCGGCCGTGGCCGCCGCCTTTGGCGCCAAGCTGGCCGAACGGCGGGGCCAGCAGGTGGCGCAGGTCACCACGGCCTTCCCGCTGACCGATACGCAGCGCGCGCAGATCGTGGCGCGGCTGACCGAAGGCGGCTTTTCCGGCGTCAAGCTGGCCGAGACGGTGGATAACGCGATCCTGGGCGGGCTGATCGTCCGCATCGGCTCGCGGCTTTACGACAACAGCCTGAAATCGAAACTGCAGCGTTTGCAATATGCCATGAAGGGAGCCGCCTGAGATGGAAATCCGTCCGGCCGAAATTTCCGAGATCCTGAAGCAGCAGATCGCGAGCTTCGACGCCTCCGCCAATGTGGCCGAGGTCGGCACCGTGCTGACGGTGGGTGACGGCATTGCCCGCGTCTACGGGCTGCAGAACGTCATGGCGGGTGAGCTGGTGGATTTCCCCGCCTCCGGCATCAAGGGCATGGCGCTGAACCTCGAGACCGACAATGTCGGCATCGTGCTCTTCGGCTCCGACCTTTCGGTGAAGGAAGGCGACACGGTCAGCCGCACCGGCGCCATCGTGGACGTCCCCGTCGGCAAGGGCCTGCTGGGCCGCGTCGTGGACGGCCTGGGCAATCCGATTGACGGCAAGGGCCCGCTGACCGACGTGGTCCGCATGCGCGCCGAGCTGAAGGCGCCGGGCATCATCCCGCGCAAGTCGGTGCATGAGCCGATGCAGACCGGCATCAAGGCGATCGATGCGCTGATCCCGATCGGCCGTGGCCAGCGCGAGCTGATCATCGGTGACCGCCAGACCGGCAAGACCGCCGTGATCGTGGACACCATCATCAACCAGAAGACGATCAACGCCGGCGATGACGAGAGCAAGAAGCTCTATTGCATCTACGTCGCGATCGGCCAGAAGCGCTCGACCGTGGCGCAGCTGGTGAAGACGCTGGAGGAGCAGGGCGCGCTGGAGTATTCCATCATCGTCGCCGCCACCGCTTCCGACCCGGCGCCGATGCAGTTCCTGGCCCCCTATACGGGCTGCGCCATGGGCGAGTTCTTCCGCGACAATGGCATGCACGCCGTCATCTTCTACGATGACCTTTCCAAGCAGGCCGTCGCCTATCGCCAGATGTCGCTGCTGCTGCGCCGCCCGCCGGGCCGCGAGGCCTATCCGGGTGACGTCTTCTATCTGCATTCGCGCCTGCTGGAGCGTGCGGCGAAGATGAATGATGATTTCGGCTCGGGCTCGCTGACGGCGCTGCCGGTCATCGAGACGCAGGCCGGCGACGTGTCCGCCTATATCCCGACCAACGTGATCTCGATCACTGATGGCCAGATCTTCCTGGAGACGGAGCTGTTCTTCAAGGGCATCCGGCCGGCCGTGAACGTCGGGCTCAGCGTCTCGCGCGTCGGTTCCGCCGCGCAGATCAAGGCGATGAAGCAGGTGGCCGGCAAGATCAAGCTGGAGCTGGCGCAGTACCGTGAGATGGCGGCCTTCGCGCAGTTCTCCTCGGATCTGGATGCCTCCACCCAGGCGCTGCTGAACCGCGGCGCCCGCCTGACGGAGCTGCTGAAGCAGCCGCAGTTCAAGCCGGTTCCGGTCGAGGAGCAGGTGATTGCCATCTTCGCCGGCACGCGCGGCTATCTCGACCGCCTGCCGCTGAACAAGGTGGGCGAATTCGAAAGCCGCCTGCTGAGCGAGCTGAAGGCCTCCGCGCCGGATATCGTTGCCAGCATCCGCAATGATCGCGAGATCAAGAAGGATGTGGAAGCGAAGCTGGTGGCCTTCCTCGACAGCTTCCTGAAGTCCTTCGGCTGAGCCTCTGACATGGCCACGTTGAAAAGCCTCCGTCTGCGGATCAACAGCGTAAAATCCACGCGGAAGATCACGCAGGCGATGAAGATGGTGGCCGCCGCCAAGCTGCGCCGCGCGCAAAGCCAGGCCGAGGCCGCCCGCCCCTATGCCGAGCGCATGGAGCGGATGCTGGCTTCGCTGGGCGCCTCCGTCGCCGGCAGCCCGGATGCGCCGAAGCTGCTGGTCGGCACGGGGGCCGAGAAGGTGCATCTGCTGGTGGTGGTGACGGCCGAGCGCGGCTTGTGCGGCGGCTTCAACACCAATGTCGGCCGCCATGCCCGGATCCTGATCCGCGCGCTGGAGGCCGAGGGCAAGACGGTCAAGATCATGACCGTGGGCCGCAAGGGCGCCGTCTATCTCAAGCGCGAATTCGCCAACCGCTTCGTGGCGGAATTCAGCTTCGCCAACAAGAAGCGCATCGGCTTCGACGACGCCTCCGCGGTGACCGCCAAGATCAGCGAGATGCTGGAAGCCGGCGAATTCGACGTCTGCTCCCTGGTCTATAACCGCTTCAAGAACGTCATCAGCCAGACGCCGGTGGATCAGCGCCTGATCCCCTCGCCGATGCCCGAGGCGGCGGCCGATGGCGGCATGCAGTACGAGTTCGAGCCGACCGAGGAGGAGATTCTGGCGCGCATCCTGCCGCAGAACCTCGCCATCCAGGTCTATCGCGCCCTGCTGGAAAGTGCCGCCGGTTTCTACGGCAGCCAGATGACCGCCATGGACAACGCCACGCGCAATGCGGGCGAGATGATCAACAAGCTCACGCTGAACTACAACCGCACGCGTCAGGCCAACATCACCCGGGAGCTGATCGAAATCATCTCCGGTGCTGAAGCCCTTTAAGAAGGATTCCCGCACATGAAGAACAATGTCGGTCAGGTGACGCAGGTGCTCGGCGCCGTGGTGGACGTCCAGTTCCCCGCCGAACTGCCCTCGATCATGAACGCGCTGACCCTGCAGATCGGCGAGCAGAAGCTCGTCCTCGAAGTGGCGCAGCACCTGGGTGAGCGCACGGTGCGCTGCATCGCCATGGACACGACGGACGGCCTGGTGCGCGGCACGGAAGTGACCGATACCGGCAAGGGCATTTCCGTCCCCGTCGGCCCCGGCACGCTGGGCCGCATCCTGAACGTGATCGGCGAGCCGATTGACGAGCGCGGCCCGGTGCCCGCCGCCATGTATTACCCGATCCACCGCGAAGCCCCGGCCTTCGACGAGCAGGCGACGAGTGCCGAAATCCTGGTCACCGGCATCAAGGTGATCGACCTGCTGGCCCCTTACCTGAAGGGCGGCAAGATCGGCCTGTTTGGCGGCGCCGGCGTGGGCAAGACCGTGACCATCCAGGAGCTGATCAACAACATCGCCAAGGGCCATGGCGGCGTGTCCGTCTTCGCCGGCGTGGGTGAGCGGACCCGCGAGGGCAATGACCTCTATCACGAGATGATTGACGCCGGCGTCATCAAGCTCGGCGATGGCAATACCGATGGCTCCAAGGTGGCGCTGGTCTATGGCCAGATGAACGAGCCGCCGGGTGCGCGCGCGCGCGTGGCGCTCTCGGGCCTCTCCATGGCGGAATACTTCCGCGATGAGCAGGGCCAGGATGTGCTCTTCTTCATCGACAACATCTTCCGCTTCACCCAGGCGGGCGCCGAAGTGTCCGCCCTGCTGGGCCGCATCCCCTCGGCCGTGGGCTATCAGCCCACGCTGTCCACGGATATGGGCGCCCTGCAGGAGCGCATCACCTCGACCAAGAAGGGTTCGATCACCTCGGTGCAGGCCATCTACGTGCCCGCCGACGACCTGACCGACCCGGCCCCCGCCACCTCTTTCGCGCACCTTGATGCGACGACGGTGCTCAACCGCTCCATCGCGGAGCTGGGCATCTTCCCGGCCGTGGACCCGCTCGACTCCACCTCGCGCGCGATGGACCCGCGCGTGGTCGGGCCCGAGCACTACAACACGGCGCGCGAAGTGCAGAAGATCCTGCAGACCTACAAGTCGCTGCAGGACATCATCGCCATTCTGGGCATGGATGAGCTTTCGGAAGAGGACAAGCTGATCGTGGCGCGCGCGCGCAAGATCCAGCGCTTCCTCAGCCAGCCCTTCCACGTGGCCGAGGTCTTCACGGGCTCGCCGGGCGTCTTCGTGAAGCTGGAGGATACGATCCGCAGCTTCGCCGCCATCTGCAATGGCGAGTATGACCATCTGCCGGAAGCGGCCTTCTACATGGTCGGCACCATCGAAGAGGCCGCCAAGAAGGCCGAGACGCTGAAGCAGGCGGCCTGATCCAGGGACGGGTGCCGGCATTTCCGGCACCTGGCGATACGGTGGCGCGGGCGGCACCCAAGGCCGCACCGCGCAGGGTATGTGGGGCGCCTCGCTTTCGCGCCCGTGGACTGACGGGGAATTCTGATGGCCACTTTCCAGCTTGAACTCGTCTCCCCGGAGAAGCTCCTGCTCTCCCGCGCGGTGGAGATGGTCGTCATTCCCGCCGCCGAGGGCGAGATGGGCGTGCTGCCCGGCCATGCGCCGATGATCGTGACGCTGCGTGGCGGCACGATTCGCGTGATGGAAGGCGGCAAGGATGCCGAGCGCCTCTTCGTGGCGGGCGGCTTTGCCGAGGTCACGCCGGAGCGTGTGACCATCCTCGCGGATGAAGCGACGCCGCTGGCCGAACTCTCCAAGGTCGAAGCGGACCGCCGCGTCGTCGAGGCGGAGGCCGCCTACGCCGCCGCCAGCAACGACACGCCGGAAAAGCGTGATGCCGCCATGGCCAATCTGCTGGCGATGCGCGTGATGCGGGACGTCGCCGAAGCTGCCTGATTCGCTGGTCGCGCCTGCGGATGCCAGGGCGCGCGCGTTCCGAAGGCCGCCGCCCTTTTTCTGACAGGCTGGCATGGCGCGTTCGCGGGGCCAGCCCCTCGAGCTCCCTGGCAGGGTGAAAACCTGCGTGGTTTTCACAGTTTCCTGCACCTTCATCCGGCGATGTGACCCATCGAAGATCCAAGAAACTGAGTTTCTTGGTGGGAGAGCGCGAGAGGGCAAAGCCCTCTCGCTTCCTTGCCTTCATCAGCAGCCAGGCGATCCTCAGCCGCGGCATCGCCCCCGCGCTCATCGGCGCGTGGCGTCCTGGTCACATTGCGAGGCATTTCCGGCACATCCGGCTTGATCTCCCCCCCCAAGGCGCGCATGTCTGATGCACGGAGGCCCGGATCGGACAGATGAAGCACTGGCATATCGAGCAGATCGCCTGGGACCGTTTTGACCCCTCCAAGGTCGATCCGGAGGTGGTGTCTCTCGTCAAGGCCGCCGCCATGGTGGAGCGCAATGGCGATGACTACGCCGCCTATCTGAAATCCGTCTTTCACGATGACCCGGATTTCCAGACCGCGGCCGACCATTGGGCGGTCGAGGAAAACCAGCATGGCGATGCGCTGGGCCGCTGGGCGACCCTGGCGGACCCGCAATTCGAATACATGGCCGCCTTCGCCCGCTACCGTGACGGCTACAAGATCGACGTGAAGGCCGATGCCTCCATCCGCGGCTCCCGCACGGGCGAATTGATCGCCCGCTGCATGGTCGAGACGGGCACCTCCAGCTACTACACGGCGCTGGGCGAGGCCACGGAAGAGCCGGTGCTCAAGCAGGTCTGCCGCCTGATCGCCGCCGATGAATACCGGCATTTCAAGCTGTTCTACGACCACATGAAGCGCTACCTGGCGCGGGAAAATCTCTCCTTCGCGAAGCGGTTGCGCGTGGCGCTCGGCCGCGTGGGTGAGACGGAGGATGACGAACTCGCCTTTGCCTTCCATTGCAGCAATGACCCGCCGGGCCTCGCTTATGAACATGCGCGCTGCTCGGCCGGCTATATGGGCCGGGCGATGGGGTATTATCGCTACCATCACATCGAGCGCAGCATGGGCATGATCTTCAAATCCATCGGGCTGGAGCCGCGTGGCCGCATGTCGGATCTCGCGGCGCGCGCCTTCTGGCGCCTGCTCTGCTGGCGGCGCGACAAGTTTCGCCAACAATTGGCGCGTGAGGCGGCGCCGCAACTCGCCCGCGCCGCGTGAGGCTGCATCGGCGGCCCCTGCTGGCCTTGCCCGGGCTGATCCTCGGCGGCGCCGCGCTCAGCGCCTGCGCCTCCGCCCAGACGCCTGGGCCCAGCACCCCCGGCGCCAATGGGCCCGGCCTGCGTGAGATTGCCCGCGCCCGGGGCCTGAGCTTCGGCACATCGGTCCGCGGTCAGATGCTGGAGGATGATCCCGCCCTCGCGGCCCTGGTGGCGCGGGAGGCGGATGTGATCGTGCCCGAATGGGAGGGCAAATGGGACTCGCTGCAGCCCGAGCGCGGGCGCTTCGAATTCGGCTCCCTGCGGCAGGTGATCCGCTTCGCCCAGGCGCATAATCAGCGCGTGCGGGGCCATGCGCTGCTCTGGCACGTCGCGATGCCGGCCTGGCTGGAGCCTGCCCTGCGCGCCGGCGCCCCCCAGGCCAATACCATCCTGGAGGAGCACATCACCGCCGTCCTGCGGGAGACGCGCGACTCGATCCGCGACTGGGATGTGCTGAACGAGATCATCTCCAACCCGCCCGGCAGCGACAATCCGGACCCGACGGATGGCGATCTGCGGCCGACGCCCTGGCTCGCCGCCCTCGGCCCCGGCTATCCTGAGCGCGCCTTGCGCATCGCCCGCCAGGTGGACCCGACGCTGCGGCTGACCATGAATGACTACGGCATCGAGGCGGATACGCCCTGGGCCGCCGCCAAGCGGGCGCGGCTGCTGCGCGTGGTGCGGGGCCTGCTGGACCGGCGCAGCCCGCTGGACGCCATCGGCATCCAGGCGCATCTGCAAATGCGCGAGCCCTTCCGCGCCGAGCCCTTCATCGCCTTCCTGCGGGAATTGCATGGCATGGGACTCGCCATCCTCATCACCGAGCTGGATGTGCGCGAGCCCGATGTGCTGGCGCCCAGCCTGGCCGAGCGTGATGCCGCCGTGGCCGAATACGCCGGCACCTTCCTCAGCGCCGCCATGGCGGGCGGGGCGCGCAGCTTCCTCACCTGGGGGCTGACCGACCGCGATTCCTGGCTGGTCCAGGAGCCGGCGGTCGCGCGTTCCGATGGGCAGACGCATCGCGGCCATCCCTTCGATGCGGAACTGCGCCCCAAGGCGCTGCGGGCGCGGATCGCGCAGCTCCTGGCCGGCTGAACCGCCGCGTCACGGCGGGGCCGGGTTGTCGCGGGGGGCGGCACGGGGCATAGGCAGCGCTTCCATGCCAGCTTCCCTGATCCTGACCCATCTCTTGCTGGCCCTGGTGCTGGTGGCCCTCTCGGCAGGGGTGGTGCGGGCGATGATCCGCTGGCCGATCCTCGATGTGCCCAATGCGCGCAGTGCGCATACGGTGGTGACGCCGCGTGGCGGCGGGCTGGGGCCGGTGGTCGCCTTCATCTTCGGCATGTTGGCGCTGTACCAGAGCGCCGATGTGGCCCGCATCGCGGAGCTTCCCTTCCTCGGCGTGATTCTGGCGGCGGTGGCCATCGCGGCCGTGGGGCTGCTGGATGACATCCGCAATCTTTCGGCCGGGCTTCGGCTGCTGTGCCAATTCGGCGCCGCGATGGTGGCGGTGCTGACGGGGCTGGTGCTGGAGCGGCTTTCGCTGCCGGGAATCGGCACGGTGGAGCTCGGCTTCCTCGGCGTGCTGCTGACGCTGTTCTGGATCATGGGCTGCACCAATGCCGTGAACTTCATGGATGGGCTGGATGGCCTGGTGGCGGGGACGCTGGTGATTGCCTGCGCGGCGCTGGGGGTCATCGCGCTCAGCCTGGGGGGTGGGTTCATCTATGCGGCCTCGTTGTTCCTGACCGCGGGCTTCCTGGGGTTCCTGCCCTTCAACCTGCATCGCGCGCGGATCTTCATGGGCGATGTGGGCAGCCAGTTCGCGGGGTTCATGCTGGCCATCCTCGCGGTGGCGGCGGCGGGGTTCGAGGACAGCCAGGTGAGCTTCCTGATCGTGCCGCTGCTGATCTTCGGGCTGTTGTTCGATGCCGGCTTCACCCTGCTGCGCCGGGCGCTGATGGGTGAGCGGCTGGGGGCGGCGCACCGGACGCATCTCTACCAGATGGCCCAGCGCGCGGGTGTGCCCGTGCGGGGGGTGGCGGCCCTGCATTGGGCCTTCACCCTGTTCCATGCGGGGCTGGCGGTGTGGTTCCTGAATGTCCCGGCCGAGATGAAGCCGCTGGTGGGGCTGCCGGCGCTGGCGGTGCAACTGGCCTGGGCGGGCTATGTGATGCTGCGGATGCGGCGCGCGGGGCTGGGGTTTTCGTAGCTGGGTGACGGCTTAGCGAGAGGGCTTTGCCCTCTCGCGCTCTCCCACCAAGAAACCCGGTTTCTTGGATCTTCGGACTGTCACATGGCACGGGTTTGACCAGGTGGTTCTTGGGGGGGGGGGCGCGCCCCGCAGCAACCGCGCCAGGCTACAGCGCCTGCAGGCGGTCATACTGGGCCCGCGTCCAGCCCACATTCTCATTGTGCAGCGGCACGCAGGCGGCGCGGAAGGCGGCGCGGTCGGGCTCCTGCACGGTCTTGCCCTGGGCGCGGAACCAGGCGGCCAGCTCCTGCTCCTGGCTGCGGATGGCGGCCCCGCAGCGATCGGCGGCCTGGGCCAGGACCTCGCGGAAGATGGCGCGGTCCCCCTCATTGAGCCGGCGCATGGTGCCGCTGCCGATGATGGTCAGCAGGCTGTCCGTGATGTGGCCGGTGATCGAGATGTGGCTTTGCACCTCATAGAATTTCTTGGCCTGGATGGTGGGCAGCGGGTTTTCCTGCGCATCCACCGTGCCGTTCTGCAGGGCCAGATAAACCTCGGCGAAGGCGATGGGGGTGGCATTGGCGCCGACCGCGCGGGCGAACATCAGGAAGGAGGGCGCCTGGGGCACGCGCAGCTTCAGGCCGCGCATGTCGGTCGGCTGCATGATGGAGCGGTTCGCCGTCACCATGCGGTCCCCGTAATAGGTCAGCGCCACGGCGTGGTGATTGGTCTGCCGGTCATAGGCGGCGACCAGCTCGCGGTGCAGGTCACTGGCGCGGTAGGCCTGGAAATGCGCGTAGTCGCGCAGGGCATAGGGCGCGTGGGAAATCGCCAAGGGGCGGTAGCTGGCGCCGGCGAAGGCGACGCCGGTGTAGATGAGATCCACCGTGCCGAGCGTCAGGCCCTGATTGATCTGCGGCTCATTGCCCAGCGCCGAGGCGGCGAAGACCTCGATATTCCAGCGGCCGCCGGTGCGCTGCTGGATCTGGCCCGCGGCCCAGACGGCCTCGGTGTGATAGGGCTCGGCCACCTCATACACATGCGCCCAGCGCAGGCGGGTGCCTTGGGCGATGGCGGCGTTCGAGACGAAGGGGGCGGCGAGGGCGGTAAGCCCGAGCGTACGGCGGCTGATCATGGGGACTTCCTCGGTTGGTTTTTTATGGCGCGGATGCTGCCGGTTTTCATGCAGCTTCCGCAATGGGGAATCGCACGGCAGGATGCGGGAAAACCCAGGGAGAGACCGCCATGGATACCCACGTGATCCGCCTGCATGAGGAAGATGGCGTGGTGATCGCCCGCCGGGCGCTGCCCGTGGGCACGCCCGTCGCCCCCAATGTGGTGGCGCGGGCGCGCATCCCGGCGGGGCACAAGGTGGCGGTGCGCGGCCATGCGCCGGGCGAGGAAATCCGCCGCTACGGGCAGATCATCGGCTTTGCCACGGCGCCGATCGCCCCGGGCGAATGGGTGCACACGCAGAATTGCGGCATGGGCGATTTCTCCCGCGACTACGCCTGGGGCGTGGATGCGCGGCCGACCGAGCCGGTGGCGGTGCCCGCGCATTTCCAGGGGATCCTCCGGGCCGATGGGCGGGTGGCGACGCGCAACTACATCGGCATCATCACCAGCGTGAATTGCTCGGCCCATGTGGCGGATCTGATCGCGCGGAGTTTCACGCGGAACCCCTTCACCGATGGGCCGGACCCGCTGGCCGCGTTCGGCGCGGTGGATGGCGTGGTGGCACTGACCCACAAAACCGGCTGCGGCATGACGGAGGGCGAGCCCTTGCGCGTGCTGCGCCGCGTTCTGGCGGGCTTCGCGCGGCATCCGAATTTTTCGCACGTCATCGCCATCGGGCTGGGGTGCGAGGTGAACCAGCTGGGCGGCCTCTTGGAGGAACAGCGCCTGGCCGGGCGGCTGCGGACGCTGAACATCCAGGAGAGCGGCGGCACGCGGAAGACGGTGGAGGCCGGGATTGCCTTCGTGAAGGAAGTGCTGGGCGAGGCCAATGCCGCAACCCGCGTGCCGGTGCCGGCGAGTGCCTTGAAGGTGGCGCTGCAATGCGGTGGCTCGGACGGGTATTCGGGGATTACGGCCAATCCGGCGCTGGGGGCGGCGTCTGATCTGGTGGTGCGGCATGGGGGGACGGTGATTCTTTCTGAATCGCCGGAGACCTATGGGGCGGAGCATCTGCTGACGCGCCGCGCCGTCTCGCCCGAGGTGGGGCAGAAGTTGGTGGATGTGATGCGCTGGTGGGAGGAATACACGGCGCGCGAGGGGGCGGAGATGAACGCCAACCCCTCACCCGGGAACAAGGCGGGCGGGCTGACGACCATCCTGGAAAAGTCGCTCGGCGCCATGGCCAAGGCGGGGACGACGAATTTGGTGGATGTGGTGCGCTATGCCGAGGAGGTGCGGGAGGCGGGCTTCGTCTTCATGGACACGCCCGGCTATGACCCGGTGGGGGCGACGGGGCAGGTGGCGGGTGGGGCGAACCTGATGTGCTTCACCACGGGGCGGGGCAGCGTGTTCGGCTGCAAGCCCGCGCCCTCGCTCAAGCTGGCGACCAATACGGCGATGTTCCAGCACATGGAGGAGGATATGGATATCAATTGCGGGACGGTGCTGGACGGGGGGGAAAGCGTTTCCGAGTGCGGGGAACGCATCTTCCGGCATATGCTGGCGACGGCCAGCGGGGCGCCCACGAAAAGCGAGGCGCTGGGGTTTGGGGATGCGGAGTTTGCGCCCTGGGTGTTGGGGGCGACGATGTAAGGCATGGCGCTACCGGACGATTTCCTGCTGGTCTTGCAGAAACTGGCTGACGCCTTTGAGGCGCTGCGCCGGAAAACGGGTGAATCCGCTGTCCTCGTCGGCGGGGCCGCCGTCGAGCTTTACACGGGCGGGGCCTACAGCACGGGCGACTTCGACGTGCATGTCACGGATGCTGGAGCCTTTCGTTCGTTCCTCGAAGAGGTTGGGTTCATTCGCGAAGATCAGATCGGGTATCTCAAGAATTTCTGGTATCTCCCGGAAGTGGCCTGCTATGGCGTGCAAATCGTCAGTGGCCAATTGTTTGATGGCCGATGCGAGAGGACGCGCATCCGGTTCTTGACCACGGAGTCCGGATCGTCTTTTGCCTTGCCGCCGGTGGAAGACCTGATCGCCGATCGGCTCGGGCAATACGCGGTGGCGAGCCCGACGGATGACAGCATGCTTCTGCAAGCGCGGCTGCTGCTTTCGCTTGCGGAGGAGATTGACCAACCCTATCTGCGAAAGCGCGTTCAAGACGAAGGTGGGGATATCTCCCTGCTGGCGCTGGATTAAGGAGGCGGCGATGCGCACCACCAGCCTGTCCGACTTCCTGGCCCGAAGGGACGCCCGGGCGAAGCAACAGGGCCTTGTGTTCACGGCCGAGATGAGGGAAGCCCTACAAAACAAGGGCGCCCGGCGCACCGCCGAGAAGCGCGCCGCACTGCGACGTATCGAAGAGCGTTGCGCCGAGGCCGGCGTGAAGCCTTTGAAGGCGCAATACTAACCCACCCGGCTAGGCACCCGCCCCACCCCTGGCTAGCCTCGCCGCATGCAAGAAAAACTCACCGTCCTCGAACCCGAATCCCTCTACCCCGACACGCTGCTGGAACAGCGCGTGATGGGCGACACCGTCCGCATCCTCCAGGGCAACGCCAAAAAGGCCCTGATCGAACTCCCGGATGAGCTCTGCGCCCAGGCCGATGGCCTGATGACGCTGCGCCTCGCCGTCCCGAAGGAGGCGCTGGCGAAATTCCCCAAGCTCAAGGTCGTGATCCGCATGGGTGTCGGCTATGACCGCGTGGACCGCGCCTATTGCGCCGAGCGCGGCATCATCGTCTGCAACGTGCCCGATTACGGCACGCAGGAGGTGGCGGATACCGCCATCGCGCTCGCCGTCTCGCTCCGCCGCGGCCTCGTTCTGCATCATGACGCGCAGCGCGGCACGCCGCCCGCGCCATGGGGCGTCCTGCCCAACCGCATCGTCCGCCGCTTCGAGGTGCAGCGCTTCGGCATTCTCGGCCTCGGGCGCATCGGCACGGCGGTGGCGCTGCGGGCCAAGGCGCTCGGCTTCAAGGTGCTGTTTTTCGACCCGGCCTTGCCCAATGGCGCGGACCGCGCCATCGGCGTGGAGCGGGTGGAGAGCCTGGATGCGCTGATGGCGCAATCCGATGTGCTTTCCATCCATTGCCCGCTGACGCGCAACACGCGCGGCCTGGTGGGGGCGCGGGAATTGGCGCTGCTGCCTCAGGATGCCGTGGTGGTGAACACCGCGCGCGGCCCCATCCTGGATATGGACGCGCTGGAGGGCGCGCTGCGTTCCGGCCACCTGGCCGGCGCTGGCCTGGATGTGATCCCGGTCGAACCCCCGGTCGAGCCCATTCCGGCCCTGCTCGCCGCCTATCGCGCGCGCGAGCCCTGGCTGATGGGCCGCCTGGTGATCATGCCCCACGTCGCCTTCCACAGCCCCGAAGCCTGGGACGACATCCGCCTGAAATCGGCCGAAACGATGCGCGACGTCCTGGTCCGCGGCCTCCGCACCAACGTCATCCCGCCCGAGTCAGACTAACGAAGGTGCAGGAAACGAGTTTCCTGCCGGGGTGAAGGGGCAGCGCCCCTTCCTCCTCGAAGCCACCCCAAGGCAAGAGATCGCGCCTCAGCCCTGGGCCGCTTCCCGCCTGCGCCGCTTGCGCTCCGCCTTGGCCGCGGCAAGCTCCGCGCCGGTGGCGAGTGGCGGGGCAGCGGGTTTCTTGCGGTCATAGAGCAGGCTGTCGGCCCGCACCGCGGCTTCGATCTCGGCCACGCGCGCATCGGTCACGGGGATGCCGGCCACGCTGGCCAGGGTGCGGATGAAGTCGCCCTGCTTGCGGATCGCCTTGTCGAAGGAGACCAGCACGCATTCCCGCTCCGTCCCGGCCAGGAATTGCACCATGCGCTGGGCGTAGAGGATGGAGGCCATCATGCCCCCCACCAGCTCCGGATCACCGCGATTGACCTTGCGCATGGCGATGGAGAGCGGGTCCTTGAAGACCATCACATAGATCGGCCGGCGGACCAGGCGGTCCACCACATCGAAATGCTCGACGATGGCGGGCAGCTTCCAGCCCCAGAGCGGATGCGCCGCTTCCCGCGCGCGGATGGTCTCGGTCAGGCGCACATGGCCTTCATCCGGTTCCTCGCCGCGCAGCAGGAAGCGCAGCGTGCGGTCCTCATAGCGCGGCGTGTCCTTGCCGAGGGGGATGCCCAGGTGATGCGCCACGCTGGCGACGAAGGTGGTGCCGCCGCGCGGATTGCCCGTCAGCAGCACGGCGCGGCCGATGCCCGCATCCGCGCCCTGGAGCGAGGCGCCGCGATTCAGCACCACGCAGCTTTCACCAACTTCCATCTCGGCCTCCGGATTCATGGGACATCAAAGGCAAGGGAGGGGTTTCGCGCAAGACGGCCGCCGCCCTCACGCCGCGTCCGGCACACCGCGGGTGATGGCCGAAAGCTCGGCATTGATGTCCCAGAGGACGGCGCGGATGTCGCTCGCGCCGCGGGCCGCCACGCGGGCGCTGTGCATGGCCTGATAGGCCTCGGCATGGGCGCGCGTCGTGAAGGCATAGAGCCCGCCGGCGCGGC
Source organism: Sediminicoccus sp. KRV36 (assembly GCF_023243115.1). Lineage (NCBI taxonomy): Bacteria > Pseudomonadati > Pseudomonadota > Alphaproteobacteria > Acetobacterales > Roseomonadaceae > Sediminicoccus > Sediminicoccus sp. KRV36. The sequence continues at coordinate 1,061,088 of NZ_CP085081.1, forward strand.
CGGCCGCCGCATCCTCCGTCCAGATTTTCCAGACGAGGCCGGGCGTCTCCTCCGCGATGGTCTGCGCGAGGGGGCGGAGCAGCGCGTTGCGCTCTGCCCCCGGCGCCGGATAGGGCGGCGGGGCCGTGGCGAAATCCATCTGCAGGATCACGCGCGCGGGCCCCGCCATCCGCTCAGCCCTGATAGGCGACGGTGCGGGTGACCTGCTCGCCCAGGCCCTCCACGCCGACGCGCACTTCCTGCCCGGCCTTGAGGAACCAGGGTGTCGGCTTCTTGCCGAGGCCGACGCCAGGCGGTGTCCCGGTGAAGATCACATCGCCCGGGAACAGCGTGATGCACTGGCTGACGTAGCTGACCAGCGTCTTCACGCCGAAGATCATGGTCTTGGTGCTGCCATCCTGCTGGCGCACGCCATCCACATCGGCCCACATGCGCAGGTTCTGCGGGTCGGGCACCTCATCCTTCGTGACCATCCAGGGGCCGAGCGGGCCGAAGGTCTCGAAGCCCTTGCCCTTGTCCCAGGTCGGGCCGCGTTCGGCCTGCCATTCGCGCTCGCTCACGTCATTGCCGACGGCGAAGCCGGCCACGTGGTCCATCGCGGCCTCCTCCGTCACGTAGCGGGCGGTGGTGCCGATGACGATGCAGAGTTCGCATTCCCAATCGGTCTTCACCGAGTTCTTGGGGATGATGATGTCGTCATAAGGGCCGTTCAGCGCGCCGAGCGACTTGATGAAGACGATGGGCTCCTTCGGCACGGCGGCCCCCGTCTCGGCCGCGTGGTCGGCGTAGTTCAGGCCGATGCAGATCAGGTTCGTCATGCCCGTGACGCAGGAGCCGATGCGCGGCGAACCCGTGACGGCCGGCAGCGTCGCCGGGTCCATGGCGGCGAGCTTGGTGAGCACGCCGGGGGCGAGGGCCGCGCCATTCACATCGGGGATGACGCCCGAAAGATCGCGGATGGTGCCGGATGCATCGAGCATTCCGGGCTTTTCCTGGCCCTTGGGGCCGTAGCGGAGCAGTTTCATGGGGCGTTTCCTCCTGGAGAGACGCCCCGGATACTGCCCGCAAAACGATCTGGCGCGAAGGGCTGCCCCTCAGCCCTCCATGCGGATCGGCGTCAGATCCTGCATCCAGCTTTGCGCCTGGGTGAAGTTCTTGACGCGGCGGGACAGGCCGCGCGGATTGGTGTCATGCACCACCCAGAGCCACATCGCCTGGTCCACCAGGCGGCTGTGCAGCCTCGCCAGGACGCGGTTCTGCGCCTCGATCTCGAAGGTGTTGCGCGCTTCGACGATGAGCGCATCGGCCTCTGGGTCCTGGTAATTGCCCCAGTTGAAGCCGCCGCGGATGCGGCCCGCGCCATAGGCCGGGCCGAGCAGGCCGATATCGGGGTCCCAGAAGGCCCAGGAGTTGTTGTTGGCGTGCAGGCCGCGATTCTCCGGCGCCTCGGCTCCCGCACGGCGGCGGCCGCGCAGTGCCTCCCAGTCCATCACCTCGAATTCCAGCTCGATCCCGACATCGCGGAAATTCTGCTGGATCGCCTCGTTCATCGGCATGGGCTGCATCTGGCCCGAGCCGGTGGGGGCCACGATGAATTTGGTGCGCACAGGGTTGGCCCGGCTGAAGCCCGCCTCAGCCAGGAGGCGGCGGGCGCGGTCCGGATCGAAGCCGATCTGGAAGGTCGGGCTGCCGAACCAGGGATGCCCCTCGGTCACCATGCCCTTGGCCGGCAGCGCGAGGCCGCCCAGCATCTGCACGAGCCCGCCGCGGTCAATCGCCAGATTCGCGGCCTGCCGCACGCGAAGATCGCGGAAGGGCGAACCTTCGACATAGGAGAGCTGGTGGCACCAGATATGCGGATAAGCATTGGTCACCACCTGGTGCCCGGCGGCGCGGATGCGCGGCACCGCATCGGGCGGCGGGGCCTCGATGAAATCCACCTGGTTGGAGAGCAGGGCGGCCACGCGCGTCAGCGCGTCCGGCATGGGGATCAGCGCCAGCCGGTCATGCTGCGGAATGCGCGAGCGGTCGAAATGCCCGGAATTGCGGACCAGCTCCAGCCGCTCCCGCGGCACGAAGCGGTCGGCGATGTAGGGGCCGGTGCCGGAGGGGCGCTGCGCGAAGCGCTCCCAGTTGCGGCCCAGCTCCTCGAAGCGGGCGGGCGAGGAGTAGAACAGATTGGCCATGAGATAGGGGAAGACGGCGTCCACCGCCTTGGTCTCGATCTCGATGGTCATCGGGTCGCGCACGCGCCAGCGCTCGATATTGCCGGCATAGAGGCTGCCCTGGGCGGATTGCGCGCGGTCGAATTGCGGGGCGTCACGGTCGAGCAGCTTGCCGAGGTTCCAGGCGACGGATTCCGCGGTGAAGGCGGAGCCGTCATGGAAGCGCACGCCGGGGCGGATGCGGAAGATCCAGAGCTTCTTGTTCTCGCCATCCACCGCCCAGGATTCGGCGAGGCTCGGCCGGAGCGAGGCGGCGCGGTCGGCGCGGGTCAGGTCCCAGGCGATCAGCGGGTCATACAGGGTGTAGCCGAGGAAGCGGTTGCCTTCCGCACCCTGGCTCGGCTGGCCGGTGGTGAAGGGGATGTCCGCCACGGTCATGCCGACGCGCAGCGTGGTGGGCGCGGGTGTGGTTTGCGCTTGCGCGGCGGGGGCGGCGGCGAGGGCGGCGCCCGCCGCCAGAAGGTCACGGCGATGCATGGATCAGGCTCCTTCGAAGCGTGGCGCGGCGTTCCTCGCGGATGAGGCTGGCACGCGCCCGCCCCCCCCGCAACCGCCGCTTCCCGCGCTGGCCGGGAAAGGGCAGGATGGGGGCATGGAAACACGCCCGAAAATCCTGATCCTCGGCGCTGGCATCATGGGGCTGTGCACGGCCTGGGCGCTGCTCCGGCAGGGCTTTGCCGTGCATGTCCTGGACCAGGTGCCACCACCCAACCCGGCCGGCGCCTCGGTGGATCACCACCGCCTGATCCGCCACGCCTATGGCACCCAGCGCGGCTACATGCGGATGGTGGATGAGGCCTATGCCGCCTGGGACCGCCTTTGGGTGGATCTGGGCGAAGTGCTGCACATCCAGACCGGCGTGCTGGCGCTGGATGACACGGCGGGCGACTGGGTGCGGCAGACGCGGGCCGCCCTGCGCGCGGATGGCCGCGCGCATGAGGATCTGACCGCGGCCCAGGTGGCCGCGCGCTTCCCCTATCTCTCGGGCGAGGGCATCACCGATGCCTTCTTCTGCCCCGCCGGCGGCGTGCTGCTGGCCGAGCGCATCGTGGCCGCCCTTGCGCGGCATGTGGAGGCGCAGGGCGCCGTCATCGAAGTGGCCCGCGCCACGCAGCTCGATCCGGCGCGGGCGATGGTGACGCTGGAAGGTGGGGCCGCGCGCTCGGCCGATCTGCTGGTGGTGGCGGCCGGCCCCTGGATTCCGCGCCTGCTGCCCGAGGTGGCGCGGCGCGTCACCCCCTCGCGCCAGGTGGTGGTGCGGCTGGATGCGCCGTCCGCGGCCTGGAAGCAGGCGCCCATGCTGCTCGACCTCGCGGCCGAGGGCGGCTTCTATCTGGTGCCGCCCGTGGCCGGCACGCCGATCAAGATCGGCGATCACAGCTTCTCCCGCCAGGGCCATCCGGATGATGACCGCACGCCCGACAGCCGTGAGGTGGAGCGCATCCTGGCCCTCGCCCGCAAGCGCGTCCCGGGCATCGAGGGCTTCGCGCGCCTGGGTTCCGCCACCTGCTTTTACGACGTGGAGCCGGATGAGCGCTTCGTGATCGAGCCCCTGGCGCCGCGCGCCTGGGTGATGTCCGGCTTTTCCGGCCATGGCTTCAAATTCGGCGCGGTGCTGGGCGAGCGCCTGGCCCAGGCCATCGCCCAGCCCGAAACGGCCGCGCGCCTGCCCGCCTGGGCCGCCGGCGATGAGGTGATCCCCGCATGAGCACGACGCAAACCGAAGACATCCTCTTCGCCCTGACCCGGCTGCACGCCCTGCCGGATTGCGGCCTGGGCGAGGATGACATCGCCGCCCTGCTGGAGGAGATGCGCAAATTCACCGAAGGCGTGATCGAGCCCGGGCGGCTGGAAGCGGACCGCATCGGCGCGCGTTTCGCGGATGGCGCGGTGACCTGCCCGCCCGGCTATCGCGCGGCCTATGCCGCCTGGGTCGAGGCCGGCTGGCAGGGGGTTGCGGCCGGTGAGGAGCATGGCGGGCAGGGCCTGCCCTTCGCCCTCTGGACCGCGATGTCGGAGTTGTTGGCGACCGCCGACATGGCGTTTTCGCTCTGCCCGCTGCTGACCTGCGGCACGATCGAGGTGCTGGAGAAATACGGCACGCCCGCGCAATCGGCGAAATGGCTGCCGGAGCTGATCAGCGGGCGCTGGAACGGCACCATGTGCCTGACCGAGCCGCAGGCGGGCAGTGATCTCTCGACGGTGCGGACGCGCGCGGAACCATTGGGCGATGGCCGCTACGCGCTGCATGGCCAGAAGATCTACATCACCTATGGCGCCAATGACCTGGCCGCCAATACGCTGCATTTCGTGCTGGCGCGGCTGCCGGATGCACCCCCCGGCTCGCGCGGGATCAGCCTTTTTGCCACGCCGACGATCCTGCCGGATGGCACGCTGAATGCCCTGCGTTGCGGCGGCATCGAGCACAAGCTCGGCATCCATGGCTCGCCCACCTGCACCATGCTGTTCGAAGGCGCCGTGGCCGAGTTGATCCATGAGCCGCATCGCGGCCTGCCGGCCATGTTCGCGCTGATGAACAATGCGCGCCTCCAGGTCGGCGTCGAAGGTGTGGCCGTGGGCGCGCGCGCGCTGCATCTGGCCCAAGCCTATGCGGCGGATCGCATCCAGGGGGGGCGGCCCATCGCCCGCCACCCGGATGTGGCGCGCATGCTGGCCGAGATGCGGGCCATGACGCTGGCCGGGCGCTTCCTCGCCTATGAGGCGGTGATCGCGGCGGATCACGCGAAGCAGGGCGACACCGAGGCTGAGGCGAAGCTCGCCTTGCTCACCCCCATCGTGAAGGCCTGGTGCACCGATCGGGGCGTGGAGGCGGCCAATCTGGGCGTGCAGGTGCATGGCGGCATGGGCTTCGTGGAGGGCAGCGGTGCGGCGCAGGTGCTGCGCGATTCGCGGATCGCGCCGATCTATGAGGGCACCAACGGCATCCAGGCGCTGGACCTCGTCACCCGCAAATTGCCGCGTGACCAGGGGGCGCTGCTGCGCCGCATGCTGGCCGAAGCGCGCGCCACGGATGCGCGGCTCGGCCCCGCGTTGGATGCGCTGGAGGCGGCTACCCGCTGGATTCTCGCTGCCCCCGCGGAGGAGGTGGCGGCCAGTGCCTCGGCCTATCTGGAGGCTTGCGGCTGGGTGCTGGGGGCGGCCCTGCTGGCCCGCGCCGCCCGGCTGGATGCGCGCTATGCCCCCATCGCCGAATTCTACCGGACCCGCCTGCTGCCCCGCGCCCAGGCCCATGCGGCCGAGGTCACCGGGGCGGCGGAGGTGCTGGCACTGATCCCGGCCTGAGTGACCGGCATGTCGCCAAAACGCCACAATTCGGGGCCAAGCGCCCGGACTTCCAGGACACAGGGACTTGCGCGATTGACGCAACGCAGCATCTTGTCCCGATCACAAGACACTCAACAGGCATGAACGCACCTCTTTCCTCCCCTTCGCCCCGCCGCTCGCGCCCGCATGTCGCCGTCATTGGCGCCGGCCCCGGGGGACTTGCGGCCGCGATGCAATTGGCCGCCTCCGGCGCCAAGGTGACCCTGTTCGAGAAGGATGGCGTGGTGGGCGGTCGCACCCGCACCCTGACCTCGCCCGAGGGGTATAAATTCGACCTGGGGCCGACCTTCTTCCTCTATCCCCGCATCCTCAAGGAAATCTTCGAGGCCTGCGGCGCGCGGCTGGAGGAGGAGGTGGATCTGATCCGCCTCGATCCGCAATACCGCCTGATCTTCGAGGGCCAGCCCAACATCACGATTGATGCGACGGGTGACCTCGATCAGATGGAGCGAAATATCGGCAGCTTCGCGCCGGGCGATGTGGCGGGCGTGCGCCGCTTCATGACCGAAAACCGCGAGAAGCTGGCCGTGTTCCGGCCCTTCCTGGAGCGGCCCTTCCTCTCCAATGCCGACATGGTCGGCGTGGATATCCTCAAGAGCATCCCGCAACTGCGCCCGCACAAGCAGGTGGACCAGGATCTGAAGCGCTACTTCAAGGATCCGCGCACGCGCCTCGCCTTCAGCTTCCAGACCAAATACCTCGGCATGTCGCCGTTCAAATGCCCCTCGCTCTTCACCATCCTGAGCTTCCTGGAATATGAATACGGCGTGTATCACCCGCGCGGCGGCTGCGGCGCCGTTAGCGACGCCATGGCCCGCGTGGCCGAGCGCCTGGGCGTCGAAATCCGCCTGAACACGCCCGTGGACAAGATCACCTTCGCCGGCCGCCGCGCCGTCGGCGTCGAGGTTGGTGGCCAGCACATCGCGGCCGATTCCGTGGTGCTGAACGGCGATTTCGCGCATGCCGTGCCCAAGCTCGTGCCCAATTCCATCCGCAAGGCCTGGTCCGACCAGAAGATCGAGAAGTCGCGCTATTCCTGCTCGACCTTCATGCTCTATCTCGGCATTGAGGGGACATACCCCGATCTCGCGCACCACAATGTGCTCCTGGCCGAGGAATACCAGCGCAACATCCACCAGATCGAAAGCGGCGAATTGCCGGATGTGCCGAGCCTTTATGTGCAGAACCCCTGCGTGACCGATCCGAGCCTGGCGCCGGCCGGGCATTCGGCGCTGTACATGCTGGTGCCCGTGCCCAATCTGCGCCACGGGGCGGATTGGAGCGTCGAAGGGCCGCGCTACCGCGACATCGCCATCCAGCGGCTGAAGACGCTGGGGCTGCATGATATCGAATCCCGCATCCGCTATGAGCGCGTCGTCTCCCCGCAGGATTGGCAGGATGAATTCTCGGTGGGGTATGGCGCCACCTTCAACCTCAGCCATGACCTGATGCAGATGCTGAGCTTCCGGCCGCGCAACCGCTTCAATGACACCCAGGGGCTCTATCTGGTGGGTGGCGGCACGCATCCGGGCTCCGGCCTGCCGGTGATTTATGAGGGTGCGCGCATCACCGCGCGCCTGATCCAGGAAGACCTGGCGTTGACGCCCCAGCCGGCCCTGACGCCCGCCACGGAGATTTGACCATGACGTCGCATGTCGTTGTTGTTGGCGCCGGCCTCGGCGGCCTCGCCGCTGCCTGCACCGCCGCCGCGCGTGGCCACAAGGTCACGCTGCTGGACAAGAACCCCTGGCTCGGTGGCAAGGCCGCGCAGCTGTTCCTCGATGCGCCGGACGGGTCGGGCAAATTCCGTTTCGACATGGGCCCCACCATCCTCACCGTGCCGCGCGTGCTGCGCCGCATCTTCGCCGAGGCGGGGCGCGACCAGGCGAAGGAATTGCCGCTGATCCGGCTGGACCCGCAATGGCGCTGCTTCTTCGAGGATGGCAGCCGCATCGACCTGATGGCCGATGTGGACGTGATGGCGAAGCTGATGGATGAATTCGCCCCCGGCCGTGGCCTGGGCGACGGCTACCGCAAGTTCCAGCGCGTGGCCAAGCACCTGCATGGTGTGTCGGAGAAGTTCTTCTTCTGGAAGTCGGTGGAGGGCATCACCGACACGCTGGACATGAAGGCCAACCTCAATCCGAACACGCTGAAGGATGTGCTGAGCCTGCGCATGGGCCAGACCGTGGCCAAGGTGATCCGCGGCCATGTGCCGGATGAGCGGCTGGCGCAGATGCTGGACCATTTCTGCCAATATGTCGGCAGCAACCCCTATCTCGCCCCCGCCGTCCTCGCCTCGATCGGCGACATGCAGGCGAGCGAGGGCGTCTGGTATCCCGTCGGCGGCACGCGTGCCGTGGCCGAGGGGCTGGCCAAGCTCGCCGGGGATCTCGGCGCCGATCTGCGCCCCTCCTGCGACGTGACCGGCTTTGACATCGAGAATGGCGCCATCAAGGCCGTGAAGCTCGCCACCGGCGAGCGCATCGCCTGCGATGCCGTGATCTCCAACATGGACGCCATCCGCACCTACAAGGAGCTGGTCGGCGGCAGCACCGGCGAGGCCTATGCGAAGAAGGGCTTCGAGCCCGCCTGCAGCGGCGTCGTGCTCTATATGGGCCTGAAGAAGCGCTACGAGCATCTGGCGCATCATTGCTTCGTCTTCTCGCGCGATGCGGGCGAGGAGTTCGACGCCATCTACAAGAAGGGCCAGCCGGCCCCCGACCCCACCGTCTATCTCGCCGCCACCGCCGGCACCGATCCCGAGAGCGCGCCCCCGGGTGGCGAGGCCCTTTATGCGCTGGTGCACACGCCGCATCTGCGCCCGCACCATGACTGGGACCAGCTGTTCCCCGGCTATCGCCAGACCATCCTCGACAAGCTGAAGCGCACCGCCGGCCTCGACGACATCGAGGAGAATATCGTGGTGGAGCAGCGGCTGACGCCGGTGGATATCCACAACCGCTACCGCGTGCTGGATGGCGCCATCTATGGCCTCGCGTCGCACGGTTCCTGGCTGGGCGCCTTCAAGCCGGGCAACCGCTCGCGCCAGGTGAAGGGGCTCTATCTGGCCGGCGGCGCCGCCCATCCGGGGCCTGGCATGCCCATGGTGATGATGTCGGGCTGGATCGCGGCGGACAGCCTGGACCAGGATCTGGGCGGCAAGGGGATGAGTGCGGCCGCGGAACTCGCCGGTCGGCGCGAGTCCGAACTCGTCGGCGCCTGATTTCCCATGGCGGCGGATGAGGTGGTCTCGCCCGTCGCCTTGCGCTCCGAGCGCATGATGGCCTTCTTCAACCTGGCCTTCACGCGCACCTTTTCCGCCAGCTTCTCGGCCTTGCGGGTGGCCCATTGGGGGGAGCCGCAATGCCCCCCCGGGCGGCCTGCCATCATCCTCGCCAACCATCCGGGCTGGTGGGATGGCGTGCTGTTCATGCTGCTGATGCGCCGCTTCTTCCTGGAGCGGCCGGGCTTCACGCCGATGGACGCGGCAGCGCTGGAAAAATACGCCTTCATGAAACGCCTCGGCGTGTTCGGCGTCGAGCAGAATTCGCCGCGTGGGGCCGTGCGCTTCCTGCGCACCGCGGGCGACGTGCTGCGCAACCCCGACCACATGCTCTGGATGAACGCGCCCGGCCGCTTCGCCGACCCCAGGGAGCGGCCGGTGCCGCTGGCGCCTGGTGTCACGCGCCTCGCTGAAATCGCGCCCGATGCCGTGATCCTGCCACTCGCCGTCGAGTATCTGCACTGGACGGAAAAGCGTGGCGAGACGCTGATCGCCTTCGGGCCGCCGATGGAGGCCCGCGAGCTGGCGCTGCTGGACCGCGAGGCGCGGACCGAGCGAATCCGGGCGGCGATGACCGAAACGATGGACCGCCTGGCGCTGGACGCCATCAGTCGTGAACCGGAACGATTCCGGATTGTGGTGGATGGCAAGCAGGGAATGGGGGGTCTCTATGGCGCATGGCAGTATTTTCGGGCCATGATCCGTGGTGAGGACCACACGCCGCAGCATGATCCCCGCAGCAGACGAGGAGTTTGATGGAATACGCCCATTTCGCGCTGGCCTTGGCGCTGATGCCCGTGCTGTTCGGGATCATCAATCTGCGGCGCATGGCGCGGCTGGGCGGGCAGCCGCTTGCGCCGACCCGCGTCTCGATCCTGATTCCGGCGCGCAATGAGGCCGCCAATATCGGCGCCTGCCTGGATGCGGCGCTGGCCTCGACCGGCTGCGAGGTCGAGGTGGTGGTGATGGATGATGGCAGCAGCGATGCCACGGCCGAGATCGTGCGCGCCCATGCGGCGCGGGATGGGCGGGTGCGGCTGGTGCAGGCGCCCTCCCTGCCGCCCGGCTGGACCGGCAAGGTGCATGCCTGCGCCCGCCTGGCCGAGGCCGCGACGGGCACGCATTTCCTGTTCATTGACGCTGATGTGCGCTTGGCACCGCATGCCGCCGCCGCCATGGCCGCGCATGCCGAAGTCCAGAGCATCGCGATGGTGAGCGGCGTGCCGCGCCAGATCATCAAGGGCCTGGGCGAGGGGTTGACCGTGCCCTTCATCAACTTCCTGCTGATCTGCTACCTGCCCTTCGGTGGGCGTTCCAACCAGCGCAAGCCCAGCCTTGCCGCCGCCTGTGGGCAGCTCATCCTCGTCGAGCGCCGCGCCTATGAGGCGATCGGCGGGCATGGCGCCATCAAGGGCGTGCTGCATGACGGCATCGCCCTGGCGCGGCGCTTCCGCGAAAAGGGCCATGACACCGAGATCGTGGACGGCACGCCGCTGGCCACCTGCCGCATGTATGAGGGTTTCGCCCATGCCTGGGGCGGCTTCATCAAGAATGCGCGCGAGGGGATGGCCACCCCCATCGGCCTGCCGATCTGGACCGTGCTGCTGGCCGGCGGGCATCTCTGGCCCTGGGCGCTGCTGCCGGCTGGCGAGGCGATGCTGACCATCTTCCTCATGTTCGCGCTGCGCGCCGCCGTCACCTGGCGCACGGGTGAGCCCTGGTGGACCGTGCCGCTGCATCCGCTCACGGTGCTGGTGGCGCTGGCCATCCAATGGACGGCGCTGGTGCGCTCCATGCTGGGCTATCCGGCCGGGTGGAAAGGCCGCGCCTATGCGCCGGCCAAGGCGTGACGCGCGGCATGCCGCGTGCTCCCGCCGCCGCGGCGCGGTTGGCTCGCGCGGCGCCGGGCGCACCGGATCGCCTGATCCGTCCAACCGCGGCCGGTTGAACGGATGATGCCCTATCGCGTCACCGGCGGCGGCGGGGCCGGCGGATAGACCATGCAATAGGTGACGGAAAGCTCCACCGTGCTGCCCGCCAGATTGGCCGGCACGACGGGGCCTGCGGGCTGGATCGCCCCGGTGCCCCGGGGCAGATTGTCGCTCCCGCGATAGGCCAGCACCTGCCCACCCTGCCGGATGTTCAATTCGAGCGTAGCGGTGATGCTGCCCGCCACCGGATTGTTGAGCCGCACCTCCACGCGCTGCGCGCCCGGGAAGGCACTGATGGAAACAATGCCCGGCTGGCAGCCATTGCCCGGGCGCTGGGTGACGCTGACCGATGAGAGGGGCCAGCTGTGCATGCTCTGCGCTGCGGCCGGCGCCGCCAGGGGGAGGGCGAGGGCCAGGGGGGCGGCGAGGGGGAGGCAGAAGGCAAGAATGGCGGGCAACGCGCTGGGTCGCGATGTCATGGCGGGATCTCCTTGGACCGCTTGAGATTGGCGGAAGCCGGGCCGGCCCTGCAAGACAATGGTCCCTTTCGGAACCATCGGCGCCGCCAATCATCAATCGGCGCATCGCATGGGCTGGAAAGCGGCCGCGACACCCGCCACAAAGGAAGCATGACAAAGGTGCAGGCGCCCGGCGCGCCCAATCGTGACCATGATACGGAGAACTTCCCCACCGCCTCGCTGATCCTGGCGAAGCCGGTGCGGGCGAAGGTCATGGCCTTCTACCGCTTCGTCCGCATGGCCGATGACATTGCCGACAGCGAAAGCCTCTCATCGGCCGAAAAGCTGGCCCGGCTGGATGCGATGGAAGCCGCGCTGGATGATCCGCGCACCAGCCTGGAGGAGGGGGCGCGCATGCAGGCGCTGGGCGTGGGCACCGACGAAGCCCGCCTCATGCTCTCCGCCTTCCGGCAGGATTCGCAGCAGGCGCGCTATGCCGATTGGCCCGCGCTGGAGGATTACTGCCGCCGCAGCGCCGATCCGGTGGGGCGCATGCTGCTGCGTCTGCACGGCACCGAGGGCGAGGCGGCGCTGCGCGCGGCCGATGGCCTCTGCACCGCGCTGCAGATCCTGAACCACATCCAGGACCTGGTGCCGGACCGCGAAAAGCTGGACCGCGTCTATCTGCCGCAATCCTGGCTGGCGCTGGCCGGCGGCGAGGCCGCCTTCTTCGAGCCGGGCAACCCGCATCGCCGCGATATCCTCGATGCCGCGCTGGACCGCGTGGAGGAGTTGCTGGACCGTGCGGCCGCGCTGCCGCGCCTGTGCACCGCGCGCCGCCTGGCCATCCAGTCCGCCATGACCATCGGCCTTGCGCGGCGGCTGCTGGCGAAGCTCCGCGCGGCCGATCCGGTGCTGGGGCGCGTGGCACTCGGCAAGCCCGATTTCGCGCGGGAATTGCTGGCGGCCCCCTTCCTCGGCCCGACCGACCCCGTGATCGTCGCCACGCGCGTCAGCCGCGCCGGCTCCTCCTTCGCGCGCGGCATGGCGACGCTGAAGGGCGAGCGGCGGCGCGCACTCTGGGCCGTCTATGCCTTTTGCCGCGTGGTTGATGACATTGCCGATGGGGCCATGCCGGAGAGCGAGAAGCGCCGGCTGCTGGAAGCCTGGCGTGGCAAGCTGACCCTGCCCGATTGCGCCCTCTCCCGCGAGCTTCTCCTGGCGCGCGAGGCCTTCGACATCCCGCTGGCGGAATGCGAGGCGATGGTGGCCGGCATGGAGACCGATGCCGCGGACCATCTGCGCCTGCCGGATGAAGCGGCCCTGGATCTCTATTGCCGGCGCGTGGCCGGCAGCGTGGGCGCCATGTCGGTCCGCATCTTTGGCGAGCCCCGCGCCGAGGCCTGGGGCCTCGCCTTGGGCCACACCTTCCAGCTGACGAACATCCTGCGCGACGTGGATGAGGATGCGCTGCGGGACCGCGTCTATATCCCGCTCTCGGTGCTCGCCAAGGCCGGCATTCCCGATGGGCCGGCGGCTTCCATCGTGACGCACCCGGCCTTTGCCGGCATCTGCAAGGAATTGGCCGGCCGCGCCGTGGGCGGCTTCTTCCGCGCAGAGGCGGAATTGCCGCGCTACGACATCGAGGCGCTGCGGCCGGCGCGGGTGATGATGTGGGGGTATCGCCGCATCCTGGACCACATGCTGCGGCGCGGCTGGGCGGGGGCGCGGCCGCGCGCGCGGATGACGCGCGCGGAGAAGTTTCGGATGGCGGTGTTTGCGGTGACGGGGAAGTGAAGGAAAGCATGCCTCCGGCGGCTGGGGCCGCGGGCCCCAGACCCCATTCCTTCAAGGGGTCTGGGGCCAATGGCCCCAGCCGCCGGAGGCCCTTTTTTTGAATCACATTCACATCATCGGCGCCGGCCTGGCCGGCCTCGCCGCGGCCCATGCCCTGGCCACCCAGGGCCATGCCGTCACCCTCCATGAGGCGACGCCCGGTGCCGGCGGCCGTGCCCGCGCGCTGCCCGATGGCACGGATAACGGCACCCATGCGCTGATCGGCTGCAACAGGGCGGCGCTGGGCTTCCTGGATGCCATCGGCGCCCGGCAATACTGGGTGCAGCCCGAGCCCGATGGCCTGCCCGTCTATGATGTCGCCGATGGGTCGGCCCGGATGGTCGCACTCTCGCCGGCCGGTTGGTGGAATGGCGCGCGCCGCCCGGCCGGGGTGTCCTGGCGCGGGGTGGCGGCGCTGATGGCCATGGCGCTGCCGCCTTTTGGCCCCTTGGGCCAGGACCGCACCATCGCCGAGGCCATGGCCGCCCATCCCGATTTCCTGCGCGGCTTCGTGGACCCGCTGGTCATCGCGGCGCTGAACACCCCCTCGGCCGAGGCCTCGACCCATCGGCTGGGCCAGGTGCTGCGCCGGCTGGGCGCGCCGGGTGCCGCGCGGCTGTTTGTCGCGCGCCGGGGGCTGGGGCCGGATCTGGTGGAACCGGCCTTGGCCGTGCTGGCCGCGGCTGGTGGCAGCTATCGCCCGGGCAGCCGGCTGCGCGCCATCCAGGTGAAGGATGGCCGCGCCACGGCGCTGACCTTCCAGGAGAATGACCTGCTGCTGGGCGAGGCGGATCGCGTGGTGCTGGCCCTGCCGCCCTGGGAAGCGCAGCGGATGCTGCCCGGGCTGCCCGCGCCCGAGGCCTTCGCCCCCATCGTGAACCTGCATTTCGCGCATCGGCCGGCGGGGCCGGTGCGCTTCCTGGGGCTGCTCGGCGCGCTGTGCCAATGGGTGCTGGTGCGGCCCGAAGGGGTCGCCGTCACCGTCAGCGCCGGCGATGCCGAGGCCGAGCAGGATGTGGCGGAACTCGCCCCCCGCGCCTGGTCGGAAATCCTGCGCGCCGTCCGCGCCTTCCATCTGCCGGGCGATTGGCCGGAGGCGGCGCCCCCCTGCCGGGTCATCAAGGAACGCCGCGCCACGCCACGCCAGCGCCCCGGCCCGATCCCCACGCCGCCGCGCCGCCCGCTGGCGAATCTCGTGCTGGCCGGGGATTGGACCTGGCCGCATCTGCCCGCCACCATCGAGGCCGCGATCTGCTCCGGCCAGGCCGCCGCCCAGGAGATTGCGGCCCAGGAGATTCAGGCATGACCAGCCAGACCGCGCTGATGGCCCTGCGCGCCGCCGAGGCCGAGGATGGCGCGCCTGATCTGGGCCAGCGCCGCGCCCTGCTGGCCGAATTGCGGCGCGTGGTGCTGAAACATGCCCAGGCGGTGGCCGATGCCGCCCAGGCCGATTACGGCGCGCGCAGCGCCGAGGACACCTTCCTCGCGGATGTGCTGCTGGTGGCCGATGCCTGCAACCACGCCCGCCGCCATCTGCGCCGTTGGGCGAGGCCCCGCCGGGCGGCGGTGCCCTTTCCCTTCTTCCCGGCGCGCGCCTGGACCGAATGCGTGCCCAAGGGCGTCGTCGGCATCATGGCGCCGTGGAACTACCCGCTGCAGCTGGCGCTGATGCCCGCGATCGACGCCATCGCCGCCGGCAACCGCGTGGTGATCAAGCCTTCCGAGGCGGCACCCCGCGTGGCGGCCCTGATCGAGACGATCCTGGCCGAGGCCTGGGGGCCGCGCATCGCCCGCGTGGTGCAGGGGGGTGCCGAGGTGGCGCGCGATTTCGCCGGCCAGCCCTGGGATCACCTGGTCTTCACCGGCGGCACCGAGACGGGCCGCCGCGTCATGGCCGCCGCCGCCGCGCATCTGACGCCGCTGACGCTGGAGCTGGGCGGGAAATGCCCGGCGCTGGTGCTGCCGGGTGCCGACCTCACGCGGGCCGCGCGGGATATCCTGGTCGCCAAGGCCGTCAATGCCGGGCAGACCTGCATCGCGCCCGATACGGTGCTGCTGATCGGCCACAGCGCCGCCGATTTCGCCCGCGCCGCGCGCGCCAGTGGCGTAAACCAGACGGGCACCGCCGTCATCAACGCCCGGCAGCAGGCGCGGCTCGATGCGCTGAGCGAGGGCTCCACCATCGCCTGGATGGAGCCGGGGCCGCATTCCATCGGCCTCGCCTTGGCGCGCGGCGGATTGGCGGAGGAGGAGATCTTCGGCCCCATCCTCGCCATGGAGGAATGCGCGACGCTGGAGGACGCGCTGGCCTGGATCCGCGAAAGGCCGCATCCGCTGGCGATCTACCTGTTCGGCGCCACCTCCCTGGAGGAGGCGCTGGTGGCCCAGGGCAGCAAATCCGGCGCGCTGGTGACCGGGCGTGCGGTGGAATACGCGGCCATTCCGGGCCTGGGTTTCGGCGGCGTCGGTGCCTCGGGCTTCGGACGGCGCAATGGCGAGGCGGGATTTCGGGAGTTCAGCAACCCACGGGCGCGGATGCGCAACGGGCGCTGGGCGCTGGCGCGTTTGTTCGATCGGCCGCAATCTGCCTTTGCGAAGAAGCTCATCCGGCAATTGGTGGGCCTCAAGTAAGTCCGTGGGGCGCTGCCCCGCACCCGCCGGGGAGGCCCATCCGGGCGGCATGGAACCCCGGCCCCCTGGAGTGAGAGAATGGCCAAGCCAGAGCGAATCATCCTTGTCACCGGGGCCGCCACGGGCATTGGCGCGGCCTGCTGCCGGCGCATGGCGGGGCCCGGCACCGCCTTCATCGTGCATACGCGCAAGAATGCCGCGGGCGCGGAACACACCGCCCAGGCGATCCGCGCCAAGGGCGGGCTGGCGGAAATCATCCTCGGCGACATTGCCGAAGCCGGGACGCCCGCCGCCCTGGTGGAGGCTGCTGTGGCGCGGTTTGGCGGGCTCGATGTCGTCGTCGCCAATGCGGGTTTCGCCGACAAGACGCCGCTGCTGCAGACCGATGACGCCCAGTTGGCCCGGACCTTCGATACGGTGCTCTGGGCCTTCATTCGCCTGGCGCGCGCGGCCATGCCGGTGCTGGCCCAAGGGCGGGATGCGCGGATGATCGCGATCTCCTCCTTCGTCGCGCATACCTTTCGCCATGATGTGACGATCTTCCCGGCCACATCGGCCGCGAAGGCGGGGGTGGAGGCGCTGGTGCGCGGGCTCGCCATGGAATTCGCGAAGCAGGGCGTCACGGTGAATGCCATCGCCCCCGGCTTCACCCAGAAGGATCCCGGCGCGCATGCGGCCTATACGGCCGCGCAATGGGAGATGGTGGCGCGCAGCGTGCCGCTCGGCCGGCTGGGCACGCCGGATGATGTGGCGGCGGCGGTGAATTTCATCGCCTCACCGGAGGCCGGCTACGTCACCGGCCAAGTCTGGCACGTGAATGGGGGCCTAGTTTAGCGGGCGGCCGTGATGCGCGCGTGATGGGACCGAGGGGCCAGCCCCTCGGGCTCCCCGGCAGGAAACGCGTTTCCTGCACCTTCATCCGGGGATTTGTGCCGTCGAGGGTCCAGGAAGCTGGTTTCTTGGTGCGCGAGAGCGAGAGGGCAAAGCCCTCTTGCATCCTGCCCTTTTCAGCCGCTTTCCTGGCAGCGCAAGCCGCAACCCGCAGGAGCGCCGCAAGGCTTGCGCCGCCTGCCCAAGCGTCGCGTCGGCCAATACGCGCGAACCCGCGTGCCGGCGCTATTTCTCGTGGTTCTTGGCGGCGAATTCCTCGACAAGCTCGGCGATCCGCTTCGGATCGCTCTGCTCCATCACCCGCCGCGCGAAGCGCGCGCAATCGTCAATATCCAGGTTGCGCACCGCCTGCTTCACCCGCGGGATGGAGCCCGCATTCATGGACAAGCTGCGCAGGCCGAGGCCCAGCAGCAACGGCACCAGCTTCGGATTCCCCGCCATCTCGCCGCAGACACTGACCGGCATGCGCAGGCGGAGTGCCGCCTCGGTCGCGAACTGCATCAGGCGCAGCACGGCCGGGTGCAGCGGGTCATAGAGATGCGCCACGTCAATCTCGGCGCGGTCCACGGCCAGCGTGTACATCGTCAGGTCATTGGTGCCGATGGCGAAGAAATCCGCCTCCAGCGCGATGGCATCGGCGGCGAGTGCCGCCCCCGGCGTTTCGATCATGGCGCCGAGCGGGGGCAGCTTCTCGGGCAGCGGCTCACCCCGGCGGCGCAGGCGGCGGGCGACGCGCTCATAGATTTCGCGCGCCTGCGCCACCTCGGAGGGCACCGTCACCATGGGCAACAGGATGCGGACCTGGCCCAGATGCGCCACGCGCAGGATGGCGGCGAACTGCTCCTCCAGCAGATGGGGGCGCTTGAGCAGCAGGCGCAACCCGCGCAGGCCCAGCGCCGGATTGGGCCCGGTGGCGACGGGCACGCCCTCGGCCAGGGCCTCCATATCCTTCTCGCCGCCCCAATCCAGCACGCGGATGGTGACGGGGTCCTGGCCCATCGCCTCGATGACGGCGCGATAGGCCTCCACCTGGGCATCCTCGTCCGGCAGGTCCTCGCGGTTCATGAAGAGGAATTCGGTGCGCAGCAGGCCGATTCCCTGCGCGCCGGCCTGGGCGATCAGCGGCAATTCGGCCGGGATTTCCAGATTGGCCTGTAGCTCCACCACCTGGCCATCGGTCGTCTCGGCCGGCAGGCGGCGCAGCTTGCCCAGGCGCGCGCGCTCCCTGGCCTGGGCGGCCAGGCCCTCCTTGGCGCGGGCGAGGGTGGTCGCATCGGGGTGCAGCGCGATCAGCCCCGCCCCGCCATCCAGCATCGCCATGTCGCCGCGCTGGGCAGCGGCGGTCAGCCCATGGCAGCCCAGGATCGCGGGGATGCCGAGGGCGCGCAGCATGATGGCGGTATGGCCATCGGCGCCGCCCTCCTCGGTGGCGACGGCGGCGATCTTGCCGGGCTCCAGCAGCGCGGCATCGGCCGGGGTGAGTTCATCGGCCACCAGGATGGCGCCGGCGGGCACGCCCTTGAGGCTGCGAAACGGCGTGGCCGTCAGGTTGCGGCACAGGCGGCGGGCGATCTCCCGCACTTCGCCGGCGCGGCGGTTCAGCCCGGCCTTGTCATCGCCCTTGGCGGCGAGGATGGCCTGGGCGATGGCCTCGGCCTCATCCTGCACGGCGGTCTCGGCCGAGAGCAGCTCCTCGCCGATGCGCTTGCGCGCCCCGCGCAGCAGCCGCGAATTGCCGAGCATGAGGATATAGGCATCGAGCAGCGGCTCCAGCTCCTCCTGCGCTTCCTCGGGCAGGACGGAAAGGCGGGTCTTGAGCTTGGAGACCTGCTTGCGCGAAAGGGCGGCCGCGTCATGCAGCTTGAGGCGTTCGGTCTCCACCGCCTCGGCCGTGATGTCGCGGCGCGGCGCCTCGGCGGGCGCTTCGGTCGTGTCGTAGATGGTGCCGATGACGATGCCGGGCGAGACGGCGATGCCGGCCAGGCGCTGTTCCGCCGGCTTGCCGTTGCGGCGGCCGGGTCTGGCTTCGGCCTTTGGGGCGGCGTCAGTCTTCATGGAAGCCGGCTTCGATCAGCCCGGCCACCGCGTCCAGCGCCTCACGCGCGTCCCAACCTTCGGCGTCCAGCATCACTTCGCTGCCCTGGCCGGCGCCCAGCATCATCAGCCCCATGATCGAGCAGGCGGGCACGCTCTGCCCGGCGCGGCTGACATTGAGGCAGGCGGAATAGCGTTCAGCGACGGCCACCAGCTTGGCGGCGGCGCGGGCATGCAGCCCGCGGCTGTTGATGATCTTGATGGTGCGCCGCAACACCATGCCGCCGCCGCCCTCGCAGCTGCAATCGGCCGGGGCGGGCGGGGTTTCCGCCGCCGAGGCCAGATGCGGCGTGCCGGCTTCTTCCGTGGGCCACTCGTTCATTCGGCGTTTCCGTTCCCGTTCCTGCCCTGATCCGGCGCATGCGTTTCCGCGGCGTCCAGCCCGAGCTTCTCCGTGATCTGGGGCGCCGCATGGCCATTTGCCAGATCACTCGCGGCGGTGATGTATTTCCGGCCCGCCTTGGCGGCGTGGTCCACCGCCTCGGCCAGGGGCTCGCTGCCACGAATCTTGGCGAGCTTGACCAGCAATGGAAGGTTCACCCCGGCGATCACCTCGATCGTCTTGTGGTCCGCCAGCGAGAAGGCGAGGTTGGAGGGCGTGCCGCCGGCGATGTCGGTCAGCACCACCACGCCATCGCCCTGGTCCACATCGGCGATGCGGGCGCGGATATCGGCGCGGCGGCCTTCCATGTCGTCCTCGGGCCCGATGCAGACGGTGGCGACGGCCGCCTGGGGCCCCACCACATGCTCCATCGCATGGCGCAATTCGAGCGCGAGCCGCCCATGGGTGACGAGCACAAGACCAATCATGTTTCAGAATTCACGGAAAGTGGCATGGGGGGAGCGGGGGGCGCCGATACAGGGGTCGAGGTTGCAGATAGCACCATATCGGGCGTCTGACCCAGTTCCCGATGCGCGACATCCACACGCCAGCCCTGCTGGCGGAGATGGGCTGCCATTTTTTCGGCCACGAAGACGGAACGATGGCGCCCACCCGTGCAACCCATGGCGATGGTGAGGTATTTCTTGCCCTCGGCCACGTAACGCGGCAGCAGCGGCTCGATGAATCCGATCAGCCGGGTCCAGAAGCCGGGAAATTCCGGATCGGCCGCGACATATTCGGCCACGGCCGCGTCCCGCCCGGTCATCGGCCGCAGCAGCGCGTCATAATGCGGGTTGGCGAGGAAGCGCAGGTCGAAGACGAGGTCCGCCTCGCGCGGCAGGCCCCGGGGGAAGCCGAAGGATTTCAGGTTGATGTTCAGCCCGGGCGCGCCCTCGGGCCGGAAGCGCGCCTCGATGACGCGGCGCAGCTCGGGCAGGGGCAGGGTAGAGGTGTCGAGGATGAGGTCCGCCGCCTCGCGCAGGGGGGCGAGCAGCGCCGCCTCGCGCGCGATGCCATCCTGGACGCGCGCGCCGAGCGGCCCGCCGGGCGCCAGCGGGTGGCGGCGCCGCGTCTCGGTGAAGCGGCGCAGCAGCACCTCCTCCTCGGCGGTGGCATAGACCAGGCTGGGGAAGATTTCCGGGCGCTGGCGCAGCCCTGCGATGGCGGCGATGGCCTTGGCCGGATCAAATCCGCGAGTGCGCGTATCAATGCCGGCGGCGATCGGGCCGCTGCCCTCCTGCACCAACGCGTCCAGGATGGCGAGCGGCGGGTTGTCCACCGTCTCGAAGCCCAGATCTTCCAGCACCCGCAGGATGGAGGCCTTGCCGGCCCCCGAAAGCCCGGTGACCAGGACGAAGGGGCGCGGCTCCTCGCTCATGCGGTGAAGGCGCCGGCGGTGAGGCTGGCGCGGCCGGCCAGCGCATCGAGCGCGCGGCGCAGCAGATCCGGCGCGGAGGGGGCCGCGCCATGCAGGCGGAGCGCGGGCAGGCCGATGCCCAGGGCGGACCAGGTTTCCGGTTCGGGCAGGCGGGGGATCTCGGCCGGCGGAACCAGGCGGGCCACCAGGCGCAGCGTCGCCGCGCGCCAGGCGAGCCCGGCGAGCAGGCCAAGGCCGAACACCTCCAGCCGCCCGGCGAGGGCCGCCGGCGGGGATGCGCGCAACAGGCCCTGATCCGCCTCCAGCATCACCTGATCATCCGCCACCAAGACCCAGCCGCGCCCCAGCAGGCGCAGCAGCAGGTCCGACTTGCCGCCACCCGGGGGAGCGAGAAAGAGAATCGCCTCGCCCTCCAGGGCCGCGCAGCTACCATGCAAGAGCATTCGGGCCGCCCCGAAGGTTACAGCGCGGCAGTTTATGGCAGGATTGGGGCTTGCGCGGAAGGGCATCGTCACGGCACCAGGGCGCATGACGCTCGCTCCCTCGGACATCCAGGCCGCCGCCGACCGCATTGCCGGCGATATCCGGCGGACCCCGCTGCTCGCGCTGCCCGGCTGGGGCGTGCTGAAGCTGGAGATGTTGCAGCTGGCCGGCAGCTTCAAGCCGCGCGGCGCCTTCAACCGGATGCGCGCGGCCGGCGTGGGAGGGATGGGCGTCATCGCCGCATCGGGCGGCAATCACGGGATTGCGGTGGCGGCGGCGGCGCAGAGCTTGGGCGTCACGGCGGAAATCTTCGTCCCCGAGATCGCCGCCGAGGCCAAGCGCGCGCGCATCCGCGCGTACGGCGCCCGGCTGGTGGTGGGGGGCGCCACCTATGACGAGGCGCGGCTGGCGAGCGAGGCGCGGGCGGCCGAGACCGGCGCGCTGATGGTGCATGCCTATGACCAGGCCGAGGTGCTGGCCGGCCAGGGCACGGTGGCGCTGGAATGGCAGGAACAGGCACCGGAGCTGACGCATCTGCTCATTGCGGTGGGGGGCGGCGGGCTGCTGGGCGGCATCGCCGCCTGGCATGCACGCGGCGGCGTGACGCTGATCGCCGTGGAACCCGAGGGCTGCCCCGGCCTGCATGCGGCGCTGGCGGCCGGGCGGCCGGTGCCCGCCCCGGTGGGCGGGCTGGCGGCTGATAGCCTGGGCGCGCGGCAGGTGGGCGGGCTGATGTTCCCCATCGTGGCCGGGCTGCATGCGGCGGGGCGGCTGGAGTCGGTCCTGGTGACGGATGCGGCGATCCGCGCCGCGCAGCAAGCCCTGTGGGAGACGGCGCGGCTGGTGGCGGAGCCGGGCGGGGCCGCGGCGCTGGCCGCCCTGCTGAGCGGCGCCTGGACGCCGCCGGCGGAGGCGCGGATCGGCGTGCTGGTCTGCGGCGCCAACACCGACCCGGGCCTGGTGGGCTGAGCCGGTGCCAGAGGGAGCAAAATCAGAGGCGGCAAAATCAGGGGAGGGCGGCACGGCGTCACGCCTGACGGACCCGCGCTACAAGGCGATCAGCCGGCCCAGCCGGGACGCGGTGGCCCTGCTGCGCAAGCTGCTGCGGCGGCGCCCGGCACCGATCGTCGCGGAAATCGGCGTCGGCATCGGCGCCACCACGCGGGAGCTGGCCCGGCTGCTGAACCACGCCGGTGAGCTGCATCTTTTCGACTACGCCGACGTCTTGGCCACCTTGCTGACCGAGCTGGAGCAGGCCGGCTGGCGCAATGCCGTGGCGCATCCCAATGGCCGCAAGATCTTCGAGAGCTACAGCTGGAGCCTGGCGCAGCTGCTGCGCGGCATGCGGCAGTCCGGCCAGGATGGCGTGTTCGACTTCGTCTATCTCGATGGCGCGCATAGCTGGGGCCATGATGCGCCGGCCGCGCTGGCCCTGGTCCCGCTGCTGCGGCCGGGCGGGGTGCTGCTGCTGGATGATCACCGCTGGACCTTCGCCCAGTCGCCCAGCCTGAACCCCGAACGCCACCCGCCGACGGCGGCGCAATACTCTCAGGAGCAGATCGTGACGCCGCATGTGGCGCTGATCTGCGAGGTGTTCCTCGACCATGACCGGCGGCTGAAGCCGCTGCCGCTGCCACCGCCCGCCGATGGTGGCCCGCCCTTGCGCCGCGCCTATCGGCGGCGGGAGCGCGCCTTGCCGGGGCCGATCGGCGGCGGAACCACCCCCTGACGGGACCTTGGGGCCAGCCCCTTGGGCGCCCCGGCAGGACACCGGTTTCCTGCACCCTCATCCAGGGATGGTTCCGGCATCATCCGCGCCCTCAGCGGATCAGGATCGGCGTCAGCCCGTGCCGCGCCGCGGCCCGCCCCAGCGTGCCATCCGCCCGCATGGCGCCGACGAAGTTGTTGACCTCGCCCAGCCAGGCGGGGTCGTTCATCGGCAGCGCCCAGGCGTAGAGGGTCTCGCCGAAGCGGTCCGGCGGTTCGATCACATGCGCCCAGTCATGCATCAGCACCATGCGGCGGGTGTAGGGAAAGTCGCTCATGAAGACATCGGCGCGGCCGGCCTGGATTTCCGCCTCGCGCGAGCGGGGGGGGGCCACCACCATGAGCTCGGCGCGGCGCAGCGTGCGGCTCATCAGCGGTTCCATGACCGTGCCGGCCGCGACGGCCACCACGGTGCCCGGCGTATCGATATCGGCCCAGTTGCGGATGCGCGGGTTGTTGCGCGTGGTCACGGCATAGACCGGGCTTGCCAGATAGGGCCGGCTGAAGGCGACGCGCTGGGCGCGGGCCGGCGTGATGCCCACCCCCATCATCGCGATGTCGCAATCGCCCGCCTCCACGCGGTCCATGAAGCTGGCGAAGTTGGTCTCGACGAAGGCCAGCCGCACCGAGAGCCGCGCGGCGAGCGCGCGGGCCAGGTCGATATCCAGCCCCTCCAGCTCGCTGTTGCGCGGGTTGCGGAAGGAAATGGCGAAATAATCCGGCCAGATGCACACCCGCAGCTCCCCGCGCGCGCGGATGGCATCGAGGCGGGGGGGCAGGGGGCTGGCCGGCGGAATCGGGGCGGCGGCCGGCGGCGCAGTTGGCGGGGCCGGGCGTATCCCCGCCTGGGACCATGCCTCGCAAAGCGGGAAAAATCCTGCAATAATGGCAAGAGCCATGCGCCTCAACGCCATCCGCAACAGCATTCGCCTCTCCTTTGGCGCGTCCAGCGCTTCGCCGGACGGGGCGGAGCCAGGCGTGCCTGACACCACGCCGCGCCCCAGCCGACTTTACGCCCTTGTCGCGGCACTCGTCATCCTGTGCCTCATGACGGTGTACGGGATTGTGATGTACCGGGGCCAGACCGAGGCGGTGCGCGATGCCGAACGCCTCACGCAATCTGTCGCCGAGGCGCTTGCCGATCAATTAACCCGCGCGATCCAGACCGTGGACATCGTCATGCTCGACCAGGCCGAGCGTGGTGGCCGGTCGGCGGAGGGCTTCGCCGCCCAGCGCTCGAACCTGCTGCGTGACGTCTCCCAGCTGCGCGCCCTGGTGCAGACGGATGCCACGGGCCTGATCACCCTCTCCACCGTCGAGGGGCTGACCGGCCTGAACCTGGGCGACCGGGACTGGTTCCGCGTGCTGCGCCTGACCGGCCAGCAATTGCGCCTGGGCCCGCCCGAGCCGGGGCGCTATTTCGCGACACCCGGCACCCGGCCGATCAGCGAGACGGGGCTGTGGTCCATTCCGCTGGCCCGCGCCGTGCGCAATGCGCGGGGCGAGTTCGAGGGCGTCGTCGTCGCGCTGATCAACCCCGAATATCTCAGTACCATCGCGCGGCAATATGCCGAGGGCTTCGGCGTCACGGTGCGGCTGCATTCCTTCAATGGCGCGCTGATGGCGCGTTCGGATGGCAGCCGGGCGGGAATCGGGCAGATCCATCCCGGCTCCTGGCCCTTCCGCAATTTCCTGCCCCGGCTGGAGCGCGGCAGCTTCGTCGGCACCGACCAGGACAATCAGGAGGTGATGGCGAGCTTCGCCGTGACCCGCCAGGGGCTTTTCGTGGTCGAGGTGGTGCGCGCCCGGGGTGAGGCGATGGCCGCCAATCGCGCGCTGGGCCTGCTGCTCGGCCTGGGTGTCGCGGGGGCGGGGGCCTTCATCCTGATGGCGCTCGGCCTCATGGTGCGCCAGGCGCATCGGCTGCGCGCCCAGGGGCAGCAACTGGCCGAGAGCGAGGCCGCGGCCCGCGCCGGCTCCCGCGCCAAGGAGGATTTCCTGGCCAGCATGAGCCATGAGATCCGCACGCCGATGAACGGCGTCATCGGCATGACGGGCCTGCTGCTGGATACGCGCCTCGATGATCTGCAGCGCCGCTATGCCGAGACGATCCAGAACTCGGCCGAGCATCTGCTGATGGTGCTGAACGACATCCTGGATTTCTCCAAGCTCGAAGCCGGCGCCGTGGAGCTGGAACGCGTGCCCTTCGAGCTGGAAAAGGAGCTGGGCACCATCGTCGAACTCTTTGCCCCCAAGGCGGCGAGCAAGGGGGTGGAGCTGGTGGTGGCCCTGCCGGGCGACATGCCGCGGATCATGGTGGGGGATCCGGGCCGGGTGCGGCAGGTGCTGTTCAACCTCGTCGGCAATGCCGTGAAATTCACCGACCAGGGCTGGATCCAGCTGGATGTGACGCTGGAGCCGCTGGGCCAGCGGCGCGGCTGGCTGATGCAATGCGCCGTGCTGGATACCGGCATCGGCCTGGACCCCGCCCAGGTGCCGCATCTCTTTGAGCGTTTCACCCAGGCCGATGCCTCGATCCGCCGCAAATATGGCGGCACGGGGCTGGGCCTCGCCATCTGCCGGCGCCTCGCCGAGGAAATGGGCGGC
Organism: Sediminicoccus sp. KRV36; assembly: GCF_023243115.1. Lineage (NCBI taxonomy): Bacteria > Pseudomonadati > Pseudomonadota > Alphaproteobacteria > Acetobacterales > Roseomonadaceae > Sediminicoccus > Sediminicoccus sp. KRV36. Next base: position 1,086,402 of record NZ_CP085081.1, read on the forward strand.
GGCATCGAGGCCGGGCCGCGCGACCCGACCAGGCCGCGCGGCGGCGGCAGCCGCTTCACCTTCTCGGCCAAGCTGGGCCAGCCGCCAGGGCCGCTGGAGGCCGCGCCGGCCACGGCGCTGGCCGGGCTGCGGGTGCTGGTGGTGGATGACCTGCCGCTCAACCGCGATATCCTCGCCCGCCAGCTCATCAGCATGGGCGCCGAGCCCTTGCTGGCCAGCGACGGGCGTGAGGCGCTGGCCCTGCTGAGCGATACGGCGGCGCAGGGCCGGCCGGTGCGGGCCGTGGTGATGGACGGGCAGCTGGAGCATGAGCGCGGGCTGGAAGTGGCGCGGCGGATCCGTGCCATGCCGGGCCTGCCGCGCCCGGCCATCCTGTTGTGTTCCTCCGGCGCCTCGCTCGGGCGGGAACAGCCTGAGGAAGGCCTGGTCGAGGGCATGCTGCTGAAGCCCGCCTTGCCGGCCAGGCTGCGCGAGAGCCTGCTGGCGGCGCTGGCCCCCACCGCGGCGCGGCCCGCCGCCCCGGCGGCGGCGGCTGCATCCGAGGCCCCGGAAGGGCCGCTGCAGCGGGTGCTGCTGGTGGAGGACAATGCCACCAACCAGCTCGTCATGAAGACCATCCTGGGCAAGGCGCATTGCCATGTGGATGTGGCCGGCGATGGCGGCGAGGCGGTCCGCATGGCCGGCGCCGAGGCTTACGACGTGATCCTGATGGACCTCCAGATGCCGGTGATGGACGGGCTGGAGGCGACGCGACAAATCCGCGCGACACCCGGCCCCAACCGCCGCACCCGCATCATCGGGCTGACGGCGGCGGTGGGCCCGGTCTTCGAGGCGCAGTGCCGCGCGGCGGGGATGGATGACTATCTGGGCAAGCCCGTGCAGCGCGCCGCCCTGCTGGAACGACTGCGCCAGAAGGTGGGATAGGCCGCCGCCGGCGACCCCCCCGGCGCCAACTTCCCTGGTAGCGAAGCCCGCGGCGCCCTGTTATCCTGGGCATCCCCCCGGCTTTTCCGCACCTCCCCCCACGAGGTCTGGCCCCTATGGCGCGTCAACTTGCCGAGGCTTCCATGAGTGATTCCGCCACCGGCTTCGGCCGTTTCGCGTCGCCAGCTGTCAAGCTCGCCATTGGCCGGCGGGTGAATGAGCTGTTGGGGGTCCTGCTGGGCTTCGCGGGGCTGGCCCTGCTGGTCGCCGTGGGCAGCTATCATCCCGGCGATCCCTCGCTTTCGACCGCGACGAGTGCCGCCACGCGCAACCTCGCCGGCCCGCTGGGCGCCGTGGTGGCGGATGTGCTGTGGCAGAGCTGCGGCTGGGCGGCCTATCTGCCCGGCGCGGTGCTGCTGGGCTGGGCGCTGCGGATGATGACGCAGCGCGGCGTCAGCCTGCTGCCCGCGCGCCTCGTCGCCCTGCTGCTGGCCGCCCCCATGCTGGCCGCGCTGTTTGCGCTGGTCCCGGGCGCCGATGCCGGCGTCGCCGGCCCGCTGCTGGCCGAGGCGCTGCTGCGCGGGCTGGAGAGCGCCTTCGGCCCGCTCGGCCGGCTGACGGCCCAGATGTTGACCGGGGGCCTCGCTGCGGTGCTGATCTATGTGGCGCTCGGCGCCTCGCCCAGCGATTGGCGCCGCGCCGCGCGCGTTACCGCCGATGCGGCCCGTGTCACCGCCGATACCGCGGCGCGCGGCATGGGCGAGGCGGCGGTCTATGGCGTGCGCAAGCGGCATTTGCTGGTGCGGCCCTTCGTGGCGCTGGGCGGGATGTTCCGCCGCCCGCCCCGGGTGGCGCCGGCGGCCGACCTGATGAATGTGCTGCAGGAAGCCGAACGTTCGGCCGCCGCGCCCTTTGTGGCACCGGAAAACCATCCGCCCCAACCCCGCCCGCCCTTGCGTGCCGAGCCCGAAATCCGCCCCGCCCCGCGCAGCACCCCGCGCGTGGCGCCCCCGCCGCGCGGCAAGGCGCCGCTCCCCGAACAGGCCTCGCTCGATCTGCCGGTGGAGGGCTGGCGCACGCCGCCGCTCGATCTGCTGGCGCCCACGCCGCCGCGCGTGGCCGGCGGGCCTTCGGCCGAGGCGCTGCAGGCCAATGCCCGCATGCTGGAACAGGTGCTGAGCGATTACGGCGTGAGCGGCGCCATCACCGAAATCCGCCCCGGCCCCGTCGTCACGCTCTATGAGCTGGAGCCGGCGCCGGGCACCAAATCCTCCCGCGTGATCGGCCTCGCGGACGATATCGCCCGCAGCATGAGCGTGGTCTCGGTGCGCATCGCCACCGTGCCGGGGCGCAGCGTCATGGGCATCGAAATGCCCAATGTGAAGCGCGAGACGGTCTGGCTGCGCGAGATGCTGGCGAGTGAGGAATACCAGCGCAGCAGTGCCGCGCTGCCGCTGATCCTGGGCAAGAATATCGGCGGCACGCCCATCGTCACCGACCTCGCGCGGATGCCGCATCTGTTGATCGCGGGGACCACCGGCTCGGGCAAGTCGGTCGGGATCAACACCTTCATCCTCTCGCTGCTGTTCAAGCACAGCCCGGCGGAATGCCGCTTCATCATGATCGACCCCAAGATGCTCGAACTGAGCGTCTATGACCGCATCCCGCATTTGCTGGCCCCCGTGGTGACGGAGCCGCCCAAGGCGATCGGCGCGCTGAAATGGACCGTGCGCGAGATGGAGCGCCGCTACCGCGCGATGAGCCAGATCGGCGTGCGCAACATCGCCGGCTACAATGAGAAGGTGGCGGCCGCACTCGCCCGCGGCGAGGTCCTGACGCGCCGCGTGCAGACCGGCTTCGACCCCGAGACGAACAAGCCGGTCTTTGAGGAACAGGCGCTGGCCCTGGCCCGCCTGCCGATGATCGTCGTCGTGATCGACGAAATGGCGGATCTGATGATCGTCGCCGGCAAGGAGATCGAGGCCGCGGTGCAGCGCCTGGCGCAGATGGCGCGTGCCGCCGGCATCCATGTCATCATGGCGACGCAGCGGCCTTCGGTGGATGTCATCACCGGCACCATCAAGGCGAATTTCCCGACGCGGATTTCCTTCCAGGTCACCAGCAAGATCGACAGCCGCACCATCCTGGGCGAGCAGGGGGCCGAGCAGCTTCTGGGCCAGGGCGACATGCTGTTCCTGCCCGGCGGCGGGCGCATGACGCGCGTGCACGGGCCCTTCGTGGCGGACCAGGAAGTGGAGCGCATCACCGACTGGCTGCGCGAACAGGGCGAGCCCGACTACGTCGAGGAAGTGACCGAAGTGGAGGAGGATGGCGAGAGCGGGCTCTCCGGCATCGCCGCCGCCTCGGATGCCGACAAATCCCTGTTTGACCAGGCTGTGGATGTGGTGGCGCGCGAGGGTAAGGCGAGCACCAGCTTCATCCAGCGGCATCTGAACATCGGCTATAACCGCGCCGCCAAGCTGATCGAGCAGATGGAGAAGGAGGGGATCGTCAGCCCCGCCAACCATGTGGGCAAGCGCGAGATCCTCGTGCGGCGCAGCACGGAAGATTAAGGGTGCGGCGCAGCGCGGAAGATTGAGGCTGCGGCGCGTGGAGGTGCAGCCGGCTGCTGGAAGGCGCCAGTGATGGGATCGAGGGGCCAGCCCCTCGAGCACCCCGACAGGGTGAAAGCCTGCGTGGTTTTCACAGTTTCCTGCACCTTCGTCAGGGCTTGGATACGTTCATAAATCGAAGATCCAAGAAACCGGGTTTCTTGGTGGGAGAGCACGAGAGGGCAAAGCCCTCTCGTAGTCTCGCCTCCCTCAGCGGCCTGTCAGGCCAGCGCGCCCGCCCTATTCCGCCCGCAGATTGGCCCGCCGCACGATCACGCCCCAGCGCTCCCGCTCGCTTGTCATGAAGCGCCCGAAATCGGCCGGGGTCGGGCTGGTTTCGATCTCCACGCCATTCTCGACCAGGCGCGCACGAATGGCCGGGTCCTCCAGCGTGGCGTTCAGCGCGGCATGCAGCCGTGTGGTCGCCTCGGCCGGGGTGCCGGCCGGTGCCAGCAGCCCGTACCAGGTGGCGCTGTCAATCTCCGGGAAGCCCTGCTCGAGGGAGGTGGACAGCTCCGGCAGGATCGAGGCGCGCTGACGCCCCGCAATGGCGATGGCGCGCAGGCTGCCCGCCGCCAGGAAGGGCAGGAAGGGGGCGGCGGCATTGGTGATCATGTCCACGCGCCCGGCCACCACATCGGTCAGGGCGGGGGCGGTACCGCGGTAATGAATGGGCTCGATCTCGAAGCCGAGGGTGAGGGCGATCATCGCCCCCAGCGCATGCGCCGTGGTGCCCGCACCGGGTGTGCCGAAGGTCAGCGCCGGGTTCTTGCCGCGCGCGAATTCGCGCAACTCGCCCAGGTTGCGGACCGGCACGCGGGGATGGACCGCGATCACATTGGGGGCGGCGCCCAGATAGCCGATCGGGGCAAAGCCGTTCACCACATCATAGGGCACGCGGGGATGCACCAGGCTCGAAATCACGAAGGAGCCGCTGCCGGCCAGCAGCATGGTGCTGCCATCCGGCGCCGCCTTGGCCACCATTTCATTGGCCAGGATGCCGCCCGCGCCGCCGCGATTTTCAACCAGGATGGGCTGGCCCAGCCGGGCGCCCATGCCCTCGGCCAGGATGCGGCCGACAATGTCGTTGCTGCCGCCGGCCGTGAAGGGAATCACCAGCCGCAAGGGGCGCGATTGCGCGAAGGCCAGGCCGGGCAGGGCCAGCAGGCCCCAGGTGGCGCGCCGCTTGATCATGCCCGTTTCTCCTGCGCGTTCCGCAGCAGGGCGAGGCCGCGATACACGCCATGCACCATCTTGGAGTAGGGCATCACCAGGAAGAAGGCGAGGACGAGGCCGAGATGGATGGCCAGCATCACGCCCATGGCCCCGGTATGCCGGATCACCAGCAGCAGCAGCCCGGTGGCGCCGATGAGGAAGAGCAGCGCCAGCATGGCATATTCGCCGCCGAGCAGGCGCTTGGCGACGGGGCCGGGGTCCGTCACCGTCTTCACCCAGAGCAGCCCGGCCGTGCCGAGGCACAGCAGCGCGCCGCCCCAGCTGCCAAGTTGCACGGGCAGGCTGAGGAAGGCATGCGGCGATTTCCAGCCCATGAAGTGATGGTAGAAGGCGCCCGTGGTCGTCGCCGCGAAGCAGAGCATGAAGCCGTAGAACATGGCGTGGTGGAACCAGCGGCGGGTCTGGGCGAAGCTGTCATCCAGGTCGTTGCAGCCATGGCCGCCGCCGCCGAGATTGCGCAGCGTGAGGATGTCCAGAGCGGCCTCGGCCACCGGCGCCACGGTGATCGGCTTTTGGCCCGCGCCTGGCGCCGTGCCGCGCCAATAGCGGACCGCGCCCATCCCCATGGCGAACAGCGCGTAGCCGAAGCTGAGCGAGGCCAGGCCCACCATCAGCCAGTAAGGGATCACGCGGAAGAAGGCGCCCGTGCCGGTTTGCGCGGTATAGAGAATGGCCGGGTCCTGCAGCGCCATGGTCAGCAGCAACACCAGCGTGACGGAGAGGAAGGCGGCCAGCGTCACCAGCGTGCCATTGCGCTCGAAGACGCGGCCCATCGGCGCGGGCCAGGCATATTCGGCGTAGGATTCCGCGCGGATGGTGGCGAAGGTCTCGGGCACATTGATGCCGAAGGGATGCGGCGGCGCGTACTGGCAGGCGTGGTAGCAGCCCTTGCAGGAATGGCACAGGTTGGCGAGGTGCGTGAGATCGCCGGTCGTGAATTCCCGCCGCAGCGTCATCGCCGGAAAGACGGCGCAATAGCCTTCGCAATAGCGGCAGGCATTGCAGATTTCCATCTGCCGCCGCACCTCGATGGTGGCTTCAGTTTCTGACAAGCTTTGATGCCTCCTCACCGGCGATGCGGCCAAACACGGTGCCGATGGTCATGCCGAAGCCGGCCAGATAGCCCTGGCCCAGGATATTGCCGGCCATGATCTCGCCACTGGCGAAGATATTCCCCGAGGGCTTGCCATCGGCCATCATCACCCGCGCGCGTTCATTCACCTTCACGCCCAGGAAGGTGAAGGTGATGCCCGGCGCCAGCGGGTGGCCATAGAAGGGGGGCTGGTCGATGCGCCGCGCCCAATGGCTTTTCGGAATGGCGAGGCCCTCGGTGCGGCAATCATCCAGCTTGTTGCCGTGGAAGGTGCCGGGCTGCACGGCCGCGTTGTATTCCGCCACCACGCCTTCAAGCTTGGCAGCATCCAGCCCGAGCAGCCCCGCGAGTTCGCCGATGCTGTCCGCCTTCATCGGCGGAAACACGCTGGGCAGGTAATTGTGCAGCGCCTGGCTGTCGGTGATGGCAAAGGCGCGCTGGTCGCGCTGCTGCGCGATCAACCGGCCCCAGATGGCGTAGCGCTTGGGCCAGACATCCTCGCCCTCATCGTAGAAGCGCTCCACATCCTTGTTCACGACGATGGAGAAGGGCACGCAATCGAGGCGCATGGCCAGGCCGCCATCCTCCATCGGCGCGCGGGCGTCATTGGCGACGGCGTGGAATTGCGTGGCATCGCCCACCTCCTGGACGCCGTTGGCCAGCATGTCCTTCAGGACACGCCCCTGGGCATAGGGCGTGCCGCGGATCTGGAAGTTGTCGGCCGCATCGCCCCAATATTCGCGCAGCCATTCGCGATTGGCCTGGAAGCCGCCGGCCGAGGCGATGATGGCCTTGCAGCGGATGCGCTCGGGGAAGCCGCGCCAGCTGACGATCGCTTCCCGCGCGAAGCCATCCTCGATGGCGATGTGCTGCACCTCGGTGTCGTAGAGGATGGTGATGCCGAGCTTCTCGGCCGTGCGATACAGCGCATTCACCAGCGCCTTGCCGCCGCCCAGGAAGAAGGCGTTGGTGCGGGAGAGGCTCAGCGTGCCGGAGAGCGAGGGCTGGAACACCACGCCGCAATCGCGCAGGAAACCTGGCGCATGTTCGCTGGCGCGGATGCACATGCGGGCCAGGCCCTCATCCGTGCGGCCGCCGGTGACGCGCAGCAGGTCATCCCAGTATTCCTCCTCGAGGTAGCTCTCGGTGAGGACATCGGTGGGCTTGGGATGCAGGGCGCGCAGGTTGCGGGTGTGGCGGGAATTGCCGCCGCGCATGGCTTTCGGCGCATGCTCGGCGATGATGACGCTGGCACCCGCCTGGGCCGCCGTGATGGCGGCCGACAGCGCGGCATTGCCGCCGCCCACCACCAGAACATCCCACAGCCGCGCGAAATCCACCATGAGCCTGCATATGCGGCGGCGGCCGCGCCTGTCCAGCCGGGCCCTTGGCCGGCGGCCGCGCCTTAAGCGCCGATTCATCATGCCATGCCATAGACCTGCGCTGTTGCAAGGAGAGGCTGATGCGCCACGGGACCAATCGCGCCGGGACGGACCATCCGGCCAGGAGGCCATGAGGCCCGCCATGCAGCACCCCTTGCCCCGCCCCTTGCCCCGCCCCTTGGGTGAGCGCGAACGCTTCGTCGCCTTCGCCTTCGCCGGGGCGGATCTGCTGATCGAGGCGAATGTCGTGGGCGAGATCGCCTTCGCCGCCGGCGCCTTTCGGCTGCGCTTCGGCGCGGCACCCGAGAGTTTCACGGGGCAGGACGTGGCCGGGCTGATCGCCGCCCCGGATCGCGGCAGTTTCGCCGCCGCCCTGGCGCTGATGCCTGAGCGCGGCCGCCTCTCGCCCACCGTCCTGCGGCTGGCCAATCCGGAGCAGACGCCTTTTGTCGTCTCGGGCCTGCATCTGGCGCTGCCGGGGGAGCCGGCGCGGCTCTGCCTGTCCCTGGGGCCTGTTCCGGTGCCGCTCGACGCCGCCGCCCCGCCCACCGGGGCCGCGCTGCTGCGCGAGGCGGAGGCCCGGCTGCGGCGGCCCGGCCCGGCCCCCGGCGCGCTCGGCCTCATCGAGGTGACGGGGTCGCTGACGGCGGAAATGCGCGCGGCCCTCACCGGGCAGCCCGGTGCGATGGCGGCGGAGCTGGCGCCGGGCCGCTACGGGTTGCTGCCCCATGCGGACGGCCATGCCCCCGATATCGCGGGCGTGACGGAGCGGCTGGAGGCGATGCTGACGCGGCAGGGCCAGGGCGGCAGCGTCAGCGGCCGGGTGCTCTCGCTGGCGGCGGAGGGGCTGTCACCCGTGCAGGCCGTGCGCGCGCTGCGCCATGGCCTGGCCACCTTCACCCGCGCCGGCGCCGATGGGCTGCGCGAGGAGGGCTTCGGGGATGGGCTTTCGGGCTTCGTGCGGGAGATCACCCAGCGCGGGGCGGCCCTGCGCCGTGCCATCGCGCAGCGGCGCTTTCACCTGGAGTATCAGCCGATCATCGGCCTCGCGGATCGTGCCCTGCACCATTACGAGGCGCTGCTGCGCCCGGAGCGGGGCCTGCTGGGGCAGGCGGCGGGCCCGCAGGATTTCGTGACCCTGGCGGAGACGGTGGGCCTGACCGAGGAGCTGGACCTCGCCGTGGCCGAGACGGCGTTGCAGGCGGCCACCGGCCTGTGGGGGACGCAGCGCATCGCGGTCAATGTCTCGGGATTGTCCTTGCAGAGCACGGGGTTCCGCGCCGCCTTCTTCGCCCTGCTGGATGCCCACCCCCATGCCGGCCGACGCCTGATGGTGGAGCTGACGGAAAGTGCCGAGATCGAGGATGAGCCCACCGCCGCCGCCATGCTGGAGGCGTTGCGCGGGCGCGGCATTCCGGTCTGCCTGGATGATTTCGGCGCGGGTGCCGCGGCCTTTCGCTACCTCAAGGCCTTCGGCGTGGATTACGTGAAGGTGGATGGCAGCTTCGTCGAGGCGGCGATGCGTGGCGAGCGGGACCGCAGCTTCGTCGCCGCCATGGTGGATCTCTCGGTGGCGGTGGGCGCGCGCGTGGTGGCCGAGCGGATCGAGACGGAGGATACCGCCATGATGATGCTGGGACTGGGCGTGCATCTGGGCCAGGGGTGGCATTTCGGCCGGCCGGGGCCGCTGCCCAAACCGGCACCCGTGGTCGCGGCCCGGCGCGGCGGCCCGCAGGAGAGTTGGAGCTGAAGGGCTTCCCAGGCCCGGCAGAGCGATCTAACGCTGTGGCCCCATGAAGTCTGAACGCGTCATCATCGTGGGGGCCGGCCCGGTGGGCCTGGTCGCTGCCGCTGCCCTGGCCGCCGAAGCCATTTCCGTCGTCATCATCGAGGCCGAGCGGGACCTGCCGGACGGCATGCGCGCCAGCACCTTCCACCCGCCCACGCTCGACATGCTGGAGCGTTTCGGCGTGGTGGAGAGCCTGATCGCCGATGGGCTGATCTGCCCGACCTGGCAGTTCCGCGACCGCGCGCAGGGCCCCATCGCCACCTTCGACCACGCGATGATCGCGGGCGACACGCGCCACCCCTACCGGCTGCAATGCGAGCAATGGCGGCTGACGCGGCTGCTGCGCGAGCAACTGGCCGCGAACCCCGATGTGGAATTCATCTACGACGCCAGGGCCATCGCCGTCGCGCAGCATGCGGCCGGTGTCACGCTGACGCTGGAGCGCCCCGATGGCCATCAGGAGGCGCTGGGCGGCCGCTACCTGATCGGCGCGGATGGCGCGCGTTCCGCGGTGCGCAAAAGCCTGGGCATCGGCTTTGACGGGCAGACCATTCCGGAAATCTACCTCACGCTCTCCACCCCCTTCGCCTATCATGATGCGATGGAGGGGCTGACCAACATCGCCTATATCAGCGACCCGGATGAATGGTTCGTGCTGCTGCGCAACCGCAACCTCTGGCGCCTGCTGCTGCCGACCGACGCGGCCGAGCCGGAGGCGGTGATGCTCTCCGATGCGCGGATCGAGGCGCGCATGCAGCAGGTGCTGCCCCAGGCCGGGCGCTACGAGATCACGCATCGCACCGCCTATCGCGTGCATGAACGCGTGGCGGAGCGTTATGTGGATGGGCGCGTCTTCCTGGCCGGCGATGCGGCGCATGTGAATAATCCGCTGGGCGGCATGGGTATGAATGGCGGCATTCATGACGCGCTGAACCTGGCTGAAAAACTCGCCGCCGTCTGGCGCGGTGCGCCGCTGGAAAGCATGGGCCGCTATGAGCGGCAGCGCCAACGCGTGGCGCTGGAGGTGGTGCAGCAGCAGGCGCTGCGCAACCGCAGCATCCTCAACCAGAAGGACCCCGAGACGCGGCGCGCCTTCCTCGATGACCTGCGCGCGACGGTGGCTGATCCGGTGCGGCACCGCGCGCATCTGCTGCGCACCAGCATGGTGCAGAGCCTGCGTGACCTGGAGAATGTGGAATGACAGCGTCTGATCGGCCGAGCGCCAGCGAGGGCGTGAATCAGCCGCGCCAAGTTTCGTCTGATCGGCCGAGCGCCAGCGAGGGCGTGAATCAGCCGCCCAACAACGAGACCGATGAGGAAATCTACGCCCGCCAGGGCCTCGGCCGCCGCGCCGGGTTTGGCGTGGCGCCGGCGCTGGTCATCGTGGATTACGTGGTGGGCTTCGCCGACCCGTCGCAATTCGGCGGCGGCAATATCGGCCCCGCCATCGCGCAGACGGTGCATCTGCTGGCGCATGCCCGCCGCAAGGGGTGGCCCGTGGCGCATACCCGCGTGGTCTATGCCGAGGATGGCTCCGATGCCGGGGTCTTCACGCTGAAGGCGCCCTCATTGCTCAAGCTGACCGAGCATTCGCCGCTCTCGCAGATCATCCCCGAATTGACGCCGGCACCGGGTGAACTGGTCATCCGCAAGCGCGGCGCCTCGGCGTTTTTCGACACGCATCTGGCGGGCTTCCTGACGATGCGGCGGGTGGACACGCTGATCGTCACCGGCTGCACCACTTCGGGCTGCGTGCGCGCGACCGTGGTGGATTCGCTGCAGCATGATTTCCGCACCATCGTCGCCACCGATTGCGTGGGCGACCGTGCCATCGCCCCGCATGAGGCGAACCTCTTTGACATGGGCCAGAAATACGCGGACCTGATGACCCGCGCCGAGATCGAGGCCCAAGGGTAGTCAGGCGGAGGATAGCACCATGGACAAGACCGAAATCACCGACTGGGCGCTGGCCAATGGCTGGCAGATCATCGCCGGTGCCCCCAGCCTCACCAAGCCCTCGCGGCCGCAGGAGGCGATCGTGCGCCTCGTCCTGAAGGCGACCGTGGTGCATCTGGAAGTGAAGAAGCCGGCCGGCCAGTGGCAGAAATTCGCGGGCCTGGCCTACAGCAAGATCGAGGCGGATTCCGAAGGCGGCATGCCGCTCGGCCTCGGCTTCGAAAACATGCCGGGCTTCACCATGCTGATGCGCGAGAACAAGGACCGCCAGGTGTTTTCCAGTATGCGCTGAAACGCCCTGGACTTGGCCGGCCCCGCATGCCGCAATGCGGAACGGAGGCCCCCCTGATGCGCGCATTCTCCCTGATCCTGCTGGCTGTGCTGCTCCCGTTGTCGGCGCAATCGCAAAGCTTTCCGCAGCGGCAGGTGCGCATCGTCGTGCCCTTCGCGGCGGGGGGATCGGCCGATGTGATGGCGCGCCTCACCGCCCAGGCGCTGGCGGCGCGCTGGAACCAGCCCGTGGTGGTGGAAAACCGCCTCGGCGCCGGCGGCCATGTGGGGGCGGAGCATGTGGCGCGCGGCACGCCCGATGGGCATACGCTGATGCTGGGTAGCATCGGCATCCATGCGGCCAGCAGCGTCTATCGCAACCTGAACTACAATCCGCGCACCGAGCTGGTGGCCCTCACCATGCTCGCCGAATTTCCCAATGTGATCATCGTCCATCCGGCCGTGCCGGCGCAGAACCTGCGCGAATTGGTGGCACTGGCGCGGCAGCGCCCGGGCGAGCTCACCTTCGGCTCGGCCGGCAACGCGACATCCACGCATCTGGCGGGGGAGTTGTTCATGCTGGTCACGGGCGTGCGGCTCATTCATGTGCCCTATCGCGGTTCCTCCCAGGCGCTGAACGACGTGATGGCCGGCAATATCCAGCTGATGTTCGAGAACCTGCCCACCGTGCCGCCCGTGCTGCGCGATGGCCGCGTGCGGGCGCTGGCCCTGACCAGCGCCGCGCGCTCACCCGCCCTGCCCGAGGTGCCGACGGCGGCCGAGGCGGGGGTGGAGGGCTATGTCGCCACCGCCTGGTTCACCATCGCAACCGCCGCCGCCACACCCGCGCCCCTGCTGCAGCGGCTGAACGAGGATTTGCGCGCCGTGCTGGCGAGCCCCGCCCTGCGCGAGCGCTTCACCACGCTGGGCGCCACGCCGATGGGCGGCACCCTGGCGGAGGCCGCCAGCTTCCTCGCCGCCGAGACGGAGAAATGGACGCGCGTGGTGGATGCGGCCGGCATCCGCCTTGACTGAGCAGGCCCGCGTCACGCTGGAGGTTGCGGCCGGCATCGCGCGCCTCACCTTCGATCATCCGCGCCGGATGAATGCCATCACCGGGGCCATGTGGCGCGCCCTGCCTGGCCTGCTGGACCAGGTGGCGGATGACCCGGCCATTCGCGTGCTGCTGCTGCAAGGGGCGGGCGAGCGCGCCTTCTGCACCGGCAATGACATCTCCGAATTCGAGGCGATCCGCGCCGATGCGGCGCAATCGGCCGCCTATAACGCGTGGCAGCGGGACGTGGCGGCGCGCATGGCGGCGCTGGAGAAGCCGGCCATCGCCGCCATCCACGGCCATTGCCTGGGGGCCGGGCTGGAACTCGCCCTGCAATGCGACCTGCGCTTCGCCAGCCCCGAGGCGCGGATGGGCGTGCCGGCCGTGCGCCTGGGCCTGCCCTATCGGCTGGAGGATATCGCCAAGCTGGTGGATGTGATCGGTCTGGCGCAGACGCGGCTGATGGTGTTGACCGGCCGCAGCTTCGCCGGCGCGGAACTGGAACGCATGGGCCTGGTCACCGCCCTCCTGCCGGACCGCGCCGCCATGCTGGACGCGGCCGAGGAAGCCGCCGCCGAGATCGCCGCCGCCGCGCCCCTGGCGCTGCGCGCGGCCAAGGCGGCGCTGTTCGAGATCGCGCGGCGGGACGCGCCGCCCGATCTTGCCCGCGCCCAGGCGCTGGCGGATGCCTGCTATGACAGCCGCGATTATGCCGAGGGCCGCGCGGCCCGGCGCGAGGCCCGGCCGCCCCGCTTCACCGGGCGCTGAACGCCAGGGAGGGCCGGCCACGACGCGCAGCGCGGCCCTGGGTGAAGGCCGCAGCGCGGATCAGCCCATGCCGTCCTGGTGGCCAAGACCCTGGCCCGCGCGCCGCTGTGCCTTGCCCATGCTGAGTGCCAGGCTGAGGGCGAAGACGCCGCCCCCGCCCAGCGCCGCCGCCAGCACGAAGCCCCATTTCAGCAGCGCCGTGCGCGCCTTGGGGTCATCCATCACCTGCATCAGTTGCAGGCCGAAGATGAGCACGCCGATGCTGCCCAGGGTTGTCGCCACGATGCCGAAGCGGCGCATCTTGCGGTTCATGCCTGTCTTCCTCCCGATCGGTCACGCCGGTGCCGCGCCCGGCTTCAGTGAAGTTTGACACCGGGCTCGGCCCTTTGCGAGACCAGCCCCGTCACGGTCCGCCAGAAGGTCGGCGCGCTGCCATGCAGCGCCGTCTGGTGCATCTTGTAGAGCGAGCGATACATCAGCCGCGCGAAATACCCCTCGATGAACATGGATTTTCCCACCAGGAAGCCCATCAGGCTGCCCACCGTGCTGTATTTGCCGAGTGAGACGAGGGAGCCGAAATCGCGATAGACGAAGGGCTCCAGCGGCTTGCCGTCCAGCAGCCGCTCGATCTGGTTGTACATGTGGCTGGCCTGCTGGTGCGCGGCCTGGGCGCGCGGCGGGATGGGCTGGTCCGTGCCCTCCCGCGGGCAGGAGGCGCAGTCGCCCAGCGCGAAGATATTCTCATCCCGCGTGGTTTGCAGCGTGGGCAGCACCCGCAGCTGGTTGATGCGGTTGGTTTCCAGCCCGCCAATGTCGCGCAGGAAATCCGCCCCCTTCACGCCGGCCGCCCAGACGGTGAGTTCGGCCGGCAGCACGCTGCCATCGGCCAGCAGCACGCCATCGGCCCGCACCTCGGCCACGCGCGTGCCCGCATGCACCTCAACCCCCATCTGGGCCAGCAGATCGGCGGTGGCGGCCGAAATCCGCTCGGGCAGGGCGGGCAGGATGCGCGGGGCCGCCTCCACCAGCATGATGCGGATGTCGCGCTCGGGCTGGATGCGGTCCAGCCCGTAGGCGACCACGGCGCGCACGGTGCGGTGCAGTTCGGCGGCGAGTTCCGTGCCCGTCGCACCGGCGCCGATGATCGCCACATGCAATTGCCCGGGGCGCACCGGTTCGGCCTGCGCATTGGCGCGCAGGCAGGCATTCACCAGGCGGCGGTTGAAGCGGCTGGCCTGCTCCAGCGTCTCCAGCGGGATGGCGTGCTGCGCCGCACCCGGCGTGCCGAAATCATTGGTGACGCTGCCGACCGAGATGATCAGCGTGTCATAGCCGAGGCGGCTGGCGGGCGTGATCTCACGGCCCTCATCATCCAGCATGGCGCCCAGCAGGATTTCCTTGGCCTCCCGGTCCAGCCCCACCATCTCGCCATAGCGATAGGTGAAATGGTGCCAATGCGCCTGCGCCAGGTAGTTCAGCTCATGCTGCGTGCGGTCCAGGCTGCCGGCCGCCACCGCATGCAGCAGCGGCTTCCACAGATGCGTGCGGCTGCGCTCCACCAGCGTGACCTGCGCGCGCTTGCCCCGGCCATGCCGATTGCCCAGGCGCGTGGCGAGTTCGAGGCCACCAGCACCCCCGCCGACGATCACGATGCGGTGCGGTTGATCCATGCCCAGGCCCTCTTGTTGCGTCGCCACAATATCGCGCGAAATCGTTGCAGGCAAAAAACATACCGCACGCAACCGAAGGGGCGCATGCTGCGTTTCAAAGGCGATGGGCCCAATCACGCGCCCGGTCCAGGAACCTTCCCCATGTCGCTCGGCACCATCCTCGTCATCCTGCTCATCATCTTCCTGCTGGGGGGCTTCAGCGGCCGCTTCGGTGGCTATGGCTATGGCTTCGGCCATGGCAGCATCGGCGTGCTGGGCGTCGTGCTCATCGTCGTTGTCGTGCTGATGGTGCTCGGGCGCATCTGACGGGGGATGGCTTGCCGCAACCCTTCCTGGTCATACCAACAGGGCTGCGGCTCGCGGTCCGGTTGACGCCGCGCGCGGGGCGGGACGGAGTGGATGGGATCGTGCGGCCCCCCGACGGGGCTGCGTATCTCCAGCTCCGTCTTGCCGCCCCGCCGGTGGAGGGGGCGGCCAATGCGGCCCTCATCGCCTTCCTCGCCAAGGCGCTGGATCTGCGCAAAGCCGACATCACCCTCATCGCCGGGCAGCGCGCCCGGCTGAAGCGCCTGGCGCTGGCGGGCGATGGGCCGGAACTGGCCCGGCGCGTCACCGCCTGGATCGCCCTCTCGACCTGAGGCCCCCCCTCGACCTCATCCCTGGGGCGTGCTTTTCCCAACCCCGCATTCAGGAAAGGGGCAGGAACGTGAGCGACATCTCCATCAATATCGGCGGCGACATCTTCGAGGCCCGCTTCGAGACCGAAGCCGCGCCCAACACCGTGGCCCGCTTCCGCCAGCTGCTGCCCTACCGGGACCGCATCATCCATGTGCGCTGGAGCGGCGAGGCCTGCTGGATCCCGATGGGCGAGCGTGACCTGTCCATCGGCTATGAGAACGCCACCAGCTACCCGGCGCCGGGCCAGCTCATTGTCTATCCGGGCGGCATTCCGGGCGCGGTGAGCGAGACAGAAATCCTGGTGGCCTACGGGCCCTGCTGCTTCGCCAGCAAGGCGGGGCAGCTCGCCGGCAATCACTTCCTGACCATCACGGCGGATCTGGAGCGGCTGGCGAAGGTGTGCCGCTCGGTGCTGTGGGATGGGGCGAAGGATATCGTGTTCTCGGCGAGGTAAGGCCAGGGTTCCACCCTGGACCCGCTGGGGCCATGGGCCCCAGACCCCGGCTCAGCTGAGCGCCTGCTCCGCCTCGCGCACCACTTCGGCCAGGGCGCCCGGCGCGAAGGGCGAGACCAGCCCGGCGCCGCGCGCCAGATCCTGGAAGGGCGCCGAGCCGCCACGGGCACAGAGCGCCACGTAATCATCCAGCGCGGCCTTGGCGTCGTGGCGGGACTTCACCCAGAACTGCATCGCGCAGCACAAGGCCAGCGTGTAATCAATGTAGTAGAAGGGGCTGTTGTAGATGTGCTGCTTGGCCTGCCAGCGGCCGCCCTTGGCCGGGTAGGCCAGGTCCCCGTAGTCGGTCCAGGGCATGTAGCGGCGTTCCAGCCGCTGCCAGATCGCGTGGCGTTCCTCGGGCGTCGCCTCGGGCTTCGCATAGACCTCGTGCTGGAAGTGATCCACGCAGACGCCATAGGGCAGGAAGGCGAGGGAGGTGATCAGGTGCATCCGGCGGAAGCGGTCGGCCGCAGCCTCGCCCACCAGCAGTCCCATCTGCGGATGCGTCAGGAATTCGAGGCCCATGGAGTGGATCTCCGCCGCCTCCATGGTGGGCCAGAGCTGGTCAATGCCTGGCTGATGGCGGCTTTCCCAGCACTGGAAGGCATGCCCCATCTCATGCGTGAAGACGCCGATATCGTGATGCGTGCCGTTGAAATTGGCGAAGATGAAGGGCACGCCCGCGGTCGGGAAGGAGGTGCAGAAACCACCCCCCGCCTTGCCCGGACGGTTCTTCAAATCGAGGAAGCCACCCGCCTGCATGGCCCGGTAGAATTCGCCGAGGCGCGGGTCCATCCGGTCGAACATGGTCTGCGCGGCGGTAACCAGCGTGTCGTGGTCGCCGATGGGTGCCGGGTTGCCTTGCGGGTCGATCAGCGCCTCATCCCAGTAGCGCAGCCTGTCCCAGCCGAACTCCGCGCGGCGGGCTTCGAGCAGCCTCGCGACGAGGGGGACCACATGCTCGGCCACCTGGTCACGGTAGCGGGCCACATCCGCCGCGTCGTAATCCACGCGCCGCATGCGGCGATAGGCGAGGGGGATGAAATTGGCGTCGCCCAGCTTCAACGCCATGCGGTGCCGCAGCTTCACCAGCGCGTCATAGATCTCGTCCAGCTCGGCGCCGTTCTGCGCGAAGAAATTCCAGCGCGCGGCCTCGGCTGCGTGGCGCATGGCGCGGTCCGCATGCTCGGCATAGGGAGCGAGGCCGGAGAGATTCAGCACCTTGCCATCCAGCGGGATCTTCGCCGAGGCGAGCAGCGCGGTGTAGCGCGCGGAGAGGCGTGATTCCTCCTCCAGATCCTCGGTGATTTCGGGGTTGAAGGTGGTGATGTCCGTCTCCCACAGGCGCCGCACATGGGCCCCCACCAGCGCCTCGATGCCGGCGCGGTCGGGGTCACCCAGCAGGCGGCGCTTGATCGCCACCTCATGCCCGGTGGCGACGGGGGCGAGCTTGTCGGCGTATTCGCGCGCGGATTTCGCGGCCGCATCCGTCGTGTCCTGGGCAAAGCGCAGATGCACCAGGGCGCTCCATGTGTCGTAGGTGCGGCGCGCCGTGTCCCACTGCGCGACGGCCGTGGCGCGATCCCCGGCATCGAGCAGGGCCGCGATGGCGGCGAATTCGGCGGCGAGGCTTTCTTCGGTGGGCGTCGGGGCCGTGATGTCCTGGAAACGCATGATCTAGAACTCCGCCATCAGGCGGCCGAAGCCGTCCAGTTTATCCGTGATGCCCTGGGCGCGCAGCGCATGCCACCAGGTGGCGGTGTTGATGGCGATGACGGGCTTGCCCAGCCACATTTCGGCGGCGGCGGCGAGGCGCACCATGGAGAGGTTGGTGCCCACCTGCACGATGGCATCCACGTCATCGCCATCCAGCTCGCGCAGTACGGGCACCAGCTCAGCCGGGGTGACTTCGGCGATGGCGGTCCAGCGCGGGCATTGGAGTGCGCGGTCACGCACCGTGGTGTAGCCCATATCGCCGAAATAGCGGATCACCTCGGCATTCATGCTGGGCCAGTAGGGCGAGAGGACCGCGAGCCGCTTCACCCCGCCATAGGCTTGCAAGGCGGCGTGGCAGGAATGCGAGCCGACGGAGATCTTCAGCCCGCTCACCTCCTCCACGCTTTTTACGAAGCGATCAGCCCCCGTGACGCCATCGAAGAAGGTGACCGCGCTCATGCCCATCACCAGGTAGTCGGGCTTGCAGGTCATTACGCTGCGCACGGCGTCCAGTGTGTTGGCGCCGATCAGCTCGGCCCCGGCGCGGAAGGTCTCGTTGCTGACGGCGTCGGAATCGGGGGTGAAGATGCGGCTGTAATGCGCGGTGACGCCGGGCGGGCGCATCATGTCGAAATCCGGCTGCACCACCGTGTTGGTGGAAGGCCCCATCACCCCGAATTTCGCCCTTGAGCCCAGAACATCGCGCATCACTCTCGCCCCATCGGTTGCAGCGCCGGAGTCTTGCGCCGCGCGGCGCCGCGCACAAGCCGCGCTTGCGAGGTGCCGGGCCGCCGCCTATTGCGGGGCTGAACCCGGAGTGCCGCCATGCCCTTCTCCCGCCGCCTGATCCTCACGGCCCCCCTGCTCCCCTTTGCGGCCCAGGCACAGGAAGCCTGGCCCGCGCGGGGGCCGATCCGCTTCATCGTCCCCGGCCCCGCCGGCGGTGCGGGCGATGTGACGGGCCGGCTGGTGATGGAGCGCGTGGCGGCGCGCATCGGCCAGCAGATCGTGATCGAGAACCGGCCCGGGGCGGGCACCAATATCGGCATGACGGCCGTGGCCCGCGCGGCGCCCGATGGCTATGTGCTGGGCTTGGCCAGCATCGCCAGCCATGCGGTGAACCGCACGCTGTATCGCAGCCTGCCCTTTGATCCCGTGGCGGATTTCGCGCCGGTCAGCCTGATGGCGCTGGTGCCCAACCTGATGGTCATCCCGCCCGGCCTGCCGGTCACGAATGTCACGGAATTCGTGGCCTATGCGCGGGCGCGGCCGGGGCAGATCAATTTCGGCTCGGTCGGCGCCGGTTCCTCGCAGCATCTGGCGGGCGCGCAATTCGCGCAGGCCACGGGGATCGAGATGCAGCACATCCCGTATAATGCGGGCGGGCAGATGAACACGGACCTGATCGGGAACCGCATCCAGGTGCTGTTCCAGTCGGTCAGCGCGGTGGCGGAGCTGGCGCGGGCGGGGCGGGTGCGGCCGCTCGCCGTGACCGGCACCGAACGCGCGCCCGCCTTCACCGATGTGCCGACGCTGCGTGAGGCCGGGGTGGATATTGTCTCGACCGGCTGGTTCGGCGTGGTGGCGCCGGCCCAGACGCCCGCCCCGATCCTGGAGCGGCTGCACCGCGAGACGGTGGCCGCCCTGGCCGAGCCCGGCCTGGCGGCGCGGCTGGTGGCCGGCGGCAGCCTGCCCCGCGCCTCGGCCAGCCGGGCCGATTTCGCGCGCTTCATGGCCGAGGAGACGGCGCGCTGGGCGCCCGTGGTGCGCGCCACCGGCGCCACGGTGGATTGAGCCGTCAGGCCAGGCGCAATTCCCGATAGCCGCCCGCCGCCACCTCATCGCAACGCGCGCGATAGGCCGGCGCGCTGCCGCTGTAGCGCGCGACGACGCGGGTCTGCCGGCCTTCGACATTCTTGTTCACGCCGGTGAACCAGGAATCCACCTCGTTCGAGAGGAGGCCGATGGAGCACTCCATCACATGCGCCATCCATTCGGCCACCGCCTCGGGCCGCGCCTCGGCCTCGGTGAGGTGGTGCGCCTGCATGTGGCGCAGCAGGGCTGTCACCCATTCCACATTGTATTCGATGCTGCGCGGAATATTGCCCAGCGCCGTATGCGGCCCCAGCAGCATGAACATGTTGGGGAAGCCCTCGGCCAGCATGCCGACCAGCGTGCGCGCGCCCTCGGCCCAGGCCTGCCGAAGCGGGAGGCCATCGCGGCCACGGATATCAATCCGGTCAAAGGCGCCGGTCAGCCCGTCAAAGCCCGTCGCGTAGATGATGATGTCGAATGCGAAGTCACGCTCGGTGGTGGAAAGCCCCGTGGGCGTGATGCGCGTGATGGGGGTGGCCTTGCTGTCCACCAGCTCGACATTGGGCTGGTTGTAGACCTCGTAGTAGCGCGTCTCCATCGGCACCCGGCGGGTGCCGAAGCCGTGGTTCTTCGGGATCAGCATCTCGGCGATGCGCGGGTCCTTCACGCGGGCGCGGATCTTGCGGGCGATGAAGTCGGAGATCTCGGCATTGGCGGCCGGGTCCGTGTAGCTGTCGCGGAAATTGCCGACCCAGATGCCGAAGCCGGGCAGCGCGTAGAGTTCCTCGTAGAAGGCCTCACGCTCCGCTTTCGTCACCTCGAAGGTGCCGCGCGGATCGGCGGTGTGGATGAAGCAGGCGAAGGTCTCGGCGCAGCGGCGGAACATCTGGGGGTAATCGGCTTTGATGCGGCGCTGCTCCGCCTCGGTGATGGGGCGGTTGTGCAGCGGCGCGCACCAATTGGGCGTGCGCTGGAACACCGTGAGGTGGCCCGCCGTCTTCGCCACCTCCTGGATGGTCTGCACGCCGGTCGCACCCGTACCGATCACGGCGACGCGCTTGCCCTTGAAATCAATGCCGTCCTTCGGCCAGCGGGCGGTGTGGAAGGACGGCCCCGGGAAGCTCTCGATGCCTTCGATGCGCGGCAGGGTATGGGCCGAGAGCGGGCCGATCGCGGTGATCAGGAAGCGCGCCTGGTGCGTGCTGCCATCGGCCAATGTCACGCGCCAGGCATCACCCGTGCGATGTGCGGATTTCACCTCGGCGTTGAACTGGATGTCGCGGTGCAGATCGTATTTCCCGGCGACGCGCTCCAGGTAGCGCAGGGTTTCAGGCTGCGGGGCGAAATGCTCGGACCAGCTCCATTCCTGGAGCAATTCGGGGTCGAAGGAGAAGCCGTAGGAATAGCTCTCGGAATCGAAGCGCGCACCGGGATAGCGGTTCCAGTACCAGGTGCCGCCCACGCCGGTGCCGGCCTCGAACACACGGACCCGCAGCCCCAATTCCCGCAGCCGGATGAGCTGATACATGCCGGACATGCCGGCCCCGATGATGATGGCGTCGAAATCAGCCATGCGCGGCGCTGGCCTCCTGCTCGGTGAATGCGATGCTGCCTTCGCCGGCCATTCTGCCGCCGCCGTGGCCATGGGCAGCATGCTGCGCGCCTCTGCCCCGCGCAAGGCGCCCCGGCCATATGGCCAGGGCCGTCACCTCAGCGGGATCCGGGGGCCGCGAAGGCGCAGGTGAAGCGGATCTGCGCGCCCACCTGGGCCGGCGTCGGCGCG
The DNA here is from genome assembly GCF_023243115.1 of Sediminicoccus sp. KRV36. Taxonomy (NCBI): domain Bacteria; kingdom Pseudomonadati; phylum Pseudomonadota; class Alphaproteobacteria; order Acetobacterales; family Roseomonadaceae; genus Sediminicoccus; species Sediminicoccus sp. KRV36. The sequence goes on from NZ_CP085081.1 coordinate 1,107,644, forward strand.
CCCTGGCCGGCGGCGTTCTGCGTCCGCAGCACCATCAGCACCACGTCATTCTGCTGGTTCGGCGCCAGGGTGAAGCGCGCCAGCGGGCGGGTGATCTCCCAATTGCCGAAGCGCGCCACGGCGATGGACATGGTCGCCGTGATCGAGCGGCCGCCCTGGTAATCCTGGTTCTGGAACTGGCCGTGATACTCCACCTCGGCGGTGCGGCCATTCGACAGGACGTTGCTGTAGAAGGCGTTGGTGGCGAGCACCTGGCCGTTGCAGAAGCGCGGCAGGGCTTGCGCCGCCGCCGGATGGGCAAAGCCGGCGAGCATGGCGGCGGCGGCGATGGCGGCGGTGCTGATGCGGGTCATGGCAGGGCATCCTTTGGGTCGTGCAGGCCCCCGGGGCGGGTTCCGATGCAGGCAAGCTGCGCCCCTGCCGGCCGAAGGGCCATGCGTCTGAACCGATCCCGCCGAATGGCCGCGCCGATGATGCGCGTCACGCCGCCCGCTTGATGAAATCGGCGCAGCGTTCGCCGATCATGATGCAGCCGGCATTGGTGTTGCCGCTCACCACCGTCGGCATGATGCTGGCATCGGCCACGCGCAGCCCGCCCACGCCGTTGACGCGCAGCTGCGTATCCACCACGGCGTTCATATCCTCACCCATGCGGCAGGTGCCCGTCGGGTGATAGATCGTGCCGCTGTTCCGGCGCACGAATTCCAGCAAGGCCGCGTCATCCCGCGCGGCCCCTGGCGGCGGGGCGTAGGCGGCTTCGATGAAGCGGCCCAGCGCCTTTGTCCCGGCCAGGCGATGCGCGAGCTTCACCCCCTCCACCATGCATTGCTTGTCCGTCTCGCTGGTCAGGTAGCGGGCATGGATATGCGGCTTGGCCATGGCGTCGGGGTTGGCGAGCTTGATCTCGCCCCGGCTCTCGGGCCGCAGCTGGCAGACGCTGACGGTGAAGCCCGGGAATTTGTGCAGCCCTTCCTTCACGCTATCCGCACTCCAGGGGATGAAGTGGAACTGCACATCGGGTGTCGCACTTTGCGGCAGCACGCGGGCGAAAAGCCCCGAGGTGCCGGCCGCGAAGCTGAGCGGCCCGCCGCGCGTCAGCGCGAATTCGATGCCCATCCTTGCCATGCCGAGCCAGGAACCCACACGCTCATTCACCGTCACATTCTGGTTGGCGCGATACATCAGCCGCGCCTGGAGATGATCCTGCAAATTCTGCCCGACCTGCGGGATATCCCGCTGCACGGCGATGCCCATCTCGATCAGATGCTGCGCCGGCCCGAGGCCCGAGAGCATCATGAGCTGCGGCGAATTGATGGCGCCCGCACTCAGCACCACCTCCCGCGTCACCTTCAGCGTGCGTTCCTCGGCGCCCACGCGATACACAAGGCCGGTCACGCGGCCTTCCTCGATGATGAGGCGCTGCACCTGCGCATCGGTGATGACGCGCAGATTGGGGCGCTTCAGATGCGGCTTGAGATAGGCGGTGGCGGCCGAGCAGCGGAAGCCGTTGCGCACCGTCACCTGGTACCAGCCCGCCCCTTCCTGATCGGCGCCGTTGAAATCATCATTGCGCGGGAAGCCGAGTTCGAGTGCGGCATCAATGAAGGCTTGCGGCAGCACGCCCTTGTCGCGCAGGTCGCTCGTCGTCAGCGGGCCATCGCCGCCATGCAGCTCACTCGCGCCGCGCTCCTGGCGCTGGGAGCGCTTGAAATAGGCCAGGCAGTCATCGAAGCCCCAGCCGGTGCAGCCCAGCTGCCGCCAATGATCGTAATCCGCCGCCTGGCCCCGAATGTAGATCAGGCCGTTGATCGCGGACGACCCGCCCAGCACGCGCCCGCGCGGCCAGGGCACGGAGCGGCCATGCAATTCGGGCTCGGCCTCCGTTTGGTAGTTCCAGCTCAGCGTCGGGTGATACATCGTCTTGGCATAGCCGATGGGCACGTGCAGCCAGGGGTTGATGTCGCGGGCACCCGCTTCCAGCACCGTCACGCGGATGCGCGGATCCTCGCTGAGGCGCCCGGCCAGGGCGCTGCCGGCCGAGCCACTGCCCACCACCACCACATCGGTCTCATCCATGGCGCGTCCCTCCTGATTTGCCGGCGATGGTCCATGCGGCGGGGGATGCGGTCAACAGGGCCAGGATCAGCAGGGGTGCGGCCGGCTGCTTGACGTGGAGCACCTTGACGTGGGGCGGCTGCGGGTTTGCCATGGCGGTATGTCCCCTCTCGATACGCTCACCCAAGCCCTCGGCCCCGCCGCCTGCCTGCGCGGCGAGGCGGATATGGCGCCCTATGCGGTGGATTGGCGCGGCATTTATCACGGCCAGCCCGTGGCCGTGCTGCGCCCCGCGGAGACCGCCCAGGTCAGTGCCGCGCTCCGGCTTTGCGCCGAATTGAACCTGGCCGTGGTGCCGGCCGGCGGGCGCACCTCCCTCGCCGGGGCCGCCGTGCCCATGGCGCAGGGGCCGGCCAGCGTGGTGCTCAGCCTGGAGCGGATGAACCGCCTGCGCGCCGTGGATGCGCTGGACAATTCCCTCACCGCCGAGGCCGGCTGCACGATCGAGGCGGTGCAGAACGCCGCGACCGAGGCCCATCGCTTCTTCCCGCTGCATTTCGGCGCCCAGGGCTCGGCCATGGTCGGCGGCGCGCTCTCCACCAATGCGGGCGGCATCCGCACGCTGCGCTACGGCAATGCGCGGGACCTCGTGCTGGGGCTGGAGGTGGTGCTGCCCGATGGCCGGGTGCTGGATGATCTGCGCCGCGTGCGCAAGGATAATTCCGGCTATGCGCTGCGGCACTTGTTCATCGGCGCCGAGGGCACGCTGGGCATCATCACCGCCGCCACCCTCAAGCTGTTCCCCATGCTGGCCAAGCGCGAGACGGCGCTGGTCGCGGTGCGCTCCCCGGCCGAGGCGCTGCTGCTGCTGGCACGCTGCCAGGAAAGCGGCGCCGAACTCGTCGCCTTCGAACTCATCCGCAAGATCTGCATCGAGATCACGCTGAAGCACGGCACCAATATCCGCCAGCCGATGGAGCTTTCCACCGACTGGTACTGCCTGATCGAAGCCGCCAGCACCCACGCCGCCATCCCCGTGCGCGAGGCGCTGGAATCCGCCCTGATGGAAGGCATCGAGGCCGGCGAGGCGGAGGATGTGGTGCTGTGCGAGAGCGAGGCGCAACGCCAGAACCTGTGGAACATCCGCGAGACCTTCCCGACCTGTTCGCGCATGGAAGGCCCGGGCCTGGCCACCGATACCTCGGTCCCCGTCTCGCGCATTCCGGATTTCCTGGATCGCGCCCAGGCGCTGATCCAGGCGAATTGGCCGGAAGGGAAGATGGTGGCACTCGGGCATATGGGGGATGGCAATATCCATCTCTCGCTGCAGGCGCCGGCCGGGATGGGCCATCCCGAATGGCAGGCCCGCGCGCCGGAATTCGAGGGCCTGATCGGCGAGATCGCGGTGGAACTGGGCGGCAGCTTCTCGGCCGAGCATGGCATCGGGCAATCCAAGCGCGCCGCCATGGCCAAGCTGAAATCCCCCGTGGCGCTGGATCTGATGCGCGCCATCAAGGCGACGCTGGACCCCGCGGGGCGGATGAATCCGGGCAAGGTTCTGCCGCCAGCTTGAAGTGCCACCCGCGCCCGCCTAAACACGCAGCCGACGGGGCGTAGCACAGCCTGGTAGTGCGCCTGCTTTGGGAGCAGGAGGTCGGAGGTTCGAATCCTCTCGCCCCGAAATGCCGCAGCGCGAAGCCGTTGGTCGGGCGCCGGGTGGTTGCAGGGTCTCCGGCGGTCAGGCCGCAGGTTTTCCCACGGTGTTTGCCCGGCGTTCCAGCTCGGGGTGGGCGATGCGCTACCGCTCACTCTCCGCCGTCCGGGCCGCATATTCCGCCCAGGCCGCATGCCGCCCGCCCAGGCTGCGCCAATCCCCCGAGGGGATCAGCGGAACATGCCGCGCGTCATCCATCACATAGGCATAGGCCGGCCGCGGCCCGGCCGCGGTCCGCACCGTCAGCACGCTGCGCCGGTACATGCCCCCGGGCGCGCCGCCGGGCGCGCTGCCCTCCAGCGCATCCATCGCGGCCAGGCGCTCCAGCGGCAAGGCCACCACCTCGCCCCGGACTTCGCCCTCTCCGAGCGAGAGCGCGGGATAGGGGCCGCAATCATGCAGCCGCGCCCGGACGACGCCGGGGTCGCGTGGCAGCCCCTCCAGGTGATGCGCATTCGCCTCGCCTGCCATCAGCGTGCCGTAGACGAAGAGGTGCCCGATGGTGAGCGGCGCCGGCGCATCGCGCGCCGCGGCCTCCATCATGCCATGGCCGATGCCATGCGCCGCCTGGCCGCGGCGCACCACGGCCAGGTAGTCGGCATGCGGGGCCTGGAAGCCCTCGCTGGGCGCCACATAGGTCATCACCGGGATGGCGGTGCCATCGGCCAGCACCGCATGGCGCTGCACGCGCTGGTATTCCTCCGGCGCGCCTTCCTTGCGGTCCAGCGCCTGCAGCGCGATGGCATTGGCGCGGAACACCATGCCCTCCGCCGCCTGGCCCGGCCGCGCCCGCAGGTTCAGCGCGCCGCCCTTGCGGCTGCCGGCGTAGTGATCAAACACCAGTTCGCAGTCCAGCAGCAGCGCCTTGGCCACCGGCGCCAGCTCGGCCCCGGTGAAGCCGCAACGCGCGCAGAAGCCGGCCCAGTCCAGCGCATCGAGGTTGGAGCCATAGCCGAAATACAGCGTCATCCCAGGGGTCATCCCAGGGGTCATCCCAGGGGTCATCCCAGGGCCGCCCGCGCTTCGGCCAGGGCGGCGCGCTGGGCTTCCGTCACCACGGGGTAATGCAGCTTGAGGGCCTTGAGGGCCCGGTTGATGGCGGCCACGACGATGAGGCGCGTGAACCACTTGTTGTCCGCCGGGACCACATACCAGGGGCAATCCTCGGTGGCGGTGGCGCGGATCGCCTTCTCATAGGCGTCCATGTAGCTGTCCCAGTGGCGGCGCTCGGCCACGTCGGCCGGGCTGAATTTCCAGTTCTTCTCGGGCTCGTCCAGCCGGGCGAGGAAGCGCCGCTTCTGCTCGGCCTGGGAGACGTTGAGGAAGAATTTCAGCACCACGACGCCCTGCCGCGCGAGGTAGCGTTCAAACCCCGCGATATCCTCCAGCCGCTCATTCCAGATATCCTTGGTCACGCGCGCATCGGGCAGTTTCTGGCCGGCCAGCACGCGCGGATGCACGCGCGCCACCAGCACCTCCTCGTACCAGCTGCGATTATGGATGCCGATCTGCCCGCGCGTCGGCAGTGCCGTCACATGGCGCCAGAGGAAATCGTGATCGAGCTCGACCGGCCCTGGCTGCTTGAAGCTCACCACGTGGCAGCCCTGCGGGTTCAGGCCGGAAAACACGTGCTTGATGGTGCCGTCCTTGCCCGCCGCATCCATCGCCTGGAACAGGCAGAGCACCGACCAGCGATCCTGCGCATAGAGCTTGTCCTGCTCCGCGCTCAGCCGGTCCACGCCGAATTGCAGCAGGGCCGAGGCCTCCTCCTTGGAAAGCTTGAGGCCGGACGTATCCGCGGGCTCCTGCTTGGCGAGGCGAAAGCCGCGCGGCCCCTCGACGCGATAGCGGGCGAGCTTCTTCTCGACTTCGAGATCCAGCGCCGGGATGTTCATGGGGTGGGTCCTTTCAGAACCGAATGCAGCCGCCACGCCCAGAGGATGGTGATGGCCTGCAAGGCGAGCGTGCCGCCCATCGCCCAGAAATACCCGGCACTGTCCCAGCCGCCCGACGGCGTGCGGGGCCAAAGGTCGATGATCGCGCCGATCACATATTGCAGGATGAACACCATGACGAGCATGGAGCCATTGATCGCGGTGGCCACCCGCCCGGCATATTCGGGCGCGAAGCGCTGGCCGACGGCGGTATAGCCCATCGGCCCGGCCGAGCCCGAGAAGGCGAAGGTGAACCAGATGAGGCACAGCGCCCAAAGGCTCATCGGCGGGCTGATGATCAGCACCGCCTGAAGGGTAAGCTGCACGCCCATGGCGATGCAGGGCACCAGCATGGGCGAATGCCCGCGCGCCTGGAAGAAACTCGCCGCCTGGCCATTGCCGAGGCTGCCGCCCGCCATCCCGCAGGCATAGGCGAAGAGCACCACGGCCCGCGCCGCCGCATCCAGCCCCGCGACATCGCGCAGCCACGGCCCGGCCCAGAGCCCCTGATAGACGAAGTTCAGGCCGGAAAGGATGATGATCGCCGGCACGAAGCGCAGGAAATACGGGTGGGTGAAGATCGGCCCGAAGGCCTTCACCTCGGAGATCAGCCCGCGCGTCTTCGGCCGCACATGGCCCGGCGGCGCATCCGCGACCGAGAGCCAGATCCAGATGGCGATGGCGAAGGACATCAGCGCCAGCACGGCGAAGCCGCCGCGCCAGCCGACCAGCGGCAGCAGCGCCTGCAAGGGAAGTGTCGCCATCATGCCGCCCAGGCCGCCGATGAAGACGCCGCCGCCCGTCATCGCCGCGACGCGCGCGCGCGGAAACCATTGCGTATTGGCCTTGAGCATCGCCATCAGCCCGGCCGAGATGCCGATGCCGGTGAGGAAGCGGCCGAAGCCCAGCATCAGCACACCATCCGCCAGCGCGCAGAGCAGGAAGGCCCCGCCCGACAAGGTGGCCAGCGCCGTCTGCACGCGCCGCGCGCCATAGCGGTCCAGTGCCACACCCACCGGCAATTGCGCGCCGGCATAAGCGACGAAGAGCACGGCCGCCAGCAGACCGAGATCCGAGGCGGAGAGCGAGAATTCCAGCGCCAGCAGCGGGCCGATGACCGCCAGCATCGCCCGGCTCGCCTGGTTCAGCACATTGACGAAGGCGAGCGGCAGGGTGACGCGCAGAAAAATGGGCAACTCAGTTCATCCTGATGCGAAAGCTGACCGGGCAATGGTCGGAAAGGCGGTCCCGCATGGCAGGCTCGCGCTCGGCATAGACCATGACGCGCAGGCTGTTCGGCACCGCCCAGCGCTGCGCCGCCCCGCCGAGGAAGATATGGCTGATGAAGGGGCGCCCACCCCGCGCATCGGCCCAGCAGGGGTTGGAGACGCCCTCATTCACCCGCGTCAGCGGCGCTGCGCGGGTGAGTTGCGCCAGCATGTCATCCCGCGCATCGCCGATGCGGCGGTTGAAATCGCCGAGGATGGCGAAGGCGGCGTTCTCCGCCCGCCGCGCCGCGATCCAGCCGGCGAGGATTTCGGATTGGCGGCCGAGATTCTCGCATTCGCGGCCACGTCCGGCCTCCATCGGCCCTTCGCGGCAGCCGGCATTCAGATGCACGGAGAGCAGGCGCAGCATGCGCCCCTCGCTCTCCACCGTGATGTCGGTACCACGCCGCAGCGAGAAGCGGGCATTCGGCGCCAGGTCCAGCTCCGCCAGGTCGGCGTTGCGGATGGCGCGCAGGCTCCGCTTCACGGCGAAGCCGGTGCGCTGGATGTCGCGCTCATCGGGGAAGAAGAAGGCATAGTCACGCGGGTTGAAGATGCGCGCCGCCGCCTCCGGCCCATCCACCTCCTGCAGGGCCACCACATCGGCATCCAGCCGCCGCGCGTAATCGGCGAGCAGGGTGAAATCCCCTGGCTGGCGGGGCGTCAGGTTGCGCGGAAGATCGGGGTCATGCGCCGGGCGCAACGTCAGCCAGGCGATGTTCCAGCTGGCGATCTTGAGCTCCGCCGCCTGGGTCGGCAGCGCAAGGAGAAGGGCGGCGAACAGGAGGACGAGGCGCATGCCCCCATCTTGCCGCGAAACCCCCGCCGATGCGAGGCGAGGGCGGCCGAGGTTTCGGCGGGTTCCGAAACATGGCCGGGCGTGGTCCTGTAGCGTCCCGTCATGCCCAACCTCGCCAGCATCGCCGCCTTGATCGGCGACCCATCCCGTGCCGCCATGCTCCAGGCCCTGCTTCCGGGCGAGGCGCTGACGGCAGGGGAACTCGCGCGCATCGCCGGCATCGGGGCCGCGGCCGCCAGCGCGCAGCTCAAGGCCCTGGCGGAGGCCGGGCTGATCACCGTGCATGCCCAGGGCCGCCACCGCTATCACCGCCTGGCGGGCGAGGAGATCGCCGGCGCGCTGGAGACGCTGATCGCGCTGCCGCAGACCAGCCCCCGCAAATCCTGGCCGCATGGCGAGGCCTTCCGGCAAGGGCGCCTGTGCTGGCACCATCTGGCCGGAAGGCTGGGCGTGGCGCTGCATCACCGTCTGACCCAGGATCGCTGGCTTGAAGCCGCACCGGGCGGCTGGGCACTCACCCCGCATGGCGAGGCGCGCTGCACGGCGCTGGGCGTGGATCTGCCCGCCGCCCGCCGGGCGCCCCGCTTCGCCTGTGACTGCATGGACTGGTCCGAGCGGCGGCCGCATCTCTCGGGCGGGCTGGGGCGTGAGGTGACGGGGATGATGCTCCGCCGCCTCTGGCTCACACGGATCGAGCCCCACGCGACCGACACGCTGCAACGCCGCCGCCTCGCCTGCACGCCCGAAGGGGCGCGGGCACTCTCGGCCGAATTCGGCGTGGCCTTGTGAGCCCGGCGACGCGCGTCGGCGTGGCCCTGGCCGCGATGACCGGCGCCTCGCAATTCCATCGCGCGGCGATCGGCGTCGTCGCACCCGAATTGGCGCTGGACCTCGATCTCGGGCCGGCCGCGCTGGGGGCGGCCAATACCGCGTTTTTCGGCGCGCTGATGGTCGCGCAAATTCCGGTGGGCGTGCTGCTGGACCGCATCGGCCCGCGCCGCCTCGTGCTGGCGCTGACCGGCCTCGCCGTGCTCGGCGCCCTGGCCCAGGCCCTGGCGCAGGATGGCGCGCAATTCCTGGCGGCGCGCTTCCTGCTGGGCCTGGGCTGCGGGGCGAGCTTCATGTCCGCCGTCTTCCTCACTGGCCGCTGGCACAAGGGCCCCGGCCTGACCCGCGCGCTGAGCTCCATCTTCGCCTGGAGCAATGCGGGCATCCTGGCCGCCGGCGCGCCGCTGGCGGTCATGGCCGGCTGGCTCGGCTGGCGCGGCGCCTTCCTGCTCTCGGCCGGGCTCATGGTGTTGATCGGCCTGCTCTGGGCGCGTTTCGCGGCGGATGATCCACCCGGCGCCCCGCCCCGGATTCCGCCGCGCGAATCGCTGGGCCAGGTGCTGGCCGGGCAGCTTACCGTCTGGCGGACGCCGGGCCTGCCGCGCATCCTCTCGCTGCATACCTTCGCCTATGCCGCGATGGCGACGCTGCTGGCGCTCTGGGCCGGGCCTTATCTGTTCGAGGTGCATGGCCTTGATGCCGCCGCGCGCGGGGGCGTGATCCTCGCCATGGGGCTGGCCGTTCCGGCCGGGCAGATGGCCGTGCCCCCGCTGGAGCGGCTGCTGGGGCGGGAGGCGGCGGTGCTGGCCTCGGCCGCGACGGTGGTGGCCACGCTGCTGCTGCTGGCGCTCTGGCCCGGCCTGCCGCTGCCAGTGGCCATCGCGCTGCTGATGCTGTGCTGCTTCTTCTCGGCCTATTCCATCCTGCTGGTCACGCAGGGCCGCGCGCTGTTTCCCGAGGCGATGGTCGGGCGGGGTGTCACCACGGTGAACCTCGCGCAGGTGCTGGGCTCGGCCCTGCTGCCGGCGCTGGTGGGCTGGGCGGTGGGCCAGGTGGGCGCGGGCGAGGCCGGCTTTCGCGCCGGCTTCGCGCTGATGGCGCTCTGCCTCATGGCCGGCATGGCCGGCTACCGCTTCCTGCCACGCCCGCGTTAGGCTGGCCCACCGTGATCAGGAGCCCCGCGCCATGACCCTTTCCATCCTTGAACAGCGCCGCATCGAGGCCGCCTTCGCCAAGGGCATCTTCGAGGAAATGGCCGCGACCCTGGGCGAGGAACAGGCCACCGCCATCCTCACCCGCGCCATCGTCAAGCTGGCCCGGCAGGCGGGTGCGACCATCGCCGCCGAGGCCCCCGCGCCCAGCATCCAGCACTTCGCCGATGCGATGGAGCGCTGGAAGCTGGATGACGCGCTGCGCATCGAGGTGCTGCGCCAGGATGAGACGCATTTCGACTTCAACGTGACGCGCTGCCGCTATGCCGAATCCTACCGCGAGATGGGGCTGGCCAAGCTGGGCGCCGTGCTCTCCTGCAACCGCGACGGCGCCTTTTGCGAAGGCTATGACCCCAAGCTGAAGCTGGAACGCACCCAGACCATCATGGGCGGCGCCACCCACTGCAACTTCCGCTACACGCGCGAGGCGTGAGCGGATGCGGCTTCCCGTCGCACCCTCAATCCCTGACGCCCCGATTGCCGCGGCGCCGCCCGGCCGACCCGGTGTGGAGCCATGACGCGCTACATCGCCACCAGCGCCGCCGCCTATGAGCAGAGCATGGGCCGCTGGTCCCGCCGCCTGGCGGAGGGGTTCCTGGCGGCCTGCGCCCTGCCGCCCGGCAGCCATGTCCTGGATGCCGGCTGCGGCACCGGGGCGCTGAGCGAGGCGCTGCGCGCGCGTGATGCCGGCGCGCGGATCGCGGGGCTGGATCTCGCGGAGCCCTATCTGGAGGCCGCCCGCGCCCGGGTGCCGGGGGGCGATTTCCGCCAGGGGGACCTCCAGGCCATGCCCTTCGCAGAGGGGGCGTTCGACGCCGCCCTCTCGCTGCTGGTCATCGCCTTCGTGCCCGATCCGGCGCGGGCGGCGCATGAGCTGCGGCGCGTGACCCGGCGAGGCGGGCTGGTCGCGGTGGCCATGTGGGATTTCTGGGGCGGGATGCCGAGCATGCGGCTCTTTGCCGACACCGCGGCCGCGCTGTTTCCCTCGGGCGTCGCCTGGCGGGAGACGCATTACGGCCGGCTGGTGGGCCAGCCCGGAACCCTCGGCCAGCTGCTGGAAGGGGCGGGGCTGCGGGATGTGACCGAGCATGACCTGCCGCTGCGCATGGATTACGCGAATTTCGACGCCTGGCTGGCGCCGTTGCGCGGCCAGCAGGGCATCATCGGGCCCTATCTGGGCAGCCTTGGCGAAGATGAACGCGCGATGTTCGAAGCGCGGCTGCGCGAGGCCTGGTGCGCCGGCGCCCCCGACGGGCCGCGCAGCTTCGCCGCGACAGCGCGGATGGCGATGGGGCGGGCCTGAACGGTTCAGGCCACGAGCTTGCGGTGGGACCGAGGGGCCAGCCCCTCGGGCTCCCCGGCAGGGTGAAAACCTGCGTGGTTTTCACAGTTTCCTGCACCTTCGTCAGTGGGATTTTACGATCGAAGATCCAAGAAACCTGGTTTCTTGGTGGGTGAGCGCGAGAGGGCAAAGCCCTTTCGCTTCCTGGCCTTTTGCCGGCCCCTAATCCACCCGGAGCGCTTCCACGCGGCGGTTGAGCGCGCGGCCCGCCTCGGTGGTGTTTTCGGCGATCGGGTCATTCTGGCCCCGGCCCTCCGCGGTGATGCGCGGCTCCGCGATGCCTTCGCGCACCAGCCAGATCCGCACCGCCTGGGCGCGGCGGAAGCTGAGGGGGTTGTTCACGCCTGGTCCGCCCTGGTTGTCGGTATGGCCGAGCAGCCGCAGCCGCAGGGTGGGTTGCGTCAGCAGCGCCTCGCGCAGCTCGGTCAGCAGGGCGATGGCGGGGGCGTCGAGCTCAACGGAATCCGTGCGGAAATTGATGTAGAGCGCGACGCGGCCTTCGCGCCGCAAGGCTTGCAGGACGGGGGCCTGGGTGGGGGCGCCAGGGCTGGTATTGGGCGTGCCCTGGAAGGTGAAGCCGCCGCGAAACGGGCCGAATTCCCGGGTCTGCACGCCGTTCCGCAGGCTGGCGGCATAGCTGGCATCGCCCGGCACCATGGCCACGCTGAGCGTGCCGCCGGTGATCGGGATCATCCCCGCATGCAGCGCGGCCCGGCAGAGCGCCGAATCGGCGGTATAGGGGTTGCTGCCCCAGATGGCCGCGGCGCGCAGCGCGGCACTGCCCGGGCAGATGCAGGACAGGCGCTCGGCGCTGCCGGCATAGGCGGCCATGGTATCGGGACAGAGGCGCGGGCCGGCGACCGTTTCCTCCTCGAAGGTGAAGCTTTGCCGCCAGGGGCCGAAATCGGCCGTGCGGACGCCATGGCGCGAGGCGCCCGGATGGCGCGTGACGCCCGCGATGACGCGCAGCGTGACCACGCCGCCCGCGCGCGTCACCGCCCCGGCATGCAGGGCCGCGCGGCAGATGCGGCTATCGCCCGTATAGACATCGCTGCCCGCGACGCTGCCGGCATCGAGCACGGCGGCGGGGATGCAGGTGCAGGTGAGGCTCTCGCCCACGCGCAGGCCCATGGCGTCACGCGGGCAGAGATCCGCCGCGCGGGCCGCCGCTGGGGGCAGGACAGGCAAGAGGAGCAGGGCAAGCAGCAGCAGGATCGGCATGGTGGGCCGATGGAAGCACGCGGCGGGCCCGATATGCGAGAGGGCTCAGCGCAGGCCGAGGAAGCTGAGCACGAAGAGCACGATGACCACGGCGCCGACGATATAGACAATGCTGTTCATGGGATGGGGTTCCTTAAGGTTGAGTCCAGGGCGGTAGAACGCGCGAGTAGGGGAAAAGTTGCCCAGGAACCGCATTTCCCCGCCCGCGTCGGTTGCCGCAGGGGTTTGGGGAGCCCGTGGCTCCCCAACGGGGCTTGGGGCAGCGCCCCAATTTACATTGATTTCGAATGCATTTTCCCGTATTGTTCGCGTTATGTTCCATCGCATCCCCCACCGCCCCCTCACCGACCGCCAATGGGCCGCGCTGCGCCCCTATGTGGAGCGCGACGCCCCGCAGGGCCGCCCCATGGCTGATCTGCGCCACCGCATGAATGGCATGTTCTGGCTGCTGACCACCGACGCCCCCTGGCGGGAGGTTCCGCCCGAATATGGCGAGGCGGGCACTGTCGCCCGGCATTTCCGGCGGCTGACGAAGGCGGGTGTATGGGAGGAACTGCTCCAGGCGCTGGCCGATCTCGGGCCGCGCCATCCGCTGCAATCGCTGCGGCGGGTGATCTTCCGGGGCGCGCGGCGGGCGTATCGGATGCGCGGAATGGGCATCATTGTCCTGGCGCGGCGGTTGAAGTTTCTCGGCGCCCTGCCTGGGCCGGCCTGGATGCTGCCCGATCCGGATTTGTCCAAAAGGCTGGTGGCGCTGCAAATGCGCCATCGTGAAAATTTCGGGCGCTTCGTGCTGCAATGGGGCAGGGCGCTGCGCAACCTGATGGGGATGGTGGGGGGCCGCGCCCATATCCCGCGCTCGCTTCGGCTGGCCATGGCGTGACCCCGCTGGACAAGCCGCCCGCCCCGCCCGACAAACGCCGGATGACATCCGTTGCACCCAGCGTCGCCCCCTTGGCCCCCGAGCGGGCCGCCCAGCTGGCCGCCGAATTCGGCCTCAAGCCCGATGAGTACCAGCGCGCGCTGGCGATTCTCGGGCGCGACCCGACGCTGACCGAGCTCGGCATTTTCTCGGTGATGTGGAGCGAGCATTGCTCCTACAAATCCAGCCGCGTCTGGCTGCGCGAATTGCCCACCAAGGCGCCCTGGGTGCTGGTCGGGCCTGGTGAGAATGCCGGCGTGATCGCCATTGGCGAGGGGCTGGCCGCCGTCTTCAAGATGGAAAGCCACAACCACCCGAGCTTCATCGAGCCCTATAATGGCGCGGCCACGGGTGTCGGCGGCATCCTGCGCGATGTCTTCACCATGGGGGCGCGGCCCATCGCCAACCTCAACGCGCTGCGCTTTGGTGACCCTTCGCTGCCGCGCACGCGGCGCATCCTGGATGGCGTGGTGCGCGGCATTGGCGGCTATGGCAATTGCGTGGGCGTGCCGACCGTGGGGGGCGAGGTGAATTTCCACCCGGCCTATAACGGCAATCCGCTGGTGAATGCGATGACGGTGGGGATTTTGAAGGCGGATCGGATTTTTACCGCCGCCGCGACCGGCGTCGGCAATTCCGTGGTCTATGTCGGCTCCAAGACGGGGCGGGACGGCATTCATGGCGCCACCATGTCCAGCACGGAGTTCAGCGCGGATTCCGAGGAAAAGCGCCCCACGGTGCAGATCGGCGACCCGTTTGCGGAGAAGCTGCTGATCGAGGCCTGCCTCGAATTGATGGCGACGGATGCCATCGTCGCCATCCAGGATATGGGGGCCGCGGGCCTCACCAGCTCCGGCGTCGAGATGGCCGGCAAGGGCGGCATGGGTATCGAGATGGATATGGGCGCGGTGCCCCAGCGCGAGACCGGCATGTCCGCCTATGAAATGATGCTGAGCGAAAGCCAGGAGCGCATGCTGATGGTGCTCAAGCCCGGGCGCGAGGCGCTGGCCGAGGCCATCTTCCACAAATGGGAGCTGGATTTCGCGGTCGTCGGCAAGCTGACCGAGACGGGGCGGATCGTCATCACCCATCACGGCAAGGTCGAGGCGGATATCCCGCTGGCGCCGCTGGAATCCGAAGCGCCGCTCTATCGCCGCCCGATCGCGGAGACGCCCAAGCTGCCCGTGCTGAAAGCCAGCGAGATCGCGGACCCGGTGGGCATCCTGGCGGCGCTGGAAACCCTGGTGGCCTGCCCCGACCTCTGCTCGCGCCGCTGGATCTGGGACCAGTATGACGCGCAGGTGGGCGGCCAGACGGCCAAGCGGCCCGGCCAGGCCGATGCCGCCGTGGTGCGGATCGAGGATCATGTGCGGGCGCTGGCCATGACCACCGATTGCACGCCGCGCTATTGCCAGGCGGACCCCCATGCGGGCGGCATGCAGGCGGTGGCCGAGGCCTGGCGCAATCTGACCGCCGTCGGCGCCCTGCCGCGCGCCATCACCGACAACATGAATTTCGGCAATCCCGAAAAGCCCGAGATCATGGGCCAATTCGCCGCCGCCGTGCGCGGCATGGCGGCTGCCTGCAACGCGCTGGATTTCCCGGTAATCAGCGGCAATGTCTCGCTCTACAACGAGACCGAGGGCCGCGCGATTTTGCCGACACCCGCCATTGGCGGCGTGGGCGTGCTGGAAGATGTGGCGCAGGCGGTCGGCCTGGCCATGCCGCAAGGGGCCGCGATCATCCTGGTGGGCGAGACGCAAGGCTGGCTCGGCCAGTCGCTCTGGCTGCGCGAGATCGCGGGGCAGGAGGCGGGCGCGCCCCCGCCGGTGGACCTGGCGGCCGAGCGGCGGAACGGCGATTTCGTGCGCGGGCAAATCCTGGCCGGCGCCGTCAGCGCCTGCCATGATTGCGCCGATGGTGGTTTGCTGGTGACGATTGCGGAAATGTGCATGGCCTCGGGCGTCGGCGCCACGCTGGATGGCGCGGGTGAGCACGGCTTCTGGTTCGGTGAGGACCAATCCCGCTACGTGGTCGCCGTCACGGACGGCGCGGCTTTCCTGGCGGCTGCGGCGGCGGTGGGGGTGCCAGCGCGGAAGCTCGGAGAATCAGGCGGTGGGGACTTGGTTCTGAGCGGAAAGGGGACCATATCGGTCTCCAATCTGGTGGCGGCGCATGAGGCGACGCTGCCCAAGCTGATGCAAGAGGTCTGAACCGCATGCCGATGCAACCGGCCGAAATCGAGGCGCTGATCAAATCGGCCCTGCCCGACGCGCAGGTGACGATCGAGGATCTGGCCGGCGATGGCGACCATTACGCCGCGAAGGTGATTTCCGAGAGCTTCCGCGGCGTCTCCCGCGTCAAGCAGCATCAGATCGTCTATGCCGCGCTGCAAGGCCGCATGGGCGGCGTGCTGCATGCCCTGGCGCTGCAGACCAGCGCCCCCGATTGAACGAACCCAAAGAAGGAAGTCCAGGATGACCGACGCCACCACCCGCATCGAAGCCGAAATCACCGGCAACCCCGTCGTGCTCTACATGAAGGGCACGCCCGTCTTTCCGCAATGCGGGTTTTCGGCCCGTGTGGTGCAGATTCTCAGCCATGTCGGCGTGCCCTTCAAGGGCGTGAACGTGCTGGAAGACGCCGAGATCCGCGAGGGCATCAAGGCCTACACGAATTGGCCGACCATCCCGCAGCTTTACGTGCAGGGCGAATTCGTCGGCGGCTGCGACATCGTGATGGAGATGTTCCAGTCGGGCGAATTGCAGACGATGCTCAAGGAAAAGGGCATCGCGACGAAGGCCGAAGCGTAAGGCCGCGCGATTCCCGGGGCTGCACCACGGGCCCGGCGAAACCCGCCGGGCCCGTGCTCAGCCACGGGGCTACATGCTGCTGATCTGCGGCGCGGCCAGTGCGCCACGCAGCAGCACGATCTCATCCAGAGGGTCGACGAAGGCTGTGCCCTTCACCTCAGAGATGGTGCGCGCGCGCAGATAGCGGTGCACGCCGCGGGTCTGGGCCAGCTCCATTTCGGGGAAGGGGCCGGCGGGCGGGCCCTCCACCAGCGCCACCGTCACCAGGATGGCGCCGCGGGCCGAGCGGTCCAGCATGTCGGCCGTATCCTCGAAGGTGGGCAGGCTGCGCTCGGTCTCCTGCGTGACCTGCAGCAGGAGCTTGCCATGCAGGCCGCGCAGCGCCTCACGGAAGCGCAGCGTGGCCCGTTCCAGGCTGGCATAGCCGGTCGCCTCGGACGGATCGTAGCGATGGAAGATCGTCGGGCCGTAGAGCTCGGAGAGGCGCACATGGCGGCAGAGATGGCCGTCGCTGCCGACGGGCCGATCCTCGGGGAGGATGGGCTCGTAATCGGTGGCGAGCAGCAGCCCGGCGCAATCATCCACGATGCTGTCACGCACCGCTTCGGCCGGGATGGTCATCCAGTCGAAGGGGCCGGCCCAGCGGCGCAGGCCGCCGCGCCGGAGCATGCCGGCGGTGCCCGGCATGCAGCCCAGGCCGATACAGGCCAAGGGGGAAGGCCGCGCGGCGAGGCCAGGGGCGATCACATCCTCGATGCCGCGTCCGCCCATGGTGGCGAGCAGCCGGGTCTTTGCCTCGGTGCTGGTGTAGACGAGCTGCATGAAGTCGGACACGACCTCATCCAGTGATTGGGTGGCGCCGCGGCGGGTGAGTTCCTCGGTGAAGGCGGTTTGCCAGTTGGGGTCCACGCTCCGCCCGAGGAAGGCCTGGTGGGTCGCGCGGATCACTGTTTCCAGGACGTCACGCGCGGGAAGCTGTGCAGGAATCGGCATGGGCGAAGATGTGCAGGCGAAGGGGTAGCCTCGTCAACTGCGCCTGGGCCGCGCGGGGTTGCCGAGGACCATGGCGCCCGGGGCCACATCGCGCGTGATGACGCTGCCCGCGCCCACCACCGCGCCATCGCCGATGGTCACGCCGGGCAGCAGGATGGCACCGCCGCCGATCCAGGCATCGGCCCCGATGCGGACGGGGCGGCCGAACTCGACCCCGGTGGCCCGCGTGGCCGCATCGCGGGGGTGATCGGCGGCGTAGATCTGCACGGCCGGGCCGATCTGCGCGCGGGCGCCGATGGTGACCTCGACCACGTCAAGGATCACCACGTTGAAATTCAGGAAGGCGCCTGCGCCGAGGCGGATGTTGAAGCCGTAGTCGCAATGGAAGGGCGGCCGGATCACCGCGCCAACGCCCAAGGCGCCCAGGCGTTCGGCCAGCAAGGCGTGACGCGCCTCGGCCGTCAGATGATGGGAGGTGTTGTAGCGGCCAAGCCAAGCGAGTGTGGCGGCCTGATCGGCCTGCAACTCGGGATCATCGGGCCGGTAGGACTGGCCCGCGAGCATGCGCTGCTTTTCAGTGGGCATGGGCAGGGCCCGGTGCGGGCGCCGAAGCGCCCGCACCGGCATTCATCAACGCGAGTAGAATTCGACGACCAGGTTCGGTTCCATCTGCACCGGATAGGGCACATCGCTGAACTTGGGCGTGCGCAGGATGCGGCCGCGCATCGCGCGGTGATCCACCTCGATGTATTCCGGCACGTCGCGGCCGGCTTCCTGGGCGGCGTCGAGCACCATGGTCAGCTGCTTGGACTTTTCCTTCACCTCGATGGTGTCGGTGTCCTTCACGCTGAAGCTCGGGATATTCACGCGCTTGCCATTCACCATGACGTGGCCATGGTTCACGAACTGGCGGGCCGCGAACGGCGTCACCGCGAACTTCATGCGGTAGATGATGGTGTCCAGCCGGCGCTCCAGCAGGTCAATCAGGTTCTCGGAGGTGTCGCCCTTGCGGCGTACGGCCTCATCGTAATACTTGCGGAACTGCTTCTCGCCGATATTGGCGTAGTAACCCTTAAGCTTCTGCTTCGCCATGAGCTGGATGCCGAAATCGGTCGGCTTGTTCTTGCGGCGCTGGCCGTGCTGGCCGGGGCCGTAGGTGCGGGCCCCCTGCTCACCCTTGCGGGCCTTGACGACCGGGCTCTTGGCGCGGCCCCAGAGGTTCTCACCCAGGCGGCGATTGATCTTGTACTTGCTGGCAAGGCGCTTCGTCATGCGCGACTCCCCGGCACCATTTCGGCACCGGACCTTCTTCATGTTGCGGGGCCATTCTCAGCCCAGCGGATTGTCCCGGTAGTCTCTCGTGCCCCGGAGCCTGATCGTGCCGGACCACTTCGGCCGGCGCGTCAATCAGTCCCCGTCACACATGAGCGGGCGCACGCCCCGAAGGCGTGTCCTCGTTCCCAGGAATGGCGGCGGTTTAGGTCGCGCGGCGGGCCTTGTCAAACCGGCGCCGAAACACCTACTGCGCGTCATGGCAACGCGCGAAGAAATCCTGGTCCTGGGCCTGACCGCTGGCGTCACCGGCAGCCTGGTGGGCGGCATGATGCTTGGGCTCGGCATGGCCGCCATCGGGCAGGGCGTGCATATGGGCTGGCTGCTGGTCCTGCCGGCCGGGCCGGTGGGCGGGGGCCTTGGCTATCTTCTCGCGCGGAAGCTCGCAAACAGGAAGTGACGGCAGCTACCCTTGGGCGCCCGCAGGGATTAAACCCGCACCCCATGCAATATGTTTCCACCCGTGGTGAAGCCGCCCCGCGCGGTTTCGAGGATGTCCTGCTCGCTGGCCTCGCCGAGGATGGCGGGCTCTTCATGCCGGAATCCTGGCCGGTCCTCCGGCCTGACGAATGGCGCGCTCTGCGCGGCCTGCCCTATGCCGAGCTTTCGGCCCGCATCATCCATCGCTTCGTCGGCGATGCGCTGACGCTGGAGGAGCTGCACGGCCTGACCCGCGATGCCTATGCGAGCTTCCGCCACACCGCCGTGGTGCCGCTGGTGCAGCTCGGCCCGCGCGATTTCGCGCTGGAGCTGTTTCACGGCCCCACGCTCGCTTTCAAGGATGTGGCGCTGCAATTGCTCGGCCGCCTGTTCGATCATGTGCTGGCCAAGCGGGGTGAGCGCATCACCATCGTGGGTGCGACCAGCGGCGATACGGGTTCCGCCGCCATCGAGGCCTGCCGCGACCGCGCCGCCGTGGACATCGTCATCCTCCACCCTGAGGGCCGCACCAGTGAGGTGCAGCGCCGGCAGATGACCACCGTGATGTCGGCCAATGTCGCCAATATCGCCATCCAGGGCAGCTTCGATGATTGCCAGGATCTGGTGAAGGCGATGTTCGTGGATGCGGGGTTCCGCGGTGAAATGCGGCTCGCTGCCGTGAACTCCATCAACTGGGCGCGGATCGCGGCGCAGATCCCCTATTACGTCGCCTCCGCCCTGGCGCTGGGCGCGCCGGATCGGGAAGTGGCGGTCTCGGTGCCCACGGGCAATTTCGGCAATGTGCTGGCAGCCTGGGCGGCGAAGCAGATGGGCCTGCCGATTGCGAAGTTCATCGTGGGCAGCAACCGCAATGACATCCTCACGCGCTTCCTGGCCAGCAATGACATGAGTGCCCGCGCGGTCGAGCCCTCGCTCTCGCCCTCCATGGACATTCAGGTGAGCAGCAATTTCGAGCGGCTGCTGTTCGAGCTGCTGGGCCGCGACGCCAAGGCCACGGCGGCACAGATGCAAGGCTTCCGCGCCACGGGCCGCATGCCCATCCCCGATGCCGCCTGGCGTGCGGCCACGCGGCACTTCCAGGGCTTCATGCTGGATGATGCCGGCACCCTGGCCGAGATCGCCCATCTGCATCAGGCCGCGGGCTATCTCGCGGACCCGCACACGGCCATCGGCACGGCGGCCGCGCGGGCCTTGGCGCCGGCTGATCCGCATATGCCCGTCATCATCGCGGCCACCGCGCATCCGGCGAAATTCCCGGATGCGGTGCAGCGCGCCACGGGCATTCACCCGCCCTTGCCGCCCGCGCTGAGTGATCTTTATGAGCGCGAGGAGCGCTTCACCGTCCTGCCCAATGACCTTGCCGCCGCACAGGGTTTCGTGCGGCAGCACAGCCTTCGCAACGCCGCATGACCCCCGGGAACAGCATGACCGATTCCGTCCGCCTCACGCGCCTGCCCAGCGGCCTTCTTGTCGTCAGCGAGCATATGCCGCGCGTCGAGACCGTCTCCATCGGCGCCTATGTGCATGCCGGCACGCGCAATGAGACGGCCGAGGAAAACGGCGCCTCGCACTTCCTCGAACACATGGCCTTCAAGGGCACCCAGCGCCGTGATGCCCCGGCGATTGCGCGCGAGATCGAGAATGTCGGCGGCCACATCAACGCCTATACGGCGCGCGAGCAGACCGCCTATTACTGCAAGGTGCTGAAGGAAGACATGGGCCTGGCCGCCGACATCATCGGCGATATCCTCTGCCATTCCACCCTGATCCCCGAGGAGCTGGAGCGCGAGCGCGGCGTGATCCTGCAGGAGATCGGCCAGGCGAATGACACGCCGGATGACATCATCTTCGATCACTTCCAGCATGCCTGCTTCCCCGATCAGGCGATGGGCCGGCCCACGCTGGGCACGGAAGAGATCATCGAGAAAATGCCGCGTGAGGCGCTGACGCAATACATGGCGCGCCACTACGGCCCCTCGCGCATGGTGGTCGCGGCCGCCGGTGCGCTGGATCACGACGCGCTGCTGGACATGGTGGGCGAGCATTTCCGCGACCTGCCCGACGTGACACCGCATCAGCCCGAACTGGCACGCTATGCCGGCGGCGAATTCCGCGAGGAGCGTGAACTGGACCAGGTGCATCTGGTGCTGGGCTTCCCCTCCACCCACTACACCGACCCAGATCATTATCCGGTGATGCTGCTTTCCACCTTGCTGGGCGGCGGCATGTCCTCCCGCCTGTTCCAGGAAATCCGCGAGAAGCGGGGCCTCGTCTATTCCATCTATTCCTTCGCGCATCCTTACGATGATGCGGGCGTCTTCGCGCTCTACGCCGGCACGGGCGAGGACCAGGTGGCGGAACTGCTGCCCGTCGCCATCGAGGAGCTACGCCGTGTGCGCGGCGATGTGACGGAGGATGAGCTGAACCGTGCCAAGGCGCAGCTGCGCGCCTCGCTTCTCATGTCGCTGGAATCCACGGGCTCGCGCTGCGAGCAGATTGCGCGGCAATTGCAGGTGCATGGCCGCATCATCCCGACCGAGGAAACCAAGCAGCGCATCGCCGCCGTCACGGTCGAGGATATTCAGCGCGCGGCCAAGCGCATCTTTGCGGGCAAGCCGACGCTGGCGACGATGGGGCCGATCGGCAAGGTGATGGGCCTCGCCGAAATCGCGGAGAAGATGGCGGCATGAGCGGGTCCGATCGCGAAGCGGAGCGCAGCGTGGATCGGCCCCGCCAGCCAAACGCGGATGTTCTGAACGCCCTGCTGGATGCGGCACGCCGCGCCGGCGCGGAACAGGCCGATGCGCTGCTGGTGCATTCCGCCTCGCTCTCCGTGCAGCGCCGCCTCGGCGCCATCGAGGAGCTGGAGCGTGCCGAGAGCAGTGATCTCGGCCTGCGCGTCTTCATCGGCAAGCGCGTCGCCATCGTCAGCGGCACGGATATGTCGCCCTCGGGTTTCGCGGCCCTGGCCGAGCGCGCCGTCGCGATGGCGCGCGTCGTGCCGGAGGATGCGCTGGCCACATTGTTGGATGCGCCGGCACCTCTCACCGGTCTTGATCTGGGCGATGCTCTGGAGCCCGATGCGGATGCCCTGCTGGCCCGCGCGGCCCTGGCCGAGGAAGCCGCCATGGCCGTGCCGGGTGTCACAAACAGCGAGGGCGCTTCGGCCGGATGGTCCCGTGCCACGCGCGCGCTGGCGACGACGCGCGGCTTCTTTGGCGAATATACCCGTGCCTCGCATTCCATCTCGGCCACGGCGCTGGCCGGTGCGGGCACCGGCATGCAGCGCGATTATGATTACTCCAGCGCCAGTCACCTCGCCGATCTCGATGACGCTGCCCTGCTGGGCCGGCGCGCGGGTGAGCAGGCGGTGGCGCGGCTGAACCCGACGCGTCCGGCCAGCACGCGGCTTTCCGTGGTGTATCATCCGCGCGTCGCGGCCTCGCTGCTCGGGCATCTGGTGAGTGCGATCAATGGCGCGTCCATCGCGCGCGGGACTTCCTTCCTGAAGGATGCGATGGGCCAGCAGATCCTGCCACGCGGCATGTTCGTGATGGATGATCCGCTGCGCCCGCGCGGCCCGCGCAGCCGCCCCTTCGATGGCGAGGGCCAGCCGGGCATTCGCCGCGCGCTGATCGAGGATGGTGTGCTGACCACCTGGCTGCTGGATGGCCGCAGCGCGAAGCAGCTGGGCCTCACCACCACCGGCCACGCCGCGCGCGGCACCGGCGGCCCGCCTTCGCCAGCCCCCACCAATCTCTGGCTGGAGCCGGGCGATGTGACGCCCGCCGCCTTGATGAGCGATATCCGCGAGGGGCTCTACATCACGGAACTCATCGGCATGGGCGTGAACGGCATCACCGGCGATTACTCACGCGGGGCGGCCGGCTTCATGATCCGTGACGGGCAACTGGCCGAGGCGGTGGGCGAGATCACCATCGCCGGCAAGCTGCCCGAGATGTTCCTCGCCATGCGCGCGGCCAATGACCTGGAATTCCGGCGCGGCAGCGATGCGCCGACGATCCGCGTGGACGGGATGACGCTGGCCGGCGCGTAGAGCGCCCTCCGTCCTGATGGGAATGTCGGGAAGGCGGCAGGCTCGCACAATAACCGGCGATCTCTCCGGCCTTGGTGGCGCTACTCGGCCGCCGCCAGGGAGACACGCCGCACGCGCCGTGTCTCCTGCCAGAGGGCGCTCGCCACCGCCAGGCCGAGGCAGGAGGCGGCCGCGATGAACACCATCTGCGGCTGCCCGTGATCGAGCAGCCAGCCACAGGCCAGCGGCCCGGCCATGCCGCCGATATTGAAGCCGGTGCTCACCACGCCGAACACCGCGCCCGCCTGGCCCGGCGGTGCCGCTGCGCGCACCAGCATGTCGCGCGAGGGCAT
Organism: Sediminicoccus sp. KRV36; assembly: GCF_023243115.1. Lineage (NCBI taxonomy): Bacteria > Pseudomonadati > Pseudomonadota > Alphaproteobacteria > Acetobacterales > Roseomonadaceae > Sediminicoccus > Sediminicoccus sp. KRV36. The sequence continues at coordinate 1,130,906 of NZ_CP085081.1, forward strand.
GATCATGCCGGAGAGGAAGCCCGAGAGGCCCATCACCAGCAGCAGCGGCAGGGGTGACCAGGCGATGCTGCCCGCGACCAGGAACAGCAGCGCCGCACAGCCCAGCCCGGCGGCGGCCACCAGCCCGTGGCGCTTGGTGCGGTCCGCCACATAGCCGCCCACCAGCACGCCGGCGGCACTCATCGCCAGCCAGGCGGTGAGCGCGATATTCCCCGCGGTGAGGGAGGTGCCATGCGCCGCATTCCAGGCCGAGACGGCAAAGCCCTGGATGCTGGAATTGGACAGCGCGATCAGCACGAAGAAGGCCAGCAGCGTCATCACCGCAGCGTTCAGCAGGCGGGGTGCGCCGGGTGCGGGCTTGGCGCGCGCGGGCTGGCTGCGTTCGGCCAGCGCCTCGCGCAGCAGCGGCAGGGCTGCGAGCGGGCCGAGCAACCCGGCCAGCACCAGCGCGAAGCCGACACCGCCGAGGCTCGCCGCGCCCAGCATCAGCGCCGGGGCAACGGCGCTGCCGGCATAGCCGGCGAAGGTGTGCAGGGAGAAAGCGCGGCCCACATGCGCCTCCTGGATCGAGCTGCCCAGGATGGCGTAATCGGCCGGGTGATAGACGGCGTTGGCGAGGCCCGCGAGGGCCATGGCCGCCAGCAGCCAGGCATAGCTGCCGCCGATCCCGGCCATGGCGAAGGCAAAGCCCCCCAGCAGCAGGCCCGAGACCAGCGCGCGGCGCGGCCCCACGCGGTCCACCAGGAAGCCCATCGGCGCCTGGGTGCAGGCCGAGACGATGTTGAACAGCGTCAGCGCGAAGCCGAGTTCCAGGAAGGTGACGCCCATGCTGTCACGCAGCAACGGAAACAGCGGCGGCAGGGCCAGGATATGCACGTGGCTGACGAAATGCGCGCCGGAGACTGAGCCAAGGATGCGGCGCTCCTCGGGGGCGAAGGCGGTGGTCATGTCCGCTCCGATCGTGCGCGGCGCGCTTCGCCGCGTGCGTGGATCGGCGCGGCAACCCGCTCCGATCGTGCGCGGCGCGCTTCACCGCGTGCGTGGATCGGCGCGGCAACCCGCTCCGATCGTGCGCGGCGCGCTTCGCCGCGTGCGTGGATCGGCGCGGCAACCCACCCCGATCGTGCGCGGCGCGCTTCGCCGCGTGCGTGGATCGGCGCGGCAACCCGCTCCGATCGTGGCCGGCGCACTTCGCCGGGCGCGTGAATCGGCGCGGCCAACATGCTCAATGCGCCTCCGCCCAGGAGGTGCCGTGGCCGACTTCCACCAGCAGCGGCACGCGGAGCTCGGCGACACCTTCCATCACGCGGCGCAGCACGCCGCCGGCCGCTTCGATCTCCGCCTCGGGCACTTCCAGCACGAGTTCGTCATGCACCTGCAGCAGCATGCGCGACTTGAGGCCCGCCTCCCGAAGTGCGGCGGGCACGCGCACCATGGCGCGCTTGATGATTTCGGCAGCCCCGCCCTGGAAGGGCGCGTTGATCGCCTGGCGCTCGGCACCCGCGCGCAGCATGGCGTCCTTCGCCTTGATGTTCTGGATCCAGAGCCGCCGGCCGAAGGGCGAGAGCACATAGCCGGTGCTGCGGGCCTCCTCCTTGAGCCGCTCCATCTCGGCGCGGATGCCGGGATATTGCGCGAAATAGGCGTCGATGATGCCGCGCGCTTCGCCGGGCGCGATGCCGAGGCGGCCGGCGAGGCCAAAGGCGCTCATCCCGTAGATGATGCCGAAATTGATCGTCTTCGCGCGGCGCCGGGCTTCCTTGTCCACGCTGCCCGGCTCCAGGTGGAAGATTTCTGCGGCCGTCCGGCTGTGGATGTCCTCGCCCTTCTCGAAGGCTTCGCGCAGCGTGGGCACATCGGCCAGATGCGCCAGCAGGCGCAGCTCGATCTGGCTGTAATCGGCGCTCATCAGCACGTGGCCCGGCTCGGCCACGAAGGCGCGGCGGATGCGCATGCCCTCCTCGCTGCGGATCGGGATGTTCTGCAGGTTGGGCTCGGTCGAGGAAAGGCGGCCGGTGCTGGTGACGGCCATGGCGTAATCGGTGTGCACGCGGCCATCGGGCGCGATCTGCGCGGCCAGGCCTTCGACATAGGTGGATTTCAGCTTGGCGAGCTGGCGCCATTCCAGCACCACGCGCGGCAATTCAGCGCCCTGCGCGGCAAGGTCTTCGAGCACGCTCGCATCGGTGGAATAGGCGCCGGTCTTGCCCTTCTTGCCGCCCTTCAGGCCCATCTCGTCGAACAGGATTTCGCCCAGCTGCTTGGGGCTGCCCACATTGAAGGCGCGGCCGGCGATGCGGTGGCACTCGGCCTCCAGCACCACCAGGCGCTCGGCGAAATCCTGGCCGATGCGCGCGAGTTCCGCGCCGTCCACGCGCACGCCGGCCTGCTCCATATGGGCCAGCACGGGGATCATCCGGCGCTCCACCTGCTCATACATCGCAAGTGCCCGTTCGGGGCGCAGGCGCGGGCGCAGCTTGTGCCAGAGGCGCAAAGTCACATCCGCATCCTCAGCCGCATAGGCCGTGGCGCGATCGAGTGGCACATGGGCGAAGCTGATGCGCGCCTTGCCCGTGCCGGTGACTTCATCGAAGGAGATCGGCTTGTGGCCAAGATGCAGTTGCGCGAGCTCATCCATGCCATGCCCATGGGCGCCGGCTTCCAGCGCGTAGGAGATCAGCATGGTGTCATCCACGGGGCTGACCGTGATGGCGCCGTTTTGGGCCTGGGCCAGCACTTCGCAATCATACTTCGCGTTGTGCAGCACCTTGAGAACCGCTGCGTCCTCCAGCAGCGGGCGCAACGCGGCGATGGCATCGTCAAAGGGGATTTGCGCTGGCGTTTCGGTCAGCATGTCGGCCCCCGCATGGCGCAGCGGGATGTAGCAGGCGCGGCCAGGTGCCACGGCGAGGCAGACGCCGACCAGGCGCGCGGCCAGCGCATCCAGGCTGTCGGTTTCGGTGTCCAGCGCAATCACGCCTGCTTCCCGCGCCAGGCCGATCCAGCGCTCCAGCGCGGTGAGGTCGCTCACGCATTCATAGGGGCCGAAGCCGGCTGTATCCGGTGAGGGCTCCGCCTCGCTCGCCACCGGCCGTGCGCGCTGCGGCGCGCCGCCATCGCCCAGGCCAAGCCGCGCGGCAAGGCTGCGGAAGTTGTTCTCAGCCAGGAAGGCGCCGAGCCGCGCGGGTTCGGGTGCCTTGGCACGCAGACTCTCGATGGGGGCGGGCAGGGGCGCGTTCTCATCCAGCGTGACGAGCCGCAGCGAAATGCGCGCCATCTCAGCGTGCTCCAGCAGCAATTCGCGCCGCTTGGGCTGCTTGATCTCGCCGGCGCGGGCCAGCAGGGTTTCGAGGTCGCCATACTCGGCCAGCAGGCTCGCCGCCGTCTTCACGCCGATGCCGGGCACGCCTGGCACATTGTCGGTCGCATCGCCGGCCAGCGCCTGGACTTCGGCCACCTTGTTGGGTGCGACGCCGAATTTCTCCAGCACCTCCGCCTCGCGGATCGGCTTCTGCTTGATCGGGTCCAGCATGATCACGTGCTCGCGGATCAGCTGCATCAGATCCTTGTCGGAGGAGACGATGGTGACGCGGCCGCCCTCGGCTTCAAAAGCTTTCGCATAGGCGGCGATCAGGTCATCCGCCTCGAAGCCCGCCAGCTCCACCCGGGCCACGCCGAAGGCCTCGGTCGCCTCGCGGATCAGCGCGAATTGCGGAACCAGCTCCTCCGGCGGTTCGGGGCGATGCGCCTTGTAGGCGGGGTAGATTTCACTGCGGAAGGTGGTGCGCGCCGTGTCGAAGATCACGGCGATATGCGTCGAGACATTCTGGCTGAGGAAGCGCTCCAGGATCTGCGCGAAGCCGAAGACGGCATTGACCGGCGTGCCATCGGGCCGCGTCATCGGCGGCAGGGCGTGGAAGGCGCGGAAGATGTAGCCGCTGCCGTCAATCAGGATGAGGTGGGGATCACCCGAAGGCGCGTCAGTGATGTCCGTCATCGCCCGCACCATCCTTCAGCCGGTAGGTGCGCGAGCAATAGGGGCAGGTGACCTCGTGCTCCTCGATTCGCATCCAGATCATGGGATGCCCGAGAGCACCGCCGCCGCCATCGCAACTCACGGCGCGGCTTTCCGCCTCGGTCACGTCCTCGGGGGTGACGCCCTCGGTCCACTTGGGGCCATAGCCGGTCATCTGCGGGTCGCGCATCTGGGGGATTCATCCTTTGCCGCGTGTGGGCGCAACATAAACCGCTGGCCACGGATGGGCCAGCGGGCCATATGCGGGGGCGATGAAGTTGTTCACCGCCCTGATCCTCGCGCTGCTGTCGCTTGCGGCCTGCGCGCCTGTGGTGGTGCCGGCCGGTCCTGCCACGCGCGCCGCCGGCATCGAGGGCTTCGAGCCGCCGCCGCTGCCCTGGATGCCCATCCCCGGCTGGGCCTTCGCACCCTCTCCCGCGCCGCCGCAGCCCTCGGGACCGCGGCCGGAAGCCATGCTGGTGATGCCCGATGGCGCGCGCCTGCCGCTGCGTGTCTGGCGGCCGGAGGGCGCGCCGCGCTTCGTCATCCTCGCCATCCATGGCCTGGCCGACCATGGCGGCAACATGCTGGAGGAGGGCGGCCCCTTGCTCACAGCCGGCGGCGCGCTGGTCTATGCCTACGACCAGCGCGGCTTCGGCTGGACCCGGCCGCGCGGCTATTGGGCCGGTGCCGAGACGATGGTGAATGACGCGCACGCCGCCCTGGACCTGATCCGCGCGCGGCATCCTGGCCTGCCGATTTTCCTGCTGGGCGAGAGCATGGGCGGGGCCGTGGTGCTGGCGATGGGCCGCACCGATGTCACGGGCATCATCCTTTCCTCCCCCGCACTCTGGGGCCGCGCCTATATGCCGCGCTTCCTGCGCGCCTTGCTCTGGGGGGCGGCGCATGTGCTGGGCCCGGTCGCGATGCCGGCCAGCGCGCCCAATATCACCGCCAGCGACAATCGCGAGGCGCTGCTGCGCTTCGGCAGTGATCCGCTGACGCTGCGCGAAATCCGCTTCGACATGGTCAGTGGCCTGGTGGACCTGATGGACCAGGCCGTCGCCGCACTCCCCACATGCTGCCGCGCGGTGCCCACGCTGATCATGGTCGGTGGCAATGACCAGGTGGTGCCCACCCCCATCGCCCGCCGCGCGCTGCGCGATGCCGGCGTGCCGCGCGTGGCCCTCTACACCGAGGGCTGGCACCTGCTGCTGCGCGATGGCGTGCGGGCACGCGTGGCGCGGGACATCATCGAATTCCTGAACATGCCCGATGTGCCAACTTCACGCGAGGCAGCCGGCGCGGCCTGGCTGGCGCGGACGCCCCCCTGAGGCTGGGGCCCCGGCCGCCGGAGGCCGTTTGCCCTCACGTCTCCGCACCACCATTCACCGCCAGCATCTGCCCGTTGATGAACGCCCCCTCCGCCGAGGCCAGCAGCCGCACCAGCGCCGCCACTTCGGCCGGCTGGCCCATGCGCCCCACCGGCACCCGCGCCACCATCGCCTGGCGATAGGCCGAGGGCGCGTCCGTCTCGTCATCCGCCGCGATCGGCCCGGGCGAGATGGCGTTCACCGTCACCCCGCGTGGGCCGAATTCCTTGCCGAGGGATTTGGTCAGCCCCCAGACGGCATGCTTGGCGATGGAAACCGGCGCCCGGCCGGCATAGCCATGGATGGCATTCATGCCCGTGAAGTTCACGATGCGGCCCCAGCCCTGCGCCAGCATCCCCGGCAGGCAGGCCTGGGAGAGCCAGATGGCGGCCTCCAGATCCACCGCCATCACCCGGCGGTAATCCGCCTCGGTGAGGTCCAGGAAGGCATTCAGCGGGCGCAGCGCGGCATTGTTCACCAGCACATCCACGCGCCCGAATTCCGCCACCGCGGCGGCCACGATGCGCGTGCATTCATCGCGCAGGCCCACATCGCCCATCGCGACCATCGCCTTGGCACCCAGGGCGCGCACCTCATTCGCGACGCTTTCCGCCGCCGCGCGGTCTGTCGAGCCATTGACGATGACGCTGAACCCCTCCCGCGCCAAAGCGAGAGCCACGGCGCGGCCGATATTGCGGCCAGCGCCAGTGACGAGGGCGGTCTTGGTGTGGCTCATGCGGATGTCCCTGGGAAATGCCCGGCAGCATCGCGCCGGAGCATCCTGGCCTCAAGCCCCGGGCTGCGACAGCGTCCGCCGCCTATCCCGGCATCTCCGGCCAGTCATGTTTCGGATAGCGGCCGCGCATGTCCTTGCGCGCATCCGCCCAGCCATGGCGCCAGAAGGAAGCGAGATCCGCCGTGATGGCGATGGGCCGCCCGGCGGGGGAGAGCAGCGCCACCTGCAACGGGATGCGCCCGCCCGCCAGCGGGGGCATGGCGCCCATCCCATAGAGATGCTGGGCGCGCGCCTCCAGCGTCGGGATTTCGGCGCTGTAGTCCACGCCTGCGCTGCGGCCTTGCGGCAATTCGATCCGCGCGGGCAGGGCGGCATCCAGCTTGCGGCGCAGATCATGCGCGAGGAGCATGGGTGCCACATCGAGGGATTTCAGCTCCACCAGCTTCGTCAGCCCGTTGCAATACGGCGCCAGCCAGTCCTTCGCGCTGGCAGCCAGCGCCGCATCGCTCACATCGGGCCAGGGTGGTCCCTCCAGCGCATGCATGCGCGCGATGCGGGCGCGGAGCTGCTTCGCGGCTTCGCTCCAGTCGAGGTCGCGCAAGCCGCGCTCGGCCGCGGCCTCGGCGAGGGCTTCGGCCATGGCGGCGGGGTCGGCGCGCGCCAAGGGGGTTTCTTCGAGAACCAGGGGGCCGAACATCACCCGGCGGCGGGCCAGCACCGCACCCGCGCGCGCATCGAAGGCCGCCCCTTCCACCGTCACGAAGCGTTCCGGGAAGCGCGCTTCCAGCACGGCGCGGCTGATGGGGGCCGCCATGCGGATGCGCGCCTCCGTGCCCTTGAGTTCCAGATCGGCGACGGCGAGAAGCGTTTGCTTGGCAAGCGGGTCCGCGCCGGAAATCCGCGCCCCCTGGCCGGAAGCCAGGCGAAACGCGCCATCCATCGTGCCGCGCTTCAGCGCGATGCGGTCCGGGAAGCCCGCCGCCAGCAGCGCGCCCGCATCGCCCTCGGGCAGCGTATTGCCATGCACGCCAAGGCGCCGGCGATGCATGGCGGCCGAGCGGCGGATCGAGCGGATCGCCATGCCGTCACTCTCGGCATGCGCGTGGCCGTGCAGCACATCGAGGCGCAGCGTGATATCGGCCGGCGGCTCGCGTCCCCTCAAGGGGTCACGCTCTTCCAGCAGGGCCGCGAGATCGGCGGCGAGTGCGGCCTCGCCCTCATTCTCCACCGCGCACATCATGCGCGCCAGGCGCGGATGCGTGCCCATGCGCGCCATGCGCTTGCCCATCACGGTGATGCGGCCCGCTGCATCCATCGCATCCAGGTTGCGCAGCAGGGCGCGCGCGGCCGCCAATTGGCCGGCGGGCGGCGGATCGAGGAAGGGCAGCGCCAGCGGGTCCGCCCCCCAGCCCGCGCAATCCAGCACGAGGGAGGAGAGTTCCGCCTCCAGCATCTCGGGGCGATCCTGCAGGGGCATGCCGCGCTGCACCGCCTCGCTCCAGAGGCGCACGGCCACCCCCGGCTCGGTTCGGCCGGCGCGGCCGGCGCGCTGCTCGGCGGCGGCGCGGCTGATGCGCAGCGTAACGAGGCGTGTGAGGCCCGTGGCACCATCCAGGCGCGGCGCGCGGCGATAGCCGCCATCCACGACGATGCGCACGCCGGGCACGGTGAGCGAGGTTTCGGCGATGCTCGTCGCCAGCACCACGCGGCGGCGCGGGGCAGCGTCCGATGGCCGAAGGGCCGCTTGGCCCGGAGGGCTGAATCGGCCGCCCAAAGGATTCAGCGCCCGGTCCTGCTCGGCCGGAGAAAGCTCGCCATGCAGCGGCAGCACATCGGCATCGAGGCCGGAAAGCCGCTCGGCGGTGCGGCGGATTTCGCCCCAGCCGGGCAGGAAGGCCAGCACATCGCCGCCCTCGCGCGCCATGATGCCGCGGATCGCGACGGCCATGGCCTCGGGCAGGTCGCGCGGGTCGGTGATGTCGCGCTTCACATGCTCGACGCGGACCGGGTGCGCGCGGCCCGCACTTTCGATCAGCGGCGCGTTCATGAGCTTGGTAAAGGCACCGCCATCCAGTGTGGCGGACATGGCCAGCAGCCGCAGTTCCGGCCGCAATCCGGCCTGCAGATCCAGGCAGAGTGCGAGGCCAAGATCGGTGTCGAGATGCCGCTCATGCGCCTCGTCGAAGAAGACGGCGGCGACACCCTCCAGCCCCGGATCGGATTGCAGGCGGCGGACCAGCAGCCCCTCGGTGATGACCTCGATGCGCGTGGCGGCGGAGACGGCGCGGTCCAGCCGGGTGGAAAGCCCCACCACGCCGCCCGGCTGCTCGCCCAGCAGTGCCGCCATGCGGCGTGCCGCGGCGCGCGCGGCCACGCGGCGGGGTTCCAGCACCAAAATCTTCTGGCCCTGCGCCCATGGCTCCTCGCGCAGCACCAGCGGCACCAGCGTGGTCTTGCCGGCGCCGGGTGGGGCGACCAGCACGGCGTTGCTGCCGCTGTTCAGCGCTGCGCGCAGCGCCGGCAGCGCTTCCGTGACGGGAAGATCGGGCGCGAGGTGGTCAGGCAAGGGCGTCAATCATCCGCCATGCGGCGCCTATTCCCACCCTTCGGCCACCGCCTTGCCGATCATGCTGCCGCTCTCCACCAGGGCGTGGCCGGCCAGCAGATGGGCGGCGCTGATGCGGCCCAGATGCTGCGTCATCGTGTGGCGCAGCGTGCCGGCTTCCAGCAGGCCGGCCACCTCGTTCAGCAGCAGATGCTGCTTCGCGATATCGGCGGTGCCGAAGACGCTGCGGGCGAACATCGCCTCCCAGTGGAAGCTCGCGGATTTGGCCTTGAGGCGGCCGATCTCCAGCGTGTTCAGGTCATCAATCGCGCAGATGGCGCCTTGCGGGGCGATGATCTCGCACAGCGCGCGCCAGTGATGCAGCGTCTGCGTCGTGGAGAAGATCCAGGGGAACGCCACGCCGAGTGCCCGGGCCTGGGCCACCAGGTCACCGCTGTGATCCAGCACGTCATGCGCGCCCATCTTCAGGCACCATTCCCGGCTTTCCGCGCGCGATGCGGTGGTGACGACGCGCAGGCCCGTCAGCCGCCGCGCGAGCTGGATCGCCATGGAACCCACACCCCCGGCACCGCCGATGATGAGCACGGCTCCGCCCGCGTCACGCAAGCTTCCCCCGCCCGTGGCCCGTGGGAGGCGAAGCCTGTCGAACAGCGCCTCCCAGGCGGTGATGCTGGTCAGTGGCATGGCGGCGGCTTCGGCGAAGGAGAGGTTCTTCGGCTTGCGGCCGACGATCCGCTCATCCACCAGATGGAGCTGGGCATTGCTGCCGGTGCGGTTCACGGCGCCGGCATAATACACCTCCTCGCCATCGCCGAAGATATGCGCATCCGGCCCGCGCGCGCGGATCACGCCGCAGGCATCAAAGCCCAGCACGCGGCGCTCGCCAGCCGGATCGGCCGCGCTGCGCAGCTTGGCATCCACGGGGTTCACCGAGACGGCGCGCACCTCGATCAGCAGGTCATGGCCACGCGGGGCGGCGGGGTCGGGCAGGACCACATCCTCCAGCGCATCCTCATGCGCAACCGGGCGGCAATGGGTATAGGCAACTGCTTTCATTCTGGCCCCTCCGGCGACATTTTTCCGTGGCTTGTCATAAGCCAAGGGCTGACAAGGTGCGAGCGGCACCGTATTTCTGACCGCACCGTAACGGAGGCTCCATGTCATGACCGATCTCTCCCTCGCCCGGCGAAATCTCGTTCAGGGGGCCGCGATGCTCGGCGTGGCGTCACTGGCCGCGCTGCCGGCCGCCGCCGCAGTGCCCCCGCAGCAGGGCGCCAACCCGCCGCGCTTCCACCGCCTGAAGGTCGGCGATGTCGAGGTGACGACACTGCTGGACGGCGCGATGGGCGGCACCAATGCCGGCATCCAGAATTTCTTTCCCGACAGCCGACCGGAGGAGATCGTGCCGCTGCGCGCCCGCGCCTTCGCGATCGAGGCGGGGCTGCACCAGCCGGTTGGCGCCTATGTGATCAACACCGGCCGCAACCTGGCGATGATTGATTGCGGTGGCCATTCCAGCTTCATCCCGACCACGGGCGGCACGCTCGATGCGCTGCGCGCCAGCGGCTACGCGCCGGAGCAGATCGACACGGTGGTGCTGACGCATATCCACCCCGAGCACGCGCTCGGCCTCAGCTATGACGGCGTCACGCGCAACTTCCCGAACGCGGAGGTCGTGCTGACGCAGATTGACCACCAGTTCTGGACCGACCCCGCGATGGAAAGCCGCGTGCCGCAGGGCCAACGCTTCATCGAGGCAGCGCGCCGCGCGATCCGCCCCTATGCCGGCCGCATCCGCACGACCGAGATGCGCGAGGGGCTGGAGGTCATCCCCGGCGTGTTCATGGACCCCGCCCCGGGGCACACGCCCGGCCATGTCAGCTATCGGGTCACGAGCCAGAACCAGTCGGTGTTCATCTGGGGCGACATCGCGCATCAGATGGTGATCCAGCTGGCCCGGCCGCGCTGGCGCGTGGGCGTGGATGTGGACAGCGCGATGGGCGTGCAGAGCCGGCTGCGCACGCTGGACCTGCTGGCCACCGAGGGCGTGCTGATGGGCGGCGTGCATGTGCCCTGGCCCGGCTTCGGCCGCATCATCCGCGACACGTCCCTGGGGGGCGAAGGCTACCTCTATGTGCCGCGCCCGGCGCAGTTCACCTGATGGCGCGGCGTTCAGTCCTGGCTCTTGCGGCGATTTGCGCCGATACTGCGGCGCAACAACCCCCGGAGACTGACCGATGAAGCCTGCCACCCTTGCCTTCGGATTCCTGTGCGCCTTCCTGGGGGTGCTGTTCTTCCATCAGGCGACCATCACCTTCTACCACGGCATGGGCTGGATTCCGGGCCCCGCCTTCCGCCAGGCGCCGATTGCGCCCTGGGGCGTGCCGCAGCTTTGGAACTCCTGCTTCTGGGGCGGCATGTGGGGCATCCTCTTTGCCATCCTGGAGCCCAAGCGCCCAGCCGGCATGCCGCTCTGGCTCTTCGCGGTGCTGTTCTGCCTGGCGCTGCCGCTGGTGGTGGGCGCCTGGGTGGTGGTGCCGCTGATCAAGGGCTTGCCGCTTTTCGCCAATGGCAACACCACGGCGATGCTGCGCAGCCTGGGCATCTATGGCGTCTGGGGCTTTGGCCTCGCGCTGTTCTGGCGCGGGCTGCCGGCGCTGTTCCGCAAGGGATAGGCGGCCGCGGCGCCCGGGCGCCTTGCGGCCCAGCGCCAGCCGGGTCCATCGCGGTGATGGCGGGTGCCGCTTCGGCGGCAGGCTGCTGATCGCCTGCATGCCCGTCTGCCGGCCCATCCCGGCCCGCCAACGCCTGGGGCGATGAAGCCGGCCGTGGCGTTCGCCCCGCCATGGAGGGGGCGTTTGCCGCGCCCGGGTGCTGCCGCGCTCGCCGTGCTGCATCCGTCAGCTGGGTTGGGTGCCGCACATTGGCAGGGGCCTCAGTGTGCCTGCTCCCTGAACAATCCCAGCTTGGCCTGCGCCGCCCGATCCGAATAACCGAACAGCACAAGTTCGCTCTCCGCTTGCAGTTCGAGCAGGTGCCATGAGGGCACGACGAAGGTATCGCGCTCCATCAGCGCGAATTCCTGGCCCTGGATGCGCGCCGTGCCGCGCCCCGAGACGACGACGAAGATGGTGCCATCCGTCGCCTGGCGTGGCCGGGTGGTGAAGCCCGCCGGCAGCAGCCGCACATGGGCGGCGATGGTCGGCATGACGGGCCCGCCATCGGCCGGATTGGTGAATTCCAGCGCGTGGCCCAGGTGCGGATCGGGCGCGTCATGCGCGGCCAGGGCGCTGAGGGATGCGCGCCATTCCGCGAAGGGATAGTGGAACAGCGGCAGGCTGGCCGGCCGGCGCGCGGCCGGTGAGCCGGCGAAGGGCCGCAGGTTGCGCCCATAGCGGGCCAGGCTGTCGCCCGGCGGCGCTGTTTCGGCATGGGCCATGTCCGGCAGGCGCTCGGCGAAACTCGTCTCGAAGAACCGCACCATCGGAATATCGAGGCCATCGAGCCAGATCATGGGGGCGTCGCTGGTATTGCCATGATCGTGCCATTGCCAGTTCGGCGTGAGGACGAGGTCGAAGGGCCGCATCACGGCCTTTTCGCCATCAAGGGCCGTGAAGGCGCCGCTGCCCTCCAAAACAAATCTTAAGGCGCATTGGGTATGGCGGTGGCAGGGCGCCACCTCACCCGGAAGGATGAGTTGGAGCCCGGCATAGAGCGATGGCGTCGCGCAGGAGGAGGCGGGGAGTTGCGGGTTTTCCAGGATCAGAACGCGGCGCTCGGCCTGCTCGGCGCTGATGAGGGCGCCCGCGCGCATGAGGAAATCCCTGGCCTCGGCATAGCGCCAGAGCACCGGCGCGGCGGCGGAGCGCGGCGTTGGCGTGACCAGCCCGTGCAGCACCTCCCACAACGGAAAGAGGTTGTGCGGCGCCATTTCGGCATAGAGCCGCGGCAGATCGGCGGTGGGATTTGGCGTGTTGGTGTCCATGACGCGGTCCGTCTCGATGTATTCCGAGCATAGGGGATTGTCGCGCGTCAGTAAAAACGTCTAAAAAAACGATACATTATCTTTTAAATAAACAAAATGCAGGGTAAGCACAATTATAGGTTTCAATCGTCACGTAGTCGTGTATAAGAATGGCATGTGCAACCGCTTAACGTAAGGAAATTGAGAATGTCTGACCGTTCTGAGATTAACCGCGGTGAAGTCGTCCTGATGGCCCTGCGCTTCTCCCTCCTCGCCGCCTCGGCCGCGCTGGTCGGCGTCCTGGGTCACGTCGCCTGGAAAATCCTCTCGGCCTGATCCGCAGCAGAACAGCGGCCACCATGGTCCCGCACCGCTCCGCGTGACCGCCTTGCCCGACCCGAATTTGCCTTCGGATCAGGCGCCCTCCCCCAGGGTTCCTTGATCCTGGCCTCCGCCACTCCCCCCCTTTCTCCTGGCGGAGGCCCTTTTTATGCCGGCATCCGGAGGGTCGCCCCCACCGGATGCCACACCGCCCCGAGGTGGCCACACCAAGGGGCAGCAGCGGCCGAATGAATGGCCCCGCCTGCCGTGATCCGGCCCGGATTATCCGGTAAGGAACCCGGCATGCGCTACCGACCGATTGCCGTGCTTGGGCTCGGCGCCCTGATCTGGGGCGCCATGCTCCTGGCCTCCACCATCCCCACCCCCCCCTTGGTGGAGGCCCTTTTTATTCCGGAAGGCCTGTTCCTGGCCTGCCTCGCGCTGCTCAGCCCCTGGATCGCCCTGGCCTCGGTCAATGCGCTCCTGGGCTGGGTGGTGCTGATCTTTGCCCCTGATCCGCCCGCCCATGTCGTGCCGGCCCTGCGCGGCCTGCGGCTGGACGCGCCGACACCCGAGGGCCGCACCGCCATCGCCGTCTGCCTCCGCAATGAGGAGATGGCGCCCATCCTGGCCGCCCTCGGCCCCTTGCTCGATGGCCTGCCCGCCAGCCATTTTTCGCTCTGGTTCCTCTCCGACACCCAGGACCCCGCCTTTCGCGCCGCCGAGGATGCCGCCATCGCCGCCTTCCGGCCGGAGGAGGCCGCGCGCATCCATCTGCGCCGCCGCGCGGACAATGCCGGCTTCAAGGCCGGCAATGTCATGGAATTCCTGGAGGCCGAGGGGGCGGCCTATGACTATCTCCTCTGCCTCGACGCTGATTCCGAGATGACGCCGGCCGCCGTGCGTAAGCTGGCCTTCGCCCTGGATGCCGCGCCGCGCATCGCCATCCTGCAGCAATTGATCGTGGGCCGCCCGGTCGCCGCCGCCTTCCCTCGCCTGTTTCAGTTCGGCATGCGGGCCGGCATGCGCGCCTGGGCCACGGGGCAGGGCTGGTGGCAGGGGCCGAAGGGACCCTATTGGGGCCATAACGCCCTGATCCGCATCGCCCCCTTCCGCGAGCACGGCAAGCTCGAAACCCTGCCCGATGGCGCCACCATCCTCAGCCATGACCAGGTGGAGGCGATCCGGCTGCATGGCGCGGGCTGGGAAGTCTGGTGCCTGCCGGAGGAGGCGGGCAGCCTGGAGGGCAATCCGCCCGCCCTGCCGGAATTCATGGCGCGCGATCTGCGCTGGGCCGCGGGCAACATGCAGTATCTGGCGCTGTTGCGCCGGCCGGGGCTTTCGGCCATGGCGCGGTTTCAGCTGCTGCAGGCCATCCTCATGTTTCTCTGCGCGCCGTTCTGGGTGCTGGCCTTCATGCTGGCGGCCCTCCTGGCGGCACTGGGCCGCTTTGATGAGATGAGTGCCGCGCATCTGGCCGCCATCATGGCGTTGTTCTGGGTCACGCAGCATTCGCCCAAGCTGGCCGGCTATGCCCAAGTGCTGATGCAGGGCAGCCAGGCCGCGCGCTATGGCGGGCGCGGCGTCTTCGCGCGCGGGGCGCTGCTGGAGATTCTCTTCACCACCATCCTCTCGCCCATCTCCTGCCTGAACAAATCGCGCTTTCTCCTGGCCTTGCCCTTTGGCGCGCGGATGGGCTGGGGGGCGCAGAACCGCGCTGCGCGGGATGTCGGCTGGGCCGATGCGGGCCGGCTCTTGTGGTTCCACACCCTGGCCGGCGCGCTGGCCTTCGGCTTCCTGGCCGTCACCGCGCCCTGGGCCATCTGGTTCGCGCTGCCCTGGGCGGGCGGCCTGCTGCTGGCCATTCCCTTTTGCGTGCTGACCGCCTCACCCGCATTCGCGCGCTTCCTCACCGCGCGCGGCCTGGCCGCGACGCCGGAGGAGGTGGAGGCTATGGCTGGTTGAGCGTATCGTCCTTGGCCAAGTCGAAGGGCCTCCGGCGGCTGGGGCCGGGGCCCCAGACCCCGTTTGTCAGGCGATCAGCCGTGGAGCTTGCGCTGTTCGCAGGGACTCATAAGCAATATTTAAGTCCTTGTTTTTTATTCACATTTATCACTTCAAGCGCTTCCGCTTGAACGGCTGAGGCTAAGGATTGGGGTCTGGGGCCCATGGCCCCAGCCGCCGGAGGCCCCTTGAACCCACCTGGCTCACCTCTTGAGCCGCCATGCGGCGCCCGCCCCCGTGGCATAGACATCGCCGCTATTGGCGCTGTCGGGCAGGGCGCGCAGCCAATCGGCCATGGCGCTGGCCTTCACCGCGGCCGGAAATTCCCACGCCATGCTTTCGCCGAGGCAGGCGTTGAAATGTGTGAAGCCCAGCGCCACCAGGCGCTCCAGGCTCGCCAGCGCCACGCCGCGCTGGATCGTCGTGAATTCGAAGGAAAGCGCCCGCGGCGCGCAGGAGAGGCCGGCCAGCACCTCCGCCTCCCAGCCCTCCACATCGATCTTCACGAAATCGGGCATGCCATGGGTGGCGATCAGCGCATCGAGCGTGGTGCGGGGCAGCGGCAGCTCGGCGTCCCAGACCTGGCCTTCCCAGCCGGGTGCGCCCTCGGCGGCCGCAATGAAGTCGCGGCTGGCGGTGGCGACGGTCGGGTTGGCGGAGTTCAGGCGCAGCATCGCCTCACCCTCGCTGGCGCCGATGAGGGAAGAAACCAGCGTGAAGCCCGGCACGCCGTGAAAGATCAGCCGCAGCGCGCGCGCCAGGCGCGGCTGCGGCTCCACTGCCACCACATGCGCGCCGATGCGCGAAAAACTCGCCGCCCGGTCACCCACATGGCAGCCGACATCGAAGGCGAGGTCCCCGATGCCGAGGAAGCGCCGGTAGAACGCGTCGAGCACAGGGCGCCGCGCGGGGGCGTGATACAGCCGAAGGCTGCGGCCGATGGTGGCAGCGTGGCTCAAGCGTGAAACACCAGCGCCGCACCCGCCGCATGGGCGGGCGGCACCATCAGCCCACCGCCCGGCAATTCCACCAGGGGCAGGTGCGAGAGCAGGCGCCGGACCGCCGCATTGCCATCCGCGGTCTGCACGAAGAAGCCCGCCATGAAGGGCAGGTCCGGGATGGCGATGCCAGGGAGCGTGCCCGGCAGATCCTCGGGCGCCAGGATGGAAACCCGGGTTTCCATCGCCGGCGCGCGCGGCCCGGCCACACCGGCACCGCCCGGAAAGCGCAGCAGGAAGCCGCCTGCCAGGCGCGGCTCGATCACGAGGCCCGTCAGCTTGGACAAGCGCGCCGCCGTCACCGCAGGCTCGGCACTGACCAGCACGAGTTCTGTCAGCGCCACCGCCTGGTTGGCGTGGTCCATCCAGCGCTCCTGCCAGATCAGCTCGGGCGTGTGGTGCGTGATCAATTGCAGCCGCCCTTCCGGCGCATCCGGATAGGGCAGGCGGGAGAATTTCGCGCGCGGGCCATCGGGCTTGTCCACCGGGCGCTCCAGATGCGCGACACCGGGGATGGGAATGCCGGCGCGCCGCATGCGGGCGAGGTTGGCTTCGGCATCATCCATGCCCATGGCGAGGATATGCAGCCCCTCATACCGCGCGATGAATTTGCCCAATCCATTGTCGAAGCGGCCCATTTTCAAGTCATGGGGCTCAAGGATCGCCAGCAGCTCGATATAACCATGCCGCAGGAAGGCGCAGCGATTGCCGGTGGCATAAAGCTCCACCGGCGCATCCGGTGTGGGGCGCCCCGATTGCTGCGCGATGGGCGAGAGCGAGAAGCCAAGTGCGGCGAACTGCGCCGTCATCGGCCCCAGCTCCCGCGCGCAAAGGCCGACATGGTCGAGGGCGAGGGCGGAATCGGTCATGCGGGATTCTCATATTTGGGCAGGAGCCAGGCATCCGGCTCGGCCAGGGCGCCGGCATACCAGGCTTCGATCAGCGGGTGGGCGCGCACCGCCGCCACATAGCCACGGCTCACCGCAGAAAGCTCCGGCTGCCAGGTGAGGAAACGCGCGACGACGGGGGCGAACATCACATCGGGGATGGTGAAGCTGCCGCCCATCAGGAAGGGGCCGCCATGGGCCGAGAGCGCTTCCGCCCAGAGCTGCTCGACCCGCGCGATATCCGCGAGGGCGCCCTCGGTGCGGCCGCGCCCGGCGAATTCCCGGCCGAGATTCATCGGCATGGCCATGCGCAACTCGCGGAAACCGGCATGCATCTCGCTCGCCAGGCTGCGCGCATGGGCGCGGGCCAGGCGTTCCGCCGGCCAGAGCGAAGGGGCGAATTCGGCGCAGTATTCAGCGATGGCAAGGCTTTCCCACACTCGGGCGCCCTGATGCTCCAGATAGGGCACAAGGCCGCTCGGCGAGGCGGCCTGCACCGCCGGGCTGCCCTTGCCGCCGGCGCCAGCCAGCGGCAGCACCACCTCCTCCACATCCAGCCCGGCCAGGCGCACGGCCAGCCAGCCGCGCAGCGACCAGGAGGAATAGCGGCGATTGCCGATGAAAAGACGGCCCTCGGCCATGGTGGAATCCTTGCTGCGATGACGGTGTTTTCGCACGCGCGGGAAAGGCTGGCGACACCCCCGCGCCAGCCGCTACGAAAGCGCATGATCCGCGCCGTTGCCCTCCTGCTGCTGCTGGCCGGCCCCGCCCCGGCGCGGGACGCGCCCCCGGCCCTGGCGCGGGATGCGCCCCCCGCGCGCCGTGCGGCCGAGGAGATTGCGCCCGCGCGCCAAGCCGCGGAGACGGAGCGCGCGGTGGCCACCCAGGCGGCCGAACACGCCCGCGAGGCGGCGGCAGAAGCCCGGCGCCTGGCCGCCGAGCGCATCGCCGGCGCGGCCCGCGTGCAGGCCGCCGAGAGTGCCGCGCAAGCCGCCGCCCTGCGTGCCGAGGCCGCGCGCAAGGCCGGGGCCGCGGCCCATGCGGAGCAAGCCCGTCTGACCGCCGAATTGGCGCCGCTTCTGCCGCTGCTCACAAGGCTGGCGGCCCAGCCCGCGCCCATCCTGCTGGCGGCCCCGCTGCCGCCGGCCGAGGTGGCGCTCGGCCTGGCTGCCCTGCGCGCCATGCTGCGCGAGGCGCAAAGCATCGCCCAGGGCCTGCGTGAGGCCGAGGCGCGTGCCGCCGCCGAAGCACAGCGCTTCGCCGAGGAACGCCGCCAATTCGCCATCGCCGAGGCCGAGGCGCGCCAGGCCTCGGCCAGCCTGGACCGGCAATTGGCGGCGGCGCGCCATCTCCTCGCGGAGCGCAGCGCGGCCGAGCGCGCCGCCAGCGCCCGTGCGGAGGAGGCCGTGACCCGCGCGCATAATCTGGAGGAAGCGCTGAGCCGGCTGGAGCGTGAGCAGGCCCGCCGCGCGGCGGCCGAGGCCGAGCGGAACCGCGAGGCGGAGCGGCGCGCGGCCGCCGATGCGCCAAGCCAGCGCGCCTCACGCCAGGCCACGACACCGCCGCCCGCGCCCCCGCCCGCAGTTGAACCGCCGCATCCCGCAGGCCCCGGCGGGCTGCCTGTCGCTGGCCGGCTGGTGCGCGCCTTCAATTCCCCCGGTGAGGGTGGGCCCGCGCGCGGCGTGACCCTCGCGGCTTCGCCCGGGGCGCGGGTCACCGCACCTTGCGGCGGCAGCGTCGCCTTTGCGGCCCCCTTCCGCAGCTATGGGCGCATGGTGATCCTGGATTGCGGGCAGGGGCAGCATCTGGTGCTGGCGGGGATGGAGCGGCTGGATGTGGCCGGTGGCCAACGCATCCAGGCGGGTGAGCCGGTGGGCGTGCTGCCCGGTGCCGGCCATCCGACGCTGTATGTCGAGCTGCGCCGGCGGGGCGAGGCGGTGGACCCCAGGCCGCTGGTCCGCTTCGGCGCCTGACGCGGTGCCTGCCGGGCTACGGCGCTTGACGCGCCGGGGGGAAGGGGCCATCCGCGCGGCACCCCCCATTCCAGGAGAATCCCATGCCGCAACCCGCCCATCCCGCCGCCGTCAACGGCCTCACCCTCGCCCAGGCCGAGATCATCGCCGATGCGGCGCTGGCCAAGGGGCGCGAGATCGGCCTGCTGCCGCTTTGCGTGGTCGTGCTCGATGCGGGTGGCCATGTGAAGGTGACCAAGCGCGAGGATGGCGCGAGCCTGATGCGGCCCGAGATCGCCATGGGCAAGGCCTATGGCGCGCTGGCCATGGGCTTTGGCACGCGGGAACTGGCGCGCCGCGCCCAGGCGATGCCGGGCTTCACCAATGCCCTGTCCGACCTGACCGCTGGCCGCGCCGTGCCCGCCCCGGGTGGCGTGCTGGTGCGCGATGCGGCGCATGTGCTGCTGGGCTCCGTCGGCATTTCGGGCGATGTCTCGGCGCAGGACGAGGTCTGCTGCATCGCGGGCATCGAGGCGGCCGGCCTGGCGCCGGACACGGGCGATCCGGCCTGAGGCAAAGCCACGCGGCCCAGCCCCGTGGAATGGCGGTGCGGGGGGCATGCCCCCCCCGCCCGTCACACCGTGAATTGTTCCGCGATGATCCGCTCCGAGAGGCTGCGATCCGGATCGAACAGCATGGTCATCGTGATGCTGCGATCCTCCCGCACCTCCACCCGCCGCACATCGCGCACTTCGGTGTAGTCGGCCGTGGCGGAGACGGGGCGTTTTTCCGCCTCCAGCACCTCGAACACCACCCGCGCGGCCGAGGGCAGCAGCGCGCCGCGCCAACGCCGTGGCCGGAACGCCGAAATGGGCGTCAGCGGGAGCAGCTTCGCATCGAGCGGAACGATGGGCCCATGCGCCGAGAGGTTGTAGGCGGTGCTGCCGGCCGGCGTGGAAATCAGGATGCCGTCGCAGATCAATTCCGCCAGGCGCTCCTTGCCATCCACCAGGATGCGCAGCTTGGCCGCCTGGCGCTGCTCCCGCAGGAGAGAGACCTCGTTGATGGCGAGCGCGGCATGCGTGCCGGTCGCTGAATGGGCGCGCATCCGCAAGGGATGCAGATGCGCGGCCTGGGCGGCACGCAGGCGGGCGGGCAGGTCTTCCTCGCGGTAGGAATTCATCAGGAAGCCGACGCTGCCGCGATTCATGCCATAGATCGGCGCGTTGCGGCCCAGGAAGCGGTGCTGGGTTTCCAGCATCAGCCCATCCCCGCCAAGGGCCACGATGAACTCCGCCTCCTGCGGCGAGACATCGCCATACAGCGCCACAAGCCGTGCCAGCGCTGCCTGCGCGGGCTCGGAAGGCGAGGCGAGGAACGCGATTTTCATGTGCGGCGCCACCGATTCACGCTCCGCATCTGCGGCGCTGCGCGATCGGGGCGAGAGGTGTGGCGCCGCCAATGCACGCGCCGCATCTGCGGTGCTGCGCGATCCGGCGCGCTCATGCCAGGCGCCGGTGTTCGAGCACCGGCATGTCGCGCCGCACCCGCGCCGTCACCGCCGGATCCAGCCGCGCCGTCACCCAGCCTACGCCGTCGCTGGCCTTGGCAACCACATGGCCCCAGGGGTCGGCGATCAGCGAATGGCCATAGACCTGGCGCGTGGCGCCGCGCTCCTCATAGGCGCCCCAGGATGCAGCGGCGGCGATCCAGCATTGCGTCTCGATGGCGCGGGCGCGCAGCAGCACTTCCCAGTGATCCTTGCCGGTCATCAGCGTGAAGTTGGAGGGCACGAAGATCACCTCCGCCCCCAGCCGCCGCAAGGCCAGGTATTGCTCGGGGAAGCGCATGTCATAGCAGATGGTGCAGCCGAATTTCACGCCCTTCGCCTCGAAGGTGACGAGGTCGCTGCCCGCGCCATAGAGCGCGCTTTCGCGATAGCCGGTGCCGTCCGGGCCGGTGATGTCAAAGAGGTGGATCTTGCGGTAGCGGGCGATCTCGGCGCCTGTCGGGTCGAAGACCAGGGTCGTGTTGAAAAACTTCTCCGGCCCCTGTTCGATGATCGAGCCGCCATGCACATGGATGCCAGCCCCCTTGGCGATCCCGCGCAGGAATTCATACGCCGCGCCGCCCGTGTCCCCGGGCTCGGGCAGGGCTTCCGCCGCCGCCGCCCGCGCCTCACGCCCGCCGCCCAGATTGGTCCAGGTCTCGGGCAGGGTGATCATGTCCGGCCGGTCGGCCGCGAGCGCGCCCTCGATCAGGCGCCGCGCCTGGTCGAGATTGGCGGGCTTGTCGCTCGTCTGGTTCATCTGGATGGCGGAGAGGCGCATGGCGGAACCTATCTTGTGGGCGGTCATCTGACAGGGGGCGGCACGCGCCGTTCGTCCAGCGGTACGCCGCGGGAAACCCCCCAGCGCGCCAGTTGCGGATCGAGCATTTCGCTGCGCTCGCCGGAGGGGCGCTGCGACACGAACCGCACACGCCCCGCGGTGAGGAGTGCCACCTCCATGATCCCGTCACGCGGACGGATCGTGAGGAACGCCTCCTGCTCGCGCTCGCCCTGGACGCGGGCGCCGCGCAGCACCAGCGCGGTGCCGTCAAAGGCGATGGGTGCCACCATCTGCATGTTGTTCAGCAGCAGCCGCAGCCCCGGATCGCCGAGCAGCGCCGAAAGGCCGCGCCGCACCGCAGCGTCACTCAGCACGGCGGCGGTATTGGTGGTGCCGATCTGCGCCGAAAGATGCCCCAGCACGCCCTGCTTGTGGTCCACCGCCGGCTGCGCCTTCGCGATGACGGGCAGCAGCAGGAACGCCAGCGGCAAGGCGCGCCGGGCGAGGCTCAAGACTGACGCGGCCAGGAGATGCGCGGCTCGGCACGGCCGGCGGAGGTGGCTGGCGGATAGGTTTCGGCGGGCGGCGGGGCGGCGTCCCACCCCTCACGCCGCGCATCGGGCTGGCGGGCGGCGATCACGCGCAATTCGGCCCGCAAATCATCCAGCTGCGCTTCAATGGAATCGAGCCGGCCCTTCAGGCCAAACACGGAAAACGGCATCACCAGCAGGCAGACCGCCAGCAGCAGCAGCACCAGCAGCGCCACCAGCCCGGTCCATTCCGGCAGGCCGGGCAGCGTCAGGCGGGTGGCGAGGTCGTTCAGCATCAGCCGCCCGTGACGCTCATATGGCGCGCCACGGCGGGGGCCGCCTGGCGCCGGTCAATGATGAAGTCATGCCCGCGGGGCTTGCGGGTGATGGCTTCCGCGATGGCGGCGCGCAGCCCGGCCTCGCCCAGTTCGGGGTCGCGCAGCGGCATGCGCAGATCGGCCGCGTCATCCTGGCCGAGGCACATGTAGAGCGTGCCCGTGCAGGTCAGCCGCACGCGGTTGCAGCTTTCGCAGAAATTATGCGTCATCGGCGTGATGAGGCCGAGGCGCGTGCCGGTTTCCGCCACGTCGAAATACCGAGCGGGGCCGCCGGTGGTGTGGTTGCTCTCCAGCAGCGTCCAGCTCTGCTTCAGCCGCGCCTGCACGAGGCTGAGCGGCAGGAACTGGTCCGTGCGGTCCTCATTGATCTCGCCGAGCGGCATGGTCTCGATCAGGCAGAGGTCGAAGCCATGTTCGCCGCACCAGGCCAGCATGCGGTCGAATTCATGCTCGTTCAGGCCCTTCAGCGCCACGGCGTTGATCTTCACATGCAGCCCCGCGGCCTTGGCGGCGAAGATGCCATCCAGAACCTTGTCCAGCTCGCCCCAGCGCGTCGCGGCCTTGAAGGCCGCCGCATCCAGCGTATCGAGCGAGACATTGATGCGGCGCACCCCGGCGCGGGCAAGCTCCTCGGCGTATCTGGTGAGCTGCGTGCCATTGGTGGTCAGCGTCAGTTCTTCGAGGCCGGAGCCGATGCGCGAACCCAGGGCCCGCACTAGCGACATGACATTCTTGCGCACCAGCGGCTCGCCGCCGGTCAGCCGCAGCTTGCGCACGCCCAGGTCAATGAAGGTGCCGCAGAGGCGCTCCAGCTCCTCCAGCGTCAGCACTTCGGATTTGGGCAGGAAGGTCATGTCCTCCGCCATGCAATAGACGCAGCGAAGATCGCAGCGATCCGTCACGGAAACGCGGAGATAACTGATATGACGCCCGAAAGGGTCCATCATGACGGCAGGGGGTCCCCCGGGTTGGTGGCTTCACCCCATTTGGGGCGGATCATCCCGTGGTTGCAAGGGTGCCGCGCGCGCCGGGCGCCTTGGCCATCCAGTTCAACACGCTGGCCATGATGCCGACCACGATCATGACGGGCCAGAAGGCGGCATAGCTGCCCGTCCAGGCCATCAGCACCGCGCCCGAGCCGGCGCCCAGGAAGCCGCCGATCTGATGGCTAAAGAAGCAGACGCCATAGAGCGCGCCGAGATCCGCCACCCCGAAGCGCCGCGCGATGGCGGCCGAGGTCAGTGGCACGGTGCCCAGCCAGACGAAGCCCATCACGGCGGCGAACAGGATGGTGCCCCATTCGGTGGGCGTGGCGATGGCGAAACCGGCGATGGCCAGCGTCCGCACCAGGTAGATCCAGCCCAGCCCCGTCTCGGGCTTGATGCGGCCGGAGAGCCAGCCGCAGAACCAGGAGCCGGGGATATTGAACAGCCCGATCATCATCATGACCATCATGCCCAGTGCCGCCGGCTGGCCGCACAGCGCGATATGCGAGGGCAGATGCGTGGTCAGGAAGGCGAGCTGGAAGCCACAGGCGAAAAAACCGCCGGTGAGCAGCGCGAAGTCGCGGTCGGCGAGGGACCTCCGGGCCAGGGCGGGCAGGCCCAGCAGGCCGGCGGCGGGGGCGCCGGTGCGCGCGGCCGGCCGCCACTCGATATTGCGGGCGATGGGGATGATCAGCACGGCGGAAATGGCCAGGACGCCCAGCGCCCCCGCCGCGCCGAAGCCGCCAATGGCGGAGAAGGTGATGGGCACCATGGCCGCCTGGCCCAGGCTGCCGCCCGCGCTGGCGATGCCGATATACTCGCCGCGCTTCTGGGGTGGGGCAAGGCGTCCGATGGCCGCCAGCGCCAGCCCCGTGCCGGCGCAGGCCACGCCCAGGCCCGAGAAGAACCCGATGCCGATCAGCACGCTGAGGTTGGAGGGCAGCAGCGCCGGCAGCCCGCAGCCGATCAGATAGAAGACGCCGCCAAAGGACATCACCCGCCCCGAGCCGTATTTGTCGGCCATGGAGCCCGAAACCGGCTGCATCAGGCCCCAGGTCAGGTTGTGCAGCGCCACGGCAAGGCCAAAGGCCCAGGGGGCCACGCCATGTTCGGCCGCGAGCGGCAGCAGCAGCAGCCCGAAGGTCTGGCGAATGCCCATGGCGAGGCTGGAGGTGGCCGCCGCCGCGATGATCGCGACCCAGAGGATGCTACGGGCGGAAGGTGCGGCGGCTTGCATCGGCAAAGGAGACCAAAGCGGTCCGCGATGCGCAACCAAGGGTGGCGCCGGGGCGGGCATGTTCTACACGCATGATGTCTGCGGGAAGGGTTGGGTGAGCCCGTCGGGAGCTCACCCTCAGGAGCATCCCCTGCTGGCCCTTGGGGAAGGTGCCGGGGTGGGGATGCTCTTGAAACTTTTGGCTTCACCGCCTGGCCCCGCATAGGGGCAAGGCGGGGGGGGACAGGCGGTGGGATAGCCGGTCGAAGGCGGCTTACGCCGCGTTCTGCGTGGCGGCCTGGTCATTCGCCGCGAGCGGCGTCGCTGCCGTCGCGGTCGCGATGATGCCGCCGCGCGTGATGCCGATATCGGCCAGTTCACGGTCGCTCAGGCCACGCAGCTGCTCGATGGTCTCGCGGCGGGTGCGTATGGCGGTCAGCGCGCCGCGGAGCGTCTGGAAGAAGCCCTTGATGCGCTCGGCCAGCGCGGCGTCGCGCGCCTGGCGCGCTTCGGCGAGGATGGTTTCGATGCGCTCGGCCTCGGCGTTGCGCGGGGCCCCGTGGTTGGAGCTGAGGGGCATCAGCAGCGCGGCTTCGGCTGTGGTGATGCGGTTCATGATATCTGGTCCCATGTGGTGAGCGGCCAGGCCGCCCGGATGGCCATGATGTAGGGGATTGCGGCCCGGACAGGTTGTGCGAAGCTTATGCGGCACACATGCGTTGAACGCATGTCTTATTGTGGACACATGTTTTAATGACGGGACTGAGATGATGTCGACCCCCGCCGAACGCCTCGCCGCCCTCCGCAGCGCCCTGGCCGGGCTCCAGGTGGATGGCTTCCTCATCCCCCGCTCGGATGAGCATCTGGGCGAATATGTGCCCCCCTCGGGTGAGCGCCTCGCCTGGCTCAGCGGCTTCACCGGCAGCGCTGGCCTCGCCATCGTGCTGCCAGACCGCGCCGCCATCTTCACCGATGGCCGCTACACCACGCAGGTGGTGGCCGAAACCGACGGCGCCCTCTGGGAACGCCGGCACCTGACCGAGGCGCCGCCCGAAGCCTGGCTGCGCGAGCATGCAGAGGGGCTGACCATCGGCTATGACCCCTGGCTGCACAGCGAGGCCTTCCTGAAGCGCCTCGCCGGGGTTGAGCTGGTGGCGCTTTCACCCAATCCGCTGGATGGCGTCTGGGCGGAGCGGCCGGCCCCCCCCACGGCGGCCGTGCTGCCGCATGGCCTGGACCGCGCCGGCCAATCGCCCGAAGCCAAGCGCGAGGCGGCGGCGGCCCTGCTGCGCCAGTCGGGCGAGGATGCGGCGCTGCTGGCGGATGCGCATTCCGTCGCCTGGCTGCTCAATCTGCGCGGCGCGGATCTGGCGCACACGCCCGTGCCGCTGGCTTTCGCGCTGCTGGGTGCCGATGCCTCGGTGCGGATGTTCCTGCATGCGCCGGAGCGCGTGCCGGAAGCGACGCGCGCGCATCTGGGCAATCGCGTTTCGATCGAGCCGCGCGGCAACCTGCCGCGGGCGCTGGGCGAATTGGCGGGAAAATCCGTGCGGGTGGACATGGATGCGACCCCCGCCTGGTTTGCCGCCACGCTGCGCCAGGCCGGCGCGCGCGTCGTGACCGGCGAGGATCCGACGCGCCTGCCACGCGCCACCAAGAACCCCACCGAGCAGCAGGGCGCCCGCGAGGCGCATCGGCGCGATGCGGTGGCCGTCGCCAATTTCCTCGCCTGGTTCGCCCGCGAGGCGCCAGGCGGTGGCCTCTCCGAGGTTTCGGCCGCCGAGCGCCTGCTGGATGAGCGGCGGCGGGTCGTCGGGTTTGTCGCGGAGAGCTTCCCCGCGATTTCAGGGGCCGGCGAAAACGGCGCCATCGTGCATTACCGCGCCACCGCCGCGACCAACCGGACGATTCACGCCCAGGAGTGCTATCTGATTGACAGCGGCGGGCAATATCCGGACGGCACCACGGATATCACCCGCACGCTCTGGACCGGGCCGGGCCCGGCACCCGGGGCGCTGCGCGCGCGCTATACGGCGGTGCTGCGGGGGCATATCGCGCTGGCCACGCTGCGCTTTCCGGCCGGTGTCGCGGGGCCGCATCTGGACGCCATCGCGCGGCGGCCGCTCTGGGATGCGGGGCTCGATTATGATCACGGCACGGGGCACGGCGTGGGGAGTTTTCTCTCGGTGCATGAGGGGCCGGTCGCTTTCAGCCGGGCGGCCAAGACCGTGCCGATCCAGCCCGGCATGATCCTCTCGGATGAGCCGGGCTATTACCTGCCGGGGCATTACGGCATCCGCATCGAGAATC
The DNA here is from genome assembly GCF_023243115.1 of Sediminicoccus sp. KRV36. Taxonomy (NCBI): domain Bacteria; kingdom Pseudomonadati; phylum Pseudomonadota; class Alphaproteobacteria; order Acetobacterales; family Roseomonadaceae; genus Sediminicoccus; species Sediminicoccus sp. KRV36. The sequence continues at coordinate 1,157,432 of NZ_CP085081.1, forward strand.
TGCTGCTGGCCCGCGCGGCACCCATGCAGCCCGACCAGGCCAAGCCCTTCCTGGAGTTCGAGACGCTGACGCTGGCGCCCTATTGCCGCGCGCTGCTGGAGCCGGGCCTGCTGACGCCCGCCGAGCGGGATTGGGTGAATGCCTATCAGGCCCGCGTGCTGGCCGAGATCGGGCCGCTGCTGGAAGCACCGGTGCGGGCCTGGATGGAACAGGAATGCGCGCCGCTCTGAGAGAATGCTTGCAACGCCGGACGGCTCGGCCGCGCCGGTCTTTTCCGCCCTTGCCGCGCGGCCCGGCGCGCTGATGCCACCGGCGGCACCCGGTGCCTTGCGGGTGCCAAAAAAATCCCTCGCGCCTGAGCAGCCCCCAGCATTCGCCAACGATCTCTGCGCAGGGCGTCGGCGGGATGCGGCGCGGGATTGGCGAAGAGGCGGGCGGCGCCCGGGCTGCCTCAGCGATAGGGCACGGTGGCCAGGGCGTTATGGGGTGAGCCGTCAATCAGCCGCGTGCTCCAGGCCAGGTAGACCAGCATGTTCTGGCCCTCATCCACGAAGCGGTGCACGCGGGTTTCCTTGAAGAACAGGCTGGTCGAAGCCTCCCAGACGCGCTCCCCCCGCTCGCCGCGGCGCAGCGCGGGGGTGATGGTGATGGGCCCCGTGGCGGTGCAGGCCAGGGCGAAGCGCGCCGGGTCCTCGGCCATGCCCACCATGCCGGCAAAGCCGCCGGTGCGCGCCTGGCTGATATAGCAGGCCACCCCCGGCACCTCCGGATCGGTGAAGCGCTCCACGACGACGCGATGGCTGCGGGTGAGCCCCAGATTGGTGATGGCCGTGTTGACATGGCCGATCTCGGTCGTGTCGTCGGCCCAGGCCAAGCTTGGGGCCGCGACCGGGGCGATGATGAGCAGGGCAAGCAGGGTGAGGGCGTGGCGCATGCAACGGCAACGCGCAGGCCGGGGGCGGGTTGCTCAGCCGAGGCCGGCCATCTCCCGGAACTGGATTTCGCTCAGCACGGTGACGCCAAGCTCCGCCGCCTTGGCCGCCTTGGAGCCGGCATCGGCGCCGACCACGACGAAATCGGTCTTTTTCGACACCGACTTCGTGACCTTCGCCCCCAGCGCTTCCGCTCGCGCCTCCGCCTCCTGGCGGGAGAGCGTTTCGAGCGTGCCGGTGAAGACCAGCGCCTTGCCGGCAAAGGGATTTTCGCCCGCCTCGATCACCGCCGCATCCTCGGGCGTCACTTCCGCCAGCAGGGCGTCGAGCGCTTCGAGGTTATGCGGCTCGGCGAAGAACTCCACGAGCTCGGTGGCGATGGCCGGCCCGATGCCCTGGATGCTGCCCAGCTCCTCCCGCGCCTCGCTGCCGATGATGCGGGCGGCTTCCATCTTCACGCGCAGCGCGCCAATGGAATGGTAATGCCGCGCCAGCAGCTTGGCGTTCTGCTCACCGATGCGGCGGATGCCCAGGGCGAAGAGAAAGCGCTCCAGCGGCGGGTTGCGGCGGGCGGCGATGGCGTCGAACAGCTTCTGGGTCGAGAGCCTGCCCCAGCCCTCCAGCGCTTCGAGCTGTGTGGCATGGGTGTGCAGCCGGAAGATCTCGGCCGGGCTGCCCAGCAGCCCCATGGCGTGCAGCGTCTCGATCCGCTCCTCGCCCATGCCCTCGATGTCCAGGCAGCGGCGGCTGACGAAATGGCGCAGCCGCTCGACCGTTTGCGCCGGGCAGATCAGACCGCCGGTGCAGCGGCGCACCACATCGTCATTCTCGCGCACGGCATGGCTGCCGCAGGCCGGGCAAAGCGTGGGAAAGGCGTAGGGCGGGCCGCGATCCGGCCGCCCGGCATCCACCACCTCCACCACCTGCGGGATCACATCGCCGGCGCGTTGCAGGATGATGGTATCGCCCTCGCGGATATCCTTCCGGGCGATCTCATCCTCATTGTGCAGTGTCGCGTGGGTGACGGTGACGCCGCCGACGAAAACGGGCTCCATCACCGCGCGCGGCGTCAGCGCCCCGGTGCGCCCCACCTGGATTTCGATACGCAGCAGCCGGGTGCGCGCCTGCTCGGCCGGGAATTTCCAGGCGATGGCCCAGCGCGGCGCCCGGCCGACAAAGCCGAGCCGCGCCTGCCAGTCCAGCCGGTCCAGCTTGTACACCACGCCATCAATCTCATAGGCGAGGGAAGGGCGCTCCCGCCCCAGCCGCGCCTGGAAGGCGACGGGGGTTTCGCTCAGCAGATCCGTGGCACCCTCGCGCAGCGGGGTGGAGAGCGGGTTCACGCGAAAGCCCCAGCGCTTCAGGGTTTCCAGCCAGCCGTGATGGGTCGTGGTCGGCACCTCGCTCGCCTCGCCCATCGCATAGGCGAAGAGCTTCAAGGGCCGCTGCGCCGTGATGCCGGGGTCGAGCTGCCGCAATGAGCCGGCCGCCGCATTGCGCGGATTGACCGGAATGGTGACGGCGGGGCCGAGCTTTTCGCCACGCGCCTTGCGGGCCTCGCGCTCGGCCAGGGCGGCTTCCTGCGTGGCGCGGAACGCCTCGAAATCGGCGCGGTCCATGAAGACTTCGCCGCGGATTTCGATCAGCGCCGGGCAGGGGGCCGGCAATTCGCGCGGCACATCGGCGAGGGTCAGCAGGTTGGCGGTGATATCCTCACCCTCCGCCCCATCGCCGCGCGTGGCCCCTTTCACGAAACGGCCATGTTCGTAGAGCAGGTTCACGCTCAGCCCATCAATCTTGGGCTCGGCGATGAAATCCAGCGGCTCGGTCTCGGCCAGGCTCAGGAAGCGGCGGATGCGGGCGGCGAATTCCGTGAAGTCGCTTTCAGCGAAGGCGTTGTCCAGGCTGAGCATGGGGGCCAGGTGGCGCGATTTGGCAAAGCCCTCGGCCGCCTGGCCGGAGACCTTCTGCGTCGGGCTGTCGGCGCGCAGCAGGGCCGGGTGCTCGGCCTCCAGCGCGCGCAGGCGGCGCATGAGGGCGTCATATTCGGCATCGCTGATGCTGGGCGCGTCCTGCTCGTAATAGCGCCGGTCATGCTCCGTGATCTCGGCGATCAGCCGGGTGATTTCGGCTTCGGCGCTCTCGCTCACGCGAGGCCATCCAGCAGGCTCGCCGCCGCCGCCCGGGCCGCTTCCGTCACCACTTCGCCGGCCAGCATGCGGGCGATTTCCTCGCGCCGGGCGGGCGCATCCAGCGGCAGGACGCGCGTCTCCGCCTTGCCGCCGCGCACCGCCTTGGCCACCTGCAGATGCTGCGCCCCACGCGCCGCCACCTGCGGCGAGTGCGTGACCACCAGCACCTGCAGGCGCTCGGCCACGCGCGCCAGGCGTTCGCCCACCGCTGCCGCCGTCGCACCGCCAATCCCGGCATCCACTTCGTCAAACACCAGCGTCGGCACGGGTGAGCCGCGCGCCAGCACCACCTTCAAGGCCAGCATGAGGCGCGAAAGCTCGCCGCCCGAGGCGATCTTCACCAGGGGGCCGGGCGTCTGGCCCGGATTGGTGGAGACCAGCAGCGTCACGCGGTCCATGCCATCCGCACCCCAGGCGCTGTCCTCCCGCGGGGCGACCTCTATCACGACCCGCGCGCGGTCCAGCTTGAGCGGCGGCAATTCGGCGGCCAGCGCCTTTTCCAGCCTGGCGGCCGAAGCGCGCCGCGCGGCGGTGAGCGCCTCGCCAGCCTTCACGTAATCCGTGCGCGCCGCCTGCCGCGCCGCCTGGAGCGCCGCCACGCGCCCCGTGCCGGCATCCAGCGCCGAAAGCCGCTCGCGCAGGTCATTCAGATGGCCGGAGAGTTCCACCACCGCCACGCCATGCTTCCGCGCGGCCGAGCGCAGCCCGTAGAGCCGGTCCTCCAGCACCTCCAGCCGGCGCGGATCGGGCAGGGCATCCACCGCCAGGCGCTCCAGCAGGCGCTCCGCCTCGGCCAGCGCATCCTGCGCCTGGGTCAGGGCGGCGAGTGCGGGCTGGGCGGATTCATCATGTGACGCCCCACCCACCCCCGGCAGGCGCTCCAGCGCGCGCGCCGCGCTGCGCAAGGCATTGCCGGGATGGGCGGAGCGCCGGTCACGCGGCTGAATCTCGGCCAGCGCGCTGGCGATGGCCTCATTGCGGCGCTCGGCCTGCTGCAGCCCTTGCCGTTCCTGGGCGAGGCGCTCCTCCTCTCCATCCTCGGGCGCGAGGGTGGAGAGTTCCTCCACCGCATGGCGCAGCCATTCCTCATCGCGCAGCGCGGCCGCCACGGCGGCTTCCGCCTCGGCCAGCGCGGTCTCGGTGCTGCGCCAGCCGCGAAAAGCCGTGGCCACCTTGCCGCGCGCCGCATCATGCGCGCCGAAGGCATCAAGCAGCGCGGCATGGGTGGCCGGGTCCGCCAGGCCCACCTGGTCATGCTGGCCCTGCACCTCGACCAGCGTGGCGGCGAGGCGCTTGAGCAGCGCCACCCCCACCGGCTGGTCATTGACGAAGGCGCGGGAGCGGCCATCGGCCTGCAGCACGCGGCGCAGCACCAGTGTATCCTCGCCCTCCATGCCCTGCTCGGCCAGCAGGGCGAAGGCCGGATGCCCCTCGGGCGGCTGGAAGACGGCGGCGACACTGGCTTGTGGCTGGCCCGCGCGCACCAGCCCGGCCTCGGCCCGCATGCCCAGGGCAAGGCCCAGCGAATCCAGCAGGATGGACTTGCCCGCCCCGGTCTCGCCGGTCAGGACGGAGAGGCCCGGCCCGAAATTCAGGTCGAGACGCTCGATCAACACCACATCGCGGATGGAAAGGGAGGCGAGCATGCGCCCGCCGTCAGCGCTGGGCCGCCGCGCCCGGCATCAGGCGCAGGGCGGGCAGCTTGGGGCGTGCCTGCCAGCGCAGGGCGGGCTGGCGGGGAAGGCGATACTCCTGGGCATGTTCAGCAAGTCCTGACGACCGGAACATGCTTCAAAAGACGCTGTTCCAGGTCCGCCGGAAGAAGCCCGGCCGGTCCTGCGGGGCCATGGGGGCGCCGGGCGTCAGCATCGCATAGCTGTCCTGATACCAGGCATTGCCGGGGAAGTTGTGTCCCAGCACGGAGGCGGCGCGCGCCGCCTCATCCCGCAGGCCGAGCACGAGGTAGAGCTCCGTCAGCCGGTGCAGCGCCTCGGGCACGTGGTTGGTCGTCTGGAAATCCTCGACCACGCGGCGGAACCGGCCGATGGCGGCGCTGTAGAGGCCCTGGCGCTGGTAGAAGCGGCCGATATTCATCTCGCGCCCGGCCAGGTGGTCCCGTGCCAGGTCCATCTTCAGGCGGGCATCGCGCGCATAGGCCGTGTTCGGGAAGCGGTTGGCGACATCCTGCAGGGCCTGCAGCGCGACTTCCGTCCCGCGCTGGTCCCGCTGGCTATCAGCGATCTGCTCATAGAAGGCGAGCGAGCGCAGGTAATAGGCATAGGCGATGTCACGATGCGCCGGGTGCAGCTGGATGAAACGGTCCAGCGTGCCGATGGCCTCGGTGTAGCGGTTGCGCATGTATTCGCCATAGGCGGACATGATCTTCGCGTTGGTCGCCCAGGTGGAATAGGGGTGCTCGCGCTCCAGCGTCTCGAAGAGCTCGACGGCCTGGGCATAGCGCTGGGCTTGCAGCGCCTCGATCCCGGCGGCGTAAAGCGATTCGGGCGAGCGATCCGTCAGCGCGGCGCTGGGGGCGGAGCTGCGGAACAGCCCGCCGGCCGTGCCATCCCATTGGGATACGCCGCAACCGGCGAGGGGCAGCATGGCGACTGCGAAAAGGAGGGCACGCATCAAGGGGGGCATGGGTAATTTCAGCTCCGATCGGAGCGCTCTATACCACGGGAGCCGGCGCTGCGCACAAGGGGCGCCCCTTGCCGGGCCGGCATATGGTTTCAGGCCGCGACGAGCTTGCTCGTATCCGCCATGGCGTGGTTGCCCACGGCGCGCCAATTGGCGCGGTCGCTGAAGAGGGCGCGCAGCAACTCATTGTTCAGCGCATGGCCGGAGCGATGCCCGGAGAAGCGCCCGGCGATGGGCGCGCCGGCGAGGGCGAGATCGCCCACCACATCCAGCAGCTTGTGGCGCACGAATTCATCGGGGCGGCGCAGCCCGCCGGGGTTGAGGATCATCGGGCCATCCACCACCACGGCATTGGCCAGGCTGCCGCCCTGGGCCAGGCCGGCGGCGCGCAGGCGGGCGACATCCTCGGCCAGGGTGAAGGTGCGGGCATCGGCCAGTTCGCGGCGGAAGCTCTCGACAGAGACGCGCAGGGAGAGGCTCTGGCGGCCGATGGCGGTTTCGCCGAAATCAATGGTGAGGGCCGCGTCGAAGGCGAATTCCGTGTTGGGGGCGAGTTCGGCGAAGGCGCCGTTGCTGTCCTCGACGCGCACATGGCGCAGCACTTCGATGATGCGGCGGGGCGCGAAATGCTCGGCCGTGCCGGCGCAATCGATCAGGAACAGGAAAGGGGCGGCGGAACCGTCGAGGATGGGAACCTCGGGGCCATCAAGTTCCACCACGGCATCATCAATGCCCGCGGCCGCCAGGGCCGCCATCACATGCTCGATCGTGCCGACGCGCGCCGCGCGGTCGCCGGGCAGGCCGATCTGGGTGCACAGCCGGGTTTCGACGACGAGGTCATGCTGGGCCGGAATGTCGAGGCCGAGGTCGCTGCGGTGAAAAATGATGCCCGAGCCGATCGGCCCCGGGTGCAGGGTCAAGGAAATGGTGCGGCCGGAATGCAGGCCCACCCCGCGGCAGGAGATGCTGCTGGCCAGCCGGCGGCGGACCAGGGCGGAACCCAGCGTGCCATAACCCGGCACTCCGTAGCCCATCGCGGCGTAGCCGTTCGTCAATGGAGCGAAACCATCCATGTGTTGAGTAGCCCCCGGTTTGACCGGACGGATGCTCCCCAGCACCGCGTCCGGCAGGATGTGTGACAGCATGGGTGACGCGTTGCCAGTCAAGGGTTGTTTCTCAATGTTTCGTCATAACCATCTGAAAAGAAACGAAAATTAATGGAGCGTTTCGTGCCCGAAATTTGCCATTTTCGGTACGGGTCGCTTTCCCTTGCTGCGCGGCAGCACGGTCTGGCCGCGCCGGCGCGCCGTTTTCCGCCAAATCCCTGGCGCGCGGGAGGTATGCGCCGCGCGCGGGGCGTGTCGCGCGGATTCGCGCGATCCAGCGTGCCGCTGGGGGAAGCAATAGCCCCGCGCGACCACGCACAGGGCCAAGCATAATTCACCCATGGGGGCCTTTCTTTGGCCTGGATGCGGGACCACAACACGCGCATGGATCGTCGCTCTCTTCTTTTTCTTCCCGCATTGCTGACGGCGGCGCCGCTGGCCGCCCAGACGCCGCCCGCGCTGAGCGACGCCGACCGCGCCGCGCTGACCCGCATCGAGGCGTATTTCAACGCCATGACCACCTTGCGCGCCCGCTTCCTGCAGATCGCGCAGGGCGGCGGCGCCGCCGAGGGCACGGCCTGGATCTGGCGCCCGGGCCGCATGCGCTTCGAATATGACCCGCCGGAGCCCACGCTCCTCATCGCTGCCGACGGCCAGTTCTTCCATTATGACCGGCAGTTGCGGCAGCCCACCATCGTGCCGCTGTCCTCTACGCCGCTCAGTGTCCTGCTGCGCAACCCGCTGCGGCTCTCGGGCGACATCACCGTGGCGGGGCTGGAACGCTCGGGTGGATTGCTGCGCGTCACGGTCCATCGCACCGGCCAGGCGGCGGAAGGGCAGATCCAGCTTGTCCTGGAGGAGCAGCCCATGGCGCTGCGGCAATGGGTGGTGCTGGACCCGCAGGGGCGCAGCACGCGCGTCACCCTCACCCAGGCGCAGACCGGCGAGCGCTTCGATCCTTTCCTTTTTGCCTTCAACGATCCGCGATTCCGCGAGGAACTTGAGCAGCAGAGATGAAATTTCGACGCGAATCGGGTCCGATTGCCTTGAATCCGCCGCATCCTCTTGGTTTGTTACGGCGATGCGACCGATCATTGGCATCTCCTGCTGCGTGAAAGCCTTCGGGATCTTCAACACGCCCAACCACGCCGCCTCCGACAGCTATGTCCGCGTCGTGCTGGGCCCGGTGGGCGGGGTGCCCATCCTGCTGCCGGCGGCGGGCGAATCCCTGGCTCCGCAAATCCTGCCCCGCCTGGACGGCCTCATCCTCACCGGCAGCCGCAGCAATGTCTGGCCCGGCCATTATGACGGGCCGGAACATGCCGAGGGGACGCCCGAGGATCAGCAGCGGGACGCCACCACCTTGCCGCTGATCCGGGCCGCCATCGCCCAGGGCGTGCCGCTGCTGGCGATCTGCCGTGGCATGCAGGAATTGAACGTGGCGCTGGGCGGCACGCTGGACCAGCGCATCCAGGACCTGCCCGGCCGCATGGACCATTCCACCCCTTCCGATCAGCCCATTCCGTTGGTGCGCACCGGCAAGGCCCATGCGGTGCGCCTCGCGCCCGAGGGGCTGCTGCATGATCTGGCCGGCCGCACGGACATGCCGGTGAATTCGCTGCACAACCAGGGCGTCCAGCGCCTGGCCCCGCGGCTGGAGGCGATGGGCTGGGCGCCGGATGGCACCGTCGAGGCCGTTCGGGTCCGCGAAGCGCCCGGCTTCGCCTGGGGCGTGCAATGGCACCCGGAATATGACTGGGAGCGGGACGCCTTCAGCCGCCGCATTTTCGAGGCCTTCGGCGCCGCCTGCGCCACCCGTTCCGGGACCGGACAGATTCGCCAGGCCGCCGAGTAGCCTAACGCCACATCCCGAGTCGATTGGGCTTGGCTTCTGCCGCTTGCCGGGGCTATAGTCTTGCCGCTGGCGGTGGTTCATCCGCTGGTGGACGCTCCGATTCCCCCAATCGGCTCGCCCGACCTTTCCGATCGGAAGTATGAACAGTACGGGCGCCCGACCACCCCCCTGGTCGGGCGCTTTTCTGTTTCCGGGCCCGCTCGTTCAGGCTGCGCCGTTGCGCGGGCGATGCGGTTCCACAGTGGGCTAAGCTGGTCTAGACCTGCGGCGAATTCCTGAAGGAGCGCCCCGTGCCCGACTACGTCATCTCGCCCCCCGCCATTTCCGCCGTCCCCATCCAGGGCAGCAACGCCATGTTCCCGGTCCGCCGCATCTTCTGCGTGGGCCGCAACTATGCCGAGCACGCGATCGAAATGGGCAGCGACCCGACGCGCGAGCCGCCCTTCTATTTCACGAAGCCCGCCGATGCGCTGGTGATCAACGGCGCCGACATGCCCTACCCGACCGTTACCAAGTCGCTGCATCACGAGATGGAGCTGGTGGTGGCCATCGGCATCGGCGGCAAGAACATCGCCATCGCCGATGCGCTGAAGCATGTCTGGGGCTATTGCGCGGGCCTGGACATGACCCGGCGCGATATCCAGAACGAGGCCAAGAAGACCGGCCGCCCCTGGGATATGGGCAAGGGCTTTGACCTCTCGGCCCCCATGGGCACGCTGATCCCCGCCGCCGGGTTTGACCCCTCCCGCGGGAAGATCGAGCTGAAGGTGAATGGCAAGGTCACCCAGACCTCGGATCTTTCGAAGCTCATCTGGTCCGTCCCCGAGGTGATCGCCAACCTGTCCGAGCTGGTGGAACTTGCCCCTGGCGACCTGATCATGACCGGCACCCCCGAAGGTGTGGCCGCCGTGGTGCGCGGCGATGTGCTGGAAGGCTTTGTGGAGGGCCCCGGGGGCACACGGCTCGAGGTGCGGACGAAGATCGTCTGACTCAGCGCCCGGGCTTTGTTGCCCGGACCCAAGGCATGGGGCCGGGCCAAAGAAGGCGAGGCGGATGGAGGCGAGGATGACGCGTCGCGGATGTTGGCTGGTGCTGGGCGCCCTGGTGCTCGCGCTGCCGCCCTGGGCCGCCGCTTTGGCCGAAACATCGCCACGGGCATGGCCGGTGGCGGGGCAGGGCGGCGATGCCGCCTGGCGCGAGGCGGATCGGGCCAGGCGGGAAATGCAGCGCCAGCAACGTGTCGTGGATTGCCAGAATCGCGTCCTGGCGCAGCAGAGCCGATTTGCCTCCCAGGCGGATTTCCTGCGGGCGCGCCAGGCCTGCGCCACCACCCGATAGCGAGGCCGCTGGGGCCTGTCGGCGGGCGCGCCGCATCCCGCGCGGATCAGGCATATTCGGCGGGTTCGCGCCGGTCTCCGGCCCTTGCCGGTGCGGCGACACGCTGCCTCGAAATTCATGCCATCGGTCAGTGCGGGCTCATGATTCCCGCCAGGGTGGGTTGATCCAGCGCCGCCAGCACCGGATGCGGACCAAAGCGTTCGCCCATGGCCGCTTCCAGCAAATTCAACGCCCCGGTGAGCAAGGGGGCCGGCGTGTGGCTCGCCCGTGCCATCGCGTCCAGGAAGGTCAGGCCGAGGCCGGTTTCGATCAGCGGGCGCGGTGGGTCGGCCAGGCCGCCCTGTTCGGTCACCAGCGTCGCGATCCCGGGCAGCCCGCCCCGGCCAAGGGCGAGGCAGACCGCATCGCGCTCGGCCGCCAGCGCCAGCAGCAGGCGGCCCAGCCCATGGGCTTGGCCCGCCGGCGCGAAAAGCCGGGCCGCTTCGATCAGGGCGCCTGGCTCGGCAAGGCCGGCGGCGAGAACATCCGCCAGCAGCTCCACCGGCAGGCCGAACAAGGCCTCCGCCAGTACCGCCAGCCCGGGTGCCGCCGGCATGGGCAGGGCGCCGAGCCAGAGGCGCGGGCGCAGCGCGGTGATGGCGATCACCCCATCCGCGTCACGCCGGGCGAGGATCGGGGGGGCGGGCAGCGCGCCGATGCGCGGCGCGATCCCGCGCGCGGCCATGAGTTGATGCAGCAAGGCCGGCGCCAGCCCGCCCGCCGGTGCGAAGAGGATGTCTGGCGCGCCGATCAACGCCCCGGCCAGGCGTTGCAGGATGGGCAGCAGGGCCGGTTCCGGCAGGGCGATCAGGATCAGTTCGGAAAGCTCGGCCGCGCGCCAGAGATCCGCCGCGACATGGATCTTCCAGCGGCCTTCCAGCGCGCCGCGCGTCGCGATCTCGCTGCCCAGATGGCGCGTGCCGCCGCCGCGCGGCGACCAGAGCGAGACCGCATGGCCGCGGGCCGACATGATGGCCGCCATGGCACTTCCTGCCGGCCCGGCTCCCAGAACAGCGACCCTCATCCCCAGAACCCCCTGAAGGGGCCAAACTGCGCCGTCAGCACCCCGCGCCGCAACCGGTGTCACGCAGGATTCGCCAAGCCGTCATTGCCCTGTTGCGGAACGCGCGATAGCCAAAGGACATGAACACCGAAGCGCAGACCATGCTCGCCGCCTCCGTGGCGCATGACGCCAAGCCCAAGGCGCGCCGCATGAAGCGCGGCCGGCCGCTGCGCTTCCAGCCACGCCTGCCCGGGCAGATCTGGAATGACGTGCTGGGCGATCGGCCGCTCGGTGGCCGGCTGCGGGCCTTCCGCCGCATCTTCACGGCGGTGCTGTTCACGCTGTTCTGCATCCCGATCCAGGCGGTGCTGGTGCAGTTTTCCGGCCCCGCCAAGAACAGCTTCGCGCGTTTCTACCACCGCACGCTGTGCTGGCTGATCGGCCTCAAGCTGCGCGTCATCGGCACGCCCTGCCAGCAGCCGCGCACATTGTATGTGTCCAACCATTCCTCCTGGCTGGATATCCTGGTGCTGGGCGCCACGCTGGATGCGCGCTTCGTCTCCAAGGCCGAAGTGGCGGCCTGGCCGCTGATCGGCTGGGTGTCCAAGCTAGGGCGTTCGGTCTTCGTCAGCAGGAGCCGTGGCCGCACCGGCAGCGAGGTGCAAGATTTGCGCGCGCGGATCGAGGCGGGGGACAGCATCATCCTGTTCCCGGAGGGGACCACGAGCGATGGCGCGCGGGTGCTGCCCTTCCGCTCCTCGTTTTTCTCCGTGGCCGATGCGGCGGAGCGAATCCAGCCGCTGGCGCTGGTCTATGACCGTCTGGGCGGGCTGCCCGTCGGCCGGCGGGACCGCCCGCTTTTCGCCTGGTATGGCGATATGGAGACCGGCAGCCACGCCTGGAAGCTGCTGCGCCGCACCGGGACCCGGGTGACGGTGGTGCTGGATGAGAGCTTCGCGCCCGGCACCGTGCCGGACCGCAAGGCCCTGGCCGCCCGGCTTGGCCGCTCCATCACCGAGACGGCGGCCACGCTGCGGCAAAATCGCGATGTGGCCCGGCCCATGGGCGGTTGAATCCGCTTGACCCATACGGCGCCGGTTTGACAGCGTGACCGGGATGAATTGTCTGCCCCTCTTGTCGGAACGGGGCCGCTCTTCTTGACCGCGCGGCCCAAGCTCCGCATCTCCTCCCGCTGGATCGCCCCAGGGTTCCCCCCATGGGCGGGCAGCGAGGACCCCGCATGAACGCAGACTCCCCCACTCCGCCCTCGGGCAAGAAGCGCCTTTTCCTGCGCAGTTGGGGTTGCCAGATGAATGTCTATGACAGCGCCCGCATGGCGGATGTGCTGGCCCCCCTCGGCTATGCGCCGGTGGATGCGCCCGAGGGGGCGGACATGATCATCCTGAACACCTGCCATATCCGCGAAAAGGCGACGGAGAAGCTGTTCTCCGAACTCGGCCGGCTGCGCCTGCTGAAACAGGCGAGGCAGGCCGAGGGTGGCGAGATGGTGCTGGCCGTGGCCGGTTGCGTGGCCCAGGCCGAGGGCGCCGAAATCACCGCCAGGGCACCCTACGTGGACATCGTGCTGGGGCCGCAAAGCTATCACAGGCTGCCCGAGATGGTGGCCCGCGCCGGCCGCACCGGGCGCGCCGTGGTGGAGACGGAGTTCCCGACCGAGGAGAAATTCGACTTCCTGCCCGAAATCAGCGCGCCCCAGGGGGTGACGGCTTTCCTGACCATCCAGGAGGGCTGCGACAAATTCTGCTCCTTCTGCGTCGTGCCCTATACGCGCGGCGCGGAATACAGCCGCTCGGCCGAGGCGGTGCTGGCCGAGGCGCGCAAGCTGGTGGGGCAGGGCGCGCGGGAGATCACGCTGCTCGGCCAGAATGTGAATGCCTGGCATGGCGCCGAAGGCGGGCTTGCCGGCTTGCTGCGGGCGCTGGCGGACATTCCGGGCCTGGACCGGCTGCGCTACACCACCTCCCACCCGCGGGACATGGATGCGGCGCTGATCGCCGCACATCGGGATATTCCGGCGGTGATGCCCTTCCTGCATCTGCCGGTGCAGTCCGGCAGCGACCGCGTGCTGGAGGCGATGAATCGCGGCCACACAGCCGAGGACTACCTCCAGCTGGTGGATCGCCTGCGCGCGGCGCGGCCGGACCTCGCCCTCAGCACCGACATCATCGTGGGCCATCCGGGCGAGACCGAGGCGGATCACGAGGCGACCATGGCGCTGATCCGGCGCGTGGGCTTCGCCCAGGCGTTTTCCTTCAAATACTCGCCCCGGCCGGGCACGCCCGCCGCCGGCGCGCCGCACCGCGTGGATGAGGCGACGAAGGATCGGCGCCTGCAGGAGGTCCAGGCCCTGCTGCGCGACCAGCAGGCGGAATTCAACGCGAGCCTGACGGGCCAGACCGTGCCCGTGCTCTTCACCGGGCCGGGGCGGCAGGCGGGGCAGCTTTCGGGGCGCACGCCCTGGCTGCAACCGGTGCACGTGCCAGGGCCTTTATCTCTCATCGGCACGACCGCGCCGGTGTTCATTCTCGCCGGAAACCCCAACTCTCTCTCGGGAGAATTGGCCCAACAGGAGAAGACAGCCGCTTGAGCAACACCCTCGCCCTCCGCAATCGCCCAAACTCTTTCCAGAGTGGGTCCCCTCCCTCATCCGAGAGCCGCAGCGTCACGCTGCAATTCGAGGATAATGCCCTGCTTCCGCTGCTTTATGGCGAGCATGACCGGCATCTGGCGCGGATCGAACAGCGATGTGGCGTGCGATTGGCAAGCCGCGGCAACCGCCTCACCATCACCGGCAATTCCGAGCGCACCGGCATGGCCGAGCAGGTGCTGCGCGGCCTGTGGCGCGGGATCGAGCGCGGCCAGGCGCCCAGCGCCTCGGAGGTCGAGGCCGCGATCCGCATGGCCGAGGGCGAGATGGAGCAGGACCCGCGGCTGCCCCTGCAGGATATCCCGCAGATCCGCACCCGGCGCGGCGCCATCGCACCCCGCACGCCGGCGCAATCCGCCTATATGGAGACGCTCGCCAAGCACGAGATGGTGTTCGGCGTGGGCCCGGCCGGCACCGGCAAGACCTACCTGGCCGTGGCACAGGGCGTGGCCTTGCTCCAGGCTGGGCGCGTGGACCGCATCGTGCTCAGCCGCCCCGCGGTGGAAGCGGGCGAGCGCCTGGGCTTCCTGCCCGGCGACATGAAGGAGAAGGTGGACCCCTATCTGCGCCCCCTCTACGACGCGCTGCACGACATGCTGCCGGCCGAGCAGGTGACGCGGCGCCTGGCCGCCGGCGAGATCGAGATCGCGCCCCTGGCCTTCATGCGCGGCCGCACCCTCGCCCATTGTTTCGCCATCCTGGACGAGGCGCAGAACACCACCCCCGCCCAGATGAAGATGTTCCTGACCCGCATGGGCGAGGGCACGCGCATGGCCATCACGGGTGATCCTTCCCAGGTGGATCTGCCCTATGGCCAGAAATCCGGGCTGGTCGAGGCGATTTCCATTCTGCGGGATGTGCCGGGCATCGGTTTCACGCATTTCGATGAGCGGGATGTGGTAAGGCATCCGCTGGTCGGTCGGATCGTGACCGCCTATGGTCGTATGGACAGTGCAGGACCGGCTTCGTCTGAAGCGCGTGGTCGTGTTGCCGGGAAGGAGTTGCCCGGAAAGGAAATGAATGTCACCGGGAAGTAGTCTGCCTGGCGGGGGGTATTCCACCGCTGGGCTTGCCAATGTCGAGATCATCTTTGCGGCACCTGGCTGGCGCGGCGCCGTGCCCCGGGCCGCAGCGCTGGCCGAGCGCGCCGTGGAGGCGACGCTGGCGGATCAGCGCGAGAATGGCCACCTCACCATCCTGCTGACCGATGATGCCGAGATCCGCCGCCTCAATGGCGGGTTTCGCGGGAAGGAAAAGGCAACCAACGTCCTCTCCTTCCCGGCACCCTATGGCAGCCTGACCCTGGGGGATCTGGCGCTCTCGCTCGGCGTGGTGCGGCGCGAAGCCGTGGCGGAAGGCCGCCGCGTCTCCGCGCATTTCGCCCATCTCATCGTGCATGGCACCTTGCACCTCCTCGGCCATGACCATCTGGCCGCCGGCGAAGCGGTGGCGATGGAGCGCGCCGAGGCGCGCATCCTGCACCGGCTGGGCTTCGCCAATCCCTGGCGGACCGCCTGATGCCCTCTGACCCCACACCCCGCCCGCACATGATCCGCCGCCTGCGTGGCCTTTTCGCCAAGCGCGAGGAAAGCCTGCGCGACCGCGTGGAGGAACTCATCGAAGCGCCCGACGCGCTGGCGACGGATGGCCGCACGCTGGACCCGCATGAGCGTTCCCTGCTCTCTAACGTGCTGAAGCTGCGCGGGGCCACGGCCTATGACGTGATGCTGCCGCGCGCCGACATCATTGCATTGCCGGCCGATCTCACCCTCGATCAGGCGGTGGCCGCCATCCAGCGCGAGGGGCATAGCCGCTACCCGGTGTATCAGAACCAGCTGGATGACGTGCTGGGCATGGTCCACATCAAGGACATCATCGGCGCCGTCGGGCGGCAGGCGCCCTTCAGCCTGCGCGCCATCCTGCGCAAGCCGCTGCTGGTGGTGCCCAGCGTCCCCGTGCTCGACCTGCTGCTGCGGATGCGCGAGGCACGGATGCACATGGCGCTGGTGGTGGATGAATATGGCGGGATCGACGGGCTGATCACCATCGAGGATCTGGTCGAGACCATCGTCGGTGACATCGCCGACGAGCATGACGAAGTCGGTGCGCCGATGATCACCGAGCGCGGCGAGGGCGTGCTGGAGATGGATGCCCGCACCGAGATCGAGAGCTTCGAGGCGCGCATGGGCGTGGTCCTCACCGAGGAGGAGCGGCACGCGGATATCGACACGGTGGGCGGCCTGGTCCTGACCATGGCCGGCCGCGTCCCGGCGCGCGGCGAGATCTTCACCCACGCCTCCGGCCTTGAATTCCGCGTGCTCGACGCGGATGCGCGGCGCATCCGCCGGCTGCGCGTCCGCCGCCCCGTCGAAGGCAGCAAGGCGGCCGCCGAGTAGCATGCCGCAAGGCTTGCGGGGGGCCGCACCCCCGGCAAATCTTCCGGGGCGGACCGGGTGATGCCTCTGCCCGTTTTCCTGTAGCAGGGCCGGATGCCCGATGTCCTGCTCAAGCGCCCCTGGCTCCTCGCATTCCTCCTGGGCGCCCTTTCGGTGCTGGCGCTGCCGCCGGTGCATGCCGTGCCGGTGCTGTGGCTCACCCTGCCGGGCTTCCTCTGGCTGATCGGCCGGGCACCGGGCTGGCGGCGGGCGGCCTGGTGGGGCTTCGGCTTTGGCTTCGGGCATCATCTGGCAGGGCTCTACTGGATCACCCATTCGCTGTTCACCGATATCGGCCGCTGGTGGTGGCTGGTGCCGGTGGCCGCACCCGGGGTGGCGGTGCCGGTGGCGCTGTTCAGCGTCATCCCGGCGCTGGTCGCCTGGCGGGTGGCACCGGGCTGGCCGCGCGTGCTGGGCTTCGCCGCCGCCTGGGTGGGGGCCGAGCTGCTGCGCGGGGTGATGTTCACGGGCTTTCCCTGGAATCTGCTCGGCACGGTATGGGCCTTCCATGCGCTGCCCTTGCAGCCGGCCAGCGTGATCGGCGTGCATGGGCTTTCGCTGCTCACGGTGCTGCTGGCCTCGCTGCCAATCCTGCGCAGCTGGCGCGCGCTGGCGGGCAGTGCGGCGGTGCTGGCCCTCTGGATGGGCTTTGGCGCCTGGCGCCTCGCGCAGCCCCTGCCGGCCGATCACGCGGTCCGGCTGGTGCTGGTCCAGGGCAATGTGGCGCAGGATACGAAATGGGACCCGGCGCGGCGCATGCCGATCTTCCAGCGCTACCTGGATCTCTCGGCCGCTGGCGCGCGGGAGGCTGCGGCAACGCATCCGGGCCAGCCCGTCCTGGTGATCTGGCCCGAGACGGCGAGTCCCTTCCTCCTGGCCCAGGATGCCGAGGCGATGCGCCTTGCCGGCGCATCCCTGCCGCCCCACGGCCTGCTGCTGGCCGGCACGGTCCGCGCGGAATGGGGGGCGGATGGCCAGCTGCGCTCGCTGTTCAACAGCCTGGTGGCGCTGGAACCCTCGGGCGAGGCGGTGGGGGTCTTCGACAAGGCGCATCTCGTGCCCTTCGGCGAATACATGCCGTTCGCCGGCATAATCCCGATCCGCATGGTGACGGGCGGGGTGGATTTCTCGGCTGGGTCCGGGCCTGGCGTGCTGCGCCTGCCGCGCGGCCTGCCCTCACCAGGGCCATTGATCTGCTACGAGGTGATTTTTCCGGGCCGGATGGTGGGCGGGGAGCGCCCCGGCTGGCTGCTGAACATCACCAATGACGCCTGGTTCGGCATGTCGGCCGGCCCGTATCAGCACCTGGCGGCCGCGCGGCTGCGCGCGGTGGAGGAGGGATTGCCCATGGTGCGCGTGGCGCAAACGGGCGTTTCGGCGGTTTACGATGCAACGGGCCGGCACGCGGGAGGTTTGAGCCTTGGGGAATCCGGGTTTGTCACGGTCGGCTTGCCGGCCGCACTCGGTCCCACCCTGTTTGGCTGGGGTGGGCTCTGGATTCCGGGTTTGATGTCCCTGTTTTGTTGCGTTTTCGGCGTGATTTGGGGCCGTCGTCGCCCGCGCCCGATGCCGTAGCTTTTCCGCGTTTAATTTTATTTATTGAGAATTGGCAAAAATATTGACGCTTTCTTCTCCCCACGGTAAACACAACCCGCAGGTTAGGTCGGCCAGGACGTCACAATCAGAGGTCTTGGCGCCAGCAAGCGTAAAAAATGCGAGAAGGCTCGGCGCGCCGTGCTGGAATTTCGACGAAGGTCGAGCGGTTGAACGACCAACGCTGGCTAAGGGCGCGTTTTGAGATGAGAGAAGCGATGTCGAGTGGCGAAGCGACCGAGAAGGTCGAGAAGGAACACCGTCCCAGCCCGATTGATGTGCATGTGGGATCCCGCGTGCGCCTGCGCCGTACTCTCCTCGGCATGAGCCAGGAACGCCTGGGCGAGGCGCTCGGCCTGACCTTCCAGCAGGTGCAGAAATATGAGCGGGGGGTGAACCGCATCGGCGCCTCGCGGCTGTTCGACCTTTCGCGCGTGCTGGACGTGCCGATCAGCTTCTTCTTCGATGACCTGCCAAGCTCCGTCAGCGGCAGCCAGGGCTTCGCCAACCGCGTCGCCGGCTTCGCCGAGGCGCAGGAGGGCTTCGGCGATGACACGCTGCATCGCCGCGAAACGCTGGAACTGGTGCGCGCCTATTACCGCATCTCCGACCCCTCCGTGCGCAAGCGCGTCTTCGACCTCATCAAGGCGATGACACCCACGGAATAGAGGCCGCGCGCGCGTCGTGACGCGCCGTGGATGGGGTTCACCGGCCGTCTCCGTAGCGCGGGCAGGCGTCCTGGTTTGACTGCCGCCGTATCATGGCGCCGCGTGTTGCATGGAAATCCGGCAGGCCGCGGGCGCATCGCCCGCTGTACTGGCGTGCCCGGCGCCGCATGGCATGATGCGCCGCAATCGCGGCTTGGTGCCCGCCCCGTCTCGCCATAGCCTGAGCGCCTCGCTTCGGAGCACGCGCATGACCCGCCGCCGCACCCTGATTCTCGCCGGCCTCGCCGCGCCGGGCCTGGCCCGGGCGCAGCAGGATTGGCCGGCGCGGCCCATCCGCATCGTGCTTCCCTTCGCCGCTGGCGGCTCCTCCGATATCGCGGCCCGGTTGATCGCGCCGCGCCTGGGGGCGGCACTCGGCCAGCAGATCGTGATCGAGAACCGGGGCGGGGGCGGCGGCAATATTGCCGCTGAACTCGTCGCTCGCGCGGCACCGGACGGCTACACGATCTTCCAGGGCAATATCGGCGTGCTGGCGATCAACCCCACGCTCTACCGAAGCCTGCCCTTTGATGCGGAGCAAAGTTTCCAGCCCATCGCCCATATCAATTCGGTCGCGAATATCCTCTGCGTGCCGGCCGATCGCCCATGGCGCAGCGTGGCGGAATTGCGGGCCGCCATGCTGGCCGCGCCCGAGCGCGTCCGGGCGGGCAATTCCGGGCCGGGCTCCATCGGGCATCTGGCGGTGGTGCAGTTCGACCACCTGGCCGGCACGCGCTCGGTCCATGTGCCGTATCGGGGGGGTGGGCCGATGTCCACGGACCTGATCGCCGGGCACCTGGATTACGCTTTCGCCACGGCGCCCACCGTGCTTTCGGCGCTGGAAGCCGGGCGGGTGCGGGCGCTGGCCATCGGCACGGCCACGCGCAGCACGCTGCTGCCCAACCTGCCCACGGTCGCCGAAGCGGGGCTGACCGGCTTCGAGGTCTCCAACTGGGATGCCTGGCTGTTCCCGCGCGGCACCCCGCCCGCCATCACCGAGCGCATGGCGGCCGCCCTGCGCCCCCTGCTGGCCGATCCCGAATTGCGCGCCGAATTCACCCGGCGCGGGATGGAGACCATGCCGGTGAGCGGCCCGGCCGAACTCGCCGCCAGCATCCGTGCCGAGACGTTGCGCTGGGCGCCCATGGTCCGCGCCAGCGGGGCGACACCTGACGGCTGACCGGCCCTGGTGGGCGGTCAAACCGCCATCGCGCCGGCGTGTGACAGCCCGGCCCGTCCTGTTGTTCCTTAGGCGAATGCGGCGCTATCGCCGGCTGAAGCCGATCAGCAGCAGCCGGTCCTCGCCCAGATCCAGCCAGGCGGTATAGGCGCCGCCGCTGGGCTGGCCGGCCCGGTCCCCGGGCCGCGCGACCTGGCCGGTGGCGCGCAAAGGGCGAATCTCCAGGCGAGAGGCCGGGCTCAGCGTCTCGCCCGGCGCCAGCCGCAACGCGGCTTCGTCGCGCCAGAGCCGGGCATCCAGATGCACCCAGTCGCCCAGCGGTTCGCGACGCAGCCAGACCTCATCGAGGGAGGTCTCACTCCCGGTGGCGGGCCGCACCGGCAGCCGCAGCAAGGTCCCGCGCGGCGTGACCAGGCGCTCCGGCCGGGCGGGATGGCCGAAGCTGGGTTCGGTCCAGGCCACGGCCGCCCCGCCCTGGCGGACCACCATGACGCGCAAGCTCGTGGGACCGGAACCGGCGCGCGGCGGATCATAGCTGCGCTGCTGCACCTCCCACGCCAGGCCTCCGCCCAGATCGCCCCGGCGCAGCACCTCGCAGCCGAGCAGTGTCACGCGCATCTCAAGCCCGGGCGTGGGGGTACAGCCGCCGGATTGCCCCAGGGCGGAAGCCGTCCAGCCAAAGATCAGCCAGGCTGCGAGATAAAGCACGATGCATCGTCGTGTGAGACAGCGGCGGATGCAAGCGGGTCGTCAGGGGTGCGGGGATGCAGTCTCTTTCGCAAGCCGGTCCATCCGCGCTATCCCTGCGGCCGGAGGCCCATCGTGAACGCCATCACCGACCAGACCGCGCCCTTGCTGGAGACCGCTGCCCGTGCCGCCCGTGCGGCCGCGGCCGAACTGGCGCGCGCGCCGGCCGCCGCGAAGGACGCGGCACTGCGCCACGCCGCGGCCGCGATCCGCGCCGCGCAGCACGGCATCCAGGCCGCCAATGCGGCTGATCTTGCGGCGGCCCCGGGCCTTTCCCCCGCCTTTCGCGACCGGCTGACCCTCACGCCCGGCCGCATCGAAGCCATGGCGCTGGGGCTGGAGGAGGTGGCCGCCCTGCCGGACCCCGTCGGCCGCGTGCTCACCGAATGGACGCGGCCCAATGGGTTGCGCTTCCAGCGCGTCGCGCAGCCGCTCGGCGTCATCGGCATGATCTTCGAGAGCCGGCCCAATGTGACGGCCGATGCGGGGGCGCTTTGCCTCAAGGCTGGTTCCGCCGTGTTGTTGCGCGGCGGCAGCGAAAGCACCCATTCCGCCCGCGCCATCGCGGCCTGCCTGCGCAGCGGCCTGCTTGCCGCCGGCCTGCCCGAGGCCTCGATCCAGCTTGCCCCCACCCAGGACCGCGCTTTTGTCGGCGCCATGCTGCGCGCCTCCGGGCTGATTGACCTGATCATCCCGCGCGGCGGCAAGGGCCTGGTCACGCGCGTGATGGAGGAGGCGCGGGTGCCCGTCCTCGCCCATGCCGAGGGGCTCTGCCACACCTATGTCCATGCGGCGGCGAAGCCCGAGATGGCGCGCGCCATCCTGCTCGACGCCAAGCTGCGCCGCACCGGCGTCTGCGGCTCCACTGAGACCCTGCTGATTGACGCGGAGGTGGCGCCTGGCCTGCTGCCGCTTCTGGTCGGTGACCTCGCCGCCCGCGGCTGCCGCTTCCATGCCGATGCCCGCGCGCGGGCGATCTGCCCCGAGCTGGATGCGGCGACCGAGGCGGATTTCGCCACGGAATGGCTGGATGCCGTGCTGAACATCGCCGTCGTGGATGGGGTGCAGGGCGCTTTGGCCCATATCCGCCGCTTCGGCAGCGAGCACACCGAGGCGATCATCACCGAGGATGCGGCCGCGGCCGAGGTTTTCCTGGCCGGAATCGATTCGGCGGTGGGGCTCTGGAACGCCTCGACGCAATTCTGCGACGGTGGGGAATTCGGCTTTGGCGCGGAAATCGGCATCGCGACAGGCCGGCTGCATGCGCGTGGCCCGGTTGGGCTGGAGCAGCTTTGCACCTTTCGCTACCGCGTGACCGGGACGGGGCAGGTGCGCGGTTAGCTGCGCAGGTTCAGCAGCAAGGGCTTTGCCCTCCAGCCCTGCCTCCGCTTTGCGCCCAACCCTACCAGGAAGCCGGATTTCCTGGATTTTCGATGGTACAAGTCCCCGAATGAAGGTGCAGGAAACGAGTTTCCTGCCGGGGAGCTCGAGGGGCTGGCCTCTCGACCCCCGCGCCGCCTTTCCGCTACCTGTCGGGGCAGCGGTGGCGGGGCACCGTGGCCGCCAATCTCTGATCTTCCTTCCCTGGCCGAAAGCGTTACTCTCTCCCGTAAATCCAGGGAGAGAACCATGATGCGCCACCTGCTCCTCGCCGCCGCGGCCGGGCTTGCCATCGCCGGCCCCGCGCTGTTCACCCCCGCCGCCGCCGCCTGCCCGAGCGATGAAGCCGTCGAGGCGCTGTCGCGCGCATTGCTCAGCAATACGCCGGCGCCGCCGCTGGCCGGCATGACCAGCCTGGCCGATGGCCAATGCGCGCAGGACAAGCTTGTGGCCATCATGGTGCGCCAATGGGGCCGGCCGGTGGGCTACAAGGTCGGGCTGACCAATGCCGCCGCGCAGACGCGCTTCGGCGTGCCGCATCCCGTCACCGGCACGATCTACGAGAACACGGTGCGCCTGCGCTCCGGCGCGGAAGTCCCGGCGCGCTTCGGTTCCGTGCCGACGGTCGAGGCCGATCTCATGGTCCGGGTGCGGGACGAGGCGATCAACCAGGCGCGGACGCATTTGGACGTGCTGCGCCATATTGACCTGGTGATCCCCTTCATCGAGATGCCGGACCTGGTGCTGGCCTCCGGCATGGACGGGCCGAACCTGCTGGGCATCAATGTCGGCGCGCGGCTGGGCGTGCTGGGCGAGGGGATCCCCGTCCAGGTCAGCGAGGAGTTCGCGGCCCGCCTGGCCAGCATGACCGTCACGCTGGCGAGCGATCAGCGCGAATTGGCCCGCGCGCCGGGTTCGGCGCTGCTGGGGCATCCGCTGAACGTCATCCCCTGGCTCGCGCAGGATCTCGCCTCGCGGGGGGAGCGGTTGCGCGTGGGGGAGTTGATTTCGCTCGGTGGATTTTCGCCGGCTTTGCCGACCGAGGCCGGGCGCAGCTACACCGTCACCTATGAGGGGCTGTTGGCCGCACCCGTATCCGTGAGCGTGCGGACGCGTTGAACGGGCAGCCGGGGCGTTTCGGGGATGGGCGGCGCCAGCGCATCGGCCTGTTGGGCGGCAGTTTCAACCCGGCCCATGCGGGGCACGCGCATGTGGCGCTGGCCGCCCTGCGGGCGCTGCGGCTGGACCAGGTGTGGCTGATGGTCTCACCCGGCAATCCGCTGAAGCCGGTGCAGGGGATGGCGCCATTCGCGGCGCGGCTGGCCAGTGCGCGGCATGTGGCGCGGGATGCGCGGATCATGGCGAGTGATATCGAGCAACGCCTGAACTCCCGCTATACGTATCGAACGCTGGATCTGCTGCGCCGGCGCTTCCCCCGCGCGCGCTTCGTGCTCATCCTGGGGGCGGATAATCTGACGCAATTGCCCCGCTGGCAGCGCTGGCAGGATATTCTTCGGCACACGCCCCTGGCGGTGCTGCCGCGTCCGGGCTACAGCCGGGCTGCATTGCGTGGCCGGGCTGCGGCGGTGCTGGCCCATCGGCGCCGACGCGCAGCCGCCCTGCAAGCTTCGCGCTGGACGGCGGGTGCCCCCTGGTGCTTTGTCCCGGCGGCCGAGCGGGCGATTTCAGCCACGGCCATCCGGGCGGCGTCGGCGAAGGCCCGGGGCCTGCCCCACCAGACTGACGATCCCGTTGAACTGACGAAGTGAGAGACCCAGCGCATGGCGCGGACACCTGACGAGACCAAGAAGCCGGCCCGCAAGCCCGCCGCGCCGCGCGCCGGAAAGCCGCGCGACAACGAAGCCGCCGCCCCGCGTGGCCGTGCCGTGGCCGCCCCGCGCGCCGAGGCGCCGAGCCGTCCGCGTGTCAGTGCAAAGCCCCGCGCCGCTGAAGCGCCTGCGCCGCGTGGCCGTGCTGCCGCCGCGCCGCGCGCCGAGGCGCCGAGCCGTCCGCGCGTCAGCGCCAAGCCGCGTGCGGCCGAAGCGCCTGCGCCGCGCCCGCGCGTGACCAAGGGCTCCCCCAGTTTCGAACGCCCCGCGGCCGCACCGGCCAAGCCCAAGCCTCGCGCCACCACAGCCGTGCTGCGCGCCCAGCCCAAGGCCAAGCCGACCTCAGCCGCCAAGCCCGCCGCGCCCAAGCGCGCCGCGTCCAAATCCGCCCGCGCCGCCGCCCATGATCCGGGCCGGCTGGACCGCCTGGTGGAGGCCGCCCGCAAGAGCCTGGATGACGACAAGGCGGAGAACATCGTCATCCTCGATGTGACCAACCGCGCCAGCTATGCGGATCGCCTGATCATCGCGACCGGCTTCGTCGGCCGGCAGATCGAGGCGATGGCCGCGCATCTGGACCAGGCCCTCGCCGCCGAGGGCCTCAAACTGCGCCGCAACGCGATCGAGAGCAGCGAGGATTGGGTCCTGATCAACGCGGGCGATCTCATCATCCATCTTTTCACCCCCGAAGGCCGGCTGAAATTCGACCTGGAAAAGATGTGGGGCCCCGACAGCCCCCTCGGTGAGGCAGCGCCGGGCGAGCAATCGCCGATCTGACGGCGACGCCGATGGTGAAAGCCCCCCGCGTGTGAAGGCCCGGCTGGTCACGATCGGCCGCTTCAAATCCGGCGCCGAGGGTGCCCTCTTCGCCCAGTATAACGCGCGCCTGCGCCCACCGCTCGATCTGACGGAACTCCCGGAAGCGACCGGCAGCCCGGCCGAAGCGCGCCGCCGGGAAGCCGCCGCCATCCTGGCCGCACTGCCGCAGAATGCGCTGCTGGTGGCACTGGATCTTGGCGCCACGGCGCCCAGCAGTGAGGCGTTGGCCCTGCTGACCGCTCGCTGGGAAGAGGCCGCGCGGCCGATCTGCTTTGCGATTGGCGGAGCAGAGGGATTGGACGCCGCCATCACGCAGCGGGCGGATCATCGTCTCTCGCTGGGGGCGCTGACCTGGCCGCATCTGCTGGTGCGGGCCTTGCTGGCGGAGCAATTGTTCCGCGCGCAATGCATTCGGGCGAACCACCCCTATCATCGGGCCTGGCGGCCTTAGAGAACCTTTGGGAACGCTGGCGCCAGCGGATGCGCGAGGAATTTTTCGTCCCTGCAAGTCTGGTGTCACGCCGGAGGCGTGCCTTCGGCACGACGCAGCAGGGGCGGAAAAGACCCGCGCAACCGACCTGCCAGCGTTCCCAAACAGTCTCTCGGGCGGCGCGACCTGTTCAGCCGCGGGAGTTCGCCTTGCTTTGGGAGAACCAGAAGCTCGCTCCCCCTTCGGGATGGCGTCCATGCATGAAGTTCTGGAGGAGCTTCTGATTTTTCAACTTGTGATAATTGCTGCCAAACAGGACTTTTGTTGATTTGTTTCGGATTAAATATGCATAAAGAAGATACTGCTCGCCCCAATACACCTGGTGATCCCGCATCATCTGGAGTGGTAGCGTGTCAGGTAGATAAATATCATGAACGTGAACGATAATGTCATGCTGAATGAAGGGCAAAAGAGTTAGGTATATGTAGAGACAGTCAGAATTATGACGAACCGTATGCGTTGTGTCGATGAATAATATATCGCCATCAGAGAGATTTTTGTTCAGGAAATCCAGCTGAATATCTTGTGCTTTTGATTTGATCAATTCGATATTTTCTATGCCGTATAGGAAATCTTTCGGGAAAGGTTCAATTGCAATATGGCGACCTGATCCATTCTTTTTGAGGGCGGCCTGAGCAACAAGTGTGGATGTGCCACATCCAATTTCAATGATATTTTTTGGCTTTAATTTCCTAATCATGCAATAGTAAGACATTGCGTCGCTATAGCTGAATGGGCCGTGCGTCCACGAGTATTCTGCTGGATCAGACGAATGTTTTGGTGGATCAAATTCATTTGAAAAAATACTGAGTTCAATCAAAAAGTTTTTCAAAAAATCTGCGTCTTGGAAAATATAATCAAGGCATATATTTGATTTTTTCGAAAACGCATCTTCAATTTCGGAGATTTTTGGAATCTCCGAATAAACATCAGACCGAGTAATCGTCACCCCGGCTTCCTGTAAAAAGCGACGGAGCTTGGATGGCGCGAACACCAATTTTTTGAGTGTCGCGGCCAGCTCTTGCATCTCTGCATCATCGTAGCAGACGACGTCGTCAGCGACATACTGCCCCCGCGGGATGGACTTCAAGATCTGAAGCGTCTTCGGCAACATGGGCGCTGCTCCTGCTGCGCGGGGAGATATCGACATCATTCGGCCAAATGACGCCGTTTGCACCCATAAAGATGCAGCACAAACAAGCCGACGACGACCCCGGCCGGCAACAGGCCAAGCGGCGCCGGCCGGCCCCAAACTGCCCGGCCGCCGTGTACCCCCGCCTGCAAGCGGGCCCCTTCGGCAAGCGTGGCGCCCGCCGGAATGCGGCCCACCGTGGCAGGTCCGCCTTGGTTTCCCCATCGAGATTTCAGCGGTCCGCAATAGCGTCTAATCTGCGCCCCGCAGATGGCGCTTCCTCCCAACTTTCTCGATGAACTTCGCGCCCGGACCCCGATGCCGGGGCTGGTCGGCCGGCGCGTGCGGCTCTCGAAATCCGGGCGGAACTGGAAGGGCCTCTGCCCCTTCCACAATGAAAAATCGCCATCCTTCTATGTCTATGATGACAGCTTCCACTGCTTTGGCTGCGGCGCGCATGGCGACGCCTTCGCCTTCATCATGCGCGCCGAGGGCGGCG
This sequence comes from Sediminicoccus sp. KRV36, assembly GCF_023243115.1. NCBI lineage: Bacteria > Pseudomonadati > Pseudomonadota > Alphaproteobacteria > Acetobacterales > Roseomonadaceae > Sediminicoccus > Sediminicoccus sp. KRV36. The sequence goes on from NZ_CP085081.1 coordinate 1,184,016, forward strand.
GCTTCATGGAGGCCGTCGAGCGCCTGGCCGGCGAAGCCGGGCTCGACATCCCCAAGCCCACGCCCGAAGCCGCCGCCCGCGAACGCCGCGCGAAGGATCTTTACGGCGTGCTCCAGGCCGCCGAAGCCGCCTATGCCCGCCGCCTGCGCACCCCCGAAGGTGCCGAGGGCCTCGCCTATCTCCAGCGCCGGGGCCTGACCGAGGAGACGATCAGGCATTTCGGCCTTGGCTGGTCCGGCGCCGGGCGCGGCGCCTTGCTCGCCGAACTCCGCGCCGAGGGCATCGAGCAGGCCCAGCTCATCGAAGCCGGCCTGATGCAGGAGCGCGAGGGCTTCAACGGAGAGGGGGCCCGCGTGGTGGACCTGTTCTTCAACCGCGTCATGTTCCCCATCCGTGACCGGCGCGGCCGCACCATCAGCTTTGGCGGCCGCATCCTCGGCGATGGCCAGCCGAAATACGTGAACGGGCCGGAGACGGTGCTGTTTTCGAAGCGCCGCAACCTCTACGGCCTGGACCTCGCGCGGGAGGGCGTGTTTCGCGGCGCCACCCTCCTGGTGGCCGAGGGCTATATGGACGTGATCGCGCTGCACCAGGCGGGGTTCACGGGTGCCGTCGCCCCCCTCGGCACGGCCCTGACGGAGGACCAGTTGCAAGCCCTCTGGCAGGTGAGCCCGGAGCCGGTGCTCTGCCTCGATGGCGATGCCGCCGGCCAGCGTGCCGCGGCCCGCACGGCGGAGCTGGCCATGCCCCTGCTGGCCCCGGAACGCTCGCTGCGCTTCATCACCCTGCCGGGCGGCGAGGATCCGGATACCCTGATCCGGCAAAAGGGGCCGCGCGGCTTCCAGACGCTGCTGGATGCCGCGCAACCGCTCGCCGAGGCGATCTTCGGCCTGATCGTGGGGGGAAGGCTGCCCGAGGCCCCGGAGGCGCGGGCCGCCCTGCGCAACCGCCTGGCCGGCATCGCGCAGACCATCCCCGACAAGGCGCTGGCCAGCGAATTTCGCAGCGCCTTCTTCAATCGCTTCTTCGAGCTCTCGCGCAAGCCGGGCAAGCGGGCAGCGCCGCGGCACCCCCGCCCGGTGGTGGACCCCGAGGGCATCCAAGCCGAGCGCGCGCGCATCATTCTCGCCATCTGCATCCATCAGCCGGAGATTTTGCGGGATGCGCAGGAGCCGCTGGCCCTGCTGGATTTGCCCGATGGCCCCGCCCGGCAGGTGAGAGATGCGCTTTTGGCGTGGATCGAAGGTGCCGCGCGCCTTGACTCGGGCGAGTTGATCGCCCACCTCGCCCTGTGCGGGATCGCTCCAGCCGCTGACTGGGTCCTGCGCGCCTCTGGTTTGCCGATGGAGGCACGCCCTGGCGCGCAACCCAAGGAGGCTCTGGACGCTTTCTGGCAGATGTTTGGTTTCCTCCGGGGTGAGGCGGAGCTGGCCGAGGACGCTCGGGCAGCCCAAATGGCGTTTGCGGCGACCAATGATCCGGCCGCGCAAATCCGCCTGATCCGCCTGACCGAGGCGCTCGACGCGCTGCGGCGTGGCGAGTCGGACGAAGCGGACGCGGTATAGTGGGGGGGTATTTCTCCCCCGGCACGAGAATGGAGTGACGCATGGCGACCAAGACGGCGAATGGCAGCGAGACGGCCGAAGCGCGCGAGGAAGCGGTCGAAGGCGTGCTGCTCGACATCACCTCCGCCGCCGTCAAGAAGCTCATCGCCCGTGGCAAGGAGCGCGGCTACGTCACCTATGACGAAGTCAACGCCGCCATGCCGCAGGAGCAGGTGAGCAGCGAATTCATCGAGGACACGCTCTCCTCCCTCTCGGAAGCCGGCATCAACGTCGTCGAGGCCGAGGAATCCGAGGAGGGTGAAGCCAAGCCCGCGAAATCCGAGGATGGCGAGGAAAAGGAAGAAGAAGAGGCCGGCGGCAATGTGGACGAGGAAAGCCTCGGCCGCACCGACGACCCCGTGCGCATGTATCTGCGCGAGATGGGCAGCGTCGAACTGCTGAGCCGCGAGGGCGAGATCGCCATCGCCAAGCGCATCGAAGCCGGGCGCGACATGATGATCACGGGCCTCTGCGAGAGCCCGCTGACCTTCAAGGCCATCATCGCCTGGTATGAAGCGCTGAAGGCCGAGCCGCCGCGCATGCTGCTGCGCGATGTGATCGACCTCGAAGCCACCAACGCCGCCGACACGCCCGAGGGCACGCCCCCCGAGCCCGAGGAATTCGAGGAAGGCGAGGAAGGCGAGGGCATGGGCCTCTCGCTTTCGGCGCTGGAGGAGAAGCTGAAGCCCGATGTGATCGCCAATTTCGAGGCGATCCAGACGATCTTCAGCAAGCTCACCAAGCTCTCTTCCAAGCGGATGGACCTCTACACCTCCGGCGAGGAATTGGCCGGCCGCAGCGAGAAGACCTACGAGAAATCCCGCCAGGAACTCGTCACGCTGGTTGAGAAGGTGCATCTGCACAACAACCGCATCGAGGAACTGGTCGAACAGCTCAAGGCGCTGAACCGCAAGCTGAACACGCTGGATGGCCAGGTCCTTCGCATGGCGCTCGCCCACAAGGTGCGCCGCGAGGAATTCCTGGAAAACTGGATCGGCAGCGAGCTGGACCCGGGCTTCATTGACCGCGTCGCCAAGCTGAAGGGCAAGGCCTGGCCGGCCTTCGCGCTGAAATCGCGCGATGACCTTGAGGCGGTGCGCGTCGAGATCGGCGCCATCGCTGCCGCGACCGGCTTGCCCGTCGCCGAATTCCGCCGCGTCTACAAGACGGTCTCCGCCGGCGAGCGGGACATGAACCAGGCGAAGAAGGAGATGATCGAGGCCAATCTGCGCCTCGTGATCTCCATCGCCAAGAAATACACCAATCGCGGCCTGCAATTCCTGGATCTCATCCAGGAGGGGAATATCGGCCTGATGAAGGCGGTGGATAAGTTCGAGTACCGCCGCGGCTACAAGTTCAGCACCTATGCCACCTGGTGGATCCGCCAGGCCATCACGCGCAGCATCGCAGACCAGGCGCGGACCATCCGCATCCCGGTCCACATGATCGAGACGATCAACAAGCTGGTGCGCACCAGCCGCCAGATGCTGCACGAGATCGGCCGCGAGCCGCAGCCCGAGGAGCTGGCCGAGAAGCTCGGCATGCCCCTCGAAAAGGTCCGCAAGGTGCTGAAGATCGCCAAGGAGCCGATCTCCCTGGAGACGCCGATCGGCGATGAGGAAGACAGCCACCTGGGCGACTTCATCGAGGACAAGAACGCGATCATCCCGCTCGATGCCGCGATCCAGTCCAACCTGCGCGAGGCGACGACCCGCGTGCTGGGCAGCTTGACCCCGCGTGAGGAGCGCGTGCTGCGCATGCGCTTCGGCATCGGCATGAACACCGACCACACGCTGGAAGAGGTCGGTCAGCAATTCAACGTGACGCGTGAGCGCATTCGCCAGATCGAGGCCAAGGCGCTGCGCAAGCTCAAGCACCCTTCCCGTTCCCGCAAGCTGCGCAGCTTCCTGGAAACATGATCCGCCCGAGCTTGATGAAGCTGGTGGAACCCACCACCCGCATCGCGGTGGACGTCACCTTCCTGCGGATGGACAAGCGCCCGGCTGACCCCGGCGCCCCCCTCCCGGAGGGGCTCGTCGTGGAGCAGCTGTTTCCGCGCTGCGGCGTGCCGCTCTACCGCGAGCTCTACGCGACGGTCGGGCATGAATATGTCTGGTGGCTGCGCCGCACCCTGAGCGACCGCGACCTTGATGCCCTGCTCTCGGACCGCGCCATCAGCATCCATGTGCTGCGCGACGCCGAGGGGATTCTCGGGTTCTATGAACTGGACCGGCGCGGCTGGCCCATCATGAACCTGGCCTATTTCGGGCTGTATCCGCGGGGCATGGGGGGTGGCATCGGCATGGCCCTGCTGCGGCACGCCATCGCAGCCGCATGGAAAGAAGAGCCGGCGGCGCTGACGGTGAACACCTGCACGGCGGATCACCCCCGCGCCTTGCCGAATTACCTGAAGGCAGGCTTCCACAAGCTGCGAACGGTGCGGGAGGAATGGCCCGTTCCGGATCGGCTGGGCTTGCCGATTCCGGAACGGCTCAAGATCTGACGCGCGGCTTTCGCCCGGTCAGAACACGAAATAGGCGAGTGCCGCCGTCACCAGCACGACCAGGGCGAGGGCGCGCAGCACGACCCAGCCTTCGCCACGGTTTTCGCCCTCTTCCAGCTTGCCTTGGCGGATGATGATCTCGTCGGGATAAGTGTCGGCGTCGTTGGGCATGCATTGCGTCCTGGGGGTTCGGGGGAGGCGAGCGTCACGCGCAAGCCTTGAGATCGTTGTAACCCTCAAGCGCCCCCGGGGTTGCGCCGAAACTCCTCCCCCTGCGCCCGGCAGGACTTGAACCCGCAACCAAGCCGTTATGAGCGGCCCGCTCTAACCAGTTGAGCTACGGGCGCGAAGGGAGGCCTTCTTGTGCGGTGATCCGCGTGCGCGATCAACCCTGGTTCCAGCGCCGCGTGGCCCAGAGCGCACGCAGCTCCGCCTCCATCGCCAATGCCATGGCGCGGTAATCCGCCCCCAGAACCGGGCGCAGCGGCATGGAGAGGCGCTCCGCCTCACGGATGAAGCTGGGGTCGGCCAGCATGGTGGTGAAGGCGGTGATCAGGCGCTGCGTCACCTCCTCGGGCATGCCGGCGGGGCCGACAAAGCCGCGGCTGGCGCTGCCCAGCACATCCACGCCCTGCTCGCGATAGGTGGGCAGGTCCGGCAGGCCAGGCCAGCGCGTGGCCGAGGCCTGGCCGATGCCGCGCAACCGGCCTTCCCGCACGAAGGGCAGCGCCTCGCTCACATTCATCGCCGCGATATCCACCTGGCCGGTGAACACCTGCGGCAGCATCTGGCCGATGCCGGGGAAGGGCACATGGGTCAGCCGCGCGCCCGTCGTCGCTTCGAAGCGGAACATGGTCAGGTGGTCATCGCTGCCGATGCCGGTCAGCCCATAGGTCAGGATTTCGGGTCGGGCGCGGCCGGCGGCGATGATGTCGGCCAGCGTGCGATAGGGGCTTTCGGGGCGCACAAACAGCGCGCAAGGGTCATCCACCACGTTGGCGAGATAGGTGAGGTCCGCCACGCGATAGCGCACCGCGCGTTCAATCGGGTGGGAGACCAGGCCGGGCATGGTGGTGGCCCCCAGCGCGTAGCCATCGGGCGCGGCATTGGCCGCGGCCTCATGGCCGAGCTGGCCGCCGGCGCCCGGCCGGTTCACGATGACGAAGCGCGCACCGGGCAGGAGATTGGCCAGGAAGGGCGCCACCGCGCGGGCCATGACATCCACGCCGCCCCCGGCCGAAAACCCGACATGGATTTCAATCGGGCGGGCAGCGGGCCAGCCGGCCTGCGCCCGCGCCTGGCGGATAGGCGCCGACCAGAGCGCGGTAGACAAGAGCGGGGCGGACCAGATTGGGGCCGTGGCCAGGGTAAGGGCGGCGCGGCGGGTGGGCATGGCGGGCGATCCTTCGGGTGAGATTACACCCGAGCCATGCAATATTCATGCAACCGCCCGCCGGCGCGCCTATTTCGCGGTCTTGGCGCGCTCGATGGCTTCCAGGATCAGCTTATGCGCCTCGGCCGCATTGCCCCAGCCGATGACCTTCACCCATTTCCCGGGCTCCAGATCCTTGTAGTGCTCGAAGAAGTGGCGAATCTGGTCGAGCGTGATCTGCGGCAGATCCGTCACCTCATGCACATTCACATAGCGCTTGGTGAGCTTGGGCGAGGGGACGGCGATGATCTTCTCATCATGGCCCCCATCATCCTCCATCTTGAGCACGCCGACCGGGCGCACATTGATGACGGCACCGGGGACGATGGGCCGCGTATTGGCCACCAGCACGTCAATCGGGTCCCCATCATCGGACAGGGTGTGCGGCACGAAGCCGTAATTGCCCGGATAGCGCATGGGCGTGTGCAGGAAGCGGTCCACGAACAGCGTGCCCGAGGCCTTGTCCATCTCATACTTGATGGGCTCGCCCCCGATCTCGACCTCGATGATCACATTGAGGTCATGCGGCGGATTTTTGCCGATGGGGATGGCGTCGAGGTTCATCAGGGGCTCCAGCGGCCTTGGGATTTGGACGATGCGCCGTCAAACCACAAAAACCGCCACGAGGCGAGGGGTGCATCGGTTGCATAGCAGATAAGACGCGGCCTAGGCTCCGGGGGAATGGCGGCCGGCAAGCAGCCGCCCGATTGGGAAGAGAGGAAAGAGATACGTGATCACTGTGACCCTGTTGTTGGTCATCCTGCTGGGGGCGACGTCGCTCGCCTATGGCTGGATCACGACCAAGGAAATCATGGCCAAGCCGGCGGGCAATGCGCGCATGCAGGAAATCGCGCAGGCCATCCAGGAGGGCGCCTCGGCCTATCTGAAGCGGCAATACATGACCATCGGCGCGGTGGGTGCCGTGCTCTTCGTGGTGGTCTGGCTGCTTCTGGGCGGGACGGTCGCCATCGGCTTCCTGGTGGGGGCCGTCCTGTCGGGTCTGGCCGGCTTCATCGGCATGAATGTCTCGGTCCGCGCCAATGTGCGCACGGCCGAAGCCAGCCGTGAGGGCCTGGCGGCGGGGCTCGACCTCGCCTTCAAGTCGGGTGCCATCACGGGCATGCTGGTCGCGGGCCTCGCACTGCTCGGGGTCGCGGTGTATTTCTTCGTCCTCGTCATCTTCATGGGCCACGCGATCAACTCGCGCATCGTGATCGACAGCCTGGTGGCGCTGGGCTTCGGCGCCTCGCTCATCTCGATCTTCGCGCGTCTCGGCGGCGGCATCTTCACCAAGGGTGCGGATGTGGGTGGCGACATGGTGGGCAAGGTGGAAGCCGGCATCCCCGAGGATGACCCCCGCAACCCCGCCACCATCGCCGACAATGTGGGCGACAACGTGGGTGACTGCGCCGGCATGGCGGCGGATCTGTTCGAGACCTACGCGGTCACGGCGGTGGCCACCATGGTGCTGGCCGCCATCAGCTTCGGCGATGTGGGCCGCACCTCGGGCATGCTGTTTCCGCTGGCGATTGGCGCGGTCTGTGTCATCACCTCCATCGTCGGCACCTATTACGTGAAGCTGCCGGCCAACCAGTCCATCATGGGGGCGATGTATCGCGGCCTCATGGTCACGGGTGCGCTCAGCCTCGCGGTGCTGCTGCCCCTCTCCTTCATCTTCTTCGGCTTCGGCAGCACCACGGCGGGCGGTCACACATTCGGTGCCTTCAGCCTGTGGCTCTGCGGTGCCGTGGGCCTGGGTGTCACGGCGGCGATCGTGATGATCACCGAATACTACACGGGCACGCAGTTCCGCCCGGTGAAATCCATCGCCGAGGCGTCGCAGACCGGCCATGGCACCAATGTGATCCGCGGCCTCGCGGTCAGCATGGAAAGCACGGCGATCCCGGCCATCATCATCATCGCGGGCGTGATCTGCTCGCATGGGCTGGCTGGCCTCTACGGCATCGCCATCGCCACCACCACCATGCTGGCGCTGGCGGGCATGATCGTGGCACTCGATGCCTTCGGCCCGGTCACGGACAATGCCGGCGGCATCGCGGAAATGGCCGGCCTGCCGCCCGAAACCCGCGTGACCACGGATGCGCTGGATGCGGTGGGCAACACGACCAAGGCGGTCACCAAGGGCTATGCCATTGGTTCGGCGGGGCTGGGCGCTCTCGTGTTGTTTGCGGCCTATACGCAGGATCTGAACTACTTCATCGCCAACCCGGCCACCTATCCTTACTTCGCCGGCCTGGGCGCCATCGATTTCTCGCTGGCCAATCCTTACGTCGTGGTCGGGCTGCTGTTCGGTGGGCTGCTGCCCTATCTGTTCGGCGGCATGAGCATGACGGCGGTGGGCCGCGCGGCGCAGGCCGTGGTGGAGGAAGTCCGGCGGCAATTCCGCGAAAAGCCGGGCATCATGCTGGGCACGGAAAAGCCTGACTATGCCCGCGCCGTGGACATGCTGACCAAGGCCGCCATCAAGGAGATGATCATCCCCTCCCTGCTGCCGGTGCTGAGCCCGATCGTCTGGTTCTTCCTGATCGCGGCCATCGCGGGCAAGGGGGCTGCCTTCGCGGCCCTGGGTGCCATGCTGCTGGGCGTGATCGTCACCGGCTTCTTCGTCGCCGTCTCCATGACGACCGGCGGTGGCGCCTGGGACAATGCGAAAAAATACATCGAGGAAGGGCATTACGGCGGCAAGGGCAGCGAAGCCCACAAGGCCGCCGTGACCGGCGATACCGTGGGTGACCCCTACAAGGACACCTCCGGCCCTGCCGTGAACCCGATGATCAAGATCACCAACATCGTCGCCCTTCTGCTGCTGGCGATTCTGGCGCATTGAGACCCACCCCGCCGGAGGGCGGGAGACGCAGAAAGGGCCGGCGGATCACTCCGCCGGCCCTTTCCATTTATCGGGGCTGACGCCTGTTCAGCGCAGCACGATTTCCACCCGGCGGTTCTGCGGCTCACGCACGCCCATGGCCGTTGCCACCAGGGGGCGGTCGAAGCCGAAGCCCTGGATGGTGATCTCGTTCCGCGCGACGCCACGACGGACCAGCTCGCCCGCTACCGCTTCGGCACGACGCACCGAGAGGCGCTGGTTGTAGGCGGCCGTCCCGGTGCGGTCCGCATGGCCCGAAACCTCGATGCGGGTCGAGGCCACGGTCCGTGCATTGGTGGCGGCATCGCCGATGATCTGGCGCGCACGGTCGGTCAGGTCCGCGCGATCCCAGTCGAAGAAGACGAGGTAGGTGCGGGCCGGCGCCGGGGCGGCGGCGACGGCCGCCACCGGCACAGGGGCCGGCGCCTGGTTGAAGGCATAGCGCAGGCCCACAAGCACGGAGTGGTTGTTGTCCGAGCTGCGCAATGTGCCGCCGCCGATCACCCGGCCATTGGTCGTGTTGACGAGGCGGGTGTTCAGATCCGTCGGCTGGGTGCCGAGGTAGCGATACTCGGCCGTGACGGCGAGGCCGGGGACGGAAGCGATCGGGAAGGCCGCGCCACCGATGGCCTGGTAGGCGAAGCGCCCGTCAATATCGCTGGAGCGGAGCGAGACGCCGCCCGGCGCGCTGACCGAAAGCCCATGCATGTCACGCCAGACATAGCCCACGCCGCCGCCGATATAGGGCACCATCCAGGTCACGCCCGGGATGCGGAAATCATAGAGCATATTGGCCATGGCGCCGTAGCTGCGCTGCATGCCGCCCGCCGTGTTGGTGAAGCCCGCGCCACGGAAGCCGCCCACCTTGTCAATGTCATTCTGGCGGAAATTGCCCTCCGCCTCGATGCGCAGGCCGTTGCCGAAGCCATAGCCGATCGAGAAGACGCCGACGAAGCCGGGCTCGAAGATCGCCTGGCCACGGCCGGCAACGCCGCGCGCGGCCAGCCCGGTGGCCAGGGTGTTATTGCTGTTGAGCGTGCTGTTCTCCAGGAAATTCACGCCGGCACCCGCGCCGATGTAGAGGCCGGTCACGGTTTGCTGGGGGGCCAGGCGGAAATTGTCGAAGGCGCTGCGCGGGGCGGGCTGCGCGCCGGCCGCCAGGGGAAGCGCGATCGCCGCGGCGCCAAGCATCAGGCTGGTCTTGAACTGGTTCATGTCTACTCTCCGGGCATAAATCGCCATCAGCGTCTCAACCCGGTCCGGTGCCGCGAGTTGCGCAGGACGGCAAAACTTTCCGGCAGGGTTGCGGCGGGGCCACGGATGCCCCTTCTATCCGGCATGCTGCGTGCGCTGCTTCTCCTGGCCTTGCTTCTGCCCCCCCTCATCGGGCGGGCCAGCGAATCCGCATCCGTGGAATCGCCCCGCGCCGTGGTCACGCTGCTGGCCGACCGTGCCGCCATCGCCCCTGGTGAGCCTTTCCGCCTGATGCTCCGCCAGCGCCTCGCCCCCGGCTGGCATACCTATTGGCGCAATGCGGGGGATGCCGGCGCCCCGCCCGAGATCACCATCGAATGGCCCGAGGGCTGGGCGGCGGGGGAGTTGCAGTTCCCGGCCCCCAGCCGCATCGCCTTCGGCCCGCTGATGAATTTCGGCTATACCGGCACGGCGGATTTCCTGCTGAGCGTGACGCCGCCGGCTTCTTTGAAGCCCGGGGATTACGTCACCATCACGGCCGATGCCACCTGGCTGGTCTGCGCCGATGTCTGCATCCCCGAGGAGGGGCGCTTCACCCTTGGCCTCGATGTGGCGCAGACGGCCCGCCCGGCGCATGCGGCCGCGTTCCAGGCAGCCGAGGCCGCGCTACCCCGGGCGGCACCCTTCCAGGCCAGCTTTGGCTTCGCCGGGACACGCGGCGCCCTGACCATCCGCAGCCCGAGCTTCACGGCCGGCGCCGTGCGCGCCGCCGAGTTCTTCCCCGACGCGCAGAATGTGATCGAGAACGCGCCCGAACAGAGGCTGGCCGCGCGCGAGGGGGAGATCACGCTGATGCTGGCCCGCGCTGCGGCGGACCCGCCAGCGCCCCTGACCGGCGTGCTGACCATCACCGATGCCGCCGGAGTGCGCGGCGCCTACCTCGTGGCGGCCGAGCCGGGCGGGCCGTTGCCGGGCAACCCCTTGCCGCTGTGGCAGGTCCTGGCTTTCGCGGCGCTGGGCGGGCTGATCCTGAACCTGATGCCCTGCGTCTTCCCGATCCTGGCCATGAAGGCGATGGCCATGGCCCGGCTTGGCGGGGCGGGGCGCGGCGCCATCCGGGCCGAGGCGGCCGGCTATACCCTTGGGGTGGTGCTCTCCTTCCTGGCGCTGGGCGGGCTGATGCTCGGGCTGCGGGCCGCGGGCGGCGGGGCAGGTTGGGGCTTTCAATTCACCTATCCGGCCTTTGTCGCCGGCATGGCCTGGCTGATGCTGGCGGTTGGGCTGAACCTCTCGGGCGTGTTCCAGCTTGGCGGGCCGGCCGGGATGGGCCAGGGCCTGGCTGGGCAGGGTGGGCCGCTCGGCAGCTTCTTCACGGGCATCCTGGCCGTGGTGGTGGCCACCCCCTGCACCGCCCCCTTCATGGCAACGGCCATCGGCGCGGCCCTGGTACTGCCGCCCAGCGCCACGCTGGCCATTTTCGGCGCCATGGGGCTGGGGCTGGCCGCACCCTACGCCATGCTCGGCCTGTTTCCCGGGGCGGGCCGCTTCCTGCCGCGCCCGGGCGTCTGGATGGAGCGTTTTCGCCAATTCCTGGCCTTTCCCATGTATGGCGCGGCGGCCTGGCTGGTCTGGGTGCTGGCGCAGCAAGCGGGGCCGGATGGCGTGCTGACGGTGCTGGTCGGCGCCGTGCTCATCGCACTCGCCGCCTGGGCCTGGGGGGTTGCGCAGCATTCCGGCCGCACGCCCCGCCGCCTGGGCGAGGCGCTGGCCCTGGCCGCGGTCCTGGCCGCCCTGGCGCTGCTGCCCCTGCTCGGCTCCGCGCCGCCCGCCAGCGCCGCACCGGGCCAGGGCGAGGCCTGGTCCGCCACGCGGCTGGCGGAATTGCGGGCGGAGGGGCGGCCGGTCTTTGTGAACCTGACCGCCGCCTGGTGCATCTCCTGCAAGGTGAATGAACGCGTCGCCATCGGCACCGAGGCCACGCAGCGGGCATTTGGCGCCGCCGGGATCGTGCAGCTCACCGGCGACTGGACGCGCGGCGACCCGGCCATCACGGCCTTGTTGCGCGAACATGGGCGCGATGGCGTGCCGCTGTATCTGCTCTATCCGGCGGGGGGCGGGGCGCCGGCCATCCTGCCGCAGATCCTGACGGAGGGGATGTTGCTGCAGGCGCTGCGCGGCTGAGGTTGCTGCCTTTGGGGCCGCTGCCTTTGGGGCCCGGGCCCCTGGTGATAAAGGGGTGCCATGTGCACCGTGATCCTCCTGCGCCGCCCCGGCGCCACCTGGCCGTTGCTGCTGGCCGCCAACCGGGATGAACGCCTGGACCGCCCCTGGCAGATGCCGGCGGAGCATTGGCCCGGCATCATCGGCGGGCGGGACACGCTGGCCGGTGGCACCTGGATGGCCATGAACCGCCATGGCGTGGTGGCCACCGTGCTGAACCGCGTGGGCAGCCTGGGCCCTGATCCGGACAAGCGATCACGCGGCGAATTGCCGGGCCTCGCCCTTCAGGGCCGAACGGCCGAGGCGGCGGCGGCCCGCATCGCGGCACTCGATGCGGGGCTCTGGCGGCCCTTCAACATGGTCGTCGCCGATTCCCTGACCGCCTGGTTCATCGCCGGCCTGGGCGCGGGCCAGCCGGAGGTGACGGCCCTGCCCGAGGGCATTTCCATGATCACGGCCCATCCGCCCAATGATCAGGGCAGCCCGCGCACCGCCCGGCATCTGCCACGCTTCCAGGCCGCCACCCCGCCCGAGCCGCCCGATTGGGGCAGCTGGCCCGCCCTCCTGGCCGATTCCGAGGGGCGCACGGCCGAGGCACTGAACGTGCCGCCGATTGGCGGCTTCGGCACGCTCTGCGCCTCGCTGCTGGCGCTGGGCCGGGCCGGTGAGCGGGAGTGGCTGTTTGCGCCGGGGCCGCCGGATCGGGTCGAGTTTGCGCCCGTGATGATGTGATGCAGCGGGGCGAGGGGCGCTGCCCCTCGCGCTCCCCGGCGCGACGCCCGGTTTCCTCTGCCTTCGATGTGTGGGAGTGGGCCGGTGACCTGGCCTTCCTTGACCCAGCGGCAAGCATGCCGTGGCAGGCGCCCAGGCCCGCGTGCCACGCATGGGCAAGCCTGCTATATGCGAAAGCGATTCCAGAAGGACCGCCCCCCATGGCTCGCCGCCGCCAGATCTACGAAGGCAAGGCCAAGATCCTGTTCGAAGGTCCGGAGCCCGGCACCATCGTCCAGTATTTCAAGGACGACGCCACCGCCTTCAACGCGCAGAAGAAGGGCACCATCACCGGCAAGGGGGTGCTCAACAACCGCATCAGCGAATACCTGATGACGCGCTTGGGCGAGATCGGCATCCCCACGCATTTCATCCGCCGGCTGAACATGCGCGAGCAACTCGTGCGCGAGGTGGAGATCATTCCGCTCGAAATCGTGGTGCGCAATGTCGCGGCGGGCTCGCTCGCCACGCGGCTGGGCATCCCCGAGGGCACGCGGCTGCCGCGTTCCATCATCGAATATTATTATAAGAACGACGCGCTGCAGAACCCGATGGTGAGCGAAGAGCACATCACCGCCTTCGGCTGGGCCGCCACGCATGACCTGGACGACATGGTGCAGCTGACGCTGCGGGTGAATGACTTCCTCACCGGGCTGCTTCTGGGCGTCGGCATCACGCTGGTGGATTTCAAGCTGGAATTCGGCCGGCTCTACGACAATGAGGAGATGCGCATCGTCGTCGCGGATGAGATCAGCCCGGATAATTGCCGCCTCTGGGACAGCAAGACGGGCGAAAAGATGGACAAGGACCGCTTCCGGCGCGATCTGGGCAAGGTCGAGGAAGGCTACCAGGAGGTGGCGCGGCGCCTGGGCATCCTGCCCGAGGCCGGCGTGCGGGACCTCAAGGGGCCCGAAATGGTCCAGTGATCGCCTGGACGTGCGGGAATGGATTGCAGCCTGGTGAAGCACAGCTTCGCCAGGGCGCCGGGGGGCCATTTCCCCGGGCGGGTTGGAGGGATGAATGACGCGTTTGAAGGTGACGGTGTTTCCAAAGGCCGGCGTGCTCGACCCACAGGGCAAGGCGATCGAACGCGCCCTGGCCGGACTCGATTTCACCGGGGTGGGTGAGGTCCGTGTGGGCAAGGTGATGATCGTCGAGGTCACCGAAACCGATGCCGCTGCGGCCAAGGCCATGGGCGAGGCGATGGCGCGCAAGCTGCTCGCCAATACGGTCATCGAAAGCTTCACCGTGGAGGTGATGTGACCGCGCGTGAGACCTCCTTGCGCTGGTTCGTCATCGCCTCCTTCGGCTTCGCGGCCTGGCGGGTGCTCACGGCCGGGACCTATCTGGCGTTCGGCCCGCCCATCGTCTCGAATTACTGGCTGACCGAGGTGTTCTTTCGCCTCTCCAAGGGGTTTCTGGGCGGGCTGTTCTGGCCGATCAGCTTCGCGCTGGATGGCTGGCGGGACCCGGTGGGCTGGTTCTTCTACCCATGGTGAAGGCCTCGCTCCTGCTGATGGTGGTGCTGACCGTGCTGGTGGCCATGGGCCTGCGCTGGCGTGAGCAGCGCCTGCCGGGCGGCAAGCCGCAGCCCCGGATGGGCTGGATCGCCACGCAGAAGGCCAAGGCCAATCGCTGGGTGACGGCCGCCGCCATTGCCGCCATCGGCACGACGGTGCTGCTGGGCGGGCTGCACTGGTTGCGTGTGATGCAGGGGTGAAGGGGGCGGGCGATGCCGGGCAGCTTCAACATCCTGCTGTTCTTCCCGATCATCCCGGCCGCGGTCCTGGCCGGCATGCTGCTGGGCATGGGCATCGCCGCCCTGCCGCTGATGTGGATCGCCTATTGGCTGCTGCCGCCGGGCTGGATGCGGGATCTTTCGCCGCGCACCGTCTTCCCGGCCTGCATGCTGGTGGCGCCCATCCTGCTGCTCTCGGGCGTGATGGGCGTGGCCCTGACCGGCCCGCCGCGCGACGTCGCGGAGACCGAGAAGCCCACGCTGGAACAGGTGCGCGAGCGCCAGGCGCTGTTTCGCCACCTGCTGCCCCATCGTGGAGCCGGGCCGGCGGAGAGCACCGAGTGACATCCTGGCCGCCGGCGCGGCGCCGCCCCGCCGGGCGGCCCGGCTGTGTTGAATGAACGCGTTTTGAGCGCCGAGCGCTGTGTGGAGATATGGGCATGAAGGCAGCCATCCTGGTGTTTCCCGGCACCAATCGCGAGCGGGACATGGCCATCGCGCTGCACCGCGTGAGCGGCGTGAAGCCCACCATGCTCTGGCACCGCGAGACGGCCTTGCCGCCTGGCACGGACCTCGTCGTGTTGCCGGGCGGTTTTTCCTATGGCGATTATCTGCGCTGTGGCGCGATGGCCGCGCAATCGCCCATCATGCCCGCGGTGCGGGCCCATGCCGAGCGCGGCGGCCATGTCCTGGGCGTGTGCAACGGCTTCCAGATGCTGTGCGAGGCGGGCTTGCTGCCCGGCGCGCTGCTGCGCAATGCCTCGCTGCGGTTCCTCGCGATGGACTGCGTGATGCGCGTCGAGCGCGCGGACACGCCCTATACGCGCCATTTCCAGCGCGGCCAGACCTTCCGCGCCACCATGGCGCATGGCGATGGCAACTACTTCTGCGACGCCGAAACCCTGGCCGCGCTGGAGGACGATGGCCGCGTCGTGCTCCGCTATGAGGGCGAGAACCGCAATGGCAGCCTGAACGCCATCGCCGGCATCTGCTCGGCCAATGCGCGGGTGATGGGGCTGATGCCGCATCCGGAAAACTGCGTGGACCCGCTGGTGGGCGGCACCGATGGCCTGCCGCTCTTTACCTCGATCGCCGAGGCGCTCGCGCCGGCCTGAACAACCGGCCGGTCGCGGCCGTGCGGTAAATCGGGCAATGTGTGGAAACAGAGGCCTGGGCTTCCCTGTCTTCGCTTGCGATGAGACGGCTCTCGCAGGCTGGTGAGTTGCCTTGCGGGGGGATCGAGGGGCCAGCCCCTCGAGTTCCCCGGCAGGAAACTCGTTTCCTGCACCTTCATCAGTGAGAAGATCTAAGACGCTGAATTTCTTGGTGGGGGGCCGCAACGCGGAGACAAAGCGATAGGGCAACGCTTTCTTGCGGCAGCCCGCCAGGCCCCGCCAACAGCGCATCGCTGCTCTGGCCCGGATGCGCGATGCCGGACAGGCGCCGGGGCTTCACGGAGCCGGTGCGGTTCAGGCCACCCGGCGCATGACGAAATCCGCCTTGGTCGCTCCGCAATCCGGGCAGGACCAATCCTCCGGAACATCCCGCCACCGCGTGCCCGGCGCCAGGCCATCCTCCGGCGCGCCCTTCGCCTCGTCATAGACGTAGCTGCACAGCTCGCATTCCCAGATGTGAA